>NZ_MCAS01000056.1 GCF_003610895.1 Paraburkholderia fungorum
TTCGCCAGCGCAGCCAGCATCTGGCCGGTCTGGTTCGAATCGTCGTCAATGGCCTGCTTGCCGAGGATGACCAGTTGCGGCTGTTCCTTGTCGACCAGCGCCTTGAGCAGCTTGGCGACAGCCAGCGGCTGCAGATCTTCGTTCGACTCGATCAGGATCGCGCGGTCCGCGCCGATCGCCAGCGCCGTGCGCAGCGTTTCCTGCGACTGCGCCACACCCGCCGACACGGCGATCACTTCAGTTGCCACGCCCGCTTCGCGCAGACGCACCGCTTCTTCAACCGCGATTTCGTCGAACGGATTCATCGACATCTTCACGTTCGCGATGTCGACGCCCGTGCCGTCCGACTTCACCCGGACTTTCACGTTGTAATCGACCACTCTCTTGACTGGCACCAGGATTTTCATGCAGCTCTCCTTGAATTGATAGTCGACGCCTGCACGAACTGTGCGGCGTCAGGGATACGGATCAGTTGATCGTCACGCCGGCTTGCTTCAGAAGCGGCATAGATTTCTCGAGGTTCCGGCCCGACGTTCCGACTGACTTCACGTCTTCATCGACGACGAGTCCAAGCGCCTTCTGCGCTTTCTCGCCGGGGATGAGCTTTGGAATGATTGAGACGTTGGCACCGAACAGACCGCTGTCGCGTAGATATCGACCGTACCGTAGCGGCGAGACGCAATACCGCGTCAAACGACACCGTCGGCCTTCAACCGCGCGAGCCGTTCGTCCGACAACCCGAGCAGCGACTGAAGAACGTCTTCCGTGCCTTCCCCGAGTTGCGGCGGTGCGCTTCGTACCGGTAAGCGCGCACCGTCGAAGCGATAGGGCGGAGCGAGGACAGGCGTGCTGCCGACTTCCGGATGCGGCTGTGTCGTCACGAGCCCGGCATCCGTTGCACGCTTCGAGGTGAGCGCCTCGTGAAGACCGAGTACTTCGCCACATGGAATGCAGGCCTGAGTCATGCGCGCAAGCAATACCTGGCGTGGTCGCCGAGCAATCTCGCGGTTGAGTTCGGGTACGAGAACCTCGCGATTCGCCGCGCGACCGATGTTCGTCTGGAACCGCTCGTCTTCAGCGAGATCGGGGCGTTCGATCACTTCGCGACAGAAACGCATGAACTGGCCGTTGTTGCCGACGGTGATGACCAGCGGTCCATCGGCCGCGCCGAATACGCCGTAGGGCACGATCGACGGATGCGCGTTGCCGTAGCGCGGCGGGTCCTCGCCCATGAGCAGTGCTTCCAGGCCGTAGTAAGCGGTGATCATCAGGCCGCAATCGAAAAGCGCCATTTCGATGTGGTGTCCTTTACCGGTCTTCTGGCGCTCGAACAGCGCTGCGAGTACCGCCTGGGCGGAATACATCCCGGTGAACAGGTCGACGGCGGCAATGCCGAACTTCAAAGGCGGCTGATCGGCTTCACCGTTTAGCGCCATCAGCCCGGCCTCGCCCTGAATCACGAGATCGTAGCCGGGACGCGCAGCTTCCGGCCCAGTGCGGTCGTAGCCGGAAATCGAGCAGTAGATCAGGTCCTCGTGCTCCTGCTTCAGTTGCTCGTATCCGAGGCCCAGCTTCTCCATGCCGCCGAACTTGAAGTTCTGGATCACGACATCGCTCCTTTGCGCCAGCTCTCGCGCGATCTGCTGACCCTCGGCGGTTTGCAGGTCGAGACTCACCGAGCGCTTGTTGCGGTTGACGCTGTTGAAATAGGCCGTCTCGGTCGAGCCGACTCGCAAGCCCCAATCACGGGTATCGTCGCCGCGTTTCGGGTGCTCGACCTTGATGACTTCGGCGCCGAGGTCACCCAGTACCATGCCGCACCAAGGTCCGGCAAGTACGCGAGAGAGATCGAGAACACGAACGCCGGCGAGCGGCAGCGAGGAAATCAGGTTCGACATGGCGAGTCCAGATTGACAGGGTGATGGGGTTAGTGGCGAGGAGGTCATTTCTAAGGTGACTGTGTAGCCACCCAGCGACGCAAGGCGAAGAAGTCGGCGGGACGTTGGTCGAAGACAAGCGCGCATGCCTTCCTGACGAGTTGCCACGATCAAGAAGTCGGCCTGATGAATATCCGTCGCGGACACCGGTTCACGGTCCTGCCGCCATCGCGTCTAGCCAGGTGATTAACGTAAACCCTTCTCGCATTTTTAAGTTCGTCATCATAATAATATAACAACAAATGAATGAATACCAGATTTGGCTCCCCGCAGAAGCTGGTTTTGTCCATGTCACGTAAACGAACGTCATCGATGTCCCCTAACTTCAGGAAGCGTCACGCATGGCCTCTTCAATTGAATCGTCTTACACCACCTCCGCTCATTCAGGCCCCACGGACCCGAACGGTCCGACAGGGAAATTGGCGACATGGCTCGCATCTGTGCAGCTCGACAACATCCCCGAACGGGCGCTAGAGCGCGGCAAATACCTGACGCTTGACGGGTTGGGGTGCGCGCTCGTCGGCGCGCAATTGCCCTGGTCGAGAAAGGCGGTGGAACTGGTAAGCGCGCTCGAAGGTGGTGGGAACGCGAGCCTGATCGGGTGGGGAAAAAGCGTCAGCGCGCCTGCTGCGGCGCTGCTTAACGGCACCTTCGTCCAGGGTTTCGAACTCGACGACTTTCATCCGTTGGCGCCGCTGCATGCCGCATCGGTTGTGCTGCCGTCGCTCTTTGCCAGTGCAAGTCTGCTTGGTCCGGTCAGCGGCGAACGGTTCCTGCTTGCCGCGATGTGCGGCTATGAAGTGGGACCTCGCGTTGGCCTTGCATTGCACGGCTCGCAGATGTTGTCGCGCGGTTGGCACTCGGGCGCGGTCTTCGGCACGCATGCAAGCGCTGCGGCAGCCGGTAAGCTGCACGGTCTGAGCGCTGCTGCGTTCGAAGATGCGCTTGGGCTAGCCGGCACGCAATCCGGCGGACTGATGGCGGCGCAATTCGAAGCTATGTCCAAGCGCATGCATCACGGCTTCGCGTCACGGGGCGGCCTCTATGCCGCGGCGCTGGCGGCGGGCGGATATACCGGCATCAAACGGGTCTTCGAGCGCGAATATGGTGGTTTCCTCTCGACGTTCGGCGAGGGTCACGATCCGGACGCGTCGCAGATATCGGCCAACCTTGGCGCAAAGTGGGAGACCGAGGCATATGTGATCAAGCGCTACTCCGCAATGGGCGCGCTGCTTGGTCCGATTAGCGCCGTGCTTGAGATCCAGCAGCAGCGCGGCACGACTGCAACCGACATACTGAAGATTGAGCTCGATTGCGCAAGCGCGTCGTTTCACCACGGCGGCTGGCAGGCGCACAAGCCGCTGACCCCGATCGGCGCGCAAATGAACATGGCCTACGCGGTCTCAATTGCAGCCCTCGACGGCGCCGCGCTGATGAAGCAGTTCAGTCCCGAGCGCGTCAATGCCGCCGATGTATGGGAATTCATGAAGAAGGTCACGGTCCGGCACGAAGAGGCGTTCGACCGGGATGGCCCGCTTGCCCGCGGAGCCGTGCGGATCCGCATTACGTTTACTGACGGCAGCCATGAAGAACAACTGCTGCGACATCCGCGAGGCCGTCCATTGGAGCACGTGTCGAACGAAGTCATTGTCGATAAGTTCCGTGCGCTGACAGACGGCGTGATCGACAAGCCGCGCCAGCGGCGCATCGAGGAACTTGTGGTGGGTATGGAGCGGCTCGATGACATCGCCGAACTGATCGAAGTGCTGGCACCACCCGTAACGGACGCGCTTGCATAGAACCGACGTGGATAGCTAAAAATACAGATGGAGGAGCCAATGTCATCGACACACAATTCGATCGGATCGCCCGTCGGTGCGACCGATATAGACCAGATACGCGTAATCGAGGCGAATGAAACCACTGGCATGATCGGCGCTCGGCTTGACCGGCTGCCAGTGTCGCGATCCGTCTGGATGCTGGTGCTGCTGATCTCACTCGGTGGTTTCTTTGAATTCTACGAATTGTTTTCGACCGCCTACATTGCTCCGGGCATTATCCGATCGGGTGTTCTGACGGCTACGACAACGAACTTCCTGAGCATGAGCGGCATAGCGAGCTTCATTGCCGCGGCGTTCACAGGATTGCTCGTCGGCACGCTGTTCTTCGGGGCAATCGCGGACAAATTCGGGCGGCGTTCGGTATTCACGTTTGCGTTGCTCTGGTACACCGTGTCTGCGGCGATCATGGCGTTCCAGACGACAGCACTCGGATTGAACTTCTGGCGCTTCATGGTCGGGATCGGCTTGGGGGTCGAGCTGGTGACCATCGACAGTTATTTGAGCGAGATCGTCCCTAAACATATTCGCGGACGTGCGTTTGCTTTTAACCAGTTCATCACCTACCTGGCGGTGCCGGTTATCGCATGCCTCGCCTGGCAGCTTGTGCCTCTTGCACCGTTCGGTCTCGATGGGTGGCGCTGGGTCGTACTCATCGGTTCAGTGGGAGCCGTCGCGATCTGGGTGATTCGCAGGCGTATTCCCGAAAGTCCGCGCTGGCTCGCGGCGCACGGCGAATCGAAGAAGGCTGAGCTGATTGTGGCAGAGCTCGAGCGGCGGGCCGAGCGGGAAACCGGCAAGCCTTTGCCGACGCTGGAAGCGGCCTCTGGTGAAGTGGTGGAGACAGGTCAGTTTTGGGAAATATTCAGTCGCCCATTTCTGTCGCGCACTGTGATGTTGAGCTTCTTCCACGTATTCCAGACGATCGGTTTGTACGGGTTCTCCAATTGGGTACCGAGTTTTCTGATCAAGCAGGGTTTCGAGGTGACAACCAGCCTGGGCTATACGCTGGGGATTACGCTGGTGATGCCATGTGGTCCGCTGATCGCCTTGCTTTATGGTGACCGCTTCGAGCGAAAATGGCAGATTGTGGTTTCGTCCCTCTTGGTAGCCGGTGCAGGACTGCTGTTTGCCGAAGCGCGCAATCCGATATTCATCGTGACGACCGGTGCATTGGTGACGCTAGGGGCCACGACCCTCTCCTATAACTTCCATGCGTACCAGTCAGAGCTTTATCCGACCCGTATTCGTGCGCGTGCAATTGGTTTTGTGTACTCGTGGAGCAGGCTGTCGGGCATTTTCAGTGGCTTCCTGGTGTCGTACGCGCTGAACAGGGCAGGTGTCTCCGGCGCGCTGCTGTTGATTGCGGCGAGCATGGGTATGGTTGCGTTGTCGATTGCAGTGCTCGGGCCGTCGACAAAAGGCCGGTCACTTGAATCGCTAGCGACCTGAGTAGTCAGATCCAGGTCGCCGCAATGGTGACCTGGGTCTATAACGACGCATTTGCAATGTGCGGGCTGGCCATCCGCGCCGAGCGAAGCGGACGGCGTAAATCCGAACGAGGCGTCGCTTACGTCAGTATGACTGGTCCTGCAGGCGAAGCGTATCGCGCACCGACTTTACGCCACCGACCCGCCGCGCCGTTTCCACTGCGAGAGGAATCTGCGCCATATCGGTGACTGTGCCAGATAACGTCACGTTACCATCCGATGCCTTGACGAATATACCGCTCGGGTCGAGGTGAGACGTATGTGCCAGCGCTTTGAGCACCTGCTTCGACAACGTGCGATTGGCTGCGCGCGCCGCTTTCGCGGACGGTGCTGATGCCCCTACGTCCGGTGTCCGCATGGAAGCGTTGCTGGTTGCATTGCTGACGGGCTGCGCATACGCCGCAAGGGCGGCTATGGCCAGCGCTACCGCCGGCGGGATCTTGATCAGGTTCAACAGGTTCATGAAGGTTCCTTTCGAGTTCAGAAGCGCGTCGTGAAACCGACGGACACGCCTGTGGCCGCGGTGCTTGCCGGATTGCGATTGAACAACGCCAGATTAGTCGGATCGGTGCGGTAGGCACCGGTGAAGCTATTGCGGTCAAACTCGATATAAACGTCGGTGCTCTTGGATAGAAAATAGTCTGCGATCGCGTAAGCGGTGGTCTTGTGACCGTTTGCGCCACGCTTATTGCCGAGGTTGCTGGCGATGTCGTCGTAGACAGCGGCCGTCAACACCAGTGCTGGTGTGACCTGATAGACAATGCCGCCTTGCGGGATACTGTCTCTTCGTTGTGCCGGATTGGAACTGCTGCCGCTCACCGTCAACGCGAAGTAAGACATATAGAGCCGCACCGGTCCCATCTGCCAGAAGCCTCCTGCCTGATAGCTTTGCGCGACCTGCGTGGCGTCGGCGTTATAGGTGCGTTGATAACCTGCGCCGGCAAGCAATGGTCCGGCTTGGTAGGTTGCCATCGCCGAATAACTGGCCCCCGCTTGCGTGTTGCCCGCTACACCGCCGAGCGAGTAGCTTGCAGCGAATGCGGCGCCGCCAAATTTGCCACGATACTTAACCGTATTGTTGAAGCGGGTGTCGAGAGTAAAGAAGTTCGTGCCGAGTAGTGCGCTAGGCGTAATGGCGACGTTGGCGCCGGCGACATGATCGGGATCGAGCTCGATTCCGAGGTCTTCACCGGCGGTTAGCTGGCGACCGAACGTCAGCTTCCCATACGCACCGGTCAAGCCGACATAAGCGGCCTGGTCGAATAGAACGCCGCTTTTGGTCATGGTGCCGTTGGCGGTTGCGAAGCTGTTTTCAAGCGCGAAGATCGCATTCACGCCGTTGCCGAGATCCTCGCTACCGCGCAAGCCGAAGCGGTTAGGCGCCTCGACGCTCGCATACTGAAGGGTCGAGCCGCCTTTGGTGTTGTTCAGCCATCGGAGCCCGCCTCCCGCGAGTCCATACAGCGTGACACTCGATTGTGCATGTGCCATGCCAGTGACCATGGCAAGTGATAGAGGTATCGCCATTTTATTCAATTAAGTCTCCTTAATATTGTATATGGGTACTTCAACCAATCTCCAACTTTGACTTACATCGTGGCGCTGGCCGGAAACCTGAATGCCGGTGCGCAAGTGATTAACTGACGGGACTGACGACGGTGCGCGCAGACGGGCGAGTGCCGCGGAACTCAGGAGGTGCAGTTATGGCTCCAGGCTGCGGTTCTGCAGCCTGAACCAGTGGCTCAGAATCGGTAGCCGATCGATACGAAACTGACAATGGGATTCACTTTGACTTTAGCCTGACTTGTCACGGTGCCCAGCGCTGAGTGAGTTGTCAGCGTTGCACGGGTGGATAGCCAGATATATGACGTGGACACACCCACTGACCAATGAGAATCGATGTTGAACGTCAGGCCAGCGTTTACAACTGGAGCAAGTGATTTACTCAATGAAACCGACGTTGGCCCTTCCAGTCTGTTTCCCGTCGACGGCGAATACAAAAACTGGCCAGTCTGGAATCCATTGCTTAAGTGGATATCGTTAAACCAGACGTACGAGATTCCGGCACCGACATACGGTTTGATTCTTGCCGACGGTGCACCAAAATGGTATTGCACAATGATGGACGGACTCCAGACCCGAGCATTCCCAATTTCCCCGAACGAAGCAAGTGTCCCGGTGCCGTTCACTTGAAGTTTTGGCGGCATACCGAGAGCTGTTTCAATCGCGATATGATCGGTCACAAAATAGGACGTGGTAAGTCCGAAGGTGTCCGCGCTATCCGCAGTGGCGCCTGAACCCGCCTGAGTTGTAGTCCGCGCCAATGCAGAAACAGTCAAGGGTTGGCTTGAGCTCTGTGGCGCAATGTGAAACCAGCCAGCATTAAGCAACCACTGCCCCGCCGACTGTGCGTGCGCGAACTGGACTGTGGTTAACACAAGTGCCAATGCAAAACAAGGTTTTTTCAATTTTGTCTCCGTATTTTTAATAGTTGTACTGGATATATTTGTGGCGCTACGTGCACGGAAATTTAATTTCCCATGGAATTGCCGGTCGATGCAGGTGGAGGGCGCCATCGCTCCACCCATTGCCGATCGGTAATCTCATCTCACGCGGGAAGATCTTCCCGATGAATGAGTGGGCGTATCCGTAACCCGAACTTAAGTGGCTCTCGCTTCGGACACACCACTCGATTCGGCACCTGATTCGTCCTTGGGCTATGCCAACTTCGATGCATCGAAGAATTCCAGCATTTGCCTGGCTAGACTCAGATCGCCGCTAACAGCCAGCTTGCCGCTCATGACAGCCATGACACCATTGAGCCGACCCTGCATCAGCTCGACGAAGTTTTCGTCGGACATTGTCAGATCCACATCCGGGTTCTCGCTGATTCCATGGGTCAAGGCACATTTATCATCGGCAATTGCGACGTACGCGGGTTGAGACATGTTGAATTGCAACACACAGCTTCGGCCGCCGGCTGCGCCAGGAATATACGCTTCGGGAAGTTGCTTCAGGATTTGTTCTACGGACACTTCTATCTCCAACTGTTTTTTTGGTTAAGGCGCTGCGAGAACACAAAGACGCGTCTTCGCTCTGGCCTGTCGTCCATCACGAACCGGTTGCCACCGCTATCGCTTCTAATCTTTCGGCATCCTGGCGATGGGGGACTGCCAGACCCACGGACGTGCGATCCGGTCAGCGGTTTGCCAGGCTGTGATAGCGTCACTCCACTTGAGCGTCTGACCGATTTCGTCCAGTCCTTCAAGAAGAAGTTCTTTACGAATGGGGTCTACGTCGAATGGGTAGACAGTTCCGGACGGACTTGTGACGATTTGCTGTGTCAGGTCTACCTTGAAGTTGGCCGAACCGTTCGCCTCGCTCGCAAGGAGGGCGATTTCAGCTGGCGGCAGCACCAACGCAAGTAGGCCATTCTGAAAGCAATTGCTAAAGAAAATGTCTCCGAAGCTCTCTGCGATTACGCAGCGAACGCCGAGTGATGCGATGGCCCACACCGCTGGTTCCCGCGAGGACCCGCAACCGAAATTGTCCCCCGTGAGCAGGATCGGAGCGTCCCGGTATATTTCCTGGTTAAATGGACTGTCCGGATTCTCCGAGCCATCGCCCAGATAACGGAGCGCCTCAAAGGCGTACTTGCGCATTGCCGAGGGCGATCGGTTCGTCATGCGCTCGACGCGAATGATGACGTCGGTATCGATATTCGCGAGGGGTAGGGGAACCGCGGCCCCCGTTACGGTAGTGAATGGCTTCATTGTTGCAGATCTCTCACGTCTACGATGGCACCAGAAACGGCAGCGGCAGCAGCCATGGCGGGGCTGGTCAGATGCGTTCTCGCGCCCGGCCCCTGACGTCCGACGAAGTTGCGATTGGATGTCGATACGACGCGTGCGCCGGAAGGCACTTTCTCACCGTTGGCGGCCACGCAGAGACTGCATCCTGGCTCCCGCCATTCAAACCCGGCACGCCTGAAAATCTGGTCGAGACCCTTCGCCTCAGCCATGCGCTTGACCTCCTCAGAGCCCGGTACGACCCATGCTGTTACTCCCGCTGCGACGCGACGACCATCGGCAATGCGTGCGGCTTCTTCCAGGTCGGAAAGGCGCGAATTGGCACACGAGCCGATAAATACCCAGTCGATGCTGGTTCCGACAATGGGCACTCCCGGCGACAACCCCATGTATTCGATCGCGGCCGCCCAGGTCGCCCTGTCAGATGGGCGTGCTTCGGCAGGGTCCGGCACAATGCCGTCGATGGGGATGACGTGTTCTGGGCTAGTGCCCCACGTAATCGTCGGTTTGGTCTCGCTGACGTTGATGACTTCCTCACGGTCGAAATGCGCTCCTTCGTCACCATGCAGGATCTTCCATGCTGTGATGCCTTCTTCCAGGGCTGCACCAGTGGGCGCAAACGGGCGGCCTCGAAGGTAGTCAAAGGTCTTTTCGTCGGGTGCGATAAGTCCGTACTTCGCACCCATCTCAACTGAAAGATTGCAGATTGTCAGCCGTCCTTCGATATCCATTTCCCGGATAGCGGAGCCACCGAATTCGACCGCGTAGCCGGTGCCGGCATTTGCACCCAGCGAACCAATCAGGTGCAGGATCAGATCCTTGGCGGTTACACCTTTCGGCATCACGCCTTCAAACCTCACGCGAAAGTTTTTGGGCTTCTTCTGCCGAAGCGTCTGCGTGGCCAGCGCGTGGAGAATCTCAGACGATCCCACCCCAAACGCGAGCGCCCCAAGGGCGCCATTTGTACAGGTATGACTGTCTCCGCAGATGACGCTCATGCCGGGCAGCACGATGCCGAGTTCCGGGCCCATCACATGCACGATGCCTTGCCCGGGTCTGCCTAATTCGAAATAACGAACGCCGAACTTCGAGGTGAGCTGTTTCAGTGCGCTCCACAGCATGCCGCCCAGCGGGAACGTCTCTCCAGTGCGACCGGGTGCGCTGGAAACCATATGGTCCGCTGTAGCAAACGCCAGTTCCGGGCTTGGCATCGTCAGCTTGCGTTCTGCAAGGTCATTCAATGCCGGGGCACCGGACAGGTCGTGCAACAAATGCCGGTCGATGTGAAGCAGAGCCCAGCCTTCGCCCAGTTCACGAACGATATGGGCATTCCAAAGCTTGTCAAAGAGGGTCAGCGGCATATCACGTCCCACGCCTGGCACTGGACGCCTGTGCGACCGACTGGAATCCCGAGCGCAATTCATCCCATTCCGCAGCACCGAGAACCTGGAATGCCTGCATGACTTGCGCAGTCAGAGGAACAGTCGGTGCTTTTTTCGTGTCGCGTAAGGTCCGGAGCGCTTCGGCGCCCGCTGTGATCTGGGCGACCAACATGATTCCGGGATATAGAACCATGCGGAAGCCCATTTCCTGCGCTTCCTGGGTCGTCACAAGTGGTGTCCTTCCCGCGGGTACCATGTTGAGCAGACATGGGCCGGCAACCCTTTGCGGGATGGTGGCGACTTCGTCCATGGTGCACGGCGCCTCGACGAAAGCCATGTCGGCGCCGGCTGTCAGCGCTGCGTTCACGCGGTCGATTGCCTCGTCGAGCCCTGCGACCGCCCGGGCATCCGAGCGGGCGATGATGAGAAAGTCGGGGTCCGACTTCGCTTGGACGGCCGCCCGAATGTTCGCGACGAAAACGTCCAGAGGCACGATTTCCTTTCCGTCGAGATGGCCGCACCGCTTCGGTGAAACCTGATCTTCAATATGAATTCCGGCGATCCCCCTGGCTTCGAATTCGCGCACGGCGCGTGTGACGTTCAGCTCGTTGCCGTAACCCGTGTCGGCATCCGCGATGACCGGAATTTTCACCGAACGTGCAAGCACCGCTGCTTTTTCCGTCATTTCGGTCATCGTAATCAGACCGTAATCAGGATAGCCGTAAGAAGCCGCTGTACCGGCGCCGGTCATGTAAACGCCCGGAAACCCAGCCTGCTCGACGAGGCGTGCGGTTAGCCCGTCATAGGCGCCCGGCAGCACCACAATTTCATCGCCAGCCAATAGCTCGCGTAGACGCTTCGTTGCTTTCAATTTGTCTCCTTTTCCTTGTGGTTGACGGTCCGCCGCATTGGCAGCGGCAACATCGATTCCACGTCTCGCAATATCTTAGTGTTATATCTTGCTAAGATATTTAATGAAGACTAATGGCCCTCGTATGCGACGTCAATAGGCGGTTTCGCTCGTGGAGCGATAAGGAACGCAGTGAGGTTGCATGCCGAATCAGGGCAATTGTGATAGATTTCACCAAAATATCTTCATAAGATGTGTCTGCCAGAACATGATCAGCAATTGACGGCAGGAATCTGACGGCCACATCCAGTTCAATTTCGAGCGGTTCCTCTACGTGGACCGAACGCACGACAAATCTTCGCGGGAGAACGAGGTGGTATATCGACGTGTGACTGACGGCGTTGAGTCCGTAGTGGATGTGGCCGTGGCCGAGATCAGGCAGCGTATCCGCCGGGGCGATCTGGCGCCGGGCCAGCGACTGGTTGCCGCCGAGTTGAGCACGCAACTCGCTATAAGTGGGGGGCCGATCCGGGAGGCCCTGACGCGGTTGGCCGGTGAAGGCCTGATCGACATCCAGCCACACCGGGGAGCGATTGTCCGTACGCAATCTCAGGAGGATGTCGTCGAGATTTTCCAGTTGAGGGAAGTCGTCGAGGGGTTGGCGGCCCGGCTGGCTGCGCGCGCGGTCGCCGACGGGACCGGTGACGCCGGTGCGATGCTCGATGCCGCACGCGATTGCCATGCGATGGCGGGCTCAATGGACTTTTTCGGCTACGCGAAAGCCAATCAGGCGTTTCATGCAGCCATTTATGAGCTAGCTGGCAGCGCTCGTGTTACTGCCCTTGCAAGGCAATTGAGCGACCAGATCGACCGACTGAACAACCTGCGCTTGGGGCGCGCTTCCGTGCTCGTTCAGTCATCCGAGGAGCATGATGAGATCGCGACCGCGATCGCAGCGGGCGATGAGGAAGGTGCCGAGTCATCAATGCGGCAGCATGTGATCGGAAGCATGAAAAAGGTGATTGGCACCGCCTGACGGCGGATGAGCCTTCGGGGCCGCGCGCGCACAGCGGATGACCGGCGTTACGTACGACGAGGCTAGAGTTGATGCAGGTGCTGCGCTGCGATCAGCGGAGGAATGCTTTGAGTCAGGTAGCGGCAGAAGCTCTGCTCTGATGAGTTCAATACCTTGCGCTTCGCGATCACGATGCCAAAGTGCCTGGCCAGATCGACTCCCTCTATTTCGATAAGTGCGTGATCCGCTGTATCGCCACGCGTCGCAAGCGAACGGGGCAGTAGCGCTGGCCCCATGCCAGCATTAAGCATTCCTAGCAGTGTGTTGAGATTCGCCACTACTCTGGAAGGCGGTAGATGCAAGCCTTGCTGCTCCGCGGCCTCGGCAATCACCGCTCGCAGCCTCTGGTGCTGCTCGATGAGCATTAGCGCGTGGGTCGTCAGATCTGCCGGCGATACACGTTCGAAGCTTGCCAGGGGGTGGCCTCGGGGGACCACTAGCAGCATGTCATCGGTCCAGAGCGGCTCGAATCTGAACTTGGTTCCAGCGCCCTCGAAGGCAATTACGCCGATGTCCGCGCTTCCATCGTCGATAGCCGCGAGCACATCGGCGTGCTGCAAATCACGCAACTCCACGGTTACGCCTGGAAACTGCTCTAGATATCCTTTGACCACCGAAGGCATGAACGTCGCAAGCATCGGCGTAGCCGCAACGATTACAGTTTCACGCGCCAGCTCTACCTGACTCCGGAAGTGCCGAACAAGGTTGCTCAAACCATTCAGCGCCTTGATCGACTCCGCGAGAAGCAAGGCACCGTCCGCCGTCACCTCGACCTGCCGCGTAGTCCGACGCAACAATTGGGTACCGAGGGAATGCTCCAGACGCTGGACCCGGCCGGTGACCGTTGGCTGGGTGACATGCAGGTTCGTTGCCGCAACGCTGAAGCTCCCGGCTTGGGCGACGGCAATAAAGGTCTCCAGTTCGACCAGGTCAATCCCCGCAGTTCCAAGGGTATTTGCACCTAGGTGCGACGTAGGGTGTGGCGCAACGCCGGAGTCGGATTTATTGGGCAACATTATAAATTTATAACAAATAACGATTTGTTGGGCAATGCCCGCGCACTGACAATCGGATGCGAGACAAAAAATTCCTACTCATGAGACAACCCCTCAGACCATGTCAGACGCGACTTACCCCGACCAGATTGCTATCCCCTGCGCATGGATTCGCGGCGGCACGAGCAAAGCGCTGTTCTTCCACGAAAAAGACCTTCCTCCTGCCGGAGCCGTGCGCGATCATCTCCTCAAACGTGCGATGGGAACGCCCGATGTCCTGCAAATTGATGGTCTGGGCGGTTCGCGCCTTGTCACCTCGAAGATTGCAATCATTCGGCGCTCCACGCGATCCGATGCGGACGTGGACTACACGTTTGCACAGGTGGACATCGACAAGGACGTGATTGGCTACGAAGGCAACTGCGGCAACATCTCGTCAGCGGTTGGTCCGTTCGCGGTAGATGAAGGCCTGATCGATGCCGCTGAGCCGATCACAACGGTTCGTATCTTCAACACCAACACCAGCAAAATCCTGATTGCCAGAGTACCCGTCGCAGATGGGAAGGCACGCGTGTCAGGCACAACCGCGATCGCCGGCGTCCCCGGAACCGGCGCGGAAATTTTGATGGACTACACCGACACGGTCGGTTCGAAGACCGGCAAGCTTCTGCCATCTGGAAATGTTTCCGATACGCTCGTACTGGAAGACGGACGCACCATCGAAGTGTCGCTGTGCGACGCCGGAAATCCCTGCGTGTTCATCGCGGCAGGAACGTTGGGGATAAGCGGTAGCGAGCTACCGGATGCGGTATCCGCTGACCAGCAATTGATGAAGACCATCAGCGAGATTCAGGCCAAAGCGGGTCAGCTTGCCGGTTTCTGGGACTGGAAAGCCGCGCTCCCCGGACTGCCGCCAGTAATTATCGTCGCCCCACCGGATGACTTTGTGGACGCAGCGGGCGACTGCCAGACTGCTGCGTCGATGGATCTTCGGGCACGTCTCGTCTTCCTGGGAAAATGTCACGACAGCATGGCAGGCACGGGCTCCATCTGTTCGGCAGCGGCGTCCCGCGTGCGCGGCTCGGTTGTGAACAGGATGCTTCCGGAAGGGCAGGACACTGGCTCGACGCTTCGAATCGGACATCCGCTTGGCGTCATGGAAGTGAAGGTTGAAAGCAGTGGCGGTCCAGACTCTCCATCGCCGGAATTCACGGCGCTAGGCTTCACGCGAACTGCACGACGGCTGATGGAAGGGAAAATTCTCGTACCGGCGGACTACAACACTTAAAGCAACCGAGGAGACTGATGATGAGTGCCCCCAACCCCACATTCGACAGCAAGCGTCCGACCCAGGCCCTCGCGACACTCGCTGCCTCAGTACCGGGTGAATCGATTCCGGACGAAACCTTGACGTGCATCGAGGAGTGCGTGCTGGATTTCATCGGCAACGCGGCATATGCGGGGCGTTTTGCGGAAAGCAGCGCCTCTTTCCGTGACGGTGCCCGGCAAACGGATCCCGCCGGCACGGGATTCACTGTCATAGGCGAACGGGAAAGCTATTCGCGCGGGCAAGCCGCGATGCTCAACGGTGCCTTTGCCCACACACTTGACTTTGACGACACCAACAGTTTTGGGGTGCTTCATCCCGGCGCCCCGATCATCCCCGCGGCGCTGTGTTGCGCAGAGCAGTCCGACGTCACCGGTCGTCAGCTCGCCGAGGCAATTGCTGTCGGCTACGAGGTGACGTGCCGCATCGGCGCAGCGTTGGGGACGACAGCTTATGACCGTGGATTTCATAACACGCCCGTCGCCGGCATCTTCGGCGCAGTTGCCGCGGGAGGACGGCTGCAGCATCTGAATAATCAGCAGATGGCCGCTGCATTTGGTATTGCGGCAAGCCTTGCTGCAGGGTCGTTGCAATGCCTCGAGGATGGGGCCTGGAATAAGCGGCTACACCCGGGCTTTGCCGCGCATAACGCGCTGATTGCACTTGACTACGCACGCGTTGGCGTTCTGAGCGCCGAGGAGCCCCTTGCCGGGCGATATGGACTTCTGACCGGTTATACCAACTCCCCCAAGCCGGGCCTGCTGACCGAAGACCTTTATGGATTGTGGGTAGCGGGGCATACCGCGATCAAACCCTATCCGTCGTGTCGATTCAATCACTCCGCAACGGATGCCGCGTTAGCGCTCCGCGAACGATGCACAGCGAAACAGCGAACAGAAGCGGCGTTGCAAATCGAAATATCGCAAAAGGCCTTCGATCTTGTCGGCGAGCCGCAACCGGCCAAGGTGGCCCCTCGAAACGTTGTCGACGGGCAATTCAGCATTTACTTTCAGGTCGCAGTGGCGTGGCTTTTCGGAGCCGTAACGCCCCAAAGCTATGAACGACTCGGCGCGCCGGACGTCGAGGCTCTCACGCGACGAATGGTGGTGCGCGTCAATTCACGTTTCTCGCTCGGTGAATGTCGCATGAGCGTCGAGGGAATCCCCGACGCCACCATTGACGTCCCCGTGCCTTCCGGCGAACCGAGATTCAATCCGTTGCCGAGACATCGAATCAAAAGCAAATTCATGTCCCTCGCCACGCCGGTTTTTGGGGAACAGGCAGCGAACACACTCGCTGACACCGTATTGGATTTGAGGCAAAGCGCATCTACAACCGCCCTCATTGCCGGCATGAGACCGGCTGCGCAGCAAGCTTAGAACGGCAAGTGGCAGGGGGCATTTCGTCTTAACGCCCTTGCCAGAAAGCCACGACGTCCGACCACCTCAGGCATCGGTCACTCGCACCGAGAGCCTCCACTACCTGCTTCTGTCGGGTCGCCGGACGCCGATCATTTTGTTCGCATCCGGGTTCCTAACCTTCCGGCGTCCTCTTTCGTATGACGGACGTCTCCTCCAGATTCTCGAGCATCTGAGCGCTGCCTGACAGCAGAGCATTGCGCTCGCACGCGTAAACCCCGATACGATAAATGCATAACGTTATACTACTATAACAACAAGAAGACGCTAGTCCTTGACTGCGACCGCGGAATGGTCGTTTTGTCTGAGCTCAGTGATCGCCGAAAAATTGTCTTTCTTGGAGCATCCGCAGTGAAATACGCCGAAACCCTACGAGCACTGCTCGCGAAGCCTGAACTCGTTGTTGCGCCGGGCGTCTATGACGGCCTGACTGCCAGGCTTGCAGCGCAAGCCGGTTTTCCCGCTGTATACATGACAGGCGCAGGAACAGCTGCAGCGCGTGGGTTTCCCGATTTCGGTCTGTTGACGATGACTGAAATGGTCGAGAACGCCGGTGTCATTGCTCGCAGTGCGTCAGTTCCGGTGATTGCCGACGCTGATACGGGTTTCGGCAACGAGCTGAATGTGACGCGCACCATTCGCGAGTACGAAATGCGAGGCGTGGCCGCGATCCACATTGAGGACCAGGTCTCACCCAAGCGATGCGGGCACCTTGATGGGAAAGAAATTGTCTCCCGGCAAGACTTCCTCGCGAACATTCGGGCGGCCGCCGCTGCGCGTACCAACCCCGATTTCGTCCTGATTGCCCGCACTGATGCACGGGCTGTTGCTGGAATGGAGGAGGCGATCTGGCGCGCTAACGCTGCCTTGGAAGCTGGCGCAGACGTTGCCTTTGTCGAAGCCGCACAAGGCCTCGATGAGGTGGCTTCCATTCCGCGGATGGTCAACGGGCCGTGTCTCCTCAACATCGTCCGGGGAGGCAAGACGCCTGATGTCAATCTGCGCGATGTTCAGGAGATGGGATACCGGATCGCGATTCTGCCAAGCATGCTTCTAAGCTCGATTATCGAAGTGTGTGACGTAATGCTGAAAACGTTGCGCGAAACCCAGATGCCGCCGACCTCAGCCGGTCATCCGTCTGTTCGTCAGCGTTTTCAGCGGCTTGGTGCAGACGAATGGGATGCGCTGCGTACGCGTTTTCGCGAGAACGACGAGCAAGTCGACGTTCCCGCGAATAGCGGCGGAGTGCTGTCGTGAGATCCGGCACATTATTTTCGAAAGTCTGGGACGTACACGTCGTCGACAATGCCAGCGATGACTGGTCGCTGTTGCACATAGACCGGAATCTGCTTCACGACCTGTCTGGCAATGCGGGGCTTGCAGCGCTTGCATCGCGTGAGTTGCCCGTGAGCGTTCCGGGAATGTCTTTCGCGACACCGGACCACGCAGTGTCAACCGCACCAGGGCGAACCGGGGAGACGTACCCGGGCGGAGCGAAGCTGTGGGCGAATCTTAAATCCCGCACTGCAGAAAATGGTATTCGCTTCTTCGATGTCGGGCAGATTGGTCAGGGCATTGTCCATGTGATGGCGCCAGAAATGGGCATCACTCTGCCCGGTAGCACGCTCGTTTGCGGAGACAGTCATACCTGCACGAACGGTGGGCTTGGTGCGCTTGCGTTCGGTATCGGATCTTCGGAGATCGTTCATGTGCTGGCGACACAGACGCTCTGGCAGCGCAAACCAAAAACGTTGCGTGTCAGATTTGATGGAAAGTTGCACCGTGGGGTTTTCGCAAAGGATCTGATCCTGCACCTGATTGGTCTTCTGGGCGCGAACGCCGGAACGGGTTTCGCAATTGAGTATGCGGGATCTGCGATCGAAGACATGGATGTCGAGGGGCGCATGACCGTCTGCAACCTCTCGATCGAGCTCGGTGCGAAAGTGGGGATGATCGCACCTGACGACAAGACGTTCGCGTATCTAAAGGGGCGACCTTTCGCTCCGATGGGTGAGGTGTGGGATAGGGCGGTTGCGCACTGGCGAACGCTAGCGTCGAGCAGCGATGCGGTATTCGACCGTGAGGTTACGGTAGACGCCAGTCGGATTGCTCCTATGGTGACCTGGGGTACGAGTCCGGAGCATGTGATTGCGGTGGATGGAACAGTGCCGGACCCCGAGAAGGCTCCCGACAGCGCTCGGCGGGAAGCATGGCGCAACGCGCTCGACTACATGGGGCTGAAAGCCGGCCAGCCTCTGGCCGGTACCCCGGTTGACTGGGTGTTTATTGGTTCATGCACGAATTCGCGAATTTCCGACCTGCGTGATGCGGCGGCTCTATTGCACGGGCAGCACATCGCGCAAGGCGTCAATGCCTGGGTCGTGCCTGGTTCTGAAGTCGTCAAACGCGAGGCAGAGGCAGAGGGTTTGCATCGCGTATTCCTCGATGCTGGATTTGAATGGCGCGAACCGGGCTGCAGTATGTGCGTAGCCGCAAATGGTGAGGTAGTGCCACCCGGGGCTCGATCGGTCTCGACGTCAAATCGCAATTTCGTAGGCCGTCAAGGACCAGGGGCCCGCACGCATCTTGCAAGCCCACAAGGCGCGGTGGCAGCGGCGCTTACTGGTGTCATCGCAGATGTCAGGGAGTTGAACCGTGGATAAGGTGACCGTTATTTCAGGTGCAGCCGCGCCGCTTGTTCGCTCGAACATCGACACCGACACGATTATCCGGATTGAACGGCTGACACAACTCTCGCGCGATCAGCTGGGCCGGTATGCATTCGAGTCGCTGCGCTACGTAGAAGATGGGTCGGAGAACCCCGATTTTGTTCTCAATCAGGATGCCTACAGACACGCGCCGATCGTCCTGACAGCTGAAAACTTCGGTTGCGGATCGTCTCGCGAAGGTGCGGTCTGGGCATTGATGGGAACTGGCGTCCGTTGCGTGATTGCGCAAAGTTTTGGCGAGATCTTCTACAACAACTGTTTCCAGAATGGGCTGCTGCCCGTGCGACTTGCCGAAGAAGTAATCAGCCGACTAGTTGAGCTCTCCCGGTTGGGCCATCAGGTAACGGTGAAACTGGCCACTCAGGAGGTACTGGCCGGCGAAGAGATCTACACGTTTGAAATCGAACCCATGCGCCGGGACGCATTGTTGAATGGCATTGACGACGTAAGCAGAACGCTGCAATACCGCGAACGCATCAGGCAATGGCAGGCTCGGGACAGGCTTGAGCGACCGTGGATCTGGATAGTGACCAGTTCCTGATTGGCCACCAGGCGATACGCCCGCCGCGCTGTGTCATGCAAGCCGGGCAGCTAATGAGCAGGACAATAGGAGACAGCAATGAAATATACAGCGGCACAGCGCCTTGACAGGCTGCCGGAGGCGCCATTCCACCGGCGCCTCGCAACGATGATTGCGGCGGGTATCTTTTTTGATACGTTCGATCTATATCTCGCTAGTGGCGTGATGCTCGCTCTCGCAAGTTCGGGCTGGGCAACCATGCAGCAAAACGCGTATTTTGTTTCGGTTGGTTTCATCGGCATGCTCATCGGCGCACTTGCAGCAGGGGTTTTGGGTGACCGATATGGGCGGCGTTTCAGCTTCCAGTTCAATCTGATGGTATTCGGCTTGAGTTCGCTTGCGGCTGCATTTGCGCCCAATATGAACTCACTGGTCATTTTGCGTTTCGTCATGGGGCTGGGACTCGGTGCGGAAGTGATCGTTGGATACGGCATGCTGGGTGAATTCATTCCACCTTCGCGTCGAGGAAAATGGTCGGCAATTCTTAACGTAACGGCCAACTCTTCCTTACTGGTGTCCACTGTTGCCTCGTATTTTATTATTCCCCACTTCGGCTGGCGGTGGATGTTCGCTATTGTGGGCGTTGGCGCAATGCTCACATGGGTTGCACGCAAGAAAATTCCTGAGTCTCCGCGTTGGCTGGAGTCGGTCGGTCGAGTTGACGAAGCCAGCGCGATTGTTGATGGAATCGAACGAGAGATCGCGAAGTCACACACCTTGCCTGAGCCACAGTCGACCGCGTCGCGGCCACAACAGACTTTTCAGCTGAAGGACCTCTTTGGCGCCAAACTTGTCCGGGCGACCCTGCTCGGCATGGTGATCAACGTCGTTACCTTTAGCGGGCTGTACGGTTTCATCATCTGGGTTCCGACGTTCCTGATGAAAAGCGGCATGACCATGTCGTCCTCGTTGGGCTACTCGTCGCTTATGGCGAGTGGTTCGATAGTCGGGGCGGGAGCCGCGGCATTTCTTTCCGACCGGATCGGGCGCAAGTGGGGTATCACGGTTATTTCATTTGTTGCTGCGGTGATTGGGGTCGCCTATCCGCACATGGGCTCTGTGCTGGCTACGACGCTGATGGGCTGGTTGCTTGTCGCGGCCATGTACTTTGGCGGTGCGTTGGCGTTCGCAACGTATGTCCCCGAACTATTTCCGACGGAACTTCGCATGCGTGGTACCGCCGTGTCGAATGTTGCGGGGCGACTGGCGTCGATCGCCGCACCCCAGGTCGTAGTCATGGTTTTTCACGCAGGCTGGGGGATCACCGGAGTTACCTGCATTCTCGCCGGCTTGATGATCTTTCAAGGGCTGGTGGTTGGGATCTTCGGCATTGAGACTCGTAAACGCTCGCTTGACTCGCAATTCGACGAAATCAGGATCGGCGATTCAGGAGCCCCCGCTGCTGTCGCGGCCGGATCCGCGTACAAATAACTGGAGGCGTTATGGATTCGACCGGTAAGCGGGAGCAGTTTTCCGTTCCATGCACGATCATGCGTGCGGGCACGAGCAAGGGGGTCTTCTTTCACGAGAAGGATATCCCGCCTCCCGGCCAGGCGCGGGACACGCTGCTCAAACGTGTGATGGGCTGTCAGGACGTATTGCAGATCGATGGTCTGGGCGGATCGAGGCTTGTGACCGCCAAGATCGCCATCGTCAAACCCTCGGAGCGTGAGGATGCGGACGTCGACTATACGTACGCAATCGTTCCGCCCGAGCGTGATGTTGTCGTCTACACAAGCAACTGCGGCAATATTTCTTCTGGTGTCGGCCCGTTTGCCATCGACGCTGGCCTGGTTCGGGTGATGGAACCTATCACGACGGTGCGCATATTCAACACGAACACCAAAAAGATCCTTGTAGCCCACGTCCCGGTTGTAGATGGACAGGCGCGCATCGAAGGAGATTTCGCGATTCCAGGCGTTCCCGGCACCGGTGCCGAAATCATGATGGACTATCGTCAGACGCTCGGCGCGAAAACAGGGCGTATCCTGCCGACGGGCAACGCTACGGACATGATCACGCTGGAAGATGGCTGGGCAATCGAGGTCACCATCGGCGATGTCGCCAACCCGTGCGTGTTCATCCGGGCGCGAGACCTGGGCATGACAGGAACGGAAGGTCCCGAGTCGATCAACAACAACGAGGCGCTACTCGTCACCCTTGACGAGATTCGCGCGAGAGCCGCGCAGACGATCGGTCTTTGTGACGACTGGAAAGAAGCGGACAAGACGACACCGGCATTGCCGTTAGTCGTCATGGTCGCAGATCCTGCTTCGTACACGACGTTGAATGGAGCAGCGGTTGACCCAATCTCGATGGACCTGCTGGCCAGACTGGTGTTTTACCGGAAGTGCCACGAGAGCATGGCGGGAACCGGTTCGATGTGCACGGCTGCAATGTCACGCATTCCGGGAACGCTGGTGAATCAGTCGGCTGTTCGCCCGCAGCAGGACACCCTGAGAATCGGCCATCCGTCTGGTGTGATGATTGTCAACGTGGCTGCGCGCATTGTGCCGGATGGGCAGGGCGTGGTGTATGACAAGCTTGGTTTTAGCCGTACGGCCCGACGCATTATGGAAGGACACGTATTCGTCCGGTCTGCCGGCATGGAGATGTCATGACTGCAGACACGGACGTTCGATCAGAGCCGCTTACGGCTAGCGAACAGATTGCGGAATTCGTTTGCAGCTTCGATGCCGATCGCTTGATCGACTCGCACCGCCGCCAATGTTCGCGAACGTTCGTCGACACTTTCGCTGTCGCCGTTGCGGGGAAGTACGAACCGGCGTCGTTGAGCGCCCGGAAACTGGTTGGATTCCAGGGTGTCGGGCCGGGTTCGCCTGTCGGCGTCGTTCATGGCGGCGCGCGTTTGTGGACGGACGGTACGGTTACCGGTTGTGAGGCGGCCGCGCTTGCTAATGGCATTTTCGGCCACGTGCTGGACTATGACGACGTAACCACGCCGTTGCGCGGGCACCCAAGTGTGGTTCTGTGGCCGGCGCTCACCGCTATCGGTGAAGCGCGTGACCTGCCGGGTGATCGGCTTGTCCCGGCGTACGTAGTGGGATTCGAAGTTCTATGCAAGCTGTCCCGGGTCATGGCTGTGCCTCACTACGAATCGGGATGGCATTCAACTGCGTCGATCGGCGTGATCGGCGCGACTGCGGCCTGCGCGTATCTTCTGTCGCTTGACCGCTCACAGGTTGTCAATGCGATTGGTCTCGCTGTGGCTCAGGCTGCGGGCTGTCGCGAGAACGTCGGCACTCAGGCAAAGTCATTCCAGGCGGGACAGGCCGCGGCAGCCGCCGTACGGGCCGCTCTGTTTGCAGAGTCGGAATTCGAAGCGTCGGTTCGATCTCTTGACGGTGCACATGGTTACATGCATCTCTACGCGCAAGACGAGGAGCTGGCGCAATCGCTCGGCGAGCTTGGCGACCTTCCACTGGAAATCGAACGGGCCGGAATTGAGGTCAAGCAATATCCGATGTGCTACGCGACGCATCGAACGCTCGATGCGTTGCTCTCCCTTCGCAAGGACAACGAACTTGCGTTGGAAGATGTCTGTCACGTACAGGTGGAAACCAGTAACAGCGCGCTTATCCCGCTTACACGACATCGCCCCGTAACGGGCCTGGAGGGTAAGTTCAGTATCGAATATGCGGTGGCGGCGGCACTGATGGATGGCGCAGTCAGACTGGATACGTTTACTGATGATGCGGTGAATCGTCCGTCTATCCAGCGCTTCCTGGCCTGCGTCGAGTCGTCGGAGGCGGAGGGGGCGTTGTCGCCTCGTTGGGCACGGGTGAAAGTCACTCTGAAAAACGGCCGGACAGTCAGCCGACACATCGAAATCTTGCACGGTTCAGCGCAAGACCCATTGAGCGATGACGAGTTGCTACGCAAGGTTACCGATTGCCTGAGCTTCGGTCGTAGCGACATGGATCCGCAGTCGCTGTATGACCAGGCGATGAACATGCATCGGGTGACGGTCCGGGAATTGCTGGACGCCCTGACAACCCGCCCCAACGTGCAACCGTGAGCCGTGGAAGTCGATAGCGGTCAATGCTTTTCCAGGACACTCCATGATTCTTGAAACGTTCGCGCAGTATGTAGCGGATGAGGCAAAGCGGACTCTCCCTCCCGAAGTCACTCATGCCGCCAAACGTGCCCTGATCGATTGGTTTTCGGCATTGCTTCCTGGTACGAAAGTCTCGCCGGCTACGAACCTGTTTCATGCCCACGCTAGCGAGCTTGGACAAGGCAAGTCCAGTCTGCCAGGTTTCGCGACAACTGCGCACGCGGGCGTCGCAGCCTGGATTAACGGCAGTGCATCACACGCCGTAGAATTCGACGACATTTTTCGCGACGCCGTTTACCACCCCGGCTGTCCGACGATCGCCGCTGCGTTGGCTCTGGCAGAGCAGCACTCGACAACCGGCGCGGCATTGCTGAAGGCAATCACAATCGGCTACGAGGTTTCCACTCGAATTGGCGCAGCAGTGCAGCCGGCGCACTATCGCTACTTCCACACGACCGGGACGGTTGGTTGTTTCGGAGCGGCAGCGGCAGGGGCGGCGTTGGTACAACCCGGAGCAGCCGCCGTGGCGCTGAATGCCATGGCAACTTCGGCAACTTTCGCTTCTGGACTGCAGCAGGCGTTCCGCTCGGATGCGATGACAAAAGCGCTTCACGCCGGGCACGCGGCCTGGGTCGGCGTGATGGCGGCGCAGGGCAGTGGGCATGGCATAACCGGCGTTGCAGACATTCTGGAAGGCGAGGTGGGATTTGGTGCCGCGCTTTGTGCCTCACCTGACTGGTCGAAGGTGACCGACGGTCTCGGTTCCCGTTACAACATTGAAAAGGTTACGCAGAAGAACCACGGCTGCTGTGGGCACACTTTCGCCGCCATCGACGCGATGTTAGCCTTGGTGACGGAGCATCGATTGCGGCCGGATCAGATTCGGACAATCAGGATAAAAACCTATCGCGTCGCGATCGAGGTTGCAGGCATTCCGCAACCGTGCTCAGCGTTTGAGGCAAAGTTCAGTCTTGCGTATGTCGTCAGCCATGCGGCCCTGTACGGGGCAGTTCGTCTGGATGCGTTCAGCGCGGACCGGCTCGCCGATCCGTTGCTGCGTTCGCTCATGGAACGCGTACATCTGGAGCCAGATCCCGAGCTTACTGCAGGCTTTCCTGGTATGCGCGCAGCCCGTGTGACCGTCGTTCTCGACGATGGGCAACAACTCGAGCACTTTGCGCCGTATCGTCGGGGCGATCCGGAGGAGCCGCTCACGGATGCAGAAATCGAGGACAAGTTCCTGGAGCTTGCCAGTCCTGTGATCGGCGACGCGAAGGCGCACCGGCTTCTCGTTAATCTGTGGCAGGTGGACGAACTCGATGTTGTTGGTTTAACGCTTTCCGCACTCGGCAAAAACTCGTTGACCATGTGAGAGGAGGGGCGGTTACCCCTGCGGCATTCAAATCCTGAAACGCCCTGCGTGGTAAGCCGCCGAGAGCTGTCCGTCTACACTGTTCGCCGTTCCGGATCCCTGTCAACCTCGCCGCTTGCCAGCGGCGCGATCGGGTTGCTGAACATTGTGAACAATCTGACCGGTACGCAGCGTGTTCATGGAATCCACAGACATGTCCGTCACTATACGGCTGCGCTCAGGCGTGACAGTTAGCGTCAGGTGCTGCACTGGTATGCGGTTGGTGTCGTACACGAGCCGGCTGGTCCTAAGCAATGGCACACCAACCTCGGTGCCTAGCCATTGCGCGAAAGTCGGGTCAGCAGCAACTGCAGTGACTTCCTGGATGACGCGTCCGAACTCGACGCCCTGGCTCATCAGGATTTCATAGAGTGCGCGCTTTTTCAGGGTAGTGGCAGTGACGGCCTTGCTGTAGCGCTCTGGGACCCAGGCATCGGTCACCATGACAGTGACGTCACCTATCTTGCGCAATCGCAGAGCGTGAATCGCACGATCGCCAGGTTCGAGTTGCAACTGTTGGGCAATGGATAACGGAACCGGTCGCAGCTCGACGTTTAGCACCTCAACCTTGGTTTCCTCGGCCGATTTGTGGAGCGCATCCACAAATCCTAGCGTCGCCGCTTCCCTCGCAACAGGCAGGTCCGTAGGGACAAAAGTCCCCAGACCTTGCCGGCGGTAAACGTAACCTTGTGCTTCAAGGTCCGTCAGGGCCCGCCGCGCAGTGATGCGCGACACCCCAAAGTATGTGCAGAGATCCTCTTCTTTCGGGATCAAGCTACCGGCGGGGTAGCCGCCACTAACGATCCGCTCACGAAGCACAAGGAACATCTGACGATGTAATGAGGTACCACGCGCGCGGGGCAGAGTTTGGGTAGTGGATGCGGACATCATATAGACCGTATTGTTGGGTTCGGAGGCCAATATTGATGTTAGTCATTATGACATACAGATATGCCAACAAGCCAGGCTCGTGCCACGTGGGTCCGACGACTCGCGCACATCACGGAGCACACGCAGCGTAAACCCGAAAGGTTCCGGCTATATGTTATGGTAACATAACAACATGATTTGACTGAGATCGCACCACGCGCTACGGCTATTCAAGGGCGGAAGAAATTAGTGGCATCCGGTGCCCATTTTGCGTGCCACGGGATAGTGAAATACGTGAGACAGGCACTGTGACAGCGAAAAGAGATCTAAATGGAGCCCAGCTATGACATTCGCAATCCTGCCCGACCAGGTCCTGGTTCCTTGCGTTCTGATGAGAGGCGGCACAAGCAAGGGGGTGTACTTCCACGACAAAGATCTCCCCGTGGAAAAGGATGAGCGAGACCGATTTCTGATGCGGGTTATGGGCACACCGGACTTGATGCAGATCGATGGACTGGGCGGATCGAGGCTGGTTACTTCAAAGATCGCGATCGTGCGGCCATCAAATCGGCCTGACGCCGACGTTGACTACACTTTTGCACAGGTCGATATCGAGCGAGAGCTCATCGGGTACGACGGGAATTGCGGCAATATTTCCTCGGGTGTCGGGCCGTTCGCGATTGACGAGGGGCTCATCGATGCTATCGAGCCTTTTACCGTGGTGCGCATCTACAACAGGAATACCGGCAAAATCCTTGTTGCAAGAGTGCCCGTTGCTGGCGGCAAGGCGCGTGTAATTGGTGATTGCGCCATTGCGGGCGTGCCGGGTACCGGCGCGGAGATTCTGATGGACTTCTCGGGTACCGTGGGTGCGAAGACCGGCCGGCTACTGCCGACCGGGAACGTCGTGGACCAACTTACGCTCATTGATGGACGCACGATCGAAATTACCATTGCCGATGCGGCGAACCCGTGCGTTTTCCTAACGGCCAATTCGCTAGGACTGGATGGTACCGAACTGCCGACCGCCATTTCAGGCAACGAACGGTTGATAGCTACCATCGGCGAGATACAGTCGAAGGTCGGTCAGATGATCGGGATGTGGCCTGACTGGACGCGGGTTCATCTTCCCGGCGTACCGCTGTTCGTCATGGTCGCTGCGCCGACGGACTATGTCGACATGAACGGCAGGAAGCAATTGGCGATCGAGCACGATCTGTGTGCCCGCCTGGTTTTCCTGGGCAAATGCCATGAAAGCATGGCGGGTACTGGATCGATTTGCACGGCGGCGGCGTCACGTGTTTCTGGCTCGGTGGTCAACAAAATACTGGGACCCGGCGTGAGCCATGCGACGACATTGCGCATCGGTCACCCACTGGGCGCTATGGGTGTGAAGGTCGAGACCGATATCGCGACCGAAGGGCCGGAGCCGGTATTTCGTGTTCTTGGATTCGCCCGCACAGCAAGGCGAATGATGGAGGGGAATGTGTGCGTTCCAGTTGATAGCTTGAACGCGAGTTGAACGGTACGAATGCCAGCGAGGCCACCTGAGCGTTGCGGACCACGAGACGGTCGACAGTTCCGTGCGGCCTGCGTCGCCTTGCTTGCACCGTCTAATCTAACTTCAGGTTTGCCGCGCGACACTGTTGTGCCCGGCCTCTACGCGTCCCGCCAGGGCGTCGATTTTCGCCCTTGGATTTCGAAAGGCGACGTGTTGCGCTCATCTCCCAGTTCCGCGCTCAGTGCAAACTCCCGAACCATTCTGCCTGGAACATCGTTGTGTTAGCGCTAACACTTCGGCTCCAGCGTAGAGGACGCTCAGACTCGCGGTAAACCTCTATACCAATGATGAAATGTTGTTATGATAATAATACATTGTGGTATGAGAAATTCCTGGCGATACGGTCATTGGGTTTTTCGGAGAGGGAGACTCAATCGCTCTTAAATGGTCAGTGAATTCCGGTGTCGGTGTTGTTAAGTAAATTAGCAATACGAATTAATTGAAAAATATCACTGTCCAATTGAACAAAAAATATGGAGATTAGAGGAGAACATGAAAAAAACCATTCTCGCAGCAACGGCAACTTTGGCGGGCATCGTCGCGCCGGGTATTTCGTCGGCGCAAAGTAGCGTTACCTTATATGGCCTCATAGATGTCGGTGTGAACTATCTCAGCAACGCTCAGACAGGACGATCGGGTAAC
The DNA here is from genome assembly GCF_003610895.1 of Paraburkholderia fungorum. Taxonomy (GTDB): domain Bacteria; phylum Pseudomonadota; class Gammaproteobacteria; order Burkholderiales; family Burkholderiaceae; genus Paraburkholderia; species Paraburkholderia fungorum_B. The sequence goes on from NZ_MCAS01000056.1 coordinate 27,993, forward strand.
CAGTTGGTGGGGCGCTCCCAGTATTCACTGCAGGAGGGCTCAACGGGCGGCCAGAATGGGAGTCGATGGGGGCTTCGCGGAACTGAGGATCTCGGAGGAGGACTGAGCGCTATTTTCCAGATTGAGAACGGATTCGCAATCAACAACGGAACCTTGGGACAGGGCGGCGCGGAGTTCGGTCGCCAGGCCTATGTCGGCCTGCAGTCTTCGTACGGCACGGTCACATTGGGCCGGCAGTACGATCCCGTGGTGAGTTTCGTTCAACCGTTCGCTGCCGGGGCACAGTGGGGCGGGTACATCAGTTCGCACCCGGACGACGTTGACAATCTGCTGAATACTCGCCGCATAAACAATTCAGTGAAGTACATGAGCCGGAGTTATGGCGGATTCAACTTCGGCGGCCTCTATAGTCTCGGGGGTGTTCCCGGAAGTGTCGGAAGAAATCAGATCTGGTCTCTGGGTGCAGGCTACACCGCCGGCTCCCTCGCTTTGGGCGTTGGCTACCTGAATGCACGAAACCCGAACTTTTCGTACTTTGGAACCAACCCCTCGGCAGGCACCGCGCTTACCAGCAACAACATGGGGGCGCTCGGGAGCGCAACCAGTGCTCAATCCAATCCTGTCGTTGCGGGATATGCGTCGGCGAGTACAACACAGGTTATTGCCGCTGGTGCCAGCTATGTCATCGGCTCCGCGACGCTTGGTGCGACCTATTCGAATACGCAGTTTCGCGGCTTGGGCAATACCGGCTCATCGGGACCCAATCCTTTTGGGTATTCCGGGACGGCAACGTTCAACAACGCAGAAGCGAATTTCAAATATCAGATCAGTCTGGCCCTGCTTGCGGGGGGCGCGTACGACTACACGCGTTCGTCCGGTGCTTCGGGTCGAGCAGGGGCGACGTATCAACAAGCCTCCGTTGGGACGGACTATTTCCTTTCAAAGCGGACCGACGTGTATGCGATCGTCGTCTATCAGCATGCCAGTGGCACTGATTCGCTGAATCAGCCTGCGGTCGCGAGCATCACGGGCCAGACTGCATCGGCCAATAATCACGAGGTTCTTGTACGTCTCGGACTCAGGCACAAGTTCTGAGCGTAGCTCTTAAGACGATGGCGGTGAGTCTGTGCCTGGCAATGTAAAGATGGCAGCTTCCTGTGTTGGTCGGTCTCGCCGCCCGCAAAAAAGTTTGGCATGCGTCGTTGCGACGTTGGCTCGAAAAGTTTCCGGACATGACAATCGCGACAATTGATGGAGAATCATCAGATGACTAACCCGACGACGCACAACTCCCTCGGTCAAACGCATGCCTTGGCCAGTTTTGCTGCGAGTTTGCAGTTTTCAGATATTCCAACCTCGTTGGTAAAGCGAATCAAACTGCATGTGCTTGACGGGTTAGGAGTCTGTTTGCATGGCGCGCAGCTTCCCTGGACGAAACTGCTGAGAGATTTAGCGCTGGTCGAGGGAGGGACCCCTGTGGCAGGACTGTGGGGAACCGGTAAGCGAACCTCATTGACTCAAGCCGTGCTGGTCAACAGCACTGCGGGGCACGCTTTCGAAATGGATGACATTCACAAAGAGTCGGTGCTTCATCCCAATTCGATTGCCGTGCCGGTGGCGCTTGCACTTGCAGAGGTGCGGTCGGGAACACGAGGGCGTGACGTGCTAACTGCCATTGTCGCCGGCTACGAGGTGGGTCTTCGTGTCGGAAACGCCGCGACCACAGCGCTGTTCCTCAACGGTTTTCATCCCCAAGGCACTACCGGGGCCTTCATCTCGGCCGCTACTGCTGCAAACCTCTTACGACTTGATGCGAAATCCGCACAGCATGCGCTTGGCATTGCCGGTTCGCTGGGCTCGGGATTGATGGCGGCGCAGGAAGGCGCAATGGTAAAGCGCTTGCACGCTGGTCGAGCGTCGCAGAGTGGCCTGATGGCGGCGCTCCTTGGCGCACGAGGTTTCACGGGCATTGAAAACGTGTTGGAGGTTGACTACGGCGGGTTCCTTAGTTCGTTTTCGCGGGACTATTGTCTCGACAAGCTTACTCAGGGACTGGGTTCCGACTGGGAAGCGGGAAAGGTCGGTTTCAAAATGTATCCGAATGTCACGAGCATCCACACATCGCTGGACGCTTTAAAGCAGATTATCAGCGATGGAGAGTTAAGCGCACGCGACATTGAGTCAATCGAGGTGGGTTGCGGGCATATGACGTTCGTTCATACGGCGTGGCAGTACAAACCTGGCGGGGTAACGGCCGCCCAGATGAATCTGGCCTACGGTATGGCGATGATGGCTCTATACGGCGACGTGACGGCTGCTCACTACGACGATAGTTGTATCGCAAATGCGGACGTGCTTGCCTTCATTCCGCGAATCCGCGCGTTCGAGGATCCAGAGTTGGAGCAAATGGGCCCAGCGTATCGACATGCCTGCCGTGTCAGCGTTCGCACGTTCACTGGGCAAGTGTTCAAGCGTGAAGTACTCGCGCGCCGAGGAAGCCCGGAGGACGACGTGTCGCCAAGTGAGATCGAGCGTAAGTTTCGCAGCAACGTAGCCACCTGCATGTCGCAAAGAGGGGCACAGCGAATCGTCGAAATCGTTGCAAACCTCGAAGAACTCCCTGATCTTGCTGAGCTCTCCGACCTGCTTGGGTCAAAATTTCGACGTGGGGATAAGAGTGAACCGTTTTAGTTTGAACACAAAGCTATGGTTTGCATTGCTCATCATGTGGCTTGGCCTTCTGTTCCTCGGGGGCTGGGCTGCAATCCAGTCGCGCAATGCCATGTTGGCGGGGCGCAAGGCAGCAATTGAGGACGTGGTCGATGCGGCGGAGGGAGTCGTCGCGGAATACGCAAAGATGGCCGGGCGAAACGAATTGACGCAGGCGCAAGCCCAGCAGCAGGCAATGGCGCGACTCTCGGCCATGCGTTTTCCTGGCCACGGCTACATGGTCATTACTACGGCAACACCAGTCGTCATCATGCATCCGGTCCTCGCCGATTTGCGCAATAAGGACGTGAGCACCTCCGCGGACCCCAACGGCAAGCTCCTGTTCGTGGAGATGGTCAAGGTCGCACAGGCGAAGGGCGAAGGTTTTGTCGACTATATGGCGCGCCTGCCCGGCAAGACAGACTATATTTCGAAGATCAGTTTCGTGAAGCGCTTCGCGCCGTGGGACTGGTATCTGATCTCGGGCGTCTATGTCGACGACGTCGATGATGCCTTCAGGAGCAACTTGCTGAGCTACCTGGTCATGGTCTTCGTAATCGGCAGCCTGGGATCGGTCGCGCTCGTGATCATCATCCGCAATGTCAAACGTAGCCTTGGGGGTGAGCCTGCATACGCGGCCGCGGTCGCAGAAGGGATCGCTGACGGCGATCTCTCACACGACGTCACGCTCAGGGCCGGCGATAGCGGCAGCATGCTGTTTGCAATGCAACGCATGCAGCGCCGGCTGGCCGACACAATTCGTCGCATTCACAGCGGGACGGAGACGATTACCGTAGCCGCAGGGCAGATTGCGGCGGGCAACCTGGACCTGTCGGCTCGCACCGAAGAGCAGGCGTCGTCGCTCGGCGAAACGGCGGCAAGCATGGAAGAGCTGACCGCGACCGTCAAGCAGAACGCGGACAACGCGCGGCAGGCCAATCAAATGGCACTAACCACTTCGCGTATGGCCGTTGAAGGAGGCGAGGCGATGCAACAGGTGGTTGTAACGATGCAGAGCATCGCGAGCAGTTCTGTGCGGGTCGTTGATATCATTTCGGTCATCGAGGGCATTGCATTCCAGACCAACATCCTGGCGCTCAATGCGGCTGTCGAGGCAGCTCGTGCGGGTGAGGAGGGAAGGGGTTTTGCGGTGGTCGCTGGAGAGGTGCGCAACCTCGCGCACCGCAGCTCGGAAGCGGCCAAAGAGATCAAGCGTCTCATTGAGGACTCAGTCGAGCGGGTCGAAAATGGCAAGGCACTTGTAGAAAAGGCTGGCAGTACGATGCGGTCGCTGGTCCATTCAGTGCAACGCGTGACCGATATCATCAGTGAAATCTCCGCGGCGTCCGAAGAGCAGACTCGCGGCATCGAGCAGGTGAATATCGCGATCACGCACATGGATGAGGCAACGCAACAGAACGCAGCGATGGTCGAACAGGCCGCCGCCGCGGCGCAGTCGATGCAGGAGCAGGCGCAGATGCTTCGCGACATCGTCAATATGTTCCGTCTCGCAAGGATGATTGCGTGCGGGCCGGGAGCGGCATATTCAAGTTACGCGTGCATCGCCTCGAAGAGCTGAAGGTCGACTCGGTTGCCGTGAAGTGCAGCGCCATCAGCCGGCTGGTCGCGTCGTCGATGAACACCAGCAGCGTGCACGCCGGCGCGCGTTCCTCAAACCACCGGTGATCGCTGCCGTCAATCTGGATCAGCTTGGCAAGCCGGATGCCGTGACATTCGTACAGCTTCTCGCAGGCCAGCGTCGGCCCGAAATCGGCATAGCGCTCGCGAATCACAGCCAGTGCGCGTCGCGCCATGCCATCGGCTAACTGATGATTGCCCGGTCGGCCGCGCTTGCCTGACACCAGCCCGGCTACGCCGGCTGCCTCGTAGCGCAGCACCAGCCGTTCGACCTGGCGCACGCTTAACGCCAGCCGGTCTGCCGCCTGGCCTGGCTTCAGACGCCGCTCACATACGGCCTGTACAACCTTCAGCCGGTCCAGCTCAGTCATCGACATGGTGATCGTCCCAGATGCGTCCATGGCCAGCGCTCCTCAAGGGATACTGGCAGCCAGCCTGGACCCGCAAACACGACATTTCAATTTAGCGGAAACGCGACATCTGAACTTTGGACTAACACATTTGTTGTTGATAATTTATCGACAGTAAAGTGACTAATTAAAGCTGGTGTTACACCTGCGAGACAAGAGCCCCGCAAGCATTAGCGCGTAGCACCAGCGACCGAAAACCCGCGGAGAATTTTTCCCAAGCCCCGGTCCACACCGCACGGATGTGGTCGTCCGATGCGCTTTCCGCCTTACACGCGGAAATCACTTCAAGCGGATCGATACCGATCAACTCCGCTGCCTGAATGGCAACTTTCTCGTCAAAAACCGAACGTCCAAGCCGGTACTTGCTAACCGTCGATGGCGTGACGCCCAGCACTTTTGCTGCAGCGTAGTCGGACGGCAAGTGAAGCTTTTCGCGCAACGCGTCCAGATATTCAACAGTCGTTTTCATTCCCGAACCCCTTTGTGGAAATCTACCCTACTGGCAGCGTATGACAGTAGGCATCAAATGACAACATGTCATCGATTGACATGTGTCACTAAATGACACTATCCTTGCGGAAAGTCACCCCGTAAGCCGTCGGTAATCTACCCTTCCAATCGACGCTTGAGCCCCATCTGACAAGGCCGGGGTGGCTTTTTCCAGTGGTCGGGATGGGATTATCACGAGGTAAAAATGGGACGCATTTCGTTACAAATTCGTAGATCTTCACATGGCGGATTCTCCGTTGTCAGTCCACTGGAGCGTCGTGCACGCCGGATTTCTGCAATCAACTCCTTCTTTTACTGGCTCGGCGCGTAATGGGAACGGTCCTGTTCATCGCGTTTCTTGCGGGTATTGCGGTCGGCGTATTCGCGCTCGATCTGTTTTCTAACCGCCGCCGCGGATGACCGCCATCGCGGTGACAGCGGTCCTGTTGGTGGCCGCTCTCATCGTTGTATCGATTGCGCTGGCGCTTCTTGTTCGTCAATTGAGAGAGTGGGGAAGATGACCTCTGACTGGATCATGTTCGGGGCCGGAATGCTATCCGGCTTTGTTGCCGCGGGCTTCTTCATGGTCACGGCGCTCGCGCTCGTCAAGATCACCAACGACGGAACTGTGACGCGATGACGCCTGAAAATTCCGAATACGTTTCTTTTGAACATGTGATGCTGTGCGACGTGACGGAGGGCGGCACACATGGCCTCAATCAAGCTTTGTGAAGCTGAAATGCAGGCGCTTTATGGCCTTGGATACGAAGCGATCGCGCTCTATGTAATGGCGATCCGACCACGCATGGATTTCGCAACGGGTATGGTCGGCATCGCGCCACGCATCTCATGGCAAGCCCTGCGCGAGTGGATCTACGTCGAACCGCGGCAGGGCGTCAAAGCAACGGTCCCGTCAATTGAAGCGATACGGCGCATTGCACGCCAGCTTGAAAAAGCAGGGTTACTGCGCTGCGAATCGACTGAAAAAAATCTTGTTTTTCGAACGCTTCTCGCTGAAACGGATTCATGCGTCCAGAAAAAAGCCGACAGGAAGCCGACAGGTCAAGCCGACACAAGGAAACCTTCGGCAGTAAAGGCTCAACGTCCGGAAACCGACAGGGTGCAGTCGGCAAAAGCCGACACACACCCGGTATCCGGAGAAGCTCTTACTAATACCTCCTCCGCCACTACATACGTTAGTAGGGGAGACGAAGCGAAGGGGGGCGGTGGCGTTGCATTGATCTGGCCTGAGAACCTAGAAATCAACAAACGGGCCGCTATGACGACCTTGATGGGTGGCCTAGCGTCCGACCTTAAGCAGCAGATTCTGGACGAATGGCAGGGCGCTATACAGGCGGGCGGTATCCGTTACCCGGCGAAATTCTTCGCCAGCATGATCAATGACGCAAAGAGCGGTGTTTTCATGCCCGAACACGCGGGGCGTGTGAGCGCGGGACGTGAAACCAGAAAAAAGCAGCTTGCAGAAATGGCGCGTCGTGACGCGGCGTTTTCCGCCCAGGTCGCGGAATCGGCACGATCGCTTCCACCGGGCGGGTCGATCAAGGCGATGCTTAGCGGAGCCCTGAAGCGGAAAAAAGAGCAACAATCGACCGTGCAGTGAGCAGGCGGGTACGATGCGATGCAATTTGATTGGGAGAAACGACATGCCACGTTATTACGTCACGCACGACGGCCCTCTTGGACTTGCGCCACTCACAAGGGGCGGAACCTTTCGGGTATGGGATGAAATCAGAGCAGAGCCGATTCGTGAGTTGCACTGGTTCGAGTCCCGCGGCGCGCCGCTGCTGCCTCCCGACAGGACGCTATCAGAGGCAGAGGCTAGGAAAGAGGCGTACGACCTTACCCGGGAGCTCAACGCCAAGATCGAATCTGCTGACGCGTACCGTCGGCGTAAATGAGTCGATCCAGGGGACTCTAGGACTCGTGTCAATAACTGTACGCACGAGCTGGAAAATGCGACTCGAATGGGAAATGCGAGCGTGCGAAGGGACCAAAGTCCGCTTACTACGGAAGACCAAAACCCGGGGCGATTCCCTTTTTAGAGATCAGAGGTCGAGCTATGGGAATGAAGATAGATTGTCCGTGCTGCGGTGGCGAGATTGACGCTCGGCATACCGAGAGCATGTCTGCGACGTTGCGACGCATGTACTTTGTTTGTGACGATTGTGGTTATAGGACGCCGGCGGCGTTGGAAATTCTGTTCTCGTTGTCTGCGTCGTCACGCCCGCGCACAGGCGTGACTCTCGAAGTACGCCCGTCGCGAACGTTGTGTGGCGCAGTCAACGCTCGCACGACGATGCAATTCGCGAGGATGGCATGAGATTCACGATCGCATGCCCCCACTGCACCACGCGCGGGATCGCCCGAGCGACCGAGAAGGAGTCTGACACGGCCTGGATGATCGATTTCCAGTGCGACAACGTGACCTGCGGCCACACGTACCGCACACGCCTTCAGATGTTTCCGCCCGAGCTTCCGATTCCAAAACGGTCGCGACCGGAGACAATCGGGTTGCAGTTCAACGAATAAGCGCCGAGAGCTATCGACTCGTAAGCTGCGGCCTTCGAGAGTACACGAAAAACCGCGTCTGGCTTTTACGCTTGGCGTAAGAGCTTTTGCCCTTGTTGCGCGAGCAGATTGGGTAGGCCGATTGACCCTGCAAGATGGAGGGCGCCGACAACAAATAGAGTTGGCTCCGGTTGTCGTGCTTTTTCGAGAACAGTTGGAATCCAGTTCGTGTTCCGACGCCAGATGAGTTCGGAGGTCGTTTTCGGCATGAGTGCGATCCGCGCGGATAGGAACCTTTCGAAGAAAGGAGCATCGCGGTTTTTCCAAGCAGCGAGCATCTCGCGAAATTCAGAAAGTCCGGCGTCAAGGGCCACTACGTGGGCGAGAAAGGCGACTTGTTCCTCAATGGGCGCCGTCGCCAATATGCGTATCTGTTCGCTTCTCGATTCGAGGTTACCGATCCGCTTCGCTTCGCATTTCGCTCGATTCCAGAGTTGGGCGTCCACACCGAGTTGAGGTGTGTATCCCGCGGCCTGCACTGCATGGCCCATGAGCTGAAGAGCCGCCCAGCCGGGTTTAATCGTGAGCAGGGATTTTTCGTCGAGACCTAGGTGCGTCCAGTGTGCGCGGGTGGCGGTATAGGTGTCCGCGGTGATGAACTCTGGAAGATGGGCGTTTGGGGGAAGTAACGTAGGGGCGAGGTCGACGGAATCCGCGTAATCGATCTCAAAGAAGACATGAGTGGCTTTCGAAAACGCAATTTCCTCCTCTTGCAAAAGCTGCACAGGGTTCATGTCTGTAGCATGGATCGATCCCAATACATAGGTATTGGAGCCCTGAAGTTGCCATAGCATGCGAAACCTCGCCAATTGCGTGGAAGTGATTGCGCCGTCTGGTTTTCGCGAAGTGTATCAGCTTGCTCTGTTTGCAGCCCCTCAGAGGCTCTTGTTAACGACCCCAACGACGAATCACCGCTAGTTGTGGTGACGCCCGAGCCGCCATAGCGCTTGTAGTGCCGTCTGCGGACTTCTTGTTTCCCTAGTTATACTGGTCGCATGCTACTCAGTTGACCGATTGCATCTGTATCCCAATTCTCAGCGACGGAAATTGACATTCGCGTATGCCTCGAACGTGCATCTATTGCGACAAACCTAGAAAGTTCACAGACGAACATATGTTTCCTGCTGGCATCGGAGGCGACGATAGACGTTTTATGCTACGGGACCTAGTTTGTGGCGTGTGCAACACCACAGTCTTCTCACCGCTTGAGCGGCAGTTTATGCGCTCCTCGCCAGCGGCATTCGCGCGTATTTTTCTACAGGCACAAGGTCGCGGAAAGGGGAAAAAAGCGAGTATCCCCACGATTGACACGCTGTCAACGACCATTGCTTTGCCGGAACACGGTGAGGTCGAGGCGGAACTACTCGCTGGTGGGCAAGCAGTTACGCTTATGCAGATCGTACTCAGAGGCGGCGGCGAAGCGGTAGTCACCGGCGACGACCGGGGTGATTTTGGAAATTTTATTGACGCGGCGCGCGAAATAATAGATGACTTGATTCCGGTCGTCGCAAAAGAATTGGGCTCAAATGGCCGCGCAATCTACAAGCTAACAAATTTTAAATGGGTAAATGATGGCTACCACCCGGAGGCTGACGAAATACTTGATGTGCCTCCTGAAAAATGTCTTTGGCGCGAGTCATTTCCATCGATTTCGATAGAAAATCGACCAGCGAGACACCCGACACTTTATCAACGCACCGCTGGGCAAATTGCGCTCCGACTGTCTGCGACCGACAACATTGCGCCACTCCTTGCAGACCTCCGGTACGCCATCGCGAAGCTGTCTGAAACACCACTGCCGCCCTATCAGGCACTAGAAAAACCATCGTTGTCGATTTCAATGACGATCGATCCCAAGATCTACGTTCGCGTCCTTGCCAAGATAGGGTTGAATCTTGTCGCATGGACTTTTGGCGAGAAATACATAAGGGACCGGGCATTCAAGCGAACGAAGGCCGGTATTCTGACTGGCAAAAAAGACATTCTTTTGATTTCCGCAGATGAAAATGACGCGTTGAGGCCTATATTTAGTGGCGTTCCATCTAATCGCCATGCAATGACACTATTTCCTGTGCAAATAGGTGACAAATTTAATCTCGCCTTGATTATTCGCCTGTATGGTGGGGCAACGCATGCCGTCGATCTTGGAATCGATGTTCCGGCACCACCGCCTGCCGCGAAGGTTTATTTCTTCGTCGACTACTCTGCCCATCAGATCGATCAAATTGACAGCATTGAGTTTATGATGAAGTATCCACCTAAACTGCAATCGAACACCATATAAAATACATCCAGTAAATAAATTTATATATACAGAGATTTCAAAATATTAGTTTCTAACACTGTGATTTTCAGTGCGACGACGCAACGTGCGGTCACACATATCGCATGAAGCTCTGAATGTTCCCGCCCAAGCTGCCAACGCCTAAACGGCAGAGGCGAAGCAATACAAAATCTGCGGATCGGACCGTCTGAAACAATCGCCGCGCGCATCACATCGCATCACTCGGCCGGCCCAGAAATCGGCCGCCGCCCCGTGCAGACTGGCACCGCGCCGACGAGCGGCCAACTGCATCAAAACAAGGCACCGAAGAGGAGGGCAGGCGGGGAGGGGGACTGCGATCCTGAAGCAGTCTGGACCACCCACGGCCCGTACGACCGACCGGCGGTCGGCGCGCTGGCTGCCGGACCGGCGCCAGCCCGCCGTCGTGCGGGAAAACGCGCCGGGAGCCTATCGTCGCCACGTCTTTACAGTAGAGAAACGGAGTTATTGAAGGCGGCCCTCAAGCCCAATCACTAATTGCGCCCGATCAGAGCCGGTCATCATCGGGCTCAAGTCGGCCATCAAGAGTCGGTCAAGGTCAGGAGGTGGACGTCCGCTTCGCACACTCTCCCGGACTAAAACTGCGTACAGCGGAAGCGGCACCCTGATTCCCCCGTCGCTCGACGTCCTGTGCGAGTATCTCTCGGAAAACGCCCAATTCCGGCGCGCCGTGCAACTGGCAGAACCCCTCAAGCACCTCGGCGATGGCACCGTTCAATGTCTCCGGTTTGCGCGTACTGGCGATATGCGAACTACCCCTTACCAGTTCCAGCATGTATGTCATACGGCCCAGCGCCATCGCGGCATCGGAGATAGTTTTCTTCGGCATTCCAGCTCTCCCGCTCTATTTTCAATAAATCATTATTACCAGCACAAAGTACCGTCAGTGGTTCAAATTTTTCGCACGGCCGCACGCAGGAACGTTCTTGCCAATAGCCTCCATCGTACGGGCCGACTACCCCGCTTACGAGACGGCTGGACCGGTCAAACGGTCTGTCAGACGCCCTTCGGAAGCAGCTGCTCGACGCCGCTTTCTTTCTCCCGTAAAACGTCGGCTCTCAAATGGTTGGGCGGGACGCTATTGCAGCCGCAATGACCGACAGCTCGGCCGGTTTTACAAAATGGTGATCGAAACCGGCCTTAAACGATTCGACCCTTTCGGAAGGGGCACGCAGTCCGCTTAACGCCAGCAAGAACGGGCGGGGGATGACGCCCATACGCCGGATTTCTCTCGCCACCGCGTGACCGTCCATACGGGGCATCTGGATATCGAGCATCACCACATCAGGACGCCAGGCGTAGTAGGCGGCGAGCGCGCTTACACCGTCCACAGCCGTTTGGATGATGTAACCGTAAGCCTTGAAGAACAGCACGTAGGCATCGACCAAATCCGGGTCGTCGTCCGCGATGAGTAAGCGCTCAGCTTTCGCAGTGGACATTAGGTTCCTGTAGGTTGCCCCTATGTCACGCAATTTAGGGACCCGATAGAATCAAAGCAGCTACTTGCGCGTAATATAGATTCAGGGATCTGTCCCTACTGACTTTTTCCGCTTCTTTGAGGTTAAACATGCGATTGGCTGACTTCATCCTGCGCGACATGGAAACGATTCTGGTGCAGTGGGAAACCTTCGCCGCTACGCTGTTGCCGGCTGCCGGGGACATGAAATCGCTCGCTCTGCGAGACCATGCGCAACAGATTCTGCACGCAGTAGCGAAGGATCTGTCGACGGCCCAGACAAGGAAGGCGCAAGCCGAAAAGTCGATGGGACGAGCCCCGGTGCTGATTGGGGCTCCAGAGACAGCTGCGCAGACGCATGCCCTTGTGCGGGCACGAGGCGGATTCGACATTAACCAGCTGGCTGCGGAGTACCGAGCCTTGCGCGCGAGCGTCCTGCGCCTCTGGATGGACGAATGTCAGCCCGAAGCACCACATCCGGACGATGTCATCCGGTTCAACGAGGCGATCGACCAGGCACTAGCCGAATCGGTCGGGTTTTTCAGTGCGCAGGTAGATCAGGCTCGCAATCTCCTGCTTGGCATGCTCGGGCATGACATGCGCAGCCCACTACAGACCATCCTGATGACGGCCCAGTATCTGGCAGCACTGAACGCCGGGGAGCAGGTTTCCGTAGCCGCATCCCGCTTGATCAGGAGCGGCGCTCGCATGCAGGCCCTTCTGAACGATATGCTTGATTTCAATCGAACCAGGCTGGGTTTGGGGATCAATATCGCGCCGACAGATGGCAACCTGGAGACACTGCTTGCCGACGAACTCGACCAGTTGCGGGCAGCACACCCAGACCGTCAGATCGATCTGGAAGTGGAAGGGGACTGTCGGGGAGTTTGGGACGGCCGCCGTTTGCAGCAACTGCTCGGCAACCTGGTGTTGAATGCGATCAAATACGGAGCGCCGGACGCACCCGTACGGGTGGTAATGACCGGCGAAGAGCGGAAAGTTCGTTTCGAGGTCAGAAACCAGGGACCTGCCATCGATCGAACGACTCTGCAACGGATCTTCGACCCGCTTCAGCGCGGCCTGAATCAACAAGACTCATATAACGCCGACGGCAACCTGGGGCTCGGTCTGTATATCGCGCGCGAGATTGCCAAGGCCCACGGAGGTGAAATCGAGGCGCAGTCCGACGAGGCGGAAACTGTGTTCGCTGTGCGCCTGCCTCGTCGCCAATAGCGTTCGTGATGCACCTCGGATCGGCCGCCCTGGCACCTTCGCGTGAGCGCCTGTAAGCGCAGGGCTCCCGTTCACGATCACGCGGCAAAGTCTCCGCTTGCCGTTCGCTTGGCTATCGCAGCCTTGCGCGACGGCGAGCGCCTGACAATTGCCCCTGGATATAGGGTCGTCCGAATGTCTCGTTCGCACGTTTAAGCAGTCGTTCGACTGACATTGAATGAATGCAAACGAGGCGAACTGAGCCTGTCGCCATCTGCGGAAGGGGCTCAAGCTGCGGTGGCCGCCCGCTTGATGGTGTAGGGATGAAAGCGCACGACTTCATCACCCATCCACTCGTTAAGCTGAGTAAAGCGGCGCTGCAGCGGTTCGATTTCGTTCGCTCCGAATACCTCGGCCGCCGTGTCTGCGGCTCCAAACCCGCCTGTGTTGCTCGGCACCACACCGATAAGCTGCGGCGGTACACGATGCGCGGCGAGCAGGTCGTCGCGCGTCACGTTCTTGATGTTGAAAAACTCGTCCTTCGCCGTGACCTCGGACACCGGGATTAGCTGAATCCCTTCCTTTTTGCCGGCCGGCGCGTACATGAACAGGTTACGGAAATTTCCCGGACCTTTGCTGTTTTTCAACGCCTCGCGTAACGCGTCCACATCTTCCTGTTTCTGAGCTGCGTCCGTCATGTACAGAATGAACCCGGCATGGGATCCGTTTTCATAGTAGCGGCGTCGAAACAGGGTGGCCGACTCGTTCAACCACGCCGCATGCAGTGCGCCGAGATATTCGGGCAGGCCATACACTTCCTGATTGATATCCGGTTCCATCAGGTGATGAACACTACCGGCCGCGAATTCGTGCTTTTCCTGTATGCCGCTCACCTGAAAGAAGCGCTGCAGATCGGACGCGCGGCGCATGTATTTCGACGGTGCGCGCTTCAGCGCGAGCGTCCCGCCAAGGCGGCTCGTTTGCTTCTCAAGGTAGGCATTGCCGAACACCATGAAGTCAAGCGCCCACTTGTCGAATTCCTCGCGCGTGAGCAATTTGTGAGGGATGAACGTGGACGACAGCACATTGCGCTTGAAGTAGATCGCCGAACTGTGATGAACGCCGGCGCGGAACGACTTCGCCAGACCAGCAAATGACACCGGTGGCTCGAACCAGTCACCGGCCGACCAGCTTTCGACGTAATCCAGAATCTCGGCGCGGTCCATGACGGGCATGGCGTCGCCAAATGTGAACGCCTCGGCACGTGGTGGAGCGGCCACCGGCGCCGGCGAAGCCGCGGTGTGTCGGTTGTGTTTGCGCTTGTTCAATTTGAAAACTCCATAAAGCCTGTGTTGTTGGCGGTAATGCCCTCTAGCGGTTCATTGCCGAGCGCATGCAGGCACGCCCACGCAAGATCAGCGTGCCCGGTTTCCTCACTGCGGCTCGCCTCATAGGTGACCTGCTTCCCGCTTGGGGTCATGGTCTTGCGGATAGCCATGAACGATTGCGCGAGATCAGTCCACCCGGCATCAAACTCAAGTCGGCCCTTACCGATCACCGACAAGCCTTTGAGAACGAGCCGGCCCTTAACCTCTGGCGAGTAGTTGAGCGCAACCGCATTCGGATAGAACTGGCGAACGAGCTGGTACACGCCCTGGCCGATGCCGGTCGTGTCGATTGCCATGTATTCCACGTTGAAATCCTGAGTGATACGCCTGATTGCATCGGCCTGGGCTTCGAAGTCCATGCCGCGCCATTGCTCCTTGTGCAACACGCGGAATTTGCCACCCGGCACGACCGGCGGCGCCACCACGACCAGGCCGGCCGAGTCGCCGGATAGCGCAGGGTCGTATCCGACCCATACGGGCCTGTGACCGAAAGGGCGGGGCGCCAGTGGCTTGAAGTCCTCCCACAGCTCCCACGAATCCACCATGCAGCGCTGCAGGTCGGCGAGCGGGAAAATCGATGCCGTGTCATCAATGAAGTGACACATCAACAGGTTGAGATATTCCTCGGGACTGTATTCGAGCCCCAGCTCGGCAAGGTCGAACAGATTGCAGCCACCGGCAACGGCGTCTTCGACGGTCACGATCTGGCGCCACTGGCGATCCTCGCAAAGCCGGCCACGTGCGAGCGCCTTGTGTGTGACGTCCAGGTGCAGGTGATCGGACTTGGCGCGGCCGCGGTTGAAATGGTCGCCTGTCCAGAATGAGTAAGCCTCATGCTGCATGCTCGATGGCGTGGAAAAGTAGGTTTTTCTCCACTTGCTATGCATCGCCATGCCCGATGCAACCTTGTTCAGCTTGCGAAAGCCACCGACCCAGAAATACTCATCGAAATAGAAATTGCCGTGATAGCTCTGCGCGGTGCGGGCGTTCGTGCCGAGAAAGTAAAGCATGGCCTCGTTCGGCAGCAGGATCGGCTCACCGGTCAAATCAACGTCTGCGGCCTCGCGCGCGAACTGGCACATGTACTGCCGGAACACGTGCGCCTGTGCCTTGCTGGCGGACAGAAAAATCTGATTGCGACCGGTCTCCAACGCATCGACCAACGCCTCACGGGCGAAATACCACGTCGCGCCGATCTGCCGCGATTTGAGGATATTGCGCGTGCGCTGATCGCGCTGGCGATACCAGACCTTTTGGTAATCGAATAGCGAATCGCGGAACGCCTCGACGATCCTGTCGCGCTGTTCGTCGCTAAATTCGTTGCGTGCTGCCTTGGCCTTGCGTGGCGCTGTGTTGCGCGCCTGAATGGCGGGATTTAGATCGCTCTCCCTGCCTGTCTCACCGTACTTGTGGACGCGCGCCATGCGCTCGACCTGCCGCATGAGCAAATCAACCTCTTTGAAGTCGCGGCCGTCTTTCTCAGGCTTGGCAATCAGCACCGCAAGCCGTGTTTCTAGCGACGACTCGATGCGCTCGATCGGCGTCGCCTTGTCCCATTCGTCGCGCTGTTTCCACGCCTCGACTGTCGCGCGTTTGATTTCCAGATGACGCGCGATCGACGTGACACGCCAACCCTGCCAGTAAAGCGCACGGGCTATACGGCGTGGGTCGGCATTTGATTCAAGTACAGGGGCTATTTCAGCGGTTTCTAGCATGGGCTCAAGTTTCTCGCGACGCGCACGCGCGAGCATCCCCGGGCGTCTGTACCCATATTGGGAACATGTGCCAACCGTTGAGCCGCGGCGAGCATGAACGCAAGATATGGACTCACACCTAACCCACCTTGCAACCCGCTGGAGACCTAACAAATGCAATCTCGCAAGCTGTCGCTCATGTCGTTCGCCGTTGCGGCGATCGCGTTCGCTTTCACGATGGACGCGCACGCGGCGACGCTCGCCGTGAGTAGCGTTCTCAACCATTCCGATTTCATCGGTGACCGCCTCGGCGCCGGCGCACTGGCGATCGGTTCTGTCGCGCTGACTGGCGCCGGTGAGTCGGTGAAGCATGCGACCACGAAGTTTTTCCGCATCGCTGTCGAAGGGGCGACGAGTGACGGCCGCAATATCGATCGCGCGTCGATCGTGCAGATGGCGAAGAACTACAACCCCGATGTGTACGGCGCACGGCTGAACCTTGAACACTACCGCGGCATCATTCCTGACAGTCCGTTCAAGGCATACGGCGACGTGATCGCACTGGAGACCCGCGACGAAACCGGCCCGCTCGCCGGAAAGCTCGGCCTGTACGCACAGATCACCCCGACGACCGACCTCGTCGCACTGACGAAAGCAAAGCAGAAGATTTACACGTCGTGCGAGATCGATCCGTCATTCGCCGACACGAATCAGGCGTATCTGGTTGGCCTGGCCGTCACCGATAGTCCCGCGAGCCTCGGCACGCAGATTCTTTCCTTTGCAGCTCAGAACCCGGCCGATTCTCCTTTCGCGGCCCGCAAGCTGAAACCGACGAACCTTTTCACGGCGGCCGAGCTGGCGACGATCGAGCTGGATGAAACCGCCGCGACGCCGAGTATCGGCGCGCTGTTCTCCCGCGTTGCCGAACTGCTCGGCAAGTCGAAGAAAAAAGACGCGAGCGACGAAACGCGATTCGCTGACGTAGGACAGGCCGTCGAAGCGCTTGCAACGCATGGCAGGCAACAGGCCGACGCAGTCGCGGTTCTCGCGAAGACCGTCAAGGATCTGTCCGATCTGCGCGAAGCCGACCGCAAGGCATTCGACGAACTGCACACGCAGCTCTCGACGACCAGCGGCACGCAGGCACGGCCGCCCGCAACCGGCGCCCCCGCTGCCGTTGTCACCGACTGCTAACCCGCATTCGTCCCCTCACTGTTTCCCGGAGAATTCTTAAATGCGCAACGAAACCCGGATTGCCTTCAACGCCTACGTTGAAGCGATCGCCAAACTGAGCGGCGTCGAAAGCGCCGCCGTGAAATTTGCTGTCTCGCCGAGCGTGCAGCAAAAGCTCGAGACCCGCATTCAGGAGTCGAGCGATTTCCTGAAACGCATCAATGTGACCGGCGTCACCGAACAGCAGGGCGAGAAGCTCGGCCTCGGCATCGGGTCGCCGATCGCTGGCACCACTGACACCACGAAGCAGGATCGCGCAACGACTGACGTTAGCGACCTCGATGCACGTGGCTATATCTGCACGCAGACGAATTTCGATTCGCACATCACGTATGCGAAGCTCGACGCATGGGCGAAGTTCGCCGATTTTCAGGCCCGCCTACGCGACGCGATCGTGAAGCGTCAGGCGCTCGACCGTATCGCGATCGGCTTCAATGGCACGTCACGCGCGGCAACGTCCGATCGCGCCAAGAACCCGCTGTTGCAGGACGTCAACAAGGGCTGGTTGCAGAAGTATCGCGACGAAGCCCCATCCCGCGTGCTGCACGAAGGCGTCAAAGCGGCAGGTAAGGTGCAGGTAGGCAAGGGCGGCGACTACGAAAACCTCGACGCGGTGGTTTTCGATATTCTCGCGAGCATGGTCGACCCGTGGCACCAGGACGATACCGGCCTGTTTGTCTTCTGCGGCCGTGGCCTCATGCACGACAAGTATTTCCCGATCATCAACACGACGCAGGCGCCGACTGAAACCCTCGCGGCCGACGTGATCGTGAGCCAGAAACGCATCGGCGGCCTGCCGGCGGTGAGCGTGCCTTTCTTCCCGGCTAATGCGTTGCTGATTACGCGTTTCGACAATCTGTCGATCTACACACAGGACGGTGGCCGCCGGCGCAACATCGTCGATAACTCGAAGCGCGACCGCATCGAGAACTACGAATCGAGCAACGATGCGTATGTTGTCGAAGATTTCGGCTGCGGTGCGATGGCTGAAAACATCGAGCTTCTGCCCAGGGCCGCATGATGAGAAGTCCCGCCCAACGCCATTACGAACGCGTCTCGGCCGAACTGGCGGCGGCTTCGGCCGCGCCTGGCGAATCCCTCGCCGGGGCGAGCGCATACGAGCTGATGCTCGCGAAGCTTGCGACCGATCGCAGGCGCCTGAAAGCGATCCAGTCGATCGAACGCAAGATCGACGTGAAGCGCGCCGAGCTGCTGCCCGAGTACGTCGATTATGTCGCGGGCGCACTGAGCGGCGGGCGGGGCGCCCAGGACGATGTGCTTACAACCGTGATGATCTGGCGCATTGACGCCGGTGACTTCGCTGGCGCGCTCGATATCGCCCGGTACGCACTCGCGCATCGCATGACACTGCCCGACCAGTACGACCGGCCGCTCGCAACTGCGATCGCTGAGGAATTCGCACAAGCGGCACTAGCGGCGTTCAAGCTTGGCGAAGCGTTCGATGCGGGCCAGCTCGCCGAGGTAATGACGCTGACCGGGTCGGCCGACATGCACGACCAGGTGCGGGCCAAGCTGCATAAGGCGCTTGGCAAAGCGCTACAGGAGACCGATAGAGCGTCGGCCCTCGATCACCTACGCCGCGCGTTGCAGCTCGACGAACGCGCTGGCGTGAAACAGGACATTGCCCGGCTCGAAACCGAGCCAGGCGATGCGACCGGCACCAAAGCCGGCCGCAAGTAAGGAGCCCCCCCGGCATGGCGGCGCCGGCTGACGAAACGCAACACCTGACGGAAACGCGTTTCCGACGCCGGCCCACCGCCATCATTTTCTGAGCCATCCCATGAGTAGCTTTCTCGCGACCGCCGAACTAACCACACCCCAAACACCGGGTTCACCGGCCAATCCCGCGATCGTCGAGAACGATGGCTGGTTTCCCGACATCGACATGAGCGCCTTGCGCGCCTCGATGCGCCTCGACGGCACCGTGACGCATGAGCGCTTGCGCGACGCCACGATCGATGCGATCGCAAGTGTTAATGCGGAGCTGGGTACATGGCAGGCCGACCATATCGCAGCCGGTTACGCCGATCTGGCCGCCGTACCGGCACCGCGCATCGGCGGCGAAAGTGTGCAGCTCGCGCGCTATCGCCGCGCCGTGTTCAACCTCGCACACGCGGACCTGACCGAGCGGTACCGCGATTTCGACTCGACGAAATCGGGTGGCCAGAAAGCCGAAGACCTCGAAATGACGATCTGCGAAGCGCGGCGGAATATCCGCTGGGCGCTGAGTGACATGCGCGGATTGCCGCGCTCAACGATCGAGCTGATCTGATGGAAGTGAAAACACTCCAGGGCGACACCGTCGATCTGCTGTGCTGGCGTCACTACGGCCGCACCGATGGAACCGTTGAGGCAGTACTCGAAGCGAATGCAGGCCTCGCCGATATGGGCCTCGTGCTGCCAATGGACACGATCGTGTATCTGCCGGCGATCGACACCGTCGAAAGCACCGCGCCACTTGTGCAACTGTTTGACTGATTGGAGCCGCTATGGCCGAACCGAACACCACCACCGCCGCAGCGCTATCTGCTGCGATCGGCCTCGCAGGCCTCGCGCCTGGCATCGACGGTAATGCGCTGATCGGCGCTTTCACTGGCGCGGCGCTTGTCGTCGTGACATCGAAGGATATCGGCGTGGCGAAGCGCATCGCATACATGCTGATTTCGCTCGTGATGGGCTATCTCGCAGCATCCGAAATCGTCAATGCGACGCCGATCCGCTCGACTGGAGTCGCTGCGTTCTTCGCGGCCGCGCTCGTGATTACCGTCACGCTGCAACTGATCGAGCGGGTCAAAACGGTGGATCTGTTCGGCTTTCTCAAGAAAGGGGAGTGACATGCACATCTCTTTCGCGCTGATCGCTCTGGCGGCGCACATCGCAGCGCTCGTGCGCGTGCTGACCTACCGGAAGAACGGCGCACGGCACCGGCACCGCGTTTCGTGGGTCGCCTGGGCGCTTGTGGCGGTATCCGGCGGCTCGGCGATCGAGCTGGCCATGCACGCGGCCGAAGTCGGTTTCTTCGAAGCTGGTACGGCTGTTCTGCTGGCCCTGTTTGTGTTTGGCGCGCGCGGAAATGTCGCGCGCCTTCTGCGGAGTGACGAACCATGAAAACGCACCGTTTCGGCGACCTAGGCGCGGATGTTGGCCTTCTGCAAAGCCGCCTGATTCGCGCCGGCTACAAGCTCACCGTGACGCACGTCTACGACGACGCGACCGAAGCCGCGGTGATCGCGCTACAGAAGAAAACAGGACTCGTCGACGATGGCGTCGCCGGTCCAAAGACGCTGGTCACACTCGCGACCGGCCAGCGCGACCCGAAGCACCTGTCGATCGCCGATCTCGTCGCAGCGGCTGACAAGCTGGGCGTGCCACGCGCAAGCGTGCGCGCAGTCAATGAGGTGGAGTCTCGTGGATCGGGCTTTCTGCTCGACGGCCGCCCGAAAATCCTGTTTGAACGCCACGTTTTCTGGAAACGGCTGCAGGCGCGCGGCATCGACCCGGCACCGATCGCCGCGAAGTATCCGAATATCTGTTCGCAGGCGACAGGCGGCTATCAGGGCGGCGCAGCGGAATACACACGCCTTGCGACGGCCGAGCTGATCGACCCGGTCGCGGCCTATGAGTCGGCGAGCTGGGGCGCGTTTCAGGTCATGGGCAACAACTGGGAGCGCCTGAAGTATTCGAGCGTCGATGATTTCGTTGCTCGCATGGAGAACGGCGAAGCCGACCAGCTCGATGCGTTCGTGCGCTTTGTGGCGGCCGATGCGGGCTTGCTGGCCGCTCTGAAGGCCAGGAAGTGGGCGGCGTTCGCCAAGGGCTACAACGGCCCGGATTACGCCCGCAACCTGTACGACGCGAAGCTCGCGCAGGCGTGGCTCAAGTACGCCGGCCCTGACAAGGCAGCGGCATGAACGCGCTCGCCGCGAAGTGCATCGCCGGCGTCGTCGTGCTGCTGGCGCTCGTCGTCGGCGTGCTGTATGTGCGTGAGCTGCGCGCCGAGCTGGCCGACACCGCGCACCAGCTCGAAACCAGTCAACAGGACGTTACCGACCGGGACGGCACGATCAGACGTCTGCAGCAGGACGCCGCCGACAAGGCCAGACAGCAGGCGCAGCTCGATCGCACGCAAGGCGCGATCGCAACGACGCTTTCG
The DNA here is from genome assembly GCF_003610895.1 of Paraburkholderia fungorum. Taxonomy (GTDB): domain Bacteria; phylum Pseudomonadota; class Gammaproteobacteria; order Burkholderiales; family Burkholderiaceae; genus Paraburkholderia; species Paraburkholderia fungorum_B. Next base: position 49,308 of record NZ_MCAS01000056.1, read on the forward strand.
GCCACACAGCAGGAAAACCGGAGATTGCTCGATGAAAACGCCGCGCTTCGCGCATGGTCTGATACCCGTCTGCCTGATGACGTTATCCGCATGCACACAAGTCCCGCGCTCACCGGCGCCGACGATTACATTGCAGGAATGCCAGACGGTGACGCGCTGCACATTCCCGGCGATGGCACCCAGCACTAACGGCGATCTCGACGGGGCGCTACACATCGCAAAAGCCGCCTGGGCGACGTGCGCGGCCAAGGTCGACATGGTCGTGACGTGCCAGGCGAAAGGCACGAACCGCACGGCACCGGCGGCCGATCATGATTAAACCGGCCAGCCTACGCGCGGCACTCGTCGCGGCTATTCCTTCTCTCAAAGTCAATCCCGACGCGCTAACCGTCTTTATCGATCGCGGCTCGATCGCGGCCACTGGCGGCCGCTCGCTGTCATTCGAATACCGGTATGTGTGCAATGCGCTCCTGCTCGACTTCGCCGGCGAAGCGGACGACGTTTTTATCGCGCTTGTCGCCTGGGTTCGGGAGAACCAGCCTGATCTCGTGACGAACCCTGACGAGCGCGCGAACGGCATCACCTACGAGATCGACATTCTGAGCAATTCGACGGTCGATATCTCGATCAAGCTGACGCTGACAGAAAGTGTCGTCGTGTCTGTCGATGCGGACGGCAAGCGCACCGTGACGCACGTCGATGACGCGGCCGAAGATTGGGTGGCCCCCTGATGGATGAATTGCAAGCCGTGGAGAGGTTCCTGGGCGGCCTGCTCGGCAAGCTCGAACCGGCCGCACGGCGGGCCGCGATGCGTGACATTGCGCGCGAGCTGCGCCGCAGCCAGCAGGCGCGCATCGCCTCGCAGAAGAACCCGGACGGCACCGCATACGACGCGCGCAAACCTCGCCGGAAACCGGACGGCAAACTACGCGACAAGCGCGGCCGCATCAAACGTGCCGCGATGTTTGCGAAGCTGCGCACCGCGCGCTATCTCAGGACGGAGGCAGATTCTAACGGGCTCGCGCTCGGCTTCGCCGGCCGCATCTCGCGCGTGGCGCGTGTTCACCAGTACGGCGAGACTGATCGCGTCGCACCGCACGGCGTCGAATACAAATACCCAGCTCGTGTTCTGCTCGGCTTCACCCATGAAGAACGCGAGCTGATCCGCGATATGTTGCTGAAGCACATCGCAAAATAGCCCCTGTTTCAAGGGGCATTTGTACCCAAACCCGTCACACACGGCATAGCTCGCATCGCGCGCGTGCGGCCGGCAACATGGCCGGATGGACGCTAACGAAATCCGCCGACTCATCATCAATCTGATCCGCAAGGGGTCAGTGATGAAAGTTGACCTCACCAGCAACCCGCCCACGTGCCGCGTGTCGGTCGGCAATGCCGACGACCCGGACGGCGAAGGCCTACAAACGAACTGGCTGCCGTTTCTTTCGCTGCGCGCCGGTAAAACCCGCGAATGGAACCCGCCGACCGAAGGCGAACAGGTCATTCTCTTTTGCCCGATGGGTGACCCGGCGCAAGGCGTTGTTCTCTGCGGCCTGTCATCCGACGATTACCCGGCCCCTAGCGATAGTCCCGACAAGCATTTGCGCGCCTATCCCGATGGCGCGATCGTGGAATACGACCATGCAGCTCACTCGCTCAAAGTCGAACTGCCGGCCGGCGCGACCGTGCTGATCGTCGCACCCGGCGCAGTCAACGTGCAGACCAAGACCGCAACCGTGAAAGCCGACGCCGTGACGCTCGATGCCAAACAGACAACCGTCACAGGAAACATGCTTGTTAAAGGCGCGTTCGTTTTCGAAAGTGGCATGAGCGGTAAGGCCGGCGCAAATGGCGGCCCCGCTGCAATCATTGCCGGCACTGTCGCCGTGAGCGATGACGTGATCGCCGGCGGCAAGAGCGGGGCGCATCACACGCACATGGAACAGGGCGACGGCAAGCCAGTGAGCGAACCGCTATGAAAGGCATGAACGCCACCACCGGCCGCGCAATCGCCGACCTCGATCACCTGTATCAGTCCGTGGGCAGGATCATCGGGACGCCGCTCGCCTCGTGCGTCAAGCGCCGCACGTTCGGCTCTGATCTTTTTTCCTACGTCGATGCAGCGAGCAACGGCGCGACCCGCACACGCCTCTATGCCGCGATCGCCACGGCCCTGATGTTGTGGGAACCACGTATCACGCTCACGCGCGTGCAGCTCGTGGCCGACGAATCGGAGATGGACGGCAAAGCGTTCATCGAGATCGAAGGCTTTACGACCGTATCCGGCGATGCGGTGCGAACGCGCGCGCCGTTCAACCTTGGGAATGTCGCATGACCACGTCAGCCCTGATCGACCTCGCGAGCCTGCCGATTCCTGACGCGCTCGAAATGCTCGACTTCGAAACGATCTATGCGACGCGAAAGGCCAGCATGATCGCGCTATGGCCGGCCGACGAGCAAGCCGAGATAGCCGCCACGCTGGCGCTTGAATCTGAACCACTCTCGAAGCTGCTGCAGGAAAACAGCTATCGCGAACTGGTCTGGCGCCAGCGCGTCAATGACGCGATCCGTGCGGTCATGCTTGCGTTTGCGAAAGGCAACGACCTCGACCAGCGCGCGGCACTCTTTGGCCTGAAACGCCTCGTTATCACACAGGCCGTTCCGGCGAACAACATCGCCGAAGTTGACGAAGATGACGACGACTTGCGCGAACGCATCCAGCTCGCGCCGCAGGGGTTTAGCGTCGCCGGTCCGAGCGCTGCCTACGTGTCGAAGGCGCGCGCGGCTGATGCCCGCATTCTTGACGCCAGAAGCTCGCGCCCGGTTCCCGGCGACGTGCTGGTGACTGTCCTTTCGCGCGAAGGCGACGGCACGGCCGGCCGTGATCTGATCGACATTGTCGAAGCTGCGTTGAGTGCGGAAGATCAACGCCCGCTTAATGACACGGTCACCGCGGCATCGGCCGAGATCATCCGTTACCGGATTCGTGCAAAGGGTTACACGCGCTCGGCCGTTGGCGCAGACGTTCTGATCGCGCAGGCCATCAAGAACACGCAGGCTTACGCCGTCACCGCTCACCGCATCGGTGTAGGTGTCGCTGAATCCGCCATCAAGGGCGTTTGCCAAGCTGCAGGCCTGTCGAAAACGGAGCTGCTTGAACCGGCCGGCGACCTCGATATCGGCCCCACGCAGGCCTCGTACTGCGAAGGCGTTGAGATCGTATGGGGTGGCGTCTATGAATAGGCTTCTGCCGCCCAATGCGACCACGCTGGAAAAGCGCACCGCGACCGCGCTGGCTGTCGTCGACGAAATGCCGATCCCGATCCGTGATTACTGGAACCCGGACAAATGTCCGTCTGAGCTGCTGCCGTATCTGGCGGCAGAGGTTTCCGTGGATGGCTGGGAGCTGGCCGAGTCCGACGACGCACGCCGCGCACTTATCAAGGCCGCGATCGCGCTGCACCAGAAGCGCGGCACGCCCTGGGCGATCCGTGAAGTTATCCGCCGGCTTGGCTTTGGCGAAGTGGAGTTGATCGAAGGGCGCAACGTGCGCCGGCGCGACGGCACGGCTACCTATAACGGCGATTGGGCTCACGGCCGCGAAAACGGTCAATGGGCGCAATACATCGTGCGACTCGGGCGACCTATCACCCGTGACCAGGCGGAGAACCTGAAAGCCGTTCTCGAACGATACGCGCCGCAGCGTTCGGAACTTTACAAGCTCGATTACACGGCCTCACCGCTTCGTCACAACGGCGTCGGCCGATACGACGGCCAATACAACAGAGGGAGTATTACCGCATGACTGACCTGGCTGAAAAAGACCTGTGGGAACCCGGTATCCGGCAATTCGAAACCTCGGATTCCGTCATGGGCGGCCCCGATGGGGTTGACAACATCCCGCCGCGCCAGCTCGCGAACCGCACCGTATATCTGCGCAACCGTATCGCCGAAATCCTCGGCGTGTCGAAAACCTATGTACTCGCCGGCGGAACCGCGAATGCGATCACCGCGTCTTACACGCCCGCCGTGCCGGAAGTGGTTGACGGTCAGGTGTTCCGGGGCCGCGTGCAGACGGCAAACAAGGGTGCGACGACATTCACGCCGAACCCGGCCAAGGACGGCATCGCGCCGTCGCCTGTGTACGGACTCGACGGGCAACCGCTTTCAGGCGGCGAAATCGTTGGCAAGTTCGCGCTTGAATACGATTCGACGCTCAACGATGGCAAGGGCGGATACGTGCTGACCGACAACCCGGGCGGCATTCGCAGGACGGTTGCGCCGGCGGCATCCGACAACAGCAACGCCGTGCCTAACACCTCGTGGATTCGCACGCTGATTTCGGGCGCGCTGTCGGTTACCGGCCTGTCTGCTTCCGGCAAGGTGGACGGCGCAAATTGTCCGAATCTGCTCCGTAACGGGTCGGCCGAGTTTGGCGCGTTGGGATGGACAATGGCCGCCGGCCTGTCGGCGCTGACCGACACGGCCGGCGCAACTGGCACCTACTTCGGCAATCCTGCTGCGCTCGTGGCTGTCACGCAGAGTCAGAACAGCGAACAGGTTCCGGTTAGCCCTAACGTGGCGCTGTCGCTTGCCTACGATGTGAACACTTCTGGCGTGAATGCCGGCACCGTTCAACTGGTTCTTAACGCATACAACAGCAGTAACGAACTGCTTTCTGCCGTCAAGTCGCTCACCATCGCAAATGGCACGGCCAGCGCGCGCTACTCAATCACCGGCACCACGCCGGCCAAAACCGCATATGTGAAGGCCTGTTTCGTCCTGACAGGCGTTTCCGCATCGGTAGGCGGCATCGCTTTCACGCGCGGAAAGCTTGAGCTGGGTTCTTCCTCGTCGCTGTATTCGAATGAAGCGGGCCTTGCATTTCTTCAGTTTCTTATCGGGAATTTCAAGGGGGCAATCAGCCTATCGACTTCGTCGACGATCCCGGCGAATCAGGTCGGATACGAATTTCAGACTTCGGTGGGCGGCATCACCTCGACACTGCCGCATCCGAGTACGGTGTCGGCCGGCAGCTTGCTCCCGATGTACAACAACTCGACCGGCACGCAGACGCTTTCCGTGCCCGGCGGGAATTTCAATTCCGCATTCGGGTCCGGCACATCGGTGATTGTTCTGCCGCCAAACGCGTGCGTGATTCTCGTCTCTGACAACACATCGTGGAACGGCATCGGTGGCGCCGGCGCGGTCGGCTCGGCGGTAAAGCCGACCAATACTGCTGGCGTTGGGCAATGGACCAGCCTTCTGATTTCGGCCGGCACGAATGGCGCGATGTCGTTACCGCCTGGTGGCACCTGGGCCTATTTCTACTTCAACCAGACAACCGCACAGAGCGGCGTCGGCATCGCGGCCGGCGGTACGGTTCTGCTCACAGGCGCGGCTGCCGGCGGCCCTGGCATTTCCCAGGCGTCTGGCTTCTGCTGGAGGATCGCACAATGAATATCACTTTCGCACAGATGGGCTTTCTGCCCAACGTCACGGAGTCGTCGGCGACACCGAACGCTGATGGCTACGTGGGGACTTTTGGCGGCTACCCGTACCACATTCACCCCACGGAGACGCCCGACTCTTTCGCGGCGCTTGTGTCCGCCATCAAGGATGGTTCCGCGATTGTTGCGAAGTACCTGCCACCGGCAGCGCCTTCTCTTGAGAAAGTGAAAGCCGATCGCGTCGCAGAACTGGCGGCCGTATGTCAGGCGCAGATTGTTGGCGGCTTCGCGTCGTCGGCGCTGGCCATCGAGACCGCATACCCCTCGCTAGGTACTGACCAGCTCAACCTTCAAAGCGCCGTGCAGGCCGCAGCGTGGAACGCAGGCGAAGCCGGATGGACGACGCCGCTATGGTGCGCACAGGGCGGCACGTGGGCATTCGCCGAACACACGGCCGCACAGGTGCAGGCCGTGAACGTGGATTGGGTTGCATACCGGCGCGCAGCACAGCAGAAGTATGCGGACCTGATCCGGCTGGTCAACGAAGCGGCCACGGTTGAAGCCGTGAACGCGATCTTTGCGGCGACCTGATCGCGAAGCATCCACGCGCATTCGCCTTTCTCTCTCTGTTCTCACAACCTGGAGCATCAAACATGGCGCAGGACCAATATCACCACGGCGTAAGTGTCTACGAAATCAATCAGGGCTCGCGCCCGATCCGCACGGTCTCGACGGCAGTACTCGGCCTTGTCTGCACGGCCGAAGATGCCGACGCCGAAACCTTTCCCATGGACACGCCCGTGCTGCTGACGAATGTCGTTTCGGCACTCGGCAAGGCCGGCACAAAAGGCACGCTTCGCAAGGCACTGACGGGTATCGGCGCGCAGACGAAGCCTTTCACGATCGTTGTGCGCGTTGCAGAAGGCAAGGACGCGGCCGAGACGACCAGCAATGTGATCGGCACCGTCACGGCCGCCGGCAAGTACACCGGCATGAAAGCGCTACTCACGTCACAGGCGAAGTTCGGCATGAAGCCGCGCATCCTCGGCGCTCCGTTCCTCGACACGCAGGCCGTGACCACGGCACTCATTCCGATCGCGCAATCGCTCGGCGGCTTTATCTACTCGCAGGCAACCGGCTGCAAAACCAAGGAAGAAGCCACTACCTACCGCAAACAGTTCGCCGCGCGTGAGCTGATGATGATCTGGCCGAATTACCTCGCGTGGGACGACACGACCAGCTCGACGGTTGAAGTCCCGGCCGTGGCGTATGCGATGGGTCTGCGCGCGAAGATCGATAACGAAATTGGCTGGCACAAGACGCTGTCCAATGTCGCCGTCAACGGCGTGACCGGTATCAGCGCCGATGTGTCGTGGGATCTGCAAGACCCGGCGACCGATGCGAACTACCTGAACGAACAGGAAGTGACGACGCTTATCAATCACGATGGCTATCGCTTCTGGGGTTCGCGTACCTGCTCGGACGAACCGAAGTTCAAGTTTGAGAACTACACGCGCACCGCGCAGGTTCTCAAGGATTCGATCGCACAGGCGCAAATGCCGGTCGTGGATGGCCCGCTGAATCCGTCACTGATGCGCGACATTATCGAAAGCATCAACGGCAAATTCCGCAGCCTGATTTCGCTCGGCTACCTGATCGGCGGCACGTCATGGTTTGACCCGGAGCCGAACACAACGGACGAACTGCAGGACGGTCACGCCTACGTCGATTACGACTACACGCCGGTTCCCCCGCTGGAAAACCTCACGTTGCGCCAGCGCATCACCGACCGCTATCTCGCCGATTTCGCCGCCCGCGTGAACGCGTAAGCACCGGCACAACCAGGAGAAAACAAACATGGGTATGCCTCGCAAACTCAAGGGCTTCAATCTGTTCCAGAACGGCAACAACTTTCGCGGGCAGGTAGCCGAAGTGACCTTGCCCAAGCTCACGCGAAAAATGGAGGATTACCAGGGCGGCGGCATGAGCGGCCCGATCAAGGTTGATTTCGGCCAGGAAGGTATCCAGATGGAGTGGACATGCGGCGGCATCATGGCCGACGTGCTGAAACAGTACGGCATCACCACACACGACGGCGTGCAGCTGCGTTTCGCCGGCGGCTACCAGTCCGAAGATTCCAGCACTTACGACTCGGTCGAAGTAGTCGTTAAGGGGCGTCACATGGAGATCGATCCCGGCACCGCCAAAGCGAAGGATGACACCGCGTTCAAGGTGACGACCGTCGCGAGCTATTACAAGCTGTCCATCAATGGTGAGGACATTATCGAAATCGACTTTGTCAACATGATCGAAAAGATCAACGGCACCGATCTGCTGGCCGCATTGCGTACCGCGATCGGCCTGTAACCCGGCCACCATCCCTTGCCGGCCTGCCTGATTGATCGGGCAGGCCTCACCACCATCACTCACTACAGAAGACCCGACCATGAGCAAAGCCAACACGACTCTGACCGCAAACAACATCACGCAAGCCGACGACCTCGCGGCCGCCGGCGTCACCGAAGTGCAGGAAGACCCGAACAGCTACACCCTCGACGAGCCGATCGTTCGCGGCAGTCAGACCATCACGAAAGTGACGTTGCGCCGGCCGAAGTCGGGCGAGCTGCGCGGCGTGACACTGTCGGACCTCGTCAATCTCGACGTTGCGGCGCTCTCGCGCGTGCTGCCGCGTATCAGCTCGCCGACGCTCACCGAACAGGACGTGGCAAACCTTGACCCGGCTGATCTGGTGCAACTGGGGGGCATCTTTTCCGGTTTTTTAATGACGAAGGCAATCGCCTCGAAAGTGGCATCCCTGACCGCGTAGAAGACCCGATGGCCGATATCGCCACGGTATTCGGCTGGATGCCGGCGGCGATGGATGAGTTTCACCTCGACGAGTTAATGGAGTGGCGCGAACGTGCGCGCCAACGAAGCGGAAGCGAATAACGATGGATAACGCCCTGAAACTTCGCGTCATGTTCGACATGATCGACAACATGACGAAGCCCCTTAAAAACATGCTGGCCGGTCATAAGGGGCTTGCCAACTCGCTCAAGGACACCCGGCGCGAGCTGGCCGAAATGGGCAAGACTCAGAAGGCCGTCGCCTCGTTCCGAGAAATGCGTACCGGTCTCGACGCCACCGGCACGCAGCTCGCCACGGCGCGCGGCAATGTGAAGAAGCTGGCCGACTCGCTGCGCGCGATGGGGCCGCCATCGCAAAGGATGATTGCGGACCTGCAGGGCGCACGCGAAGCGGCCCGCGCTGCCTCGCAGCAACACAAGGCGCAGACACAGGCCGTCAACGATCTGCGCACCAAACTCGAATCCGCCGGCATCAACACGCGGAACCTGTCACGGCATGAGCGCGAGCTGCGCGCCAACATGGCCGCGACCACCTCGACCATGAGCGCGCAGGCCGCAAAGCTCGAGCAAATCAGCGAGCGCGAGCGGCGCGTCGCGACCGCGCGAAAAAGCATGCAGACCATGCAGGGCGTGGCCGCCGGGATGGCGGTCGGCGGCTATGCGGCGAAAGCCACCGGCATGCACCTTTTCGGCGATCTGCGCGAGACGCTGGACGAATCGAAGAAGGCGGAAAACGAAGGGATGCGCATCAAGGCGCTCGGTCTCGGAGATCATGCCTCGGCCGACGCGGTCAAGTACGCCCGCGCCATGAAGGTGTACGGCACCAGCACGACCGACAACCTCACCATGATGCGCGATTTCCTGACGATTTTCGCGGACGAACATCACGCGCAGATGGTGATGCCGACTCTCGGCAAAATGAAGTTTGCCAATGAAGCCATGTTCGGCGCTGAGGACGCGCACGCGAACGAAGAAAAGTTCATGAACATGCTGAAGGTGATCGAGCTGCGAGGCGGCACGAAGAACGAAGCCACGTTCAAGGACGAAGCGAACATGGTGCAGAAAGTCCTGACGGCCACCGGCGGCCGCGTGGGCGGCGACGAGTGGCGCAACTTCATCCAGACTGGCGGCGTCGCGGCCAAACAGATGCGCAAGGACGCGTTCTATTACCAGATGGAGCCGCTTATTCAGGAAATGGGCGGGCACGCTGTCGGCACCGGTTTGATGTCCGCTTACAGCAACGTCTACCAGGGGAAAACAACCGTCAAGGCCGCGAAGGTCATGATGGGTCTCGATCTGCTCGATAAGAAAAAAGTTGAATACAACAAGATCGGCATGATTAAACAGATTCGACCGGGCGCGCTCGCCGGCGGCGACATGCTCAAGGCTTCGCCACTTGAATGGCTTGAGAAGGTTCTGCTGCCGAAGCTGGCGAAGAAAGGCATCACCGACCCTGACAAGGTCAAGGACATGATCGCGACGATTTTTACGAATCGCACCGCGGCGAATCTGTTCACGACGATGTACATGCAGAAGGAACAGATTCACAAGAACGAAAAGCTCAACGCCGGCGCGGATGGCATCGACGAGCTGAACACCAAGGGCCAGCAAATCACGGCCGGCCGCGAAATCGCAGCGCTCGCGCAACTGCGTAATCTGAAAATGGAGATCGGTGAGAAAGTCTCCCCGGTCTATAACGCGGGCCTGCAGGCCACGGCCGCCGCGACAGAGAAAGTCGTCGGCTTCATGCATGAACACAGTACGGCCGCGAAAGCGATCATCGTCACGCTGTCCGTGCTGGCGGCGTTGCTCGTCGTCGCTGGCACGCTGACGATTGCCCTCGCTGGCATTCTCGGCCCGATGGCGATTCTCAAATTCAGCATGACCACACTCGGCATGCAGGGCGGCATTCTCGCGCGCGTGCTTGGCCTTGGTGCGGGCGCGTTCCGCATGCTCGGCTCGGCACTCATGTTCGTTGGCCGGATGATGCTGATGAACCCGATCGGCCTGATGATTACCGGCATCGCGCTCGCCGCATTCCTGATCTATCAGTATTGGGAGCCGATCAAGGGTTTCTTTGGCGGCCTTTGGGATGGTGTCCGCTCGACGTTCGCCACGGCGGCCGCATGGTTCGGCGCACTGCCGGCACAGTTCGCGACATTCGGCTCGAACATCATTGCCGGCCTCGTAAATGGCATCACCGGCGGGCTGGGAGCGGTGAAAGACACGATCGTCGGCGTCGCTGACTCGACCGTTGGATGGTTCAAGGAAAAGCTTGGCATCCATAGCCCGAGTCGCGTTTTCGGCGAGCTGGGCGGGTTCGTCAGCCAGGGCGCGGCGATCGGCATGGAGAACGAACAGGGCAGGGTAGCCAAGGCCGCGATCGGCCTTGCTGCGGTCGCCGCGACCTCGTTCGCCTCGCCGGCGATCGCGGCCGGCGCGCAGCTCGCCAATACGGCCGCCGTGCCGCTCGTTCGGCCCACCGCGCCATTTGATGCCCGGCCACCCCTCAGAACGGCGCCAGCGGGCGGTAATGCGGCCGGCGCTGGCGCTGCAGGGCAAACCATCATCAATATCTATCCGGCGCCAGGCGATGACCCGGCCGCGATCGCGCGCGCGGTAGAGGCTGCGCTGGATCGCCGCGATCGTGCGAAGCAATCGCGCATTGGCTCGCGCCTGTCTGACAAGGAGTAATCCGACATGATGCTGTCACTCGACCATTTCGTTTTCAGTCTCACGACCGTCCCGTACAAGGAGCTGCAGCGTCAGCGCAACTGGAAGCACGCCACCAGCTCACGCGTTGGCGTCCGCGCGGCGAGCCAGTATGTCGCGCCCGGTGATGACACGATCACGCTTAACGGCATGGTCGCGGCGGACAACAAAATCGGGACGCGCGCCTCGCTCGACGATCTCGCCAAAATGGGAGACGTAGGTGATGCGTACGTTCTGGTCGATGGGGTGGGAACGGTGTTCGGCGCGTTCATCATCGATGGCCTGAACGAAACGGCCACGTATCACACGCCCGAAGGCATCCCCCGCAAGATCGAATTCAGCCTGACATTGAAGCGCGTCGCCGATGAAACCCTGGCTGCACAGCAGGGCGACGGAAAGGAAACGGAGAGCGCGGCCGCAAGCCGGCTGAACGATATCAAGGCCGTTTCTCGGGTGGCATCCGATGCGGTGGACAGGGTCAAAAACCTGTCGCTCAACAGCATCAAGGCGGGCGCGATTACGGTGGCAGCAACCATGGCGCCGGGAGCCGCAGAAGCCACAATCAAGGGGCTATCCACCGGCAATGGCGCAGCGCTCGACAAGGCGCTCGGCGCGGCCAAGGATATTTCGTCTGGTAATGGCGAAGCAATTGCCGGCGTCGTTTCCTACATCCTCGAAAAATCGGGCGGCGCATGACCGACCAGACCCCCGCGATCGCGCGGCGGCAACCGCAAGCCGATTACCGTATTACGCTCGATGGCCGCGATCTGTCCCGCCTGATCGCCCCTAGCCTTATTAGCCTGTCGCTCAGGGAATCACGCAGCGAAGAAGCCGATACGATCGATCTCGTCATCGACGACTCGAAAAACACATTCGCCATTCCGAAGCGTGGTGCAAACATCAAGGTCGCGATCGGATGGATCGGCGAACCGCTAGTCGATAAAGGGACGTTTTCCGTCGACGAAGTCGAGCATAGCGGCACCCCTGATATCCTGACGATCCGCGCGCGGTCGGCGTCGATGACAAATCAGATGCACGAGCGGCGCGAACAGAGCTGGCACGCGCAGACTATCGGCTCGATCGTGCGCGCCATTGCCGGCCGCCATTCGCTCAAAGCTGCGGTGGCCGATGCGCTCGCCAAGGTCGTGATCGCGCACATCGACCAGACGCACGAAAGCGACATGTCTTTTCTGACGCGGCTCGCCAAGCGTTACGACGCCGTGATGAATGTGAAGGATTTGAACCTGCTGTTCATGCCGATCGGCAGCGGCAGGACGGCGAGCGGCAAAGCGTTGAGCGTGCTGAACCTGACGCGCGCTGACGGAGACTCACACCGCTATCACGTCGCGCAGCGTGAGAGCTATTCGGCCGTGCGGGCGCACTACCACTCAAACACCAAGGGTAAGCGTAAGTCGGTCATCATCGGCGGCGACAACAACCGCAACGTGAAAGTGCTGCCGGAAGACTATGCGACCGAAGCCGAAGCGCGGGCGGCCGCTCAGGCCGAGTTTGCACGCACGCAGCGCAGTCAGGCGACGCTGTCTTACCAGCTCGCGCTCGGTCGGCCAGAGATTTTCCCGGAACTGCCTGTGAACGTCGCCGGATTCAAGCCAGAAATCAACGAAACGCCCTGGCTTGTGAAAGAGGCAGCGCACACGCTTAACGGCGATGGCGGCCTTAGCACGTCGTTAGAAATGGAAGTGCGCGACGACCCGACCACTGACCGGCACCGATCACATTTTCGCAAGGGCGGTTAGTAAATCCTCTGGTAAATTATCGGCCATAAAATAGCAAATCGAGGCCGTTTATGCCTGTTGCATGCACCTTTCAGCTAAACGCCAAACCGACGTCTGTCCTGCAGTGCGCAGGCATTGGCAACTTTGTTGCGTTCTCTGGCCGCGATAGCGGTAGAGATAATCCGGCCGCCGTCGAAAAGGAAATGATTGGGCCTCTGCCGCCGGGGCGCTATTACATCGTTGACCGGCAATCCGGCGGCCATCTCGGCTGGCTTTACGACGTTGTCCGGAAATACGGCTATGGCACCGATCGAGATCAATGGTTTGCTCTCTGGCGAGAAAAAACCGGCGATACGACAATCATTAATGGTGTCCACCGCGGCCAGTTCCGTTTGCACCCGATCGGGCCACAAGGCTTGAGCGAAGGTTGCATCACGCTCACCAGCCCACATAGTTTTGCGCAGTTTGCGGCGTCCCTGAGGAAGCAGGGCGCAACGTGGCCAGTCCCAGGCAGCTCTCTTAAGGCGTACGGTTGGGTGGACGTGCAATGAAAAGGCTCGCGCGCGTGGCCGTTTACGTCGTGGTAACTGTGGTTCTCGGTGATCTGTTAGCCCGTTACATCGCCGGCTTGCCATATGAGATGACTCCGCTTACCGATGCGATTCAGTTTGTCTTGCGAGCTCTGGGCCTTAGACAACTGGACAATGTTGACGATATGGAAACGTTGACGCTTATTTTCATATTGCTCGCATCAATCGCATCGACTGCCGTGGTTATCTGGCTTGCGATACGTGGCGGTCGCGCGCTGTTGGCCCGTGTGGGGAAATAGTTTCTGGGTCGCATAGATGATCGACTTGAGCAACCTTGACAACGAAGCCCGCGCTGAACTGCTCTGCTATCTGGTGGCAGGGCAACTTGTCGCGCGAGCGCGTACTGGCGATTGGCTGCGAACCGACCATGTGGTGGAGCTGCTGAACATCTGGCTAAGAGGCAACGGCGCTCACACCAGCTGGCTGGATCGCGTACATCTTGGCGCCCTGTCGGAAAGGGTAGCGCTGGATTTTGCCGAGCTGCCCGAATCCGCAGATTCGAATTCGCTGGCGCAACTGTTCACTGATGGCTGGCGCATGGACTACCGGTCGCCGATTGTGCGAACGATTCATGCAGCGTGCGAACTCAAGTTGAAAGGAGGCTAGGGCGGTTTAATCTCGGTCGAACCTCAAGAGCGACACAATCAAAAATCGCCCCCGCAAAAGACGATGAGTAAACTTATAGACGATGGTCCACTGGCCCGCCGAAGGGCTCTCGCCACCGAGTTGCTGTTGAGTGGTGAAGGTATCAGCGCCGTATCCAGGAAGACCGGGCTGAGTCTTCCGACCGTAAGTAAATACAAAAAACTGTTAGAAAAAGACGGACCTGAAGCACTGGCACAGCTTCGTTTTCATGGGAGCTTTCCGCGTCTGGATGATGCTTCGCAAAGCTGGCTCGTTAGCGCGATCAAGCATTCGCCCGGCCTTCACGGCTATCCGGGGCCGACCTGGACCATAGCGCGGCTGCGTGAATTGATATTTCAACACTTCGGTGTCCAGTTTTCAGCGACGCATGTTGGCAACCTGGTTCGGGGCTACGGCCTCGCATACCGGCTCACCTATTCAACGACGGAAACAACGCCGGCCACTACCGCTCACACGTCACAGAGCGACGTCTATGCCGAGCGCCGGAAGATTGCTGCAAAAATGTTGCTGAATGGGGAAACTGTTGAGCACGTTTCGAAAGCGCTGAACATGAGCACGCGCACCATTGCAAAATACAAATCAATGGTGGTTGCTGACGGAGTCAAGGCTCTTGACCGGCTCAGGTCATCGGGGCGCAAAGCCACTCTTGGCTCAGAGGCTCTCGGGTGGTTAGGGGCAGCATTGGAAGGCTCCCCCATGGTCCACGGCTATGAAACCGAACTCTGGAGAAACGGGGATGTTCAGAAGCTGATCAAGGAAACGTTCGGTGTTTACCACTCCAACGGGCATGTGAGAACGCTCGTCGGGAAGCTCGGGTTGACCCACAGAATGCGACCGAGGAAGGAGCGCACGGAGAAGAAGCGCCTCACGATTAATGCTGAAATGCTGGTATGGATTGCCGCGACAGTCAAACAGTCGCCTCGTCTGCAAAGCATAGACGCTGACTACTGGACGAATGCACATTTGCGCGCCGCAATTCATCGGCGAGTCGGCGTCGAATATTCCAGCGGGTATATCTGGGAAGTTGCCACCCGTGCGGGGGTGGCGGATCTGCTTGCCAAACGCCGCAGATGATCAATTCATTCTGGTCCTGGCGCCTCGTCATGTGAGGCTGTAGCGGCAGCGCGGAAGCGCTGCAATGCATCGCGAACAGCGTTCAAAGCTTCGATCGACGGCAGCACTAGCAGATCAATCGAAGTCGTTTTGTCCGCTGATCGGCTGACTATGAATGAAACAGATCATCGACGATCCGCTGTGCCGCGCTGAAACCGCCCATGAGCGCATCTGCTTCACTTGGAAATGGCTTACCGTGGGACTCCCCAAAACGCATGGGGGAGAAAACGGCTACCGCGGCACCAGCCTTGCAAATCCTCACGATCGCAACGTACCCCGCCTCTCTCGTAGGGGGCTGCCTTTCCAATGGAAGTCTGGATTCAACGGCCACTTCGACGTCGAACCCCTGATAACGGTATGTGCGGCTCATGAGGGCTCAGCTCCGACTTGCTCCAATATCTGTTGCAAAGCGTCGTGTTTGACAGCGGCCATGTGTCGAAAAAGAAGCTCGACGATTTCCGTGGTCGGTATGCTTGTAGAAAGCGTCCTGATCTTGACCGGAGCGAACCATTTGCATCTGGCTATCTCATTGCTAGCTTGCGCAACCGAGTGATGCGCCACGTCGGCGAAAAATACATGGTGCAGCGTGTTAAATCCGCTGAACTGGAAAAGATACGTCAGTTCGGTTGCGACGAGTGTCGTTTCCTCCTCAAGCTCACGCAGCGCGGCTTCATGAGGCGCCTCACCTCGACGGATTCGGCCGCCCGGAAGCGCCCATCTTGACCTCAGTCTTGCAACCAAGAGGATACGGTCGTCCCGGACACATAAAACGGTTGCCCTTTCTTTCATTGGTGTCTGTCTGTTTGATCGCAAAACTCTAAATGGCCTTAGTGGTAATTTAGCTTATTGATGACGACCTTTTGACCGCGTAAGCTTTTCTCAGACCGTGCCAATGCGGAACTCGCAAGTGCGGCAACAGAAATGTCGGTGCGGGACGGGGAGTATAACGATGAAAATGTCTCACAGATTAGGAAGCTCCGATACGGCGGGGCCGGTGTGGGGGCTTATCTTTGGCATATTCATGACGACAATCGGAATAGGCCTCTGGTTCTATGCGACGTCGTCGGTACCCCACGGACGGCAAGACGAAGCGTTGGCCGTAGCTGCCTTGCTCATTGGCCTGTTTGCCGCCACATACGCAGGGCGTGAACTCCACCACAAACGGCGATAGATCGCTGTCAGGATTATGGATGCTGGCGATCAAGTCGCGCGATAGTGGCGGCCAGGCAGCTTGAGGCGCTCTCCCGGCTTCATAGTGGATTTGCCAAACTACTGTGTAAACGTGCAGTATCGCGAGTTTCGCGTAAACGCCTAGACTGATTATTCCGATATGAACGCGGAGCACACCATGGTCAGCAAGACCATCCGCCGGACGTTTTCAGGTCTGACCTTGACGTTTTCGCCAGATCCGAAAGGCAAGCAAGGGGTGGCATATACCGTTAAGGCGGCCCAGCAACGCGCCGACGAGGCTTGGATCCGCACGACACAAGCGGAGCCCCCAGCTCTCCATTCAGTAAAGATTCACAAGCGTGATTTTCGGTAACCAGAAGCAAAACCGAGCCTGTCGTCCGAATTGACTGTCATCGAAGTCGGAGACGAACTATGACTGCGCCGCAAAAACTTTACGGTGTGACACTGAAGCTCCGCGCCAGGACTCCGCGCAAGCTGATTGAAGCCCCCGCCCCTGAAGCACACCTCGACCTTCTGGAAGCCGTTCGTCGAGCCGTAGCTGAGAATCGGGAAGCAGGGGAGAGACGACTCCGAGAATAATTCGGTAGAGGAAAAGGAAAAAGCCCGCCGAAGCGGGCTTTCGTTACATCATGCCGTGCGATCTGGCGTAGTCGCGCAGGGCGTCATTCATCCGTGTCTGCCAGCCTTCACCGGTCGAGCGGAAAGCGTCGAGCACATCGCGATCGTAGCGAACACTCGTTGCAACCTTGGTCACGTCGGCCGGCGGTCGGCCGCGGCGTTTCAGCAGTTCGGCCGCAGCACCTTCGCCGATCCGCTGCGGAAGCGTCTCACGTGCTGGTCGCATGCGCCGAATTTCTTCAGTGCTCAGCTCGCGCGCATCGGGATCTGCCGCGATGCCGCGATTGATCGCCGCGTCTTCCTCATCACTCGGCATCACGATAGTGCGCTTGCTCAACATAATCATTCACCTCCCGTTTGTTTGCCTTGCGAAGGCTGATGGCTCGTAGCGTTTCGCCACGCAATGTATAGACCAGACAGTAAACGCGATCGCTGATCAAGCCGTAAGCGATGAAGCGTGGTTCTCCGTACGCATATCG
Organism: Paraburkholderia fungorum; assembly: GCF_003610895.1. Classification (GTDB taxonomy): domain Bacteria; phylum Pseudomonadota; class Gammaproteobacteria; order Burkholderiales; family Burkholderiaceae; genus Paraburkholderia; species Paraburkholderia fungorum_B. The sequence goes on from NZ_MCAS01000056.1 coordinate 66,709, forward strand.
GTCGTCAAGCGCATCGAGTGCGCTGTCCCATTCGAAGCTTTCGGCGAGCGCGAGTGAAACACCATGTTTGCTGCGATTGATCTGGTCTTTGGCCGGGTCGAATTCGATCCCATTTGATTTATTGTACATACGGTAAATAGCAGATGCAAGGTCAGGCGACGCGCGGCGACATTTCCTGTTCGTCCGCAGCCGGTTTGGTCGATTTGGAGTCAGTCACGAGGTTGTCACCAATCAACGGGCGTAAGCGCGAGACATTTGAGGGTGGCTCGCCAACGACGCCAAGGCGCGGAGCGAGGCGACCTATGTTCATTTGACGAAGGCGTAGGTCATGTTCCATGTCGCGGAGCCTCAAAAGCTCTGGCACCCACCAGGGCACGCGCTCCCGGCCAGACAGCCAGTCGCGCACGCTGCGCTCGGATCGGCGTAACTCACGCGCGAGATCTTTAAGGTTGCGGCCCTGCGCGTAGTACGCCATTTCGCGTGGGTTGCCATATCGGAGGTTCGGATATTTCATGGTGCTTTTCTTGTAAGAGATTGAAGAAGGCACGCCCCTGAGGTGCCCACGCATACCTTACATAAAACATACAAATACCAAGCGGAAAGAGCCGGCGTGAGCCAGCTCTCTTATTTAACTAGCCACTTAATTGTTGATAATTTATCTTATGTCAAATTAACTTAGAACAACCGCAAACAAAACCAATACACGACGGCGTCACCGACGCCGTCCACAACTCCTCTGCGCGCTGGAGCCTTCACGTTCGGCGGCTCGATGCCGGTTATGGATCGTTATCAAGTTACCAAGACGCATGCGAGCACGCAGCCAGCGCGTCGGTCCTCAGACGCGCAGCGCCGGCCCGGCGGATAAAATGTGATGGCAACCTCGATAAGCCCGAGATTCATTTTCTGCTTATGCCCAGACACACGCGAAATTCGACCAGGTTCCTGTTTTGCTCCCGACATTTTCGTCATACCGCAACACTTTAAAGGACCAGCCGCCGTGAACGCGATATCCGAAAACCAGCGCTCGATTTCCACCTTCGTACGATTGACCCTTATTGTTAGTGCTGACTGCCGCCAAATAATCGTCTAAATCTCCTGTGGTACTGGTGAACGACAATTTCCTCCTGTATTTAGGTGCACCGCGTTTTTCGGGGGCGTAACCTAGTTTGTGATATTCCGAAAGATCGCGCCGATCCTGGGTTCCAATGCCATTTTCCCTGTCCCCTCCGGCGCTCCATGCAACGTGAGCCACGCCGACATCGGTGACAACAAAACGGCATCCCGAAAACTCTGAAGTCAGGAAATAATCGAAATTATTCAGCGTCTCGAAAGTTACCTTCGTCACATCGTCAATCGCCCATGACAGAAAGTAGACCGATTTTTCTTCTAACAGATAATTCTTATTAAGATCATTCGACAAACAATAATTCTGACCATCCCAATATGTCGCCATGGTCAACCCTGCTACCCAACCGTCGTCATCTTGGGCTAGAGCCAATTTATCCCAAAGTTGTACGCCAAAACGCGTTGGGCCGATATAGCTTGCAATGTTTTGCCAAAATGACATGTCATCCTCTTGATAAAATTTCAATACGGGTTTGCAAGGTCATCGCGACGACACTACGGGGCAAGCGTTTCCCAAACGTTTCCACGCCGAACAGCGCAAGCTGCGCGTATCAAGTAGCTGTTCAATGGTCGTATCTGGATCGCTTCGATTGCAGGAGTTGCTTGCGAAGGGCTGCGGCCTTCGCTTTCGAGCATCCAGGCAAGAGGATCAGCTTTCGCTGCTACGCGGTCGGCTCCCGCGCTGTCGATCGCCGATTGGCGACGCGTCACTTCGGCCGATTCAGCGCAGTGACATCTTAAGTTTCCCGCCTCAGCGCAATAAAACTCCAGGTCACATCACCCCGGCCAAGCATATCTTCACGAGTGCTGTAATGATGTTTTTGCAAGCCGGCTTGCACACCCAGAGCGATCGTCTCGTGTGCCGACACATCGAACATTCGCCGCCCAGCCGGTACGGGACCGTGCCGAAGAGACATAACGATCAAGCCGCCAGCGCTCACTAATTCGGCTAGAGCGGACATCGCAGTCTGCCGCTCAATCTCGTCAAGATGCATCCAGACAGCAGTCAGGAGAATCAGGTCAAAGCGCTCTGATCTGCTTCGCATCGCGCGCAGCGTCGGCAAATGATCATCAACCCATTCGAGATTGGGCAATGAATGAAGTCTCTCCCCTTCGTACCTTAATTCGGGCGTTGGCTCGACTGCGACAACCCGATGTCCGCGCGCAGCGAGTGCGGCAGCATCGCGGCCAGAGCCCGCTCCTATGTCGAGAATATCGGCCTGCCTCTGTGGAAAGAGATGGATTACGTCCCGATGAACAGCTTCAAACGTAATGCTTTCGTACTGCGCAGCCAGCTCAGTTGCACGGCTGCGATACCCGGCTGTACCAGCGGGATCATTCATGAAGTCTCCTGGAGCGCAACGGACAACCAACTCGACTCGCGACTCGCCTTCCGAAGGTGTCGATCAGTCTGCACGAAACGCATTCGATAACCAACGGCTCCAACGGAAATGGCGCCGCGTTTTCGGGTGCCCGGACCGGTAGCGCTCCCCTTTCAAAATGCTTGGCTAAAGTCAGCTACCTTATACTAGCGCGAAAATATCAGCATTCGTTCGGGGAAGTTAATGGCACTGGCCAAGCGCAAAGAATTCAAAAAGGGGTTGCCAGTCGGGCAAAGGCTAAGCCGCATTGTGGGGTTCAGACTCCGGCGTGAGAAGAAGAGCACGCCCTCCTCGGCTCTGGCGGTGGTCAAACGAACCGCCCTGATGCTTCTGAGCGGTCAGCAACTTCTGATAGCCAATGATGCCCCCCAGAAAGTCCGGAAATTGCTGTGGTATTACGACTGGGCCACGATCGGGGACTCCATCATGGACCTGTCACAAAGGTTTCTGATCGACCCGCGCATCTCCATCGATCTCTGCATGCCCCACGGTCCGCTAGAACTGTTTACCGGCGACGACCGGTTCCGGCGCGTGGTCCGTTCGCTGAACGATTGCGATGCACGATATGACATGGTGATCGTGCAAAGCCTCAGCACCAAATCCATCCTCAAGAAGCTTCAATACCATCCGTTCACGCCGTGGTTTTCGATCATGGGACATCGTAGGGATGAGCATTTTTCGAGAATTCATCTCGCGTACGAGCAGATTGCCCGCGTGTTCCAGCCGAAGCACGAATCCGGCCCGATCGAACCCACGCTAAGGGTGCCGTGCCAAAGCGCTGGGCGTTCCAATGAATTCACGATTTCGATCGCGGTGGGCGGCGGCGACAAGCGCCGCAGGTTTGAAGATTGGGCGACGCTGATCCGGCTGATTGCTTCGAACTGGCCGAAACAGGTCCCGAGCCCGCGGTTCGTCCTCCTGGGTACCGGCGAAAGTGCGTTCGAGGCCGTCAAGGCGATTCGTGACGCAGCGGATTGCCAGCATATCGATTCGTACGTAGACCTACCAAATATTACGGCTGCGGCCGAGTTGATAGAACGAAGTTGCTTTTTTGTCGGAGCGGACGGAGGGCTTATGCATATTGCCGCAGCCCTGGGGAAACCGGGCGTTGCCATGTTCTGCCAGATCAAGCCCGAGTGGCGTCTCCATGCCGAATCAAAAATGCGGACCATTTTCGCTGAGCAGGATATCAACAGCATTCCGACCGAAACGATCGCGAATGAGGTGACTGATTACTGCCGCAAACTGCTGCCGTTCAGCCTGGAGTGAATCTCGACGACGCGCTCAGCAGCGCGTGCCATCCGTATCATCGACTACGTGCCGGCCGACATCGACTGGCCAAGCCAGTCCTTCACGGCGGATAACGGCTTTTACCTGTGGACGCCGCCTCCACCGGAGGACTTTGCTCACGACTATGAGGAGCGTCACTCGACGTTGACGTCTGCTCGCGAGGACCGGTTCAAATCCCTCCCCGCGCGGCGGCTGGCGACGCTCCTTTATCCGCTTCGCCCATCCATGCGGGCTGCCACGCCTGCAGCGTTAGAACACGCCCAACCGATTCATTTTCCTTGAAAAGCGGTTACCTAAAATTAGGTAAAACCGGTTATTTCATAATGCCAGTTGAACCTCTAATCTTCACTCACCGGCCGCTAATCGGGTCCAACCAGCCAAGGAGTGAATCATGGAACAACGTCTCGACTTCTACAAAGCCAGCCCCGCCGCCATCAAGACCCTGCTCGGCGTCGAAGATCGCATCAACAAATCGGCCCTCGAAAAATCGCTGACCGAACTGGTCCGTCTGCGCGCCTCGCAGATCAACGGCTGCGCGTTCTGCGTCGATATGCACACCACTGACGCCCGCAAAGGCGGCGAGTCCGAGCGGCGTCTGGCCACCGTTGTCGTGTGGCGTGAAACGCCCTTCTTCACCGACCGCGAGCGCGCTGCGCTCGAATGGACCGAAGCGCTCACGCTGGTGTCACAAGAACACGTACCCGACGCCGTATGGCAAGCCGTCCGCCCGCACTTCAGCGATGAGGAACTGGTCGATCTGACGCTGCTGGTCTCCGCCATCAACGCGTGGAACCGCTTTGCGATCGCGTTTCGCAAGCTGCCATCCTGAGTGCACAGCGGCCGTGCTGCCGCGAACTCTATTTCTGCATCAACCCTGAAGGAAAGAAGCCATGAAGATCATGCATGTCGACGCGAGCGCCAAACGCGAGCGATCCAACTCGCGCGCGTTAAGCCGATATTTTCTCGAGCGCCTGCGCGAGGACGGTGTGGATATCGAAGTCGATTATCTTGACGTCACCGTCGATACGCCGCCGCATGTGGACGAAGCATTCGCGATCGCGACCTACACGCTGCCGCATGCGCGCACACCCGCGATGAAGGCGACGCTGGCCGTATCGGATGCGCTGTGCAAGCGCCTGCTCGAGGCCGATGCGTTGGTCTTTGCGATGCCCATGTACAACTGGTCGATGCCGTCCGCGTTCAAGGCTTTCATCGACAGCATCACACGTGCCGGCGTGACCTATGTGAATACGGAAGACGGCCGCATAGAAGGCCAGCTTGTGCGGCAGAAGGTGCTCTTCATCACGAGCCGCGGTGCCGATCTGCGTGCCGGTTCACCCTACGCGTCGATGGATGCGCTGACGCCGGCGCTCAGGGCTGCCTTCGGATTTATCGGCGTGGCGGCGCCCTCTTTCGTCGACGCGCAGCCGTTGCAGTTTGCAGATCAGGAGGCTCGGCTCGAAGCGCTCGAACGCGCGCGCACCGAACTTGCAGCGGTGGCGGCGAACTGGGCCAATCAGGCGAAGTTGGAGCCGGCCTCGACAGTGGAATCGAACAACAACGTCATGGCATGAAGCCAGGAGCAATTGCATGAAAATTCGTACCCTAATCGCAACGGCGGCGCTCGCCGGTTTGTCCATCGCGGCAGTCTCTCAACCTGTGTTCGCCGCCGATCCGGCCGCTGCGCACGAGACAATCACACCTGCGTTCGCCGAGGCCATTGCCAACGTTCCGGGCAAGACGATGACGGCATTGGTCGTCGACTATGCGCCCGGGGGCAAGTCGCTACCGCATCGCCACGGACAAGCCTTTGTGGTCGGCTACGTTCTGTCCGGTGCGATCCGCAGCCGGGTCAACGACGGCGAGACGCGCGTCTTTCACGCGGGGGAACACTGGATCGAAAAGCCCGGCGCGCATCATGCGGTCAGCGAAAACGCGAGCGATACGGAACCCGCGAAGCTGCTGGCCATTTTCGTGGCCGATACGAAAGATAAAAATCTGGTCACGTTCGACAAACAGTGAGCGTCTCGCGTGAGAGGCAGGCGGTTCATGCCCCTCTCACGCGGGCTGACTCCATTTCCCCGCATCCCTAGAACTTCGGATGACATTCGAAATTCACTGACGATGCATGCTCGGTCATCATCTGCACGCCGCTCACCGTTTCGGTCGTGACACTGCTCTGCATGCCGCGGCGCTCGCAGAAATCGCGCGCCTCGCTTACCGCCTGTTCGTGCGCGCGGGCCCAAGCCATCCGGCCACCGGTCGCGCTCGCCGCCACCGTGTACGTGCCGGGCTTGTCGGTAGCGACAACGTCGGTCGCCGATGCACACCCGGCGAGACTGGTGAGACTGGCGCAGGCGGCAAACGCCGCGATGAGCGCGCGCGCCCGGCTGGACAGTGGGTTTCGGCGCTGCGGTGCTATCGAGGCCCGTTCCTGAGCGGGCACGTGATCTGAAATGTGGTTGAACCTGTTCATCTACGTTTTTTAACTATTTTCCAATCCCAGAATTATGCGCAATCAGGCGCACGAGATCAGCACCCTCAACCGAAAACACTGTTGCATACGCCCGAACAATAACCTGCAAGCCTTGTCAGGACGGGAACGCCGGGAGACCGCGGCGTAACGGGCATAACGGGCGGAGCGCGCATTCCTGCCGCCCCGGGCCGGGTTTTTCCGGCCTGCCCCTGCCATGCAATATCCGCACTCTTCTCATAAAAACAATGCACTGGCTTTATCCCGTCGGTTGGCTTGAAATTAGCACGGTCATTCCATTTTTGCCTCGACCGGTCGAGGTCGCCGGGGTCGATGAAGTCAGACCACGTTCGCCCTCGCATGAAGACTGTGCAATCAAGTCCGCAGCAGGCGGATATAAAAAGAGGAGACATGCATGCGTTTTATCAATCATGGCGTTTGCGGAGCCACGCTGATTCTTGCTGCCGGTGGCGCCGCGGCCGCCGAGTCGAGCGTGACGCTGTATGGCGTTGTCGATGCCAACATTCAGTATCTGGATAACGGCGGCGTTCATTCGTATGCCGAGAAAAGCGGCGGCTCGACCGGCTCCCTGTTTGGCCTGAAGGGCACGGAAGATCTGGGTGGTGGTCTGAAGGCGCAGTTCAACGTCGAAACGGGTTTTAACGTGAACAACGGCGGGTTGTTCGCCGACACCTCGGCGCTCTTCTATCGTCAGGCGTGGGTCGGCCTGAGCGCCGACAAATACGGTTCCTTGACCATGGGCCGTCAGTACGAACCAAGCTTCCGGGTCATCTATCCGTCCGATCCGTTTCGCGCGAACGAAGTGCTTTCGCCCTTTTCAGCCGCAGTTCTCGCAGTCGACCGGAACACGCTCTCGACGCAATACGATTCCGGCCGAGCCAGCAATTCGGTCATGTATCAATCGCCGAATCTCAAAGGCCTGCAGTTCTACGGCATGTATGCGTTCGCCGCCACGGTGAGCCAGCCCGTGCCGGCGACGACAGGCAACATGCTGAACGTCGCGGCGACGTACTCGGGCTACGGTTTCTACGCAGGTCTTGCGTACGTCAACCAGCATCCGGGACAGGAAACCATCACCGGCCTGCCTGCTTCGCTGAGCTTGCTGGGCACCGAGCATTTCATCGGCGCGCTCGCTTACCGGATCGGCATCGTGAACTTCCAGTTCAACTATTCCTATAACCGCGCGCAGGATCCGGCGCCGGGGTCGCTGGCCGCGCATCTGGGCACCGGCCATTCGTTGAGCATTGCGGAGTTGGGCGCGACGATCCAGGCCACGCCGATCGACGTGATCGAGATTGCGGGTGTTCAGCGCAACGTGCGCGGCACGCATGACAACGCGCCGGGCATCGAGCTGGGTGTCGATCATTCGATATCGCGACGCACGAGCCTGTACATGCGAGCGGGCTACGTGAAGAACAACGGCACCGCCACGGTAAGCTGGCCGGGCGTCACCGTCACGGCCCCTGGAACCAGGCAGATTCTGGCGACAGTGGGTATGACGCATCGCTTCTGAAGCGAATCGCCGCGGCCGGGTGGCGTGGGAACTTCGCTGCCTGGCGGCGGGCGCTCCTCGCGGATCCCGCGCGAATCGTGACCTGCCGCATGCCCGTCGGGCAGCGGCAGTCAGGGCGACGGTGACGGCGACGAGATCCTGGCGGGATACTCGTGAACCTCTCAGGGCGAGGCGCTCGCGCCGGCCGGTGCGCTCGGGAGTGAGCTTGCCGCGCTGCCGCCTGCATCCGGTGGCGCGATGTCGTCCGGCGTGGGTGTCGGCGCGAGAGCGGGTTCGCCGCTGCCATGCGTCTGACCGTCGACCGATCCATTCGCTGCGCCGCTCACTACCCCGCTCGCCGGCACAGGTGCCTGAAGCAGGGGCGGCTGCGCCGCGAACGGCTTCCCTTCGACATCCGCAGCGGATGCAGGCGCCTGCGCCGGTGCAGATACAGGCGCAGGCGCGGTCGCGGCAGGTGTGTGCCGCGTCGTATTGCGCGTGACGACAGGCGCTTCAGTCTTCGTGGACGACGCCGCGAACAGATGCTCGAACCACTCGCGCAACCTGCCCGAGCGTTCCGCAAACCAGCCCGGCTGCTGATCGGTCGCGAATCTGACGCGACTGTCGATCAGTTTCGAGCGTTGCGCGCGCTGGAAAAAGTCGCCGACGATCGGCAACGCGCTGTGCGCCCCCTGGCCCCAATAGTCGCTGCGCAAGGTCACCCGGCTATCGTTGAAGCCGACCCACGCGCCTGCCACGAGCTGCGGCTGGATCAGGATGAACCAGCCGTCGGCATTACCTTGCGTGGTGCCCGTCTTGCCGGCGACATCGCCGCGCACGCCAAAGCGGCTGCGAATGCTCGAGCCCGTGCCCCGGGTCACCACGTCGCGCATGACATCGACGAGCGTGCGGGCGGCGTCGACCGGCAACTCCTGTTTGGGCGCCACCGGCGCGAACTCGGCCAGCACCTCGCCGTTGCGGTTTTCGATACGCGTGACCATCACCGGCTCCACGTAAGCACCGAGGTTGGCGATCGTGCCATAGGCCGAGACCATCTCCTTGAGTGTCACCGGACTCGTGCCAAGCGCGAGCGACGGCACCGGGTCAAGTTCGCTGTCGCGCACGCCCATGGCACGCGCCAGTCTCGCGACCTTGTTCGGACCGACGGTTTCCATCAACTGGGCGGTGATCCGGTTGCGGGAATACGCGAGACCGTCGCGCAGACTGATGGCCCGCTCGCTCGGTTCATCCTCGTCGTTTGGACGCCAGACTTCGCCGCCCGCCAGCGGGATCTCGACGGGTTTGTCGACAAAGGTATCGCCAGGTTTGGCGCCGTCTTCGAAAGCCGCCGCGTAGACGAACGGCTTGAAGGTCGAGCCCGGTTGCCGCCGCGCCTGCTGGACGTGGTCGAACGGGTCCTGGCTAAAGTCACGGCTGCCGACCCATGCCTTGATCTGGCCGTTGCGCGGGTCCATCGCCAGAAAATCCGCCTGCACCCGGGTCTTGGATTCGCACACCGACTGCACCAGGCTGCGATCGGACGAAACGCGCTTGAGCGCCTCGTCGTCCGTCAGGCCCGCGTCTTTCGCGGCGCGATAGTCGGGCGTTTCGCGCAGGAAAGTCTGCAGCAGATCGCGGCCGCCCGCACAACCCGCGCGCGTGCCCCAGGCCGAGTTGGCGATGCCTTGCAACTGGTTGCCCTGCAGGGTCACGGCCTGGGTGGCCATGGTCTGCATGCGCGAATCGATGGTGGTGCGCACCACGAGCCCGTCCGAATACATGTTGTAGTCGTTGCGATCGGCCCAGGCCGCGAGCCACTTACGCAGTTGCTGTGCGAAGTGCGGTGCGGGTCCGGGCGGCTCGGTCTGCCGCTCGAAATCGATGCGCAGCGGACGGCGCGAGAGCGTCGCGTAGGCCGCGGGCGTGAGCTTGCCGTACTTGACCATTTGCGCCAGCACCGTATTGCGCCGCTGCAGGGCGCGTTCGGGGTTGAGCACCGGGTTGTAGTAGCTGTTGCCCTTGAGCATGCCCGTGAGTGTCGCGCTTTCCAGCACGTTTAGCTCGCCGGCCGATTTGTCGAAATAGGTTCGTGCCGCCATCTCGATGCCGTAGGCGTTGTAGAGGAACGGCACCGTGTTGAGGTAGGTCTCGAGGATCTCGTCCTTGGTATAGAGCGCCTCGATCTTGAAGGCCGTGATTGCCTCCTTGATCTTGCGGGTCAGCGTGGGGGCGCGGCCGATCTCGTCCGGATAGAGATTGCGGGCGAGTTGCTGGGTGATGGTCGAGCCGCCCTGACGGTCGCCGGAAAACGTGTGCAGCGCGGCCGATGCCGTGCGGCGCCAATCGAGGCCGAAATGCTGATAGAAGCGATGGTCTTCCGTGGCGATGAGCGCGTTGACTACGTTCGGCGAGATGTCCTGAAGTTTGACCCACTCACGGTTCGAGGGTTTGAATTCGGCCAGCAGTTTGCCGTCTGCGGAAAGAATCTGCGCGGGCTGCTCGATTTTCGCCTTACGGATATCGCCGATGCTCGGCGTGAATGGGATCAGCGCCAGCACGTACACGACGAAAAGCGCCGGAATCGCGGCGCAGGCCCATGCCATGCCGCGCAGCGTGGGATGGCGTAGGTGCCAGAAAGCCCGGGCGATGGGCTGGTTTGCCAGGGTTAGCCCTTTTTCAAGGGTCTCCAGGAATTTGGGGATCAGACGCTTCACTCGGGGTTACCGTTCGGGTTCTGCTTGACGAAGGCAGCATCGTAGCAGGGTGTTGAGGTGGGTTTGTTTTGTTTGCCTTCGCGGCGCTTGCTTGTCTGTATGCCTGTGGCTTTGGCCTTTCCTTGCTGTGTTAGTGGTTTATTAGCGTTGCCCCTGTGCGGGGCGGCACTTACTTTCTTTGCCGCCGCAAAGAAAGATAAGCAAAGAAAGCGGCGGCTCACCCCGCCAGCTCATAAGCGGGTCCCCCGCACAGTTGCGGTAGTGGTGCATCTGGAATCTGTGCCCTCGCACATTCCGCGCGAGTGACAAAGCACTCATTCGCTCCCACTCCGCACTGCGTGCGTCGCGGATGAGTCTGCATGGGAAACCAGAGGCTTCGTTTCGCGTAGCGGGAGCCATCGGCTTCGCCTCGGCGAGGTGCTCCCATCTCACTAGCGAACCCCACTTCAAATGAACCGTCGATGCGGTGCATTAGTTGGCGGATGGTTTTATGAAGAACCGTTCGGCGCGCGCAGCGCCGCCGGAAGAATGACGCCCTTGTCACTAACGCGGAGTGCGCGAGAACACGGATTCCAGATGCACCACTACCCCCTCCAAGCCAGGGGACCCACTTATGAGCTGGCGGTGTGAGCCGCTTTCTTTGCTTATCTTTCTTTGCGGCGGCAAAGAAAGTAAGTGCCGCCCCGCACAGGGGCAACGCTAATAAACCACTAACACAGCAAGGAAAGGCCAAAGAAGCCAGAACGAGGAAAGACCAAACCCACAAACAAAACAAAACCCGCCGAACAGGCAAAAACCCAACCCCACTATAATGTCGGCAATTCCGACAAGAGGTGCTTCATGATCATCAAACCGCGCGTGCGTGGCTTCATCTGTGTATCGACTCATCCGACCGGCTGTGAAGCCAACGTCAAGGAACAGATCGAATACGTCAAGGCACGCGGCCCCATCGCCAATGGCCCGAAGAAAGTGCTTGTGATCGGCGCCTCCACCGGCTACGGCCTCGCTGCCCGCATCAGCGCCGCATTCGGCTCCGACGCCGCCACGCTCGGCGTCTTCTTCGAGCGCGCCGGCAGCGAAACCAAAGCCGGCACGGCTGGCTGGTACAACACCGCCGCCTTCGAGAAATTCGCCACGGAAAAAGGCCTGTACGCGACCAGCATCAACGGCGACGCCTTCTCCGATGAAGTCAAGCAACGCACCATCGAAATCATCAAGCGCGATCTCGGTCAGGTCGACCTGGTCGTCTACAGCCTGGCAGCGCCCAAGCGCACGCATCCGAAAACCGGTGAAGTGTTCACCTCGACCCTGAAGCCGGTCGGCAAGGCCGTCAACCTGCGTGGCCTCGACACCGACAAGGAAGTCATCAAGGAAACCGTCCTCGAACCCGCCACGCAAGCCGAAATCGACAACACCGTCGCGGTGATGGGCGGCGAAGACTGGCAGATGTGGATCGACGCCCTCCTCGACGCCGGCGTGCTCGCGGACGGCGCGAAGACGACCGCGTTCACCTACCTCGGCGAAAAGATCACGCACGACATCTACTGGAACGGCTCGATCGGCGCGGCCAAGAAAGATCTCGATCAGAAGGTGCTCGGCATTCGCGAGAAACTCGCAGCCAAGGGCGGCGATGCGCGCGTTTCGGTGCTCAAGGCGGTCGTCACGCAAGCCAGCTCCGCGATCCCGATGATGCCGCTGTACCTGTCGCTGCTCTTCAAGGTCATGAAGGAAAAAGGCACGCACGAAGGCTGTATCGAGCAGGTCTACGGTCTCTACAAAGACAGCATGTACGGTGCGACGCCGCACATCGACGAAGAGGGCCGTCTGCGCGCCGACTACAAGGAACTCGATCCTGAAGTGCAAGCGCGGGTCCAGGCACTCTGGACCCAGGTGACCGACAACAACATTTACGAACTCACCGACTTCAGCGGCTACAAGACCGACTTCCTGCGTCTGTTCGGCTTCGAAATCGCCGGCGTGGACTATGAAGCCGACGTCAATCCGGACGTGCAAATTCCCGGGCTCGTGCAGATCTAAGCTTTCGCGGAGCCCTTCTCGCCCCGCTCGCCTGTTGTCCCGTTTGCAGAATTCGCAGGCGGTGTAGCGTCTGTAGAGCGGTTTGTGGAGCGATCGGCAGCCCATCCCCGGGCTGCATACACGAGGACTGCGCGCGATGAAGTTCGAGGCGGGCGAAGCGGCGATGTGGCAGCTCGTGCAGCGTTATACGGGCCAGGTGGGATACCGGCGCGGCGTCAAGTCCGAAGGGCTTTTCGCGAACCCGCCGGTCATCGATTGCTCCGGGTGGACCGCCCTGCTTCTCACGCAGGCGCTGCGAGCGGAGAACGAGGCCGCCGCCCGCGCGGTGTTCGCCGCCGACGACATGAAAGCGCTGCACGTATGGTCCGATCGGATCATTCACGAAATCGGACACCGCACAGGGTTCATGCTCCAGGGGGCCGACGTCACGGCCCACGCCCTGCCGCGCTGCGCAACCATTGGCTTGAAGATGGGCAACCCGGCCTGGGCGGCCAACCATCCCCGGCTGCGCGGCATCACTCATATCGTTCAGATCGTCCGCCGCCCGGACGAAGATGCGCCATTCGTTTCCGAGGCTTTCGGCGCTTCGGTTGAGCCAGGCATCAGCCTGACGCCGCTCGCGGAGTGGCTTGCCCGCTCGCAGCCGTCTATTCTCGCGAACGAGGTGTGGGCGGTGGACGCGTTTCGCCTCGCGCCTTAGCCGGTCGGCGTGTCAGCAGGGAAACGCCGACTGAAGCGAGCGCAGAATCGCGAGCCCGATCGGAAAGTCGTCTGAAATACTCGGATGATTGGCGAAAAACTGATCGAGCAACGGATAGACATTCTGGTTGCCGATAGCGAGGTTCTGCGGCGGACAGAACAACGGCGGACGCTTTTTCGACACCAGATCCCCGTTCGCCCACCCCAGCGCGTTGATCGTGCCCGTGATATAGGCCGCGTAGACCGAGTTGTTGTCGCTATGCGCCCATAGCCTGTACTGCGCAGCCGTCATTTCGGCGCTTGCGTTGAGCGTAAAACAGGCCGCCAGCACAGCCAGTGCAAATTTCAATACCCGCATGTTCAAACCTTCAATCCGTGTTGCTAAACCGGCCATTGTAGGCGAGTCAGGTCGAGCTACGCAGAAGCATCCCGCATTCTGCATTTCGTAAGTATTTCGCAGGTATTTTTGTAAGCATTCATCTGCGAACGAGCCCCATCACCTCAATATCGCCGCCGTGCGGCAGTGCCGGCCTCTCCTCCGATGTCGCTGCACGCGGCCGATGCCGCACGCCGCGCCTCAAGTTCTCCTCTTTTCCGCCGTAGTCCGTGAAGGTAGTCCTAAAACCGTGGCCCGGCTCGAGTCGTGCCGAGGTGTCGCAACCCGCGTTCCGATTCGTGCAGCACCCCTCCACTCTTCACGGAAACCATGATTTCGTCACTCCGCACCCGTATTCTGATCATTTCTTCCGCGACCGTCATCGGTGCGCTCGCGCTCTCGGGCGCCACCGCCTACGTCACGGTGCGCGCCAACACGATGGAGAGCATCGCGCAGAATCTGAACGCCATCGCCGGCGCCAACGCGCTGGCCATCGACAAGTGGGTGGCGGCCAAGGCGCAGGCCGTGAAGACGACCGCTGACGAGGTCGAACACGGCGATCCGCAAGGCTTCGTCAAGCACATGAGCCACGCGGACGGCTTCCCGATTACGACGGTCGGCTGGACCGACAAGACCTTTTTCTCGACCAGCGGCACGCCGCCGGACTACGACCCGACCGCACGCCCCTGGTACAAGGCGGCGCTCGCTGCGGGCGGACTGGTGGTCACGAAGCCTTACGGCGATGCATCGACGGGCGTGCCTTTCGTATCGTTCGCCGCGCCGATGATCCGTAACGGCCAGCCGGCCGGCGCGGTGAGCGGCGCCGTGCCGCTCGACGGGGTGCGCGAAGTGGTCGCCACCGTGCACCCCACACCGTCGAGCCTCGCCTTCGTGGTGGCGCGCGACGGTCAGGTTATCGCGCATCCGGATGCCAAGCTGATTCTCAAGCCGGCGTCCGACATCTCCGCCGCCCTCACGCCAGACGCGCTGGCTTCGCTCGCGCAAGCCGGTGCGCCGATGGAAGTCGATCTGGGCGGCGCGGCGAAACTGCTCGAGGCGCAGCCGGTGCACGGCACCGACTGGTATCTGGTGATCGCACTCGACAAGGCCGAGGCAACGGCAGGCCTCGCCAACGTCCTGCGCGCGCTCGGCGTGGCCATGGTGCTGCTGACGCTGGCGGCCGTGGGTATTGCCGCGTACTTCACCTCGCATTCGTTCCGCAGCCTCTCGCAGGTGCGCGATGCGATGGATACCATCGGCTCGGGCAGCGGCGATCTCACGCAGCGTCTGCCGGTGGTCGGCAATGACGAAGTGGCACAGATTTCCGCCTCGTTCAACGCGTTTGTCGACAAGATCGGCACGGTGCTGCTGGAAGTGCGGGCCGGCGTCGAAAACATGAAGATCGCGACCAGCGAAATCGAAATGGGCAACCGCGATCTGTCACAGCGCACGGAAACATCCGCCAGCAACTTGCAGAACACGTCGGCTGCCCTCACGCAATTGACGGCCAGCGTCAAGCAATCGGCCGAATCCGCCGTGGAGGCCACACGGCTTGCGACCTCGGCGAGCCAGGCGGCGGCGCGCGGCGGCGAAGTCGTGACGAGCGCGGTCAGCACGATGGACGACATCGCCAGATCCTCGGCGCGCATTACCGAAATCATCAGCGTGATCGACAGCATCGCGTTTCAGACCAACATCCTCGCGCTCAACGCGGCTGTCGAAGCGGCGCGCGCCGGCGAGAATGGCCGCGGATTCGCCGTAGTTGCAGGCGAAGTGCGCACGCTGGCACAGCGCTGCGCGACGGCAGCACGCGAGATCAAGGACCTGATTCAGGCATCGGAAGCGAGCGTCGGCACGGGCGCCCAGCGTGTCCAGGCGGCCGGCGCGGCGATGCAGGAAATCGTTGCGGGGATCGACCGCGTGAATCGTGTGATTGGCGAAATCGACGGCGCGATGAACGAACAGAGCGCCGGCATCAGCCAGATCGACCGCAGCGTCGCCGAGATGGACCAGGCGACACAGCAGAACGCCGCCCTCGTGGAGGAATCGACCGCCGCCTCCGCGACGCTGAACGAGCAGGCCCACGGCCTGTCGCGCATCGTGGGCCTGTTCAGGCTGGCTCACGCCGACGCTCGCGCGTAACGCGCACTGAAGACGGCACGGCGGCCACCCGGCGCCGCCACACGCCGCGGTTGCAACATGGGCCAGATCGCCGCTCCGGCACCCGTACGGACGCGCTGGATGCGCGGCTTACGGCGTGCCGTTGCGGCAGTAGTCCAGATAGCCCCGCCGTGTGGCAAGGCGCGCCATATAAGCCGTCAGCGCGGGAAAATCGGCATGATGCAGTGGCGTTTCGAGCCAGCGGTTAATCGAGAGCGCGATCGGAATGTCCGCAAGCGAGAACGATGTCCCGGCGATGAAGGCGCCGGTTGTCTCCAGTTGCCGGGCGACGATGGCAACATGCCTCGCCCAGTTCGCGCACGACAGATCGATCTGCTGAGGATCCTGATGAGCCGGCGAGTGCCGGACGAGCGCGAGAAACGCGTAGCTCCATGCCCGGTTCAACTCGCTCGCCTGCCAGTCGATCCATTGATCGCACTTCGCGCGCTCGCAAGGATCGGCCGGATAGAGCGACTCGCCGCCATAGCGTCCGGCCAGATAACGGATGATCGAGTTGGACTCCCACAACACGAATTCACCGTCCCGGATCACCGGCACCATCGCGTTGGGGTTCAAGGCGAGGAACTCCGGCACATTGGGGGTCCTGAATCCGGAACCCCAGTCCTCCCGCTCGAACGGCAGGCCGAGTTCGGCACACGTCCACAGTACTTTGCGCACGTTGATGGATGAAGCTTTGCCTAGTATCTGAAGCATGGGTCGTCGCCGCTCGTTCGGTCGCTATGGATGAGTTTCACCGGAAATCCGCTTTGAATCCTAGCGTATTCCTGTGGAGCCCGTCACACCGACTCAAAACCCGTCAGCACATTCACCGCGTTCACCCCGATCGCCGCGACCGCATAACCGCCCTCCATGACGAACAAGGTCGGTTTTCCCAATCGTCCGATCGCCTCGCCGATACGCAGATAATCGGCGCTGCGCAGCTTGAACTGCGAAATCGGATCTTCTTCGAAGGTATCGACGCCGAGCGACACGACCAACGCATCCGGGGCGTAATCGGCGACGCGCGCGCACGCCGCGTCGAGCGCCACCGCATAGTCGGCCCACGCCGTACCCGGTTGCAGCGGAAAATTCGCGTTGTAGCCGAGGCCCGCGCCCGCGCCGGTTTCGTCGGCGTGGCCGAGAAAGAACGGATACTCGGTGCGCGGATCGCCGTGCAAGGATGCGAACAGGACGTCCGGGCGCTGATAGAAAATACTTTGTGTGCCGTTGCCATGGTGATAATCGACGTCGAGAATCGCCACGCGTTTCGCGCCCGCGTCGAGGAACGACTGCGCTGCCACCGCCGCGTTGTTGATATAGCAGTAGCCGCCCATATAGTCCGCCGCCGCGTGGTGTCCGGGCGGCCGGCACAACGAGAACGCGCTGCGCGCCCCTTCCCTCACGCGGCGTGCGCCGGTGAGCGCGACGTCCACCGCGTCGCTGACCGCCGCCCAGGTGCCCGCGGTGATCGGCACGCCCGCATCCATGGCGTAGTAGCCGAGCTTGCCGTCGATATCTTCCGGCACGCGATCTTGGCGCATGCCGCGCACCGGCCACACGAGCGGCAGCGCGTCATGCGTGCGGCCGATCGCGCTCCATTCGTCCCATGCGCCGCGCAGAAACGCAATAAAGCCCTTGTCGTGCACACGATGCACCGGATCGAGCCCGAACGCCGCCGGCGCAATCACGTCGCCGAGCTTCGTTTCGCGCACCCGCTCAAGGATGAAATCGGCGCGGCTCGGCATTTCGAAGCACGGCTTCATTTCGCCGTCGATCAATTCCGCATGGCCGTGGTGCAGCCGGTGCAGATCGCTATATACAGTCAACATGCAATGTCTCCTCAGGATGCTTGCTGCTCGAATCCGCTCAGCAGGTTGGTTACGTTGAGGCCGATCGCATCGAGCGCGTAGCCGCCTTCCATCACGAAGTGCGTCGGCAGCGCCAGTGCGGCGAGCCGTTCGCCGATGCGCGAATAGTGTTCGTGGCCGAGCCTGAACTGCGCGATAGGATCGCCCTGGTAGGTGTCGACGCCCAGCGAGATCACCAGCACGTCCGGCGCGAACGCGGCGAGGCCGGCGCAGGCCGCTTCGAATGCTTCGCACCATTGCGGCCATGCGGTGCCGTGCGGGAGCGGGTAATTGCGGTTGCAACCGGCGCCCGTGCCCTCGCCGGTTTCGTCGGCGAAACCGGTGAAGTATGGGAAATCGACCCGCGGATCGGCGTGAATCGATATGAACAGCACGTCGTCGCGTGTGTAAAACAGGTCCTGCGTGCCGTTGCCGTGGTGATAGTCCACATCCAGGATCGCCACGCGCCGCGCACCATGATCGAGCGCCGCCTGTGCCGCGATGCCGGCGTTGTTCAGGTAGCAATAGCCGCCGCCGTAATCGCGCCCGGCGTGATGACCCGGCGGCCGGCACAGCGAAAAAACCGCGCGCTCGCCGTCGCGCAACGCGGCGGCGCCCGATAGCGCCACCTGTGCCGACATGTAGACCGCCGGCCACGTCGTCGGTGTCAGCGGGGTCACGGTGTCGAACAGGTAGTGGCCGATGCTCGCGTCGAGGTCGAGGTTCGCAGGCGTGCGCGAAGTCGGCGCACGACGGGGCGCGCGCAGCGTGGCCGACAGCGCATGCGCGTTGCCGCGCGCCTGCCACGCCGCGGCGGCTTCGCGCAGAAAGCGCACATAGGCGTCGTCATGCACTTTCAAAATGGCTTCGAGGCCATGGTCATCCGGCTCGATCACCGGCCCGAGACCAATCTCCCGGATCCGTCCGACGATGTTATCCGCGCGCGCCGGCCGGTCGAAATTCGCCTGCAGCGCGCCGAACACCAGCACGCGGTCACCGTCATGGTCGTGATGGCGATCGCTGTACACGGTCAGCATGTTTCAACACTCCTTTGACGGCGATACGCTGCCTGAACAGGGGCATTCACGCCTTTACTCCCTCGCTGCGGCACGCGTCGAAGCCGGCGAGCACGCCACAAACGTTGCGGCCGATCGCCTCGATCGCATAGCCGCCTTCCATGACGAACTGGGTCGGCAGACCGAGCCTCGCGAGCCGGGCGCCTATCTCGCGATAGTCCTCGGTACGCAGTTTGAAGCTGGAGATCGGATCATCCTCATAGGTATCCACGCCAAGCGAAACGATCAGCACTTCGGGGCGATAACGCACGATCGGCTCGCACGCCGCGCCAAGCGCGCAGAACCACGCCGACGCGGTGCTGCCTGACGGCAACGGATAGTTGACGGTGTACCCGTCGCCCGCTCCACTACCCCGTTCTTCGGCGAAACCGGTAAAGCGCGGATACGCCTCGCGAGGATCGGCGTGCAAGGACACGAACAACACATCGTCGCGTGTGTAGAAAATGTCCTGCGTGCCATTGCCGTGGTGATAGTCGATATCGAGAATCGCGACGCGTCGCCGGCCGCCATCGAGAAAGGCCTGCGCGGCAATCGCCGCATTGTTGAAGTAGCAGTAGCCGGCCATATAGTCGATGCCCGCATGATGTCCGGGCGGGCGGCACAGCGAGAACACGGCGCGCTCGCCTGCGTCGATCCGGGCCTGGCCACTCAGCGCGACGTCGGCGGCCGCGCACGCTGCCGTCCATGTCCCCGCGGTGATCGGCGCATAGACGTCGCAACTGAAGTAGCCCAGTTCGCCGTCGAGGTCGGCGGGCCGGCGCTGCTGCATGCGCGGTCCGGGCCACACATACGGCAGCATGTCCGCCGTGCGCCCGGCGGCCTGCCAGCGCGCCCACGCGGTGCTCAGAAATTCGACGTAAGCCGCGTCGTGCACGCGCTCGATCGGCGCACGCCCGAACCGGCGCGCAGCGATCACCTGGCCGATGGCGTTCGTTGTGATGCCGGCCAGCACCTGGTCGGCCCGTTGCGGCGTCTCGAACGCGGGCACCTGTTCGCCGCCCGCCCATTCGAAGGCGGCGTGATGCAGGCGGTGGTCGTCGCTATGAATGGTCAGCACGCGCGCGTCTCCGGCTTACTGCTTGAACTTGACCCATACCTTGCTGCGCAACGCGAGCGCGGCCGGCGAGCAGAGCTTGAACGGACGGAAGCGGCTCGTCATGTCCTGCGGCGTATTGATCGCCGGGTCCTTGAACAGGGCGGCATCCATGAACTTGTCCGAACCGGCGATCGCATTGTTGTACTTGGTGAAGTTCGACGCCAGCGCGATATTCTCCGGCTGCATCATCCAGTTGATGAAGATATACGCCTCTTTCACGTTCTGCGCCTTCGACGGGATCGCGAAGTTGTCCATCCAGAAACGTACGCCCTCCTTAGGGTACACGTAGACAACCGAGGGCTTCTTTTCCTTCACGCGGAAATAGGCGCCGTTCCATTGCTCGTGCATGATCACTTCGCCCGCGATCATCCGCTCGATCGTGCCGTCGTTGTTGTAGGTCGCGACCGAGGGTTTCTGCTTTTGCAGCAAGGCGAGAATCTTCTTCGCGTCCTCGGGGTTTTCCGTGCATTCGTTCAGACCGAGATACCACGCGGCATCCATGTAGACGTCTTCTTCCGAGTCGAGCATGCCGATCTTGCCCTTCAGTTCCGGAATCGGTTCAAAGAGGCTCTTCCAGCTGTCGGGCAGCTTGCCGCCGGGCACGCGCGCGGTGTCGTAGCTGAACCCTGTGGTGCCCCACATATACGGCATCGTGTAGTCACGCTTCGGATCGAACGACGGCGCATTGAACGGCGCCTTCACGTTCTTGAAGTTCGGCAACTGGCTGTGATCGAGTTTCATCAGCAGGCCGTCTTTCGCGAGGATCTGGATGTAGCTGTCGCTCGGCACGATCACGTCGTAGTTGCCGCTGCCGGCTTTGAGCTTCGCGGTGAGGGTGTCGTTGCCGTCGTAGGAATCGAGTGTCGCCTTGATGCCGGTGTCCTTCTCGAACTTCTGCAGCAGTTGCGGCGGATAGTAGTCGGACCAGTTCGCGAAGTGCAGCACGCCGGCCGCCTGACTCGCGCTCGCCACGCACAGTAGTGCCGCGCCCAATAGCTGTTGCTTGATGAATCGCATTGTTACCCTCTTTGTTTGTGATGATCTGGCAGCGCCATGATTAGCGGGCGGCGGCTCAGCGTTCCTTCCGCTTACCGACGAAATACGACAGCACAACGAAGACAATCGAGACCGACAGGATGATCGAGGAGATCGCATTGATCTTTGGCGAGATGCCCATCTTGAGCGCGCCGAAGATATACACCGGCAGCGTGGTAGCGCCCGCGCCGGCAACGAAATAGGTAATGACGAAATCGTCCATCGAGGTGATGAAGGCGAGCATCGCGCCCGCCGTAATGCCCGGCAGCAGCAGCGGGAACGTCACGCGCCAGAAACTGCGCCACGGGCTCGCGTAGAGATCGGCTGCGACTTCGCGCAAACGCGGGTCGAGCGTGGTGAGGCGGGCGTGAATCGGCAGATAGGCAAACGGAATGCAGAACACCACGTGCGCGATCAGCACGGTGAACAGGCTCAATTCAAGTGAAACGAATGAGAAGAACATCAGCGTGGCAACGGCGGTGACGATCTCCGGCACCATCAAGGGCAGACCGATCAGGCTCTTCACCGCATCCTGCCCGCGTAGCGGGCGGCCATTGAGCGCAAGAGCCGTGAGCGTGGCGACGGTCGTCGAGATGAGCATCGCGAAGCTGGCGACGATCAACGAATTCTTCGCGGCGCGCACGATGCCGTCGTCCTGCCAGACCTGGGCATACCAGCTAAAACTGAAACCCTGCCAGACGGTTGCCGACTGCCCGCTATTGAAACTGAGCAGCACCAGCACGACGATCGGCACATACAGGAAGGCGAAAAAGACCCATGCCGCCGGCCGCACCCCGGTAAAACGCCATAACGGATTGCTCGTCATACGCGCCCTCCTCGCACCACGCGGCGCGCTCGCATGCTGTTGTAAAAGAGCGCGAGCAGCACGAGCGTCAGCAGCGTGAACGAGAGTGCCGCGCCGAACGGCCAGTCGTGCTGCGAGCCGAACTGCAACTGGATCAGGTTGCCGATCATCAGCGATTTGCCGCCGCCGAGCAGGTCCGGCACGATATACGCGCCGAGCGCGGGCACGAATACCAGCACGCAGCCCGACACGATGCCGGGCATGGCGAGCGGTACGACCACCCGGCGCAACGCGAGCCAGCGGTTCGCGCCGAGATCGAACGCGGCTTCCACGAGTTTCCAGTCCATCTTCTCGAGCGTCGTGTAGATCGGCAGCACCATGAACGGCACGAACGAATACAGCAGGCCAATCGCGACCGCGGTGTCGCTGTAGAGAATGCCGAGCGAGCCATGAAAACCGAACAGGCCGCGCGCGCTGTCAATCAGGCCACCGTCGCGCAGCAGCAGCATCCATGCGTAGACGCGCACCAACTGGTTGGTCCAGAACGGCACCGACACCAGCATGAGCAGCGTATTGCGGCGCTTTTCCGGTTGCAGCGCGATGTACAGCGCGGTCGGAAAGCCGATCAGCAGGCAACCCGCCGTGGTGAAAAGCGACAACAGGATCGAACGCTGGAAGATCCGCAGATAGTCGGCGTTGAAGACCATCTGATCGTCGAAATCGCGCTCGTAGAGAAACTTGATGTAGCCATGCGGCGAGAACTTGCCCCACACGACGCCGCCGTAATCGCCGGACACGGAAACCGACACTACGGCCATGATCAGCATCGGCAGCACCATCCCGCCGATCAGGATCACGAGCGCCGGACTGAGCATGCGCCAGCGATGTCCGTCACGCGCGGGCGCTGCCGAGGCGAAAGCGCTGCTGGGCGTCGTAACCGCGGCCGGTTGCAAGGGGTTGGCGCTCATGCCTGCATCACGCGCAATGCGTCCTGCGGAATGCACACGTCCACCTGCGCGCCGATCGTGAAACTCAACTGTGCGCCGGGACGATTCTGTGCCCGCACGCGCAGCAAGGGCTGCCGTTCGCAGACGACGTGATACAGCGTGTCGGTGCCCATATAGACGATGTTGTCGATGCACCCGGCAAGGCTGATCACGTCGGCCGTAGCGCCCCTGCCCTGCTCCGCGAGCCACATATGCTCCGGGCGCACGGCGAGCGTGAGCGTGCCCGCTGCCGGCGCGTCGCCGTTCAACGCAACGCGTTGTCCGCCGGCCAAAGCGATTTCGCCGCCGCGTCCCGCCTGCGCCTCCAGAAAATTCGTGTCGCCGATAAAATCCGCCACGAAGCGATTGAGCGGCCGGTCGTAGATGTCCGTCGGCGTGCCGATCTGCTGCACGCGCCCGCCATGCATCACGGCGATGCGGTCGGACATGGTCAGCGCTTCTTCCTGATCGTGTGTCACGAACAGGAATGTGATGCCGGTCTCGCGTTGCAGGCGCTTCAGTTCCACCTGCATTTCCTTGCGTAGTTTCAGATCGAGCGCGGAGAGCGATTCGTCAAGCAGCAGCACGCGTGGCCGGTTGGCGAGCGCACGGGCCAATGCCACGCGCTGCTGCTGACCGCCGGACAATTGATGCGGCTTGCGCGCGCCGAACTCGCCGAGCTTCACGAGATCGAGCATCTCGCGCACCGTCTGCGTGATTTTTGCTTTCGGCTGACGCTGCATCTCCAGACCGAACGCGATGTTCTGCGCGACGGTTAAATGCGGGAACAGCGTATAGCTCTGAAACACCGTATTGACCGGCCGCTGAAACGGCAAACGGCCAACCAGCGATTGACCGTCCAGCAGAATCTCGCCTGCGCTCGGCTGCTCGAATCCGGCGATCAGGCGCAGCAAGGTGGTCTTGCCGCAACCGCTCGGCCCAAGCAGGGTGAAGAATTCGTTTTCCTGAATGTCGATCGAGACGTTATCGAGCGATGGTGTGGCGTTGCCCGGATACACCATCGTCACGCCGGACACTTCGACGCAACGGTTGGCCGCCGTTTTCGCGATGACCCTGGACACCGAAGCGGCTTCACAGGACGCGTCATCGTTCAGCCCGTCGAGCCCGGTCACATTCGTGGATACGATGTTCAAGGTGCACCCTCCTGGGTCCGGTGTTCGCCATCGCTCGTCGCGAGGATGCCGTAGCAGGCCGGACGCCGGTCGCGAAACACCCCCCAGGCATGACGCGTTGCGGCGAGCGCATCCAGATCGAAACGATGCAGCAGGATCGCGGGTTCGTCGCGCCCGGCTTTCTGCACCTGTTCGCCATACTGATCCGCGATGAACGACGAGCCGTAGTAGCGCTGCGGGAAGTCGCGGCCCTGCTCGCGGCCGGTACGGTTCGCCGCGATCAGCGGCACGAGGTTCGCGCCCGCGTGACCCTGCATCACACGCTGCCAGTGCGCGCTGCTGTCGAGCGAGGGGTCTTGCGGTTCGCTGCCGATCGCAGTCGGATAGAACAGCAGTTCGGCGCCGAGCAGCGCCATCGCGCGGGCCGTCTCCGGGAACCACTGGTCCCAGCAGATACCTACGCCAAGCGTGCCGTAGCGCGTCGGCCAGACGCGAAAGCCGGTGTCGCCGGGCGTGAAGTAGTACTTCTCGCTATAGCCCGGGCCGTCGGGGATATGGGTTTTGCGGTAGCGGCCGAGCACGCGGCCATCGGCGTCGATCATCGCCATCGTGTTGAAGAAGACGTTGCCGGCCCGTTCGAAGAAGCTGATCGGCAGGACCACGTTCAACTCGGCCGCGACCCGGCTAAAGCGCGTGATGGCCGGATGGCCCTCGAACGGCAGCGCATGGCGGAAGTGCTTTGAGTCCTGTTCGGTGCAGAAGTACGGCAACTCGAACAACTCGGGCAGCAGAATCACCTGTGCGCCCTGTGCCGCCGCTTCACGCACGAGGTGCTCAGCCTCGGCGAGATTCGCCTCGCGATCCCATCCGGGTACGGCCAACTGGATTGCCGCCACGCTGACAGCGCGCATCTCGTGTCTCCCATGTATTCGTCTGGGAAAATTCTGCCCGAGGTGCGCGAGTGAGCGATAACGGAGAAGCGGTCATTGAGGGGATAAATGTGGCCAATGTGGCCAGGGCCGTTGAAGGTCGGCGGCGCAGCGCGTAGCCGTGCCGCCGGGGTCCCGGCCTCGAAGTGAGTTTCGACAGAACCGCCCGCTAGGCGCAGCGGTAATCACTCGGGCAATGGCCGGTCCAACGGCGGAACGCATGCCGGAAGCCTGCCGTTTCGCTATAGCCGAGCCGCTCGGCGATATCCGACATCGACAGCCGCGTACGCACCAGGTAGTCGAGCGCGAGATCGTGGCGCACGCGGTCGAGCAGCGCCTGGAACGCCGAGCCGCTGCCCGCCAGACGCCGCCTGAGGGTGCGTTCCGACACGCACAGCGCATCGGCGAGCGCGCGCAGCGAACCGTAGCGGCAGGGGTCGGAATACAGCAGGCGCAGGCTGCGCGCGGTGACGTCATTGCCCGCCGCGGTGGCCCATTCGCGCTCGAGTTGCGCGCATTGCTGGCGCGACATCAGATAGCTCACCGGCTCGGCCAGCGGCAACGGTTCGTCGAGCCAGCTGGCCGGAAAAATCAGGGCGTTTTCGGCGGCGTCGAAAGTGGCGTGACGGCCGATGCGCTCTTCATAGGCATCCGCATGAGCCGGTGCGCCGAACGTCACTTCCAGTGCGGCAGGCGCGCGCCGCGCCGACAGCACGTCACAGACGATCGCCCACATCGACGCGAGACACATGTCGGTATTGATCACACCGAGGTCCGGCCGGTAGTGATAATCGGCCGCGACGATCGCCGCGTCCTGCGCGTTGCGCCGCAGCGAAACCTTGAAGTAGCTCCCGAGCAGTACGGGAAAGTCCTGGGCGCATTGCAGTGCGTCGCCCAGCGTCGGACTTACCAGCATGGCGTAACCGAGGATGCCGTAGCTCGAAATATGCATGGCGCGGCCAATGTCGAGACCAATGCGCGTATCGCCGCAGGCGCGCAGCGCGTTGGCGAACACGATCAGCTCCTGAGCATGTGTGACAAGCCCGGACGGCTGCCGCAGATCGCCCGCGCCCACGCCGCTTCCCGCCAGCAGCACGTCGGCGTCGATCCCCTGCCGTTCCAGCAAGGAGACGGCAGCGGCAATCGTATGCAGGGTCGCGACGCATTGGGCCGGCGACGGGCGTTGCGAACACGGTGCATCGGTCATGGGCGGCTCTCAGGTTGCCTCGATGAACCGATGATATTTGATCAAATTTCCCAAAAGAAAAAATCCGTGTCATGATTTGATCAAATCTCATGATGCAAAACGTCCAGCTTTCCCGAACGGGCAGCGCGTCGCGCACGGTTTGCCGCCACGCTTCGCGCCGTCTTCATCAACCGACTGGAGTCAACCTTGCAAAGCGACCTACGCGACGATCTACGTGAATTCCTGGAACATCACCACATCCACGAGGTGGAATGCGTGATACCGGATATGACGGGCGTTGCGCGCGGCAAGATCGTGCCGAAGAACCTGTTTCTCGCGGAAGGCAAGATGCACATGTCGAACGCGCTCCTGATGATCACGGTCAACGGCGAGTTCGCGGATTTCGAGCGCTTTGTCGGGCCGAGCGACCCGGACATGGTCTGCATTCCCGATCCCAACACGGTGCGGCTCGTGCCGTGGGCCATCGAGCAGGTCGCGGTGGTGATCCACGATTGCGTCGGACTGGACGGCGCGCCGATCGGCATTTCGCCACGCGCGGTGTTGCGCCGGGTGCTGAAGCTCTATGAGGAAAAAGGCTGGCGTCCGGTGGTCGCGCCCGAGATGGAGTTCTACCTGATCGCGCAGAACAAGAATCCGCATGAACCGCTGCGCCCGCCGCTTGGCCGCGCGGGGCGTCACGAAGCCGGGCGCCAGTCGTTTTCGATCGACGCCGTCAACGAATTCGATCCGTTCTTCCAGGACCTCTCGCGCTTTTGCGAGACCACGCGTCTCGGTGTCGAAACGCTTGTGCACGAAGTCGGCGCGGGGCAAATGGAGATCAACTTTTCTCACGGCGACGCGCTCGATCTCGCCGACCGCGTGTTCCTGTTCAAGCGCGCGGTGCGGGAAACCGCCTTCCGCCACGGCATTTTCGCGACTTTCATGGCCAAGCCCATGGAGCACGAGCCGGGTAGCGCGATGCACATTCATCAGAGCATCGTCGATCGCGAAACGGGCGCGAACATCTTTTCGCTGCCCGATGGCACGGCCAGCCCGCTGTTTTTCAACTATATCGGCGGCCTGCAGAAATACATGCCGCAAGCCATGCCGATGTTCGCGCCCTACGTGAACTCCTACCGGCGCCTGTCGCGTTTTACGGCGGCGCCGATCAACGTGCGCTGGGGTTACGACAACCGCACCTGCGGCATCCGCGTGCCGAATTCCGGCCCGGACGGCCGGCGGCTCGAAAATCGCGTGCCGGGCGTCGACGTCAATCCGTATCTGGCAATGGCGGCTACCCTCGCCTGCGGCTATCTCGGCATGGTCGAAAAGCAGGAAGCGTCGGCGCCGATGGTCGAAAGCGCC
Organism: Paraburkholderia fungorum; assembly: GCF_003610895.1. GTDB lineage: Bacteria > Pseudomonadota > Gammaproteobacteria > Burkholderiales > Burkholderiaceae > Paraburkholderia > Paraburkholderia fungorum_B. The sequence continues at coordinate 93,936 of NZ_MCAS01000056.1, forward strand.
TACGACCTCGAATATGAATTGCCGCGCGGTCTCGAAGATGCCCTCAAGGCGCTCCTGAAGTGCACCGAACTCGCGGATGTGCTCGGCGAGAACTTCGTACACGCCTATTGCTCGGTGAAGGAAAAGGAGTTCGAGACCTTCTCGCAAGGCATTACCGCGTGGGAGCGCGAACATCTGCAACTGCTCGTCTGAGCGCGGGCGGCCGATAGGAACACGATGGCAACGTCACTGGAGAAGCAGGATTTGAATACCCGCCATGGCATCAACTGGGAGCGCGCGCAAGCGCTCGTCGAACGGGAACGCCGCGCATTCGCGCAGGCCATGCCGACTTCGCGCGTGTTATCCGAACGCGCCGCGCGCCACCTGTTGTTCGGCGTGCCGCTGCACTGGATGAACGACTGGTCGACGCCCTTCTCGCTTTACGTCGATCAGGCGCGCGGCGCCTCGTTTACCGACGTGGACGGCCATTGCTATGCCGACTTCTGCCTTGGCGACACAGGTGCGATGTTCGGCCATTCGCCGGCTCCCTTGGCGCGCGCACTGGCCGCCCAGGCCGAGCGCGGCTTGACGACCATGCTCCCGGGCGAGGACGCGGCGTGGGTCGGCGAAGAACTCGCCCGCCGTTTCGGGCTGCCCTACTGGCAGTTCGCGATGACGGCGAGCGACGCCAACCGCTTCGCGCTGCGCTGGGCACGCGCGGCGACCGGGCGCCGTCAGATCGTGATTTTCAACGGCTGCTATCACGGCACCGTGGACGACGTGTTCGTCGATCTCGTCGACGGCAAGCCGCAGCAACGCGACAGCCTGATCGGCCAGGTGCACGACCTGCTTGAAGGCACCCGCGTGATCGAATTCAACGATCTCGCCGCGCTGGAGAACGTGCTGAAAGACGGTGACGTGGCCTGCGTGCTGGCCGAACCCGCAATGACCAACATCGGCATGGTGCTGCCCGAAGCGCACTACTGGCGCGAGGCGCACGCGCTCATGCGCCGCTACGGCACGCTGCTCGCGATCGACGAAACCCACACCATCAGCTGCGGACCGGGCGGTTACTCGAAGGCCCACGGCCTCGAACCCGACCTGTTCATCCTCGGCAAACCGGTGGGCGGCGGCTTTCCGTGCGCGGTGTACGGTTTCAGCGCCGAGCTGGCGGCCCGCGCGCAGCACGCCAAGCGCAGCGCACCGCCGGGCCACTCCGGCATCGGCACCACGCTGACCGCCAATATGCTGGCCATGAGCGCGATCCGCGCAACGCTCGCCGAGGTGATGACCGACGCCGCCTACGATCACATGTTCGCGCTCGCGGAGCAGATCGAAGCCGGCCTGAAAAGCGCGATCGCGCGGCATGGTCTCGCGTGGTGCGTGACACGCGTCGGCGCCCGCACCGAATTCCAGTTCTCGCCGACTCCGCCGCGCAATGGCACCGAGGCCGGCCGCCAGCTCGATCCGGAACTGGAACATGTCGTGCATCTGTATCTGCTTAATCGCGGCGTACTGATCACGCCGTTTCACAACATGATCCTGGTATGCCCCGACACGTCGGCGGCCGACGTCGACAAACTGGTTTCCACCTTCGACGCGTGCCTCGCCGAACTGACCTGAGCCTGACCGGATCGAACCCGATCGAGCACGGCCGACGCTAAACTGTCGGCCTTGCTGCTGCCTGTATGTTGCCTTTGCGTTGTATATTTCCGGCCCCTGCTTCGAGCTTTATGAAAACTTCGCGCCATCACACGCTGCAGGACCAGACCTACGAAACGCTGCGCCAATGGCTGACGATCGGGCGCTTCGTGCCGGGCGAACGTATCAAGATCCGTCACGTGGCCGCCGAGCTCGGCGTGGGCGAGATGCCGGTGCGCTCCGCGTTGCAGCGCCTTGCGGCCGAATCGGCGCTGGTCAACGTGCCCAATTGCGGCGTGACGGTGCCCCGTCTGTCGAAAGAACAATTCGACGATGTGCTGCGCGTGCGCCTGATTCTCGAAGGCCAGGCCGCCGAACTGGGCACGCCGCATCTCGGCGCGCACGATCTGGAAACCCTGGAACAACTGAACGACAGGATGGAACACGCCCTGCGCGCAGCCGACGCCAAGGCTTATCTCGACGCCAACGAAGCGTTCCATCTGATTCTGTATCGCGCGGCCGGTTCGCCGCTTCTGCTGGAGTTGATCGAGACCGTGTGGTTGCAGGTCGGGCCGATTTCGAATCTGCTGTTCGGCGATGCGCAGTTTGCCGGCACCTTGAACGATGCGCACGACGAATTGCTGAGCGCTGTCAAGGCGCGCGACGCGGCCGGCGTGCGGCGCGCGATCGAGCACGATCTGAGTCATGCGGCGGGCTGTTTGCGGGCCCAGTGTTTGTAGAGCCCGGGCTTGAATCAGGCCTTCAACGTTGCCTGTTCGAGAATCATGTCGTACAACGCCTGTGCTGCCGGCGATAAATGGGCCGTCTTGCGCGCCACGAGCACCAGCGTGCGTGAGACCACCGGATTCGTGAGTTCGACGGTGCGCACCGTCGGATACGCGCCCTTCTGGATGGCGAGCGCCGGCACCACGGCTGCGCCCACCCCCTGGGCGACCAGGCCGACCGCGGTCGAACTGCGCTGCACCTCATAAAAAGAGCGCAGCGACAGTTCGCTCTTCTCCAGCGCGACATCGAGCAAGGCGCGGTTGCCGCTGACCTCGCCGGCAAAAATCAACGGATACGGTTGCAGTTGCGGCCAGGCGATCCGCCGCCGTTTTGCCAGCGGATGATCCTCATGGCAGATCAGCACGTAGCGGTCTTCCGTCAACGGCACGCTGGCGAGATCCGGATGATGCTCGCCGGCGATATTGATGCCGAATTCCACTTCCCGGCGCAGTACGGCCGCCTCCACCGCGGACGACGCGTGATCGAGAATCTTGATGCGATTATGCGGATGACGCGCCGCATACGCCTGCAGAATGCGCGGCAGATACTGCACGCCGACGGTCGGCACACAGGCGATCGAGACGTCGCCGCGACGGGCCACGCCCGTCTCGCGAATCTCCACCAGCGCATCGGCAAGCTCGCCTAACAAACGGCGCGCTTGCGGCAGAAAACTGCGCCCTATTTCCGTCAGCGCCATGGAACGGGTGGTCCGCTCGATCAGCGTGACGCCGAGAAACGCTTCGAGCTTACGCAGACGTTGCGTAATGGCCGTTTGCGTGACGTGCAGCGAATCGGCGGCGCCCTGGAAGCTGCCGCGATCCGCAATCGCGACGAACGCCTGGACGCCCAGCGTGTCGATTTTCATTAGAAAAATGAAGGAATAGGAATGATAAATTCATTTTACTCCGCCTTCGTCACCGCACAGAATGAGCGGATTGGATCGGGTCGGCATCGCAGGCGGCGAGTGGATGCCGGCGAATATGGCTTGGTGGCCAGAATGGCGGGATAAAGGAGCGAGAAATGACTTCATCGACGGATTGGGCGGCAAAACAGTACGTGTTGTTCGAAAACGAGCGCACGCGCCCGGTCAGGGATCTGCTGGCGGCGGTCCCGTCAACGGACGTGCGGGTTGCCGTGGACATCGGTTGCGGCCCCGGCAACTCGACCGAGGCGTTGGCGGCCCGCCTGCCCGGCGCGGCGGTCAGCGGGCTGGACAGTTCCGCCGACATGATCGAGGCGGCCCGCAAACGCCTGCCGCAATTCCAGTTCGACGTGAGCGACATTACGACGTGGGATGCACCGGGCCCTTACGATCTGATTCTCGCCAATGCCGTGCTGCAGTGGGTGCCGGATCATGAGCCGCTGTTTGCCTCGCTGGTGAAGAAACTGGCGCCGGGCGGCAGCCTCGCCGTGCAGATGCCGGACAACCTCGACGAACCCGCGCACCGCCTGTTGCGCGAAATCGCGGCGGACGGCCCCTGGGCCCACAAGCTCAAGGGTGTGGAGCGCACCATGCGCTACGACGCCAACTGGTATTACGGGCTGCTCAAGCCGTTGTGCGCGCGGGTCGACGTGTGGCGCACCGTCTACCATCACCCGCTCGCGGGCGGCGCGGACGCAGTGGTCGAATGGTTCAAGGGCAGCGCGCTGCGGCCGTTTCTGGCCGAGCTCGACGAGCGCGAGAAAAGCGCTTTCCTGGCGCGCTACCGGGATGCAATCGCGCAGGCGTATCCGACGCTCGCTGACGGCACGGTGCTGTTGCCGTTTCCGCGGTTGTTCATCGTCGCGACGCGCTAGCGGAGCCGGGCCGGCCGCCGGTTGCCGGCCGCTGCCGCGCGCTGCTGCTGGTGCCGGCGTTGCCAGGGTCAGTCAGGCATTGCCGCTCCTGAATTCTGCGTGATATTGTGTAACGGAAAGCGGGGGACGGCCAGCCGTCCTCACCGGAACGCAATTTACAGCAGCGAGCGTCGCCATGAGTGATGTACGCCATCATCTGAGTCCACGGGACCGTTTGGAGCTGTTGTGCTGGCTCACCTGCGGCTGCCTTGGCGCTTACTACCTGAATGAGGACTGGCCCGACGCGGCCTTTCACGTGCAGGCCGCCCATAAGTGGCTCGACCATCGGTCCCGGGAAGCGGACTGGCTGAGCATCGCCAGATTGTCGGCTACCGCGCTGGAGATTGCGCGGCGGCACGCGAAATTTGTCGAGACCGACTGGGCACGGGACGCCGTCGAGGAAATTCTCGATACGGACGAACTCGACCCTCAGGCACGGCTCGTCAAACAGGTGCTGGCGGATTGCCAGAGCGCGCTTGCGGACAAGCGCCTCGCGGATTGAAGGCAGCGGTTGAAAGAGACCCAGCGCAGATTAAAAATTGTGCCGTATGCCGACGATCACGGAGAGCTGTTTGTCCGTATCCGAGTTGACGATATTCGGAATCTGCGCGAGGTTCTCAGTCTGCCCGGTCGACGGATTAATCCCCAGTCCGGCGCCTGACGATTTCTGCCCGATCGCCACGGCATAGACCGCCGTCCGCTTCGACAAGCTGTACACCGCCCCCAGATTGATCTGATGCACGCGCGTCGAAGCCGCGCTGCTCGGTTTCGCATCGTTGAAGATATACGCGAGACCCAGCTGCAAATCCGGTGCGAGCATGTAAGTCGTATTCAACTCGGCTATGTCGAACGAAATATCCGCGCCGGCAGGTGTCGCCGCGCTCGCGAAATACTGGCTCTGCGACAAACGCGTATGGGTATAACTGAGCGCCACGTTTGCCTTGCCGAATGAGTACGAGCCCCCTGCTCCGAAAATCCGCACCTTGCTCGCCTGCTGCAGCAGACAATACGACGCATCGGCATTCGAGCAACTGAAGTCGCCGATATACCCGGCCGTCCCGCCTAAAGCCGCCTGCAACGGCTGATTCAACTCGAGATACCCCGCGCTCAGCGACAAGGGCCCCTGTGCGTAATTCGCCGCCAGCGCCCAGCCCTTGTTCTGCGAAAAATTCCCTGCCACACCGCCCAGACTGAACAGCCCGCCAACCGTCAAGCCACCGAAGCTCGGGCTGATGTACTTGATCGAGTTGTTGAAGTTGAACGCCTCGTTGAGATTGTCGACGTCGCCGAAATGCGAACCGTACAGCGTCGCCCAGTTATTGCTCGATGCGTACGCACCCATGTAGTCGGAGAACGGGTCGTATTGACGGCCGAATGTCAGCGCGCCGTACGTTGCGTTGTTCAAACCGACCCACGCGTTGCGGTTGAACAGCGTGTTCGATTGCAGCATCGTGCCGCTGCCGATCAGGAAGCTGTTCTCCAACGTGAAGTTCACCGTAGTGCCGCCGCCGATATCCTCAGCACCCGTCAGGCCCCAGCGCGACGGCACAAGGTTGCCCCCGGCCAGTTGGTAATTCGCGTGGCCGTTGGTGCTGCCGTTAGCGAGCGTCGTCTGCTGATTGGTCGTGTAGACGAGGCCGGCGTCGACCGTGCCATAGAGCGTCACCGAGGATTGCGCATGTGCGCCCATCGCGAGGCCGCACGTGGCCAGCGCAAGCGCCGAGCGCTTGACGAATCTGTCTGCCATATTGTTTTGTCGAAAGTTAGGTGGTGAAATCAGCGCGAACAGCGTGAACAAACGGGACGAACCAAACACACGGGACGAACGGCGCCGCTCCCTCGGCCACAGCCCGGGAATGAACGGCAACAGTCGATCGTTGGAACGTCACCAGGTGGGGCGCGCTGAGTGCCTTGCGCGCCGTTCGATTACTGCCCGAAGCGTGCGTAGATATCCGGGCGCTTCTGGCGCAAGATAAGACCGATCGCGACGCCGATGAGCGCCACCGCGAATACGATCCAGGGGAAAGACTTGACGATCGGGCTATCGGAGCCGCTGAGCGCATCGAGATTGCGCACCAGAATGACGCCGATATACAGCAGGCCAATGCCGCCCAGCAAAGGCGCGGCAAACGAGTGCCACACGCGCGTGTCCTTACGCGTCTTGCGGAAGAATGCGATAACGGAAAAACTCGTCACCGCTTGCAGCATCACGATACCGATCGTGCCGAGCGCCGAACTCCAGCTGAATACGATGTTGAAAGCGTCGCTGCCCGCCGCGATGAAAAGCCCGAGCAGCACGCACACGGAGAGCGTTTGCAGATAGCTCGCCACATACGGTGAACGGTATTTTTCGTGCACCCGATTGAGCACCCGCGGCAGGATGCCCTCAAGGCTCAGCGCATGGATATAGCGCACCAGCGTGTTATGGAACGACAGCAGACTCGCGAAGATACTGCTGAGCAGCAGGAAACTCATCACGGTCGTTACCGTACTGCCCAGATACTTGCCGGATTGAATGAACCAGAAGTCGCCCGGCTGTTTCGTTGCGACGTCGACCACATCCTTCAGTCCGTACGCACAGACAATCGTCCACGTGACGAAAGCAAAGAACACGAGAATCAGCACCACCGATACATACGTCGCGCGCGGTACCGTCACCTTCGGATCGCGGCACTCCTTGCCGTAGATCGCCGTCGCTTCAAAGCCGATAAACGACGCGAAGGCGAACATCACCGCGATGCCGAGGTGGCCGCTGAACACATGTTCCGGCGTGAGCGGCGCAAGCGTGAGGCCATTCGGGCCACCGCCATGGATGACGATCGCAATCGCGAGCAACAGCAGGATGCCAAGTTCGAGACACATCAACACGCCGAGCAGCCGGCTATTCAGATCAATACCGCGGATACCGGTGAATTGCACGACTGCCACGCAGATCAACGAGTAACCATACCAGGGCATCGCGGTGTGCAGCAGCGGCGAAAGAATCACCGTGCAGAAGAATCCAAACAGACCGTATAGCGCGATCTGGATGAAGGTGTACGACATCAAGGCAACCAGTGCGCCGGCCATGCCCAACGGCCGTCCGAGTCCGGCGGCGATATACGCGTAAAACGCGCCGGCGCGCACGACGTGCCGGCTCATCGACGCAAAGCCCACGCTGAAAATCAGCAGCACGACGCCGGCAATCACGAACGCGCCCGGAATGCCCGCGCCATTGCCGAGGCTAATCGCGGGCGGCACCGCACCGAGCATGCCGGTAAGCGGCGCAGCGGCGGAAATGACGAGGAACACGATCTGCCACAGGCCCAGCGTATTGCCCTTCAATTCCACGGGATTCTCCGCGTCGATCAGACGGGTCGGAGAGTAGGGTTCATTCATCGCTGCCTCTACTTGTGTTGGCTAGTCTGGAACTCGCCTAAACCCGGGGAATACTGGTCCAGACGCTCGGTTGACCGACGTTCGATGATTCGGTGTGAGCGCATGGTAGGTAGCTAAAAAATAAAGCGTCTTCGCGAACCGCGCCAATTTTTCGATAATTTGCGCCAATACCGCTCGACTCTGTGAGGCTCTGCGATTCGCGGTAAATACTTAGGATGCTGAAGTTTTTTGTGTGACGATTGCGCCTCTCGGGTTCTTTCAAAACGAAAGAAATTGCCGCCCTGCCACCGCTTACTGTTTTTTCCAGTTGCGCGTGGCACGCCACAAAACGGTGGCATCGGCATAACCCACGGCACGCGCGATCGCCGCATTGGTGAGCCCGTCGCGTTCAAGCAGTCCTTCCACGCTACGCTGCCGCTCTTCGCGCACGATCTGCCGCACGGAGGTCCCCGCCTCGGTCAGATGCCGCTGCAACGAGCGATGCGAGAGTCCGAGATCTTTCGCGATGTCCGCGACAATCAGCTTTTCGTGCGCAAGCCGTCGCGTCACCAGATCGCGCACCTGTTCGACGATGCTGTGAGGCATCGCATCGCGCGCGATCAGGTCGGTGGCATGGCGCTCCATCATGCGCGCCATTTGCGTGTCGGCGCTCTTGAGCGGTGCATCGAGATCCTGCGGGCGCAGGATTACACCATTGAAAGGCTGCTGAAAGCGCACGGGTACACGAAAAATGCGGGCATACGGTTTGAGGTCGGCGGGCGCCGTATGTTCGAAATGCACTTCAACCGGATTCCATGCCGCGCCGCGTATGGCCCGGATCATATGGCACATCGTCGACAGGCTGTACTCCGCATCCTGCCGGCGCGGCCAGATCTGCGGATTGGCAATCTGATAGTTCCATACCGGCCATTCGCCATCGCGCAGCAACTCGCAGGTCGTGGTGTTCTGCCACGACGCGAGCGCGAGCGAGAACTTGCGCACCGCCGCATTCAAGGTGGGCGACGATAGAAACACGAGACCGGCCGGCCCGAGTTCCGTGACTTGCAATTCGCTGCCGAGACGCAAGCCGAGCAAGGGTTCATCGAGAACTTCCGCCGCGCGCTCGAATGCCGCCACATAACGTGTGAGCGGCAGGATTTCATAGGGATTCGACAGGAGCTTGCGGCTCATGCCGAACGCTTCGAGCAGGGCGTCGCAATTGGCGCCTGATGCATCGAGCGCGCGCACAACCGGCCCCATCACCGCCGCGCGGATCATCGGAAAACTGCCGTTGAGCGTGACTTTTTTCATGCTGAGCGTCTCCTCTCAAGTCTTCGCTGGTGTGCTGCCGTGTCATTGCACCTGGCGCACTTTATCGTTCATTTGGCGCGATAAGCAAGCGCGAAAATAATATTGGGTTCCTACGATTTGCCATCGACTCAGCGTTTGCCGCGCTCGGCTCTTCTGCGCGGGACCGCGGTCCGGTTCAGCACACTCCTTACGGGAACCTTATGAACACGAATGCCACGAAAGCCGCTCATGCACCCGTTCATCCACTCGATCCGCTGAGTCCGGACGAGATGCAGCTTGCCTGCGATCTCGTGAAGGCCGCCGAAAAACTCGACGCGCAGGTGCGCTTTCCGATGGTCGAATTGCGCGAGCCGCCCAAGGCCGAAGTGATTGCATTCAAGACCGGCGAGTACTTTTCGCGCACGGCTTTCGTGCTGGCAATCGACCGCACGAACGGCACGACGATCGAATACAACGTGGACCTGAGAGAAAAGAGAATCGCCTCGCGCAACGCGCTGCCGTGTGACCGGGCGCCTTACGGCCAGCCGCCGATCATGATCGAAGACTTCATGAACGCCGAGCAGATCGTCAAGAACGACGCCGCCTGGCGCGCGGCGGTATTGAAGCGCGGCCTGACCGAGCAGGATCTGGAGCGCGTCCAGGTCGATCCGTTTTCCGCCGGCTGCTTCGACCGCGAGAACGAGAACGGCCGGCGCCTCGTGCGCTGCGTGAGTTACTACCGCGAGAGCGTGACCGATAACGGTTACGCGCACCCGATCGAAGGCGTGGTGGCGGTGGTCGATCTGCTCGAGAAGCGAGTGATCGAACTGGTGGACGACGGCCGCATCATTCCGATCCCGCGCGCGAAACACAACTACGACACACCGAGCCTCGGCGAGGCGCGCAGCACGCTCAAGCCGTTGTCGATCAGCCAACCCGAGGGCCCGAGCTTTACGATCGACGGCTGGCATGTGAGCTGGCAGAACTGGAACTTCCGGGTCGGGTTCACGCCGCGCGAGGGGCTGGTGCTGCATCAGCTGTCATGGGACGACGGCAAGAGCGCGCGGCCGATCATCTACCGTGCGAGCGTGACGGAAATGTGCGTGCCCTACTCCGATCCGAGCACGAACCACTACTGGAAAAGCGCCTTCGATGCCGGCGAATACGGCCTCGGGAAACTTGCGAACCAGCTTGAACTCGGTTGCGATTGCCTCGGCACGATCCGCTATTTCGACATCCCGTCTGCTGACGATTTCGGCAATGCGTTCCTGATGAAGAACGCCGTGTGCATGCACGAAGAAGATTACGGCACCTTGTGGAAACACTATGAGTTTCGTACCGGCGTCTTCGAAATGCGCCGTTCGCGTCGCCTCGTGATCTCCTTCTTCGCGACGGTTGGCAACTATGACTACGGTTTCTACTGGTACCTGTATCAGGACGGCACGATCCAGCTCGAATGCAAGCTGACCGGTATCGTGCAAACCTCCGCGGTGGCCGACGGCGATACGTATCCATGGGGAGGCATGATTACCGAAAACCTTGGTGGCCCGACCCATCAGCACTTTTTCAACGCGCGGATGCACATGATGGTGGACGGCGAGCGCAACACCGTAACCGAACACGAATTCGTGCCGCGCCCGATGGGTGAAACGAATCCGTACGGCAATGTTTTCGACACCACGAAGCGCGTGTTCAGAACCGAGAGCGAAGCCGCGCGCGTCGCGAACGGCAGCACCGGACGTTACTGGAAGGTGACCAACCCGAACGTGAAGAACGCGGTCGGTGCGAATCCCGGCTACAAGCTGATCGTGAACGATTCCCCGCTGATGCTGGCCGACGCGCGCTCCAAGGTCCGTCAACGCGGCGGTTTTGCGACCCGTCACGTGTGGGTGACACCGTTCGATCCGGCCGAGCGCTACGCGAGCGGCGACTATCCGAACCAACACGCGGGCGGTGACGGTTTGCCCCGCTACATCGAGGCGAACCGCAGCATCGAGAATGAGGACATTGTCTTGTGGCACAGCTTCGGTCACACGCATGTCTGCAAACCCGAGGACTTCCCGGTGATGCCGGTGGAATACGCCGGGTTCATGCTGAAGCCGAACAACTTCTTCTCTGCCAACCCGACGATGGATTTACCGTCCGAGCGTGATCAGAACAGCGTTGAAGACGGCAAGTCCCCGGATCATGGCTGCTGCAAGCGCTGACCCGACACCGCGCGGCGCAACGCCTGCTGCCGCGCGCGCGGGCGGCGCGATACACGCGCGCCCCGCGATCGCGCGCAGCGTGTCACGGCAACCGGTCACAAACGAGGGCGGCGCAACACGCTGGCTGATAACTGGCGTGCGTAGCGTTGCCTGTGTGCTGCTTGTGAGCGGAGCTTCGACGCTGATTGCGCGAACCGGTCTCAGCACACGAGCCGACGCGCTATGGATGAGCGCGCTGGCGTTAGCAACGATGACAATTGTGCCGCTGCTGATATCACGTGTGGCCCGATCGCGCAGCACGCTTGCGACGACGGCGACACTGATGACCGCGATGACGGCAATGAGCTCGGCGCCAGCATATGTGGGTGGTTTAGAGCATGACATCGCAATAGCAGGGTTGTTGTTGGTGGTGGGTGGCGCATTGCTGTTTTACCGATGGCATCTTGTCAGCGCACCGGACTCGCCACCTGAGGATTTCGATCGAAATCGCTACACGAATCAAAGCACAGACCGGCCAAACGAAGCCCTCCATGCGACTGGGGCGATGGTGCTGCTCGCATTGTTTGCGGGCTTATCGAGCGGCCTTCTTGCACGCTTCCAGCTGTATGCGATTTGCGGCGTGGGTGGCGCACAGCCGATCTGGCAGATTGTGCTTTCGCTGGGTGCTGTTTGCGCACTGGCATTCATGGCGGACCGATCCGACAAAAACAGCCGGATGCTGGTTGTGCTTTACGTGCTACGTGCGACATCGATTGCGGGGCTTGCAGCCTCAGACAGCCCGACGGCGGCCTTGTTTGCGGCAAAGATATTTGTGATTCTCGACTGCCTGACGATCCCGGCGCTGACGAAACTGCGTGGCAAATCGCACAGCGCGATGAGTGCGAGCTGCCCTGGCGCGGCACACCACATCGGGATGGCATTGGGTGCGACGTTATCGACGACGCCCTACTTTTTCGGCGCCGGATTCACGACGTTGTATGTACTAGGCGCGATAGCAAACGTGACATGCGCCGGCACCTTAGCAGGCAAATGGTTCGCAAGAAGACAACCGCGCCATCGCACAACCGACCCCACCGCTGTGCAAACCGTTCCGACGCGCACGAGGTGCGAGTCGGGAAGTATGACTGCCTTGTCACCGGGGCGGAGTGTGCGAGAACACAGATTCCAGATGCACCACTACCGTGGCTGCGCGGGGGACCCGCTTATGAGCTGGCGGTGTGAGCCGCTTTCTTTGCTTATCTTTCTTTGCGGCGGCAAAGAAAGTAAGTGCCGCCCCGCACAGGGGCAACACTAATAGACCAATAACAATTCAAGGAAAGGCCAACCCGACAAGCAACCAGCTCCCAAAAAAAGCCAGCAAACCAAACACCACCACCATCACCGGAGACACCCCAAAAATGTCCAACAAACAAACCGCCCCCCACCTCCCCACCACTATGTTCATCAACGGCGAAAAAACTTCAGGCGCCGCAGGCAAAACCTTCCCCATCTACAACCCGGCAACCGGAGAAGAACTAACCCAACTCCCGGACGCCTCGGAAACCGACATCGACCACGCGGTCAAAACCTCAAAATCGGCATTCGAATCCGACGCCTGGCGCAGAATGCCGCCAGCCACCCGCGAGCACCTGCTACTAAAACTGGCCGACCTGGTAGAAAAGCATACGGACGAACTAGCCACGCTAGAAACCCTGAACCAGGGAAAACTCATCGCATTCTCAAAGATGCTGGAAGTCTCAGGCAGCGTGCAATGGCTGCGTTACATGGCCGGCTGGGCCACCAAAATCGAGGGCACCACTTTCGACCTCTCGATCCCCTTCCCACCCGGCACCCGTTACAACGCGTCGACCAAACGCGTCCCGGCGGGCGTAGTCGCCGCAATCGTCCCGTGGAATTTCCCGCTGCTGATGGCGGTCTGGAAAATCGCCCCGGCACTCGCATGCGGCTGCACGGTCGTGCTCAAACCCGCCGAAGAAACCCCTTTAACAGCAATCCGCCTCGCCGAACTGGCCCACGAAGCCGGCTTCCCGCCGGGCGTATTGAACGTCGTCACTGGCCGCGGTGAAACCGCCGGTGCGGCGCTGGTCAGGCATCCGTTGGTGAACAAAGTCACTTTCACCGGATCGACCGAAGTGGGCCGCATCATTGGCCGTCAGTGTGCTGAGGATCTGAAACGGGCATCGCTGGAGCTGGGCGGCAAGAGCCCCGTGATCGTGCTGGACGATTGCGACCCGAAGAAAGCAATTGAAGGCGCGGCAGGCGCGATTTTCTTCAACCACGGACAGGTTTGTACCGCCGGTTCTCGCCTGTACGTTGCACGATCGATTTACGACGAAGTCGTCCAGGGCATTGCAGCGGTGGCCGACGGTATTGCCTTGGGTTCCGGTTTCGATGCGGCAACGCAGATGGGCCCGATGGTTTCCGCGCGGCACCGCGACAAGGTCATGGGCATGATTGCGCAAGGCAAACAGGAAGGCGGCGAGATTCTGTCGCGTGATGCCGCTGTTGACGCGGATGGCTTCTTTGTCCGGCCGACGGTGATTGCCAATCGCGCGTGCAAGCCGCTTTCCGTTGTCAGGGAGGAGGTGTTCGGACCTGTGCTGGTGGCGATGCCTTATGACGATATCGATGAGGTGCTGGCGCAGGCCAACGCGTCGGAGTACGGTCTTGGTGCGAGTGTGTGGACGAATCAGCTGGACAAGGCGCTACGACTCGTCGATGGGATCGAAGCTGGGACGGTTTGGGTCAATACGCACAATATGGTTGATCCGGCGATGCCGTTTGGCGGGTTTAAGGCGTCCGGGATCGGGCGGGAACATGGGAAGGCTATTGTTGATTCTTATACTGAGAGTAAGTCGGTTTGTATTGCTTATTGATTGGGGTTTTTTGCCTGTTCGGCGGGTTGGTTGTGGTTTTATGATGTTGGACTTTTCTTGCTGTGTTAGTGGTCTGTTTTGGTTGTGGTTTTATGGTGTTGGCCTTTCCTTGATTTGCTATTGGTTTATTAGTGTTGCCCCTGTGCGGGGCGGCACTTACTTTCTTTGCCGCCGCAAAGAAAGATAAGCAAAGAAAGCGGCTTACACCGCCAGCTCATAAGCGGGGCCCCCGCACAGCCACGGTAGTGGTGCATCTGGAATCGGTGCTCCCGCACATTCAGCGCTAGTGACAAAGGCGTCATACTTCCGGCGGCGCTGCGCGCGCCGACGCGTCATTCACAAAACCATCTGCTATGTTTTCGTCCCCGCGGTTTGCTCAGTTCCCGCGCTCGTCGTTGCATCGCCGCCGCGCGCACAGTTGCGACCGTGCAGTGAATACAGCGCGCGACATTTCAAGCGTTCGCTCCCACAGTTGTTCAGTTCCTCAATTCGTCGCTGCATCGCCGCAGCGACCACAACTGCGGCCGCGCAACAAATGCAAGGCATCGACATTTCATTTGAGGTGGGGTTCGCCAATAAGAGCGAAAGCATCTCGCCGAGGCGAAGCCGATGGCTCCCGCTGCGCGAAGCGAAACCGCTGGTTTCCCTGGCAGACCCATCCTCGACGCACGCAGTGCGGAGTGGGAGCGAATGAGCGCTGTGTCGCTAACGCGGAATGTGCGAGAACACAGATTCCAGATGCACCACTACCGTGGCTGTGCGGGGGACCCGCTTAAGAGCTGGCGGTGTGAGCCGCTTTCTTTGCTTATCTTTCTTTGCGGCGGCAAAGAAAGTAAGTGCCGCCCCGCACAGGGGCAACGCTAATAAACCAATAACAAATCAAGGAAAGGCCAACGCCGCAGCCGCACAGACAGAACAGACCACAAGGAAAACAAGGAAAAGCTAAAGACGTCAGAACAAGAAAATACCAACACCATAAAACCACAACCAAAGCGCCGCGCAGGCAACCAGATGAGGAAAAGGCCAAAGAAGCCAGAACAACGAAACCCCAACACCCCGTGTGCAACACAGTAAAATACACCACCCGCGCCCCCGGGCGCACCACACCGGCCCCGATCTTGAAACGCAAAATGCCCGCGCTAAACGCGCTAAAAGCCTTCGAAGTCGCTGGCCGCACGGGCAGCTTCACCCGCGCAGCGGAACTGCTTAACGTGACTCAAAGCGCGGTCAGCCGGCAAGTCCGGCAACTCGAAGCCCAACTCGGCGAAACCCTGCTTCAGCGTCACCATCATCACCTGGAACTCTCGGCCGCCGGCCGCATCCTCCTGCAAGCGCTGCAACAATCATTCGACCGGATCGAACTCACCGTCCGCAGCCTGCAAGAGAAAACCCACCGCAACCGCCTGCGTATCAACGCGCCTCCCACCTTCACAAGCCGCTGGCTGATGCCGCGTCTCGGACGTCTGCGCGACGCGCACCCGCATCTGGAACTCAGTCTCTCAACCCGTATCGACGACAATCTCGCCGAATCGGGCGTGCTCGACTGCGCCATCCGCTTCGGCAACGGCGAGTGGGAAGGCTTCGACAACCGTCTGCTGATGAACGAACGGCATATCGCCGTCTGCTCGCCCGCTTTGCTGGCACGGCAGGTCGGTCGCGCGGGAATCGATCTGAACCAGTTCACGCTGTTGCATGTGCTCGCAAGCGCGGATCAGCGCTATCTGACCTGGCAACACTGGTTAAAAGCCGCCGGCATCGACAACGTCGACACCCGCGGTGGCTACGAATTCGATCTGCTCGATCACGCGATCCGTGCGGCCGTCGACGGCCTCGGCGTGACGATCGCCGATCGTCATATGATCGGCCGTGAACTCGCGGAAGGCCAACTCGTGCAGGTGCTGAACGTGCACGTCGACGGGCATCAGTCGTACTGGCTCGTCACGCGCGCGGAACAGGACGAGCTGCCGCACGTCGCGCTATTCCGCGACTGGCTGCAGCAGGAGATCTGGTTGACCGAACGCGCACTCGATTCGTCGGAGTCGGCGCCGTTAGGCTGAGAATACCGATTCAGCCAGCTCCTTCGCCTCAGGTTCAAAAGCGGCTTCGACAGCCGCGTCCATGAGAATCATCTCGGCGCCCTTCTCCGCCACCATCATGACCGGTGCATTGATATTGCCCGACGTGATGTTCGGGAAGATCGAGGCATCGACCACGCGCAGGCCGGCAACGCCGTGCACCCGCAAACGTGCATCGACCACCGAGGTATGGGGATCGTCGCCCATCGCGCACGAGCCGCACAGGTGGTAGATCGAACCCGATTGCTCACGGAAATACTGCAGGAAACCCTCGCGTGTGTTCACCTGCGGGCCCGGTGAAATCTCCTCGACGGTGATCTCTTTCAATGCCGGCGATGCCATCACCTTGCGCACCAGTTCGCACCCCTGAATCGCCTCGTCGATGTCCTTCTCCGTGGTCAGCGCGTTGATGCGGATTTTCGCGGCGTCTTCCGCACGGTTCGACGCGATCTCGATCGATCCGCGGCTCGTCGGCCGGCACGGGTTGAATGCCAGCAGAAAGCCCGAATAAGGTTCGGGTTCCAGGCTCGCCTTATTGCTCTTTGGAATCCGGTACGACAGCGGATTGAAGTACAACTGCAGATTCGGCTGTGCTTCCTGATCGTTGCCCTTGAAGAACCCACCCGACTGATTCACGCTCATCGCGAGCGGTCCCTTGCGCGTCAGCAGATACTGCAGGCCGAGCTTGAGCTTGCCGAGCAAGGGCCGCAATTCGTCGTTCAGCGTCTTCACGTTCGCGCGATAGTAGAAGCTCACGCACAGATGATCCTGCAGATTCTGTCCTACAGCGGGCAGTTCCTTGACCATCGCGATGCGATGCTTTGCCAGCAATGCACTGTCGCCTACGCCCGAGAGTTGCAGCAGCTTGGGCGAATCGACCGCGCCTGCCGACAGGATCACCTCACGATTCGCCATGAATTGCCGCGTCACGCCGTTCTGCGTGACGCTCACGCCGATTGCCCGCTGCTTGCCGTCGAATAGCACGCGGTTCGCCAGAGTGTTACGTTCGATCGTCAGGTTCTTGCGCGTCAGCACGGGATGCAGATACTCGAAGCTGCTGGACGAACGCTGCCCGTTACGTGTACTCACGTCGTAGATACCCGCGCCTTCGAATCGCGCGCCGTTGAAGTCGTCGCTGCGCTTATAGCCGGCCTGGTCACAGCCTTTCAGGAACACGTGACAGATTGGATGGACCGCGTCCTTCATCGGGGAGATCCGGATCGGGCCGTCCGCGCCGTGATACTCGGTGTTGCCGAGCGGATGCGATTCGAGCTTGCGGAAATACGGCAGCACGTCGTGAAACGCCCAGCCCGGGTTGCCCGCCGCGGCCCAGTCGTCGAAGTCGTGCGGCTGGCCCCGCACATAGATCATCGCGTTGATCGAGCCGGAGCCGCCCTGCACTTTGCCGCGCGGGCAATAGATCGGCCGGTTGTCGAGCTCCTTTTCGGGCTCGCTGTAGTACATCCAGTTATAGGTTTCGTTGTAGTACGTCTTGGTGAAACCCACCGGGATCTTGAACCAGAACGAGCTATCCTTGCCGCCCGCTTCGAGCAGCAGGACTGAATGTTGGCCCGACGCCGAAAGGCGATTGGCGAGAATGCAGCCCGCCGAACCCGCGCCGACGATGATGTAATCGTAGTTCATGCTCTATGTCGCCAGACGGCGTCCAATCCATTGAATGCGTAAAACGGGTGAATCCGGGAGGTTCAGCCCTTGGCCGGCGCGAGATCTTTCACGTCGGCGGGACGAGCCGCCATTTGCAGATGCAGACGCTCGCCGGTGTACGGCGTGTGCTGCCGGACCACGTCCATGTTCAACTCCACGCCGAGTCCCGGTTCCTGCGAAGGAATGATGTAACCGTCTTCCCATTGAATCGGCTTCTTCAGCACCTCGGCATGGAAACCGTCCCACGTGCCGATGCTTTCCTGAATGAGGAAGTTCGGCGTGCAGGCGGCAAGCTGAATGCTGGCTGCGGCGCCGATCGGCCCGTTGTACAGATGCGGCGCGATCTGCGCGTAATACACCTCTGCGATCGCCGCGACTTTCTTCGCTTCGAGCAGACCGCCCACCCGCGCCACATTCAGTTGCAGGATCGACGCCGCGCCCGCTTCGAGCAGCTTGAAGAATTCATACTTGGTGGTCAGGCGCTCGCCCGCGGCAATCGGAATACTCGTGTGCTGCGCGACTTGCGCCATCGCGCCTTCCTGTCCCGGCGGCACCGGCTCTTCGAACCACAGCGGATCGTATTTCTCGAGCCGTTTGGCGAGCCGGATGGCCGATGACGGCACCATCTGCCCATGCGTGCCGAACAGCAGATCGGCCTTGCTGCCGACTGCTTCGCGCACGCGGCGGCAGAACGTTTCGCAACGGTCGAGCACTTCCATCGACAGCTGGTGGCCCGAGTAGGCCGTGTACGGCCCAGCCGGATCGAACTTCACCGCGGTAAAACCACGCTTCACGTTTTCAACGGCGCATTCGGCGGCAAGATCCGGATCGTCGTAGTCGTACTCGCCTTTGCTGTTCTTCGGATACAGGTACGTGTATGAACGCAGACGGGGGTTCACCATGCCACCCAGCAGTTCGTACACCGGCTTGTTCGCCGCCTTGCCGATGATGTCCCAGCACGCCATTTCCAAGCCGCTCACCACGCCCATCATCGTCAGATCGGGACGTTGCGTGAAACCGCTCGAATACGCTTCGCGCCAGAGCCGCTCGATATGGTGCGGATCGTGGTCGAGCAGATAGCGGCCGAAGACATCGTCGATGATGTGGGTCATCGCTTTCGGGTGGAAGGTCGCCGAATAGATTTCGCCGACGCCTTCAATGCCGCAGTCGGTCTTGAGCTTGACGAAAATCCAGTACATGCCGCCCACGTGCGGCGGCGGTACGGCGACGATATGCGTTTCGAGCGAGACGACTTTCATTTACGCAACCCCTTTCCTTTTAAGCATGTTTCTCAGCGCGAGCCCGGCAAAGCCGCCAAGCGCCGCCATCGCGGCCACGTAGCCGAAGTAAAGCTGGTAACCGAAGACACCCGGGAAGTTCTGTGTCAGATAGCCGTTGATCAACGGCAGGAACACGTCGGGCGAATAGCCGAGCACGGAGATCAGGCCGATGGCGAGGCCCATCGTTTCGAGCGGGATATTGCAGCGGTCCAGCAGCGACCAGTAAAGACCGCGAATCGCGTACGTCAGAATGCCGATGAACAGCACGAGGAACACCAGCACCACATGGCTCGAGATACGCGGCGCCGCCATCAGGCCCAGCAACGACAGCGCGGCGAGGAACAGCGCGATCACCAACACTGAGACCTTCGAGTAACGGTCGCCGAGAAACCCGCCGCCGATGCCGCCAATCGGCCGCATCCAGAGCTTGAGTGTCGTGATCGTGCCGGCCATCACCACGGTCAAACCGATCTCGCCTTCATGCAGATACGCGGAGAAGCTGTAGGTGGCCCAGAACACCTGATAGCCGCAGAACACAATGGCCGCGACCAGCCACAACTCGGGGATCGATGCGAGCGTTTTCAGATCGATCAGCACGTTGCTGCGTTTCTTCGTGGCGCGGTTGGCGGCGGCGTCCTTTGTGCCTTGCGGGTCTTTGACGAGCGCGAGCACCACACCGAGCGCGATGCACAAAAAGGCGTACATGTAGACGACCAGCCTGAAGCCCGCCGTCACCGGCTCGCCCCTGCCCTGCGTGAGCCAGGCGAACAGCGTGATCGCAATGGTCGCCAGCATGGCTTCGATCAGGCCGCGTCCGCCATCGAGCAAACCGAAAAAGCGGCCCTGCTCGTGCGAGCCGGCGATCATCGTCACACGCTTGATGACGGCGGCCCAGAAGGTCAAGCCGGTCGACAGCCCCCAGCCGCCGAAGATCAGCATCAGCACATGGAACGACGGCGCGCTCGAGTACCACAGGCCGAGCAATCCGGTTGCGATCAGCGAAAAACAGATCAGCAGGCGTGGGGCGATGCGGTCGGCGAGCCAGCCGCTCGGCAGATAGCTCAGCAGAAAGATCGTGCCGAGCGACGAATACAGATAGCCAAGCTGACTATCGGTAATGTGAAACACTTCGAGCATGGTCGGCTGATAGACCTGCCGAAGATACAGAATCGGGTAGATCGCGCCGGCGGCCACCACCAGCAACATAAGCTGGATATAGCGTTGAGCCTTATTGCTTTTCAGTGCGGCTTCTTCGCTCGATGCGAGCGAGGCAGCAGTTTGAACGGGTTGAGATGACACGTTAGCGCTCCTGAGAGACACAGCGCCGGGCCGGGTCTCCAAATATTTTTTATGGGTGCAGCGGTTCGCTGCGTTTCTGTGGGTTTCAAGGCAACGCGTGCCACCGGCTTTGAATCGCGCGGCACGCGCCGTTGTTGCGTCAATAGCTGCGTCAATACATGCTTCAGTACTTCATGACCACGAGACGGGTTTGCGTGAATTCCAGCATGCCGTGCTTGCCGTCGTCGCCGCCGAGACCCGAACGTTTCCAGCCGGCGTGGAAACCTTGATACGGATCGGCCGGTGTGCGGTTCACGTACAACTCGCCTGCCTCGATGCCGTTGGCGATCTTCATTGCACTGCGGTAGTTCTCGGTATAAAGCACCGATGACAAACCAAACTGATGGTCGTTGGCCATCTCCAGTGCTTCGTCGAGCGTGCGGTATTTGACGACCGGCATGATCGGACCGAAGGTTTCTTCCTGGATGATTTCCATGTCCTGCCGGCAGTTCGACAGCAACGTGGCCGGATAGAAGAAGCCCGTGCCTTGCGGCAGGCGGCCGCCGGTTTCCAGCGTGGCGCCTGCCGCAACCGCGCGCTCGACCATGCCGTGAATCGACTGACGCGACGCGTCGTTGACGAGCGGCCCCATCAGCGAAGCCTGTTCGCTGCGATCGCCGCATTCCACCGCACTCATGTGCTTCTTCAGCAGCGCGACGAAACGGTCATGCACGCTTTCCTGCACGTAGACGCGCTCGATCGCCGTGCAAAGCTGCCCGCAATGCGTGGTTTTGGACGCGACCAGATCGCGCGCGGCCTTCTCGAGATCGGCATCCGCCTCGATGATCGCGGGCGTCTTGCCGCCCAGTTCGAGCGACGGCTTGGCGATGTTCGCCTTGCAGTATTCAAGCACCTTGCGACCGGCGCCGACGCTGCCGGTGAGCGTGATCATGCCGACCTTGGGATGGGTGCAGAGCGCCTCGGCCGTTGCGTGATTCATTGCGAGAATGTTCACGACGCCGGCCGGCAATCCGGCCTTCTCAACTGCCTTCGCAATCTCGAAGGCGGAACTCGGCGTGTTGTTGCTCGGGCGCACCACCACGGTGTTGCCGGCGATCAGCGCGGGCGCCACCTTGCGCATGAACGTATAGACCGGGTAGTTGAACGGGATCAGGCAGGCCACCACGCCGATCGGTTCGCGATGCAGCACGAGGTTTTCGTCGGGCGTGTCGCTCGGAATCACCTCGCCTTCGATGCGGCGCGCCCACTCGGCGTGGTAGCGGGTGATCTGACCGGCGTAAATCGCCTCATTGGTGGCGTCCGCGACGCTCTTGCCCGATTCCAGCGCGAGCGCCGCGCCGATGGCCGGCGCGCATTCGGTAAGCGCGTCGGCGAGCTTGTGCAGATAGACCGCGCGCCCGGCCGAAGGCAGCTTGCGCCAGCCCTTTTGCGCGGCGGCTGCCGCGTCGACCGCGGCAATGGTCTCGGCCCGCGTGGCGCCCGTGACGTGGGCAATCACGGCGCCGGTGGCCGGGTTGGTGACGGCGATGAGCTCGTCGCTTGCCGCGTCGATAAAGCGGCCGTTAGCAAAATTCCGATCGAGTCGCATGTCGTCTCCTGAAAAAACTGGTGCGTTGCCGCATTGCCTTCGGCTATCGCCTTCATGCCAAAGGTGCATGGACGGAATTTTTGTCCGCTGTCTGACGCACCACAAGCGAATAATTTGCGGGACAAACATTCGAAAAAATCACGTTTATCCAGGGATGTGCCTCATACGCGATTCGCGTCTCGAATAGCAGAATCCGGGCTTTGCCAAAAAGCAGCGGCCTTTGAAGCCGGGCGAATCGCGGTTTGAACCGCCTTTTGAACTCCTTCGAACTCCGGTTTGAACCACCGTGGCCGCTCATTACCAACGTCTGGAGCTCACAATGAAAAAGAATGTCATCGCCACCACCGCTTTCACCGCGCTCGCCTCACTGGCGGCCCCAGCGGCCTTCGCACAGAGCAGCGTGACCCTGTACGGCGTGCTCGACGAAGGCATCGACTACACCAACAACGCCGGGCGCGGCGCGGTCTGGGAAATGGCGAGCGGCTACGCGCAGGGCAGCCGCTGGGGGCTGAAGGGTTCAGAAGATCTGGGCGGCGGCATGAAGGCGGTGTTCCAGCTGGAAAACGGCTTCGACGTGAGCTCGGGACGGCTCGGCCAGGGCGGCCGCATGTTCGGCCGCCAGGCTTATGTGGGCTTGAGCGATAACCCGTTCGGGACGGTCACGCTGGGACGCCAGTACGACTCGGTGGTTGACTACCTCGCGCAGACCACGGCCAACGGCAACTGGGCCGGCTACCTGTTTGCTCATCCGTACGACAACGACAATACGGACAACTCGTTCCGTCTCGGCAACAGCGTGAAGTACGCGAGCCCGGAGATCGGGGGTTTCCAGTTCGGCGGCGTGTACAGCTTCAGCAACGACACGAACTTCGCGAACAACCGCGCCTACAGCTTTGGCGGCCAGTATGCGAACGGCGGGCTGCTGATTGCCGCTGCGTACCTGCAGGCAAACAACCCGGGCGCGGGCTCCACCGGCGCGATCACGGCGAACGACGCGAGCTTCATCGCCGGGCGCATGCGGGTGTTCGGCGCCGGCATCAACTACACGTTCGGCGCGGCGACCGCGGGTTTTGCCTACACCAACGCAAACTACAAGGATCCGACCGGCAACGGCTATATCGGCATTCCGCTGGCGGCATCCGGCGTCCAGTTGAATACGCTGAAGTACCAGAATTTCGAAGTGAACGGCAAATACCAGTTCACGCCGGCCTTCTTTGTCGGCGCGCAATACGTGTACACGATGGAGAACTACGATGCGTCGAGCGGCAGCGTGAAGCCGAAAATTCACTCGGTTGGTTTGATGGCGGATTACAACCTGACGAAGCGCACCGACGTTTACGTGCAGGGCGAATACCAGAAGGTCGCGGGTAGCTCGACGAACTCGATTCTCGACAACGCGTTCATTCCGGGCGTGCAGGCACCCTCGTCGACGGGCAATCAGCTCGCCGTGCGGGTCGCGTTGCGCCACAAGTTCTAAGGCTCCTCCACCGCCGCCTTCAATCTCAGCAAGGCCTGATCCCACTGCTGCGAAATCGCTTCGAGTGCGCGCCGCGCTTCGTCCAGGTGTGCCGGCTCGAACGCCCATAAGCGTTCACGGCCCGCCTTGACGTCGCGCACCAGACCCGCGTTGGCCAGTACCTGCAAATGCTGCGTGACCGACTGCCGCGTCATTTCCGTTCCGGCGGTCAGCTGTGCGATCGACATCGCACTGCCCGCGCACAACACGGCAATCAGACGCAAGCGCGTTTCGTCGCCGAGCGCCGCAAAAATCTGCGCGGGGCTTCGCAGCATGGCGGTTTTCACACGAGCATGACCGGCTCCCGGTCCGGCGCTGGGCAGCTTGCTGGGAAACTTGTTGGACAACTTAGGCCTTGGCGACATACTTTTCGATGTTGACCATCTGCTCTTCCCAGCCGCCGCTATTCATACGGAACGCTTCCGCGCGGCGTGCGGCGGGAATCCGGTCAAAACCCGATTCGATCACACGCAACAACGTGCCTGAATCGAGCTCGCTCAGCTCGAATGCGACCAGCGTGGTGGGCTCCGGCGAGTAATCGACCGACGCGTCCACTGCGGCCGGATGCCAGCGAAACGACAGATGATGTTCCGGTTCGATCCGCTCCATCAACACGTCCATCACGAGATGCTCATAACCCGGATAGGTGATGTTGCCCTGAATGGACTGACCGGCCACAAAACGCTTGCCGCCGAAATCCACGCAAAACCATTTGCCGAACTCCTCGGCGTTGGACACCGCGCGCCACACGCGCGAGCGCGGCGCCTTAAGCAGAATCTGTTTTTCGATGCGATCAGTGGATACGGTTTTCGATGCGTCAGATGGAATGTTCATATGCAGCCTCCTGACTGCATATTAGATTCGCCATTCACAACATGCAAGTATTTGCCTGCATATTTTTACGCCTGCGGCAAACACCCCCGCCTCAGGCACCGACTCCGACCACCACCTTACCGAACGCACCCTGTTCGAGATGCGCCAGCGCCGCCGGCAATTCGTCGAATGCGTAGACCGTGTCGACAACCGGCTTGAGACCGAGCGTATCGACCGCGTGCACCAGATCGTCGAACGCGCGCCGATGTCCAACGCCGATGCCCTGGATCGTCGGCCGGCCGATGAACGACGGAATACTCGGCAGCGACATGTTGTAGCCGTCGAGCGTACCGATCAGCGAAATGCGGCCGCCCTGACGCAGTGCACGCAACGAGGCGCCAAGGTTATCGCCGCCCGCCAGTTCGAACACGTGATCGACGCCACGCTCGCCGGTCAGCTCGCGCGCGACACGATCCCAATCGGGCGTCACGGTGCGGTCGATACCATGGGTCGCACCGAGTTCGCGCACGCGGCGCAGCTTGGCGGCGCTGCTCGAGGTCACGATAACCTGCGCGCCGTGGGCGCGGGCGAGTTGCACACCGAACAGCGCGACGCCGCCGGTGCCTTGCATCAGCACCGTTTGCCCGGCGTGCACAGCGCCCTTCTCGACCAGCGCGAACCACGCGGTCAGCCCCGCGCATGGCAGCGTGCTGGCTTCGATCGCATTCAGCGTGCGCGGCGCGCGTACGGCCCAGGCTTCATTCAGGATGACGTACTGCGCGAGCACACCCGGCAAAGAGCCGCCGAGCACACGTGCCTCAGGCGGACATTCGCCATCGATCCACCCCGCCCAGAACGTGCCGAGCACGTCATCGCCTTCGCTGAACCGCGTCACACCCGCGCCCGTCGCCACCACGACGCCGGATAGATCAGAACCCGGTGTAGCCGGCAGCGTCAACGCCGTGCCCGATTGACCGCCGTTAATGAAGCCCAGATCGCGGTAGTTCAACGCAACCGCCGCCACACGCACGACGATTTCCCCCGCGCCGGGCGTTGGCACCGCCGTTTCTTCCAGTTTCAGATGTTGCACGCCCGCTTCCCGAAAAACCCATTTGCCCATCGTCTGCATGTCGGCTTCCATTTGCTCGTTGCTGATGGCAAAAAGTCTACGGTTTCGAAACGCGCTACAGTGGCGGAGAATTTTCGCTATTCTGTAGCGTTTTATTCGCCAATCGCCATGGCGCGTCAGCAGGAGGAACCTTCAATGAGAGACCGTCTGAGCGGCATCGCCGCCTTCGTGAACGCGGCGGAAGCCGGCAGCTTTGCGCTCGCCGCCGAGCGCATGCACCTGTCACGCTCGGCGGTCGGCAAAACCATCGCGCGTCTGGAGGATCAGCTCGGCACACGGCTCTTTCATCGCACCACGCGCAGCCAGAGCCTGACCGAGGACGGCCATGCGTTCTACGAGCGCTGCGTACGCGCGCTGGCCGAACTCGAGGCCGGTGAAGCCACGCTGCACGCAGGCCGCCACGATCCACAGGGGCGCTTGCACGTGAGCGTGCCCGTGTTGTTCGGGCGGCGCTGTGTTGCACCGATTCTGCTGGAGTTGGCACAGCGCTATCCGCAACTGGAGTTGCAGGTCAGTTTCACCGACCGGGTTACCGATCTGGTCGAAGAAGGGATCGATCTGGTCGTGCGAAGCGGACACCTACGCGGCGCGCCGGCGGGATTGGTGGCACGCAGGCTTGGCGAACAGGTCATGGCGCTATGCGCGGCGCCCGCATACCTCGCCAGGCACGGCACGCCTCGCACGGTGGCCGACCTCGCCACCCATCAAGGCATCTTCTATGTAACCGGTCGGCAAGAAGCGGCGTGGCCGCTGCCGGATGAAAACGGCGCATGGCAGAGCGTGGTGGCCCGGCATCGGCTGCGTCTGGACGACCTCGAGACCATTCTCGCGGCCACTATCGCCGGTGCGGGTATCGCACGTGTGCCGTGCTGGCTGATCGCCGACGCGCTCGATAGCGGCGCGCTGGTCAAGGTGCTGCCCGAGTTGCCTGGACCGCGCATCGAGCTTCATCTGGCCTGGCAGCAGACACGCCATCTGCCGTCGAGGATGCGGGTCGCGATCGATGAACTCGCGGCACGGCTGCCCGGCATTCTCGCCGCGGGCGCAACGGAAGTAGCCGCGGCCTAGCCTCAGACCGAATGCATCGCCACGCCACCCTGCGTGGCGATGCGGGCGCCCTGTCGCATTACTCCGTTGCGTGCGCGTGAATCACGCTGGTGTGCATGGACCAGGCCATCCACGGACGGCGCAGTGCGACGATCGCGAGAAACGCGCAAGCCGCCAGCGCGCCGAAGGTCGCGAAGCCCATCTGATAGCTGCCCGTGCTTTCCTTGGCGATGCCCATTACCACCGGCAGATAGAAGCCACCAATGCCGCCCGCGGCGCCGACGATACCCGACATCAGCCCGGTGCGGCCCGCCCAACGATGCGGCACCAACTGGAAGGTCGCGCCGTTACCCAGACCGAAGGCCACATACAGGCACAGCAGCAGCGCAATGCCGCCCACCATGGTCGGCATCGCCGCAGCGAAGACAAAATCGCACAGCGAAATGATCGCGAGCAGGATGGTCAAGGCGCGCACGCCGGACACCTTATCGGCAATCAGACCGCCCAACGGCCGCACGATCGCGCCGGTTGCAGCCAGCAGCGCCATGAACAGACCCGCGTCGATCTTCGACAACTGATACAGGTTGGTGAGCAGCAGCGAAACATACGACGACATGCCGACAAACCCGCCGAACGTGATGCTGTACACCAGCATGATCACCCACGTATCGCGCTCGGCCAGCACCGCGCGATATTTTTTGGGCAGCACGGCAATCGCCAGCAGCGCACCGACTACCGGCAACAGCAGCACACCGGTCTTGCCCGACCCGAACATCCCCGCTTCGACCAGCAGCACAAGCACGATCAAACCGACGAGCGTGACCGAGAAGCTGCCGAATGCGCGCAACACGCTACCCGATTTGATGCCGGCATCGTTGGCCCAGAAGTACAGCGTGATCGCAGCGATGGCGAGCAAAGGCAGCGCACCGGCAGTCGCCATTTGCCACCCGTAGTGGGCCGCCAGTTGCGGAAACAGGAAGCCGTCGAGCACTGCGCCGATGTTGCCGGCGGCGGCAAGGCCCAACACCAGACCCTGCACCTTCGGCGGATAGTTGCTGCCGGCCATCGGCAACGCTACCGCGAAACTCGCGCCCCCCACGCCGAGGAACACGCCGAGCACCAGCAGCAAGGTGTACGACGGCACGAAAGGCAACAACGGCAGCACGATGGTCGGCACCGCCGACAGCAGCACCCCCATCAGCGCGATGCGTTTTCCATGTGCCGATTGATAGAGGTTGCCGAGCGTCACACGCAGGATTGCCGCCGACAGTACCGGCACGGCGACCAGCAGACCCTGTTGCGCAGGCGTCATTGCGACGCTCTTGCTGATGAACGGCGCGAGCGGCCCGTATAGCACCCAGACAGTGAAGCCGGTGTCGAAGTAGAGAAAACAGGCCACCAGCGCGCGCCAATCTCCACTCTTTAATGAGCTCATCACGTTTTTCATTAGGCATCCTCAAATAGACTGATTGTTTTCTAACCTGGTTCAGCGCGCTGGATCATTGCGCTCGTGCACTACGCACCGGCGTGGTCATGACGTTGAATTCCGGTTTAAACATGCAACCTTCATGCCATCCGGATTGTTTTTATGAAGCTGTACTACGAATCTCTTCAATGACGACACCGAGACTTCGCCTGTCACGTTGAAAATCAGTAAACATCACGTACGTAGCGCTTTTCCTGCGCTAAATGGCTCACATATTCGCTGGCTTTTTCTTCGCTCATGCCGCCGTGCTGAGCGACCACATGCTTGAGCGTCGCGTCGACGTCTTTTGCCATCCGGTTCGCGTCGCCGCAAACGTAGAAATGTGCACCTTCTTCGAGCCATGCCCACAGTTGCGCACCCTGCTCGCGCATGCGGTCCTGCACATAGATTTTCTCGGTCTGATCGCGCGAGAAAGCAACATCGAGCCGGGTCAGAAAACCACTGTCCCGCATTGCTTCAAGTTCGTCGCGATAGTAGAAATCGGTGGCCGCGTGTTGCTCGCCGAAGAACAGCCAGTTGCGCCCTTTGTCACCGCGTGCACGGCGTTCGTGCAAGAAACCGCGAAACGGTGCAACGCCGGTGCCTGGACCGACCATGATGATCGACGTGCCGGAAACATGAGGAGGCCGAAAGTGTGCGGATTTCTGCACGAATACCGGCACATTGACGTCGCCCGCACGGTCGGCAAGGAAGGTCGACGAGACGCCCTTGCGGTGGCGGCGGCCATTGTTGTATCGAATCGCCGCAACCGTCAGATGCACTTCGCCGGGATGCGCCTTCGGGCTCGATGCAATCGAATACAGACGCGGTTGCAGGCGCTTGAGCATGCCGGTCAATTCGACGGCCGTCAGCTTGACGGGAAATTCGTGGAGTACGTCGGCGAGCTGTTGGCCCCACAGCCATTGCTTGAGGTCGGCTTTGCGCTCAGCGCAAAGCAGATCGCGCAGTGCGCCGTTGCTGCTGCGCGCGGCGATGAACGCAAGCGCTTCGGGGCTGGGGCGCGCGATTTCGTAGTGCCTGGCAAGCGCGTCGGCGAGGTGCATTTCACCCGCGCCGGACACGTTGACGTTGACCCTCGCCTCGGCGCTCAAACCGCTCAGGTTGATCAGCTCGTCGACCAGTTCAGGGCAATTGCTCGGCCATACGCCCAGCGCATCGCCGGCTTCGTATTCGAGACCCGAGTCGCCCGTGCTCAACGAGAAGTAACGCGTGTCCTTCGCGGCGCCCTGCTTGTTCAATTGCAGATTCCTGACGAGCCGCGATGCAGCCGGCCGGGTCTTGGTCGGCACGGCACCAGGCACCACGGCGTTGATCATGCCGCCCGGCGGCACCGCATGCAACGCCGCATCTTCTTCCTTGATGCGCACGATGATGCTTTCGAGCCATGCGTCGGCCTGTTCCTGATACTCGCTGTCGCAGTCAACGCGATCCATCAGACGCAGCGCGCCTTGCGCGGAGAAACGTTCATCCAGACGGCGGCCGTGGCCACAAAACTGATCGTAGTTGCGGTCTCCCAGCGCGAGCACCGCGTAGCGCAGGCCTTCGAGACGGGGTGCTGCGTCGCTGGCCAGATGTGACCAGAAACTTTGCGCGTTATCGGGCGGATCGCCGTCGCCGAAGGTGCTCGACATCAGCAGCACGTATTGCGCTTTCGCAAGCGCCGAAACCTGATAATCCGCCATGCACGATGTGCGGATTTCGAAGCCGGACTCCATCAGACGCGTGGCATAACGTTCGGTCAGCGATTCCGTGTTGCCGGTTTGCGAGGCCCACAGCAAGGTCACTTTGGGGCGCACACGCAAGATACGCACGCCGGATGTATGCGCCGCGTCGGCATGCGGAGCGGCAAGCGCGCCTGCCGGCACGGCCGCATGGGTGCCGCCGCGGCTATAAAGTCCGGCCAGCAAACCGTCCACATACAAGCGGTTCGCTGCATCAACCGGTGCGCCAGGCGGGAGAACCGGCACGCTGTCGAAACCCTGTGCCTCAACCGAACGCAGGCCATTGACGAAACCAGCCAGATAGGTCCGCTCGGCTTCCGTGAGCGAGGGCGCGGGTGTGGGTGGAAGCTGCAACAGGCTAGTCAGTGCATTGATGCGGGGCATGTCCAGTTCCTCGGTGTCCGCCTGTATAGCGCTTGCTGTCGCTGCGTCGACTCCGGCGGCAAGCACGTCGGTGAGCGTCTCGTCATCCTCGTTCGAAACCGGCTCGATGGCATTAGCGGCAACGGGGCTCAACGCGACCGCGCAGAACTTGAGTTCGGGTTGCTGCGAGATCGCATCGATTGCATCGCTGGTGACGGCGTTGATACACAGGTCGTCGCCAAAGACGTCGTTCCAGTGCATTGGCGCAAAGCAGTTCCCTGCCTGCACGCGTTCGGTGACGACGGCGGGCAGCACGGCCCGCCCACGCCGTGACCGGATCTCGACCGGATCTCTGGCCTTGATACCGAGCGTGGCCGCGTCTTCCGGATGAATCTCGACGAACGGGCCCGGATTGAGCTTGTTGAGCATCGCGACCTTGCCGGTCTTGGTCATGGTGTGCCATTGATGCTGCAGGCGGCCCGTATTCAGCACGATCGGAAATTCCCGATCCGGCAGCTCGGCCGGGGCGGCGAAGGCACGGGCGAAGAACACGGCCTTGCCGTTCGCGGTTGGGAACACGAGCCGCGGGCGGCTGCCGTCGGGCCTTTCCTTCAGTGCCTGGCTAACGCCGTCGTTCAGATAGCGAATGGGGTTGCGCTCGGCGCCATCGCCGGAAGCAAGCGGCCATTGCAGCGGTGTGTCCTTCAGCCGGCCATGGCTTGCGCCGCGCAGGTCGTAGCCGGTTTTCGGATTCGACATGCGCGTGATTTCCGCGAAAACTTCTTCGGCGCTGCCGTAGGTAAACGCATCGGCAAACCCCATTTCACACGCAACGCGCGCAATGATCTGCCAGTCCGGCAACGCGGCGCCAGGCGGCTCGATACCCTTTTGCATCAGCGTCAGATTGCGCTCGGAGTTGATCATCACGCCTTCGGCCTCGGCCCATAGCGCACCGGGCAAGAGCACATCGGCGTAACGGTTGGTCTCGGTATCGAGGAACGCGTCCTGCGAAATCACGAGCTCGGCGGCGCGCAATCCGGCGATAACGTTCTGACGGTTCGCGACGCTCGCCACCGGGTTCGTGCAGATGATCCAGCACGCCTTGATCCCGCCCGCGGCCATGCGGCTGAACATATCGATCGTGCCGTTGCCGAGCGCCGTTTTCAACGTGCCCTTTGGAATGCCCCACAGGTCTTCGATAAAAACGCGGTCTTCTTCGACCAGCACCGAACGCTGGCCCGGCAAACCGGGCCCCATGTAGCCCATTTCACGGCCGCCCATTGCATTGGGCTGACCGGTCAGCGAGAACGGCCCGCTGCCACGGCGGCAAATCTTGCCTGTCGCCAGATGCAGATTGCAAATCGCGTTGGTGTGCCATGTGCCGTGCGTGCTCTGATTGAGGCCCATGGTCCAGCAGCTCATCCACTCGGGCGCGGCGCCAATCATGCTCGCGGCCTGACGGATGTCCTCGACGGCGAGCCCCGTGATCTCCGCGACTTTTTCGGGCGTGTAGTCCGCGAGGAAAGCGGGCATCGTGTCCCAGCCCTGGGTGGTCTCAGCGATGAAAACCGCGTCCGTATGGCCGTTTTCATGCAGCAGATGCAGCAGGCCGTTGAGCAAGGCCAGATCGGTGCCCGGTTTGATCGGCAGAAACAGATCGGCCTTTTCCGCGGTCGTATTGCGGCGCGGATCGACCACGATCAGTTTCGCGCCGGCCTTCACGCGATCCATCATCCGCAGGAACAGAATCGGATGACAGTCGGCCATATTCGCGCCGATCACGAAGAACAGGTCGGCGTGATCGATGTCTTCGTAGGATCCCGGCGGCCCGTCCGCACCCAGCGAGAGCTTATAACCACTGCCCGCGCTCGCCATGCACAGACGCGAATTCGATTCGATGTTGTTGGTCCCGACAAAACCCTTGGCGAGCTTGTTGACGAGATACTGCGCCTCGATCGACATCTGCCCGGACACATAGAACGACAGCGCGTCCGGTCCGTGGGCGTCGAGCAGGCCGCGCAGACGCGCAGCCGTGTCGCTGATCGCCTGCGCCATCGGCAGCGGCGTCGGATCCTGGCCGCGGGCATGCCGCACGAATGCGCCTTCCAGGCGCCCGGACTTGCGCAACGCGACGTGCGCCGACTGGCCTTTCGTGCAGAGCCGTCCGAAGTTAGCCGGATGCTCCTTGTCGCCGGCGATTTTCACCACCTGCCCGTCCTCGACGTGCAGCACCATTCCGCAGCCGACACCGCAGTAGGGGCACACCGTTTTTACGTTACGGGAAGACATGGCAGGAGGCATCGTCGAGAGGGTTGGCGAGGAAATCAGCAGCTCACATCGCGACCCACACCTGCCCGCTTTCCACCCGCGCCGCGAACGCGCTGACGGAATAGGCCGGTGTTTCGAGGCACTCGCCGGTGCGCAGATCGAAGTGATGCTTGTAGATCGGCGAGGCGACCACGAGGCGCTCGCCGAGGTTGCCGATCAGCCCGCGCGAGAGCACGGCCGCTTGCGAGCCCGGATCGTAGTTTTCGATCGCGTACACGACGGTGTCTTCGTCGCCGTTGTCAACATGGAATACCGCCACCTGTTCGCCATTGACGAGCGCGCACACGCCCGTGTTGGGAACAATGTCGTCAATCGGGCAAATCGGTGTCCAGGCAAGCGGAAGACGGTCAAGGTTCATGGCGCAGGTCCTCAGTGAGTGACGCAAAAAAGAATCAAACGGTTTCGACAACCACAGGAATCGAAGCGAGTTTCGAGCGCCGCTCTTCGAGCGTCGCGGGCCGGATCTGGCCGCGTTCTTCGACAAAGGCGACGTTGCTGTCCGGCTCGCCACTGTTCACGAAGTGGCGGAAGCGCTTGCGCGTTTCAGGATCGGTAACGGCTTTCTTCCATTCGCACTCGTAGGTGTCGACCACCTGCTGCATGTCCGCCTCGAGTTCCGCGGCCACGCCCAGGTGATCGTTGACGACGACGTCCTTCAGATAATCGAGTCCGCCTTCCAGGTTGTCGCGCCATACGCTGGTGCGTTGCAGACGATCGGCCGTGCGCACGTAGAACATCAGGAAGCGGTCGATGTAGCGCACCAGCGTGTCCTTATCGAGGTCCGAGGCGAGCAGTTCGGCATGGCGTGGTTTCATGCCGCCGTTGCCGCAGACGTAGAGATTCCAGCCCTTCTCCGTGGCGATGATGCCGACGTCCTTGCCCTGCGCCTCCGCGCATTCGCGCGTGCAGCCCGACACGCCGAATTTGATCTTGTGCGGGGTACGCAGGCCCTTGTAGCGATTCTCGAGCTCGACCGCGAGGCCCACCGAATCGCCGACGCCGTAGCGGCACCACGTCGAACCCACACACGACTTCACCGTGCGCAGCGATTTGCCGTACGCATGGCCCGATTCGAAACCGGCCGCGATCAGTTCTTCCCAGATGAAGGGCAACTGTTCGACCCGCGCTCCAAACAGATCGACCCGCTGACCACCGGTGATCTTCGTGTACAGGCCGTATTTCTTCGCGACCTGGCCGACTGTGATCAAACCGTCAGGCGTTACTTCGCCGCCTGCCATGCGCGGCACGACTGAATAGGTGCCGTCGCGCTGGATGTTGGCGAGGTAGTAATCGTTGGTGTCCTGCAGCGAGGCGTGTTCTTTCTTCAGCACGAATTCGTTCCAGCACGAGGCGAGGATGCTCGCCACGGCCGGTTTGCAGATATCGCAGCCGAAGCCGTGTCCGTGCTTCGCCAGCAGCGCGCCGAAACTGCGCACGCCTTCCACACGCACGATGTGAAACAACTCCTGGCGCGAATAGGAAAAGTGCTCGCACAGATGGTTGTTGACCGCGAGGCCCTGCTTTTTCATCTCGGCCTTCATCACCTGCGTAACGAGTGGTACGCAACCGCCGCACGAGGTGCCGGCCTGGGTTGCGCACTTCAACGCGCCGATGTCGGTCGCGCCCGCACAAACGGCCGCGCACAGGTCGCCTTTCGAGACGTTGTTGCACGAGCAGATCTGCGCGGCGGCCGGCAATGCCTCGACGCCGAGCGCCGGTTTTGCCTGACCGTCTGACGACGGCAGAATCAGGAATTCAGGCGACGCCGGCAACTCGATCCGGTTCAGCATCATCTGCAGCAGCGTGCCGTACTCACTCGCCTCGCCCACCATCACGCCGCCGAGCAGATACTTGCCGCACCCGGACACCACCAGCTTCTTGTAGACCTGCTTGCGTTCGTCGCTGAACTGATAGGCGCGGCTGCCCGGTGTGTTGCCGTGCGCGTCGCCGATGCTGGCAACGTCCACGCCCATCAGCTTCAGCTTGGTGCTCATGTCGGCGCCCGCGAACTCCGCCGGGTCGCCGAGCAGTTGCTTCGCCACCGTGCGCGCCATGTCGTAACCGGGCGCCACGAGGCCGAACAGTTGACCGTTCCATAGCGCACACTCGCCGATCGCGTAGATGTGCGGGTCGCTCGTTCGGCACGCGTTGTCGATCACGATGCCGCCGCGCTCACCGAGTGCGAGGCCGCTCGCACGGGCCAGATCGTCGCGCGGACGAATGCCCGCGGAGAACACGATCATGTCCGTGTCGAGGAAGCTGCCGTCGGCGAACTGCATGCGATGCGTGCCGTTCTCGCCGTCGACAATCGCGGTGGTGTTCTTCTGCGTGTGTACCGTCAGGCCGAGCTCTTCGATCTTGCTGCGCAGCACGCGTCCGCCCCCTTCGTCGACCTGTACCGCCATCAGGCGCGGCGCGAATTCGACCACGTGCGTTTGCAAGCCCATGTCGCGCAAGGCCTTCGCGCATTCGAGACCGAGCAGGCCGCCGCCGACCACCGTGCCGGTCTTCGAGCGCGCGCCGCATTCCTGCATGGCTTCCAGGTCGTCGATGGTGCGATAGACGAAGCAGTCGGCCCGCTCGCGGCCTTGCACGGGGGGCACGAACGGATAGGAACCCGTGGCGAACACCAGCTTGTCGTACGGCAAGGTCTCGCCGGTCGATACCGTCACGGTGCGCGCATCGCGATCGATCGCCACTGCTTTCGCATTCAGCTTCAGCAAGACGTTCTGGCGTTCGAAGAAACCCGGTTCGACGAGCGAGAGATCGTCCGCCGTCTTGCCCGAAAAGAATTCGGACAGGTGCACGCGGTCGTAAGCGGGCCGGGATTCTTCGCACAGCACAGTAATGTCGAGGCCATGCGCCGCGTCTTGCGCCAGGCATTCGACCAGTTTGTGGCCGACCATCCCGTGACCGATAACGATGATTTTCATGACCGCGGTTCCTCAGTGTGCTGTGCTTGCTGTACTTCGGTCGCTCACGCGTGACATCGGGCGAAAGCGATTCCGGAAATAAAAACGGCGTCCCGCGAACCCAGTCGATGACTGAATTCGGGGGACGCCGTTGTCCTGACCTGTATTGCAGCGAGTGCCCTGTTGTTGCACTCGCGCCGGATCCACGTTGATCCGATGGCAAGGCTTAACGCAAAGCCCGTGCCAGGCATCCGAAATGCGGTCGGCAGCCCCGTGGCGCGGGCCTGCGCAGCGAATAAGACGAGTGTGCGGCGAACCGCGCGCGCGTCACGATTTGATGCAGTGAAGCACAGGGATGGTGCGACGCAGCACTGTGCACGTGCGAGCGGCAAGCATGCGGGCGGTGCACTGCGGGTGCCCCGCCTGTGCATTTGCAGGCCTCCCGGCACAGCATGGCAAGGCTCGAACAGGCATTGCCGGCTGATGGCGCGGGTCTTGCATGACAGACGGACAGAACCTTTCGGCAACGCAGCCGGAGTGGCCTGAAAATCGTTGAAGATAGTCAGCAACAAACGGACAACGGCGTCCCCTCGCGACCATCGCGAGTGGACGCCGTTTTGTTTTTATCCGGCGCGAGCGGTATGACGACCGTGAGCCATCACAGACGCTAAGGACACCAGGATGAACACCGTCACAGGCAAAGTCACGTTATTGAGCGCCGGCCCGGGCGAGCTCGACCTGCTCACGCTCAAAGCCGCGAAAGCACTGGCGGCCGCCGATGTCGTGCTGCTCGACGACCTCGCCAACCCGGAGATCGTCACCCTGGCGCCGCGGGCGCGCGTGATTCGCGTCGGCAAACGCGGCGGTTGCCGCTCCACGCCGCAAGTGTTCATCGAGCGGCTGATGCAGCGCTACGCACGCAAGGGGTTGCATGTGGTGCGAGTCAAGGGCGGCGAGGCACTGCTGTTCGGGCGAGCCGGTGAAGAACTCGCTGCCTTGCGTGCCGCGGGCATTCCTGTTGCGATCGTCAACGGCATCTCGTCAGGCTTCGCGGCCGCTGCGGGTCTCGGCGTCTCGCTCACGCATCGCCGTCATTGCAATGGTGTGAGCTTCATAACCGCGCATACGGAGGATCACGGCGAGCCGGATTGGGCCGCGCTGGCCGCGACCCGCACCACGCTGGCGATCTATATGGGCATGCGGCGCGTCGAGAGCCTCGCCACGGCGTTGCTCGCCAGCTTGCCCGCCGACACACCCGCTGCTGTCGTGCAGTGGGCAGGCAGCGCCAACGAGCGGCGTCTGCTGACACGCCTCGACCGGCTGGCCGCCGACGCGGCGAGCGCTGGCTTCGGCAGTCCGGCGGTGATTCTGGTGGGAAGCGCGATCGGCGAAAGCGTCGAGCGCGGGATTTCAGGTCGCGAGGCGCACGCCGATCAACCCGCCGGGATGCAAGCTGATCGGCGGACGCCGGCCGAAGCCATCGCCCAGGCCGCGTGACATCATGCAGCGATCGGCATTCTCGCGATGAACATCGTGCCTGCCTCGGCGGACGATTCGACTTCGAGCGTACCGCCGTGGGCAAGCACAATCTGCTTGCAGATGTACAGACCAAGCCCCAGACCACCGCCCGGCTTGCTGGTGGCCGGTCGCCAGTAAGGCTGGAAGACCTTGTGCAGGACATCCGGTGCAATTGCGTCGCCGCCGTTGCGCACGCTCAGCACGAACGCGCCGTTCTCCACCCGGGCCGTCACGGCGACCGGAAACTGGGCCGAGCCATGCGTCAACGCGTTGCCGAGCAGGTTCGAAAGCAACTGTTGCACGCGCGCGCGGTCACACCGGACCCGCGTGGAGATCGCGATATCGTCCTCCAGCACCCGTTCCGGATTGGCCTCGCGCGATTCGGCGAGCACCGCGCGCAGCGCACTGGCCAGATCGTCGACGTCCTCGATCGACACGTCGACACCGGAACCGAGGCGCCCGCGCGCGAAGTCCATCACGTCGTCGATCAGGCGCGCCATACGCAAGGTCGTGGTCTTCAGACGCTGGCCGATTTTTACGAGGTCTGGCTCGTTCTTGCGCAGCGTCAGCAGCTCGGCGGTCGCGCTGATTGCGGAGAGCGGGTTGCGCAAGTCGTGGCCGAGCACCGCGATGAACTGTTCGCGCAAGCTGGAATTTTCCCGCTCGTCGAGCAAGGCCTCCTCGGCCGCCTGCTGGCGGTCTTCCGTGACCAGCTGGGCCGCGATCAGATCGGCGAATACCTCGAACATGCTTAGCGTGCGCGCATTCGAGAGGTCGTTCGGATTCGGATCGATCGCGCAGAGATTACCGAAGTAGCGGCCATCGGGCAAAACGATCGGCACGGAAATATAACTGCCCAGCTTGTAGATCTGCGCTGTGTGATGGCCTTTGTAGACCGGGTCTTCGGCGAAATTGTCGATCACGATCGAGGCGCGCGCGGCGCGCGACTCGAAACACAGCGTGGTATGCAGATCGAGCCGGCCGCCGGCGACCAGACCGAAGTTCACTTCGTCCTGCACCGCGCAGGCGGTCCAGCTGTGTTCCGAGACCCGGGCCACGGCTGCAAAGCCCATTCCGGTGTTCTTGCAGATCAGGCGCAGGATCGACGGCACCGCTTCGATGCGGCTGACCGCCTCGATGTCCCGTGCGATTCGCGCTTCCTCATTGGCCTCAAGCGGTAATTTATTCATAAGAAGCAGTGTCAGATAGCGTGCGGGAATGACCGAAGAAAGCGGATTCTTTGAGCCCCGATTCTAGCGGGACTTCAAATTGCTCAATACCAGGTACGTAACCTGGGAGAAACCGGATGCTCACTGACGATGCCGTACGCCTGCTGATCGCGGACGACGACCCGAATCTTCTGGCCGCCTACGTGCTGTTTTTCAGCGAACATGGTTTCGACATCCGGACCGCGCGCAACGGAATCGAAGCGCTTGCGCAGTATTGCAGATGGCGCCCGGGAGCCGCCCTGCTCGACGTCGAAATGCCGTGTCTGGATGGGCGTGCGGTCGCCCGGCGCATCCGCCGCGCGGCCTTCACCCCGCCGCCCATGCTGGTCGCCGTGACGGGGCTCGCGCGCAGCGAGGACCGGACCGAGTCGTTGCGCTCAGGATTCAACCATCATTTCGTCAAGCCGGTGCCGATGCCCGTGATCCTCGCCGCGCTGACCGGGCGCAGCCGGCATTAGCGGGGCCAGCGCGCCTCGTCCGGCCCCGGTTCAGTCACCAAAACCCAATTCCGCTTCGACTTCTTGCCCGACACGCAGCCACGTCCCGGCCCCACGCGCGACCACCGCATTGTTGCCGAACGTCAGCGCGCCGTTGCGCTGCGGATTGGCCCGGTAGGCGCTCATGGTGTCGGTCGGCTCGTTTGGCCAGTCGGGATCGGGCGCGCCCTTCGCCTGATCGATGGTCGGCATCGGACAGCGCGCGCACAGCTTGACCAGTTGCAACTGCACGGCCTCACCCTCCACGCCCTCGACGCTCAAACTCTCCACATAGTCTTCTTCGTAGGCATCGAGCCCTGTCAGGACGACGTTGGGGCGAAAACGGTCGATCGGAATCGACGGTGCGCCCTTGTTGTTCAGGCGCACATTCAGGTCGTCGAGCGAGGCCTGGCCGATCACCAGCAGCGGAAAACCGTCTGCGAAGTAGGTGGTGGCGCCGCCGACGCTGCCGGTGTATTCCGGGTCCACAATCCGCTCGTGCTCGGGATTGAAGCGCAGCAGCCGCGCCGGCACGCCGAGAAACGCCGAAAACCACGCGGCGCTTGCTTCGCCGGTGTCGAGCCCGTAGGCCGCGTCGCGCCAGACCACGGTTTGCACCTTTGGCGCTGCACCGAGTGCGGCGGCGTCGAGCGGCGTGCGCAACACGCTCATGCCCGGCGCGTGGATCACGAGTTCGTGTTCGCCGATCTCGGCCTTGATCAGCGCGAGGCGCGGATAGGCGCGCTGGGTGAGCATCGCGCCGCTCGGGTCAGTGACCATCCAGCATCGATCGTATTCGAAGCCGGTGGCGAGCAGGCGCGCTTCATTGAGCGCAATGCCAGCACAGGATTTGATTGGGTAGACGAAAAGCTCGCTGATGGTAGGCATGGTGTGCATGCGTGGGGCGACACGCGATTTTTTGTGTGAATGGGCAATTGTAGAGCCTGTAAGGCACCGGCATGCATGCGCGCTGCCGCGAAAGCCGTCTCGCAGCGCGCCGCTCGCGCCGCTTATTCCCAGCCCTCCAGCCGCAGCGTAGCGCGCACGAGCCGCTGCTCCTCCTGTTCGATTTCCCGTAGGTTCGCGCAAACGCTGGCGATATGATCGGCCGCCGCCTTCTTCGCCTGTTCGGGCAGCTTGCCGGTGACGGCGTTGTAAAGCCGCGCATGCTGACGATCGATGACCCGTTTTTGCGGCTCGCGGTGATAGAGATTGTTCACCGACGCAAACACCGAACTCAATAGCAGATCGGTCAGCGTACTCAAGGTATGCACCAGCACCGGGTTATGCGAAGCCTCGCAGATCGCGAGGTGAAACGCATGATCGAGCCGCGCGTGGGTGGACGCACTGGTTTCCTTGCCATGCGCGGCGAGCATGTCCTCGTAGCGGCGGGTAATCAGCACGAAGTCCGCGGGTGTGCCGCGCAGCGCCGCGAGGCGCGCGGATTCCGCCTCGAGCAAGGCGCGCACCTCGAACAGATCGTAGAGCGTGCGGGGCTGCGAGCCGAGCAGATGCATCATCGGCGTGAGCGTGGGTTGCGCGGTGAGGCTCGCGACAAACGAGCCTTTGCCGTGCGAGGTCTCGATGATGCCGCGCGCCCGCAGGAGCTTGAGCCCTTCGCGCAGCGCCGTGCGCGACACCCCTAGCTTGTCGGTCAGGCGCCGCTCGGAGGGCAGCGCCTGCCCTGTTTTCAGCACGCCGTCGACGATCAACCGTTCGATACGCTCGGCGACAACGTCCGCCACTTGCCGCGAGCTATCCTGATCCGCTGTCTGCATTGCAATTCCAACTGGTATGACCACCTTCAGATGCTAACACGAGGAGGTGTTGCTCATTCTCTCTATCCCATGTCGAGCAATGTATCTGCGATATTCACCCTGAAACCATCCATCAAGAAACTGGTACGACCACTTGATTCGCCCGTCGACAGCGAGCCCAGTAGCCATAACAATTCCGCCTGAGACACGTTCGCGCACCCGTGCCCACGGGTATGACCGCCAGGTTGGCGCGGCCCCAGGAGACTTCCCCATGAGCTACCACTACGACGAGCGCATCGACGGCGCGCTCGCGACGCACGACAAATCCGCCGTTGTCGCGCAGTTGCAGGCGCTGATCCCCGATCTCCAGCTTCTCCACGAACAGGAGGATTTGCGGCCGTTCGAATGCGACGGCCTCGCCGCCTATCGCGCAACGCCGATGCTGGTCGCGCTGCCCGACAAGGTCGAACAGGTCGAGACGCTGCTGAAATTCGCCAACGCCCAGAAGATTCCGGTGGTCGCGCGCGGCGCCGGGACGGGTTTGTCGGGCGGCGCGCTGCCGTTGGACAAAGGCATTTTGCTGGTGATGGCGCGCTTTAACCGGATCCTCGAAGTCGACCCCGAGGCCGGGATCGCCCGCGTGCAACCGGGCGTGCGCAACCTCGCGATCTCGCAGGCCGCGGCGCCCCATGGCCTGTATTACGCGCCGGACCCCTCGTCGCAGATCGCCTGCTCGATCGGCGGCAACGTCGCGGAGAATGCGGGCGGCGTGCATTGCCTGAAATACGGACTGACCGTCAATAACATCCTGAAGCTCGAGATTCTCACCATCGACGGCGAGCGCCTCACGCTCGGCTCAGCGGCGCTGGACGCCCCCGGTTTTGATTTTCTCGCGCTCTTCACCGGCTCGGAAGGCATGCTCGGCATCGTCACCGAAGTCACCGTGAAGCTGCTCAACAAACCGCCAGGCGCGAAGGTCCTGCTCGCCAGTTTCGACGACGTCGAGAAAGCGGGCGCGGCGGTCGCGCGGATTATCGGCGCGGGCGTGATCCCTGGCGGCCTCGAAATGATGGACAACCTCGCGATCCGCGCCGCGGAAGACTTCATCCACGCCGGCTATCCGGTCGATGCCGAGGCGATCCTGCTATGCGAAGTCGACGGCGTGGAAAGCGATGTGCAGGAGGACGTGGAGCGGGTCGAAGCGCTGCTGCGCGCGGCCGGCGCCACCGATATCCGGCTCGCGAAAGACGAAGCCGAACGCCAGCGGTTCTGGGCCGGCCGCAAGAATGCCTTCCCGGCGGTGGGCCGCATCTCGCCGGATTACTACTGCATGGACGGCACGATCCCGCGCCGCGAGTTGCCGCGCGTGCTCAAAGGCATCGAGGACCTGTCGAACGAATATGGCTTGCGCGTGGCTAATGTCTTCCATGCCGGCGACGGCAACATGCATCCGCTGATCCTGTTCGATGCGAACGCGCCCGGCGAGACCGAGCGCGCCGAAGCCCTCGGCGCGAAGATCCTCGAACTGTGCGTGGCGGTGGGCGGCAGCATCACCGGCGAACACGGCGTAGGACGCGAAAAAATCAACCAGATGTGCGCGCAGTTCAACAGCGACGAACTGAGCTTTTTCCACGCGCTGAAAGCCGCTTTCGATCCGGCCGGTCTCCTGAACCCCGGCAAGAACATCCCGACCCTGCACCGCTGCGCCGAGTTCGGCTCGATGCATGTTCACCACGGCGCACTGCCCTTTCCTGAACTGGAGCGTTTCTGATGCTGATCGAACCGGTATCGATGGACGATAGCGAACGGCTCCTCGCCGAAGTCTCGCAGGCACAGGCAGCCGGCACGCCGCTGAAAATACGCGGCGGCAACAGCAAGGCTTTTCTCGGCCGTGCCGTGTCAGGCACGCAGATCGACACCCGCTCGCATCGCGGCGTGCTCAGCTACGACCCGACCGAGCTTGTCATCACCGCGCGCGCGGGCACGCCGGTCGCCGAACTGAACGCCGTGCTCGACGCAGCGGGCCAGATGCTGCCCTGTGAGCCGCCGACCTTCGACGGCGCGGCCACCGTCGGCGGAATGGTCGCCGCCGGCCTCGCCGGGCCGCGCCGGCCGTGGTCCGGTGCGGTGCGCGACTTCGTGCTGGGTTGCCGCGTCATTACCGGCGAGGCGAAGCAGCTGCGCTTCGGCGGCGAAGTCATGAAGAACGTCGCGGGCTACGACGTGTCGCGTCTGCTCGCCGGCAGCTTCGGCTGTCTTGGCCTGATCACGGAGGTGTCGCTCAAGGTGCTGCCGAAGCCGCGCGCGCTCGGCAGCATCACGCTCGATCTCGATGCGGGCGAAGCGCTGCGTGAACTGTCGGCGTGGCGCCGCGCC
Source organism: Paraburkholderia fungorum (assembly GCF_003610895.1). GTDB lineage: Bacteria > Pseudomonadota > Gammaproteobacteria > Burkholderiales > Burkholderiaceae > Paraburkholderia > Paraburkholderia fungorum_B. The sequence goes on from NZ_MCAS01000056.1 coordinate 136,486, forward strand.
GGCTTGCCGATCAGCGGCGCCGCTCACGTCGACGCACGCCTCCATGTGCGGCTCGAAGGCGGCACGGGCTCGGTGGCGGCGGCCGTCGACCGCATTGGCGGCACCGCACTCGATCCGCGCTTCTGGGACGCCTTGCGTGAGCATCGGCTGGCGTTTTTCGACGACCCGCGGCCGTTGTGGCGCCTTTCGCTGCCGAATGCTTCGCCGCTGACCCGCCTGCCCGGCGACACGCTGCTCGACTGGGCCGGCGCGCAGCGCTGGCTGAAGAGCGACGCGCCGGCAGCCACGATTCGCCAGATCGCGCACGCGGCGGGCGGCCACGCGACCTGCTTCACGCCCAGCGCGGATGCCGAGCCGTTCACTCCGTTGCCACCGGCGCTGCTGCGCTTTCATCAGCAGCTGAAACTGCAACTGGACCCGCGCGGCCTCTTCAACCCCGGCCGCCTTTATGCGTGCCTGTGAATCCTGGCCGCTGAACCCTGCCCGATGAACTCTGACCTATGAGCCCCGGCCTCTGAAGCCCTGAACACGAACGACACCATGCAAACCAATCTCAGCGACGCCGCCAAAACCCTGTCCCGCGCCGACGAAGCCGAGCAGATCCTGCGCTCGTGCGTGCATTGCGGCTTCTGCAACGCGACCTGCCCGACCTATCAGTTGCTCGGCAACGAACTCGACGGCCCGCGCGGCCGTATCTATCTGATCAAACAGATGCTGGAAGGCGAGCCGGTCACGCAGAAAACCCAGTTGCACCTCGACCGCTGCCTGAGTTGCCGCAACTGTGAAACCACCTGCCCGTCGGGTGTCACCTACCATGCGCTGCTGGATATCGGCCGCGCCGAACTCGCGCAGCGGATTGTTCGGCCCGCCCCGGAACGCTTGCTGCGCGAGGGTTTGCGCCGGGTGATCCCGAATCCCGCGGTATTCCGCGCGCTGCTTAAAACCGGTCAGGCCATGCGGCCGTTTCTTCCGGCCGCGCTTGGACGTAAAATCCCCAAGCGAAGCGCTCGGCCAAATGCTGGGACAGAGTCGAGGCCGGCGTCGCGGCATCCGCGCAAAATGCTGATGCTGGAAGGCTGCGTGCAACCCGCGCTGTCACCTGACACCAACGCGGCCGCCGCGCGCGTGCTGGACCGGTTGGGCATCAGCATCGTGAATGCCCGCCAGGCCGGCTGCTGCGGGGCGACCGATTATCATCTGGACGCGCAGGAGACTGGCCTCGCGCGGGCACGGCGCAATATCGACGCGTGGTGGCCCGCCATCGAGGCCGGTGCTGAGGCGATCGTGCAAACCGCAAGCGGCTGCGGCGCGTTCGTCAAGGAATATGGGCATCTGCTGCGCCACGACCCTCGCTATGCGTCAAAAGCGCAGCGGGTCAGCGAGCTGACGCGAGACCTCGTGGAGGTATTGGCTAACGAGCCACTCGATCGGCTACAGGCGGATCAATTGCAGGCAGGGGCGTTACCGAAGTTGCCAGCGACGTTGCCAGCGAAGTTGCCAGCGAAGTTGCCAGGTACGTTGCCAGGTACGTTGCCAGCGACATCGCCAGATCAGGCACGGCGGAAAATCGCGTTTCATTGCCCCTGCACCTTGCAGCATGCGCAGAAGCTGGGCGGCGCGGTCGAGTCGGTCCTGCAACGGCTCGGTTTCGATCTCGCCGCGGTGCCCGACGCCCATCTGTGCTGCGGATCGGCGGGCACGTATTCCATCACCCAGCCGGCGCTTGCGGAACGATTGCGTAACAACCGGCTCGATGCGCTGGAAAGCGGCAAGCCGGAGATGATCGTCACGGCCAACATCGGTTGCCAGACCCATCTGAACGGCGCCGGCCGCACTCCGGTGCGCCACTGGATAGAACTTGTAGAAGCATCCCTACCATAAACGAAACAGGAAATTCATTATGCTGAGCAAACCCGTGTTGACTGTTGCCGAAACGACCCGAATCCTCGAAGCCGCCCGCGCGGAAGCCGAGAAGAACCAGTGGGCCGTCGCTATCGTGGTGGTCGACGATGGCGGTCACCCACTCGGCATGCTGCGCCTCGACGGCAGCGCGCCGGCCAGTTCGTACATCGCCACGGAAAAGGCCCGCACTTCGGCGATCGGCCGCCGTGAAACCAAGGTGTATGAGGACATGATCAACAACGGCCGCACGGCATTCCTGAGCGCACCGTTGCAAGGCACGCTGGAAGGCGGCGTGCCGGTGATCGTCGACGGCCAGGTGGTCGGCGCGGTCGGTGTGTCGGGCGTCAAGTCGGATCAGGACGCGCAAATCGCCAAGGCGGGTATTCAAGCGATCGCCGCTTAAGTTCGAGATCCGTCCGGATTCGTTCAAAGCGGCATCAATAAAAGCAAGAAGCACAACACGGACCGGTGCCCCCACACCGGTCCCATTCAAGGATGGAGCAGTCGATGACTCAGATGAACACGCGCGGTGGACTGCAAGTCGCCGCCAACCTCGACCAGTTCGTCGAAACCGAAGCCCTGCCCGGCACCGGACTCGACAGCGCAGCATTCTGGTCAGGTTTCGACGCCCTCGTGCACGAGCTGGCGCCCAAGAACCGTGCGCTGCTGGCCGAGCGCGACCGCCTGCAAACCGAACTCGACACCTGGCATCGCGCCAATCCGGGCCCGGTACGCGATCTGCGCGCCTACCGCGCCTTCCTCGAAGGCATCGGCTATATCGTGCCGTCGCCGGCGAGCGTCAAAGCCACGACCGACCACGTGGACACCGAAATCGCCGAACAGGCCGGCCCGCAACTCGTGGTGCCGCTGTCGAATCAACGCTATGCGCTCAACGCTGCCAACGCACGCTGGGGCAGCCTGTACGACGCGCTGTACGGCACCGATGCGATCCCCGAAACCAACGGCGCCGAAAAGCAGAAGGCCTTCAATCCGGTGCGCGGCGCCGCGGTGATCGCCTATGCCCGCAAATTTCTCGATCAGGCCGCCCCGCTCGCGAACGGCTCGCACGCCGACGCCACGCTGTATAGCGTCGAAGGCGGCAAGCTCGTCGTCACGCTCAAGAGCGGCAAGACCGAACTGAAGACGCCGGCGCAATTCATCGGCTATCAGGGCGACGCGAACGCACCGGCCGCCGTGCTGCTCAAGCACAACGGCCTGCACTTCGAAATCCAGATCGACGCGAACGATTCGATCGGCAAGACCGATTCGGCGCACGTGAAGGACGTGCTGGTCGAAGCCGCGGTGAGCACGATCATCGACTGCGAAGACTCGGTTGCGGCCGTGGACGCCGACGACAAGGTCCAGCTCTATCGCAACTGGCTCGGCCTGATGAACGGCACGTTGACGGAAGAAGTCACGAAGGGCGGCAAGACCTTCACGCGCCGTCTGAATGCCGATCGCGTGTACACCGCCGCGAACGGCACAGCGCCGGTCGTGCTGCATGGCCGCTCGCTGCTGTTTATTCGCAACGTCGGTCATTTGATGACCAATCCGGCCGTGCTGACCCAAGACGGCAAGGAGATTCCGGAAGGTATTCTCGACGCCGTCGTCACCACGCTGTGCGCGCTGCACGACCGCCAGCACAAGCTGAATTCGCGCACCGGTTCGATCTATATCGTGAAGCCGAAAATGCACGGTCCGGCCGAAGTCGCGTTCGCAAGCGAATTGTTCGCGCGCGTCGAAGATCTGCTGAAGCTGCCGCGCAACACGATCAAGATGGGCATCATGGACGAGGAGCGCCGCACCAGCGTCAACCTGCTCGCCTGTATCGGCGAAGCGTCAGAGCGTGTCGCGTTCATCAACACCGGTTTCCTCGACCGCACCGGCGATGAAATGCACTCGGCCATGGAAGCCGGCCCGATGATGCGCAAGGGCGACATGAAGTCGAGCGCATGGATTACCGCGTACGAACGCAGCAACGTGCTGGTCGGTTTGAACGCGGGTCTGCGTGGCCGCTCGCAGATCGGCAAGGGCATGTGGGCAATGCCCGACCTGATGCACGCCATGCTCGAACAGAAGATCGCCCATCCCAAGGCCGGCGCGAACACCGCATGGGTGCCCTCGCCGACCGCCGCGACACTGCACGCGCTGCACTATCACCAGGTCGACGTGCAGGCGGTTCAGCAGGAACTCGAACGCACGGACTACGCGAAAGTGCGCGACGAACTGCTCGACGGCCTGCTGACGATTCCGGTTGTCGCCGAGGCGAAGTGGAACGCGGACGAGATCCGCAGCGAAGTCGAGAACAACGCGCAAGGTATTCTTGGTTACGTGGTGCGCTGGGTCGATCAGGGCGTGGGTTGTTCGAAGGTGCCGGACATTCACAACGTCGGGCTGATGGAAGACCGTGCAACGCTGCGTATTTCCAGCCAGCACATCGCCAACTGGCTGTATCACGGCGTGGTGACGCGCGAGCTGGTCGAAGAGACCTTCAAGCGCATGGCCAAGGTGGTCGACGAGCAGAACGCAGGCGATCCGCAGTACAAACCGATGGCGCCGGGCTTCGACACGCTGGCGTTCAAGGCCGCGCAGGCGCTGGTGTTCGAAGGACGTCAGCAGCCGAGCGGCTATACGGAACCGTTGCTGCATAAGTTCCGGCTGGAAGTGAAGAAGGAACAGTAAAGGCTTGTTGGGCGTGGCCTGGGTATAGGGCTCGATTTCGGGCTCGATCCCGGGCCCGATCTGTCGGGCTCAACTGGGTCATTACCAGGAAACTGGCCGGATAGAAAGACGGGCGCCGCATGATGCGGCGCCCGTTTTAATTTGCGCGGTAGTGCTGCGCGTTGCTTCTGCGTGAAGCTGGTGCGGTGCTCAGGCCAACGCGTTCGCGCCGTCGATTCGAGCCGTACGTCCGTACCCGGCGTCCGAACCGCCTGAAATCTTCAGGTTTCCGAAGAAACCTGTGTCTCCTCGGTCTCTTACACCTTAGGCCGCTTCTGCCGTGTACTGCGCGGGAACGCTCGCCTGCATATTCGCTTGCAGATAGGTTTGCAGATACGCTTCGAAATCCGCCTTCACTTCCGGATGACGCAGCGCGAATTCCACCGTCGCCTTCAGATAGCCGAGCTTGCTGCCGCAATCGAAGCGCGTGCCGAAGTAGCGATACGCAAGCACCTGCTCTTCGGTCAGCAGCGATTGCACCGCGTCGGTCAATTGCAACTCGCCGCCCGCACCTGGTTTGAGCGCACGGATATGCTTGAAGATAGTCGGCATCAAGACGTAGCGGCCCACCACGCCGAGGTTCGACGGCGCCTTGTCCGGCGCCGGTTTTTCGACAATGCCCGACAGCTTGATCACATTGTCTTCCCACTCGCGGCCGTCCACGACACCGTACGAGCGGCTATCTTCGCGCGCGATGGTTTCGACACCGATCACCGAGCTGTGATAGTGGTTGAACGTATCGACGAGTTGGCTCATCACCGGCTTCGTGCTGTGCAGCAAGTCGTCCGCCAGAATCACGGCGAACGGGCTCTCGCCCACCAGTTTCTCGGCGCACAGCACCGCGTGGCCTAAGCCGAGCGCTTCCGCCTGACGCACATAGAAACAGTCGACGTTGGCCGGCTTGATGCTGCGCACGAGGTCGAGCAGCTTCTGCTTGTTGCGCGCTTCGAGTTCCGCTTCGATCTCGTAGGACTTATCGAAATGATCTTCGATAGCGCGTTTGCTGCGGCCCGTCACGAAGATCATTTCGGTGATGCCGGCGGCAATCGCTTCTTCAACCGCGTACTGGATCAGCGGCTTGTCGACGACCGGCAGCATTTCCTTCGGGCTTGCTTTGGTAGCCGGCAGGAATCGTGTCCCGAGGCCCGCTACGGGAAACACGGCTTTGGTGACTTTCAGCATGGTAGGTATTCCCACATCGGTTAGAAATTAGTGTGCTCGCGGGCCTGGCGGCCACTCGATGTCGCCGGAACGGCTAACAAAAAAATTCAATTCATTTCATGCGTCATTTTTTTGAATTCGAATAAATAAATCGATTATTTTTCGAAACTCCGGATCGCCATTGAATCAGGAAACATTTACATATTCAAATTGAATTGTTTTCGTCGATTCAGAAAATCTTACAGAGACGGGGTCCAGCGCTCCGGTGACCCGACCGCGAAGCCGGGTGGCCAGGGCAAACGGCGGCGAACGTTCCCGCGCCGCTCACTCGTTCTCGTCGAGTTGCGGCAGCTTGCCCGGATTGATGCGAAAGCGGCGAATCGGTTCGTTGCGCAGCGCCTCCCGGTACGCGGAGGCGGCGACGAGGATCAGCAGCACGGCGATGCCGGCGAGTAAATGCAGGTTCATGACTTCACCCCAGGTCAGAGAATCCGTGACTTAAATTAGCACGAAAAAAACTTCAAATAATTCATCCTGAAGAATGCTCACGCGCAATTACAATTCGTCACAAAATCGCCGTTTAATTCAATTCGGCATGCAATTTTTTATCGATTTTTTGCCCACGCGGTGCACTAGCATGTGATGCATCGCGGACGCGTAGAGCGCGCCCGGGAATAAGCTTTTTCCTCCTTCCGAATAAAGGACCGCGCATGAGCGACTCAGCACTGGATGCCGCCGGCTCATCCCTGCCCCTCCCTCCATCACGATCGGCCACGACGCCACGCGCCCAGAGCGAAGCCCGCGCCGACAGCGCCGGCAAGGAACACGTGATCGACGCAATGCGGGGTTTCGCGGCGCTTCTGGTCGCGTATTTCCATTGCCGCCAGGTCGAATGGGTCGGCATGCAGGCGTTTCATCAGAGCGCCGGCCATTCATTCAGTCTGAGTACGATTGCCGCCTATCTGACCTTTCCGATTGCCTGGGGCTCGGCCGGCGTGCCGATTTTCTTTGTGATCAGCGGTTACTGCATTCATCGTGGCGGCGCGCTGCGTCTCGCGAAAAATCCCGGCTACCGGCTCGACGCCGGTAATTTCTGGGTGCGCCGTTTCGCGCGTATCTACCCGGTGCTGCTTGCGGCGCTGGTGCTGACTTTCGCACTCGACTGGGTCAGCCTGCAGTTTCCGCCGGTCAATCACAAGATCCGCGAGATTGGCCTGCAGGCGTTTCTGGTCAATCTGTTTTCGCTGCAAGGTGTGGCCGGCAAGACTTACGGATCGAACGGCGCGCTCTGGACGTTGTCGCTTGAGGTGCAGTTCTACGCGATCTATCCGCTGCTGTTCGCGCTACGCCGCCGTCTGGGCATGACATCCGTTCTGGGGATCGTCGCGCTCATCAATGTAGTGTCCGCCTATATGCTCGAACGCCACGACATTCAGTTCTTCACGTCGTACTGGTTCTCGTGGATGCTCGGCGCGTGGATCGCCGATGCCAGGGCCCACTCGGCGCCGGATGTACGCTCGTCTGTCTGGCTTTACGTCCTCGCCGCGGTATTCATTGCGCTCGGCTGCGTGGCGTTCCGGTACGGTCAATACGGTGCGTTCCAGTTCTGGGCACTCGGTTTCGCGTTCTATCTGTATAAGGCGCTGGAACGTCCTCGGGCCGGCACGAACAATTCGGCCGACGTGCGGCTTTTGTCGCGCTTCGGCGACTTCAGCTTCTCGCTGTATCTGATCCATCTGCCGATCTTCGTGCTGCTGTCGTCGATCCTGTTCCGCTCTTCGTTGCAGATGTCGATCTGGCCGTCGTTTGGCTACATGCTGGTGGCCGTGCCGGTCGCTTACGTGTTTTACCGGCTGGTCGAGTTGCCGGCGATGAAGTGGTCGGCGAGCTTCAAGTCGCGCGCCGCACCATAGAAAAACGGAGCGAAAGTCCTCAAGACTTTCGCTCCGCTGCGCCAACGACAGAAACCGGCCGAGTCCCTGCCTACCCCGCGTTAAATACCATCTCACTCAACCATCCGCTGAGAGGCCCACAGCAGCCCCTCACCGCCCCGCCACCCGCTTCAGAATCCGCGCGACACCGTCCACATAGGTTGCGGTTCCAAACCGGCTCAGCGCCGTCTGATACCCGTTACTGACCAGCTTCTCGCGCAGCTCGTCGTTGGAACGCAATTCAGCCAGCGTATCGGCGAGACCATGGGCGTCGCCGGGCGTGCACAGCACGCCGTTCTCGTAGTCGTCGATGATCTCCAGCACGCCGCCCGCGCGCGCGGCCACCACGGGCCGTTGCGCCAGCATGCCCTCGACGATCACGCGGCCGAACGGCTCCGGCGTGATCGAGGTATGGACCACCGCGTCGACCGCGCACATGCAAGCCGGAATATCGTGCTGGAAGCCGAGGAAATGCACCCGCTCGCCCAGGTTGTGGGTGGCGACGAACGCGTGCAGTTCGATCTCGTACGCGTCCTCGCCGAATAGCGGCGCCCCCACCAGCACCGCATGCATCTGCGGATTGAGGACCATTGCTTCGAGCAGCACATGCTGCCCCTTCCAGCGCGCGAGGCGGCTGAACGAGCCGACCAGGAACGCGTCCTGCGGCAAGCCCAGGCGTCTGCGCAGCGCCGCTTGCGGCACCGTGCTCAAGGCGTCGAACGGCGCCGCGGAAATGCCGTTGAACACCACGTCGATACGCTTTTTGTCGAAACGCGTGAGCTCCGCGAAGGCGCGGGCGGAAGCCGCCGAATTGGCGATCACGTGCGTGAGACCGAGGCGCGCGCACCATTTGATGATCGCCAGTTGCTTGCTGCCGAAATGCTCGGGACTCACGATATCGCGCAGATGCCACACCACCGGCCGCCTCGCGAGCTTGCCGGCAATCGCGCCGATCACCATCGCGCGCTGCGTGTTGGCGTAGATCACCTCGGCGTCGCGAGCGTGCTTCGCGGTGGCGCGCACGAGCGACATCAGCCCCTTGAGCGCCTGCCCCTTCGGCAACGAGCCACCCTGCTTGCGAACGTTGCGCAACGCGCCCGCATCCAGCACGTTGACGGTGACACCGGTTTTGGCCAGCGCCGTGCGAAACGGGCCGTCGTCGAACAGCACGACTTCGATACGCGAGCGCAAGGCGTTGACGATCTCGAGCAGCGACAGTTCGGCACCGCCGAGCACGCCGCTCTGATCGACGGCGAGAATGCGAGGCGCGCTGGCCGCCGCGTCTGCCTTATAGGGGACGTACGGCGGCAGCGTCGCCGAGCGCAAGGCCGGCACCGAAGCCCGCACGTGTGCGAAGAAACGTTCGCGGAAATTGGCGGCGGAGAACTGCTCGGCGTTCGCGCGGCAATCTACCGGCGAAAAACGCTTCACGTGGTCGTCGAACCGCGCGAGCGCCGCAATGATCGACTCGACGCTCTGTTCGTCGAAGAACATGCCCGTGGGCCGAGCCTCGGACAGATCGCGCACGGTTTCGAGCGCACCGCCCTTGCCGTACGCAATCACCGGCGTGCCGCAAGCCTGGGCCTCGACCACCGAGATGCCGAAGTCCTCTTCGGCGGCAAACACGAAGGCCCTGGCGCGGCTCATGTGGTCTTTCAGCACCTTGAACGGCTGATAACCCATGATCTCGACATTGGGCCCCGCCTTCGCGCGGATCTTCTGCATGTCGGGGCCGTCGCCGATCACCACCAGTTTGCGCTCCGGCATCTGTGCGAAGGCTTCGACGATCAGATCGATCTTCTTGTACGGCACCATGCGCGAGGCGGTCAGATAGAAGTCGTCTTTCTCCGTGCACAGCGAAAAAGCCTCGACGTCGACAGGCGGAAAGATCACCTTCGAATCGCGCTGATAGACCTTCCTGATGCGCCGCGCGATGAACGCCGAATTCGCCACGAATCCATCCACCGAATTCGATGTGCGGATGTCCCAGTTGCGGATGTAGTGAAGAATCAAGCGCGCCAGCGCCGACTTCGGGCCGCCAGTCAGCTTCGACTGCTGCAGGTACTGGTGCTGCAAATCCCACGCATAGCGGATCGGCGAATGCACGTAGCTGATATGCACCTGATCGGGGCCGGTGAGAATGCCTTTGGCCACCGCGTGGCTGCTCGAGATCACCACGTCGTAGGCCGACACGTCGAGCTGCTCGATCGCGAGCGGCATCAGCGGCAGATAGGCGCGGTACTTGGTGCGCGCGCGCGGCAGCTTCTGGATGAACGAGGTCGTGACCGATTTGCCGCGCAGGAAACTGCGATCGTCGAGAAAATCGACAAGGCTGAACAGGTCCGCATCCGGAAAGCACGCGACGATCTGCTCGAGCACCTTCTCGGCGCCAGCATAGGTCACGAGCCAGTCGTGCACGATCGCGACGCGCACCGTCTTGTCGCCGCGCCATGCCGTGCGGCGCGGCGGCGTCTGAACGCCGGGAACGGTGGTGAGCTCAGCGAGCGCGCTGCGTGTCGTGGGTTGCAGCACGGCTTCTTCAAGGACTTCGTGGTTCATGCGCTTTTCCTCGGATTCAGTCGCAACAGCAGTGAACGCGCAAGATCGCGCAAAGCGGGAGTCATCGTGATGGACCAGGCGACGTTGGCCACGACCATCACGACGCCGGCGACGATCGCCAGAGCGAGACCCGGCAGGAAGCTGGCGAGCCACAGGCTGGCCAGCAGAAAAGCGAGGTGGGCAAGCATGTCGAGCGCGATCTGGCGTGCCCGGATCGCCGACAGACGCAGCAGCACGGCGTAGTCGAACAGCGCCCGGCCGGCCACGGCCAGCGCCGCGCCGGTCAAACCGAAGTGGGTAATCCCGAACCACAACGCCCCTGCAAACAAGGGCAATTCGAACAGGCCGACCCGCGCGGCAGTGGCCGGATTGACCTGCGACTGGATCAGAATCCGCGTGACGTTCGCCTGGCCGACGAGCCACACGGCGACGATCATGATGCGGCCCACTGGCGCCGCCACCGTGGCGATTTCATTGCCGACCCACAAATGCAGAAACGGCTCGAGCACCAGCATCGCGACCAGCGCGACCGGGGTGAACACGCCGTTGAGGAATTCGAGCGACTGCTGCGTGATGGTGTCCGCGTCCGCGCGCGCCACGGCGGACAGGCGCGGAAACAAGGTCCGCACCAATGCGGTCGGCACGATATTCAAGCGGGTCACGAGATTTTGCGGCACCGTGTAATACGTGACGAAACGCGCGCCGAGACTGGTGCCGAGCATCACGCGGTCGAGCGATTCCGCGATCATGTTGGTGACGCTCGCAATCAGCATCCAGCCGCCAAAGTTGAAGAGACCTTTGGCCACGCCGAGTTGCGGCGCGAGAATGCTGCGAATCTCCAGCACCTTCAGGGCGGAACGGCCCAGCAGAAGCGCCGCGAGAATCCGCGCCAATACGGCTGCGGCAAGCACGTTCTGCAATGTCGCGCCCAGCCACAGCGCGGCGCCGAGCGGCAGCAACTGGAACAGGAAGGTGCCGATGGTCTGATTGGTGTTGTAGACGCCGAAGCGTTCCGCGCCGTTGATCGCACCGGCAAACACCCACGACACATTGGCGATCGGAATCGCCACCGCGAGCCACGGCAGCGCCATATAGACTTCGTGCTGCAACTCCGGCGACACCTTGGTGAAGTAGGCGGTGTACAGAAAGGCGCCGAAGTAGATGATGAGGCCGCCCACCACGCCGGTCGCGAGATTGAGCCACGTCGCACTCCAGAACACCCGCGCGCTCTCGCTCCTGTCACCGGAGGCGCGCGCCTTCGAGATGTGATTCTGCGCGGCCATGCTCATGCCGAGATCGAGAATCCCGAAGTAGCCGATCAGCGTCCACACGAGACTGATCACGCCGTAGCGCTCGACGCCGAGCAGCTTGATATACGACGGCACGGTCACGAGCGAGACGAAAGTCGGCAGCACCAGGCCGAAAAAGTTGATCGCTACGTTCTTGAGAATGCCTTTGTCCATCGGATGCCTTGGGTTAAATCAGTTGCCTGATGATTCATTCGGAAGCCGTCACGTCACGAACGCCACGAACGGCGCGTCGCGTCACGTCACGTCACGTCACGTCAGATTGCTTCAGGGCTTCCAGCGATACATCATCACTTTCCCGCGCGCGTCTTCCTCGACGAACACGAGATACTCGCCATTGCTGCGCTTCGCGGCGCTGATGCCGTTGGGCACGTCGACCCAGCCTGATGCGCTGCCCACTTCCTGGCCCGGGCGGATTACACCGATCTCCTTGCCGCTGTCCTTGTCCCACACGTGCACCGCGCCGACCGGCTCGACACCGAAGATGTATTGCCCCTCGACCGTGAGGCCGATGATCGTGGCGATGGGTTTGGTCTGCGTGGTCCACGGCAGCGTGATCGCATAACGCTGCACCGGATTGCCGCTCGACCATTTGTCGTAGCGCACCAGCACGCGGCCCACTTCTTTCCAGAAACCGCGATCGGCTGGCGTATCGGGCGTATAGCCGGTCAGGAACATCGTGTCGGTGTCGGGGTCGTAGATCGCGCGATGCAGTTCGGTGAACGGCTGCGGCACCGGGTAATGCGTGAGATTCGAATACGAATAGATGGGATTGCCCTTCGCGTCGAGGCCGCCGAAACGGAAGCGATAGATGCCCCGGTTATCGCGGGCGCGCCAGATATCCCCTGCGCTATCGACCCACCAGCCCCAGCCGCCCGCGAGCTTCGTGCCGCTCGTGTTGGGCGTGAATTCGTCCGCGTTGAACCTGCCGTCGCCATTCACGTCGCGCCAGATCCAGTCGCCGCCCGGCGGTGCATTCGGCACTCTGGCAACCGCTCGGTCACGTCCGGCAATGAAGCCCGAAGGAATCGCCACTTCGCCGTCGCGCTGCGGATCGAAGCGATAGATCTTCAGGTGATCCGCGTACATGTCGGTCAGGTACAGGAACGTGTGCCCTTTGAGCTTGCGGGCAATCGGCAAGCCGGGATATTGGTCGACGTGAAAGACCGGGTCGTCGGGATACTTGAAGCGATTCGACAGGAAGCCCACGTATTTCCAGTCCTGGCCCGCGGGCTTCGAGAAATCGAGTTCGAAGCGCTTGTTGCCTGTGTAGACGCTATCCGGACGTGACGGATCGATCCATGCGCCGTCCACGAACAACAGGCCCTGCACCTGCCAGTTCTGTTTGCCGTCCGGTGCGTAGCTTTCGAGCGTGGCGCCGAGCCCCGCGCCGATCGGCTCATAACGCGGACCGATGCCGTTGGTCGACACGTAGACGTTGTCGCGCGCGTCTACGCCCACACCGGTCAAACCGTTGAAACGCTGCGGTCCCGGCTTGCCGGGGACACCGCTGAAAATGCCGCCGCGCTCGCCGAGCGAACCGGACTCCGCGTAACGGCCATTGTTTTTGCTGAAAAACAGCACCTGCTGACGCGGACCGTTGTCTGCGATCAGCACGCGGCCTCGTGCATCGACGGCGATATCGACCGCGACCGTATCGGCGGGCAACGCGACGGCTTCATCGATAAGCTTGCCCGCGCCGGTGTAATGCTCCACATGCGGTTTAGAGTCGGTGCGCGTGCCGCTCAACACCCAGAGCGTGCCGTCGGGGGCAAGCGCCATGCGGCCCGGTTCATGCACGCTCCAATTCGCCTTCTGTTGCATCGATTCCGCGTCGTACACCTCGATGCGATCGCGCGCGGTGTTCGCCGCGTACAGCGTGGTGTCGTTCGCAGCCAAACCGCCAATTTCGGCACTGGTGCCCGTGGGCACCTCGTTCATCATCAAAAATCCGGCGGCCAGTTGCGCATGCGGGTCCGCGTTGTTCGCGGCCGGCTGGAACGGTGCCGCGCGCTTCGGATCGGCAATCTGCCGGCGTGAAATGCCGAACCATTGCTTGCCCTTCTCCGGCCACACGCCTGGCTCGACCAGGCGTCCCTTTTCGTTGCCGACCGCGATCGCCACGAAGGCGTACTTACGATTGACCGCAACCGCGTTGCCGCCGCCGTTGCCCCAACCGTGCGTGCCGCCCGCAAAACCGAGCATCTTGCCGTTCTGGTAGACGCTCGCTTCGGCGCCGCTTTCGTCCCACGGCGCGTTCGTATAGACCTTGCCGTCGGGCGCGACTGCGATCGCGGTGATGTTGATCTGCGCCCACGTGCCGTCGCCAAAACCGAAGGTATTGCCGATCCAGGAATTTTTCGCGTTCAACACGGTTTCAGCGGATGCCGTGAAGCTAACCGATGCGGCCGCCATGCCGGCCGCATAGGCAAATAGGGCAATCCAGGTTTTGAACGTGAAACGGGCCAAAAGTAATTCCTCCAATCCGGGCCGTGCCGCGATCGGGCACCGGGCCCGCGCAGATGCGAAATGCAAAGAAGTGACAGCAGAGACCGCCAGAAGCGACGCAAGAACGTGACATGGATCACACGGCTCACATTACGCGGAAAAAACACCGCGACGAAAATCGAAAATAATTCAAAATTATTCGCCGCTTTAAGCATCGCGAAAGAAAATTATTTAAAAATCGATTAAACGAAAATACCCGAGGGCACCTGCGCCCAGCCGCGCCTTCGCCCCACCCTTACCGACTTGGCAGTATCCCCCAAGCACTTCTTACGCTTTACGACAACCATAAGACACAAGCATAGAAATCAATTTCGAATGGGTAACGAAACACCCTGTTTCAATCTGATTCATTTATCCATTTCATTCCCGTTTTTTCATCAATTTCTTTTGCCTAGAATCGATTGCACTGCCGAAGCGGCGCGCAGCGAGCGCGCTCCTTCGCCCCGGCTCATCCGCTTCACTCCATGGACGGTTCATGACTGCTAGCGCACTGCCCTTAGCGCCTTCTCACTCACGCCGCATCGTGCAGCTCGACGGTTTGCGCGCGATTGCCGTGCTCGCCGTGTTCGCCCAGCACGCGCTGAAAGCGCCGCTGTGGATGGGCGTCGATCTGTTTTTCGTGTTGAGCGGTTTTCTGATCACCGGCATCCTGCTCGAGCGCAAGGCGCGTCAGCAGTCCTATTTCGGTTACTTCTACGCGCGCCGGGCACGGCGCATCCTGCCGCCTTATCTGCTGCTCATGGTGGTGTCGTCGATTCTGTTCGGCTTCGGCTGGGCGCAGCACTGGCAGTGGTACGCGTTCTTTGCGACCAATATTGGCGACGCGCTGAATCAGAGCGGCCACGACAGCCTGAATGTGCTGTGGTCTCTGGCGGTCGAAGAGCAGTTCTATATTTTCTGGCCGTTTGTGATTCTGCTGCTGCCCGAGCGTGTGCTCGGCTACGTGGCGGCCGCGCTGATCGTTCTGGTGCCCGTGCTGCGCGCGCTTGCCACGCCCTGGTTCGATTCGTTCTGGCCGATCTATTACCTGACGCCGTTCCGCATGGACCTGCTGGCGGCCGGCGCGCTGCTCGCGGTCGCCGTACGGCGCGATCGCAACGCCCTTGAACCGTTCAAGGGTCTCGCCGTGCTCGGCTTCTTCGCCGCACTGGCCGTGCTGGCCTGGCTGCATCTGCATTACCCACGCTTTCGCGCGGCGAATACGCCGCTCTCGAATGCCGGGCTCTACAGCGTTTCGCTGGTGCTGTGCACGTCCGTCGTGGTCATCGCCCTGCAAAGCAAGGGCATCGTCAAGCGCTTGCTGTGCAACCCAGTGCTCGTCTATATCGGCACCATCAGCTACACGATCTATCTGATTCACCTGAGCGTGCTGTACACGCTGTGGCCACTGCATCTGAACCGCTATCTGTGTGCGGCGCTCGCACTTGCGATCACCCTCGCCTACGCCAGCATCACGTGGTTCGCGTTCGAGAAGCGGTTGATCTTCGGTTCGGCCGGTAAAGACCATGCGGTCAGCGGCAGCGTGACGGGAGGCGCGTCGCAAGCGCCGCAAAGCCGCGCATGAGGCGCCGTGCGTGGCTTGCCGCGAGCGTATCGGCCGTTGCGTCGGCACTGCTTTCCCTCGCGCCGGATGTGCATGCCGGCGGTTCTGCAACGCAGGTGCTGGTGGAGGCCTACGGCGATTCGACCACGCTCGGCATTACATGCAGCGACGGCCGCTGCGGACCGCAAGCGCTAAACGCTGTGTCGTATCTGCAGGACGACTTACAGGCGAAGCACGGCGACCGGGTACGCGTCACGAACTACGGCGTGGGCGGCACGACGGCCACCCAGTTGCGCGACGGCACCGGCAACCGCCGCGCCGGGCCGAGCGCCGGCCTGCCATGGCAGGAACGGCTGGCTGCTTCGCCCGCGCAGATCGTGCTGATCAACTACGGCATCAACGAAGTGATGCAGAACCAGACGCCCGAGCAGTTTTACGCGGCTGAAACGACGCTCGTGAAGACGGCCCGCGCGCTTGGCAAAGAACCGGTTCTGCAGACCTCGAACCCGATGCCCGACAACCACCTCAACGCACGGCTCGCCGCGATGGTCGCGATGACGCGCCAGGTGGCCACCGAACAGCAGGTGCCTCTCGTCGATCAGTTCGCCTACATCAGCACGCTGCCGGACTGGAAGACGCTGATGTCCGACGGCGCGCATCCGAAACCGGGTTTGTACCGGCTCAAGGCTGAACAGGATTTTCAGGTCGTCGATCCGCTGGTGCGGCGACTGCTGGGCGGCACGCGCTGACGCTCTTTTTTAAGTGCGCTTCTTTTTTCTTTTACCTATATCGAAGGCAAGCTATGAGCCAACCACGCAAAGCGATCATCACCGGCGTATCCGGACAGGACGGGGCCTACCTGACCAAACTGCTGCTCGACAAGGGCTACCACGTGACCGGCACCTACCGGCGCACGAGTTCGGTCAACTTCTGGCGCATTCGTGAGCTCGGCGTGCTCGATCATCCGAATCTGCGTCTGGTCGAACACGACCTGACCGATCTCGGCTCCACGCTGCGCCTGCTCGAAGGCGCGCAGGCCGACGAACTGTACAACCTCGCCGCGCAGAGCTTCGTGGGTGTCTCGTTCGACCAGCCGGTGACGACCGCCGAAGTAACCGGCATCGGCGCACTGAATCTGCTCGAAGGTATCCGCATCCTGAATCCGAAGACCCGCTTTTACCAGGCGTCGACCTCAGAAATGTTCGGTCTCGTGCAGGCGGTGCCGCAACGCGAGGACACGCCCTTCTACCCGCGCAGCCCGTATGGTGTGGCCAAGCTGTTCGCGCACTGGTCGACCATCAACTATCGCGAGTCGTACAACCTGTTCGCCAGCAGCGGGATTCTGTTCAATCACGAATCGCCGCTGCGTGGCCGTGAATTCGTGACCCGCAAGATCACCGACACGGTCGCGAAGATCAAGCTCGGCAAACAGGAGGTGCTGGAACTCGGCAACCTGAGCGCCAAGCGCGACTGGGGCTTCGCCCTCGAATACGTGGAAGGCATGTGGCGCATGCTGCAAGCGGACGAACCCGACACCTTCGTGCTCGCCACCGGCCGCACCGAGACGGTACGCGACTTCGTGCGTATGGCGTTCGCCGCCGCGGGCTATCAGCTCGAATGGTCCGGCAAGGAAGAACGCGAAACCGGCATCGACGTCGCCACCGGCAAGACGCTGGTGCGCGTGAACCCGAAGTTCTACCGCCCGGCGGAAGTGGATCTGCTGATCGGTTGCGCTGACAAGGCGCGCGAGAAGCTCGGCTGGAAACCGGAAACCACACTCGAACAGTTGTGCCACATGATGGTTCATGCGGATCTTGGCCGCAACGAGCATCACGAGACGTTCTGATGCAGGGTGACGGCGGCTCGTAAAGCCGTCACGCTGAAAAAAAGGCCTGATCGCAATGATTCAGGCCTTTTTCCATTACGTCATGAAGCCTTCAATCAATGCGGCCCGCCCGTCGCAATCGCCTCGCTATACACCGAGGCCACACGCTTCGCGATGACCGCGTTGTCGAAGTTCTCGCGTGCATAGCGGCGGCAAGCCTCGGCGTCCGGCAACTTCAGTGAACCGTTCAACGCGCCGGCCAGACCTGCCGCAATCGCCTTTGCACCCGTCTCCGGCAACACCAGATCCGGCGACAAACCCGCCACCGCTTCCGGCAAACCGCCCACCGGCGTGACCAGCACCGGCGTGCCGGAAGCCAGCGACTCAACCGTGATCAGCCCGAAGCCTTCCAACGCCACCGTCGGCACCACGCTGATATTCGCCGCACGGTACAACGCCGCCAGATGCTGATCGGGCACGAAGCCCAGCAGCTTCACATTGTTCTCAAGGCCCGCCTCGGTGATACGCGCCTGCAACTCGCCTTCGAGCCGTCCTTTACCCGCGATCAGCAGCAACACATCGGGTTGCGTGGGCTTGAGCAGCTTCACCGCGTCGATCAGATCTTCGAGGCCCATGCGGCGCACCAGACGCCGCACGGCCAGCACGATCGGCCGGTCTTGCGGCAATTGCAGCTTCAGGCGCGCCTCGGCCGGTGTGATCGGCAGATTGAACTGCTCGACATCCACGCAGCCTGGCACGACACGCACGCGCTCCGGTGAGATGCGATAGCGCGAGGTCAGAATCTTGCCGAATGCCTCCGACAATACAATCAGGCGCGACGAACGCACATACACCGATTGCTCCAGATAGCGCTTGGCGCGCTGGCCGAGCGAGTCGGCGCCTTCCACATGGCTCTCGTCGGCCCACGGTCCCTGGAAATGCGAGACCTGCGGAATGCCGCGCGTCACGTCGAGACCCGGAAATGTGTACAACGCGAAGTGCGACGAAATCACGTCGGGACGTGAGGCGCTGATTTCCTGGCGCAGCGCGCGGCGTGCCGCCATCAGCCGCAGCGGCAGCGATTGCGCGGCGGAGCCGAAGCCGTTGATGGCGCCGCCGGTGTCCGCCGCGACCCTGGGCGAACCCGCCACCACGCCGCGTACGGCGACGCCCGCACCCGGCAGCGCGCCGACCAGCGAGTAGTACATGCGGTCCAGACCGCCCGCGCGCTCGGGAAACCAGTGCATCCCGATCTGCAGCGATTTGATCGAACTCGTCGTCATGATTGTTGCCCCTGTGCGTTCTGAGAATGGTGATGAATCGTCTGCCCGGCGAGCGTGTTCAGCGTCAGCGCGTCGTTCCTCGCCACCGCCGCGGTGTCCGTTTCGCGGCTCCTGCGATCCTTCTGCTGTCCTGCCAATTGCCGGTATAGCGCGATGTATTGCGCGGCCATCCGTGCCCAGCCAAAGCCGGTCGCGAGTTCGCTGGCGGCGGCCCCCATCGCGCGGCGTGCCTCGTCGTTATCGGCGAGACGCGCGACGGCGCCCGCCAGGGCTTTGGAATCGTCCGGATCGTCGAGCACGATGCCGCATTCCGGCGTGATGATCTCGGCGCCGCCTGCCGTGCGTGCCGTGACCACCGGCAGGCCTGCGGCCATTGCTTCGAGCAGCGACAGGCTCATGGCTTCATAGCGCGACGGAAACACGAAGGCGTCGACCGAATGCATCAGCACCGGCATCTCCTTGACGAGACCGAGAAAATGCACGCGATGCGCAATCCCCAGTGCCTTCGCTTCTTCCGGATACGGACTGCCGGGCAGAAAACCGGCCACCGCGATCTGCACGTGGTCAGGCAGATGCTTGAGCGCCTGCAATACCGTGCCGAGGTTTTTGCGCGGCGTGCGCAGGTCGCCGACAAACAACAGCAGGAAGGCGTCCGCAGGCAAACCGAAATTCGCGCGCTCACCCGTTGCCGCCGCGAAGCCTCGCGTATCGACGCCGTTGTAGATCACATCGACCCGGTTATCAGGCGTCAGGCCGATCGCGCGAATCTCGTCGGCAACCTTTTGCGACACCGCCGTGATCACCTTCGAGCGCCGGTAAGCCCAGCGTTCGAGCCACGCATTGCAGCGCGTATAGACCGACTGATACGCTGACCACACGCCTTTCGTGAGTCCGAACGGGTAATACTTGCTGCCGAACCAGCCGCTATGCACGAAGTGCGAGGTGTTGACGTCGGCGGGCATCCACGTGATGAAGCCGTTCACGTGCAGCACGTCGTATTCGTGGCGATGCGCGCGCAGCCACATCGCACTCCTGAGCGCGAACACCTGCTGGCGCAGCAGATTGGTGGGCCACCAGCGGCCGATTCTGATCGGCGCCCAGCGCACGTTCGGATGCGCGAGCAGATCCGGCGCGACGTGCGAGGCAACCAGGGTGACCGCGATATTCTCATCGAGCGCGGCGCGCGCAATCTCGTGGTTGACGCGGCCCTGGCCGTCGTTATGGCGCACGACGTGCGTGACAATGGCGACTCTCAATCAGTGCCTCCGTGGAGAAATAGCGTGCGTCTGCGGTTCATTTTTTCGTAATGCACCGCGGAAAGAATCGAAAAAACACTCATGAAAAGCAGCAGGCCACCGGTGCCGACCAGCGAATTGGTGAACACCAGCATCGCGAACGTGGCGAGACTGAGGCTCAGGCAGGCGGAAACAAATTTGTCGTTGCGCAGCTTGAACGACGCGAGCACCGCGCGCACCACCAGCCAGACAATGCCGGACATGTAGAGCAAGGTGCCGGGCCAGCCGAGCACGAACGGAATGTTCATCACGCCGCTGTCGAAGTTGCCGTACTGGCCGAGCTGGCCGCCGTCGTTCGAGAGCTTGGTCGAGGTGCCGGTCGCGCCCATGCCCTCGCCCGACACGTCGGTGAAGGCGGTCTTCGCGAAGGTCGCGTAGAACTCGTTGCGGGCGGCGTAGCTCTGGTCGTCGCTCAGATTGACGATGGTGGTCAGACGCGCCTGCATGCGCTCCGCAACCGGGCCGACCGCGAGCAGCGGCACGCACAGCCCGGCGAGCAGCACCGCACTCGCGACGATCCGCACGCGCACCTTGTTGTTCGACTTGACCAGCTGGATCAGAAGCGCGATCACCCAGCCGCCCCAGGTCGAACGCACGAGGCTCAGCGCGAACGAAAAGAAACCGAGCGCCGCCGCGATCCAGCGCACGCGGTGTGTGGCCGCCATCACGTAGACCATCGCCCCCATCATCGCGAATGCGAACGGTCCCGACGAGTTCATCGTGCTGAATACGCGCACGCCCATCGGCACGGCGTCGCCTTGCGAATTCATCTGTGAGCCGAGCATCCACAGCGCGTCCCACGGCGGCATGATGAAAAACTGGATCAGGCCATAACCGCCCATGACCAGCATGCCCCAGATAAAGGTATTGACGATGGTGTCGCGATACTTCGGATACTGACGCGTGTGCGCCATGATGTGAAAGCCGATCAGGATCGGATAGAGCCAGTTCGCAAGGTCATAGGTTGCGGCGAGCGGTCCGCTCGACATCACGCCGATCATGAATGCGTACGCAAGCCCCATCAGAATCAGCAGCACCGGCAGGCCGCGCCGCTGCGAGAGCAGCTTGTAGTACCGGAGCAAGGAAAACGCACTGATCATCGTCACCGCCAGCGGCGCGATCTGGATCAGGCTGGTCGGCGTGAATGAGCCTTTGGACCAGTCGGCGAGACGCCGCACTTCCGGGCTCAGGAACCACAGCCACCACATGAAGCCGATGTAGCGCGCCGGGCTCTTGAAGTAAAGCCACAGGCCCGTCAGGATCGCGAGCACCGGGAAGCCGAGCGTGAGCACCGTACCCTGATGCGCGCCGATCAACATCGCCGTGATCAGCCACAGCAAGGCCTCGGGCAGCCACTCCTTGCGAGCGCCGGAGAGCACTCGTGCGGCGTTGTCGTCACCGGCTCGCGTGATTGTCGACATCGTTTAGAAGCCTCCGCGTGATTCGCGCGAAGGACCTTGAGCCGGTCCCCGGCTGCCCGCACGGACGCGCACCGGCTGCTTTACCGTAACCGTGGCCGGCGCGGCGCGCGGCGCTGCTGTTTCGGTCTCGGCCACGGTGTTGGCCGCGCCTGGCGCCACGCGTCCACGTGCCGTTGCGCGCACTCGCAGCATCGCCTGGGTCAGCCTCACGTGCTGCATCGCATAGTTCTGCGTGGTCAGATCGCGCGACAACAAACCGGCCGCCGCCGCCCGCGCCTGGTGCAGTGCATCCGCGGGAGAAGCCGCGAGCTGGTCGACCGCCTCGCGCAACGCCTGCGGGTTGAACGGCGGGACATAAGCCGCCTCGCCCGCTGGAAAATAATCTTGCAACGCGCCGACGTTGGTGGCCACCATCGGTTTGCCGACCGCCGCCGCTTCCAGCATCACGGTGATCCCCGAGGCGTGTGAATTCGGCCGCAGCGGCACCACGATGACGTCGGCCCAGTCGTAGAGTTCGTGCTGCTTCCTGATGCCTGAGAACAATGCGATCTCGACATTCGGCGCGCGCAGCGAAGCGGGAATACGCCGGCGTGTCGCGAGCTTGACCGTGTAGCGCGCGTCGTTACCGAAGGCCTTGATGAGCGTGTCCCAGTCGCGGTCACGATCGTTGCCGATCGCGGCGATACGGATCGGCGTATGCGGTTTCCATTCGGTGGGCGTCTTCACGGGAAAGTCCTGCGTGTTCAACCCGTAAAAAAGCGCGGTCGCGTCGCGCTGGAAATAGCGCTGGCACAATTCGGCGTTTTCGCTGGCGAGCGTGGTCAACTGATCGGCGCGGGTCATCAGCTTGCGATACAGCCAGCTACGCAAAATTCCATAGGAAGGCCATTTATCGAGTAGCCACACGCTTTGCGCGAGCAGTAAGGGGCCATCGTCGGCACCCGCCTTGCGGCCGCTCAGCAGCAGCATCAGCGCGGCGGACAGCCATTCCTGCTCGGTATGCGTCCATATCACGTCCGAGCGCAGCATCTCGGCGCGGTTGCGCCACGTGTGGATGAAGTCGAACCCGAGCGCAGCCTTCAGCGCGCGGCGCAGCAAACGCACCGGCTTGCTTTCGCGCGCGTCCTGCGAATAGGTCAGCGCGAAGGCGTCGGATTGCGCATGGTGATAGCCGTAAAGGCAGCCGATGTTGTCGCCCGGCCGGTAGAAGCGCGGGTCGGCGCCGTAAAACAGATGAACGTGAACTTTCGTACTCATGCAGACACTCCGCTCTGCCGGTGGAAAGGGGCATCGGCAGGCGCGGACAGGCGGCGCCGGCACCGATGCACGAACGTGCAGGCCGATTGGGGCATGTGGGGCATGCTGGTTATGCGGCTCATGCGGTCCGCGACAGCGCGCGGCGCGCCTCATGCGCGCCGGTACGCACCGCGCGCCAGCGCGACAGCCTCAGGCTCGCCTGGTTCGAAACCAGCGCGAGCGCGGCGTGCGTGAGGCCCGGATAGACCCGCGTGCCAACCAGCGTCCACCACCACCACGCGGTTTCGCGCCGCAACGGCGGCAACTGATCGCGCAGAATCAGGTGGAAATTGAAGGCGGCATTGCGTAATGCCGCCATGGTTTGCGCATCGCGCCGGTCGTCGTCGAAACGTTCGGCAGGAAAATGGTCGACGGCTACGCGCGGGTCGTACATCAACTTCCAGCCGGCGTTTTTTACGGCGAGGCTAAAGGCCATGTCGTTGTGAACCTGGGCGCCCGCGCCGCGCAGGCGCTGATCGAAACGGATCGTGCGCACCGCTTCGCGCCGATAACTCATATTGGCGCCCTTCAGAATGTCGACTTCGCGCGCACCGCCCACTCCCAGGTGATGATTGCCGATGATCTTGCCGTGGGCCGTCACCTTGCCGACCAGCGGCCGTTCGCCATCCAGCACACGGCCTTTTTCATGTACCCAGTCGCGGCCGCCTAGTGCACCCAGACGCGCGTCGCTTTGAAACGCGGCAGCGATGCGTTCCACCCAGTCGACGTGCGGCGCGGCGTCGTCGTCGGTGATCGCGATGACATCGCCCGTGGCCGCATCCAGTCCGCGGTTCAGGGCCGCCACCTGGCCCGGCACGTCCACCAACGCGACGGACAATGGCAACTTGCCCGATACGGCAGGGTCGCGCAGGCAGGTGTGGCTCGCTTCGTCGTCGGCGCGCGCGACCACCACCACTTCGTCCGGCGCGCGCGACTGCCGTTGCAGCGCCGCAAGGCAGCGCGCCAGGTCGGCCGGGCGGCGGTAAGTCGGAACCAGTACCGTCACTTTCATCGTGATGTCCTTTTATCTCGTGCCTGTATCTCTTGTTTGCATCTCTTGCTTGCGCCGGGATCGGAACAATGGGCGCGTGCCCCTGAGCGTCAAGCGCTCAAATATTCCTGAACCGCCGCATAGCCATGCGCATAGCCGCCGCGCGAACGCGCCGGCATGCCGTTGAAGATGCCACCCTGCACATGCACGCCAGCCGCGCGCAGACGCTTCAATGCCTCCGAGATCTCACCTTCGTTGTGCACGCCCGAGCGCATCACGAAGAAGGTCGAACCGGCATAGGCGCCGATAATCGACGCATCGGTCACGGCCAGCACCGGTGGCGTGTCGATCAGGATCACGTCGTAGCGCTTGGCGAGGCCGTCCAGATATTGCGGAAGACGCGGCGACATCAGCAGTTCCGACGGATTCGGCGGACGGCGGCCGCACGAGATGAAGCTCAAGCCTTCAACGTTGGAACCGCGGATCGCTTCCTCGAGCGAGATCTGCCCGCTCAGCAGTTCCGACAGACCGTTGTCCTGCGCACCGCCCACATACCGTTCGAGCACGCCGCGCCGCATATCGCCGTCGATCATCAGCACGCGTTTGCCCGAGTTCGCCAGCAGCACCGCCAGATTGACCGTCAGGAAGCTCTTGCCGACACCCGCCATCGGGCCGGTCAGCATGACGATGCGGTTCTTCGCGTCCATCACCGTGAACTGCATGGATGTGCGCAGGCTGCGCAGACTTTCGATCGTGACGTCCTTTGGCCGCGCATTCGCGAGCACCTGGCGCAGGCGTTCGCCGCCGCGCTGGAAGGCGCCTTCGAGCAAAGCCTGTTCGGCGCTCAAGGGCACGAGGCCGTACACCGGCAGGTGGAAAGCACGCTCGATATGGTCGGGGTCGTCGATCCCCTTGAACATATTGCGGCGCAGGAACACGAAACCGGTGCCGCAGATCAGCCCGAGAATCACCGCCGCCGAGAGGATCAGCACCTTCTTCGGCTTGACCGGCGCACCCGGGCGCATCGCTTCGTCGACGATATGCACGTTGCCGCCGGTACCGGCCTTCTGCACCGACAACTCCTGCACGCGGTTAAGCAGCAGTACGTAGATGTCTTCCGCCACCTTCGCGTCGCGTTGCAGTTGCACCGCCTTCACTTCGGTGGCCGGCAGATCGCGGAAGCGGTCCGCGTATTTGGCGCGTTGCGCCTCCAGTTCGGCCATCTGCGTTCGCGCCGCGACGAGCAACGGATGGTCGTCGCCATAACGCTCGTTCAACTGCGCCATCTGCAGACGCAAACCGGCGATCTGCTGCTCGTACTGCACGCTGCCTTCGAGGTAGACCTTGGCTTCATCGCTCGCATTGATCGAGCCGGACTGGCGCTGGTAGGCGGTCAAGGCCGCTTCGGCGCGTTCGAGGTCAGCCTTCAGGCGCGGCTCTTCGCTCTTCAGGAAGTCGAGCATCTTGCTGGCGTCGACCTGTTTGTTCGATACGTGCTGACGCACGTAGGAATGCGCGAGCGCGTTCGCCACCAGCGCCGCGTGTTCGGGACTCTTGTCTTCCAGCGAGATCTGGATCACGCCGGTTTGCTTGCCCTGCTCCTGCACGGTGATCGCCGACTGGAACGCGGTGATCGCGTCGAGGTCGTTAAAGCGCGTCACGATGAACGCTTCGCCTGGACGCGCCACCAGCTTGCTGACGAGGATCGTCACGCCGCCGCCCTGTTCCTGCCGGCCGACCTGGCCGCGCAGCAGCAGCGAACCGTTCTCCGCGTACAGTTCGTAGTGCTGGTCATCCTGCACTTTCATCGTCAGCTTCGTGCCTTCCAGTGCGGGCACCACGTCGATCGAATCGACCTCGGCGTCTTCACCGCCCCATGCATAGGACGACAGACCCAGCCACGGCCGTGCCGGCTGGCCTGGTGTTGCGAGGCGCGCGGCGATGCTGCCGAGCAGCGGAATCGTCTTCGGCGCGACGCTGAAGTTCAGCTTCAATTGCTGGACCACCGGGCCGACTACGCCGCGGCTCTTGATGATCTCGATCTCGGCGTCGGTTGGCAGCGAGGTCGAACCGGTGGTGATCGCCGCCCCTGTCTGGGTCTGCGTGAGCGCCTGCGAGGTGTTGTCGGACTGCTCGACCCGCACGTGCGCGTCGGCCGAATAAATCGGCTTGGCCAGGAAACAGTACGCGGCAGCCAGTGCGACGATCGCCGCGGCGATCGCGATCAGCCACCAGATGTCGTCGAGGATCACCTGCACCAGTTGCCCGAGGACGACGTCCTCTTCTTCGGTCCTGATCGGACCGGCCATGTGTGGAGAGATTTGATTGCTCACAATTCGATCCCGTTTCGGTTGCTTCGGCGTGGACTTCAGCGGGTGCTTCTGGCATGTGCTTTAGCGCGTGCCTCGGCGTTTGCTTTTGCGTTTGTTCGGGTCCCGCGCCCTATGAGAGCGGCGCGGACCTGTCGACGATTCGGATGCTTACTTCGTCAACTGCTTCAGGTAGAACAGCGTCTGGATGGTCGGCAGAACCTGCTGCAACACACGGTTGAAGGTGGTCGAAGCGGCGGTGCCCACATACACGACGTCCATCGGCTGCAACTGGAACTGGGCCGACAGCATGATCGCGTCGGGCTGCGTCATGTCGAGGCGGTACACGTCCGGCGTGGTCGGATGTTCACGCATGCCGCGCATCACGAAGATCTGGCGCGGATTGGCGTCCGTATCGAGAATGCCGCCCGCCTGGGTCAGCGCGTCGGCGATCGTCAGGCGGCCCTTGAGCATCGGCACCTGGATCGGCGTCTTCACCTCGCCCATCACGAAGATGCGGCTATCGCTGCGATCCGGCACATTGATCACGTCGCCGTCCTGCAACATCACGTTCTGCGTGGTGTCGCCCTGGTCGAGCATGCGGTTCGCGTCGAGCACGTACAGCTTGTTGTTACGCGTGAGGCGCACGCGCTGGATGTCGGCGTCGCTGTTCGCACCGCCCGAGCGCGTGAGTGCATCGACCAGCGTGATCGGCACGTCGCTGATGGCGAGCGGCCCCGGCGACTTCACGTCGCCGGTGATCTGCACTTTCTGGCCGCGATACGAAAGCACGCGCACGTCGACCTGAGGATTGCGGATGTAGCGCACGAGCCCCGCGCTCAACTGATCGCGCAACTCGCCGACGGTCTTGCCCGCGGCCTTGATGCGGCCGACGAACGGGAAAAAGATCGTGCCGTCGGCGGCAACGGTCTGGCCGTAAGGGTCGGCCTGACCCGGCAGCGCGGCCGTGTACGGCTGCTGCAACGCGCCGGCGACGCTCTGCGTGGTGTTGCCGCCCGCGGACAGCGTGCTGCCCTGCGGGGTGGTCAATTCAGGGTGATCCCATACGGTGATGCCGAGAATGTCCTGCGGCGCGAGCCGGTACACATACTGCGACGGGTCGGCAAAGCGCGAGACCGGCAGCGCCTGTTGCGCGGCGGCGGCTTGCGCCTGCGCGAGCTGCGCGACCAGCGGGCCGTCGATCAGGTGGACCGGATAGGTCTCCGAAGCTTGACTCTGGTGGCGGCCGTCGTCTTTCAGGCTGGACGTATCGAGGTAATTGCCCGGTGCGGTAGCGCAGGCCGACAGAAAGGACGTCAGCAAAAGCGTGGCGGCGAACTTCGATGTAAAGCCGGCCGGCTTGAAGTTCGCGAACGTGTGTGCAGTGGTTTTTTTCATCAGCATATTTTTTTCAGCCATCCCATGACCAGATGTTCGATGAGCACGAGACTCTCCCTATAGTCGGCTTCCACGTGGCCGTGCGGATCGGCGACGTCGGAGCCGTTTTCCCATTTGCCGAGCGGATAAACCTTGCCGCGCGAGGCCGGATCGAGTGCTTCGACCGCGCTCACCTGCGCGCGCTCGGTGACGAGCACGAGGTCGGCGGCGCGCACGAGCTTGCGCTCGAGGCGCCGCGAGTAGTGGGTATCGGAGGCGACGCCGCGCTCGGCGAGCAGGCGCCGCATCACCGGGTCCATGCCGTGGCCGTTCACGGCACGCAAGCCTGCCGAATGAAACGCGATCGGCGCTGAGGACGAGCGCGACGCCGCGCGTTGCCGCGACTTGAACAGCATTTCGGCCGTGGGCGAACGGCACACGTTGGCGTGGCAGACGATCAGAACGTTGGCGAACATAGCGGGCTCCTTGACGAGGCGCAGCGGCGTGGTGGTCAGCTTGCGGGTCAGCTTATTGACCGGCTTCGACGGGGTCGGCCGGGTGGGCCGCCCTGGCCGTTACCGGCGAACCGTTCGCGCCGACCCGCGCCGGCGCATTGCGCAACGCGTGCTGACGGCCGATCGCGTGGTACTCGATACCGAGTTCGAGCAGCGCGTCCGGTTCGTACAGATTGCGGCCATCGAAAATCAGCGGCGTGTTGAGGCTTTCCTTGAGCAAGCTGAAATCCGGACTCTTGAAGACTTTCCATTCGGTGAGGATCACGAGCGCGTCGGCGCCTTCGGCTGCTTCCATTTCCTCGTTCACGAACGACAGACGCGCGTGCTGTTGCGGCACGTCTTTCAGGTCGAGTGCGAACACGCGCTTCGATTCGTCGATCGCCACCGGGTCGTAGGCCTTCACACGTGCGCCGCGGCGCAGCAGTTCGGCGATCAGCGGACGGCTCGGTGCTTCGCGCATGTCGTCCGTGTTCGGCTTGAACGCGAGGCCCCACACGCCAAACGTGCGATCCGACAGGTCTTCGCCGAGGCGGGCGACGATCTTGTGCGCGAGAATCTTTTTCTGCGTGTCGTTGACGGCTTCCACCGCCTCGAGAATGCGCAGGTTGGCCTTGTGGTCGGCTGCCGTGCGAATCAGCGCCTGCACGTCTTTCGGGAAGCACGAGCCACCGTAGCCGCAGCCGGCATACAGAAAGTCATAGCCGATGCGCGGATCGGAGCCGATGCCGCGGCGCACCGCTTCGATATCCGCGCCGACGCGGTCGGCCAGATTCGCGAGCTCGTTCATGTACGAGATGCGCGTGGCGAGCATCGCGTTGGCCGCGTATTTGGTGAATTCGGCCGACCGCACGTCCATGTAGAGCGTGCGTTCACGATTGCGGTTGAACGGCGCGTAGAGGCGCTTCATCAGTTCGCGCGCTTTTTCGCCCGGTACGTCTTCATCGCAACCGAGCACGATGCGATCGGGCCGCGTGAAATCCTCCACCGCCGCCCCTTCTTTCAGGAACTCCGGATTCGACACCACGGAGAACATGTGGCCGGCATTGCGCGCGGCCAATTCCTCGGCGATCACGTCACGCACGCGCGACGCCGTGCCGACCGGCACCGTCGATTTGTCGACGATCACCTTGAAGCCCGTCATATGGCGGCCGATATTGCGCGCGGCGGCCAGCACGTATTGCAGATCGGCGGACCCGTCTTCGTCGGAGGGCGTGCCCACGGCGACGAACTGAATATCGCCGTGCGCGACCGCGGCTTCGATGTCGGTCGAAAACCGCAGCCGGCCTGCCTTGCGATTGCGCGCGATGATCTCCTGCAGACCGGGTTCATGGATCGGCACGCCGCCGTTGTTGAGCACGTCGATCTTGCGCTGATCGACGTCGAGACAGAACACGTCATGGCCGATGTCCGCCAGACAGGCGCCCGTCACGAGGCCTACGTAGCCACTACCGATGATCGTCAGGTTCATGCGTTACACCTCGGAAAATGGAGTTGATTCAGGGGAGCCGTCGCGTGATGCATGACGCGGGTTGCCACGGCTGCCGGATAAAGGATCAATGAGCGGATCAATAAGCATTGCTGCCGGCAAAGCCCTTCCACAGCGTCAGCACGACGATCTTGATGTCGAGCCAGAAGGTCCAGTGCTGCATGTAGTACAGATCGAGCTTGACGCGTCCCATCATCTTTTCGATGCGATCGGTTTCGCCGCGATAGCCGTTGATCTGAGCCCATCCGGTGATGCCTGGCTTGATCCGGTAACGGTGCATGTAGCCCTTCACCAGATCCTTGTAGATGTCGTCGTGTTCGAGTGCGTGAGGGCGCGGACCGACCACCGACATCTCGCCGCGCAGCACATTGATGAATTGCGGCAATTCGTCGAGGCTGGTGCGCCGCAGGAATGCGCCGACCGCGGTGATGCGCGGATCGCGCCGCGTGGCCTGGGTGATCTTGCCGGCCTCTTCCTTGTGCATCTTCATCGAGCGAAACTTGTAGATCTCAAACTGGTTGCCATCGATGCCCTTGCGCTTCTGGCGGAAGAACACCGGGCCCGGCGAACTCAGCTTCACCATCGCCGCGATCACCAGCATCACCGGCGCCAGCGCGGTCAATGCCGCCAGCGCGAACAAACGGTCGAAAATGCGTTTGGGCAGTACCCGCAGATCGGTGATGGGCGAAGCGGCCAGATTGATCGCCGGCACGCCGAGCAGATCGACCATCGGCTGATTGAAGAGCGTGAGGCTGCGCACGTCCGGAATGAAGCGGATGTTCACGAAGTCGTTTTTCAGATCCATCACGAAGCGGTGGATCGCCTTCTCCTTCGAGATCGGCAAGGCGAGCCACAGTTCGCGAATCGCGCGCTGACGCACCAGCTGGAGCATCCGTGCGTAGTCGCGTTCGACCGGCACGCCTTCGATCGCGTCGCTCGTATCCGGGTCCTCATAAGGATTGATCGTGCCGTCTTCGTCGAACACCACGACGGGGCTGAAGCCCGCTTCCGGGCGGCTGCGCATCTGCTCGATCAGGAAGCGCCCGTACGGCGCACCGCCGACGATCGCCACCGCGCGCTGATTGAAGCCTTCGCGGCGCAGTCCGCGCAGAATCGAGTAGACGATCACCTTGGTGACGATCAGCAGCACAATCGTCGCGACCGCCCAGTAGACGAGCCACAGACGCGACAGGCTGTCCGAGCGGTGCAGACTGAAACTGATCAGCACGCCGGTCACTTCCACGATCAGCCAGCCGCCCGCGACGCGGCACAGCAGGTCGTAGAGCGGCTTGCCGCGCCACGACTGATAGATTCCCAGCGCCGGAAAGAACACCACCACCAGCAGGCAGTCGAACGCGAGCGAAACGCTTTGGACGTCGTCCAGCCACACCAATTTCCCGCTGTGCACGGCCGTCGCAATGGCGGCGCCGAACGCGACCATGGCGATGTCGATGATTCTCGATAGAACGCTCAGCATGCGCTGCCCCTCAGTTCGTCAGTCAAGTGCCGTCCGTTGGTAGGTTGATTTCCCGTCACACTCATCAAGTCGCGAACGAAGCAACGAAGCAACGCAACGCCGGTATCGCGCCGTCCAGATAAATGCGCGACGCGAAACTGATTTAACCGGTGCTAATTGCCATGCTGATCTCCCGGCAAAAAAATCCTGAATGGCCGACCCGGGAGGCAGAGTCTGAATGAGTGAATACCCTTGTACAGGTATAGATAAAGCGATATTAAAATTCGGACTGCAAGACAGCAAAATATCTCAAAATGTATCGGTCAAATTTCCGGCATTTTTTTTGACATTTGTACGGCAATTGTTACCGAATTTGCGTTTCACAGTGGCGTTTTTCGCCTTTTCAGCGCTGGAAATGAGCCAACCTGTCTGTTTTCTTACGAAGCTTGTGCTGCGTGTTTCGTCTTTAATTTTCGCTATTGCAGCGGACGAAAAAATTCGCCATCATTTTTTCGATTAATTTTTCTTTTTAAAAAATTATCCAGACATTTTTCCTTCATGAAATGGATAATTTTATTAGACGATTTATATAGTTTCCATTTAACGCGCTTTTATTGATTCTTTACTTCGTGATAAAACTCGACGCACTCACCCAGCCTCGAGGAGTCCATCATGACAGCTCCGGTTACGGCCACGCCCGCCGACACCCGGTCTACGCAAGCTATGCCCCTTAACGTCAAGCTCAAAGTACATCCCGTGATTCTGGCGGGCGGCTCCGGCACACGGTTGTGGCCCATGTCGCGCGAGCAATACCCGAAACAACTGATTGGTTTGCTAGGCGAAGACTCGCTGCTGCAATCCACTACGCGCCGCCTCGATGGACTCGAAGCCGGCCATCTCCTCTCCGAGCAACTCGTCGTGGTGGCCAACGAAGAGCATCGCTTCACCACCGCCGAGCAATTGCGCACGAGCGGCAAGCCGGGCCGGCTGATTCTTGAGCCTGTCGGGCGCGATACAGCTCCGGCGCTGACGGTGGCCGCGCTTTCGATCGCCGCGCAGGACGGCGACGGCATCATGGTTGTGATGCCCGCCGATCATGCGGTGACCGACATCGACGGTTTTCATGCCGCGGTAGCCGCCGGCGTCCAGCATGCGGCAGCTGGCCATATCGTGACGATGGGCATCGTGCCGACGCGCGCGGAAACCGGCTATGGCTACATCCGCATTGGCGCGGCGCTTGGCATGCCTAACGACATGCACGAAACGGACGCCGACGCCTCTCGCGGGATCGGTGCGCACAAGCTCGATCGTTTCGTGGAAAAGCCGCACCTGGAGTTGGCGCAGCGTTACGTCGAATCGCAGGAGTACTGGTGGAACAGCGGCATTTTTATCATGCGCGCCTCGATCTGGTTGAAGTCGATTCGCCACTTCCAGCCGGCGATTTACGAAGCCTGCGCCGCGGCGTTCGCGGGCGGCAAGGCAGATGGCGATTTCTTCCGTCTCCAACGCGACGCGTTCAGCGCCTCGCCGTCGAACTCGATCGACTACGCGGTGATGGAGCAACTGGGTAACGATCAAACCGCCGCGTCCGGTGTAGTTGTGCCGCTGCAGGCGGGCTGGTCTGATGTCGGCTCGTGGGACGCGATCTGGGACATCTCCGAGAAAGACGCCGATCAGAACGTGGGCCGCGGCCGCGTGATGTTCGAAGGGGCGGCCTCGACCTTCGCGCATTCGGAAGGACGCCTGATTGCCTGCGTCGGCACGCACGATCTTGTGGTGGTCGAAACGGCCGACGCAATTCTGATCGCGGACAAATCGCGGGTGCAGGACGTCAAGAAGATTGTCGGACGGATCCGCAACGACGGCGGCCTGGAAGCGGCCAACCATCGCAAGGTACATCGCCCGTGGGGCAATTACGATTCCGTCGATACCGGCGAGCGCTTCCAGGTGAAACGCATTGTCGTGAAGCCGGGCGCGCGGCTCTCGCTGCAAATGCATCATCATCGCGCGGAACACTGGATCGTCGTGCGCGGCACCGCGCTCGTCACGCGAGGTGAAGAGCGCTTCATCGTCTCCGAAAACGAATCGGCCTATATTCCGCTGGGCGTCACCCACCGTCTCGAGAACCCGGGCAAGATGCCGCTCGAAATGATCGAGGTGCAATCGGGTTCGTATCTCGGCGAAGACGATATCGTGCGCTTCGACGACACGTACGGACGTCAATGATTCACAACGGATGAAGCGGGAACCTGCGGCGGTTGCTCCTGACTGCCGCGGGGTACTGCTGCACTACCTGCAGTGCCGGCAATCACATAGCCGCCGTACTTACTGCCGTAGTAGCCACCACACTTGCAGACGCCCTTGCAGACGCCCTCATCCCGCGTGGGAGATGAGTTCCGGAAATGACGGAAAACGATCTGATGCACTGCCGCTTTCGGTTGCAGGTGCGGCCGGCTCGCCAGGATAACGGCGCAGCGGTCCTCGGAACGCATTGAGCGGGCCGTGCAAAGGGCCGCCGTGATTCACCGTGACGGGTTCCGGCACATGACGCATGGCCGGCAGCGGGCGCGCGGCCACGGCCGCCGCGTTGGCTGCCGGTGTAGCGCCTGCTGCCGCCTGCGTGCGGCATTCACGGTCGATCCACTGCCTTGCCCATTCGAGCGCGTATTGCTCCGCCGCCTCGGCCTGGGCGAAGCGCGGTCCGACGAGGCCGGAACGCTCGGCGCGTTTGCCGTCCTTCATGATCTCCGCCCACGCGCGATACATGGCATTGGGCACCTGCTCCGCCGCCACGTAGATCACATAGCCATGCTGATCGGCGACTTGCGTGCCACGCGGCGCGAGACTCATCGACAACGGGCTGCGCTGATCTTCAAGCTGTTGCGCGCGACGTGCCGACGTAATGGCCGAATCCAGGCTATGCATGGCAGCGTCCACCGCCCGCGCCTCGTTCATGCCTTGCGGATCGGCAAGCATGGCTGAGCGCGCCGCAGGCGAGGAAAATGCCGACGTTGGCGAAGCTGCACGGGACACCGGCGGTACATTCGTCAGCCCGGATAACTGGCGCGTGATATCGGCGATCGGATCGGCCGAGCGCCACTGGCTCAGGCTGCTCGATACGCCGGGCGCCTGCCATGACTCGGGGCTCTTCCACGACACACCCCGCAGACCTTCGTCACGCACGCTCGGCGTTTCTGCTGCGGGTGCTGCCGGCTTGGCCGCGACGGGCGGCGCCGGCTGCGGGATATAGGCGAAGCTACGCCCGGTTTGCGACAACAGCCGCACCATCTCGAGCAGGGTGCCGTTCAACTGCCACTCTTCGAAACGGCGCCTGCATGTTGGCCCCGAGGGATAGCGCCCAGGCAGCTTCGACCAGGGCTCGCCCGTTGTCAGAATCCACAGGACGGCATTCGCCACGATGCGCGGTTCGGCGCGGGGTCGGCCGCGCCGGTTAAGACGGACGGCCGGCTCATCAGAGACAAGCGCTGCCAGCAGCGCCCATTCGTCATTGCTTAGCTCATCGAAAAACATTGGGTTTTCTCCACGCAGCCTGGCCGGGCCGCGGCTTTGGGCAACCACGGATTCAACTTTCACGATCCGTGTGCCGCCCTCGGTTGCACAAATATGTCTTGTACGTTCTGTTTGCTGGTCAATATCGCACTGGCTTAGTGCGGTTTGTCCCTATTGCGAAGCACAAAACGTGGTCTCACTCGTGCATGGGAGAATTTGTGCACGAAGCATACCATCCCCAGGGTTTGCGTGAATATCGTTGAGACAAGTGTTACGGATGGAAACAATCTTGTTTTTTTGCTGCGTCGGTTTACGCATTGCTGTAACAGAGCAGCCATCGGCCAAGGCTTCGAAATCCACTATTGCATGGCACAACGGCATGAAAAAATGAGCGAATTGTCTTCACGAAATTCCCGCTCGATCCATCGTGCATTTCAATGCGATTCGAATGTACTTGTGCCCTGCCTGGGTGCTGCGTGAGTGGACCAGACCGATACTACCTGACTGACATCGCGGCGCCATTGCCGAGGAAGCGAACGCAGCGTTTGCACATGCAGTTCGCATTCCTCTGGACACCGTACGAGTGTGGCCGGTAGGCGTTCCGCTAGCGCACCGGATTCGCCGCACCCTCACCCGCCACGGTCATCCAGTGGCGCACTCGCCAGCGCGTCACAAGGCCGGCAAGCACATACGGATCGGCTCTGGCAAAGGCTTCGGCGGCAGCCGGAGAGTCTCCGTTGAAGAGCAGCACCGCGGTATCCACGGGGTCCGTCAACGCGCCGGCCAGTTGCAATTCACCGCGCTCCGCCGCCGCCCACGCGAGTTTCAGATGGGCGTCGCGATATGCGCCACGCCGCTCGAGATAGTCCGCAACAAGATCATAAGTCAACAGATAGTGCATGGCACACCTCCTTTGACCTGCGCGACGCGGACGCCGGGCGGCGCCTTGGCGCAGGCATTCAAGTCAAGATTACCCCGTTGATCGCAAGCGGGATTTTCTGCCGATTTTTTATTCATTTGCATCTGCAGCAATACAGCTCAAATACATAAGATTTGATCAATCATTATCGAATGACGGCGAATTAATTCATTTGCATACGCTTCGAAAATTAATCTGGATTGCATATCATATTTGCGGCGGCAATTCGATCCTGCCGCTTCAGCCCCGGCAGCCCCGCCATCCCTGCCGCGTAGGGGAAAACCTGCGTGAGCGCCTGTCAACCGGAATGCGCTTTTATCCGTTCTGGCAGACAGCATTTGCCATAATGGATGTGCCGAGGGGTCCTGGACGCCGTTGACGCCCGCGCGCATGAACGACCAAAAACGTTTTCACCACCGATGGAGTGTCACATGAAAGTCCAATCCGCTATCGCTACGCTGGTGCTGGGTGCTGTCCTCGTTTCGCCGGTGTTCGCACAGAACAGCCAGCAAACGAAAATGGCCGACTGTAACAAGCAGGCCGGCGACAAGAAGGGCGACGACCGCAAAGCCTTCATGAAGACCTGCCTGTCCGCCAAGCCGGCCGCCGCAGCGCCGATGAGCCAGCAAGACAAGATGAAGGCATGCAATGCGCAAGCCACCGGCAAGAAGGGTGATGACCGCAAGGCTTTCATGAAGACCTGCCTGTCGTCCGCACCGGCTAATTAAACGCAACGCAAGCGGCGCGGCCCACACGCCGCGCGCTTGCCCGCGTGTAGCCCGAACAGGGCCGCGCCAATTTCCGGCGCGGTTGCTGCTTCTCTGCTGTCCCGCTTCTGTGCTGCTTCTGCCCTAGGTTCCGTCCGGGCTACCCCATCCGTCCTGCATCCCTTCGCAAGTCATTGCCCCAACGGCAGCCCTCGCGCCATCGATTCCTTCGCTGTCCATCCGCGCGAACGCGTCGTTTTTCTTCTATGATGGCTGCGGAGACGGCCCACCCCCTTACACAACATTAGACGGGCCGCCATCTTGTCGTTGATGCTGCAGAGCATCGATCGGAGGCAAGGATGGTAACGAAGCATAAAAACCGCTGGTTGAGGCGGTGGCTGGTCGTCATCATATTCTGGGCCGTGCCCGTGGCGATCGTTGCGGTCAGCGAGATCCGGGAGGAAATGGCGTACAACGCCGTCGACCTCGAGCGCGCGCTGACCACCTGGAATTTCACCGACGCACAACGCGCCGCCGGCGCGCCCGCGCGCTGCCATGGCAAGCCCGACGAAGCGCAAGCCGCCGGCTGTCCGGCCGACGTGCTGGCCGCCAATGCGCCGCGCCAGCAAGACGCCCGCAATGAATACAGCGTGCGCCGCTCCACGCTCATGGCTTACCTCTGGCACGCATTCGTCGGCTACTGGATCGTGCCGGCTGTCACCTTGTTCCTGATCGGCGTATTGATCGGCATGATTCGGCGCGCGCTGCGGCGCCCACCTGTCAAAAGCCCGGCGAACCATGGATGAGGACGCCGGTGCGGCGTCACGGCAACACTTTCAGTTAGATTTCAATGCGAATCGTGAAGACGATAAATCGGTAAAAACAGGGACCCGATACGACCTCGGTCCAGCCGCCAACGAGCCGCGCGCGGTTCGCCACGATTCGCCGGGAGCCTTTTCGGACGCCCTGCCCAAGCACCTTCCAACGATCTTCCGAGCCCGGTCAAAATTACATCGACACGCCCTGCGGCAAGTCGCAAACCCCCGCCACACAAGGCTTTTCGCCAGGCGACGAAGTACGCCTTCCGCGCTGGCGTGTGATATAACTCAAAGGCAACCCGGCAACACCATATGAGGTTGTGCCCAGGAACCATGATGGAGAAAAACGATGCAAAGACGAAACTTCATGCTGAAGACTACCGCTGCGCTCGCTTTCGGAGGCCTTGCACTCGCTGGTTGTACAACCAACGGCAGCAGCCCCAACACTCCCTCCACTGATGCATCCAAACGCCAGTCGATCGACGCCAGCGTCGACGGCACCATGTCGCGCCTGTTCACGACCGTGAAGGGTTCGCGCGAACTCGTCTCCAAGGCGCGCGGCGTGCTGGTGTTCCCGTCCGTGCTGCAAGTGGGCTTCATCGTCGGCGGCCAGTACGGCGAAGGCGCACTGCGCGTGGGTGGCAGCTCGGTGGGTTACTACAGCACGGTTTCGGGTTCGTTCGGTCTGCAGGCAGGCGCGCAGTCGAAGGCCATTGTCTTCCTGTTCATGACGCAGGACTCGCTCGATTCATTCCGCAATGCCGACGGCTGGTCGGCGGGCGGCGACGCTTCCGTCGCGCTGGTGAAGATGGGCGCCAACGGCGCGATCGATACCACTACGGCCACCGCCCCGGTCGAAGTCATCATCCTGACCAACACCGGCCTGATGGCCGATATCTCGCTGCAGGGCACCAAGGTATCGCGCCTGAAGATCTAGGCGGCTATCCGCACCGAGGTCTTAGGTCTCAGGCCGCGTCTTGCAGCAATAAAAAAACGGCGATGCGCATTGCACGTCGCCGTTCTTTTTCATGGTGCCGCGTGAGGCCGCGCCAGCTTACTCAGCTTCCCGACGTATCGATCACCTTGAAGCGCGAGCGCTTCTGCGCGCGAATCACCGACTGATACGCATCCACGTACTGCTGCGCCATGCGGTGCGATGTGAAGCGCTCTTCAAAGCGTTGCCGCACACCCGCCCGCGGCACCTTATGCAGGCGATTCACCGCCGCCACCGCGCCGATCTCGTCTTCGACGATAAAGCCTGTCACGCCGTCGTCCAGCACTTCAGGCACCGAACCGCGGTTGAACGCGATCACCGGCGTACCACACGCCATGGCTTCGATCATCACGAGACCGAACGGCTCCGGCCAGTCGATCGGGAAAAGCAACGCGTGTGCGCCCGACAGAAACTCGGCCTTCTGGGAATCCGCAATCTCGCCGATGAACTCGACATGCGGCAAATCCAGCAACGGCCTGATCTCGCGCTCGAAATATTCACGGTCGGCGGAATCGACTTTCGCGGCGATGCGAATCGGCATGCCACAGCGCCCGGCAATCCGGATCGCGGTGTCGACCCGTTTTTCCGGCGAGATACGGCCGAGAAACGCAAGGTACTTCTGCTCGACCGGCTGCGGCGTGTAGAGCTGCTCCGGCAGGCCGTGATAGACAGTGGTCAGCCACTTGGCCTGCGGCAACGGGTGGCGCTGCGCGTTTGAAATGGAGATCACCGGCGCGGTATTGAAGGTGTCGAATACCGGTTGTTGCTCAGGCAAGTCGAGACGACCATGCATGGTTGTGACGAACGGCGTGTCCTGACGCTTGAAGACCGAAAACGAGTAGTAGTCGAGGTGAAAATGCAGCACGTCGAAGTTTTCGGCCTGGCGGCGCACCAGTTCCATCAACAGCATATGGGGTGCGATACGATCCCGGATCCCCGGGTCCAGACGCAGTGCGCTCGGCCATACCGCTTCGAGCTTGGCGCTCGTGACGGAATCGCCGCTCGCGAATAGCGTCACGTCGTGACCGAGTTCGACGAGCGCTTCGGTGATATAGGACACGACGCGCTCCGTGCCGCCGTACAGCTTCGGCGGCACCGATTCGGTCAAGGGGGCGATCTGGGCAATCTTCATATTTGTCTCCGTGAACTGACGGCTCGCGCCGAGGGCGGTGCACGCCAGCGGCGCTGAGTCCCTCAGCGCCGTCCTTCTCCATCAATGCGCGAACCTCAGGTGATCATCAGGTGTTCGCCTGCACCATCCGCATCAGAGCATTATTCATCAAGGCGTAACAAAAAGCCCCTGGCTTTGCAATTCCTGCACGCTGTTACATTCAGCTTACATGGTGCGGCGCGCCTATTATCCACTGCGCCGCAGTCATCGCGCCGGCCATTTCCAGGCGGGCAAGTCGCGATCGTCCGCATCGGCGATACGCGTTGCGCCGAAGTGCTTCTCGAGCACGATCGACTGGCTGCCGTCCTCCCGCTCGAGCGCCGCGATCAGCCGCGCCGCGTGCGACACGACCAGCACCTGGGAATGCGCGGCAGCTCGCGCGATCAGGCGCGCGAGCGCCGGCAGCAGGTCCGGGTGCAAGCTCGTCTCCGGCTCGTTCAGCACCAGCAGCGCGGGCGGACGCGGCGTCAGCAGCGCGGCGACCAGCAGCAGGTAACGCAAGGTGCCGTCCGACAGCTCCGCGCCCTTCAACGGGCGCAGCAGACCATGCTGCTGCATCGACACCTCG
Source organism: Paraburkholderia fungorum (assembly GCF_003610895.1). Lineage (GTDB taxonomy): Bacteria > Pseudomonadota > Gammaproteobacteria > Burkholderiales > Burkholderiaceae > Paraburkholderia > Paraburkholderia fungorum_B. Next base: position 176,059 of record NZ_MCAS01000056.1, read on the forward strand.
AAGCGGCCGTCCTGCGTGGCGATGTCGAGACTCGAGCCGGGAAAGGCGTCGTCGATTGCGGCATCGAGTGCCGTGGGGTCGCCGATCTCGCGGATGGTTTGCAAGGCCGCGGCGAGGTCCGCACCGTCATTCGAGAGCACCGGCGTGTGCGTGCCGATCTGCGGCAGACGCGCGGCCGCTTCGGCGTCGGTACGGAAGTGGTCGTAGAAGCGCCACGAGCGAATCTGCTCGCGCACCGTGATCATCTCGGGCGCGGTCCGCGGGTCGGAGAACTCCGTCATCATGCTGTCGAAGCTGGCGACCGGTTGAGGAATGGTTTGCCAGTCGCCCTGTTCGTCACGCGTGCGCAGTGCCGCGCCATGCCGGTCGACCAGCAATGCGGACGGTCGCAGCACGGGGCCGCTCCAGATGCACTCGCGTTTGATCGTGGGATCGAGGGGAAACCGGGTAGCCCTGTCGAGCGGCGGCAGACCGAGGTCGATCGAATAGCCGAATTCGTCGCCCGAAAAGCCGAGCCGCAGACTCACCGGCTCCTTGCGGCGCGTGCCCTCGACTGGCAACTCGCCCGCCAGCACCGCGCGCGAAAACCGTTCAGGCCCGGCCCACAACGTAGATTGCAACCCACCTTCACGCGCAAGCGACGTAATCACGCCGCCGCGCGCAGTCTCGGCCAGCAGACGCAGCGAGCGATACACACTCGATTTGCCGCTACCATTGGCCCCCGTGATCACATTCAACTGTCCGAGCGGCACGATCAACTCGCGCAGCGACCGATACCCGGCGATGGCCAAAGTCCTCAGCATGCGGCCACCCTTCGAATCGATATGCGCCCTGGGACGCCCAGCAAAACAACCCCGTTCAAACACATCATCACTTATGCCCGCCGCCCTTGCCCGGCTTCTGCACGGGCACATTGCGCAAATCGTTGAGGAAAGTATCGCGCCACACGCCCAGATCGTTCTTGCGCAGCGCCGCCATATTGATCTCGTGACGCCGCTTGCGCGCGTCGAGCGGCATTTGCAAGGCACGCTGCAACGCTTCGCACATGCCGATCGCATCATGTGGATTGACCAGCAGCGCGCCGGTCAACTCGGCCGCCGCGCCGGCGAAAATCGACAACACTAGCACGCCGGGATCGTCGGGATTTTGCGCGGCGACATATTCCTTCGCGACCAGGTTCATACCGTCGTGCAAGGGGGTGACAAAGCCGATCTGCGACTCGCGAAACAGCGACATCAGCTTCCAGCGGTCGTACTGCTGATTCAGATAACGGATCGGCGTGTAGTCGAGGCCCGAATAGCGCCCGTTGATGCGCCCTGCTTCGTATTCGAGATCCTGACGGATCTTCTGATAGGTGGCGACGTCCGAACGGGTCGGCGGCGCGATCTGCACCAGCGTGACGTTGCCGCGCCACTCGGGTGAGCGCTCCAGCAACTGTTCGAAGGCGCGAAACCGTTCCACGAGCCCCTTCGAATAATCGAGCCGGTCGACGCTCATGATCAGCTTGCGGCCCTCCAGACTCTGCTTCAGCTCGAGTACATGCTGGCGGCTTTCGTAGCGCTTGGCCTGTTCGGCGATTTCGTCGGGGAACACGCCGATCCGGTAGACGCCCGTACGCAGCTTGCGCCCGAAAGCCTCGACGTGATTACCCTCGCTCACAGCGCCGCGCGCGTGGCGCGTCACGTAGTCGTGGAAAGCGAGTTCGTCGGTCGCGGTCTGAAAGCCCAGCAGGTCGTAGCAGGACAGCGATTTGACCAGCTCTTCGTGCGGTGGAATGTTGAGCAGGATCTGCGGCGCGGGAAACGGAATGTGCAGGAAAAAACCGATGCGGTTCGTGATGCCCTCGGCGCGCAGCGCTTCGGCGAACGGGATCAGGTGGTAGTCGTGAATCCAGATCACGTCGCCGGGTTCGAGCAGCTTGATCAGCTTGTGCGCGAGCCATGCGTTGACACGCCGGTAGCCCGCATACTCCTCGCGCTCGTAGCGCGCGAGGTCGTTGCGGTAGTGGAACACCGGCCACAACGTGGCGTTCGAAAAACCGCGGTAATACTGGTCGTAATCCTTACGCGTGAGGCCGACGGTCGCAAAGGTCACCGCGCCGTCCTGCTCCAGCGTCGGCCCGGCATTGGCGACGGTCTCGCTCACCACGTCGCCGCTCCAGCCGAACCACACGCCGCCCGCATCCTTCAGTGCGCCGAACACGCCGACCGCGAGGCCGCCCGCCGATCCTTTGGTTTCCGTCGGCGTTGCGACACGATTCGACACGACGATCAGTCGGCCCATGTTGGTAGTCCTCCCTGGTTCGTATGGCGCTGGCTTCGCGTTTCACGCGCTGGTTGCGTCTGCTTATGACGTCCGCTAGCAGCGTCTTGAACGCTGTAGCATTTTGAAGACCCGAAGCGGGTAACTCACGCGATGCCGCGCCAGGTTCGTGAGTCCGATGGACGGTTGGACTCATTCGACGCCCGGTCGGTTGCACGCATCTTTGCGTGCGGCGGGCGCGATACGGACTGGGGAAAGGTGCCCGGGGCGGCAGCTTACGGAAACAGATGGCCGGCTTTAAACCGCCTTTGTGCCGGTTTTGTGCCGCCTTTGCGCCGGCACTGCAGCGGACTTCGATGCGGCCTGGCCACACGCCCGCCGCACCCCATTGGGGCCTGCGGCGCTGGCGTCAGCCGGCCATTCACGTCAGGTTCACGGCAACGACGCGATCAGTTGCCGCTTCTGCAAGGAAACGCCTTGCCGAGCCCAAGCGAAATCGCCGTGCTGGCGTTATAGCCCGCGACGATCGGGTTATCGGCGATGTACTTGCGCACCGCGTCGGTGAGTTGCGCCGAGCGCGCGTCTGGCGGCAGGCAGAAGTACTGGCCGACGCGCGGCCCGGTGGTGCCGCCGATTGCGTCGATCGTGTTGAAGATGCCGTCGGCGGCGCCTTCGATATAGGCGGCACACGCACTACGCGAAGCCACATCGGTCTTCGTGCATAGCTTGTTGAGGTCGCCCCCCGTAAACGCGGCTGCCGACAGGGGGACGGCAAGCGCGCTGGCGAAAATCAAGGCCCGCAGCATGGTGTTCCTTTCCAGGGTCGTTTATCAGGCGGTCTTGCGCCGCATCGAACCGGCGCGCCTCGTAGCGCGCCAAGTCGTCATTCTGCACTGTTTTATGAAGCGGCAGGCGTGCCAACCGCCGCTATCTTCAGTCAAATTTTCGGCCGGCACTCCGGTGGCCGGCACTCCGGTGGCCGGCGCTCCGGTGCCAGTCGCTCATGTGCCAGTCGCTCCGGCGACCGATGCCTCGGCGGCCGATACGCCAGCGGTCCAGCAAGCCCGATCTCCCGGCAACCGGCGTACCGAACGCAGGCACGCCGGTTTTCAGCTCAATTTACTTCTGCTGCATCTGCTGCAGGCGCGCGGTGAGTCCTTCGACCACGTCCGGCTCCTTGTAGGTCTTCGCGAAATCGAGCGCGGTGAGGCCGATCTGGTTCTTCACCGTGAGGTCCGCGCCGTTGTCGAGCAGGAGTTTCACCGTCGACACATGACCGCCGCGCGCGGCCATCATCAGCGGCGTGGTGCCGTTCGGCGAGCCGGCGTCGACGTAGGCCGAATGGTCGAGCAGGACCTTGACGATGTCGTCGTGGCCGTTCGCCGCTGCGTAGTGCAGCGGCGCCCAGCCCTTCTTGTTGACTTCGGCGTCCTTCGCGATCAGCTGGTTGACGAAGTCGAGGTCGCCGTTCAGCGCCGCCATCATCATCGCGTTTTCACCGGCCTTGTCCTGAATCTCGATGTTGGTCTTCGGGTTGGCAAGCAGCGCGGCGCCCACCTTGTCCGACTTCTCGCGTGCGGCGATCACCAGCAGCGGGAAGCCCTGGTTGTCGACGCTGTTCGGGTCCATGCCTTTGGCGAGCAGTTTGTTGACCCCGTCGACGTCGTCGAATTTAACCGACTTGATGAGCGAGTCGATCGGCGCAGCCTGAACCGGCGCCGCCACCAGCGAAGTCAGCGCGGCGCAGGCGAGCGAGGCGGCCAGCGCGAGGCGCGAGGCGCTTCGGCGTGCGGAACCGAGGGCGGTTTGCACCGCTGATGTTTCTTGAAACGTCACGCTCGAAGTCGAATAGTTTTTCATGTTTAACTTTAGGAAACGTCCCTATCCTATTGATATATATTAATTTTACAAATCAGGCGCCAGCCGGCACGGGAATCTTGAACAGCCGGAAGAAGTTTTGGGTCGTCGCGGCGGCCAACGCCGTGTCCGGCATGTCGCGCTGTTGCGCGATGAAGCGTCCGACATAACTTACGTACGCAGGTTCATTAGGCTTGCCGCGATACGGCACCGGCGCGAGGTACGGCGAGTCGGTTTCGATCAGCAAACGATCGAGCGGCACGCGGCGTGCGACATCCTGCACATCGGTTGCGCTCTTGAACGTGACGATGCCCGATAGCGAAATGTAAAAATTCTGCGCCAGCGCCTGCTCCGCAACCGCCCACGGTTCGGTGAAGCAATGCATCACACCACCCGGCTCGCTCGCGCGCTCCTCGGCCATGATGCGCAAGGTGTCTTCCGAAGACGAACGCGTGTGGATGATCAGCGGCTTCTTCGTGGCGTGTGCCGCGCGGATATGGGTGCGGAAACGCTCGCGCTGCCATTCCATATCGGCGATGGTGCGGCCTTCGAGGCGGTAGTAGTCGAGGCCGGTCTCGCCGATCGCGACCACCTTCGGATGCCCGGCCAGCTCGACGAGCTCGGCGAGACTCGGCTCGCGCATGTCCTCGTGATCCGGATGCACCCCAACCGATGCAAACACGTTCTCGTACTCACTGGCGATCGCCAGCACGGACGGCAGCGTCTCCAGGTCGACCGATACGCATAGCGCATGCGTAACCGAGTGACTGCGCATGTTCTCGAGCACCTGCGGCAGGCGGTCAGCGAGTCCTTCGAAATTGATATGGCAATGCGAATCGACAAACATGATGATGTCCTGCTGATAAATAGCGTGGGGTGAATCCGGCCAACCAGGCTGCAAATCGGCCTGCAAATCAGGCCGCTGCCGCCGTGCCGAGCCGCTTGCCGAGAATCACCAGATCGCGCTCCACGCCGTCCAGCACCGCGACGCGCGGCAGCGATCCCCACGTGTCGAAGCCGAAGCTGCGGAACAGGCGCAGGCTCGCGTCATTGTGGCCGAAGATAAAACCCAGCACGGTATCGATGCCGAGCGCCGGCGCCGCCGCAAGCGAAGCCGCCAGCAGTTGCTTGCCGAGCCCCTTGCCGCGTGCGCTTTCGTCCAGATAGATGCTGACTTCGGCGGTGCGCAGATAGGCCGGGCGGCCATAGAAGTCAGAGAAGCTCAGCCAGGCAATCACCCGGCCGGACTGCTGCGGATCCTCCACCACCCACAGCGGGCGCTTTTGCGGGCCGTGCGCATGAAACCATGCCAAACGGCTTTCGACGCTCACCGGCTCGAGATCGGCTGTGACTTGCCGCGACGGCACGGTCGAGTTGTAGATGGCGACGATCGCAGGCAGATCGTCGAGCGTGGCATCGCGGTAAGAAAGGCTCATGGTACTTTGAACGTGAGATGGAAGACGAATCGGCGGACGGGCACACGGGCAAGCGCGGCGCGGTAAGGCGCGCTTGCCTTGGAGCTAACCGTCCGGCATCAGAAGATTTACGCGAACAGGTCGCGATAGCCAATAAACAGTTCTTCAAACACGAGGCGCGCGTTCAGCGGGTGATTCTCGACGGCGCGTTGGCGCGTCACGGTGCGCATGAAGCGCGCAAACGCGCTGGCGTCGGCCTGGGCCGAACAGCGCGACAATGCCGCCGAGGCCTGCGGAAAGTACCGCGGCGCGCCGGCTGTGCGTTGCGCCAGCAAATCGTACATCCAGCGTTGCAGCCAGCCGAGCACGAGCGGCACCGGCAGTTTTTGCAGCGCTTCGCCGCAAGCAAAGGCGTCGCAATCGGCACCGGCAGCAAGTTGCTTCAGGGTCCAGTCGCGCAGCGTGCGGTTCTCGTCGCTTGCCAGTGCAAGGGCCGTGAGCGGCGCACCGCCGGCCTCGGCGAGCAGCGCGGGCGCTTCGGCGACGCCTTGCGCGGCGAGCCACCTGGTGGCGACCTCCGGCGCGGGCATCGTCATGGGCCATTGGCGGCAGCGGCTGATAATGGTGGGCAGCAGGCGATCGATGCGCGCCGACACCATCAGGAACACCACGCCCGCCGGCGGTTCTTCGAGCGTTTTCAGGAGCGCGTTGGCCGCCGCGATGTTCAACCCCTCTGCCGGATACAGCACGACCACGCGCGCACCGCCACGGTGCGAACCGACGCCGACGAAATCGAGCAAGCCGCGGATCTGCTCGATCTTGATTTCCTTGCTGGGCGCGCGGGTTTTCTTGCCTTCGTCGCCTTCGGCCTTCTCGGGTTTTTCGTCCGCGGCGCTGGCGAGACCGGCTTCGGCGGCCAACGCTTCAGGCACGACGATCCGGTAGTCCGGATGATTACCCTGCGTGAACCAGTTGCATGCCACACACGCGCCGCATGGCTCACCGTTGGCCTGCTGAGCCTCGCAGAGGAGCCCCTGCGCGAGGTGCTGCGCGAAGCGCAGCTTGCCGATCCCTGCCTGCCCATGCAGCAGCAAAGCGTGCGGCCAGTGCCCACGCAACTGCTGCAGGCGATTCCAGTCATCGGCTTGCCACGGATAAATCATCGTTTCTCTTTTAAATCAATCGGTTGACAATGCACTTCGAGACTTCAGGTGAGCTCTGCCAACGTTATAAGATGAAATTATATTCTTTTAAAATCAAAGAACTGTGATCAATTCTTCGAGTTGCTTCTGAATTCGCGTGATGCTCTGTGAAGAGTCAATGATAGCGAACCGATACGGCGCTTCTTCCGCGCGACGCAGATATTCGGTACGGGTGCGGTTGAAAAATGCCTCCGACTCGCTTTCGAACCGATCCGGATCGCGGGCGGCGCTGCGCCGTTCGTTGGCGATTTCCGGCGCGAGGTCGAACAGCACCGTCAGGTCCGGCTGAAAACCGCCCTGCACCCAGCGCTCGAGCGTTTCCAGCTTGTCGCGCGGCAGGCCGCGGCCGCCGCCCTGGTAGGCGAAGGTCGCGTCGGTGAAGCGGTCGGACAGCACCCAGTCGCCGCGCGCCAGCGCCGGCTCGATCACCTCGGCCAGATGCTGGCGGCGCAGCGCGAACATCAGCAGCGCTTCGGTTTCGAGGTCCATCTTCTGATGCAGCACGATCTCGCGAATCTGTTCGCCGAGCGCCGTGCCGCCCGGCTCGCGCGTCATCACGACCGAGCGGCCGGTGCTCGCGACCTTCTCTTCGAGGCGTTCGCGAAACCAGCTCAGATGCGTGGTCTTGCCGGCACCGTCGATGCCTTCAAACGTTATGAATTTGCCCCTCGCCATCATTGCCCTCGAATGTATTTGTCCACGGCCTTGTTGTGATCGCCGAGGGTGTCAGAAAAGATACTGCTGCCGTCGCCGCGCGATACGAAGTACAGCGCGGTGGATTGCGCCGGGTTCATCGCCGCCTGCAGCGATGCGACACCGGGCAGCGAGATGGGCGTTGGCGGGAGCCCCATCCGGGTGTAGGTATTGTAGGGAGTGTCGGTCTGCAGGTCCTTCTTGCGGATGCGGCCGGTGTAGCTCTCGCCCATGCCGTAAATCACGGTCGGGTCGGTCTGCAGCGGCATGCCCACGCGCAGACGGTTCGCGAACACGGCCGCCACCATCGGCCGGTCCGACGGCTTGCCGGTTTCCTTTTCGATGATCGACGCCATCGTCAACGCATCATACGGGGTCTTGTACGGCAGGTTCGGCGCCCGCGCGGCCCAGGCTTCGTCCAGCCGCAGCCGCATCAGACGGTACGCGCGGCGATAAACGTCGAGATCGCTGGTGTTCTTGTCGAACAGATAGGTGTCCGGGAAAAACAGCCCCTCGCCATTGCCGATCGATGCTTCCGGCGCGTTGATCGCGTTCATCAGATCCGTGTCGCTCATGCCGGCCGTGTCGTGCTTGAGCGCCGGATTGGCGTCCAGCTCGGCACGCATGCGCTTGAAAGTCCACCCTTCGATGATGGTCGCCACGTATTCGTTGACGTCGCCGCGGGCGATTTTTTGCAGCACTTCGTACGGCGTGATGCCCGTCTTGAACTCGTAGTTGCCGGATTTCAGGTCGCTTTGCAGCCCGAGCAGCCGCGTCATGATGACGAACAGTTCCGGCTCGACCGGCACGCCGCCGCGCACGAGCTGCAGCGTGACGCTGCGCAAGCTGCTGTGCGGTTTGACGGTGACGTCGAGTTGCGCGGGGGTCAAATCGAGTGGACTGGTGGCCCAGTGATATCCGCCTGCGATTGCGGCTGCGGCCAGCACAATGACAATTGAGCCGGCGACGAAACATTTCTTCAGAAGGGTCATGCGAAACGGGGCTGGGTTGGACCTCATATAATACTTGTTTGCCTTAGCTAAAGTCAGAATTGACTGTTCTCGGAATCCATGAACACACCGCTCGCTACCGCTTCAGGCACGCCTTCAGTGACAACTTCAGCGCCCCCCACCGGCGCCGCGGCCACAGCGCAGGTCTCTACACCGGTCGGACTGCCTGTGCTGCCGCGCCCTGCCGCCGCTGAATTCGACGCCGTTATCGGGCAAGGCGCCTATATGCCGCTCACGCAGTTCGGCGTGATCGACGCGACCGGCGACGACGCGGCGAGCTTCCTGCATGGCCAGCTGACCAACGACACCCAGCATCTCGACGCCGCCAACGCGCGCCTCGCGGGCTATTGCTCGGCCAAGGGCCGGCTGCTGGCGTCGTTGCTGACGTGGCGCACGGGCGAGACGATCCGTCTGCTGGTGTCGAAGGACCTGCAGGCCGCCGTGCAGAAGCGGTTGTCCATGTTTGTCCTGCGCGCCAAGGCAAAGCTCACGGACGCGAGTGGCGAACTGGCGGTGGTGGGCCTCGCGGGCGACGTGCGCAAAGCCCTTTCGGGCGTGTTCGACGCGCTGCCCGACGGCGTGCATGTGCAGGTGGACGGCACGGCGGGCTCGCTGATTCGCGTTCCGGACGCGCTTCACCGGCTGCGCTATCTGTGGGTCGGTCCGAAGGCCGCGATCGAAGCGCACCTGCCCTTGCTCGACGAAAAGCTCACGCGCGTGTCGCCGGCGGTATGGGACTGGCTCGACATTCGGGCGGGCGAACCGCGCATCACGCAACCGGTGGTCGAGCAGTTTGTACCGCAGATGGTCAATTTCGACGTGCTAGGCGCGGTCAATTTCCGCAAAGGTTGCTATCCGGGTCAGGAAGTCGTGGCGCGCAGCCAGTATCGCGGCACGATCAAGCGGCGCACCTCGCTCGCCAACGTGACGGGCGAACTGGAGGCCGTCAAAGCCGGCGCCGAACTGTTCCACTCGGACGATCCGGGCCAGCCGTGCGGCATGGTGGTGAATGCGGCATCGGCGCCCGAGGGCGGCGTCGATATGCTGGTCGAGATGAAACTGGCGGCGCTGGAAGGCGGCACCGTGCACCTGGGCGCGGCGGACGGTCCGGCGCTGACGTTCCTCGCGTTGCCCTATGGGTTGCCGACCGAGGTTTAAGCGCCCGGACCCAGGCGGCGCAATCCCGCGCCGCTTTTTCATCGCATCTGTTCCTCCACCGCCCTCACCGGGAGACGCCCCCCGATGTGCCTGATCGTTTTCGACTGGCGACCCGATGCGCTCGACGGGCCGCTCTTCACGCTCGCCGCGAATCGCGACGAATTCTTCCGCCGCACCGCCGAGCCGATCAGCTGGTGGCATGACGCGCCGACCGTGCTGGCCGGCCGTGATCTGGTGGGCGGCGGCACGTGGCTCGGCATGTCGCGCGATGGCCGCTTTGCCGCGCTGACCAATTACCGCGCGCCGCATGAAATGCGCGCCGATGCGCCGACCCGCGGCACGCTTGTCAGCGACTGGCTCACCGGCGCCGCGCAAGGCGCGGACAACGGTAAGGGCCCGCACGAAACACCGCTCGACTATCTGCAACACGTCGCGCGCACCGGCGAAATCTACAACGGCTTCAATCTGCTCGTCGGCGACTGGACGAGACGCGAGCTCGGCTGGTACTGCAACCGTTCGAATACCGCGCCCGCGCTGCTTGCCGCCGGCACGCACGGCATCTCGAACGCGGTGCTCGATACCGCGTGGCCGAAGCTGGTGAAAAAGCGCGCGGAACTGGGCGCCATGCTCACGCGCGATGCAATGCCGCCGCTCGAACGCATGATCGATCTGATGCGCGATCCACGCCTCGCGCGCGACGACGAATTGCCGTCCACCGGCATTCCGCTCGAACGGGAGCGGGCGTTGTCGGCAGCGTTTATCGAAACGCCGGAGTACGGCACGCGCGGCACGACTGCGGTGCGTGTGACCGTGCATGGCGAGATCATCAGCGTAGCGGCCGCCGAGCGCAGTGACGACAACGGCTCGCACCGGATCGCGCGCCCCGGCAGCTTCGAGCGCAGCTTTGCGTTCAACGTTGAACGCGAAACGGACTAAAGCGCTCCTGACATGAAAGCGGCGGCTACTCGACGCTAAACGCCGCCCGCAATGCCGCGGCGGCATCCGCATGCGCGTGCGCCACGTCGGGCACGTAGCCGCCCATCTTGAAGAACTCGTGAATCATGCCCTGATAGCGTTTCAGGGTGACCTGATTGCCCGCTGCGCGCAGTTTTTCCGCATACGCATCGCCCTCGTCGCTTAGCGGATCGTATTCGGCGGTCGCGATCCATGCCGGCGCGAGGCCGCCGAAATCGGGTGCGCCGCGCGTGCCGTCGAGCGGCGCGAAACGCCAGTCGTCGCGGTCGCTCTTGTCGCGCACATATTGATCGAAGAACCACTGAATCGTGGCGCCCGACAGCAGGAAGCCGTCGGCAAGGCGCACGTGCGAATCGGTTTGCTGATACCCGGTGGTGCCCGGATAGATCAACAGTTGCAGCACGAGTTTGATACCCGCGTCGCGTGCCAGCACGGCGCACACCGTGGCCAGCGTGCCGCCCGCGCTATCGCCGCCCACGGCCAGGCGCTCTGCGTCGATGCCGTATTCCGCGGCATGCGCGTGCAGCCAGCTCAACGCATCGAACGCGTCTTCAACGGCGGTGGGGAATCTAGACTCGGGCGCAAGCCGGTAATCGACCGACAGAACCGCACAGCGGCCGTCGCGCGCGAACATCCGGCACAACGCATCGTGCGTGTCGACACTGCCAACCGTGAAGCCGCCGCCGTGGAAATACACCAGCGCCGGCGCAGGCTCGGCCCAGCTCGGCTCGACAGGCTGATAAAGACGCGCGCGAAGCGTCGCACCGTCGCGCGCCGGCACGCGCAAGTCTTCGACCGCGAACATCGGCGCACTTGCGATCTCCAGAATCGGCGCGCTTTTCTCGTAGGACGCACGCGCCTGTTGCGGACTCAACTCGTGAAGCTGCGGGCGTTTCGCGCGCGCGATCATGTCGAGCACCTGCTCGATCTTCGGATTCAGCGGCATCGGGCTTCGGTGTGGCGCGTGGGCGCCGAAAGTTAGCGGTTAAAAACGGGGCAAAACCGGGAAAACCGCGCCTAGCTCGCGTTCTTCACTTCGGGCTTCAGCGACATCGGATCAGTCGGGTTGCGTAACTGCTCGATATCCTCGTGACGCAGTTTCACCGTCGCCATGATGCCCGGATGCGTGATGATGTAAAACCGCCGCGCGGCGATCGCTTCGAACGTAATCTCGGCGACGTCGGCCGCGTTCAGCTTGCCTGATTGCACCGCACGTTGCAGTTGCTTGCCGGCCGCAATCTGCGAGCGCGTCGGGCCACTCGCGTTGCGCAGTTCAGCGGGCCGCGCGCGCTCGGCGTCGGCGATGCCCGTCGGCACGAAGGCGGGACACAACAACGAACAGCCGACCTCGCCGCCTGCTGTTTGTGCCGGCTTGCCCGCCTGCGCGAGTTGCAGGTCGTGATAGAGCGTCTCGGTAAGCGACACGACAGCGTGCTTCGAGGCGTTGTACACACCCATCGCGGGCGGCGACAGCAAACCCGCCACCGACGCCGTGTTGACGATATGCGCAGGTTCGTTCTGCCGCAGCATGATCGGCGTGAAGGCGCGCACGCCGTGCGCGACACCCATCACGTTGACGTTGAACACCCATGCCCAGTCGTTCGCCGAGCTTTCCCAGAGGAAGCCGCCCGAACCCACGCCCGCGTTGTTGAACAGAAGATGCACCTTGCCGAAAGCGTCGAGCGCCGCTTGCGCGAGTGCGTCGACCTGGGCCGCGTCGGACACGTCCGTCGGCACGCCAATGACTTCGGCGCCGCCGGCACGCAACGCGTCGACAGTTTGAAGAAGCGCTTGGGGATTCAGGTCGGCGAGCACGAGCTTCATGCCAAGCGACGCGCCCTTCTCCGCGAACGCCCGGCCGAAGCCGCTTGCTGCACCAGTGATCACCGCCACCTTGCCGGCGAATTCGAACATCGTTTTACTCCTGCGTTTATCGGCCCGCGATTATCCACGCTGGAAGCGCCAGCCGATACATTGATCGGCTGGGCCTCATCGACATTTACCGCACGCGCGGCTCGGCAGCCGCCGTGCTCAGATCAGTTTGACGAGCTGCTTGCCGAAGTTCTTGCCCTTCAGGAGACCAATGAACGCCTCGGGCGCCGCATCGAGCCCTTGCGCAATGGTCTCCCGATACTGCAGTTTTTTCTGCGCGACCAGCGTGCCGAGTTGCTTGAGCGCTTCAGGCCACACTTCCATGTGTTCGCTGACAATGAAGCCTTGCACCATCAGCCGCTGCGTGAGCATCAGTGAGGGGTGCTTGAGCGGCAGCGGCTGGCCATCGTAACCCGCGATAAAACCGCACAACGCGATGCGGCCAAACGCGTTCATGCGCGCCAGCGTCACGTCGAGCACTTCGCCGCCGACGTTCTCAAAGTAGCCATCCACGCCGTCCGGCGTCACGGCCTTGAGTTCCTGATACAGGTTGCCGGCCTTGTAGTCGACGCAGGCGTCGAAGCCGAGCGTCTCGACAACATAGCGGCATTTGTCCGCACCGCCTGCGATGCCGACCGCACGCGCGCCGGCCAGCTTCGCCAGTTGCCCGACCACGCTGCCCACCGCGCCGCTTGCCGCGCTGACTACCACGGTGTCGCCCGCTTTCGGCGCGATGATCCTGTTCAGGCCGTACCAGGCCGTGACACCCGGCATGCCGACCGGGCCGAGATAAGCCGACAGCGGCACGTGCGTATCGTCGACTTTCTGCACGCCCGCGCCGTTCGAAGTGCCGTACTCCTGCCAGCCGAACATCGCGACGACCTTATCGCCAATTGCGAATTTCGGATTCTTCGACTCCACCACTTCACCCACCGTGCCGCCGATCATCACTTCGTCCAGCGGCTGGGGCGCTGCATACGACTTGCTGTCGTTCATGCGGCCGCGCATGTACGGATCGAGCGACAAAAAATGATTGCGCACACGGAATTCGCCGTCGGCAAGCGGCGCAAGCGGGGTTTCGACGAGCCTGAAATTGTCGGGCGTAACAGCGCCTTGTGGACGCGAAGCCAGCACGAGTTGACGGTTGATCTGGGGCATGACGATCGTCTCCATGGGTTACCGATGTGATCGGCGAGTGATTCGAACCAACGGCGTCCGTAACAACGGAAAACAGCAGGAAACAGCGGAAAACAGCGAGATCCAGGGCGCGGAGCGCTCAGCGCGCGCGAGGCCCATCCGGCAATTAGCCGTCGCTTGGACCGGGTTTCGCCGAGGGATCGCTGCGCAGACGCTGTTGCGTCACATCGCGTCCCACGGCGAGACGCCGCATGTATTTGAAGGTGCCGAGTGCTTTGGCGACGAAGTGGCCTTCGCTGTCGCGGATCTCGCCTTCGCAATAGGCCATGGTGGTCGAGCGGTGCAGCACACGGCCCGTGGCGCGCAATTCGCCGCGGCCTGGCTGCATGAAGTTGACCTTCATCTCGACGGTGACCACGCCGATGCCGTCGCCGGCCAGACTGCGCGCGGCCATCGCGAGCGCGACGTCGGCGAGCGTCATGGTCACGCCGCCATGCGCGACATCCCACGTGTTCATGTGGTCGGGCTGCAGCGGCAGCACGATTTCGCTGACGCCGTCGCCCACCGATACGAGTTGCGCGCCAAGCCGGTCGACAAACGGGCTTTCGGGTAGCGATGCGCTGCCCGATTTAGAAGAGGGTGATTCGGTCATTGCTGATTTCAGATTCCGTAGTCGGCATTTTCACGCGATGCGCGCTGCGCACCTCGCGTGCAAGTCCGCAGGTTTCGGGCTGCCCGGACGTGCGCTCAGCGGCGCACGCGCGCAGCAGGAAATGATACCCGCTATGGCGTTCACGCATGCGCCGCCATCCGTGCCGCGAGACGCCCCAAGCTGCGCACCGCCTCGTCGGCCCGATCGAGATCCGTACTCGGACAACTGAGGCGTATGAAATGATCGAAGCGCCCCGAGTTCGAAAACACCGTGCCCGGCATGACGCGTATGCCCTCATCCAAAGCAGCATCGAAAAAAGCGGAGGACGACACGGCGCGCGGCAACTCGATCCAGAAAAACATGCCGCCGCCCGGTGGCGTGAAACGCGTTCCGTCGGGAAACGATGCGGCGATCGCCGCGGCCATTCGCTCACGCTGAATCCGCAGACGGTCGCGCAAACGCCGCAGGTGCCGCTCATACGCGCTCGTTTCCAGAAATTCGGCCAGCACGACTTGCGACAACTGCTCGTTGTGGCGCGACTGCGCGAACTTGAGCATGCCGACGCGCCGATGCCAGCGCCCGCCGTTGATCCAGCCGACCCGCATACCGGGCGCGAGCGTCTTGTTGAACGACGTGCAATGAATCACGGTACCGTCAGTGTCCCAGGTCTTCAGCGATCTGGGCGGCTGGGCGGCGTCGACCAGCTCGCGGTAAGGATCGTCCTCGATCAACGGAATGCCGGCTCGCGCGCACAGTTCGACCAGCCGCGCCTTGTGCGTATCGGGCATGACGCTGCCGAGCGGGTTCTGCAGATGCGGCACGACGACCATCGCCTTGATGTCGGGATGCGTTTGCAGCGCGAACGCCAGCGCTTCGATGGCAAGGCCGGTGGTTGGGCTGGCCGGAATTTCGAGCGCCCGCAGGCCGAGACTTTCGAGCACCTGCAGCAAGCCGAAGAAACACGGCGACTCCACCGCGACCGTGTCGCCCGGCTGGGTGACCGCGCGCAACGCCAGGTTCACAGACTCGATGCCGCCGTGAGTCATGATCACGTCGTCTGCGCCGATCTGGATACCGACGTCGAGCGCACGGCGCGCAATGATCGCGCGCAGCTCGGGATCGCCCTGATCGTGACCGGACGTGGTCAGCAAAGTCGGCCGGCGGCGCAAGGCGCGCAGCGCGGCTTTTTGCAAGGCGTCAGTGGGGTAAAGATCGGACGAGGCGGTCGAGCCGCCGAGATTCAACGCGTCCGGATAGCGCTGGAATTTCGATACGATCGCCGAAATCGTCGTATGGATGCCGACGAACTGCGCAGCCCCTGGGGCAGCCGCGAGATCGGGTTCGGTCGCGCCTGGCAACATCGCCGTTTGCCGCGCGCGCACGAAGTAACCGGCGCGTGGCCGGGCGTCGATCAGTGCGTCGCGTTCGAGCGTCCGATAACTCTCGGTGGCCGTCGCGAGGCTCACGCCGTGCCGCTGCATGAACGCGCGCATCGACGGCATGCGGTCGCCGGGACGCAGCACGCCGCTATCGATTGCGCGACGGTATTGGTCGGCCAACTGGCGGTACAGGGGCCGGCCATCGGCGGGTTGTTCCTCCGGCAGCGAAACCGCCGCAGGGGCATCGGGCATGGAGATGGCAGAGTTCATGAGCCGATGGTGCGGGCAGTTCGCGTGTGGCGACAGATACACATCGGCCTGATTCCAACCGATACAGCGTGCTGAAACCCTGTCTTGTACCGGTTCACATAGTCCATTGTTGCGCCTGTTTTCACGTGGACGAACTCAATAAGCTGTGTGGCATGGAAACGGTTTAAAGGAATCGGTCATGCCCATCGCACCCACTCGCACCGGTTTGCCCCGCAACGCCGCCAGGGCCTCGCGCGTTGCGGCCGGTCAAATGGCGGTGCACGATCTGCGTGCACGCACCTCGATCGTGGCCGTTGAAGGCGATCTTCAACTCGACTACCGCGATCACTCTCTGGCGTGGCTCGGCGACACCGTGCCGGTCACGTCGCTCACGCTGCGTGAAGGCGAGCGCTACGTCACGCCACAGCGCGGCGTCGTATCGATCAGCGCCACGCATGCGCGAGCTGCCGTCTTCGTCGTACAGCCGTGCCAGGCCGAAAACGCGTGGCTCAGCCGCATCATTCGAGCCGTGCACACGCTGAGACAGCTCGTCAAAACGCGGCTGCGGCGAGCGATCTGACCCGCCTCTGCCGGCACGGACCGGCAGTCGGGGCAGATTCCGCTACCCAGCGCGGCAAGCTCTTGCCGGGACCACACGCTTCGTCGATCAGCGCACGTTAAACCTGCCGGCACCCGGCATGGTTTTGCCCTGATGCCGCTCGCCCTGCCGACTTTCGCGCGTGGTCAAACCACTTCGAACAAGCCCGCCGCACCCTGCCCGCCGCCGATACACATCGTCACGACGACCAGCTTCGCGCCGCGCCGCTTGCCTTCGATCAGCGCATGGCCGGTCAAACGCGCACCCGAGACGCCATACGGATGGCCCACCGCGATCGCGCCGCCGTTCACGTTCAGGCGGTCGTGCGGAATGCCGAGCTTGTCGGCGCAATACAGCACCTGCACCGCGAACGCTTCGTTCAGCTCCCACAGGTCGATATCTTCGACCTTCAGGCCTGCCTGTTTGAGCAGCTTCGGCACGGCGAACACCGGACCGATACCCATCTCGTCCGGCTCGCAACCGGCCACCGCAAAGCCGCGGAAAATGCCGAGCGGTTGCAGGCCTTCACGCTCCGCGACTTTCGCGTTCATCACGACACACGCCGATGCGCCATCCGAGAACTGGCTCGCATTGCCTGCAGTGATCACGCCGCCGGGCATCGCGGTACGAATCTTCGACACGCCTTCGAGCGTCGTGTCGGCACGGATGCCTTCGTCGGCGCTGACCGTCACTTCCTTCGTGAAAAGACGCCCGCTCGCTTTGTCGGCGACACCGGCGAGCACCGTCATCGGCACGATCTCGTCCTTGAACTTGCCGGCTTCGAGCGCGGCCGCGGCCCGCTGTTGCGAGCGCACGCCGTATTCGTCCTGGCGTTCCTTCGAGATCGAGTAGCGCTTCGCGACGTTCTCGGCGGTCTGCAGCATCGACCAGTAGATTTCCGGCTTGTTCTTGCTGAGCCAACCTTCGGCCATCATGTGGCGGTTCATCTCGTTCTGAACGCACGAGATCGACTCCACGCCACCCGCGACGAACACGTCGCCTTCACCGGCGATCACGCGTTGCGCGGCCAGTGCGATTGTCTGCAAACCGGACGAGCAGAACCGGTTCACCGTCATGCCCGGCACGCTGACCGGCAAACCGGCGCGCAATGCGATCTGGCGCGCGATGTTGGCGCCCGTCGCGCCTTCCGGATTCGCGCAGCCCATGATCACGTCTTCGATACGTGCCGGGTCGAGCTTCGCGCGCTCGACGGCGGCCTGCGTCACATGCCCGCCGAGCGTCGCGCCGTGGGTCATGTTGAAACCGCCGCGCCATGATTTGGCGAGGCCCGTGCGGGCGGTCGATACGATTACGGCGTCAGTCATGCATTTCTCCTGTGTCGACCAGAGTTAGCGCTTTGGCTCCCACTCTGGTCCCATACAACGTTGTCGACCAGAGTTAGCGCTTTGGTTGTCGATCGGGGTTCACGCGTTAGCAAGCCACTCCGATCCGATGCAAAGCTCTTACTCCGGTCCCATGCGATTTATCGCCTTCCAGATGTTGATGGTGGGCGCGCCGGCGGATCGCTCAGCCGCCCCACTTCACTCATTTCACTCATCGCGCCCGTTTCACCCGAGGCGCGGCGGCGCTTCAGCCGTTGAACCCACGGCCCTGTGCCGCAAGCTGCGCGATGCTCGGCGCCAATTGCCAGGCGTCGCCATTCGGGCGCGACGCATAGCGGCGAATCGCGCGCTCGACGTTGTAGAGGCCAACCGTATCCGCATACAGCATCGGGCCGCCGCGATAGAGCGGGAAGCCGTAGCCGGTCAGATAGACCATATCGATATCCGACGCCTTCGACGCAATCCCTTCCTCGAGAATCTTCGCGCCTTCGTTGACGAGCGCGAACACGAGGCGCTCGACGATTTCCTCGTCGCTGATCTTGCGGCGCTCGGCGCTGCTTTCCTTCGAGAACGTCGTGATCATCTCGTCGACCACTTTCGACGGATACGCGGTGCGGTCCCCCGCCTTGTAGTCGTACCAGCCGCCGCCGGTCTTCTGGCCGAAACGGCCGGTCTCGCAGAGGCGGTCGGCGATCTTCGAGTAGTGCATGTCAGGATGTTCCTGATAGCGGCGCTTGCGGATCGCCCAGCCGATGTCGTTACCGGCCAGATCGCTCATGCGGAACGGGCCCATCGCGAAGCCGAACTTCTCGATGGCCTTGTCCACTTGCGCGGGCAACGCACCTTCTTCGAGCATGAAGAGCGCCTGGCGGATGTACTGCTCGATCATCCGGTTGCCGATGAACCCGTCGCACACGCCCGAGACCACGGCGGTCTTCCTGATCTTCTTCGCGAGCTTCATGACGGTGGCGAGCACGTCTTTCGCCGTGGCCTTGCCGCGCACCACTTCGAGCAGCTTCATCACGTTGGCCGGGCTGAAGAAGTGCATGCCGACCACGTCCTGCGGACGCAACGTGTACGCTGCGATCTTGTCGACATCCAGCGTCGACGTGTTCGACGCGAGGATCGCGCCGGGTTTCGCCACTTCGTCGAGACGCTTGAACACCTGCTCCTTGACGCCGAGTTCCTCGAACACCGCTTCGACGATCAGGTCGGCGTTTTTCAGGTCGTCGTAGGAAAGGGTCGGCGTGATCAAGGCCATGCGCTGTTCCAGCGCCTCGGGCTTGAGCTTGCCTTTCTTGACGGTGGCTTCGTAATTTTTGCGGATCGTGGCGAGGCCGCGGTCGAGCGCTTCCTGCTTCGTTTCCAGCAGCGTGACCGGAATGCCCGCGTTGATGAAGTTCATCGCGATGCCGCCGCCCATCGTGCCGGCGCCGATCACGGCCACCTGCTTGATGTCACGAAGGGGGGTATCGGAAGGCACATCCGGGATCTTGCTCGCCGCGCGTTCGCCGAAGAACGCGTGACGCAGTGCATGGCTTTCCGGCGTCTGCACGAGCGCGACGAAACACTCGCGTTCGAATGCAAGCCCCTTGTCGAAGCCGTTCTGCACGCCCGCTTCCACGGCGTCGATACATTTCAGCGGCGCCGGAAAATTCTTCGCCATGGCGGCAACCGTATTGCGCGCGAACTGGATGAAACCAGCAGCGTTCGGATGCTCGATCTTGCGGTCGCGCACCTTCGGATGCGGGCCCGCCTGAGCGCCGACCTTGCGGGCAAACGCGAGCGCAGCTTCGGCCAGATCGCCTTCCACGACCTGGTCGAACAGCCCCGAGTCGGCCAGCTTCTCCGACATCACCGGCGCGCCGGAGACGATCATGTTGAGCGCGGCTTCGAGACCAATTGCGCGAGGCAAACGCTGCGTGCCGCCTGCGCCCGGCAGGATGCCGAGCTTCACTTCCGGCAGCGCGATCTGCGCGCCAGGTGCCGCGATGCGGTAATGCGCGCCGAGCGCCAACTCAAGCCCGCCGCCCATGGCGACGCTATGAATCGCGGCGATCACCGGCTTGGCGCTGCCCTCGACAGTCTTGATGACCGTGTGGAGCGTCGGCTCCTGGGTCGCCTTCGGCGTATTGAATTCGGTAATGTCGGCGCCGCCCGAGAAGGCTTTGCCGGCGCCCGTCAGCACGATCGCCTTGATGGCCGGATCGTTCTGCGCGCGCTCGATCCCTTCGACGATACCGGCTCGCGTCGAGAGGCCGAGGCCGTTTACGGGGGGATTGTTCAGCGTGATGACGGCCACGCCGTCATGAGTTGTGTAGTCCACTGCCATCTGCCTGCCTCCGTGCGATGAGGCGGCGCATGACGCGCCGCCCGTCCGGGTTATCGAGCCGACTCATTGTCCGACTTTAGCTCCGATTTCCCCGGGGTCAGCAGGCAGAATACACAAAAAAGCACGCTCGTTCAATTCTCGTTTGTTTATTTCCAGGCGGGGTTTCCCCTGGCATCCGGAGTCAGAGGGCAATCCTTTTCGTCGGCGAGCGCGGATGGCAGGACGTGATCGCGGAAAATGTCGCGCAGCTTGAGCTTTTGCAGCTTGCCGGTGGCGGTGTGCGGCAACTCGTCGACGAAGACTACGTCGTCGGGAATCCACCATTTGGCTACCTTGCCGTCGTAGAACGCGAGCAATTCCTCGCGCGTCACGTCGAAACCCGCCCGCTTGACGACCACCAGCAGCGGCCGCTCCGTCCATTTCGGATGCGCGCAGGCGATGCACGCGGCTTCGGCCACCGCCGGATGCGCGATCGCGACGTTCTCGATGTCGATCGAACTGATCCACTCGCCACCCGACTTGATCACGTCTTTCGAGCGATCAGTGATGTGCAGGAAACTGTCGCGGTCGATGGTGGCGACGTCGCCGGTGGGGAACCAGCCGTCCACCAGGGGCGATTCGTCCTTGCGGAAATACCGGTCGATCACCCACGGACCGCGCACGTGCAGATCGCCGAACGCCACACCGTCCCACGGCAGATCGCGGCCGTCTTCGCCGACGATCTTCATATCGACGCCATACAGCACATGGCCCTGCTTTTCGAGCAATTTGCGCTGCTCCGCCAACGGACGCTGACTCTGCTCCCACGTCAGTTTCGACAAGGTACCGAGCGGTGACATTTCCGTCATGCCCCATGCATGAATCACCTGTACGCCGTACTCGTCCTCGAAGGCTCGCAGCATGGCAGGCGGACAGGCTGAACCGCCGATCACCGTGCGGTTGAGCGAGGAGAAGCGCACTTTCGCCTCGCGCAGGTGGTTGAGCAAGCCGAGCCACACGGTCGGCACGCCCGCCGAATACGTGACACGCTCACTCTCCATCAACTCGTAGAGCGATTTGCCGTCGAGATCCTTGCCGGGAAAGACCAGCTTGGCGCCCGTCAGCGGCGCGGCGTGCGGAATGCCCCAGGCATTCACGTGAAACATGGGCACGACCGGCAGCACGGAGTCGCGTGCGGAGAGGCTCATTGCATCGGGCAGCGAGGCGCCGAATGCATGCAGCACCGTCGAGCGATGCGAATACAGCGCTCCTTTCGGGTTGCCCGTGGTGCCCGACGTATAGCAGAGGTAAGACGCCTGGCGCTCGTCGATGGCAGGCCAGTCGTAGCGGCCATCCTGCGCGTCCAGCAGGGTTTCATAGCTCAGCACCGGCGTTTGCATTTTCGGCAGATGCGCTTCGTCGGCCAGCGCGATCCAGCCGCGCACTTTGGGGCACTGCGGCGCGAGCGCATCGACGAGCGCTGCGAACGTGGTGTCGAACAGCACGTAGGCGTCGTCGGCGTGGTTGACGATGTAGGCGATCTGGTCCGGGAAGAGCCGTGGATTGATCGTGTGACATACGGCGCCGAAGCCCGTCGTGCCGTAATACGCTTCCAGATGCCGGTAGCCGTTCCAGGCCAGCGTGGCCACCCGCTCGCCGGGCTCGACGCCAAGCGCGGTCAGCGCCTGCGCCAACTGCTTTGCGCGTTTTTCGCAGTCGCGGTAGGTATAGCGGTGCACGTCGCCTTCGATGCGCCGCGACACGATCTCGGTGTCGCCGAAATGCCGCGCGGCATGCGCGAGCAACGAGGACACGGTGAGCGGCACGTCCATCATCTGGCCAAGCAGCGGCGTCGTCATAAAGAGAGGTCTCCTCGCCTTGTTTGCGTCATTGGGTTGCAGTTCGGGGATCACGCGGCACGCGCCGGCAGGAGACGCCCGGCACGCAGATGCGTGTCTGGCTCAACCCCGGGCTAAGGGCCGGCCAGCAGCGCCGCGGGCGCGGACTTACAATATCGGCTAATCCAGAGGCGCTCAACATGTCGTTTTCCCCAAGCATTGCAGGGTTGTCCGGGCCGTTATCGGCTCTTTCCGACGCACTTACCGCCCCGCCCGAAAGCGCGTTTGCGCGGCTCGGCAGTGCGTTTCTGACCCGGTTGCCCGCGGCGCCGCTCAGTGCGCCGTACGTGGTTGGGTTCTCCGAAGACACCGCCGCGTTGCTCGGTTTAGAACCGGGCCTCCAGAACGACCCCGGCTTCGCCGAGCTGTTCTCCGGCAACGCCACGCGCGAATGGCCTGCCGAAGCATTGCCGTATGCGTCGGTGTATTCGGGGCATCAGTTCGGCGTGTGGGCCGGCCAACTCGGCGACGGCCGCGCGCTCGGTCTCGGCGAAATCGAACACAGCGGCCAACGTTTCGAGCTGCAGCTCAAAGGTGCCGGCCGCACGCCCTATTCGCGCATGGGCGACGGGCGCGCCGTGCTGCGTTCGTCGATCCGCGAATATCTGTGCTCGGAAGCGATGCACCACCTCGGTATTCCGACCACGCGCGCGCTATGCGTGATCGGCTCCGACCAGCCGGTGCGCCGCGAGGAAGTCGAAACTGCCGCGGTCGTCACGCGCGTGGCACCGAGTTTCGTGCGCTTCGGGCACTTCGAACATTTCTATTCGAACGATCGCGTCGACGCACTGCGCGCGCTCGCCGACCATGTGATCGATCGCTTCTATCCGCACTGCCGCGAAGCCGACGATCCCTATCTCGCGCTGCTGAATGAAGCGGTGCTGTCGACCGCCGATCTGATGGTCGAATGGCAAGCCGTCGGCTTCTGCCATGGCGTGATGAATACGGACAACATGTCGATCCTCGGCCTTACGGTCGACTATGGCCCGTTCGGTTTCATGGACGGTTTCGACGCCGGCTACATCTGCAATCACTCGGACTCGCAAGGCCGCTACGCGTACAAGATGCAGCCGCAGATCGCGTACTGGAACCTCTTTTGCCTCGCGCAAGGCCTGCTGCCGCTGCTGGGCGAACAGCACGAGGAAAGCGTGCGCGGCGACAAGGCGATCGAAGACGCGCAACGTGTGCTCGGCGGTTTCAAGGAGCGTTTCGCGCCGGCGCTGGAAAAACGCATGCGCGCAAAACTCGGCCTGGAAAGCGAGCGCGAAGGCGACGATCAGCTGGTCAACCGTCTGTTCGAAGTCATGCACGCCAATCGGGCGGATTTCACGCTGACGTTCCGCAATCTGGTGCGTATTTCCAGGCACGATGCGAGCGGCGACTCGCCCGTGCGCGACCTGTTTCTCGACCGCGCGGCATTCGACGCGTGGGTGAACGACTACCGTGCGCGCCTGTCCGAGGAAACACGCGACGACGCCGCGCGCGCCATTGCAATGAACCGTGTGAACCCCAAATTCGTACTTCGTAACCATCTGGCGGAAACGGCGATCCGCCGGGCGAAAGAGAAGGACTTCTCCGAAGTGGAACGTCTGGCAGCCGTGCTGCGCCGTCCGTTCGACGAGCAACCGGAAAACGAAGCGTATGCGGGGCTGCCGCCGGATTGGGCCAGCTCGCTGGAAGTGAGCTGCTCGTCGTGACAGGCCCCCACAACAATCTCGAGACAGGAACCCCGACCATGAACAAACCCGACGACCTCAACACCGGCGCCCCCGCCGTGCAGAAAGACGACGCCGAATGGCGCAAACAGCTCTCCGACGTCGAGTACCAGGTGACCCGCCACGCCGCCACCGAGCGCCCCTTCACCGGCCGCTATCACGATCACTGGGACCGGGGCATCTATGACTGCGTCTGCTGCGGCACGCCGCTGTTCGAATCGGACACCAAATTCGACGCCGGTTGCGGCTGGCCAAGCTACTTCAAGCCGATCAACGGCGAAGTGATCGCCGAGAAAACCGACCGCTCGCACGGCATGCTGCGCATCGAGGTGCAGTGCAAGAATTGCGGCGCGCATCTGGGCCACGTGTTCGAAGACGGACCGGCGCCCACCGGTCTGCGTTACTGCATCAATTCGGCTGCGTTACAATTCGAGCCCAAGTAACGCGGCGCGGAGTTCGGCGCGTCGCCGGCCGGCGTCTGTCATGAGACTCATGAGACACCCGCCGGTGGCGGCAGCCTTCATCCGGCTTGCGGATCGGTCAACGCGGCGGTCAACCCGGCGCGGCAATCATGCTACGAATGGCGCAACGCGCCGCTCTGGCTGCCGCGGCGGATTTGTGCCATCCCTGCCACCGGGCGCCCCGCGCCGTGTCCCTGTTTTCCCGACCGTTTTTCCGACCCACCGTCCGACCCACTCTCCGAATTCCCGACCAGATAATGAAATTCCTGTTCGATCTGTTCCCGATCATCCTGTTTTTCGTCACCTTCAAGATATGGGGCATTTTCACCGCGACGGCAGTGGCGATCGTTGCCACGCTGGTGCAGATCGCGTGGGTGGCCTTTCGCCACCGTAAAGTCGATCCGATGCTGTGGGTGAGCCTCGGCGTCGTCACCGTATTCGGCGGCGCCACGCTCGTGCTGCACAACGACACCTTCATCAAATGGAAGCCGACCGTGCTGTACTGGGCGTTTTCGGTCGCGCTGATCGTCTCGCAACTGGCCTTCAACAAGAACCTGATCGAAGCGATGATGGGCAAGCAGATCACGCTGCCGCACGCGATCTGGGGCAAGCTGAATATCGTCTGGGCGATTTTCTTCGTGCTGCTGGGCCTGGTGAACCTGTTCGTCGCGTACAACTACACGACCGACCAGTGGGTCAATTTCAAGCTGTTCGGCGCGACCGGGTGCCTGGTGGTGTTCATCGTCGGACAGAGTTTGTGGCTGTCGAAGTATATGAAGGAAGAATGACATGACTAGCGACGTGTTCATGCACGCCACCACCGCCGAGCGCGCCGCGCTGATCGAGGCGCGCCTCACCGCCGCGCTCGCGCCGGTCGCCTCGATCCAGATCACGGACGACAGCGCGCAGCACGCGGGCCACGCCGGCGCCTCCGCCGGCGGTCATTTCACTGTCACGATCGTGGCTGCCGCATTCGCCGGGAAAGCCCGCGTGGCGCGGCATCGCATGGTGTATGATGCGCTGGCCGATGCCATGCAGCGCGGCATTCACGCCCTTGCAATCACGGCGTATACGCCCGAAGAATTCGCTTTGTTGCCCCGCTAGGAAAATTTCTGATGACCTTGAAGAAAACCCATCTTTGGGTACTGCTGGCTGCCTTTGCGGCCGCACCTGCATTTGCACAGAACATCGCTGTCGTGAACGGCACGCCGATTCCGAAATCACGCGCGGACGCGCTGATCGATCAGCTGGTTCATCAAGGCCAGCAAAACACGCCGCAATTGCAAATGGCCGTGCGTGAAGAACTGGTGAACCGCGAAATCCTGATGCAGGAAGCACTGCGCCGCGGCCTGCCGAATCGTCCGGACATCAAGGCGCAAATCGCCGTCGCGCAACAAACCGTCGTGCTGCGTGCGCTGATCGAAGACTTCGTGAAGAACAACGCGCCGAGCGACGCCGAAGTCACTGCGCGCTACAACGCACTGATCAAGGACGCGGGTGGCAAGGAATATCACCTGCACCACATCCTGGTGGACAACGAACAGCAAGCCAAGGACCTGATCGCCAAGATCAAGGGCGGTGCGAGCTTCGAAGACCTCGCCAAGCAATACTCGAAGGACCCGGGATCGGGCAAGAACGGCGGCGACCTGGACTGGTCGGACCCGAAGGCCTATGTGCCTGAGTTCGCTGACGCGGCCACGCATCTGCAGAAGGGCCAGATGACCGATACGCCGGTGCATACGCAGTTCGGCTGGCACATCATCCGCGTTGACGACATCCGCGACGTCACGCCGCCACCGCTCGAGCAAGTGCGCCCGCAGATCGTGCAGCAGATCCAGCAGGAAAAGCTGCAGGCGTTCGAAGAAGGTCTGCGTAAGAACGCGAAAATCCAGTAAGCGTTTTTCGTGGCTTCAGAAAAAACCGCCCTCGGGCGGTTTTTTTTTGTTTCTGCGGGCTTCATGAGGGATTGACTGCCCTGCGGGGGCGCCCACTCACTTGCGCAGCGCCCTGCTCATCTCCGCAAGCGGCATCGCAACGATCGAGTCGAGCAGCCGGACTTCGCCGGCATTCGGCTCGGCGATGGCGTCGACGGTACGGCGGGTCTCCGCGACCCTGGCGTCGACAACGGCGAGCATCTCATCGAGCAATTTTTCCGAGCCTTTGGGCTGGAGGCCAAGCGCTTCGCCGAATGCAAGCATGTTCTTTCTGGAAATGTCCGCAAACTGGGTGGCCTCTCCAACGGGCATTGTCAGGTCGCACTGAGGCCAACGGTCCCGCTGATTCGGCTGGTAGGTCGGCGTGTGGTAGACGACCGTACTCACCAGATCGTAAAACGGCGCCAGCATATAACCGCGGGCATTGACGAAGAATGAGAGATTCTTGAGGTGAGAATCCGCGTTGCCGATTAACACGTTGAAAACCGCCCATCGGAACACATCGAGACGTGCCTTTGCCCGCGTGCCGGTTGTTTCGATAGCATCCCTGAGTATCTGCGCCGTCGCATTCTGATATTTGAAATGACGGTCGTAGTTCAACAGCTGCATTGCATCGACCGTATGCAGGCGTCGTACGGGCTCCGCAGCCATATCGCGATCGAAACGGTCGATAACATAGCAGGCCGAGGGTACGCGCAGGAAATGTGTAGGCGGCACGTGCACGCCCAGCGCTTGCGCGAGGCGCATGCAGAAAAACTCGTTTATCGCTGAATGAGGATAGCCTGTGCTTCGCATATCCGGCTTGAGCAGGTGCATCGACGGCTCATTGCCCACGGGCTCGACGAGCTCGTAATCCGGCGCGTGGCCTCGCAAGGACAGCAGCAGTTTTTGTTGGGCACCCGCCGCGGACATACGTTTGGGCGCGGTGGTGCTGAGCGCGCGCTGCGGCATGGCCTGAATGCGAGCCTCAAGTTCGGCGTACGACAGCGGCTGCAAACCGGCGGATGCCTCGCGCTCGCCCTCGGCGAGCAGCGTCAGGGCGCCTGCCGACTCCCGGCCGTAATAGGCAAGCAACCCCCACGCGTCGCTCGCATTGACTTTGGCTTCACGAGCGAGCGCCGTGCGCATTTCCTCTTCGGGCAAAAGATTGTCGAAGAACCATTGCACCGGCCTGTGGCTCGACCCGTCGACGAAAGGCCCGGCATGCAGAGGAAAAGCGGGTGAAAGCGCGAATGCGTCTTCCCGACCCAGCCAGTTCTCGTCGTAGGCAAATGACCAGATGCCGCTTTCATCGCTCACGGCGCCAACGCGTTGGCCATTCGCGTAGGCAACGAGCGTTCTAGCTGCCATGAGCAGCCCGTCGGCGCTGAAGGGCCTTGGTGGCCAAGGCCGGTGGAATATCCACGGAAACCTGCGCGCGCAGCGTGATGCCCAGTTCGCCAAGAAGGTGGAGCACCTTGCCGATCTGGGCGGTCGGCTTACCCGCCTCGATGTGCGTAATGAATTTCGGGGACAGGCCCGTGGCAATGGCCACGTCGTCGCGCGTCAGCCCTTGTGCGAGCCTTGATGCCCGCACAAGATCGCCCAACTCCGTCATGCCGCTGATGTAAATCTCAGACTGACGCATTCTCTACCTCCCGGCCGTTCGTACCCGCTCGGGAATATTATGCCATGAGATAGAGATAGAGGCCCAGATTCGTACCCGCTCGGGTACGAATCCATGGACTGAGAAGGCTGTGTGGCTATTTCGTACCCGAGCGGATACGAGCAACACCGAGCGTGCGGGTATCGCGACTTTTCGTACCTGAGCGGATACAAATTGAATGTCGCCAATCTGGTGACGGCAACGAGGCGGAGTCGTACATAGACCCGCTTCGGTTTGCAACTGCCACAGCACCGGCAAACCGCCACGCACAGATAACGCGGCGGTTTGCATTACAACACCATCAACCCAGCCAGCGGCGTGCGTTCTGGAACACGCGCAGCCACGGGCTTGCGTCCGTGCCGCCCTCACCCCAGCCTTCCGGATGCCAGCTCATCTGCACCGCGCGATGCACGCGCTCGGTGTGCGGCATCAGCACGCTGAAGCGGCCATCGGGTGTCGTAACCGACGTGATGCCGTCCGGCGAACCGTTCGGGTTGAACGGATACTGCTCCGTTGCCTGACCACGGTGATCGACGAAACGCATCGCCACGGCCACCTTCGACGCATCGCCCTGCTGTGAGAAGTCCGCGTAACCCTCGCCGTGCGCGATCGCCACCGGAATGCGCGAGCCTTCCATGCCGGCGAAGAAGATCGACGGCGAAGCCTGCACCTCGACCAGCGAGAAGCGCGCTTCGAATTTCTCCGACTTGTTGCGCGTGAACTTCGGCCAGGCTTCGGCACCCGGAATCATCGATGCAAGGCTGCTCATCATCTGGCAGCCGTTGCAGATGCCTAGCGCAAACGTGTCTTCGCGGCCGAAGAACGTGGCGAACATGTCGGCCAATTGCGAGTTGAAGCGAATCACCTTCGCCCAGCCTTCACCGGCGCCCAGCGTATCGCCGTACGAGAAACCGCCGCACGCCACCGCGCCGGCAAAATCCGCCAGATTGGCGCGCCCCGCCAGCAGATCGCTCATGTGCACGTCATGCGCATCGAAGCCGGCGCGGTCGAATGCATAAGCCGTTTCGAGGTGCGAGTTCACGCCCTGCTCACGCAGGATCGCAACGCGCGGGCGGGCGCCCTTGCCGACGAACGGTGCAGCGACATCTTGCGACGGGTCGAACGTGAGGACCGGCGAAATGCCCGGATCGGCGGCGTCGGAAAGCGCGTCGTATTCGGCATCGGCGCAAGCCGGGTTGTCGCGCAGCCGCGAAATACGCCAGCTCACTTCGCTCCATGCCCGATGCAATTCGGTGCGCGGTGCTTCGTAGATCTTCTTTGCATCGCGATAGACTTCGATCGCGTCGCGCTCGTTGATCTTGCCGATCACGTGCGAGCACGCCGACAGGCCGTGTTCGCGCAACGTGCCCAGCACCGCGTCGCGGTCTGCCGCGCGCACCTGGATCACCGCGCCGAGTTCCTCGCTGAAGAGCGCGCGGATCGTGCGGTCATCACGACGGCCACTGGTCTGCTTCGCCCAGTCTTTCGCGTCGCCGTAATCGGATTCATGGTTCGGATCGAGCACGAGCATGTCGACGTTCAGCGACACGCCGACGTGACCCGCGAATGCCATTTCGCAAACTGTCGCCCACAAACCGCCGTCCGAGCGGTCGTGGTACGCGAGCAGCTTGCCGTCGCTATTGAGCGACTGGATTGCGGTAAAGAAACGCTTGAGATCTTCGGGATCGTCGACGTCCGGCACCGTGTCGCCAACCTGCTGCGTGACTTGCGCGAGAATGCTGCCGCCCAGACGATGCTTCGCGCGGCCGAGGTCGATCGCGATCAACACGGAATCGCCCACTTCGTTCGCGCGGCGCAATTGCGGCGTGAGGTGACGACGCACGTCTTCGACCGGCGCGAACGCCGAGATGATCAAGGAGACCGGCGCGACCACTTCCTTCGCCACGCCACGGTCTTCCCACTTGGTGCGCATGGACAGCGAATCCTTGCCGACCGGAATGCTGATGCCGAGCGCCGGGCACAGCTCCATGCCGATGGCCTTGACCGTGTCGTACAACGCGGCGTCTTCGCCCGCTGCGCCGCATGCGGCCATCCAGTTTGCCGACAGCTTGAGCTTGTCGAGCGACGCGATCGGCGCCGCCGCGATGTTGGTGACCGCCTCGCCGACCGCCATGCGGCCCGACGCGGGCGCGTCGATCACGGCGAGCGGCGCGCGCTCGGCCATGGTCATCGCTTCGCCACGGAAGCCCGCGTAATCCATTGTCGTGATGGCGACGTCGGCCACCGGCACTTGCCACGGGCCGACCATCTGGTCGCGCGCCGTCGTGCCGCCCACCGAGCGGTCGCCGATCGTGATGAGGAACGACTTGCTGGCAACCGTAGGATGGCGCAGCACGCTGAGTGCGACGTCCGACAACGCGATGCCGGTGACATCCACCGGTTCGAGCTTCTGCTCGACGCGCTTCACGTCACGGTGCATGCGCGGCGCCTTGCCGAGCAGCACTTCCATCGGCATGTCGACCGGCTCGTGCGCGGCATCGCGGTTCGCCTCGGAGTCGATCACCTTCAACTGACGCTCGGCCGTGGCCGTGCCGACCACCGCGAACGGGCAACGCTCGCGTTTGCACATGGCTTCGAAAGCCGGCAGATCGGCCGGCGCAATCGCCAGCACGTAGCGCTCCTGCGCCTCGTTCGACCAGATTTCGCGCGGCGACAAACCGCTCTCTTCCAGCTGGATCTTGCGCAGATCGAAGATCGCGCCCTTGCTGGCGCCGTCCACCACTTCCGGGAACGCGTTCGACAGACCGCCCGCGCCCACGTCGTGAATACTCAGAATCGGGTTCTTCTCACCAAGCTGCCAGCAGGCGTTGATCACTTCCTGCGCGCGGCGCTCGATTTCCGGATTGCCGCGCTGGACCGAGTCGAAGTCGAGTTCGGCGGTGTTGGTGCCGGTCGCCATCGAGCTGGCGGCGCCGCCGCCCATGCCGATGCGCATACCCGGGCCGCCGATCTGGATCAGCAGCGAGCCTTCCGGCAAATCGTGCTTGTGCGTGTGCTGATCGGAGATATTGCCGATGCCGCCTGCGATCATGATCGGCTTGTGATAACCGCGCACGAGACCCGCGACGTTCTGTTCGTACGCACGGAAATAGCCACCCAGGTTCGGCCGGCCGAATTCGTTGTTGAACGCGGCGCCGCCGAGCGGGCCGTCGATCATGATTTGCAGCGGCGACGCGATGCGGTCGGGACGGCCGTACGCTTCGTACTTGTCGTCCGGGTTCCGGTGTGCGAGCGGTTGCGCGGCATCACGGGCGTTTTCCCATGCTTCGACGCCGTCCGGCAACTCCAGATTCGACACCGTGAAGCCCGCCAGACCCGCCTTCGGACGCGCACCGCGGCCGGTCGCACCCTCGTCGCGGATTTCGCCGCCGGCGCCGGTCGAGGCACCCGGGAACGGCGAGATCGCGGTGGGGTGATTGTGCGTCTCCACCTTCATCAAGGTGTGCGTCAGTTCGACGTTGCGGCGGTAGTGCTCGGGCAACGCATTCTCGCCAGGCTCAGCCGCCGTGCGCGGGAACCAGCGCTCAGCCACGCCGCCCGCCATGATCGCCGAGTTATCCGAATACGCGACGATCGTGCCCTGCGGGTTCAGCTTTTCCGTATTGCGGATCATGTTGAACAGCGAGATGTCCTGCTTCTCGCCGTCGATTGTCCAGTCCGCGTTGAAGATCTTGTGGCGGCAGTGTTCGCTATTGGCTTGCGCGAACATCATCAGTTCGACGTCGGTCGGGTTGCGGCCGAGTTTCGTGAAAGCGTCGACGAGATAGTCGATTTCGTCGTCAGCGAGCGCGAGGCCCAGTTCCGTGTTCGCTGCTTCCAGCGCGCCGCGGCCATGGCCCAGCACGTCGACGGTTTGCAGCGGCTTGGCCGGCAGCTCGTCGAACAGATGCAGCGCGTGCTCACGCGAAGGCGACACGCTCTCGGTCATGCGGTCGTGCAGCGCCGCGGCAACGGCCGCGCGCGCTTCGTCGGAGAGTGCCTTCTTGCCGCCCAGCAGCCCGCTTTTCAGCGTGACCGTGTACTCGACGCCGCGCTCGATGCGGCGCACCTGCGTCAGGCCGCAGAGGTGGGCAATATCGGTTGCCTTGCTGGCCCACGGCGACACCGTGCCGAAGCGCGGCACCACGAGGAAGGTTTCGGCCGTGCCGCGCTCTTTGGTCTCTTCGAGCGGATCGCCGTAGTGCATCAGCGCTTCGATCTTCGCGTTGTCTTCCACGGACAGCGGGGTTTGCGCGTTGACGAAGTGCAGGTACTGCCCGCGCACGCCGGTGATGTTGGCGTCGATACGCGTAAGCGTTTCGAGCAGGCGGGTTTGACGGAAATCGGAAAGGGCCGAAGCACCGGGGAAACACGAGAAGTGGGCCATGGACTTGACGTTGCGTCGCTAATGATGCCGATGAGTCGCGCGTGAAGGCGACGTGAGGCGGAAAGGAAGTCCGGGATTATACCCCGGGAACGGGCTTCCAACGGGCTTCGCACCCGGGTTTTGGTGGGCTCCGGGTGGCGGCCCGGGCGCGTCGTTGCGGCGCTTCGGCGTCGCGCCCGCGTGGCAGAGCCATCCGTTTGACTGCTATCATTCGGCCTTTCACCAGATCGGCGCGAGCGGCCTGAGCAAAGCCGGGCAACGCGCCGCATGCCACGCTTACCGGGAACGCGGCGTTTCGGCGTCCCGCCGGCAAATCGAATCAGATCATGGATGTCATCGTCATTGGCGGCGGGATTGCAGGCGTCGCTACCGCTTATCAACTGCGCGCGGCCGGCCACCGGGTATGCGTCGTCGAGCGACACGCAACGGTCGCGCAAGGCGCGACCTATGGGCACGGCGGCACCGTGCTGCCGACCCCGCTCGACGTCTGGTTCGGCCCGACTTTCATGGCGAGCCGCCAGGGCGCCAAAAACGGCGTGATCAGCAAGGCCGGTTTTAACGGGCCGGCACGCCAGTTCGTCAAACAGTTGACCGCTTTGCAGGAGCCCGAGGCGTTCAGCAGCCAGTACGCGCGTCTGCGTCCACTGATCGAAGCGTCCCGTGAGGCGATGGCCGATATCGAAGCGCGCTTCGGCCTGGAGTTCGAACAGGCGAGCGGCCTGCTCTATCTGGTGCGCTCCGAGCAGGAGTGGCAGCAGACACAGCCCGCGCTCGATCTGCTGCGCCAATACGAAGTCCCGCACCACGTGCTGACGCCGGCCGAATGCGCCGCGTTCGAGCATTCCGTGCGAACCGAGCCGAAATTTGCCGGCGGCGTGCTGTTCGACCACGAGCGCACGGCCAACTGCCCGCTTTTCGCGAAACTGATCAAGCAGACCCTCGATACGCAGGGTGGCGTGCAATTCATGCTGGGCTGCGAAGTCTCGGCGATCCGCCTCGAAGGCCAGCGCGCCTCGGTGGAACTGGCGCCACGTCCGGGCGCTGGTTCCGCCGCGGCGCGTTCACGCGAAGTCGACGTGATCAACGCCGACGCGATCGTCGTTGCCGCGGGCTATGGCAGCCTGCCGCTGCTCGAACGCCTGGGGCTGCGGCTGCCGCTGCATCCGTTGCGCCTGCATAACCTGGTGGCGCCGATTGCGCATGAGGAATGCGCACCGCACGTCGCGATTGTGGATGCGGTCAAGCGGATTACGGTGAGCCGCATGAATCATCGTCTGCGGGTTGCGGGCGGCGCGGTTCTGCAAAGCGCCGCGCAGATCGACAAGCCGCTCGGCGAGGCGTTGACGAGAGAAGCGCTGGCGCTGCTGGGCCAGGCAACGCACGACTGGATCCCGGGCGCCGCCCGGATCTCCGCGGCCTTGCCGTGGGAAGGCGTAAAACTGCTGTCGCCGGACGGCCTGCCGGTGATCGGCAACGCGCTTCATCCGCGTCTGTTCGTCAACGCCGGTCACGGACCCGCCGGCTGGGGGCTCGCCTGCGGTGCGGGCAAACTGATCGCCGACCTGATCTCGGGCAAGACCCCCGAGGTCCCCGCGGACACGCTGGCAGCGTTGCGCGCGGACCGATTCCAATAAAGGGCGGACCCGCCCTGGCGCGGGCCGAACGAGGCGCAAGCGGAAAAAGCAGGGGTTGCTTCGCGCCGGGCAATGCCAGTCAAGCCCGAGCAGCGCCAATCAGGCAATAACAAACCCGCCACACGCCAGGATGGCGCCCGCCCGGGGCATATCGGCACTACCATAGTGGCTCCTCAAGCTTCCTCACCTTGTCCAAGGTGAAGTCCACGCCTCGCCATGACAGCGCCCGAATCCACGCTCCCGACCTTGATCAGCCCGCGAAACCGGGCCTTGCCGCTGCTCACGCTAACCGATCTGCGGCTCCTCGAAACCCAGGCTGCGGCAACACTGCCTCAGCACACCCTGATGTCCCGCGCAGGCAAAGCCGCCGCGAGCTACCTGCAGGAACAGATCACCCGCGATACCTCGACCGAAAAATCGAAGCACAAGGTATGGGTCGTCGCCGGCCCGGGCAACAACGGCGGAGATGCCTTGATCATGGCCACGGAACTGCACCAGGCCGGCATTGCCGTCGACCTGTGCATGCCGGTTGAAGTCAAACCGGATGACGCCCGCTGGGCGCTCGACACGGCTCGGGCGGCAGGCGTAGCCATTGCCACGGCGCCGCCGGCATCGCTGGAAAGCTATACATGGCTGGTGGACGGCATGTTCGGCATCGGCCTGAGCCGCCCCCTGGAAGGCATCTTTGCTACCATCGCCCGCCAACTCACGCAACGCACGAAAGCCAATTCCAGAAAAGGCGGCGTTCTGGCGCTCGACACACCAAGCGGTCTCGACAGCGACACCGGCACGGTAGTCGGCCAGGGACGTGACCAGGGCAGCGGCCGAAGCGAAAACCAAAGCGATGGTTCCGCCGTCCACGCCACCCACACGATCACCTTTATCGGTGCGAAACCCGGCCTTTTCACCGCACAGGGGCGCGATCTCGCCGGCAGGGTAACGGTGGCGCCAATCGGCGTGGACAGCGCCTCCCGCGCAGCGGTGCAACTCAACGCGCCCGCGCTGTTCGCCGCCTTCCTGCCAGCGCGCGACTTCGCCACCAACAAAGGCACGTTCGGCAGCCTCGCCGTGGTCGGCGGCGACACCGGCATGTGCGGCGCGGCGATCCTCGCCTCGCGTGCGGCGCTCTACAGCGGCGCTGGTAAAGTGCATGTCGCCTTGCTTGGCGAGGGCGCCCCGCCCTACGATCCGCCGCATCCCGAACTGATGCTGCATGCGCTCGACGCACTGCCGCTCGACAAGATGGACGCGCTGGCCGTCGGCTGCGGCATGGGTCTGCGCGATCGCGCCACACGTGTCATGCACGACGTGTTGCAGCTCGACGTGCCCAAGCTATTCGACGCGGACGCGCTCAATCTGATTTCGACGGACCCGTCGCTCGCCGCCGCAGTCACCGCACGCGGCGTGCAGGGCGACCCGTGCGTGCTGACGCCGCATCCGCTCGAAGCCGCGCGCCTGCTCGGCACCGACGTGCGCGAGGTGCAACGCGACCGCCTCGCCGCCGCGCGCGCACTGGCCGCGCGCTTTGCCGGCGTGATCGTGCTGAAAGGCACGGGCACCGTGATCGCCGCGCCGGACGGCCGCCTCGCGATCAACCCGACCGGCAATGCCGCACTCGCGACCGGCGGCACGGGCGACGTGCTCGGCGGCATCATCGGCGCGTTGCTCGCCCAACATCTGCCGCGCTACGAAGCCGCGCTCGCGGGCGTCTACCTGCACGGCCTCGCCGCCGACACGCTGAGCGCGCAGGGCCACGGCCCAGCGGGCTTGACGGCAGGTGAACTCGCCCCGATGGTGCGGACTTTGCTAAACCGTATGTTCTACCCGGCAGCGGCCGATTGAATCGACGCATCCCACAGTGTGCCCGCAACGCCCAAACTGCTGCCGCCCGGCTGTCACCCGTCACACAACGCCGCTATACTGATTAACTGCGCCGGGCGTCGGGTCATCGCGGGTTGCAACGAAACTTCAGCAAGCCGGTTCGATCACGCGGCAGGCTCGCGAAGCTTCATGGCAAGCCGCCGCGAACCCGGCCGCGCGGCATCGCTCTAACCGCATCGTTGCTTCATCCTCGGCAGCGCTTCACGCGCGCGCCATTCTTCTTGCCCCTTCGCTAGACGGACGCTATGACGCAGAACTCGCTCCCCTCCTGGTCCTCGCTGCAAACGCATTACGAGAAGATTCGCGATGCGCACATGCGCGACTGGTTCGCCCCCGAGAACGATCCCGCCCCTACCCGTGCTGAGCGCTTTGCGTTCGCGGGCGGCGGTCTCGCGGCCGATTTCTCGAAGAACCGCATCACCGACGAAACCCTGAAACTGCTCGTGCAACTCGCGCGCGAAGCCGGCGTCGAGAAACGCCGCGACGCGATGTTCGCGGGCGAAGTCGTCAACCCGACCGAAGGCCGCGCCGCCTTGCACACCGCGCTGCGCGCCACCGATCCGAACGCGCCCTTCCATGCGCAAATACTCGCCGAACGCGCCAAAATGGCCGCGTTCGCCGACCAGGTGCGCAGCGGCGCATGGACCGGCTACACTGGTAAGCGGATTCGCTATGTCGTGAACATCGGCATCGGCGGCTCGGACCTCGGGCCGAAGATGGTCGTGCACGCGCTGCATCATCTGGCCACGCCCGAGATCACCACGCACTTCGTGTCGAATGTGGACGGCGCGGATCTGTACAACGTGATGCAGCAGATCGATCCGGAAGAAACGCTCGCGATCATCGTCTCCAAGACCTTCACCACGCTCGAAACCATGACCAACGCGCGCTCGCTGCGCGACTGGTTCATCGAGAAAGGTTGCCCGGAGAGTGCGTTGGCGAAACACTTCGTCGGCGTATCGGCCAATCCTTCCGAGGTGGTCAAGTTCGGCATCGCGAAAGAGAATGTGTTCGAGATGTGGGACTGGGTCGGCGGGCGTTATTCGCTGTGGTCGGCGGTGGGTCTGTCGATCATGATCGCGATCGGACCGCAGCAGTTCGACGAACTGCTGGCAGGCGCCAACGAGATGGACCAGCATTTCCGCGACGCACCGCTCGACAGAAACCTGCCGGTGCTGCTCGGCATGATCGGCATCTGGTATCGCAACTTCTTTGGCTCGCAAAGCTATCTGGTCGCGCCGTATTCGGAGGCCCTGCATTTCCTGCCCTCGTACCTGCAACAACTCGAGATGGAGAGCAACGGCAAGTCGGCGCGCCTCGATGGTGCGATGGTCGACTACCCGACTGCCGCCGTGACCTGGGGCGAGCCGGGCACCAATGGGCAGCATGCGTTCTTCCAGATGCTGCACCAGGGCCCGACCATCGTGCCGATCGACTTCATCGCCGTGTTGACGCCGGAGCATCCGCTCGTCAGTCATCATCCGAAGTTGCTCGCGAACTGCTTCGCGCAAAGTGAAGCGCTGATGCTCGGCCGCACGCTCGAAGAAGCGAAGAAGGTGGCCGGCGCGGACAAGCCTGAACTGGCACCGCATCTCGTGTTTCCCGGCAACCGTCCCACCACGACGTTGCTGGTCGACGCGCTCACCGCACGTTCGCTCGGCGCATTGATCGCGCTGTACGAGCATAAGGTGCTGGTCCAGGCATCGGTATGGGATATCAATCCGTTCGATCAATGGGGCGTCGAGTTGGGCAAGATTCTCGGCAAAGTGGTCGAGGCGGATCTGACCTCGGCGAGCGTCGATGAGAAGAAGCACGATTCATCGACGTCGGCCTTGATCGCGCGAGCGCGTGCCGCGTTGAAGCAATGAAACGTTAGGGTGAGCTGAAAAGAAGAGCGGGCCTTTGCGGCCCGCTTTTTTTTGCCGGTGTGATGTGATGGCTACCGGTTTCTATCGGTACTCATCAAAGGCATGCGCCGCCGGTTGGTCAAGCCAGACGCCCGGCTTCGATGGTCACCGTGGTATCGCAGCGGCGCGCCAGTTCGACGTCGTGCGTGACGAGAATCAAGGTGGCGCCGTTCGCCCGGTTCATCTCGAACATCAGATCGATCACTGCGTGACCAGTGGCGGCATCGAGACTGCCGGTCGGTTCGTCAGCAAACAGGATTGCAGGATGCGTGACGAATGCTCGCGCGAGTGCGACCCGCTGTTGTTCACCGCCCGACAGCAGCTTCGGATAGTGCCCCGTGCGCTTGGCAAGCCCCACCTGCTCGAGCAGCCCGCGCGCACGCGCCGCGGCCTCGCGCGTGCCGATGCCGCCTTGCAGCTCGAGCGGCAAGGTGACGTTCTCGAGCGCGGTCAAATGCGGCATCAGTTGAAACGACTGGAACACGAAACCAACCGAACCGCTGCGCAACGCGGCGCGTTCGTCTTCGTTCAGTTCGGTGAGTTCGCGGCCGAGCAGCCGAACCGAGCCCGAACTCGCGCTGTCCAATCCTGCGAGCAAGCCGAGCAGCGTAGACTTGCCCGACCCGGATGCACCGACGATCGCCACACTGCTGCCGGCTTCGATAGCAAGATCGATGTCCTCGAGAATCGTCAGTTCGCCCGTTGCATCCTTAACCTTCTTGCACAAACCCCGCACGTCAATGACTGGATCAGTTTTGTTTAGCATGGTGAAGCGTAGGTTGAAAGTGCGCGCCGTAGCGCCTCGCGCGCTTGCGCTGACTACGGTGTTCGGCCCGGCCGTGCTGGCCGCAACCCTGTTTTCGCTGCCCTTCCCAGCCCATGCGGCCAACGCGCCTGAACAGGCCAGGCCGGTGATCGTCGTGCTCGGCGACAGCATCTCGGCCGAATACGGCTTGCCCCGTGACACTGGCTGGGTTGCCTTGATGCGCCAGCGCCTCACCGACGAGCGAATCGATTATAGCGTTGCCAACGCAAGCATCAGCGGCGATACCACGAGCGGCGGGCGGGCTCGCTTGCCGGCGCTCCTGCAGCGCCTCAAGCCGAGCATCGTGATCGTCGAGCTAGGCGCCAACGATGCCTTGCGCGGCGTGCCGCTTGCCACCACCGAAGACAACCTGCGTACGATCATCGAGCAGGCTCAACAAAGCCACGCGAAGGTCGTGCTGGTTGGCATGTATGTGCCACCCAATTACGGCCCCGACTACACGCAAAAGTTCCACGGCCTGTACGGCGAACTCTCGAAGCAATTGCGCGTGCCTCTCGTGCCCTTCCTGCTGGCCGGCATCGCCGACAAACCGGACATGTTTCAGGCGGATCAGATCCATCCCACGCAGCAGGCACAGCCAGTGCTACTGAACAACGTGTGGCCGGCTGTCAAGCCACTCCTTCGCACAAGTTCGCCGCACTGAAAAGCTCGCTAACAACTTGTTTCCGGTAATTGGGGAACGCGGATCGGCAAGGTCGTTCGGACACTTTCGTAATCCCGCGTAACCCGGCTCGATTCTGAGCGACTTCTGAGGAGATAACGTGAAATATTTACCGTTAATCGCTTTGACCGTGGCAATTTCTGCTTGCGCCGCTCAACCGCCTGCAGGCGTCCAATCCGTGGGTCAAAGCCAGCAACCGCCGAAGGCCGTCGCTACATGCATCGCGCAAAAGTGGGCCGATAGCTCGCAACAGCAAGTCGTCTCGCAAGACACACTGGCGAACGACCAGGCCGTGGATGTCTATGTGCCGGGCCAGCAGCCGCCTGACGGCGCTGCCGCCGTCGTACGCCCGTCCTATACCGGGCCGGGATCGTGGGTCGGGTTCCGCGCCAAAGGCGCTGCAGGCAGCGATGCCACCAGCTCGATTAGCGCTTGCCTGTAGGTGCCTCCAGGCACGAGGCGGATGACGGCATAACAAGCCTCGTTCTCATGCCAACCCGTTGACGAGTTGCACGCGTCAAATAAAAAAGCCCCGCAAATTGCGGGGCTTTTTTGTGCTGTGCACTTCATCTGCCTGCGCTTGCGCGCAGCGGCGAGTGGGCCCGAGTGTTAATCACCGTTCGCCTGAGCATTGCTGCTGTCGAGCGAGCCGTAGAACTTCACCTTCGAACGGGCACGCAGCGCTTCGACGTAGGCCTGCGCTTCGGACTGGGCGTCCACCTGCGCAATCTGCTGCTGCGCAGCAGCCAAACGCTGCGGATCGATCGTGGCGCCTGCAACCACTGCGTTCACGCGATAGATCGCATAGCCGTCGTCACCCAGATCCACACCAACGTAGGCAGGTAACTTTTGCGCGTCTGCCTTGTAGATTGCACTCAATGCAGCCGGCGGCACGCCTTGCGCGTCGTTACGCGAAACCTTCAGCGGCGACGAGAAACCTGCCGTGGACTTCGACTTGTCGAACTCCGCCAGCTTCGCGATGCCGTCTTTGTGAGCGGCTTCGTTCGACTGAACCGCGATCACTTTCTGGCGTACCGCGTCCTTGATGGCGTCGAGCGCCGGCACTGCCGCAGCCTTGTAATCGGTCACGCGAGCCGCGATCAGCGTATTACCGCCGACGTCGATCGCTTGCGTATTGTTGCGCGCGGTGACTGCGTCGTTTGCAAAGACAGCAGCCAGGAATTTCGCATTGTTCAGCGGGCTGTCAGGCGGCAGCTTCGGATCCGGCTGCGGTGTCACGGTGGCCGTTTGCAACTGCAGCTTGTACTTGTCGGCCGCAGGCTGCAGGCTCTTCGCCTTCTCGTAGACGATCGACGTGAAGCCTTCCGAATCGTCGCTGAATGCCTTGCTCGCGAGTTGCGTCTTCAGGTCTTGTGCGATCTGATCCTTTACCTCGTCAAACGGCTTGGTGACGGCCGGCTTCACGTCCGTGACCTTGACGATGTGATAGCCGAAATCGGTCTGCACGATGCCGCTGATCTCATCTTTCTTGAGCGCGAACACGGCGTCGTCGAACGCCTGGCCACCGGCAATCATGCCGCGGCCGAAGTAGCCCAGATCGCCACCCTTCGACGCCGAACCCGGATCCTGCGAGTCCTGCTGCGCAATCTGCGCGAACTGGTCAGGATGCGCCTTGACTTGCGCGAGCACCTCTTCGGCCTTCTGCTTTGCCTTGGCCTTGTCAGCCGCGCTGGCATCTTTCGGCGCGGAGATCAGGATATGGCTCGCGCGCACCTGACCGTCAACACGGTAATGCGCGATGTTGTCGTCGTAGTACTTTTTCAGATCGGCGTCGCCCGGTTGCACGGACGCAGACAAGGTTGCCGGCGACATGACCAGGTACTGGATCGTAGCCGTTGCCGGCGTGGCGAAATCGTTGCGATGCGCATCGTAGTAAGCCTGCAGCTGCGCGTCTGTTGGTTGCACCTTGGCGGCGTAGTCACGCGGATGGAACGCAAGACCCTGGACTTCGCGCTGCTGTTCGGCGAGTTCGGTCAAATGCTGCGCGAGGGTCTTCGACGTGAAGGCGCTGCCTTGAATGCTGCCGGGCAACTGTTGCGTGGCGAGGCTGTAACGCACACGTTCGTCGTATTGATCGGGCGTCATGCCCTGCATCGCGAGCAACTGCTTGTAACGGTCGACGTCGATCGAGCCGTCAGGATTCTTCAGCGACGAAATCACCGGATCGTTCAGCAGCACGCGGCGCACGGCGTCATCAGATGCGGTCAGATGCAGGCGTTGTGTTTCGTCGGCCAGCACACGCTGCTCGATCAGACCGTCGAGCATTTCGCGACGGCGCTCAGGCGTATCGAACGACTTCATATCGAACTGCGCGCCGAGCATCTGACGGGCACGGTCGAGTTGCTGACGCATCGCGTCGTCGTACTCCGCGCGCGTGATCTTGTGACCGTTGACGCTGGCGACGTTTGCACTTTCGTCAAAGAAGCCGCGGAAGCCCTGAATGCCCACAAAACCCAACCCCGGCACAATGACGAGGATGAGCATGAACATCATCAGGCGTTTGTGATTGCGGAAAAAATCGAGCATGCGTAAAGGAGTGCCAAAAACAGAACGCCCGATCTTACAACAGCGGGCAATAAAAAAGGCGAACCGTAGTTCGCCTTTCGAGGATACTGGCGGAGTGGACGGGACTCGAACCCGCGACCCCCGGCGTGACAGGCCGGTATTCTAACCGACTGAACTACCACTCCTTATACTTCAACTGCGCTGAAACACTTGCCCGATTCTGAAACTGGTGGGTGCTGAGAGGCTCGAACTCCCGACCTACGCCTTGTAAGGGCGCCGCTCTACCAACTGAGCTAAGCACCCGTTTCACGAATCAGTGTGGTCCTGCAGCTTTGCTGCCTGATTTACGTTGCATCCCTCAAGCAGCAAGCCCATTAGTTTAGCGCATCCTTCAGAGCTTTGCCAGGCCTAAATTTAGGAACCTTTGCTGCCTTGATCTTGATCGCGGCGCCGGTGCGCGGATTGCGCCCCGTACGCGCGGTACGCTTACCCACGGCGAACGTACCGAAGCCGACCAGCGTCACTGAACCACCTTTCTTCAACGTACCTTTGACCCCGCCGATCACCGCATCCAACGCACGGCCCGCCGCGGCCTTTGAAATATCGGCTTGCTGCGCAATGTGATCGATCAATTCCGTTTTATTCATTCCAACCCCCGAGAATGTTTATGGCAATCGTGACGGTGCTCTATAGCACCTGGCATCACGCGGCTGGCGGCCAACGCCGAGCCGACTCATTAGAATTGGCCGAAACCCTTGTGTCAAGCGGGGTTGAGCCTGATTCTGGAGGTTCTGGAGAGGGCTTCTCATAACCATATCTTGCCGCCAATCGATGCTTGCGAAACTGTCGATGACGCGCGAGGCTCTTTGCTCAAAAAATGGGATCGCGCGCCTTCCAAACGTACCTTCCGATTTCTCACCGGCAATAAAAAACCCGCGACAAAGTCGCGGGTTTTTTTACAGCAAACGGCTTTCGCCGAAGGCTGACTTAGTGCTTCACGACTTCCGTCGCACTGGCGTCCTTGCCGGGTTCAGCCGCCGCAACAGGCGCCGCCGGCTTCGGCTCTTCTTCCGGCAATGCCTGAGGCACACGTTCGAGCGCCAACTCGAGCACCTTGTCGATCCACCGGACCGGCACGATTTCGATCGCGTTCTTCACGTTGTCCGGAATCTCCGTCAAGTCCTTGACGTTTTCTTCCGGGATCAGCACCAGCTTGATACCGCCGCGATGCGCTGCCAGCAGTTTTTCCTTCAGGCCGCCGATCGGCAGAACTTCGCCACGCAAGGTGATTTCGCCCGTCATCGCGACATTTGCACGCACCGGAATGCCGGTCAACACCGACACCAGGGCGGTCGTCATCGCGATACCAGCCGACGGACCGTCTTTCGGCGTTGCGCCTTCCGGCACGTGAATGTGAATGTCCTGCTTCTCGAACGCTTCGTCCTTGATGCCAAGACGGCGCGAACGCGAACGGACCACCGAGCGCGCTGCTTCGACCGATTCCTTCATCACGTCGCCGAGCGAACCCGTGCGGATCACATTGCCCTTACCCGGCATCACCGCGGCTTCGATCGTCAGCAAATCGCCGCCGACTTCCGTCCACGCAAGACCCGTGACCTGGCCAACCTGATTTTCCTTTGCCGCCAGACCGAAGTCGTACTTGCGCACGCCAAGGAACGTGTCGATATTGCTGGCGTCGACCTGTACCGCGCCTTCTGCCTTCTTCAGCAGAAGCATCTTCACGACCTTGCGGCAGATCTTCGAAATCTCACGTTCGAGCGAACGCACGCCCGATTCGCGCGAGTAGTAACGAATGATGTCGCGGATCGCGGATTCCGTCACATCGACCTCGCCTTCCTTGAGGCCGTTGTTCTTCTTTTGCTTGGGCAAAAGATAACGTTGCGCGATGCTGACCTTCTCGTCTTCCGTGTAACCCGACAGACGAATCACTTCCATCCGGTCGAGCAACGGCGGCGGAATGTTCAGCGAGTTCGACGTCGCCACGAACATCACGTCCGACAGATCGAAGTCCACTTCGACGTAGTGATCGGCGAACGTATGGTTCTGTTCCGGATCGAGCACTTCCAGCAGAGCCGACGACGGATCGCCGCGGAAATCCTGGCCCATCTTGTCGACTTCGTCGAGCAGGAAGAGCGGATTGCGCACGCCAACCTTGGTCAGGCTTTGCAGAATCTTGCCGGGCATCGAACCGATATACGTACGACGGTGGCCGCGAATTTCGGCTTCGTCGCGCACGCCGCCAAGCGCCATACGCACGAACTTGCGGTTCGTAGCGCGAGCGATCGACTGACCCAGCGACGTCTTACCCACACCCGGAGGCCCAACGAGGCACAGGATCGGCGCTTTCACCTTGTCGAC
Source organism: Paraburkholderia fungorum (assembly GCF_003610895.1). Classification (GTDB taxonomy): domain Bacteria; phylum Pseudomonadota; class Gammaproteobacteria; order Burkholderiales; family Burkholderiaceae; genus Paraburkholderia; species Paraburkholderia fungorum_B. Next base: position 220,026 of record NZ_MCAS01000056.1, read on the forward strand.
ACGTTGCTGGACCGCGAGATACTCGAGAATGCGTTCCTTCACTTTCTCGAGACCGAAGTGGTCTTCGTCGAGCACGCGTTCCGCATTCGAGAGGTCGTTGTTGACCTTGCTCTTCTTGCGCCACGGCAAGCCGATCAGCGTATCGATGTAGTTGCGCACAACCGTTGCTTCAGCCGACATCGGCGACATCAGCTTGAGCTTCTTCAGCTCGGCGTCGGCCTTCTTCTTGGCTTCCTTCGGCATGCGGGCAGCCGTGATGCGCTTCTCGAGTTCCTCGAGATCCGCACCTTCTTCGCCCTCGCCCAGTTCCTTCTGGATCGCCTTGACCTGTTCGTTCAGGTAGTACTCGCGCTGACTCTTCTCCATCTGGCGCTTCACACGCCCGCGGATGCGCTTTTCAACCTGCAGGATGTCGATCTCGGCTTCGAGCTGCGCGAGCAGATGCTCGAGGCGCTCGATGACCGGGAACATTTCGAGGATGTGCTGCTTCTGGTCGAGCTTGAGCGGCAGATGTGCCGCGATCGTATCGGCCAGACGGCCAGCCTCGTCAATGCCCGACAGCGACGTCAGGATCTCCGGCGGGATCTTCTTGTTCAGCTTCACATACTGGTCGAACTGCGACACGATCGCGCGGCGCAGCGCTTCAGTTTCGGCGCTGTCGGCGTGGTCGGGTTCGAGCGGCATGACCTCGCACGAAAACTGCGTTTCCTGTTCTTCGATGGAAAGCGTTTTGGCGCGCTGCAAGCCCTCGACGAGCACCTTAACGGTGCCATCGGGCAGCTTGAGCATTTGCAGGATGTTGGCGATACACCCTACTTCGTACATGTCCTTTTCGGTCGGCTCATCTTTCGCAGCCGTTTTCTGGGCGACGAGCATGATGTGCTTGCCGCCTTCCATCGCTGCTTCGAGAGCCTTGATCGACTTCGGGCGGCCTACGAAGAGCGGAATCACCATGTGCGGGAAGACGACTACGTCACGCAGCGGGAGCAGCGGGAGCGTAATGCGTTCCGGCGGAAGGAGTTGGGTTCCTGACATTTCATTTCCCCATGAGTGGAATCAGTTCGTTCGATAGGTGAGGCCAGCAGAAAAGATTGCAAGCCTCCGCGTGTGGGAAAAGTTCAGTGACTCCGAAGGTTCAGTGACTCCATAGTGAAAACAACAAGCCTGACCACACGATAAACGAAAAAAGCCGTTCACGTTGCCATGAACGGCTTTTTTTGCGTAACCCGAAAGCCGATCAGTTCGAACCCGCCACTTTGGGCGCGTCTTCATAGATCAGTAGCGGTTTGCCGTCGCCGTCAATCACGTTGTCGTCGATGATGACCTTGCTAACGCCTTTCATTTGCGGCAGGTCATACATTACGTCAAGCAACGCCTGTTCGAGGATCGAACGCAGACCCCGGGCACCCGTCTTGCGGCGGATCGCCTTACGCGCGACAGCCTGCAACGCAGCCGGGCGAATCTCGAGCTCGACGCGCTCCATGTTGAACAGCTTGTGGTATTGCTTCACCAAGGCATTCTTCGGTTCGACGAGGATCTTCATCAACGCCGCTTCGTCGAGCTTGCCCAGCGTAGCGACCACCGGCAGACGGCCGATCAGCTCAGGAATCAGACCGAACTTGATCAGATCTTCCGGCTCCACTTCGCGCAGCACTTCGCCGGCGTCACGGTCCTGCTTGCTCTTCACGCTTGCGCCAAAGCCGATACCGGTTTTCTCGGTCCGGTCGACAATGACCTTCTCGAGGCCGTCGAATGCGCCACCGCAAATGAACAGAATATTGGTGGTGTCGACCTGGATGAAATCCTGATTCGGATGCTTACGGCCACCCTGCGGCGGCACCGACGCCATCGTACCTTCAACCAGCTTCAGCAAGGCCTGTTGCACGCCTTCGCCCGATACGTCACGGGTGATCGACGGGTTGTCGGACTTGCGGCTGATCTTGTCGATTTCGTCGATGTAGACAATACCGCGCTGGGCCTTGTCGACTTCGTAATTGCAGTTCTGCAGCAGCTTCTGAATGATGTTCTCGACGTCTTCGCCGACGTAGCCGGCTTCCGTCAGCGTCGTGGCATCAGCAATCACGAACGGAACATTCAGAAGGCGCGCGAGCGTCTGCGCGAGCAAGGTCTTGCCAGAACCGGTCGGGCCGATCAGCAGGATGTTGCTCTTGGACAGCTCGATCTCGTCTTTCTTGTCGAGGTGCTTGAGGCGCTTGTAGTGGTTGTACACCGCAACCGCGAGAATCTTCTTCGCGCGCTCCTGACCGATCACGTACTGGTCGAGGATTTCACGGATTTCCTGCGGGCTCGGCAGATCGGACTTGGACAAGCCCGCCTCGATGCCCGCGCCTGCAGCCTCATCGCGGATGATTTCGTTGCACAGGTCGATACATTCATCACAGATGAACACCGACGGGCCTGCAATCAGCTTTTTGACTTCATGCTGGCTCTTGCCGCAAAACGAGCAATACAACAGCTTTTCGCTGTTAGAACTTTTCTTGTCCGCCATAGATGTGTGAGCCTCCGGACACTCGATTACATGATACGCCGTTTGCCCCAGCCTCGCAGTTTAGGCGGGGCGGGGCTTGAGCCAAGGTGACGGCGTTTGCCGCAGGCGCTCGGACGAGTCTTGATTATTTCACAATCGATCCGATGACGGCCTCACCCGGTTTCAGGGCAAGACCGCACCGACGATTCAGGGACGCTTGTGCGCCACCTGGTCAACCAGACCGTACGCTTGCGCGTCATCGCCGGACATGAAATTGTCCCGGTCGGTGTCGCGGGCGATACGCTCGACAGGTTGGCCCGTGTGATGCGCCAGCAGATGGTTCAGCCGTTCCTTCAGGTACAGGATTTCACGTGCCTGGATTTCGATGTCCGACGCCTGGCCGCGCGCGCCGCCCAGCGGCTGGTGAATCATCACGCGCGAATTCGGCAGCGCAAAACGCTTGCCCTTTGCGCCGGCTGCCAGCAGGAACGCACCCATGCTGGCCGCGAGGCCCATGCACAGGGTCGACACGTCAGGCTTGATGAACTGCATCGTATCGTAGATCGCCATCCCGGCCGAAACCGAACCGCCCGGGCTGTTGATGTAGAAGCTGATGTCCTTGTCCGGGTTTTCGCTCTCAAGGAACAACATCTGCGCGACGACGAGGTTGGCCGTCTGGTCGTTCACTTCGCCGACCAGGAACACGATGCGTTCCTTCAGCAGACGCGAATAGATGTCATACGAGCGCTCACCGCGGCCGCTCGTTTCCACGACGATCGGCACCAGTCCGAGCGCCTGCGCTTCGAGATCCCGCGACGACTGGGAGGTCAGCGTGTCCAGCATTTGGGCGCGAAAGGTCATGCAATGGATCCTTGTCTGGAAATATTCTAAATATTAGGTGCTAGACAGGTGTGGCCGACGAGACCGTATTCAAGTGCCCGATCAGCGCGAACGCGGTGTGCGACGCCGTGCAAACGCGCCATGCAAAACGCAACGTACTTTCACAGCACAAAAAAACGGCGTGCGAGCCGTCGCTCCGACAGCCGGCACGCCGTTGCAGCGACGCTTACGCTTGCGCCGTTGCGCTTGCCAGTTCTTCGAAGCTTACTTCCTTGTCCGTCACCTTGGCCTTGCTGAGGACGAAATCGACGACGTTGGCTTCAACGACATACGCTTCCATTTCGGCAAGACGCTGCTGATTGGAATAATACCAGCGGACGACTTCCTTCGGGTCTTCGTAGCTTTTCGCGAATTCGTCGACTTCGGCACGAATCTGCTCCGGCTTGGCTTGCAGTTCATTAGCCTTGACCAGCTCGGCCAGCACGAGGCCCAGCTTCACGCGACGCTCAGCCTGTTCCTTGAACATTTCAGCCGGGATCGGTGCGTCAGCGGCGTTCGGCACGCCACGTTGCTCGAGGTCCTGGCGCGCCATACCGACCAGACGCTCCTGATCTTGCGAGATCAGCGCGTTCGGCACGTCGAGTTCCGAAATCTTCAGGAGCGCGTCCATGACCTGGTTCTTGACGATAGCTTGCGTGCGGCGCTTCGCTTCACGTTCGAGATTGTCTTTGATCTCGGCGCGCATCTTGACCAGATCACCGTCTTCGATGCCGAGCGATTTCGCGAATTCGCCGTCGATTTCCGGCAGGTGCGGCCACTCGATCTTCTTCATCGTGATCGTGAATTGCGCGGTCTTACCGGCAACATCCTTGCCGTGGTAGTCAGCCGGGAAAGCCAGGTCGAATTCTTTCGCCTCGCCAACCTTCAGACCGAGCGCTGCCTTTTCGAATTCCGGCAGCATGCGGCCTTCGCCCAGCACGAATGCGAAGTCTTCGGCGCTGCCGCCCTGGAACACTTCACCGTCGATCTTGCCGACGAAGTCGACCGTCACGCGGTCGCCGTCTTTGGCTGCCGTATCCGCACCGCCATCGCCGTGCTCGCCGGATTCGCCACGAGCGTGGAAATGCACGCGCTGCTTGCGCAGGATGTCCAGCGTGCGGTCGATTTCCGCTTCGCTGATGGTGGTCGTGGTGCGCTCGATTTCAGCTGTGGCGACGTCGCCCAGCTTCACTTCCGGATACACCTCGAAGGTCGCGTCGAACGCGTAGTCGGCTTCAGCAGCGTCGGCCTTCGGCGCGAAGCTCGGCTGACCGGCAACGCGCAGATTTTCGGCGCGGCTGATGTCGAAAAACTCCTTGCCGACCTTGTCGCTCAGCACTTCAGCTTCAACCTGGCCCGAATACTGTTGCGTCACCATTTTGAGCGGCACCTTGCCCGGGCGGAAACCCGGCATGCGCACGTTCTTTGCGAGTTGACGGATACGCGAATCCACTTCCTTCTGCACGGCATCCTTCGGCAGGGAAATCGTTACGCGGCGTTCGAGCTTGCCGAGGTTTTCAACAACGTTAGCCATGGCTTCAATCGTCCTAAAATTATTCGAGCGAATCAGTTATCTTCTCCGTGCCGCTTTTCGACGTCGCTTCGCGTCGCGCGTCACATCAATTCGGCGCCTGCGCCGCGGGCTTGCAGGCCGCCGGCAGCACGGTTGGGTCCAAAGAGCCGAATATTTTAGCAAACTATTTGCGCGCTTAGCCGGGATTCGATGATTGGGCGCGTTTTTATCGGTGTTCAGGCCGATTTCCGCGCTGTTTTTCACCTCTTTGCCGCTCGCCGGTAGCTGTCCGGTCCCTGCGTTGCATCCATTGCCTGGCCGCCCCCAGTCTTCGCGCGGCGGGTGAAAGCCTTTTTTGGCGGCGCCGCTTGCGCCAGAAAGCCCCGCAGGGCTGCAAGCCGCGCCGGCTGCCCGCCTCCCCAGCCGCAACTTGCGCGCGGCTTCCGATGGACGATCCCGGCTATGCCATTCGACATATTCAGTCGGCGCGCCCATGCTGATAAGCTAACGGACGCGCTCGGGGTGAGCCACGCAGCTGCTCAACCGCCGGTCTTCGCATCGACTCCAACCATTCAGAGACACCATGCCGAATTTGCCGTCATCGCCTGTCGTCGTCATTGCTCCCGACTCTTTCAAAGGCTCGCTCAGCGCGGAACAGGTCGCGCAAGCGATCGCGTCCGGCATCCAGCGCGCCCGGCCGGATGCCAGTGTGCGTATCTGTCCGATGGCCGACGGCGGCGAAGGCACGCTCGACGCGATGCTCACGAGCGGTGGCGAGCGCCGCAAGCTGAGCGTGCGCGGCGCGGCCGGTCCGGTGCGCGAGGCGCTGACGGGCCTGCTGGCGGATGGCAGCGCAATCATCGAAACAGCGGAAATCGTCGGCATTACCGATCCGGTCGGCATGGGCGTGCCGGTCGAGGCGCGTAGCACGCGCGGCATGGGCGAAGCGATTAGCGCCTTGCTCGACGCCGGCGTGCGGCGCTTTTTCGTTGCACTCGGCGGCAGCAGCACCAACGACGGCGGCGCCGGCCTGCTGGCCGGCCTCGGCCTCAAGCTTTTCGACGCACAAGACAAGGAACTCGACGCAACCCCGGAACAGCTTGCCCGCGTGGCGCGGCTCGACGTGTCGCAGCTGGACGCCCGCCTCGCGGACACGCAGTTCGTCGGCATGTCGGATGTGGACAATCCGCTAACGGGCGATCACGGTGCAACCGCAGTGTTCGGACCGCAAAAAGGTGTGAAGCCGGAACAGGTTGCCCCGATCGACGCCGCCCTCGCCCGCTTCGCCGATCTGCTCGAAGCGGCGCTGGGGCGCACCGCGCGCGACCAGCCCGGCGCGGGTGCTGCCGGTGGCCTCGGCTTCGCGTTGCACATGCTGGGTGCGCAGTTCGAGCCGGGCGCGGAAACCGTCGCGCGGCAGATCGGTCTCGACGCGGCGCTCGAAGGCGCGAACTGGCTGATCACCGGCGAAGGCCGCTCGGACGTGCAAACGCTGCACGGCAAGGCGCCGTTCATCGCTTGCCGCCATGCGCAGGCAGCGGGCGTTCCGGCCACGCTGCTCTCCGGCGGGGTCGACTCCGCGGCGCTGCCGCGCCTTGCCGAATACTTCAGCGGCTGCTTCTCGCCGGCACCCGGGCCGATCACGCTCGAGGTCGCGATTCGCGACGCGGCGCGCCTGCTCGCGGACGAAGCCGAACAGTTGACGCGCCTGAAATACGGCACGCGTTGACCGGCAGGACGGTTGCGGCAACAATCACAGCGCCACAACCGCGCCACTCATCACGGGACGACCATGAAGGCTTCCGCCAAAACCGGACTCGAGCAGTTCCTGACGTACCGTCTGCATGTCCTGAACAAACTCGCCGAGCGCGGCATCAGCGAGCGCTATCAGGACAAACTGGGCGTGACACTGCCCGAAGCGCGGGTGATTGCATCGGTGGGCTCGTTCGGACCGTTTTCGATCATGGAACTGGCGCGGCACGCTAACCTCGACAAGAGCCAGGCGAGCCGTGCGGCCGAGGCGTTAATCAAGCAAGGCCTCGTGAAACGCGAGCCGAGTGCTGAAGACGGCCGCGTCGTGCTGGTGTCGTTGACTCCCGAAGGCCGCGCGCTCTATCGCAAGGTGATGCCGATCGCGCGCAAGTGGAATGGGGATTTGTTCGACTGCCTCGACGAACAGGAAAAGCTCGCGTTCGGCGAGGCGCTCGACAAGATCATCGACACGATGTCGGAGCGAGAGGGATAAGCAGGAGCGCGCCGCCCCTGGGTGGCGATGCGCCTCAGAGAGAGTACGCGGTGTGTGCGTGTTGACGCTGCGCGACGCCTCAGCGCGCTGCGATTCCTCGCTGCGTCATCCCGCGCTACTGTGCACGCCCCCGGTGCGTTCCGACCTCACCATTCTGCGCGATCCTCCGCGCCAGAACACGCTCGCGCCGAAGTCAGTTCTTTCCGGAATCTTGACCGTCAGCGTGGGGAGTGCCTGCATCGGCAGCGCTCGCCGAGCCTGATCCGTCAGACACACCACCTGCCGGTCCGCCCGTGCGGCCCGCTTCACCGGTTCCGCCAACGCCGCCGGCCACACCCCCAGCCGGCGCCTGAGCACCACGCGCCAGCCGCCAGGCGATCGCACCGAGCGAGCCGACGGCCAGCAGCAAGGCCGCCCACAACAGGTAGCGCCGCAGCGCGTCGGGATCCTTGCCAGGCGACTGCGCACCGTCCCCGGGCTGGTCGGCAAGCGCTTCACCCACCCGCGCCGTGACAGCGACCGACGACGCCCCCATCAACAGATCCGCCCGGCTCACCGCCGATGACAGCGCGACCGCGCTCCCCACCGCCAGCGTGAAAGGCGCAGCGCCGCGCGCGACGAAAGTGAGCGTCGCCGGACGCCAGCCCGCGGCGACTGTCAACGTGCCGCTTCCCAAACCGCCATTGCGCGTGTCGACCACCACGCGCCATTGACGATCCGTGTCGGGCGCCATTTCAAGCGATGGGTTGCGTTGCTCCACCGTGCCGTTGTGCAAGCGGAACAGGGTCGCGCTGGATACCTCTCGCCAGGCCGACTCCAGCCCCGCGCGCGAGTAAACGACCGCGGGCGCCACGGTATTCGGTTGCGGCAGATTCAGACGCAAGCGGTCGACGGGATAAGGGCCGCCGGTCTCAAAGAAATACTCGCCGTCTTTCGGACCCGCCCGGGCAACAATGCCTTCGCGCCACGCCCGTTGAGTATCGGCGCGCTGCGCGTTGTCGACGCCGGCCGCCTGCACCTGGGCATCGATCGATTCGATGTACGGTGCGCCGTCGAGCCAGTGCAAACGCAGGTAACGGGCACGCATGCCGACCAGCTCGATACGATCCTGGCTCAGCGTGCTGCCGTTGTAGCTCACCTTGAGCAGTTGCGCCTCGCCGGCGGGTTGCCAGCTGCGCAAATCGTCGCTCGATTCGACGCTGACACGCCCCTGGTAATTGTCGTCGCGCACATGGACGACCAATGCGTCGATCCGGGCGCCTCCCCGTGTCTCACGCGCGACGTCGACCAGCTCGGCGTCCTGTTGATCGCGCGACGGTGACGCCGACGTTGCATGCAACGACCCGTCAGCGGCAATCGCCACGCCGAGTGGTGCGCCAGTGTTGCCGGGAGCGGCCGCCGGCAAGGGAAACCAGCGCACCGGAAGCACCTTGGCCGGTGCACGGGACGGCTCGCGCGGCGCTTCGAGGGAATACGGCACGGGCTCGCCCGCGCCATTGAACACGCGTACATCGCCGAGATCGTGGCGCTGGCTGGCAGCGTACACGGCTGCCGGCAGCGGCACGCTGTAGTAAGCGGCGCCGCTTTCGAGTTCGAGCGCAAAGCGCTGCGCAAACCGGTCGGCCGCTACGGCCCCCGTCGACACCCACACGGACGAGATCGCAAGACACCACCCCGCCACTATCGAGACACGCTTCATTGCTCAGTTTCCAGAACAGCGGCTTTCGGCGGCAAGGGTGAGAAGTAGCCGATCAGCAGCAACATCAGGCCAATACCGATGAACGACACGATCCGCTCGATACCGGTCACATGCGACAGGTCGAACAGGAACAGCTTGACGACGGTCGCCGCCAGCAGGCCGCCGCCGATAAACCAGAAGATCCGGCTGGCCCGGCGCGTCGCCCAGATCATCATAGCCAGCGCGCAGACCGTCCAGAACACCGAGACCGAGGCCTGCACCAGCATCGAGTGCGACATCTCATCGAGCTGATAGGGCACGCCGATCCAGTGATGCAGCGTGCGCAGCAGCATCGCATTGAGCCAGATGAAGCCGGTCACGCCGACCGTCACCTGCAAGGGCACGCGGTACTCGCCGAGCGGCACGCCGAGTCGGCTGATGCGCATGAGCCACAACCCCGCCAATGCAAAAATCACCGCCTGCACCAGGTCGAGCGGATTGAGCAGCGGCAAACGTGCCCACGCGCCGCCATCCTGTGTCAGGTTCGCGTAGAACGTCCATATCCACATCACCAGCACGAGCGGCGTCGAGGCAATCGCGCACACTCGCACGATGCTGTCGCGACGCGCAAGCCACAGCCCGGCAAACGCAAACGCGCTCCAGCCGACCAGAAACACCTGCTGGAAATTGAACGACGCCAGCACCGCATCGACATCGTACGCTGCATGGAAATGATGATGCAGCGTGCGCAGCAGCAACGCGTTGAACCACAGGAACAGGGTCGCGAGGACCGCGTAGTCGAAGGCCCGCGGGTGCCAGTGCACGCCCAGCGCGTGCAGGCGCCGCAGCCACACGGCACAGGCAACAACCGCGAGGATTTGCGCCACGTCCAGCGGATTGAGAATGGGCAGCCAGAAGAGCGGCGCGGCGCTGCCGTCGCTCGTCACGCTTGCGATGCTCCACGCCCACAGCAAAGCCGCGAGCGGCGCCGCGCCCCACACCTGATACGCCTGCTGGAAGCGCGCGACCGGCCAGCGCAAACGATGCCCGACGCCCGCCACCAGCAGCAATAGAATGCCGAAGCCATACGCCCATGCACTCCAGCTCCACGCGCCTTCCGGCACGTAGGCGCGCAAGCCCCAATAGCCTTCGAGCGCGATGAGCGCGCCGGCCGTCCAGAACATCAGCACATGCAGCAGTGCGAGCACACGATCGCCGACGTCACGCTGCTGAGCCCACAGCAGCACATAGGTGGTCACTGCAACGACCGCGCAAACCAGCCAGCCGTAACCGCTCACCGGCGCCATGCTCAGCATGAACAGACTCAGCGTCAGCAAAGCGAGGACCGGCACGAGTCCCAAAGCCGGCAGCTCGGCAAGCGGCCAGCGCAGCTTGCGATGCGCGCCGTGCGCGAGCCACGTCGTCAGAACGGCGAACAGGGCGATGATGGCCGCTTCGAAACGATCGCGATCATATGCAAGATGCGTATGCGCGTACGCGTGGATTTCATGAAGGCCGCCACAGATCCACCACAACAGCCCCCACACTCCGGCGACGAGGCCGATCTGGGGCATCCATGCGTGCCAGGCGCCCGCTTCGCTGCGTCCATGCAAGCGCCATCCCGTGAAGACACCCGCGATCGAGATCAGCACGGTCGCGATGTATGCGCCATTCAGGATCGGCCAGGCGTGCGCGCTGTCGGTCTGCGCGTATGTGCCGACAACATAGGCGCCAGCCGCTGCCAGTTGCATCAGCAGGCCAAAACCGAACGCGCTCAGGCGCCGTTGACGCACGGCGAGCCAGGTGATCGCGGCGCCTTCGATTGCCCAGGTGGCGCTAGTGGTCGGTCCGGTGAAAGCGAGCGGCACGGCGAGCGTGGCAAAGATCACGGCCAGCGCGAGCATCGCATCGAACATCATGCCGAGGCGCACGCGCCTCGGCGCCAGCCAGCCCGCGACCGCGAGATAGAACGCGGCCAGTGCCACCGCGCTCCACGCCAGACCGAATTCAGCGCCCTTCATCAGCGCCGCTTGCAGGCCGATTGCGACGAGAGGCGTGCCGAACACGAGTGTGCCGTCGACGTAATGCTTGAGCGCGATCTCACGGCGCACCGCATAGAGCAATGCGATACCGACATACATCAGGAAGAACAGAATCAGGAACGGCTCGGTGCTTGCCAGCAATTCGGGGCGGTAAGCCGTCACGCCCCAAGCGGCGCCGATCGAAAAAGTGAACACGAAGCCAAGCAGATTCAGGGGGCGCCACGCCTTGAACCACGCGATCGCGAGAATGCCCGCGTTGAGTAGCGCGTAGTAGCTGAACAGCATCACGTGGCTGCCGCCGCCCGTCGACAGGAGCACCGGCGCGAGGAAGCCGCCCGCGCTGCCCATGAAGGCCAGCGACGACGCGTTCTGCCGCACTGCCAGAAATGCGCTCAAACCGCAAATCGCGATCATCAACGGCAAGGCCGCACCTGCCGGCAGCAGATGGTAGAGCCTGGTTGCGGCGAACACGGTCAGGTAAAGGGCACCGACGCCCCCACCCTGCAGGATCAGCCCGTACGCGCCACGGCGCTCGCCGATGCGCCAGCCAAGCCCGAGCAGAACGCTCGAGGCCAGCGCAACGCCGGCGAGGCGGAACTCGATCGGCAGCAGACTGTTGTCGGCGGCGTATTTGAGGAGGAACGCAATGCCGAAGAACAGCACGACGATGCCGACCCGCACGACCGTATTGCCGCCGAATAGCCAGTCACGAGCGCTTTTGAAGAGGCGCTCGGCGAGACCCGGACCGCGTGGCGGTGCGGGCGGTGCGGGCGGAGACGGTGGCGCGGGCGGGGTTTGCGCGGGTAGCGGCGAATCGGCGGCCGGCGGCGCGACCGCGCTGGCGCTGACGCTCACCGTCGAGCGCGCTGCTGCCGGCTGCGCCGGTGCTACGGCAGGCTCGCGAAGCGGCGACTGCTCCACAGCGGGCAGTATCGCGTACGGATGCGGCACGACATCGGCCGGACGCTGTTGGGGCACCGCCGACTCGCCATCCACGTTCCCGATGGCCGATGTACCGGCGACGCGGGCTCGCAATTCGTGGATCTCACCGCGCAGAACGACGAGCTCGTGCTCGAGTCGCTCGACACGCGCGGCCAGTTCACCGGATGGGCTGCCGGCCGGGCTGTTCAGGTTGCCGGACGCAGCCGGTTTAGGCGTGGGGTTGTTCGCGGACGGTGGGGACCGCTTTTGCAGCAGACGTGCGAGCACAACGCCAGCCATCCCCCCTACCAATGCACCGAAAGCGATCGAAAAATCGTTCGACACGGCGGCCACTATCCCGATCACCGCGCCGATCACGGCAAATATCGCGCTCATCGCATCCCTCTTTTATTGTCTTCGACTGCGAGATCCGTTTGTCGCCTGGATTAATCCAACACTATCGCGCCTGCAATACAGCGAAAATCGGCGCGCAGAATACCATGTAAGTCGAGTTTCGAACCACGCTTTTGAAGCATTGCGCCAACGAAGTCAAATGACAAAACTTATTCATCGATGCATTTTGTTTTCTACTGACTTTGCGCTGTTCATTTTCGCAGGATTAATCCGGGGGTTGTCGGCGATACGTGCGGGCGCGTTCGCGGCAGCCCGCCAACCATGTCAAAATTCGGGTTCGGCCAAGCGGCCTTCGATCACCCCATTTCATCCAGGGAAGCTTCAGTGGACATCAACAAACAGGTAGCGGCCCTCACCGCCTCAGAACTTCAAACCGCCGGCGCGAGCCAGGCAACGGCGATTGCCGTCAGCGTGCTGCTGCGCCATCTGCGCTCGCCCGAACTGGTAAAACTGTTGTCGTCGGCGTTCGAAAACCACCAGGCGGTCATGCTGCAAACGCCGTGGCCCGATCAGATGCTGCAGGCGTTCGAATCAACCCGCCGCTTTCTCGAAGGCGCCGCACAAGCCGAGTTGCCCGGCATGCAAGCGGAACAGGCAGCGCCCGCGCCGGACGCCTGAGCACCTCAACGCCGCCGTTCGCCTGAACCGCTCGTCCGCTTATCTGGTTCCCTTATCTGGCGCGCCAGGCGATCCAGAGTTTGCGGATCGGCGTCAACGCGATGCGTTGATGCAGCACGTGATAGCCGTCGCGTTCGATTTCGTCCAGCAGCGCCAGAGCGAGTGCCGCCTGCGCGACCAGCGTGCGTTGCGAGCGACGTTCGTTCGCGGGCATGGCGGCGAGCGCGGCATGCAACGCGTCACGGGCCCGTTTGGTTTCGAAGCGCATCAACTCGGTAAACGCATCGGAATACTTCCGATTAATCAGATCCGCGGCGGTGACGTTAAAGCGCTGCATTTCATCGATCGGAATATAGATGCGGCCGTGACGCGCATCGTTACCGGTTTCGACGACGAACTGCGCAAGCTGGAGCGCCTCACCGAGCGGGGCGGCCCAGCTCGATGCCTGCGCGCTGTCGTTCGCCGTCGCGCGCGCGACCAGCGATGCGAAGGTACCGCCCACGCCTTGCACGTAGCGCCGCAGATTCGGGTAGTCGAGATAGCGCGCCTGGTCGAGATCCATTTCGAAGCCGGAGAGCAAGGTCTGCAACGCCGGGTACGTGGCCTGCACGTCGGGCAGATAAGCCGCCAGTGCTTTTGAAACCGGATGCGATGGCGAGCCCGAAGCGAGCGCGGCGATCTCGTTTTGCCACCACGCGAGTTTGGTGCGGCCGATCGCCGGATCGCTGGTTTCTTTTACTGTTTCCTCGAATTCGCGGCGCAGCGCGAACAGCGCCGTGAGGAGCGGTTGGCTTGCCGCGGGCGCCTGCCGAAGCGCATAGTAAGTGCTTGAGCCGGGCGGCGCCGCTTTCTGCTGGCAATATTCGTCGAAATTCACGGGATTGGAATGTGGGGAAGGGCCAGCGTAGAGGGCACGGTGTACGTGCGTTTAGCCAAAAATTGTAGCATCGACGCCCCTGGAGCAGATGCGTGAGCAAATGCAGACAAGCGCGAATCAATCGGTTAGAATCTCGCGCTTACGCTTTCGGGCGCGGATTTTGCCGCGCTTGTGAGCATGCAGGACATCGGGCAGAACGCATAGCGCTTTGCCCGGCTGCGAGGGTGGCGAAATTGGTAGACGCACCAGGTTTAGGTCCTGACGCCCGCAAGGGTGTAGGGGTTCGAGTCCCCTCCCTCGCACCAACTATATGTAGCAAAGAACCCCGTTAGTCATTGGACTGGCGGGGTTTTTTGTTTTTCGTGCGGCTTGTATTGGGTCTCGCATGCCCGACCGCCGCCTTATGCCGGGAAGGCCACGCCGTTCACTGTCAGGCCCGCAGTAACGGCAAAGGCTCGAACCGCTGCTGCAGGATTGCGGAGGCGTCGAGCCCCCACCACGGCCCGAGCACGGTTGCATAAAGTTGCTGGAAATCGACGCCGACCGGCAAGTTGCCGTTGCCGTCGAGCCGCGCAAGCACCGGCGGCACGCCATACAAACCGCCCCGCACTCGCCCGCCCATCACGAAATGCGGCGCCACCGTGCCGTGGTCCGTGCCGTTGCTCTGATTCTCGCGCGGGCGCCGGCCAAACTCGGCGTAGGTCATCACCAGCGTCTCATCCCAGCGGCCGAGTTCCAGCAGCGCTGATTTCATCGACGCGAACCCGTCGGCCAGTTGCTTAAGCAGCGCCGCCTGCTGACCAGGCTGGTTCTGGTGCGTATCGAAGCCGTTGAGCGTCAGGCGGATCACCGCGACGCCCTGCCCGTTACGCGGCTGTCCTTGCGGCGTATCGCCGGCAGCGAGCACCTGCATTGCCGTCTTGATCGAACTGCCGAAGGCGCCACCGGGAAACACGGTCTTCAACTGTGCCTGACCTTGCGTGGGACGCAGGCGGTCGGCGGCTTTCACGATGTCGTTCTCGACGTCGAGAATATGCGCCAGCTCCGGATTGCGCTCGTGCAGCGACACCGGTGTGGCGAGGCGCGAAGCCTTGACGAATTGCGCAGGATTGACCAGCGCGATCGCGCGCGCGCCGTTGGCGAGCGGCCCCATTTCGGCGCTGCCGATCACCACGCCGTCGGCGGCAAAACCGGCGGGCACCGGCGTCTGCGCGAATGCACGTGTGAGCCAGCCCTCGCGCAGGTATTGGTCCGAACGCGACGCGGTGTCCCAGATTTCGATCGAGCGGAAATGCGACAGATTCGGTTGCGCGTAGCTCACGCCCTGCACGATCGCCAGTTGCCGGCTCTGCCAAAGCGGCATCAGCGCTTGCAGCGAGGGATGCAGCGCGGTGCGCTCGTCGAGCTGAATCACCTGCTCGCGTTTGATGCCGATGTTTTTACGCAGCTGATAGTAAGTGGGATCGGCAAACGGAATCACGGTATTCAAACCGTCGTTCCCGCCTTTCAACTCGACGAGGATCAGCAGGTTGCCGTAGCCGCGGTTCGCTGAACCGCCGGGCGTTGCCGCCTGCGCACCGAACGCGCGGGGCAACCAGAGCGTCGCGCCCGCGGCTGCGCCCATCGAGAGAAAGCTGCGTCGTTTCATCCTGCACCTCGTTCGATTGTCATGGCGCGTGTCGTGCCGCCGTCGACTGACCGTTTATTCTCGTGACCGATCCGGGTTAAACGGGTGATCGGCTCAATTCCGTCGCCTGCCGCGGTTGCCTGCGTCGGCGAACAACCTCATTGCTCACTTCAACTGATAAGCCGGGTCCATCAGCAACGCCTCCAGATACGCGCTGGCGGTTGAATCGGTGGCGATCGCGTCGACCGGCGTGAGCGGCAGGACCGCGTGCTGCAGTTGAAGCTCCACCGAGAGCCCCGGCTTCGCGGTCGGCGCGGCGTTGTATTGCGCGAGCCACGTGTCGATGTCAAAGCGTACGCCACCTTGGCCGGTCTGGCCGACTCGCGCCATGGCGCGCTGCATTGGCGGATTCCCTTGCATCGTGCCGGGTGTCCCGCTCGACGCGATCTTCGCGTTCATCGGATTGTTCGTGCGCCGCGGACCGGCCGTTTCGGTTGCGCGAAACAGTTGCTCGACGAATTGTTTGCGCGCAAGCAGCGTCGAACTATTGATCCATATCGTGCCGCCCGGCCACCCTTTGACGTTCGGCGGATAGAACAGGTTCTCGCCGAGCGTGCGGATCTCCGCGGCGAACGGCGCCGTATTGTCGTAGCCGATATCGAACGCACGCAGTGTCCCAACGACGAACTCCGCCGGCGATTTCACGAGGACGCCGCGGTCGCCGTCGTCCCAGAACGCGTCGCTCATGAAGAGGCCGCGCAGCGCGACCTTGATATCGTAGTGACTGGCGCGGAACTGCGCTGCGATCGGTGCGATGCGGGCGGCGTCCGGCGTGTCGGAGACGAACTCGCGCCACAGCTTGGTCGTGACGAACGTCGCGGTTTCAGGCCGGGCGAGGAGAATATCGAGCACCTGGTCGCCGTCGAACGGGCCGGTCTGACCGAGTACGGTCTTGTTACCGTCGTCGTGCAGGTTGGCGCGCCACACGTAAGCCTGCGTGTCGGGATCGAGGCTCCACCCCGTGTAGGCACGCGCAGCTTCCGATACGTCGCGCTGCGTGTAATGCCCTTCGCCGAGCGTGAACAGCTCCATCACTTCACGCGCGAAGTTTTCGTTGGGTTTGCCCTTGCGATTGCTCGCGCCGTCGAGGTATTGCAGCATCGCCGGATCTTTCGCGACGTCGTGCAGCAGTTCGCCGAAATTGCCGAGCGCGTCGCGGCGCAACAGCATGTTCTGCTGCGCCATTTCCTGCGGATACCCGACCTTGTCCTGCCCCGACGTGAAGTGGTTATGCCAGAACAGCGTCATGCGCTCGGTCAGCGGTGATGGCGTGCTCAACATTTCGCGCACCCACCATGCACGTAATATTTCGTAACGCTGGCCGCGCTGCCGCTGCTCGTCGCGGCGTTGATCGTCCGTCCACGTCTTGCGGATGTCGCGTGTCGGGATCGGCTCGAGCACCCACTCCGGCAGAGGTGTCACGGCTTCGGTCCGGACTGCCGCCAGTACTTTGTCGACGGCCTGTTCGCGCGTGAGTCCGACGTATTGAGCGAGTTCGCCGCTATCCGGCGCGAAACCGATACGCGTCAGGAAGAAGCGGGCATCGTCGGCGTCGAGAACGTCCTGCTCGGCCGGGGCAACAGCAGACGCTGCGGACGCTGCCCGATGCTTGTTGTGGGGAATATGAGCGGTGCCTTGCTGCACGGCTGCCGCCGGCGCGCACCACGTCACGGCCGCGAGCGCGGTAGCAGTGACCGCCAGCCAGCTTCTACCCTTACCGCCTGTCAGCAGATTCATCATCGATCATCCGGTTGATCCGGTTGCGGGGGCATCACGAAAAGGCATTCGCGCAGGCAAAAACGCGCTGTGCTCTGGCAACTCAACGGCAGATGGAACGGGAAAGTTGACGGGGGAAGTGCAACGAAATCTTTCACACGCGGTGAAAACGCGGCGAGCGCGCCCAGAGCGGGCACGGAAATAGCTAGCGTTTGTAGAGTTCGCGGACAGCGTCTTCGATATGCTGGCGCAACAGGCGACGTTCGTCGGGCGTCATATGGCCATCACGACGGCGCTGATCAAGATCGGGGGGAACTGCGGTGCGCATCATGGCGTCTGACGCAGGGCGCTCGCTGTTGGGGTTGTGGCCGGGGCTGTAGCGATTCGCCCTGGCGTTAGCCGACTTGGGCACGCGTTCGCTCGCAGCTCTGTCGGCCGAAGGCTGGGCGTGGGCGAGCGTTGGTCCCAGTGTGCCTGCAAGCGTCCCGGCTACCGCCAGTGCAATTACGCTTAGGCGCACATTCGGCCAAACCCCTCCCTTCATGTTGTTCCCTTCGTGGCGCGGCAACCGGCTACCTCAAATGCGTATACAAACCCCGGTAGCGAGCCGGGTGCGAGAGTTTTAGTCGAGTGAAGTATCCACCGAACAGCCGCATTCAGTAAAGGAGTCTACCTGCCGATGCTTTACGTCGTGCCACAGTGCGGGTAAATTTTGTAACTGACTGTAACCCGGTAAACGATGCAACCGCGCACCACTTTCTAATCGCGCTAAGATGCCGACCATGGAAACCAAAAACCCTTCGAAAATCCTCGTCGTCGACGACGATCCGCGCCTGCGCGATCTGCTGCGCCGCTACCTCGGTGAACAGGGCTTCAATGTCTACGTTGCCGAGAACGCGCCGTCCATGAACAAGCTGTGGGTGCGTGAGCGCTTCGACTTGCTGGTGCTCGATCTGATGCTGCCCGGCGAGGACGGCCTGTCGATCTGCCGCCGCCTGCGTGGCAGCAACGACCGCACGCCGATCATCATGCTGACGGCCAAGGGTGAAGACGTCGATCGTATCGTCGGGCTCGAAATGGGCGCTGACGACTATCTGCCCAAGCCGTTCAACCCGCGCGAACTGGTCGCGCGGATTCATGCGGTGCTGCGCCGGCAATCGCCGTCGGAGCTGCCGGGTGCGCCGTCCGAAACCACCGAAGTCTTCGAGTTCGGGGAATTCGCGCTGAATCTCGCCACCCGCACGCTCACCAAGGCCGGCCAGGAAATTCCGCTGACCACGGGTGAGTTCTCGGTGCTGAAGGTGTTTGCGCGCCATCCGCGCCAGCCTCTGTCGCGCGAAAAGCTGATGGAACTGGCACGCGGCCGTGAATATGAAGTCTTCGACCGCAGTCTCGACGTGCAGATTTCGCGTCTGCGCAAGCTGATCGAACCGGATCCAGGCAGCCCGCGTTTCATTCAGACCGTCTGGGGCCTCGGCTACGTGTTCATTCCTGACGGTGCAGCCTGAGTTTGCTCTCACCTCTCGTTTTTGATTTCTAATAAGAAGGGCCCATGCGGATCGACCGGCGCCTCCTGACGCTCGCGTTCGGCGGCCTTTTCTGGCGGACCTTTCTGTTGATCGCGCTGTTGATCGCAGTCAGTCTCGCCGCGTGGTTCCAGAGCTTTCGGGTGATCGAACGCGAGCCGCGCGCGCAGCGCGTGGCTTTGCAACTGGTTGCCATCGTCAAGCTCACGCGCACCGCACTCCTCTATTCCGATCCCGACCTGCGGCGCGCCCTGCTGCAGGATCTGGAGAGCAATGAAGGGGTGCGCGTGTATCCGCGCGAAACCACCGACAAGTACAAACTCCAGCCTGACGAGTCGCTCAACCGGCTGATCGAACACGACATTCGCGGCCGCCTCGGCGACGACACGGTCATTGCACAGAGCGTCAACGACATTCCAGGCGTCTGGATCAGCTTCAAGATCGACGACGACGACTACTGGGTGGCGCTCGACCGCGATCAACTGGACAACGCGACGGGCCTGCAGTGGGCAGGCTGGGGGGTCTTTGCGCTGGCGCTGTCGCTGTTCGGCGCGGCCTTCATCACCAGTCTCGTAAACCGTCCGTTCGCCCGGCTCGCCATGGCTGCGCGCAAGGTCGGCTCAGGTCAGTCGCCGGAGCCGCTGCCCGAGCGCGGCATGGGCGTGGCCGCCGAGACGAATCGCAGTTTCAACCAGATGGTCCAGGACCTCGAACAGCTCGAAGCCGACCGCGCGCTCATGCTCGCGGGTATCTCTCACGATCTGCGCACCCCGCTCGCGCGGTTGCGGCTCGAAACCGAAATGAGCCCCTCCGACCAGGCCACTAAGGACGCGATGGTCGACGACATCGAGCAGATGGACATGATCATCGGCCGGTTCCTCGATTACGCCCGTCCGGTGCAGCGGGTGCCGGAACCCGTCGATCTTTCCGTGATCGCCGGCGAACTAGCGGCGCGGATGCAGAGCGAAGACAGCATGCGCCTGATCACGCGCCTCGCGCCCTCGGCGGTCATCGAGGCGGACGAAACCGACATGCGCCGCGTGGTGGGCAATCTGCTGGAGAACGCGCGCAAGTACGGCTTGAGCGATGGCGACGGTATCCCGCATGTGATTCTGGAGACACGCGTGTCGCATTCACGGGTCGAGTTGTCCGTGGTCGACGAAGGCCCCGGCATTCCCGAAGACCAACTGGCCCTTGTCACGCGACCGTTCTATCGCGTGAACTCAGCACGTACCCAGGCAAACGGCACAGGCCTCGGCATGGCGATTGTGCAGCGCCTGGTGGGCCGCTATCGGGGCGCGTTGCGCCTGCGCAATCGCACGCCGGGTCCGGGTCTCGAAGTCACGATCGAGTTTCCGCTGGCAAAGGGCGCTTGAGTGCAAGGCACACTGCCCCCATACGCCGGTCGACCGGATTATTGAATAGCAGCCATTCAGAATACCAAAAAACTATCAAAACCATGACTCCATAGAGTCAAAGAAAAACATGTAACGTATTCGTAGCGACGGGCCGATGGCGTCGAGACTCAAGAAGTAGTTTTTCCATCACACGAAGGAGCATTCGCATGAAGACCGTCGGCGATAAACTCGAAGCGTTCACTGTTACTGCAGCCAAGCCCGGTTTCAACCATCATGAAGAAAACGGCGTGTCGGCGTTCGAAGAGATTACCGAACAGTCGTTTCCGGGCAAGTGGAAGGTTATCTATTTCTACCCGAAGGATTTCACGTTTGTGTGCCCGACGGAAATCATCGAATTTGCCAAGCTGGCCCGGGATTTCGAAGAGCGCGACGCGGTGCTGCTTGGCGGCAGCGTGGACAACGAATTCGTCAAACTGGCATGGCGCCGGGAGCACGAAGACCTGAACAGGCTGAATCACTATTCGTTTGGCGACGTGAAGGGCGAGTTGATCGACCAGCTCGGCGTGCGCGACAAGGAAGCTGGCGTGGCGCTGCGTGCCACGTTCATTGTCGATCCGGACAATACGATTCAACACGTTTCGGTGAACAACCTGAATGTCGGCCGCAACCCGGAAGAGGTGCTACGTCTTCTCGACGCACTGCAAACGGGCGAAGAGTGTCCTTGCAATCGTGCGGTTGGCGACACAAGGTCGTGAGCCGTGCGGCAACAGCCCGTTGTCAAAAAAGCAGCGGGCTTTTGTATAGATAGCCAATAGAAAATGCCAAAAGACGGAGCCTTTAATTAAGGCCAAGGCCCTGACACACCAAAGATATTCGGCCGAATCAAGTCTGGCAGAACCGCAAAACGCAGCCGGTGGTTTTCGAATTGCGCTTCGGCGCGCGCAGCGCCGCCGGAAGAATGACGCCCTTGTCACTAGCGCCGAATGTGCGAGAACACGGATTCCAGATGCACCACTACCGTGGCTGCGCGGGGGCCCCGCTTATGAGCTGGCGGTGTAAGCCGCTTTCTTTGCTTATCCTTCTTTGCGGCGGCAAAGAAAGTAAGTGCCGCCCCGCACAGGGGCAACACTAATAAACCACTAACAAAACAAGGAAAGGCCAAAACCACAAATGTACCAACAAAAACCCCGCCGACCAGGCAAAAAAACCATCAATTCCTGATCAACAAAACCGCAGCCTGCGCTTCAATCCCTTCCCCACGGCCAAGATACCCCAACTTCTCATTAGTCTTAGCCTTAACATTAACCCGCTCAACCGGCAGGTTAAGATCAGCGGCAATATTAGCCCGCATCCCTTCAATATGAGGCGCAAGCTTAGGCGCCTGAGCAACCACGCTGCTATCCACATTAGCAATAGAAAACCCAGCCGCCGTCACCCGAGCAAAACACTCGCGCAACAAAACCCGGCTATCCGCGCCAGCGAACCTCGCATCGGTATCAGAGAAATGCCGCCCGATATCCCCCATCGCGGCCGCGCCAAAAATAGCATCGGTAATCGCATGCAGCAGCACATCCGCATCTGAATGCCCGAGCAGCCCGCGCTCATAGGGAATCGTCACGCCGCCGATAATCAATGGACGCCCCGGCACCAGCGCATGCACGTCGTAACCCTGTCCAATTCTGAAATCCATATGCGTCAAGTCCTCAAGCCTGTTCGTTTAAATTTGATCTACCCAGTCAGGAAGTCGAAACCGGCCGGCACAGAATCGCCTCGGCCAGATCGAAGTCTTCCGGATACGTGACCTTGAAGTTACGCAAGCTCCCCTGCACCAACCTGGGCGCGTGCCCCAGCCACTCGATCGCGCTCGCTTCGTCGGTCAGATCGTGGCCATCCGCCTGCGCGCGCAAAATCGCCTCACGCAACATGCCGATACGGAACATCTGCGGCGTTTGCGCCTGCCACAGGCCGTCGCGCGCTTCGGTTCGGGCAATCCGCCCGTCGGACGAACCTGCCTCGATCCGTTTCAAGGTGTCCGCAACGGGCAAAGCCATGATGCCCCCCACCGCGTCGTCCTTCAGCGCGGCGATCAGCGTGCGGATCAAGCCCGGCGTAATGCCGGGCCGCGCCGCGTCGTGCACCAGCACCCAGTCGTCGTCATGCGCACCGAACTCGGCCAGCGCGTGCAAGCCGTTCAGCACCGATGCCTGGCGCGACGCCCCGCCGCTGCGGCGCACGGCGAAACGCAAGCCGCTGAAGCGGCGGGCGTCGAAGTGCTGGTCGTCGGGGGCAATCACGACAAGGGTTTGCGCAAACTCGCTGCAGGCGTCGAAAGCCGCCAGCGAGTAGTGCAACATGTCGCGGCCGGCGACAGTGCGATATTGTTTGGGCATCGCGGCGCCGGAACGGCTGCCGGTGCCAGCGCACGGAATCAGGGCAAATAGACGGGAAGTCACGAGTGCGGATGCCGCGAAGTGAAAGTAAACGACGGATTTTATAATAGGTCCTTCGCATCTACGCCCCGACACGCGTAAACTTGCCGATCACGTGTGAGCCCGAGGCCGTCTTTTCCCTTCTATGCCAGACATCGCCGCATCATTGCAGTCCTCCCCGCCCGTCGCGCTCGTCAAGACCGGCCAGCGTTTTGCCTTCGACGGCACGCACGGCTCGTCCGACGCGCTGCTGATCGCCCGCTACCATCTCGCCTACCGCGAGAAGGTGCCGCTTCTCGCGGTCGTCTGCGAAAGCGCGGTCGACGCGCAACGGCTGGCGCAGGAAATCGGCTTTTTCGCGCCCGAAGCACGTGTGCGTTTGCTGCCCGACTGGGAAACGCTGCCTTACGATACCTTTTCGCCCCACCAGGATCTGGTCTCCGAGCGCCTCGCCACCCTGCACGATCTCGGCGAAGGCCGCTGCGACATCCTGCTGGTGCCGGCCACCACCGCCTTGTACCGGATGCCGCCCGCCTCGTTCATGGCGGGCTACACGTTCTCGTTCTCGCAAGGCGAGCGCCTCGACGAAGCCAGGCTCAAGGGGCAATTGACGCTGGCCGGCTACGAGCACGTAAGCCAGGTCGTGCGTCCCGGCGAATACTGCGTACGCGGCTCGCTGCTCGACCTCTTTCCGATGGGCTCGCCGCTGCCGTACCGGATCGACCTGTTCGACGACCAGGTCGACTCGATCCGTGCATTCGACCCGGATACGCAACGCAGCCTTTATCCGGTGAAAGACGTGCGCCTGCTGCCCGGCCGCGAATTCCCCTTCGACGAGGCCGCCCGCACCGCCTTTCGCAGCCGCTGGCGCGAGACTTTCGAGGGCGATCCGAGTCGCGCGTCGATTTATAAGGATATCGGCAACAGCGTGCCCTCAGCGGGCATCGAATACTATCTGCCGCTCTTCTTCGACGAAACGGCGACGCTCTTCCACTATCTGCCCGAAGGTGCGCAACTGGCGTTTGTCGGCGATCTGGACGCGGCGATCAAGCGTTTCACCAACGACACCAAACAGCGCTTCAACTTCCTGTCGCACGATCGCGACCGGCCGATTCTGGAACCGCAGCGCCTGTTTCTCTCAGACGAAGATTTTTTCACGTTCGCCAAGCCGTTCGCGCGACTCGTCCTGCCGGCCAATGCGGGCGGCGGCTGGTCGACTCCGCTGCCGAATCTTGCGATCGACCGTCACGCGGAAGACCCGGTTGCGGCCCTGCGCGCCTATCTGGACACCACGCCAAACCGGGTGCTCTTCGCCACGGAATCGGCTGGCCGGCGTGAAACGCTGTTGCAGTTGCTCGCTGACAATCATCTGAGACCGGCATCGAGCGACACGTTCCAGAGCTGGCTTGCGGGCGACACCCGTTTCTCGCTTGGCGTCGCCCCGCTGGCCAATGGTTTTGCGGTGCCCGCGGACGGCATCGCGATCATCACCGAGACGGAGCTCTATGGTCCGCTCGCGCGCCGCGCGGGACGCCGCCGTCAGGAACAGGCGAGTAACGTCGACTCGATGGTGCGCGATCTGTCCGAGCTCAAGATCGGCGATCCGGTGGTGCATTCGCAGCACGGCATCGGCCGCTATATGGGCCTCGTCACAATGGATCTCGGCGAAGGCGATACCGAGTTCCTGCACCTCGAATACGCGGCCGACAGCAAGCTCTACGTACCCGTCGCGCAGTTGCACGTGATCTCGCGCTACAGCGGCGCGGACCCGGAAAGCGCACCCTTGCATTCGCTCGGCTCAGGCCAGTGGGAAAAGGCCAAACGCAAGGCCGCGCAGCAGATCCGCGACACCGCGGCAGAACTGCTGAACCTGTACGCCCGCCGCGCGCTGCGCGAGGGTCATGCGTTCGCGCTCGAACCGAAAGACTATGTGAAGTTCGCCGAGAGCTTCGGCTTCGAGGAAACCCCGGACCAGGCCGCGGCGATCGCCGCCGTGATCGGCGATATGACGAGCGGCAAACCGATGGACCGCCTCGTGTGCGGCGATGTCGGCTTCGGCAAGACCGAGGTGGCCCTGCGCGCGGCATTTATCGCCGTGATGGGCGGCAAGCAGGTCGCGCTGCTCTCGCCCACCACGCTGCTCGCCGAGCAGCACACGCAAACCTTCAGCGATCGATTCTCCGATTGGCCGGTGCGCATCGCCGAATTGTCGCGCTTCAAATCGACCAAGGAAGTCAACGCGGCGATCCAGCAGATCAACGAAGGCACGGTCGATATCGTGATCGGCACGCACAAGCTGCTGTCCTCGGATGTGCAGTTCAAGCGGCTGGGGCTCGTGATCATCGACGAGGAACACCGGTTCGGCGTGCGTCAGAAAGAGGCGCTGAAAGCGTTGCGCGCCGAAGTCGATGTGCTCACGCTCACGGCTACGCCAATCCCGCGCACGCTCGGCATGGCGCTCGAAGGCCTGCGCGACTTCTCCGTGATCGCCACCGCGCCGCAAAAGCGCCTCGCGATCAAAACCTTCGTGCGTCGCGAAGAAGACAGCGTGATTCGCGAAGCCATGTTGCGCGAACTGAAGCGCGGCGGCCAGGTGTACTTTCTGCATAACGAAGTCGAGACGATCGAGAATCGCCGGCAGATGCTCGAAGCGCTTGTGCCCGAAGCACGCATCGCCGTCGCGCATGGACAGATGCATGAACGCGAACTCGAGCGCGTGATGCGCGACTTCGTTGCCCAGCGCGCGAACGTTCTGCTGTGCACAACGATTATCGAAACCGGTATCGACGTACCGAGCGCCAACACAATCCTGATTCATCGCGCCGACAAGTTCGGCCTCGCGCAATTGCATCAGCTGCGCGGCCGCGTCGGCCGTTCGCATCACCAGGCGTACTCGTATCTGCTGGTGCACGATCCGCAAGGACTGACCAAACAGGCGCAGCGCCGTCTTGAAGCAATCCAGCAGATGGAGGAACTCGGTTCGGGCTTCTATCTCGCGATGCACGACCTCGAGATTCGCGGCACCGGTGAAGTGCTTGGCGACAAGCAATCGGGCGAGATTCAGGAGATCGGCTTCCAGCTTTATACCGACATGCTGAACGACGCCGTGAAGGCGCTCAAGGAAGGCAAGGAACCGGACCTCACCGCGCCGCTCGCCGCGACCACCGAGATCAATCTGCACGCGCCCGCGATTCTGCCGGCAGACTATTGCGGCGACGTGCAGGAACGCCTGTCGCTCTACAAGCGCCTCGCTAATTGCGAACACAACGATTCGATCGACGGCATCCAGGAAGAGTTGATCGATCGCTTCGGCAAGTTGCCGCCGCAAGCACATGCGCTCGTCGAGACACATCGTCTGCGATTGGCGGCCAAGCCTTTGGGCATTTCGAAAATCGATGCGGGCGAAACGGTGATCGGCTTGCAGTTCATCCCCAATCCGCCGATCGACGCGATGCGGATCATCGAGATGGTGCAGAAACACAAGCACATCAAGCTCGCGGGTCAGGACAAGCTGCGTATCGAAACGCGCAGCCCGGATCTGGCCGTGCGGGTAGCGACGGTTAAGGAGACCTTGCGCGCGCTCGGCACGCCGAGCCGCGGCAACACGGCCACGGCGGTTGCGCGCTGAGGTGCCGGTTTTCCGCTCATGCTGCGGTGCGCAAACGCGTACCGCAGCATACGGGTGATAGTTTTTTGGGTATGATCGAAAGACTCAAATGCTGGAGTCTTGTCATGTCTCACGTCGCTGAATCAGCACAGTCCTCGCAAACGCCCGCCTCTGCATCGAATTCCTCCTCGCCTGCCTCGCTTCCCTGGGTCACCCGTCTCGTGTCGATGGACACAGTGAGCCGCAATCCGAACCTCGGCCTGATCGAAACGGTGCGCGACGAATTGCGCGCGGTCGGCATCGAAGCCACGCTCACTCACGACGAAAGCGGCAAATGGGCCAATCTGTTCGCAACGATTCCCGCGCACAACGGCGAAACGAATGGCGGTGTGGTGCTGTCGGGCCATACCGACGTCGTACCCGTAGACGGTCAACAGTGGGATAGCGATCCGTTCAAGCCGGAAATTCGCGGCGACAAGCTGTACGGCCGCGGCACCTGCGATATGAAAGGCTTCATCGGCGCGGCGCTCACCCTCCTGCCCGAGATGCAGCGCACAAAGCTCGCCAAACCGATTCACTTCGCCTTGTCGTTCGACGAGGAAGTGGGTTGCGTAGGCGCACCGCTCCTGATTGCCGATCTGATGAAGCGCGGCGTGAAGCCGGACGGCTGCATCGTCGGCGAGCCGACCAGCATGCGTCCGATCGTGGCGCACAAAGGCATCAACGCCTACCAGTGCTGCGTGCGCGGCCAGGCAGCGCATTCGTCGCTGACGCCGAAGGGTCTGAATGCCATTGAATACGCCGCGCGTTTGATCTGCTACATCCGCGATATGGCCGATCAGTTCCGCGAGCAGGGTCCATTCGACGAACTGTATGACGTGCCCTTCACCACGGCGCAAACCAGCACGATCGTCGGCGGCAATGCGATCAATACGGTGCCCGCCGAATGCAAATTCCAGTTCGAATTCCGCAATCTGCCCACGCTCGACCCCGAGCCGATCTTCGCGCGCATCGATCAATATGCACGCGAAACGCTGCTGCCGAAAATGTTGCGCGAGCATCCATCTGGCGCCATCGAGATCACGAAAATCGCCGCGGCACCGGGCCTCGATTCGTCTGAACAAGCTGCGATCACGCAACTCGTGCGCGCGCTGACCGCCGACCAGGACAAGCGCAAGGTCGCCTACGGCACGGAAGCCGGGCTGTTTTCGCTGGCGGGTATTCCGAGCATTGTGTGCGGCCCCGGCGACATCCAGCAGGCGCACAAGGCCAACGAATTCGTGGCGCTGGATCAGCTTGTGGCGTGCGAGCGCTTCCTGCAAAAGTTCATCCACAGCATGTCGGTCGAGGCGCACGCGCACTGAAACTGACTCCGGCAAAAATAGTCTTAGCCATATCGAGGAAAAACACACCCACGCCATGTCAACCGCCACGCCGCAGCACACCGACCATACGATCGACGGTGAGCCGATCCCCACACTCGACGACATCGCCACGCAGCACTTTGCATTGACGCCGTGGGTAACGCGAACGCCAGTGTTCGATCGGCTCGACTTTCCGTCGCTGGAAGGTACGGTGGTGAATTTCAAGTTCGAGTTGCTGCAGGCGGGCGGCAGTTTCAAGGCGCGTGGCGCGTTCACCAACCTGCTCGCACTCGACGAAGCGCAACGCAGCGCGGGCGTGACCTGTGTTTCGGGCGGCAACCATGCGGTAGCGGTCGCTTACGCGGCAATGCGTCTTGGCATCAGCGCGAAGGTCGTGCTGTTTCGCGCCGCCAATCCAGCCCGCGTCGCCTTGTGCCGGCAGTATCGCGCCGACATTGTGTTCGCGGAGAACATTGCCGAGGCATTCGAACTGGTGCGTCGTATCGAGGCGGAGGAAGGCCGTTACTTCGTACACCCGTTCAATGGTTATCGCACCGTGCTGGGCTCAGCCACGCTCGGCTATGAATGGGCCACGCAAACGCCCGACCTCGAAGCGGTGATCGTGCCGATCGGCGGTGGCGGTCTCGCCGCCGGTGTGGCCACCGCCATGCGGCTCGCCAATCCCAGGGTGCACGTGTACGGCGTCGAGCCAGAAGGATCGGACGTGATGGGCAAGAGCTTTGCCGCCAATCACACGATCAAGATGGGCCACATGCACACGATTGCCGATTCGTTGGCGTCGCCGCACACCGAGGAGTACAGCTACGAGTTGTGCCGCCGCCATATCGACCAGCTCGTCACCGTCTCAGACGAACAGTTGCGCGCGGCCATGCTGACCTTGTTCGGACAGCTTAAGCTTGCCGTGGAACCCGCGTGCGCCGCGGCTACGGCGGGGTTGCTCGGACCGCTGCGCGAAACGCTGCAAGGCAAGCGCGTGGGCGTGCTGCTGTGCGGCACCAATACCGACCCGGTCAGTTTTGCCGCGCATATCGAACGGGCGCGCCATAGCCAGTCACAGTTTCCAGAATAGAGGCAATCCGCTCTTTCCTCGCCGGGGGACTAGCCTATCCCTCTCAGATTGGTATGATTCGACCATCGACTTCTGGGAGGAACGTATATGAGCATGATTAAGGAATTCAAGGAATTTGCCCTTAAAGGCAACGTAATGGATCTGGCCGTCGGGGTGATTATCGGCGGCGCGTTTTCCACCATCGTCAATTCAATTGTTAAAGACCTGATCATGCCGGTTGTCGGCGTTGCCACCGGCGGCCTCGATTTCTCCAACAAGTTCGTTCGCCTCGGCGATATTCCCGCGAGCTTCAAAGGCAGTCCCGAATCGTATAAAGACTTGCAGACGGCAGGCGTGGCGGTGTTCGGTTATGGCTCGTTCATTACCGTGGCCATCAACTTCGTGATTCTCGCGTTCATCATCTTCCTGATGGTCAAGTTCATTAACAACCTGCGCAAGCCGGCTGATACAGCGCCGGCTGAGCCGCCGCCGACGCCGGAAGACGTCGTGCTGCTGCGCGAGATCCGCGATTCGCTGAAGAACGCGCCGCCGCGTTAAGGCGCCCGCTTCAAACATTCGCCCAGGTGCATTAGCCGGTGAATATAAAAAAGGCCTGTCGCGAGAAGATCGCCACAGGCCTTTTTCATGCCCCGCGCAAATTACGCGGCCCCAGTCGGTTCGCCAAACACGCTAGGCGTCCTTTTTGTCCGCTTCGCCTTTTTCCGCCTTCAGGCTCAGCGCGCTTTCAATCATCGTTTCGAGCTGTCCGAAATTAACAGGCTTGGTCAGATGCGAAGTAAAGCCTGCGCTCAGGCACCGGCGCACATCTTCGTCGGTGCCGAAGCCGGTCAACGCGACCGCCGGTACATCCGAATGCTCGCGGAACGCCTTGACGAAATCGAGACCGGTGCCATCCGGCAAGCCGACGTCGCTGATCACCAGATCGAAGCTTTGCGACTGGGTGGCGGCCAGTGCATCGTCCACCCGCCCTACCG
Source organism: Paraburkholderia fungorum (assembly GCF_003610895.1). Lineage (GTDB taxonomy): Bacteria > Pseudomonadota > Gammaproteobacteria > Burkholderiales > Burkholderiaceae > Paraburkholderia > Paraburkholderia fungorum_B. Next base: position 249,452 of record NZ_MCAS01000056.1, read on the forward strand.
TGGTCACGTCGTGGCCGAGGCTGCGAATCAGTTGGGCCATCACCTCGGCGGTATCCACGTGATCTTCGATCAGCAGGATAGTCAGCAGGCCGGGAGGACGCACCTCGTCAGGCGCTGCAACAGGCGCTATTTCGGCGGGCGCGGCGGCAGTCGGCAGCGTGATCGTGAACGTCGCGCCGCAGTGGGGCCCCGGGCTCTGTGCGATCACCGTGCCGCCATGCACGTCGGTCAGCGCCTTGGTGATCGCGAGACCCAGGCCCAGGCCGCCGAATTGCCGCGTCATGTTCTGATTGCCTTGCTCGAAGGCGTTGAAGAGTTTGCCGATCTGCTCGGGCTCGATACCGATACCCGTGTCTTCGACTGAGATCTGCACGTGCATGCGTTCATCGTGCGTGCGGACGTAGATATGGCCGCCGTCCGGCGTGAACTTGGCGGCGTTGCGAATCAGATTCCACAGCATCTGCTGCAGCCGCGCCCGGTCGGCGAGCACATAGTGGTGCTCTGCGTTCTTGTGGACATGTACGTCCTGCTGCTTGACCTGGATCTCGCTGCGAAAGAGTTCGAGCACACTGTCCATCACCTCATGCACGTCGACGGTTTCGAGCGACAGACGCAGCTTCCCGTTCGCCACGCGCGTGAGATCGAGCAGGTCGTCGATCAGGCGCGCTTCGAGTTCGATGTTGCGACGAATCATGCGCACACTCGCACGTGCCTGATCCGGCAGGTCCGGAATCATCTCCAGCACGCTGGCGCCCGCCAGTACAGGGGTAAGCGGCGTGCGCAATTCGTGCGACAGCATGGCGAGGAAACGGTCTTTCGCACGATTGGCCTCTTCCGCGATCTGACGGGCGGCCTGCTCCGAGGCAAGCAGCCGTTCGCGCTCCTCGATCGCCTCGCGCTGCGGGTGAATATCCGTGCAGCTGCCGAACCATTTGCTGATGTTGCCCTCGGGGTCGCGCATGGCAACCGCACGGACGTCGAACCAGCGATACTCGCCGTCATGGCGACGAATCCGCAGCTCGTGCCGATAATCGCCGGCGCCGCCCGTCACGGCCTTGAGCCAGGTACGGCGAATTTCTTCACGATCGTCGGCATGCACCGCTTCGAGCCAGGCAAGGCCGTACGAACTGCTTTCCGACAGGCCCGTATAGTCAAACCACTGCTTCGACAGGAAATCGCAATCGCCCGCGGCGTTGCAGGTCAGCACGAGGTGCGGCAAGGCCTCCGACAAGGTCCGGTAATGCTGTTCGCGGTCGCGCAGCAGCAAAGCTTCGGCCGAAGCCTTCTGCAGGCGCACCTGGGACAGCACCCGTTCCACGGCCTCGGGCAGGTAATCGAGGTAGTCGCCTGATTTCGGCACCACGTCGGACACGCCCGCGCGTAACGCTTCAATCACGCGGGATTCGTCGGTGAAACCGGTCACGAGGATGGCGGGAATCCGCACACCTTCGGCCCGCAAGCGGCGAAAGAAGTCGAGACCGGTTTCCGGCCCGCTCAGCTGGTAATCCAGCACCAGCAGGTCGGGCGTGCCGGCGGCAAGGCGCTCGCGGGCCATATCGACACCGGAGCAGATTGCAACCCGGCAGCCGGCGCGTTCGAGCGACTTGCGCGCGAGTCGCAAGATGCCTTCGTCGTCATCGACGACCAGCACATACGCGGCGGGTTGCGTGGTCACTTCTTCGGTCATGCGGAGTCTTCTTTGGCTTGGTCTGGTGTCGCTATCTTGTCATGAGCCGCTTTCGGCGCGCCTTCACATGGAGCGGCCGTCAAGGCGCCGCCATGCGATGGCCCACCGGCAGCTTGACCACTTGCAGGAAGAAGCCGAGACGGCGCACGGCTTCGATGAACGCGTCGTATTCGACTGGCTTCGTGATGTAGACATTGCAGCCGAGTTCGTAACAGCGCTCGATTTCGCGCGGATCGTCGGTCGTGGTCAGCACGATCACGGGCACCGCGGCTGTTTGCGGCGAATCCTTCAGGCGCCGCAATACCTCGAAGCCATCCACACGTGGCATTTTCAGATCGAGCAGCACGACGAAATTCGTCAAATCCTCGCGCGGCGGGTAGGGACTGGCCGCGGGGTCCGCCGGCGCCGGGCCGAAGAAGTAATCGAGTGCCTGCTGACCATCGCGAAAGCGCACGAAACCGTTTGAAATCCCGGCACGGCGCAGATTGCGCTCGACCAGCGTGGCGTGGCCGTCGTCGTCCTCGATCAGCACGATACTGACCGTTTCCCCGTGATTCATATGCCCTCCGTGCGGACAATCCGTTTTTGCACCATGCTTTTAGCTATCCCCAACAGTTTCTCCTGATGCCTGCTCCAACCTGCGCCGACTCAATTGCGCGCAGGCTGCTCCGGCAACACGACGAAAAAGGTCGATCCCGCGCCTTCCGCGGACTCGACCCAGATGCGCCCGCCATGCCGTTCCACCATGCGCCGCACCACCGCAAGGCCCACCCCGTCTCCGTGCGCGACGTCGACGTGCAAACGCTGAAACGCCCGGAACACCTTCGACATATACGCTGCCGGAATCCCGAGGCCATTGTCACGCACATAATATGTGCGCGTGCGTACCGCGCGCGGCTCCGTCTCGTCGACGGGTTCCGGCTCCAGCGCACCGATCTCGATGCGCCCATTGCGCGCCGGGTCGAGATAATTGAGTGCGTTGCCGACCAGGTTGCTGAAAATCTGCTCGATCGCACCGGGGTCGCCCCATGCGGGCGGCAATTCGCGCACGGTGACCACCGTCGCCCGCTGGCTAATCACGCTCTGCAGCGCGTCGACCACCCGCCCCACCACCCGTCCGACACTCACCCGCTGCCACTGGTATTCGAGCCGGCCGGCACGCGAAATCCGCAGGAGCGCGTCGATGATCGCCGCCGCCTGCGTCACCGCGGTGCGCAGATACTGCAAAGACTCGCGCACGTCGCCGTCAAGGATATGCACCATACGCCGGTGTTCCGGCTCCGGCAGATTCGCCGTCTCGACGAGGCTATCGAGTTCGTCGCACGACACCTGCAATTCCTTCGAAAAACCCTGCAGATTCACCAGCGGTGAGCGCAGATCGTGCGACACGCTGTAGATGAACATTTCGTTGTCTTGCGTCTCCTGGCGCAGTTCCTCGTTCACACCCGCCAGTTCCTGCGCGCGCGCCTCGAGCCGCGCTTTCAGCAGGGTCTGCTCGCCTTCGGCCTCGCGCAGGCGCGCGCCGGTCTGGTGCAGCACCGCGTCGAGCGCGGCAATTTCGTCGCTGCCGGACAGCGGCGCCGCCAGCTCCCAGCCGCGGCCCAGACGTTCGGCGTTACCCGTCAACACTTCCAGGCGCCGGCCGATGCTGCGCGCAAAAACCACTGCGGTAACCGCCCAGATCAGCATCGACCCCAACACGGCGGCGATCAGCGCGTATTGCTGGCGTTCGTGGCGTCGTGCCAGCGCCGCGGAGCGCTCGGCGTCGAGCCGCGAGGCCTCGCTGCCAAACTCGGCGAGCTGGTCGCGAAACAGTGCGATCTGCGCGGGGAGCGCGCCGGTATCCCGCGCCGCAAACGAGTTCACGCTGTGCCCCGCGCGCAGCGCCTGCGCGATCGCCGTGGCCTGCACGCGATACGCATCGATCGCCTGTTGCATCTTGTGTACGCGTTCGGCCTGTTGCGGCGTATCGGCGACCAGCGTTTCGAGGTTCGAAAGCCGGTCGCCGAGATCGACCCAGACGGTATGGCGGTCGATAAACGACGGATCGCCGACGACCATGCCCGTGCGGACCCGCGCGGCCTGGCGCAGCAGCGGATCGACAATGCCCGACGACTGATAAAGGATCTGCTTGCTGTTGCTGACCCATTGCGCGGCCTGCGCCGTTTGCTCCTGGGTATCGAAGACGACGCCCAGAAGCGCCAGCTCGACCACGCTCGGCACTGCAATCAGCAGCAGACCCTTGGTGAATAGTTTCATGTTCGCCCGAAGGGTCGTTCAAGCCGCGGCGTGCTTGCCAGTCCTGCACGGATCACACGCCTCGCCGCATCGCACGGGCAGCCCGTTGCGGCGCGGGATTGGCGAGCACGCCGCGGTGCGGCCGGACGGGCCATTATCGACGTGAATGTGAGATATTTCAACGTAGCGGCAGGATGCGCTTGCGCACACAAAAATGACTTTTTTATTGATACGGGATGTTTTTTCGGTGGCGCCTGAGTCTATGATGGAGACAGATGTGCTGGGAAGCGAAAGCGCGCGGCGAGGCGGTTCGGCATGATTCGTGCGGGAGGCGGTGGGACGGTGGAGACACCGAATCATCGTGAATCCGACCTTGTCGTATGCTATAAAAGATCGACGTGCGGCGCGCGAAGCCGGGAGTTGTCGCATGAGGACGCTGCGTTTCTTGCAATTCTTTTTCAGGCGAATTTTTATGTCCTTCCCGAAAAAGCGTAGACGCGCGAAGGTGGACGGCGATGAGTCGTTCCTCGCGGTACTACGGCATTTCAAGCCCTTCGGTCAGCTCGACACCAAGATTGCACGCGCTCGCGCGCAAGACGAGCCCGTACTCTATGCACATGTGCTGCCAGGGCTAGACGTTCTGCTGTGCAGCGTGCGAGGCGCACAACCGCCCTATCCCGCGCCTGCCGAATTGCGCCGCCGCTGTATCGAATCCATTACCAATGCGCTGGAACAGCCGCTCGACGGCCTCGAGAATGGCGGGTACTGGTATGAAGCCGATGGCTTCGGGTTCCTGGTGTTTGCCAGCCGGGCTCGAGGCAAGATCCTGACGGAGTTTGGCGCCACCCGCGTCGGCGGTGCCCGGCGAGGGGTTCGTCGGCAGGATGCTGCGGGAGACGCCGCGCCGCGCTCGCTCAGGTAGTTCCTTCCCTTGCTTGTTCGGCGCCGGTGTTTTCGGGCACGCGGCGCCGATTTTCCGTTTTTCCCTTCCTTTTTTGTCCCCTGCCTGGACGGCCGCTAGTCCAACCGGCCTCAGACCAGGCAAAAAGCATCAATTCCCCTTGTATTCGGCCGCCGTGGCCGGCGGCATGACTGCCGCGGGCTTCTTGCCGGCCGCGGCGGCCGAATGAGCATCAGCGGCAGACTTGTTCACGGGCACACCGTCGAGGGAAATGGCCGGCTTGGGCGCCTGCTTCACGCCGGGCGGCGGCGCGCTCGGCGCCTGCCGAACCTGCGACAGCAACTGCCCGCACGGCAGCGGTTTGTTATTGCTAGGCGCAAGCAGCGGAATCAGCGCCGCAAACGGATTGATCAACCCGAGCCCGATCGCGGCGCCCCCTCGCAACGCCAGCGCGGCGGCATTGACCCCGACGTGCGGGTCCTTGAACGTCCCCTTCACATACAGCGGCGAGCGCAGCGAAAACACCCGGAAACCCTTGGTATGCGGATGCACGCCAAGATCCATCGATTCATCGCGCAGATTCACGTTGCCGTCGATATCAATCACCGCGTCGTCGGTGTCGAGCGCAAAAATACGCGAATCCAGCACACCATTCGTCGCGACAAAGTCCGCCGCCGCGCAGTTGATCTTCACGTCGCGATTGCCAAACAGCTTTTCGTAGACCACATTCGCCACGTTCAGCCCCGCGGCTTCCATCAGCAGGCGGCTCACCGTTCCGTCCGTCACCAATGCCTTCACCTCGCCGTTCGAACTCGCCGCCAACGCCGCCGGCGAATTGCCGGTCGCGCTCAACGCGGCGTCGCCGTTGATTTCGCCGAGCGCGTTCTGCATCGTCTTGAAGTTCGGGAACAACTGCTTGAGCTTGAGATGCCGTGCAGACGTTGCGAAACGCCCCTTCAACGGGGTCGTGCTGCCGTCCAGATGAATATCCGACGACAGCGAGCCGCCCGCCACGCCAAACTTCAGCGGTTCGAATGACAACACGCCGTCGGTCATCACGACGTGCGTGTACAAATCCGTGATGGGCAAGTTGGAGTCCTTGACGATGCGGTTCCCCGTGAACTTCACGTCGGCGTCGATCGCTTTCCAGCGGTCGGTGCGAAACTCTTCCACGGGCAGCACCTTGTTGCCCGGCTGCACGGTTGCGTCGCCGCGCTTCGCCTTGCTGGCCTTCGAGTCCGCGCCGATGATAGGCGCCAGATCGGCGAATTGCAGCAGATGCGACACCAGTTCGCCCTGCAACAGCGGACGCGGCTCACGCGCCGTATAAGTCAGCGAGCCGTTCAGATCGCTGCCGCCCACCCGGCCCGTAAAGTTCTCGTACTTGAAGACGTTGCCGCTGGACTTGAACTGTCCGACGAGACGCCCCTCGGTCGCATACGGCGGCGTATCGGGCAAGGTGACGCCCGTCAGCGAATATAGCCGCGCGAGGCTGTTGCCTTGCAGCCAGAGGCGCAGATCGACCGCGGCAAGATGCGCCGGATCGGTGATCGTGCCCACGAGGCCGACGCGCAGATCGCCGGCCTTCACGTCGGCCTGCACCGGGAACGGGCGGTTGGCGTCCTGTAATGCCAGCACACCGCCGACCTTGCCGCTACCGGACACCGGCGTCCTGTTGTACGTACCCTTGGCGGTCCAACCGATCGCGTAGGGCGGGATCACCGGTTTCGCGCCGTTTGCCGGGCCGCCAGCAGCGGCATTGGCGCCCGATGCCGAGGCGAGCGCCGCGCCGCTTGCCCCCGCGCCTGCCCCCGCACTCGTACCGTTCGCCTCGCTTGCAAGCTGCACGCCCGAGGCGCCATTCGCCGCACTCGCGCCAGACGCGGTGACTTGTGCCGACGCCGCACCGGAAGCCGCCGCCGCAGACGCCGCCGCCGCTTCCGATGCAGCCTGCGCGTTCGCCTGCGCGGCGAGCTTGCCCGCGCCGGCCTTGCCGACCGCCTCCGCCGAGGCGCTGCGCGATGCCGCCTCCTGCTGCTTCATCACCTCGCCAATCGGGATCGGCTGGCCGAGCGTATCGATGGCCACCAGCACTTCGACCTTCGCCTGCTGGTCGGACAGCGCGACATTACCCTTCGCAAACGCGATGTCGTGCAGATCGAGCCGCCATTCGGAAGGCCCGCTCGACGACGCCAGCTTGAAGGTCCAGTTATTGCGCCCGTCGAGCAGCCGTTCGAGGTCGACCGACGGATTCACGAGATTGATCGCGGGAATCACGATATCGTGCGCGAGCAGCGGCAACACCTTGACCTCGAAGTCGATTTCATCGAGCGTCGCGAAGTGCGGCTGTTTGGCCCAATCGGGATTGCCCACCGTGATGTCGGCCGCCGAGAAACGCGGCCAGGGCACCCAGCCACGCCAGCCGGTCTCGCCGACCGGATGCCGCCATCCGACTTTCAGGTCGCCGTTGATCGCGAACGGCCGGCCGATCGCCTGCGTGACCTTGTCGTCGACATAAGGCCGCGCCCGGTTCCAGTCAAAGGTCAGAATGAAAATTGTCAGCGCGGCAACCAGAATGACGATGATCGCCACCAGCCATGCGATGATTTTTCCAATCCGCCTTCCAATCGTGCTGGATACCGCCATTGAGAAGCTCCGCCTTTGTTCTTCGTTGTGCATCGGGGCAGCACGTATCGTGCCTGGTAATATTGTCTTAAGGGTGTCGTTTTATCATGCCGCAAAGCGCGGGGAGGCGTTACCTGCGATGCGAAATGTCAATGAGCGTCAATGAACGTCAATCAATGTCATGGCGACCGCCGAATCCACGCAAAAACTCACCCATGATCCAACCATGACCGATGTTCCCTTCGTCCTCGCGGATGGCATCGCCCGGCGCGATGCGTTGCGCGGGCAGACGCTGCTGCAACCTACCACCTTCGCACTCCACGCGAGCGACCGCGTCGCGATCACCGGGCCGTCGGGTTCGGGCAAAAGCGTGTTTCTGCGCGCCCTCGCCCTGCTCGATCCGCTCGATGCCGGGCGCATCATGTGGCACGGCGCGCCCATCGAGCGCACCGCCATTCCGCGCTACCGGCGCAACGTCGCGTATATCCGGCAGCGGCCGGCGCTGCTGGACGGCAGCGTCGAGGACAATCTGCGTTACCCCTACGAATTACACGCCTATCGGGACGTGCGCTTCGATCGCGCACGCGCCGCGAGTCTCGCCGCTCAGGCTGGCCGCGGCGACGATTTTCTCGACAAACGCGCGAGCGAATTGTCCGGCGGAGAAGCGCAGATCACCGCGCTGATCCGTGTGCTGCAGCTTGCACCCGAGGTGCTGCTGCTGGATGAACCCACCGCTTCGCTCGACCCGGAGTCGTCCCACGCAATCGAAGCGCTGGTACACGCGTGGTTCGCCGCCGATCCGGGCCGACATGCGTCGATGTGGGTGTCGCACGACCCGGCACAAGCCGCGCGTATGAGCGCGCGGCACCTCACGATGCGCGCCGGCGTGCTCGACGAATCCGCCGTGACTCCGGCGCGTCAGGAGCTCGACCAATGACCTTGCAAAACCTGAGTCTCTGGGACGTCGCGATCGCCGCGCTGCTGATCGTGGTGAACGGCGCGGTGTCGGTGGCGCTCAAGCTGGATCTCGAGCGCAAGCTCGCCTGGGCCGCCGTACGCACCGTCGTGCAGTTGCTGGCGATCGGCTATGTGCTCGGCTGGGTGTTCCGTTACGACCACTGGTTCGTGGTGCTGCCCTTGATGGTCGTGATGACCCTGATCGCCGGCTTCGCGGGCGCGCAGCGCGGCAATCGCACGTATGTGGGTCAGCGTGCGGACAGCGTGCTGTCGATCTGGGTCAGTTCGTGGCTGGTGGCCGCGGTTGGGCTTTTCGTCGTGATCCGCATTCACCCCTGGTACGAGCCGCAATACGCGATTCCGATTCTCGGCATGATCCTCGGCAATACATTGACCGGCGTGTCGCTCGGCATCGAACGGATGACCGAGGAGCTGACCGCGCGGCGCGATCGGGTGGATATGGCGCTCGCGCTCGGCGCCACGCGCTGGGAAGCGGCGCAGGCGCCGGCACGCCAGGCGGTGCGCGCGGGCATGATGCCCACGCTGAATCAGATGGCCGTGGTCGGCGTGGTGAGTTTGCCCGGCATGATGACCGGGCAGGTGCTGGCCGGGCAGTCGCCATTGCAGGCGGTGCGCTATCAGATCGTGATCATGTTCCTGATCGCGGCCTCGTCGGCCTTGGGCACAGTGGGTGCGGTGCTGCTCACGTATCGGCGGCTGTTCTCAGCGGAGCACCGGTTTCTGTCGGCGCGGCTGGTGGAGCGGGCTGCGACGCAGCGTTAAAGAGGCAGACAGGTGCGCTGCGCAAGCATCGCGCCTGTCTGTCTACCTGAGAACAACAGCCCAGACAACAACTCGGACAGTAACCCGGGCAACAACAGCGGCGCCTGCCGGCAAGCAGCCGCACCGGTATCGCGCCCCATTCCGCGCGCAGGCATCAACGTTTCGCGGTGACCGCCACCTCGGTGCCGTCACTGAGTGTCAGCGTTTTGGTGCTGCCATTGGTCGGCATCGTAAAGCGCAGAATCTGGCTGACGGTCACGTCGTTCGGACACTTGAGCGTTTTGCCGCCGCTCTTCACCGTCTTCACGCCGTGCGGCGTCTGCGCCTGGAAGCTCAGTTGCACGGACGCGGTACCGTCGCCGGCGACAACCGGCGCAAAACGGATCTGAGTCTGGCGAATCATCGCGCCGTTGGAATCGGTCGGGAGCGACGAATAGTTCGGGCAGCTATCCGTCGCGGGCACAGCGCCACCCGGCGGCACGGTTTTCCACGTGAAGTCGTCCGATTCGCCGGAGCGGATCGTGCGCGTTTCCTGTGAATTTCCGAACTGTTTCGATGTGACACGCACCGTGTAGCGGATCGGACCGTCGAGGGCGGACTGCGAGGTCACCGTGATCGGCGTGGCGGCGTGAGCCGCCGTCACAAGCATGCCGGGCGCAAGCGCGCATGCGAGAGAAGCGACAACTGAAACGGCGGAGAGTTTGAAGCTGGAGCTCATACTGTCACCTCGTTGTTGTGCCGCTGCGCGCTCGTTCAAGCGCTACTGCCAATGCACCGCCTGACCGAAGCCTGATTGACGCGTGGCTACCACCTGGTTGGATCTGCTTGAGACCAGGTCGGACGGGCTACGAGACACGCAACTGTTTTAGCATGATGCCCCACCAGTCTACCGCCAAGCGGCGCCGCGCGCGCTTCATACGAATCGGGTGTTACCCCGCTTGCAATGAGACGTTTTCTGCGCACGCGATCTGACAGCACCGCTCAAGCCATGCAAATCCGCGCTTCAGAAACCCGTCAGAACCAGTTTGCCGATCGCGCGCCCTTCTTCGAGCAGCCGATGCGCGCGGCGCAGATTCTCCGCATTGATTTTGCCGAGTTCCTGGCCGACCGTGGTGCGCAACGTGCCCGCATCGACGAGACGCGCCACTTCGGTCAGCAGCTTATGTTGCTCGATCATGTCCGGCGTGCCGAACATGGACCGCGTGAACATGAACTCCCAATGAAACGCGGCACTTTTCGCCTTCAGTAATTCGACCGGCAGCGGCTGGCTGTTTTCGACGATGGTGCAAATACCGCCCTGCGGTTTGAGCACTTCAGCGGCCGCCGGGAAATTCCTGTCGGTGTCGTTGAAAATCAGCACGTAATCGACCTGATCGATGCCGAGCTTTTTCAACTGCGCGGGCATGTCGCCGAAATGATCGACGATATGATCCGCGCCCAGCTCTGTCGCCCACTTCGCCGATTCAGGACGCGAGGCGGTCGCGACCACCTTCAGCTTCGCCAGTTGCCTGGCCAGCTGGATGCCGATCGAACCCACCCCGCCCGCTCCGCCGACGATGAGCACGGTGCGGCCTTCGTGCGCGCCTTGCGGCGACACGCCGAGGCGGTCGAAGAGCGCCTCCCAGGCCGTGATCGCGGTCAGCGGCAACGCAGCCGCGTGCGTGAAGTCGAGCGACGCCGGCTTGCGCCCCACAATGCGCTCGTCGACCAGATGGAACTCGCTATTCGCGCCCGGCCGCGTGATGCTGCCCGCATAAAAAACCGGGTCACCGACCTTGAACAGCGTCACGTCCGGGCCGACCGCCGCCACCGTGCCGGCAGCATCCCAGCCGAGCACGCGCGGGGTTTTCTCGACGGCGTCTTTCGGGGCCCGCACCTTGTAGTCGACCGGATTGACGGAGATGGCTTCGACCTTCACGAGCAGATCGCGGCCGGTGGCTTCGGGTTGGGCGATGTCGAGGTCGACCAGAGACTCGGCTTGATCGATCGGCAAATAGCGATAGAGACCTACGGCTTTCATCACAGCTCCTGTTGTTTCAGACAAGGTTGAGAGACTGGCGATCGTTGCCCATGGCGCCTCGCGCCACGCGGATCAATCGATCGCATGGACGTCATCGTAAGGCGGTTCTTATTCTCATAAAAGCGTCATAATGACTGAAACATCTTTTTGAATTTCAGAAGAATGGACCATTCTGATGATCCGGCGACATCCGCTGCAAGACCCGGCGTAAAGCCCCCGTCCAGCGAACGGGAACGGCTCGATCTGCTCGACGTCGCCCTGTTCGTGCGCGCCGCCCTGCTCGCCAATGTGTCGGCAGCGGGCCGTGAATTCGGCCTGTCGGCGGCGGTGGCCAGTTCGCGCATCGCCCAACTGGAAAAACGCCTCGGCGCACGCCTGCTGCATCGGACTACCCGCCGCATCAGTCTCACGCAGGACGGCGAAGTATTCATGACCCGCGCCCAGACGCTGCTTGACGCGGCCGACGCCGCACGCGCTTCGGTGGGTCATGCACAGGCCGAGCCGCAAGGGCGCTTGCGGGTGTCGATGCCGTCGTCGTTCGGGCGGCAACACGTGTCGCCCGTCATCAGCGAGTTTCTGTGCCGCTATCCCGGCGTGAGCGTCGATCTGCGATTGACGGACAAGGTGGTCGATCTGGTCGATGCGGGTATCGACGTGGCGATCCGCATCGGCATGCTCAAGGATTCGTCGCTGGTGGCGCGGCGCCTCGCCGTGAACCGCCGCGTGCTGTGCGCCGCGCCCGCTTACCTCGCGCGGCGCGGCATGCCGCACCATCCTTCGGACCTGGCCCAGCACGAATGCATCATCCTGTCCGACCAGCGCGACTGGGCATTCGTGACGCCCGCCGGCCCGCTGGAGGTACGCGTGAGCGGACGCCTCGTCGTCGACAATGGCGAGGTGATTCGCGACGCCCTGCTGGCCGGTTTCGGCATCGCGCTCAAATCAACCTGGGACGTGGCGCGGTATCTGCGCAGCGGCGAACTGGTGAGCGTGCTCGGCACCTATCCGCTCGCGGAGAATGTGGCGATCTGGGCGGTCTATCCGAGCCGCACGTTCGTGCCGCCGAGAACGCTCGCGTTCATCGAGTTTCTTGCCGCGCATTTCGGCGATCCGCCGTATTGGGACACAGAGGCGCAATGAGCCGGGCCGCTCGGCGCGCCTGGCGCTTTTCGCGCACGATCAGCGCTTGCCGCGTCCGCCACCGGCGGCTTTGTCATCGGAATTGACGTCCGCGTGCGCGTCGTTCTGCGTTTTCTGCTGATACTCGTCACCACCGCGGCGGTCCGTATCCTTCAGTCCGCGCTCGATGTCGCGATGCGCCTGCTTGCCGACCCGACGTGGAGCGCCCTCGTGTTGCGATTCCGGATCCTGGTCGGTTTCATGCGGCAACGGCGCGGACGCATCCTCGAGAGAACGCTTCGTTGCGTGCGGATCGGCTTGCTTGTCGCCGTCGGATGATTGCGGTGAGGTCTTCATGGCTTCCTGCTCCTTGTTCAGATTGAACGAGCCCGGCTGGGTCGCGCTCATTGCGCATCGTCCAGACGTTTTTTCATGGCGGCGGTAATGCGCTGACGTGTCTTCGCGTAATCCGCCCACGGGTCGCGCTTAAGGTCCTGGAGACGTTCGTGCACGTTTTCGATGGTCCATTGATCGCCGCTCGTCGTGACGGCGACTTCGTCCCACGAGAGCGGTACTGAAACGCCCAGCCCCGGCCGGGCGCGTGCCGAAAAAGCGGCTACCGTGCTCGAGCCACGGTTGTTGCGCAGGTAATCGACGAGGATTTTCTGCTTGCGGTTCTGCGCGCCCATCTTCGCGCTGAAGTACTTGGGCAGCGTCGTCGCCATGTGCTGCGCGACCGCTTGCGAAAACGCTTTCACGTCGTCCCAGCCGGCATGCTTCGCGAGCGGCACCACCACGTGGAACCCCTTGCCGCCGCTCGTTTTGCAAAACGCCTTCAGACCAAGTTCTTCGAGTAGCGAACGCGTCAGTTGCGCGGCCTCGATCATCCGTTCCCAAGCGAGCGACGCGCCGGGGTCGAGATCGAATACCATGCGATCCGGCTTTTCGATGTTCGACACCACGGCATTCCAGGTATGAAACTCAACGGTGCCCATTTGCGCGGCGCCGACCAGTGCGTTCAGCGTATCGACGCTGATCAGCGGCGGATGGCCCGGGTCGAGGCCGGGATGCTGCGTGACGTTGGGAATCGACAGTTTCTGGCTGTGCTTCTGGAAAAACAGCTCGCCGCCGATGTCTTCGGGCGCGCGCACTAACGACACCGGCCTGTCCTGCAGATGCGGCAGCATCCAGTCGGCGACCGATTCGTAGTAGCGCACGAGATCGATTTTGCGGATGCCCGTGCGCTTATCGATGATGCGCTCGGGATGTGAGATGCGGATGCCGGCGACTTCGGCTGGTGTCGCAGCGGTTTTTGATTTCGTTGCGGTGATTTTTCTTGCCGGCGTCAGGGATGCTGACGGCTTCGTCGCGCTTTTTCCGGTGGCCCCGGCTGTGGATGTCGCGACGGCCTGTTTCTTCGTGCGCTTCGTCGTGCGCTTCTTCGGCACGGTATCGGACGCGGTATCGGTTTGCTCTTGCACGTCGGCTCCTTTACGGGGGGCTTCCTTGATGATTTGCCGCGCCGGTTTGTCGTCGCGCAGACTCACGAACGACGCCTGCCGCACGATGCCGTCGCTCGTCCATTCAGCGAAGTTGCATTCGCAGACGAGCACCGGCTCGACCCAATGCACCGGCGTGCGGCTGCGCTCGCTCGGCATGCTCGCGAACGGCATCTGTCTGGTCTCGTGCGCGTCGAGTTCCTTTTTGATCGCGTCCAGCAAGCCAGCGTCGAAGCCCGTGCCGACCCGTCCGGCGTAACGCAATTTGCCTGTGCCGTCGTAGACGCCGAGCAACAGCGCACCGAACGCCGCCCGGCGACCGGCCGGCTCCGAATAGCCACCGATCACGAACTCCTGGCGCCGCCGGCACTTCAATTTGATCCACGCGGACGAGCGCCCCGATCTGTAGCCGCTATCGCGCCGTTTGCCGATGATCCCCTCAAGCGCTACATCGCACGCGCTCTTCAAAAGCTCGTCGGCACTGAACGCAAAGTCGTTGGAGAAACGCAGTACGCCGTCGTCGTGCTTGTGCATGACCGCGCGCAAGATCGCGCGGCGTTGTTCGAGCGGCACGTCGCGCAAGTCGTAGCCGTTCAGAAACGGGACGTCGAACAGATAGATAACAACGTCCTGCGGACGGTTCGAATCAAACGCGTTTTGCAGCGCCTGAAAACTCGGCAGGCCGTTTTCATCGAGCACCACGGCTTCGCCGTCGAGCCATCCGCTTTCGATATCGAGTTGTCCGAGCGCTTCCACCTGCTCGCCGAACTTCGCCGTCCAGTCGTTGCCCGCGCGCGTGAACACCTTGACGGCATGGGTCTTCGCCTGTCGATCGATGCGGGCCAGCACGCGATAACCGTCGAACTTGATTTCATAGGCCCATTCGTCGCCGGGTGGCGCGGTGTCGATGAGCGTCGCCAGTTGCGGCTTAAACGTGGCGGGTAATGCGGCTCTGACTGCGCCTTCGATAGAGGGGGGCGCGGCAGTTGCCCGTGTTGTACGCGTCGTCTTTTTCACGCTTGCGATACCGTTCGTGGATTCGCTCGCCGTCTTTTTTGTCTTCGCACGACCGGCGGGTCGGGCGCGCCTGCCCGTCGGCGTGCTGTTGTTCAGTACACTGCCCGGGCACGCCGTCAGGATGTCGTACTCGCTCTCGCCACGGGCTTCGCCGTCACGCTCCTTGATCAGCAGCCACTGCTCCTTGTCGCCGCTACCGCGCATATGGCTGCGCACCAGCGTCCAGCCTCCGCGCAGCTTTTCGCCGTCGAGCTGGAATTTGAGTTTGCCCGCCTGATACGATCGGGCGGCCTGCGCCGCGCCACCGTCCGGCTGCCACGTGCCGCGATCCCATACGATCACCGTTCCCGCGCCGTAGTGACCCGGCGGAATCTCACCTTCGAACGAGCCATACTCGACCGGATGATCCTCGACATGCACCGCGAGCCGTTTCACCGACGGATCGAGGCTCGGCCCTTTAGGCACCGCCCACGACAGCAAGGTGCCGTTCAGTTCGAGCCGGAAGTCGTAATGCAAACGCCGCGCGTGGTGCTCCTGAATCACGTACGACAGTGCCTCGCCCGATGCGCGCGCCATCGTCCCCCGGCCCTTCTTGCGCGCGGCCGCGCCCGAGGGCTCCGGGGTTTCGTCGAAGCGCCGTTTACGGTTGTAGAGTTCAAGCCTGTCTTTCATGGAGATGAATGACCCGCGGGTCGATTCGCACGCCGGCGCAATCGATCAGGTGACCAATCAGGCGGCCGCACGCCGTTTGTGTGCCGCCGACGCCGCCTTGGCGCTGGCACCGCCCCGCTTGCCGCCGCTGCGGCTCGTGCTCGCTGGACGCGTCGCGCGCGGCTTCCTGCGGGCCGGCGCGGTTGACTCGGCATCTCCATTGGAATCGGCGGCCTCGTCGTCATCTGCTGCCGTACGCTTGCGTGCGCCCGCCGCCGGTTTGCCTTTGCCGCGGCCGAGGCTGCGTTTGAGCAGGTCGGATAGATCGAGGATATCGGCGGACCGCCGCGCTTCGCGCGGTGCTTCGACTTCGGTGATTTCCTCGGTCTTCCCAGCGCGAATTTTTCTTTCCACCAGCGCCATGATGTCGTCGTGGAACGTGTCGTGATACTGCGCTGGGTCCCACTTGTCGCTCATGTCGTTGATCAGCTTTTTCGCCATGTCAAGTTCACGCGTGCTAACGCCGGCCGCTTTCATCCCTTCCGGCGGCAGTTTGAACTCGTCGAATTCGTGAACCTCGGCGGCCCAGCGCAGCGTATTCAACACCAGCATCGGCCCGACCGGAATCAGCGCCGCGAGATGCTGCTTGTTGTGCAGCACCACGCTCGCCACACCAATCTTGCCCGACGCTTTCATCGCCTCGCGCAGCAGCGCGTACACCTTCTCGCCCTTGCGATCGGGCGTCAGGAAGTACGGCGTGTCGAGGTAGAGGAACGAGATGTCCGGTGCGTCGACGAAGGCGAGAATATCGACCGTCTGCGTCGATTCGGGATTGGCCGCACGAATCTCCTCGTCCGAGAGGACCACGTATTTGTCCTTTTCGTACTCGAAGCCGCGCACGATGTTCTCGCGCACCACCTCCTTGCCGGTGCGCTTGTTGATCTGCTTGTAGCCGATCGGGTCGATCGTGCGCTTGTCCAGCAGATTGAAGCCGACCTTCTCCGACTGCGTTGCCGGATACAACTGCACCGGTACGTGGACGAGGCCGAAGTTGATTGCGCCCTTCCAGATCATGTGTGCCATCGTGCGCTCCCCAAGGCCTAAGACCTTGGATGAAGCAGCAAGCGTGCCACGGTTCTTCTCGCGCACTCACCCACGCGACGCCGTACTGGCTGCCACGTCTCCGGTGTTATCGATAGTGGCGCCACGTCAGTGGCCACGGACATCGGCTGTAAGTCTTGCGTGATGTCGGCAAAAGATACGGCGCTGATGGGCGATTCAACGGCGCTCGTCGACAGATATTCGACAATTGCCGATCATCAGGCACCGCTCCCGGGTTCGAGTTCGATCGGCACCGCAGCGAAGCCCCGAAACCGCACACGTCCGCCGCGCGTCGGTTCGCCGTCGAGCCGATACGCCGGAAAGCGCTGCACGAAGCGGCCGATCGCGATGCGCGCCTCGAGCCGCGCGAGCGACAGACCCGCGCACTGGTGAATGCCGAAGCCGAACGCCAGATGCCGGTTCGGATCGCGGCGGATGTCGAAACGGTCTGGTTCCGCGAACTGCTCCGGGTCGCGATTGGCCGCACCGATGCACAACGTCACGGGCGTACCCTGCGCCACCGCGACGCCGCCGATCTCCGTGTCGACCGTCGTCATCCGGTTGCCCAGCTGATTCGAGCTCTCGAATCGCAAACATTCTTCGACCGCGGACTCGATAAGCGACGGTTCGCGCTGCAACGCGGCGCGTTGTTCCGGCCAGTCGATGAGCGTAACAAGGCCGTTGCCGATCAGATTCGTAGTGGTCTCATGGCCGGCATTCAGAATGAAAATGCAGTTCTGCAGCAGTTCCACCTCCGACAACTGTTCCCCGCCCGGCTCGCCCTGAATCAGACGGGTCAGCACGTCGTGCTGCGGATCGCCGGGCTCGCGCCGGCGCCGCGCCACCAGATCGCGCAAATAGGCGACGAATTCGCTGACCGCGCGGTTTCCCCGTTCGAGTTGCGCTTCGCTCAGCGACGGTTCGAGCGCGCCGAGTATCGCCAGCGACCAGTCGCGCAACGGCTCGCGTTCGCCGTGCGGCACATCCAGCAGATTACCGATGATCTCGACCGGAATCGCCGACGCGAACTCGCCAATCAGATCGATCCGGCCACGCGCCGCGGCGGCATCGAGCAAGCCATCGACGAGACGGATCAGACCCGGTTCCATCGCCGCGATCGCACGCGCCGTCAGCGCGCCGGCGATCAATTTGCGCACCCGCGTATGACGCGGCGGATCGTTGAAGACGAGACTGGTGGTGTGATGGGTGTAGAGCAACGAGTCGCCGTACTTCGGCTTGAATTCGACGGTCTTGTCGGAACTGAACGTTTTCGGGTCGCGGTAGACCGCTTGTACGTCGCGAAACCGCGTCAGAAACAGCGAGCCGTCCGGCATGCGTTTGACCGGCTCATGCGCGCGCAACGCATGGTAGACCGGGTACGGATCCGCATGGAACGCCGGGCTCAGATGGCGCAGATCGAAGTCGCGCGCAAGGTTGGACGCGTCGCTGGCGGTCGCAGGGGTCATCAGTTGTCTCCGAGATAATGCGCCCCGTCGCCAGCGCCAAGGCGAGCCGTGTGGGCGTACCACGCACGTCATGGACGCGGCGGATCCGACAGGCCCGATGGGCTGCGGGGCATTGTTCGAAGCGCCAGTATGACGTGGGCGCCCGATGATTGCACGGTGGAACGCCTGGCGGCCCCCGCCATGAGTCGCGCGCCGCGCTTCGAGCCGGGTGGGTCATGCCTGACGGGCTGCATGCCGCCGAACCGTTACAATGGCGGGATTTTCCGCGCGCGCCGCGCGCCCGTCCATTTCTGCGTCAATGCGCCGTCCATGAACCTCGTCATCCAAAGCATCGCGCCCCTCTCCGCCGACCATCACAAGACGCTCGTCGCGCTTGCGCGTGGCTCGCAGGCCTCCGTCATCGACGCGAACGCGATTCGCATCGCCAACGCGAACATCGCACAGCGCGCCGACCTCGATGTCTATTGCGGCACGCATCAGCTGGATTACGCCTTCGTCGAACCCGGCCGCCAGCTGCGTGACTTCGGGCTCGTTGCGATGGACATGGACTCGACGCTGATCACGATCGAATGCATCGATGAGATCGCCGACTTCTGCGGTTTGAAAGCAGAAGTCGCCGCAATCACCGAAGCGTCGATGCGTGGCGAAATCAAGGACTTCAACGAGAGTCTGACGCGCCGCGTGGCGCTGCTCAAGGGACTCGATGCCGGCGCGCTCGAACGTGTCTATGAAGAACGGCTGCAACTCTCGCCGGGTGCCGAACAGATGCTGGCCGGCGCGAAAGCAGCGGGATTGAAAACGCTGCTGGTGTCCGGTGGATTTACGTTCTTCACCGAGAAACTGAAGACCCGGCTCGGCCTCGATTTCACGCGAGCGAATACGCTTGAAATCGTTGATGGAAAATTGACCGGTAACGTAATTGGCGAGATCGTCAACGCCGACGTGAAAGCACGTACATTGCGTGAAACGTGCACCCAACTGGGTATCGAGCCGACCCGCGCAATTGCGATGGGAGACGGTTCGAACGATCTGAAAATGATGGCTGCTGCGGGACTTTCCGTAGCATTTCGCGCGAAGCCGGTGGTGCGCGAGGCAGCCAGCGTGGCGTTCAACCACGTTGGTCTGGATGGGTTGCTGCGGTTGTTCTGAAGCTTTGAATTCGCGCTGGCCAGCGCAACGGCGGCCAGCGCTGAGAAGAGCGTTGTTTGCTCAGAAGCCGATTGTGAGCACGCCCAACATGTAGACCGCAATGGCCCATAGCGCGACATTTGCCCACTTCAGAACGCGAGCGTAATTTTCGCCAGATTCCAGAAACGTAAAAATTTTGTGCATGAGTGCCTCCCGTAGTCGATCAGTATAAAACCTACGTTATCTAAAAAATCTAAATCAGGCGCACGTGTAGGATTGCAAAGGAAACGGCGGCGATGGAGGTTGCGAGAATCGAGACTCCGATTGCCACTCGCGACACCGACCCTACGACAAATCGTTTCTGCCTGTCACGAATGCATGTAGCCGCGTCGACCATTCGGCCGAATGGTTAGGCATACTGGCTATCTTGACAAAACAAAAAGCCCATCGGGAACACTACCCCGATGGGCTTCACTCAATCTTCAGCAATCAGCCGTGCAGATCAGGCGTTCAGCCGAGCGCCAGCAGACACTGTTCGATGTCCGCGCGCAAATCGGCCTCTTCTTCCAGACCGATGTAGAACCGCACCAACGTGCCGCGATACGGCCATTGACCTTCCGTGCGCATCGAGGCGACGTCGTACGGCATCGCGAGACTGTGCGCGCCACCCCAGCTCCAGCCGAGCGAAAACAACTCGAGCGACTCGCAGAACGTGTCGATTTGCGCCGCGCTGTAACGTGCGTCGAACACCACGGAGAACAGGCCGCCCGCACCCGTAAAGTCGCGCTTGAAAAACTCATGCCCCGGACAGTCGGGCAACGCCGGGTGCAAGACAGCCGCAATCTCCGGACGCGTCTTCAGCCATTGAGCCAGGTCAAGCGCCGCACGGTCATGCTGCTCGAAGCGCAAGCGCATGCTGGGCAGACTGCGCAAAATTAGCGAGCAGTCGTCCGAGGACACCCCGATACCCGTGCGCATGCGCGCTGCCTTCAGCTTCAGATGCAATTCGCGATCGACGGTAATCGTCGCGCCCATTAATACGTCGCCGCCGCCTGACTGGTACTTGGTCAAGGCCTGCACCGAGATATCGACACCGTGGTCGAACGGACGGAAACCGAGCCCCGCCGACCAGGTATTGTCGATTGCCGTAACGACGTTGCGCGCACGCGCCACCGCCGTGATGGCGGGCACGTCGGGCACTTCCATCGTGACCGAACCGGGCGCTTCCAGCCAGATCAGACGCGTATTCGGCCGAATCAGATCCGCGATCCCCGCGCCGATCATCGGATCGTAGTAGCGCGCGGTAATGCCGAAATCACGCGCCAACCAGTCACCGTGGTCGCGGTTCGGCGAGTAGACGTTATCGGGAATCAGCACGTCGTCGCCGGTCTTCAAGAGACCGAAGTACACGTTCGAAATCGACGACAACCCCGATGGCTGCAATAGCGCGTGATTGCCGCCTTCGATCGTGGCGAGCCGCTGCGCCAGCGCGAGTGACGTCGGCGTAGCGTGCAGGCCATAGCGCCATTGCGCGTCGTTTTTCCAGTCGAGCGCGCGCATCGTCGCCAGATCGGGGAACACGACTGTCGAAGCGCGCGTAACCGGCATCGAGAAAGATTCGAAGCCCGGGGTGAGTTGGTCTTCGGCGCGCACGACGCGGGTCTGCAGGCCGCGTTTGAGTTTGGATTGGGTCATGATTTAAGTGGGCCTCATTCGCCGGTTTGCAGGTTGCTAACCCCGCCGACGGCGCGACCACCGCCCGTCGCCGACGCGGGCGCTGCGGCACTGCCGGCCGACGGTTGCGGCGCGACCGGCGCCTTGCCGGCCGCCGCATTGGCCGCCGGTGAAGCAGCCGGCACGGCCTGCCCCGCGGCCAGTGGTTTCAGATCGAACGGCTGCGGGTCGGAATCGTCGACGTTCATCCGGTCACCCGACACCGAACCGTCGGCGGCAAACTTGCCCACCCAGTTTCCGGTGATATGGGTACCGTCGTTCGACTCCTCGACTTCGAGCGTATCGCCGTCACGGTCGCCCGCGATGAGGATCACCTCGCCGGTATCGGTGTACTGATACTCGCCGTGCACGCCGGCGGGGTCGTCGGTTTTCGCGCCGAGCCGCAACACGATCTGCCGCGTGCCCAGCGTGCCGACGTAACGCGGAAACTTAGCGAATTCCGGGCTTGGCTTGAGCGGCAACTGAATCGGCGGAGGCGCAGCCAGTTCCTT
Organism: Paraburkholderia fungorum; assembly: GCF_003610895.1. GTDB lineage: Bacteria > Pseudomonadota > Gammaproteobacteria > Burkholderiales > Burkholderiaceae > Paraburkholderia > Paraburkholderia fungorum_B. Next base: position 270,869 of record NZ_MCAS01000056.1, read on the forward strand.
CACCGCGTCGCTTTGCGCCCATGCCTGCGTGGGCAGCACAGCCCCGGCACAGAGCAGCGCCGCCGCGCTCAAGACTGACCAGGCGCGCCGACGCATCGCATCCTTCATCGCTTTTGATTCCTGCATCCGTTCTTTCCTTGTTGCCCAATATCGCTTGGTACCCGCTTGATACCCGCCTGGTACCCGCTTGATACCCGCCCGACACTGGTTTGCTACCGGTTTGCTACGCAGTTCACTACCCGCTTGCTGCGAGGCGTCGTTCGGCGGGACAAGCCAACGCGTTGCATTGCGCCGCCCCGCCTCGAACTCAGATCCGTTCGAAGATCGCCGCGATGCCCTGCCCGCCGCCGATACACATCGTCACCAGCGCGTAGCGTCCGCCGATCCGCTGCAACTCATACAGCGCCTTGACGGTAATCAGTGCGCCGGTCGCGCCGATGGGGTGACCGAGCGAAATGCCCGAGCCGTTCGGATTGACTTTGGCCGGATCGAAGCCGAGTTCCTTGCTGACCGCGCATGCCTGAGCGGCAAACGCTTCGTTCGCTTCGATCACATCCAGATCGGCGACCGTCAAGCCGGCGCGCTCGAGCGCCTTGCGCGTTGCCGGCACCGGGCCGATACCCATGTAGGCCGGATCGACGCCTGCATGCGCGTACGAAACCAGCCGTGCCAACGGCTTGATGCCGCGCTTTTCAGCGACGCTGCGCTCCATCAGCACGACCGCCGCCGCGGCGTCGTTAATGCCCGACGCGTTACCGGCCGTCACCGTGCCGTTTTCTTTTGCGAACACCGGCTTCAGCTTGGAGAAGTCTTCTGCCGTCGCGTTCATGCGCGCGTGTTCGTCCGTATCGAACACGACGTCGCCCTTCTTCGACGGAATCGTGATCGGCAGGATCTGGTCCTTGAAGTAGCCAGCGGAAATCGCGTTGGCCGCGCGGCGATGCGATTCGAGCGCGAGCGCGTCCTGCGTTTCGCGCGAAATCTCGTATTTGCGCGCGACGTTCTCGGCGGTCACGCCCATGTGGATCGACTGGAACGGGTCGTTCAGCGCGCCGACCATCATGTCGACAAGGCGCGCATCGCCCATGCGTTGACCGAAACGCGCGGCCGGCATGGAGTATGGCGCGCGGCTCATGTTTTCCGCCCCGCCGCCGATCGCGATGTCGGCGTCGCCAAGCAGCACGCTTTGCGCGGCCGAGACGATGGCCTGCAAGCCCGAGCCGCACAGGCGGTTGACCGTCAACGCGGGCGCGTGTTGCGCAACGCCGCCGTTGATCGCCGCCACGCGCGCCAGATACATATCTTTCGGCTCGGTATGCACGACGTTGCCGAACACCACGTGGCCGACTTCGTCGCCGGACACATTCGCGCGCGCCAGCGCTTCACGCACGACGCGTGCGCCGAGATCCGTTGGCGGAAAATCCTTCAGACTGCCGCCAAAACCGCCGATTGCCGTACGCACACCGCTTACCACCACTACGTCCCGTTGCATCGCTCGCTCCTCTCTTTAGTCTCTCAAGATGATCTTGCCTTGCCGGGCTGCGGGGCGCGGGGCGCGCCTCCCAGCGCGTTGCCGTCAGCCGGCCAGGATGTGTTCCACCGTTGCCCGCGACGGGATCGGCGCAACCGCGCCGTAACCTTGCGTGGACAGCGCCGCGGCGACGTTCGCGTAACGCGCCGCCTGAAAAGGATCGTCGCCCGCGACGATGCGCGCGACGAAGGCACCGCCGAAGCAGTCCCCCGCGCCGGTCGCATCGACTGCATTGACGACGTGGCCCGGCACGACGCGCCGCTCGTCTGGCGTGGCGATGTACGAGCCCTCCTTGCCGAGCTTGAGCGCCACGACGCGCGGACCGTGCGACAGCAGAAAGTCGACGATCTCGTCGCGGCCCGTCAGGCCGGTGAGTTCGGTCACATCGTCCCAACTCGGCAGGCAAATGTCGGTTTGACGAATCGCTTCGAGCATCACCGCGCGCGCTCTCGCGAGCGGCCAAAGCTTCAGGCGCAGGTTGGTGTCGAAGCTCACGCGCACGCCGTTCGCTCGCGCATGCTCGATCGCCGCCAACGCCGCGTCGCACGCGCCCAGGCTGATCGCGAGACTGATGCCGGATAAATGGATGACTTTGGCCGCGGCGATCGCGTCGAGCGGCAAATCGTGCGGCGCATAGCGGCTCGCGGCCGATCCCGCGCGCAGATAGTCGAACGCATGACCTGCGGGACCGTGCGAAACGAAATAGACCCCGGTGGGCGCGTGCGGATCGACGCGCACAAGCGCCGTCTCAACCTGTTCGCGTTCCCACAGATCGATCAGCAAACGCCCGAAATGGTCGCTGCCGACAGCCGACACGAAACCCGTTTTTGCACCCTGCCGTGCTGCGGCGATGCAGAAGTTCGACGTATCGCCGCCGAAGCCTTGCAGATAGTTCGGCTGATCTTTAGCCGACTGGTTGAATTCGATCATCGCCTCGCCGAGCGCGAGTATCTCGGGGCGCCGGGCTTCCGAAGCCTCGCTGTCGGGGGTGCGGGTCAGACTCGCCGTCATCGCTCAGACCTCGCCCCACAGATCGTGGCCATCGGCTCCGGTGATCTTGACCGAGACGAAATCGCCGACCTTGTAGCGCTTCGACGCCTTGGTAGCCGGGGCGATATACACGACACCGTCGATCTCGGGCGCATCTGCCGCCGTGCGGCCGATGCCGCCGTCCGCGTTGATTTCGTCGACCAGCACTTTCAGTGTCTTGCCGACCTTCTTCGCGATCCGTTTGGCCGACACTTCCTCGGCGACTTCCATGAAACGCGCGCGGCGTTCTTCACGTACTTCGTCGGGCAAGGCACCGTCGAGTTCGTTGGCGCTCGCACCTTCGACCGGCGAGTAAGCGAAGCAGCCCACCCGATCCAGTTCCGCCTCGCGGATGAAATCGAGCAGCGTCTGGAATTGCTCTTCCGTCTCGCCCGGAAATCCGGCGATGAAGGTGCTGCGAATCGTCAGATCGGGGCACATCTCGCGCCACGCCTTGACGCGCTCCATCACCTTCTCGGCGTTGGCCGGACGCTTCATGCGCTTCAGCACTTCCGGATGCGCGTGCTGGAACGGCACATCCAGATACGGCAGCACATGGCCCTTGAACGGACCTTCGGCCATCAGCGGAATGACTTCGTCGACGCTCGGATACGGATACACATAATGCAAACGGACCCATGCGCCGTATTGCGCCGCGAGTTCGCCGAGCGCGGCCACCAGATCGGTCATGCGCGTCTTGATCGGCTTGCCGTTCCAGAAACCGGTGCGGTACTTGACGTCGACGCCGTACGCGCTCGTGTCCTGCGAAATCACCAGCAGTTCCTTCACGCCGGATTTGAACAGGTTTTCCGCTTCGAGCATCACTTCAGCGACCGGGCGCGACACGAGGTCGCCGCGCATGGACGGGATGATGCAGAACGTGCAGCGATGGTTGCAGCCTTCGGAAATTTTCAGGTACGCGTAGTGACGCGGCGTGAGCTTCACGCCGGCAGCCGGCACCAGATCGATGAACGGGTCGTGCGGCTTTGGCAGATGGTTGTGCACCGCCTGCATGACTTCACCAAGCGCGTGCGGACCGGTCACGGCCAGCACCTTCGGATGCACTTCCTCGATCAGGTTCGAGCCACTCGCGCTCTGCTTGGCGCCGAGGCAACCCGTAACGATCACCTTGCCGTTTTCGTGGAGCGCTTCACCGATCGCGTCGAGGCTTTCCTGCACCGCTTCGTCGATGAAACCGCACGTGTTGACGACAACGAGATCCGCGCCGTCGTAGGTGCCGGAGATTTCGTAACCCTCGGCGCGCAACTGCGTGATGATCTGTTCGGAATCGACGAGTGCTTTGGGGCAGCCGAGGCTGACGAATCCGACCTTCGGAGTCGAATGGGTCGGCACGGCGGGGGAAATGGTCTGCGACATAGGTGGGTCCGGCGTATAGCGGTGACGATGGCGACAAATGGGGACGGTGCGGCAAGGCTGGGGGTCCGATGGCCATACAGACCACAGCGAGGACAGCGTCCCGCGCACGCAACCCTTTATTGTACCGCGCCCGCGCCCGTGCAGCGGGTCAAGTGGCGAGGCATTGCCGGGCCGGGCAGATCAAGGCTCGCGCGTCGAGGTGCCGGTATCGAATCGTTGAATGCTTGCACGCCCTCGATCACCGCAAGAATCTCGCGCGAATCATGCAGGCGCCGAATGGCTGTATGCAGCTCGGCAGCCTGCGGCCAGGTCCGCTTCAGATAGCTGAGCCACATCTTGACGCGTCCGTGCTCGTGGCGGGCCGCAACGCGGGCTTCCAGTTTTCTCAGATAGTCGGCGAGCTGACCGAGCACGTCCGGCCATTCCTCGCCCGACGGCGTCCGGTCCATCAGCCCGCGTATGCGTAACGCCAGGAAAGGATCCGATACGGCGCCGCGCCCGATCATGACGTCCGCGCAACCGCTGACCGCCCGGCATCGCTCCCAGTCGGCCACCGTCCAGACTTCGCCGTTGGCAATGACCGGCACGTCCACGGCGTCATCGATACGTGCGATCCACTCCCAATGGGCCGGCGGCCGGTAGCCATGGTCACGCGTTCTGGCATGCACGACAAGGGAAGCCGCGCCGCCTTCCGCGAGCGCCGTGGCGCAATCGATCGCGAGCGACGTATCGGATACGCCGAGCCGCATTTTGGCTGTCACGGGAATGCCGGCAGGCACCGCGGCGCGAACGGATGAAACAATGCGGTTCAACTGCTCGGGGTGGGCCAGCAGCATCGCGCCGCCACCGTGCCGGTTGACGACTTTAGCGGGACAGCCGAAGTTCAGATCGAGTCCATACGGCGACAAACGGGCCGCCTCGCCCGCGTTCAGCGCCATCCACTCAGGATCGCTGCCGAGCAGTTGGATCACCATCGGCGTGCCGCCGGGCGTGCGGCCGCCATGCAGGACTTCGGGGGTGTCCCGTTCGTAGACGCGCTCGGGAAGCACCGAGCCCGTCACCCGGACGAATTCGGACACGCATCCGTCGAATCCGCCCGTGCTGGTCAGCACGTCGCGCAAAACGTAGTCGGCAAGCCCTTCCATGGGCGCAAGGAACAGCTGGCTCATGCGCGAACGACGCCCATGCTGTGTTGGCGAACCTTATGATCAGCCAAGACTGACAAATCCGGCCATCGGAATAGAAGGCGTGGGGGCGGCAGGGAAATAGGTCGGCGACATGGATGGGGCGGGAATACAGCGGCGGCAACGGCCACAAATGGGATTGTGCGGGGAATGTGGGGCGCAAAGCCAAGGGTGGGACGCAATCACAAGAATCACGCGGACCACACCCCGGTACCGGCACAAACAGCCGGGCATTGTACCGCGGTCGCGGCCGTCCCCATGCGCCAGGCGCCCGGACCACCGCGCGCGGCTGCAATCGCACCGCGCCCCCCCTTGCTCGACGCACACACCCCGCCGCCGCGGCCGTGAAGCATGCGCACAGACGCGCTGATCGCGCCGGCGCCGTGCTGCGCGCTTACTTCTTCTCCGGCTCCGGATTGCTTTGCGGATTCGCCGGCGCGACCGGCACGCCCGCCGCGTTCACCGGCCCACCGGGCGTGAACGGGAAAGTCGCGAACATCGATTTCGCCTGGTTCTGCATCTGCTCCTGCATCTGCACGAACATGTTTTTCGATTGCTCGATATAGCTGGTCATCATGCCCTGCATCATCGGCGCCTGCATGTTCATGAACTGCGACCAGACTTCGGGGTTCATCGCCTTGCCTTCGTACAGGTTCTTCGACTGGTCGGCGAGTTTCGCCTGGATGTCGATGAAGGCCTGGATGTTTTTCTCCAGATACGTGCCCATCATGCCCTGCATCGCATGGCCGTAGAAACGGATGATCTGCGACAGCATGGACGACGAGAACATCGGCAAGCCGCCGCTCTCTTCTTCGAGAATGATCTGCAACAGGATGGCGCGCGTCAGATCCTCGTTGCTCTTCGCATCGATGACCTTGAAATCCTCCTGATCCAGCACGAGCTGCTTAACGTCCGTCAGCGTGATGTACGTGCTTGTCTCGGTGTCGTAGAGCCGACGATTCGGATATTTCTTGATCAGTCGTTCGGCTGTTTTCTTTGTAGTAGTCATGTAACGCCTTTGAGCGCGAGTTGAGCGCGGAAACGGCGTCATACCGACTGCGCGATCGGGTTATCGCACAGTCGAGACGCCGCCGGAACCATCTGAGCCAGAACACGCCGCCTTGTGAGCAGCGCGCCGATGACTCAGCCCATATGCAAACCACCATTCAGCGAAAAATCCGCACCCGTGGAGAAACCCGATTCGTCCGAGGCAAGCCATGCCACGATCGAGCCGATTTCGTCCGGCTGGCCGAGACGGCGCACCGGAATCGTCGCGACGATCTTCTCGAGCACGTCCGGGCGGATCGACTTGACCATGTCCGTGCCGATGTAGCCCGGCGACACGGTGTTCACCGTCACGCCTTTAGTGGCCACTTCCTGTGCCAGCGACATCGTGAAGCCGTGAATGCCCGCCTTCGCGGTCGAATAGTTGGTCTGACCGAACTGCCCCTTCTGGCCGTTCACCGACGAAATGTTGATGACTCGCCCGAAGCCGCGCTCCACCATGCCGTCGATCACCTGCTTGGTGACGTTGAACAGGCTGGTCAGGTTGGTGTCGATCACCGCTGTCCAGTCTTCGTGCGTCATCTTGCGGAACACGACGTCGCGCGTGATACCGGCATTGTTCACCAGCACGTCGATCTCGCCGACTTCGGCCTTGACCTTGTCGAACGCGGTCTTGGTCGATTCCCAATCGCCGACGTTACCTTCAGACGCAATGAAATCGTAGCCGAGCGCCTTCTGCTCTTCGAGCCATTTCACGCGGCGCGGTGAATTCGGGCCACAACCTGCAACGACCTTGAAGCCCTCTTTGTGCAGCCGCTGGCAAATGCTCGTGCCGATGCCGCCCATCCCGCCCGTTACGTACGCAATTCGCTGTGTCATACACTACACTCCGTTTTTCGTTTTCGAGGCGCCGACCGGCTGCCTCTTCCCTCGCCTGATACTGCATCTCCACTGCCGCCGGGCGACCGGCCGACGAGGCCATTACTCACCGCGCGCCACCTGCTCCCAGACAACGCGCGGCAACCCTGCTTACCGCCTGCTAAACCCACTTGAATCTGCTTGAATCTGCTTGAGCCCGCGGCCCCAGCTTTCGCGACCTGGACTCGACACCCGTTAAGCGCGCTCGAGCGCCAACGCCACGCCCATGCCGCCGCCGATACACAGCGACGCCAGACCCTTCTTCGCATCGCGCTTCTGCATTTCGTGCAGCAGCGTGACGAGCACCCGGCAACCGGACGCGCCGATCGGATGGCCGATCGCAATCGCGCCGCCGTTCACGTTGATCTTCGAGGCGTCCCAGCCCATCTGCTGATTCACGGCCAGCGCCTGAGCGGCAAATGCTTCGTTGATTTCCATCAGGTCGAGATCGGCCGGCGTCCAGCCCGCGCGCTCGAGACAGCGGCGCGACGCCGGCACCGGGCCCATGCCCATGATCTTCGGATCGAGACCCGAGGTGGCGTAAGCCTTGATGCGCGCGAGCGGCGTGAGGCCGAGCGCTTCAGCCTTCTTCGCCGACATCACCAGCACCGCCGCCGCGCCGTCGTTCAGGCCCGACGCATTGGCTGCCGTAACCGTGCCTTCCTTCGAGAACGCCGGCTTCAGACCCGCCAGCGATTCAGCCGTCACGCCATGACGCACGAACTCGTCCGTTGCGAAGCGCAGCGGTTCGCCCTTGCGCTGCGGAATTTCCACCGGCACGATTTCATCGTTGAACCGGCCCGACTTCTGCGCGGCTTCCGCCTTGTTCTGCGACAGCGCCGCGAACGCGTCCTGCTGCTCACGCGTGATGCCGTATTCCTTCGCTACGTTTTCCGCCGTCACGCCCATGTGGTACTGGTTGTACACGTCCCACAGGCCGTCGACGATCATCGAGTCGATCAGCTTCGCGTCGCCCATGCGGAATCCGTCGCGCGAGCCCGGCAGCACGTGCGGCGCGGCGCTCATGTTTTCCTGACCACCGGCGATCACAATGTCCGCGTCGCCCGCGACGATCGCATTGGCCGCCAGCATCACGGCCTTCAGGCCCGAGCCGCACACCACGTTGATCGTCATGGCCGGTACAGCCGTGGGCAAGCCCGCCTTGATCAGCGATTGACGCGCCGGGTTCTGGCCCGAACCGGCCGTCAGCACCTGCCCGAGAATCACTTCGCTGACCTGCTCCGGCTTCAGACCAGACCGTTCGAGCACGGCGCGAATCACGGTAGCGCCGAGTTCGGGCGCGGCGATCTTCGCCAGCGACCCACCGAATTTGCCTACTGCCGTACGGGCGGCCGATACGATCACAACATCAGTCATTTCCATATCCTCCGGGCACATCGGCCAAATAGGCCGTAGCCCGTCAAGTTAAAAATCTTGTTGCTCATGCGCCCTTGCCTGTCCGGACGCGCATTCCTACCGCCAGACCACCGCGCCTTTAAGGCGCTAACCCTACTCCCGTTGCCGCACGTAACGCCCCGGCGCCGGCTCGATTACCGGGAATTCCGCGGAGCCGGCCGCGGCGCGCGGCTTGACTTTCTTGCCGCCAAACTGGTCGAGCCACGTCGTCCATTCGGGCCACCAGCTGCCAGGCACTTCGGCAGCCTGATCGAGCCATTCGTCCGGGCTTTCCGGCAACGTTTTGACATCGCCTTCCAGCGTCCAGTAGTTGCGCTTTTTCTTCGCCGGCGGATTGATCACGCCCGCAATATGACCCGACGCCCCAAGCACGAACTTCAGCGGCCCGGCGAGCAGCGGCGCCGACGCATAGGCCGTTTGCCACGGCACGATATGGTCTTCGCGCGAACCGTAGATGAAGGTGGGCACGTCGATCTTCGAGAGGTCGACCGGCTCGCCGCAGGTGGTCAACGCACCCGGCTCGCGCAGACGATTCTCGAGGTACGTATTGCGCAGATACCAGACATACATCGGACCCGGCAGACTGGTCGAATCGCTGTTCCAGTACAGCAGATCGAACGGCACCGGCGTGCGCCCCTTGAGGTAATTGTCGACGACGTAGTTCCACACCAGATCGTTCGGCCGCAGGAACGAAAAGGTGTTGGCGAATTCGATGCCACGCATCAATCCCGGTGTGCTGCCGTTCTTGCCGCCGATGGTCTGCTCGCGCATCTGCACATGCGCCTCGTCGACGAATACGTCGAGCACGCCTGTATCCGAGAAATCGAGCATCGCGGTGAGCAAGGTCATCGACGCCGCCGGGTGCTGGCCGCGCGCGGCCGCCACCGCCAGCGCCGTGGCCAGCATGGTGCCGCCCACGCAGAAACCCAGCGTATTGATCTGTTCGCGGCCGCTGATCTTGCTGACGGTTTCGATCGCCGTGAGGACGCCCTCGCCGATATAGTCGTCCCACGTCTTGCTGGCGATCGACGCATCCGCGTTGCGCCACGAAATCAGGAACACCTGATGCCCCGAATCGAGCCCGTGCGCGACCAGCGAGTTTTCCGGTTGCAGATCGAGAATGTAGAACTTGTTGATGCAAGGCGGCACGATCAGCAGTGGCCGCTCGCGCACGGTGGCCGTGCGCGGCTTGTACTGGATCAACTGCATCAGGTCGTTCTCGAACACTACCGAGCCTTCGGTATTCGCGAGATTTTCACCGACCACGAAACGCGATTCGTCTGTCTGCGAAATCTTGCCGCGCTGCAAGTCGCCCAGCAGATTCATCACGCCCTGCCGCAAGCTCTCGCCCTGGCTGTCCAGCAAGGTCTTTTGCGCTTCCGGATTCAATGCGAAAAAGTTGCTGGGCGATGCCGCCGCGGTCCATTGCTGAACGGCGAAACGGATACGCTCACGCACTTTCGGTTCCGTTTCAAGCGCGTCGACCATTTCCTGCAGATAGCGCGCGTTCAACAGATACCACGCAGCGGTAAATGCGTAGGCCGGCGTGGCGCTCCACGCGTCGGAACTGAAACGGCGGTCCTTGAGTTCGGGGGCCTTAGTCGTGGAGCTCGCCGCCTGCTGGATCAAGTCCATGGCTTCGCGCGAATAATCGGCTTGCAGCTTTTGCAGACGCTCCGATGGAATCGCGGCGCTCGGAACATTGAGTCCGGCGAATGAAGGCATTGACGGCAGAGATCCCGCTGCCAGTTTGCTGAAGTCGGGCATACCCGGGAACGACGGCATCTGCGGCAGGCCCATTTGCGGCACCTGAGGCATTTGCGGCATCGGGAAAGGCGCGCCGTTACTGCCGGGCGGCGTGCCGAGCGAACGCCATGCGTTCATCCAGGCGTCTAATAGCTGCTGCATGCCTGCGGCCGGTGTTGCGCCGCTCGTACCGGCCTGCTGCGTGTGCTCCGTTGAGGAGTCCGTGCTGGGGGAAGCTGAGGAATGTGATGCTGCCATACCTGCTTTTGACCGGTAAGTCCTTGCGGACGGGTTGAGAGGCAGGTTCGTGCGCACGTGGGCGATTACTCGCGACCTCGTCACGCCCTGTCCCATATACGAGGAGCTCGTGAGGAACATTCTTGCTCCCCATCCCAAGGCATGTCAATGCTTGTTCCCGATTTTGCCGCAGTGCGATAGTTTTTTAATTATCGTTTTCCCTGTGTGGCAGATCGCGCTTTTGGAGCGTGAGTTTACCGGTGCCGATGAAAACGGAAAAAACTCTCATACTGCACGGTCTTATTCCAATTTATCCGTTCGGACTCAAACACTTTCGGCAACAGATTTACGCTTGCGCGGTGAATTCCGGCAGCGCAGCAAAATAGCGTGCCCCACCTCCGAATAAACCCTCATACGTATGTTCGCAGCAAGGCGTCACGCCCACCCCTGCGGGCGCGACGGCTGCTGACTTATTGCGCGCCCGTCTGCACCTGATCGTCGAGCCAGATCAGGGCGGCCATGCGACCGGTCTCGCGATCGCGGCGATAGGAATAGAAACGTTCGCGTTGCGTGACCGTGCACAGATCGCCCCCGGCGATGTGCGTCACGCCGAGCCGCTGCAAGCGCAAGCGCGCCAGCGCCGCGAGATCGGCGAGATATTTGCCCGGGTTGTGCGGATGCGTAACGAATGCATTCGCGGTTGCCTCCCGTTGTGCGCCGTCCACGCCATTCATGAAGGCGTCACGCACATCTGCACCCACCTCGAATGCGTCCGGCCCGATCGCCGGGCCGAGATAGGCACGTAACGACGAGGCCTCCACACCGGCCAGATCGGCCACGCGCTGCGCGGTCTGCTCGACAATACCCGCTGCGAGACCTCGCCAGCCGGCATGGGCCGCGCCGACCGCGCGCCCCGCTTCGTCGCACAACAGCACCGGCATGCAATCGGCGACCATCACGACACACACCGTGCCGGGCCGATCGGTGACGCTGGCGTCCGCTCGAGTCGGCATGCCGCCTGCCTGAGCCTGCGCGAGCACGTCTTCCGCACGCACGATGCCCGCGCCATGAACCTGCTCGAGCCACGCGGCCTCGCCTAAGCCCGCCAGATTCAGCAGCCGCGCACGATTGATCGTGACCGCAGCCGGATCGTCACCCGCTTTCATGCCCAGATTCAGGCCGCCGGGCTGATCCGCGCCGTCCCGCCAGCGGCCGAACGGCGGCTCGCTCACACCACCGTCGCGCGTGGTGACGAGCGCGCGCACCCGCGGCGACACCTTCCATGCCGGTTGCACGACATCGGCAAAGCTCAGCTCGGGCAAACTCATGCGTGATCGTCCTCGTCGTGATCATGTTCATCGTCTTCGGCAGTGTCGCCGTCGCCGTGGGTTTCGTCTTCGTCGGCATAGTCGTCCAGCGAGGCGTCGTAATCGTCTTCCTCGTAGTACGTCTCGTCGAACTCGCCGGCGTCGTCACGCCCGAGACCGAGCGCCGCCGACAGCACCTGCATGTCTTCCGGCGCATCGGCGCGCCATTGCATGGTGCGCCCGGTTTGCGGATGAATCAGGCCGAGGCGCCATGCATGCAGCGCCTGACGCGCAAAACCGTCCGGCAACGGCGTCACCGAACGCTTGCCGCGCGCGCGCCCATAAACCGGATCGCCGAGCAGCGGATGGCCGATGTGCGCGCAATGCACGCGAATCTGATGGGTACGGCCGGTTTCCAGATCGCAATGAATCGCGGTGACCGGCTGGCGCTGCCAGATCGCAGTGTCCACGCGCCGGAAGTGCGTGCGCGCCGGCTTGCCCGATGCGCTCGTCACCACCGCCATGCGCGTGCGTTCGCGCGGATCGCGGCCGATCGGCGCGTCGATCGTGCCCTCTTCGGGCATGTTGCCCCACACCAGCGCGAGATAACGGCGCTTCACCGTGCGCGCCTGGAGCTGGCGCACCAGATCGGTCTGCGCTTCGAGCGTGCGCGCCACCACCATCAGGCCGGACGTCTCCTTGTCGAGCCGATGCACGATACCGGCGCGCGGCAGGCCCGCCGCGGCGTCGCCGTAGCGGTACAGCAGCCCGTTCAGGACCGTGCCGCTCCAGTTACCGGCCGCCGGATGCACCACCATGCCGGCCGGTTTGTTGATGACCACCAGCGTATCGTCCTCGTAGACGATCTCGAGCGGCACCGGCTCGGGTGTGAACGCGAGTTGCTCCGGCAGCAGATCGGGCACGAGCTCGATGGTGGCGCCAAGCGGCACCGGCTGACGGATCTTCGCCGGCTTGCCGTCGACGCGCACCCGCTCCGACTCGATCCAGCTCTGCAGCCGGTTGCGTGAAAACTCCGGAAAGACCCGGGCAAGCACCTTGTCGAGGCGCTCGCCGGCCAGTTCGTCGGGCACGAGGACGCTGCGCGGCGACTCGTCCGCCACGAGGCTTGCCACCCTCGGCACCATGTCTGGCGGGCTGGCGCCAGCAAGCGCGTCGCTGCCGAGATCGTCGTCGAGGGAATCGACGCCCAACGCGTCGGAGGGGTCAGCGCTTACGCTATAATCTTTGTTGCTATTCCCGGCACCGGTTGCGGCGCCTGGAGTATTTGAGCGGGTCATTGAGTCTGGGTCACCTGGACGTAAAGCTAGACTGGAAAATGCGAGCCTTGAACACCATCACTAAAGCGGCGATCAATTTGGCGGTCATCAAGAAGATGGCCCGGAAAGTGGCCGGATACATTGCGTGCGCCGCAGCCGTCGCCGTTGTTGCGGCTTGCCACGGCCTGCCGGAAAAGACCGACGAGACAGCTACGTGGAACAACAACAAATTATATACGGAGGCGAACGACGCTCTGACCGGTGGTGACTTCGGCAAGTGCGCCAAGTATTTCGAGATGCTCGAAGGCCGCGATCCGTTCGGCCACTTTGCCCAGCAAGCGCAGATCAACGTCGCGTATTGCAACTGGAAAGATAACGAAAACGCCGCCGCCGACCAGGCCATCGACCGCTTCATCCAGCTGCACCCGGATCACCCGGACATCGCCTACGCGTATTACCTGAAGGGCATGATCCACTTCAACGACGACCTCGGTCTGTTCGGCCGCTTCTCCGGCCAGGACATGAGCGAGCGCGATCCGGTGTCGCTGCGCGAGTCGTATGACGCGTTCAAGGTCGTGGTCGACAAGTACCCGAACAGCAAGTATGCGCCGGACGCCGCGCAGCGCATGCGCTATATCGTGAACGCCCTGGCGTCGCACGAAGTCCACGCGGCGGATTATTACTACCGCCGTGGCGCTTACGTTGCCGCGATCAACCGCGCGCAACTGGCGTTGAAGGAATACAAGAACGCGCCGGCTATCGAAGACGCACTGCACATCATGATGCTGTCGTACCAGAAACTGAATCAGCCGCAACTGGCGGACGACACCAAGCGTATTCTGGCCGGCACTTTCCCTGACAGCCCGTATATCACGGGCCATGCAAGGCCGGGTAAGGAAAAGTCGTGGTGGCAGTTCTAAGCCTCGACCACGCGCTATAAGAGAGTTCTAACAAAAACGCCACGACTTCGGTCGTGGCGTTTTTGTTTGTGGCACCCGCACCGGCAGCTCATGCGCACCAGGCGGGTTGACAGCGAGCGCCCTCAGTCCCGCTCGAACAGCGCAATCGACTCCACATGCGACGTGTGCGGGAACATGTTCACCACCCCCGCGCCCACCAGCCGGTAGCCGGCCTCATGCACCAGCAGGCCCGCATCGCGAGCAAGCGTAGCCGGCGCGCAGGACACGTAGACAATACGCTTGGGCAATGGTCCATTGCCGCTCTGCGCGATCTCCGCGAGCGCCTTGGCGACAGCCAACGCGCCTTCGCGCGGCGGGTCGATGAGGATTTTGTCAAAATGGCCGAGCGCGCGCATATCGTCGGCGGTGACTTCGAACAGGTTGCGGCAAGCAAACGACGTATGGCCCGCCACGCCGTTCAGCTCGGCATTGGCCAGCGCACGCGAAGTCAGCGTCTCGCTGCCTTCGATACCCATCACTTCCTTTGAAATCCGGGCGAGCGGCAGCGTGAAGTTACCGATTCCGCAGAACAGATCGAGCACCCGGTCCGTGCTGGACGGCGCCAGCAGACGCAGCGCGCGGCTCACGAGCACGCGATTGATGGCGTGATTCACCTGGGTGAAATCGGTCGGCTTGAACGGCATCCGGATGTTGTATTCCGGCAGCGTGTAGTCGAGTTCCAGGTCGAGTGGGTAGAACGGCGTGACCGTGTCCGGACCGCCCGGCTGCAACCACCACTGGATCTTGTGTTCGTCCGCGAAGTCACGCAGCACCTGTTCGTCGGCGGCGGTCAGCGGCGCGAGATTGCGCAGCACCAGCGCGGTAACCGACGAGCCGACCGCGAGCTCGATCTGCGGCATACGGTCGTGAATCGACAGCTTGCGGACCATGAAGCGCAGCGGCATCAGCATCGCCGAAATGTGCGGTGGCAGTATCTCGCACGTCTTCATATCCGAGATGTAGCTGCTCTTCTTCTCGTAGAAGCCGATGCGCATACCGCCTTTTTCCGGCAGATAGCGCACGGCCAGACGCGCACGGTAGCGATATCCCCACGCCGGCCCGTGAATTGGCCGATACACCGTCTCCGGGCGCAGCTTCGCCAGATGCTCGAAGTTGTCTTCGAGCACGCGCTGCTTGACGGCAATCTGGGCGCGGATGTCGAGATGCTGCATCGAACAGCCGCCGCAGACATCGAAGTAGGTGCACTTCGGCTTGGTGCGAAGCACACTTTCGCGGAACACCTGGACGACCTCGGCCTGCTCGAACTTCGGCTTGCTGCGATGCGTCGAGTAGCTCACACGCTCGCCTGGCAACGCGCCTTCGACAAAAATCACCTTGCCGGGCGTGCCGTCTTCGCTCTCGAGACGGCCTACGCCGCGCGCTTCCATATCGAGCGAAACGATTTCGATGATCGGCTCATGACCGGTAATGACGTGCGCTTTGGCCGGAGCGGGCGCCTTCTGGCGCTTGGGCGAGCGACGTTGGGGGGCAGTTCGGGACACCTGCGACTTCCTGACAAACTTGGGGAAAGGCGAGATTGTAGACGAAGCGCCGCGGTTGCCAACGATTTGACGCGGCCGCGGCGGCCGGCGCGCGCCTGCCTGCGCCACGGCTGATTCGCCTGTTGCGAACCGCTACGCCACCGGAATATTGCGGTTTACTGATCGAACGCGGCCAGATACTCGGCCCATTGCGGCGCTGTTTCCAGCGCTAGCGCATTCTTGACCAAGTTGATCTCGTCAGCATACTCCTCGGCGGAAAATGCGCCGCGGATCAACTGGAAGCGGCAATACAGCAGGTACGTATTGACCACGTCGGTCTCGCAATAATTGCGGATCTCCTCGATGCGCCCTTCCTGGTATGCGTGCCACACCTGGCTGCCGTCCATCCCCATCTTGCCGGGGAAGCCGCACATCTTCGCGAGCGCGTCGAGCGGCGCGTTGGCGCGCGCCTGATACATCGCCAGCACGTCCATCAGATCAGTGTGACGCGCGTGGTAGCGGCTGATGTAGTTGTTCCACTTGAACTCGCGGTCGTCTTCGCCGAGGTCCCAGAAACGGTAAGCCGGAATGCCGTTGATCAGCGCGCGGTAGTTCAGCACCGGCAGGTCGAAGCCGCCGCCGTTCCACGACACGAGTTGCGGCGTGTACTTTTCGATCACGCGATAAAACGACTGCACGAGCGCCGCCTCGCCGTCTTCCAGCGTGCCGAGCGAGCGCACGCGAAAACCGTTGTTGTCGCGGAATACACAGGAAATCGCCGCGATCCGTTGCAGGTGGTGCGGCAGGAAATCGCTGCCGGTCTTTTCGCGGCGCGCCGCAAAAGCATGTTCGGCGACTTCTGCGTCGCTCAAGGTGGCGGGCAAATCTTCGAGGCGGCGAATGCCGGCGACATCGGGAATCGTCTCGATGTCGAATACAAGAATCGGTGTCATCAGCTTAGAGAACGGCGTCCTTCCGAACACCGTTGGAGGCAAAGAAGCGCTTTAACCGCACCAGCGCTTCCTGTTGGATCTGGCGTACACGCTCGCGCGTGAGGCCCATTTCGTCGGCCAGCTCTTCGAGCGTGGCGGGCTCGATGTGGTTCAGCCCGAAGCGGCGCTCGATCACATGGCGATGCTTGTCTGACAGGCGCGCGAGCCATGCTCGTGTAAGCGTTTCCAGTTCGCGATGCTGCACTTCGGCGTCCGGCGACTGGCTTTGGTCGTCGGACAGCAGATCGAGCAGGCTGCTCGCCGGGTCGAGATCGAGCGGCGCATCGAGCGACGCGGTGTGCTCGTTCAGCGCAAGAATGTCGGTGACTTCGTCGGTGGTCTTGCCGGTCAGATAGGCAATGTCGTCGATGCTGGCGTCGCGGCGCTCGGCCGCTTCGCCGGAATTCATTGAATTCTTTTCCAGATGGCGCTTCGCGCGCAGCACCTGGTTGAGCTCGCGGATCACGTGCACCGGCAGGCGCACCGTGCGCGCCTGATTCATGATCGCACGCTCGATGCTCTGGCGAATCCACCAGGTGGCATAGGTCGAGAAACGGAAGCCACGCGTGGGATCGAATTTTTCGATGGCGTGCATCAGGCCGAGGTTGCCCTCCTCGATCAGATCGAGCAGCGGCACGCCGCGGTTCAGGTAACCCTTCGCGATGCTGACGACGAGCCGCAAATTACGCTCGATCATGACCTGGCGCGCATCGAACTCGCCCGCCTTCGCCAGACGCGAATACTTCTGCTCTTCCTCGACGGTCAGAAGCGGCTTGACGCTGATGCGATTCAGGTAATGCTGAATCGTGTCGGCCGTCAATTCGGCTTGCAGCAGCGCGCGAAAATCGTCGACGTCGGGCGCGGCGTCGCGCACGCCTTCGCGGGCCTCGCCGGCCTCTTCGGCGCCGCCTTGGTGTTCATCGAGATCACGCTCCTCGACGATCTCTTCTTCCGCCTCCGAAACGCCGCCGTCCTCCACCGAAGCGGACGTGACGCGGCTAATCGTCTCAGACTCGGCTTGCGGCAGGCGGCGCTTCGATTTCGGCATGGTCGTATCGCTTATTGCGGCGGCAAATACTTCAGTGGGTCGACAGGTTTACCCTGCCGGCGAACTTCGAAATGCAACATCACGCGGTCGGAATCGCTATTGCCCATCTCAGCGATCTTCTGCCCTTTGGTTACCGCATCCCCCTCTTTTACCATCAAAGCGCGGTTGTGTGCATACGCCGTGAGATAAGTTGCATCATGCTTGATGATAATGAGATTGCCGTAACCACGCAGCCCATTTCCGGCATAAACCACGCGCCCATCCGCCGAAGCCTTGACGGGATCGCCAGCCGCGCCGCCGATATTAATACCCTTGTTGGTCGAATCGTTGAACGTGCCGAGCATCGGCCCCCGCACCGGCCATGCAAACGCAATGTTGCCGGACGCGCCGGCACTCGAGTCGCTCGCGGCACCCGGGTTGGCCGGCGGCGTTGCCGACGCGTTCGCACCCGAACCATAGATCGGCGGCGTCGCGACACCTGCTGCGGCACCGGCCGACGGCGGCGTGCTGCCAAGCGGCGCGGTCTGCACCGCACCACCGCCGATCGGCGCCGTCGATACACCCGGCGTCAGTGCCGCAGTGTTCGCACCCGGCGGCACGACGCGCAGCAACTGATCGACTTCGATCTGATTCGGGTTAGTGAGATTATTCCACGCCGAAATATCGCGATAGTTCTGGCCGTTCTCCAACGCGATCCGGTACAGCGTATCGCCCGGCTTCACGCGATAGTAGCCCGGCGGCGGCGGTCCGAGCGGCACGGCCGGCTGCTGCGCGGCTTGCGTGCCGAGCGCGCCGCTGCCGGAGCGATCGACGACGGGCGCCTGATCGAGGCGGGTCGCACAGGCCGACATCAACAGGGACAAGGCGAGCACGCACACGCTACGCTGGGTTACGGTCATAGGGATATTCAGTCTGGTTCTTTGCATCGCGCGCAACATACTCATCGGTGTCAAATCACTCCGGATTTTAAGGGTACAAAGAAAACGCGATCAAGCCGCGACTCGCGCCACTGCGCGGGTCCGAGGCGCTCGACCAGGGTCAGCACCTGGTTCTGACCTTCCTGCGAGCCGACCGGCGCGACCAGACGGCCGCCGATCGCGAGTTGTTCAAGTAATGCTTGCGGTACGTCGAGCCCTGCCGCGGCAATCACGATCGCATCGAACGGCGCCGCCGACGGCAACCCCAGGCGACCGTCGCCATAGTGCAACCGGATGTTCGGAATGCGCAGCGGACGCAAGTTTGTCTTCGCGCGTTCGGACAGCGGCTTGATGCGTTCAATCGAATAAACATCGCGCGCGACCTGGCTCAGTACCGCTGCCTGATAGCCACACCCTGTGCCGATCTCCAGCACGTTGTTCAACGCGCGCCCGGCAGCGGCCAGTTCAATCATCCGCGCGACCACGGAGGGCTTGGAAATCGTCTGGTGGTGGCCAATCGGCAATGCGGCATCTTCGTAGGCCTGGGCCGCGAGGCCCGGGTCGACAAACATGTGGCGCGGCACAACCGACATCGCGTTCAACACGCGCTGATCGGTCACGCCGTTCGCACGCAGGCGTTCGACCATCCGTTCGCGAACCCGTTCCGAAGTTAGTGCCAAAGCGCCGTTCAACGCGACATTCGGCACGGCGCCACGGTCGTTGAGTTTCGCAACGGGTTTGCTTGCAGGCACCGGCTTGGGCACGGCGCGCACAGCCGAACCTTGCGCGGCCGCTGCATGCGCTTTGGCGTGCGGTTTGGCCTGCGACTTGGCCGAGGCATTGCCTGCCGCGCTCACCGGCGCCTTCATGGGCCCTTTGACTTGCGGCTTCGTTTGCGACACCGTCTGCGTTTGGGCCTGCGCCCTCGCTGGCGGCTTCGCCTGGGATTTCCCCACCGAACCCGACGGCGAATTCTTCACCGGCTGCTGGCGAGCATTGAGCGCCGCGCTCGCGGCGATTGCCGCCGCGCGCACTTCGCCCGGACGGCCTTCGGTCCTGCGCGGTTCGCGCACCAGGTCCTCGAGGCCGAGCGGGAAGCGCTTTGCGCGCTCGCTGGTCATGAAGCGCCGCTACCGGCGCGCGCCCAGTCGCGCGCTGCGGGCAGCATTTGCGTGTGGGTCAGGTCGAGTTGCAACGGCGTGATCGACACCTGACCATTCGCCACAGCGTGGAAATCAGTGCCTTCGCTTGCATCGCGCGCGCTACCCGACGGACCGATCCAATAGATCGGTTCGCCGCGCGGGTTGGTCTGGCGGATCACCGGCTGCGACGGATGCCGCTTGCCGAGACGCGTGATATGCCAGCCACCGAGTTGCTCATACGGCAGGTTCGGAATATTGACGTTCAGGAGCGGATGCCCCGGCAACGGTTGCTGGAGGTAGTGCGCAACGATCTCGGCGGCCACGCGCGCGGCAGCTTCGAGGTGCCCCCACTCCTTATCGACCAGCGAAAAGGCGATGGCCGGCACGCCGAACATGATGCCTTCGGTGGCGGCGGCGACGGTGCCCGAATAGAGCGTGTCCTCGCCCATGTTCTGGCCGTTGTTGATGCCCGAGACGACGAGGTCCGGTGTGTGGTCAAGCATGCCGGTCAGCGCGATGTGCACCGAGTCGGTTGGCGTGCCGTTGACATAATAGAAACCGTTCGCCGAGCGCAACACCGAAAGCGGACGCGACAGCGTCAAGGAATTGGACGCGCCGCTGCAGTTCTGCTCGGGGGCCATCACGGTGACGTCCGCGATCGGCTTGAGCGCTTCGTAAAGCGCGGCAAGGCCGGGCGCCAGATAGCCGTCGTCATTGCTGAGTAGGATTCGCATCCGGCGATTGTAACCGAGGAAAGAAGGCACGCGAACGACACGGCGGGCAGCGCGCGCGTCACATGCAAAGCGCACGCGCCAGACCCCGCGCCGACGGCTATCACCCCCACGGACATAGGGCTTCGATCGATAAAAACGCACGGTCGTGCGAATTGTTTTACACTCAGAATAGCTGTGACGCCCCAGAGGAAATCTTCCCGGGGGACCTTGATCGATATGGAGACACGATGCGCGCGATTCGCTGCAATCAATACGGGCCGCCGGAGAGCCTGGTCGTCGAAAACCTGCCGGATCTCGAGCCGCCGCCCGGCCACGTCGTGATCGACGTCAAAGCGGCCGCCGTCAATTTTCCCGATGTGCTCATCATCGAGAACAAATACCAGTTCAAGCCACCCTTACCTTTTACGCCAGGCTCGGAAGTCGCGGGTGTCGTGCGCGCGGTCGGTGCGGACGTGACACAGTTCAAGCCCGGCTCGCGGGTGGTCGCGTTCACCGGCTCGGGCGGCTTTGCGGAGCAGGCGCTGGCGCCGGTCACAGCGTGTGTGCCGCTCGCGGACGGGGTCGAATTCGAGCTGGCCGCCGCGTTCACGCTCGCCTACGGCACGTCGCATCACGCGGTGGTCGATCGCGGTCAGTTGAAAGCCGGTGAGACGATGCTGGTGCTGGGTGCGGCGGGCGGCGTCGGGCTCGCCGCGGTCGAAATCGGCAAGGCGCTCGGCGCGCGCGTGATCGCGGCGGCGTCGAGCGACGAAAAACTCGCCATCTGCGTGAAGCACGGCGCGAGCGCCACCATCAACTACAGCACCGAAGACCTGCGCGAGCGCATCAAGGCGCTGACCGACGGCAAAGGCCCGGACGTCATCTACGATCCGGTCGGCGGTGTGTATGCGGAACCGGCGTTTCGCAGTATCGGCTGGCGCGGGCGTTATCTGGTGGTCGGGTTTGCGAACGGCGAGATTCCGAAGTTGCCGCTCAACCTGACGCTGCTCAAAGGCGCAAGCCTGGTCGGCGTGTTCTGGGGTGACTTTGCAAAACGCGAGCCGCAGCACAATCACGCCGCGTTCGAGCAGATGACCGGCTGGATACGTGAAGGCAAGCTCAAACCCTATGTGTCGGCGCGTTATTCGCTCGACGACACCGGCCGCGCGTTGCGCGATATGGCAGAGCGCCGGGTGATCGGGAAGGTGGTGATTACGCCTTAAGCGCAATGCGCTGACGCACCTGCGCCCTTGAGCAGCAGGAAGTAAGCAGAACGCGGCTCAGAAAACGGCGTGCGGTTTAAAACCACACGCCGTCTTTGTCTGGCCTTCGGGGACGTAGGGCTACAGCTTCTCGGTATCGCCCGATTTCGGCTGCCACTTCATCAGCCGCCGCTCACCCAGCCCGACGAGGGCATCGAGAATGAGCGCGAACGCCGTCAACACCAGAATCCCGGCGAACACCGTATTGATATCAAAGGTGCCCTCGGCTTGCAGAATCAGATAGCCGACACCGCGCGCCGAACCGAGATATTCCCCGACTACCGAGCCGACGAACGCCAGCCCCACCGAGGTGTGCAGGCTCGAAAACACCCAGCTCATGGCACTCGGCAGATAGACGAAACGCAGCAACTGCTTGCGGTTCGCGCCCAGCATGCGGGCGTTGGCGAGCACAACCGGGCTCACTTCCTTCACACCCTGGTAGACGTTGAAGAACACGATAAAGAACACCAGCGTGACGCCTAACGCCACCTTCGACCAGATGCCGAGGCCAAACCACACACCGAAGATTGGCGCGAGAATCACGCGCGGCATCGAGTTGGCGGCCTTGATGTACGGGTCGAATAAGGCGCTCGCGAGCGGCGACAGCGCAAGCCACAGGCCGACGCCGAGTCCCAACGCGGTGCCGAGCGCGAACGCGAGCACCGTTTCGACCAGCGTAATCCACAGGTGCAGATAGATTTCACCGCCCGTGAACCACTCCCAGATGCGCTGCAGCACCTTCTGCGGCTCGCCGAAGAAGAACGCGGCCTTGTTCGGGTCGTCGAAATAGAACGGTGGCAGCAGCGTCGGGCTGGTCAGCAGGTACCAGAGCACGAAGCACAGCACGAGCAGCAGCCACTGCCAGATCACCAGATTCGCCCGGTTCGGGCGCAACGTCTTCCACATGACTCGGTTTGCCTTAGACGATTGATCGACACAACGAGTGAGCGCGACTCGCGGGCGCAACAAACGGACGCCACCACATCACACGCTCACGGGACCTGTCTGCGCGTCGCGGCTAAACGGCCGTGAGTTGCTGCTGGTAGCCCTTGAGCACCTCGTCGCGCAGCACGCTCCAGATCTGCGCGTGCAACTCGACGAAGCGCGGATGCGCGCGAATCTCGGCGACGTCGCGCGGACGCGGCAGATCGATCGCGAACTCGCCGATCGGATGCGTGCCCGGCCCCGCCGACAGGACCACCACGCGATCGGACATCGAGATTGCCTCGTCCAGATCGTGCGTGATGAACAGCACCGCTTTGCGCTTTGCCGCCCACAGGTCGAGCAACTCGTTTTCCATCAGCTGACGCGTCTGGATATCCAGCGCGGAAAATGGCTCGTCCATCAGGATGATGTCCGGATCGAGGATCAGCGTCTGCGCCATCGCGACGCGCTTGCGCATGCCGCCCGACAGTTGATGCGGATAGCGGTCGCCGAAACCGCCGAGGCCCACGCGCTTCAACCACTCGTCGGCTTTGCTGCGTGCTTCGGCCGGCGGCACGCCGTGAAAGGCGAGGCCGGCCATCACGTTGTCGATAGCCGAGCGCCAAGGCATCAGTGCGTCGGCCTGGAACATGTAGCCGGCGCGCCGATTGATGCCCTTGAGCGGTTCGCCGAACACACTGACCGTGCCGGACGACGGCTCCAGCAAACCCGCGCCGACGTTCAGCAAAGTGGATTTACCGCACCCCGTCGGGCCGACCACCGAGACGAATTCGCCCGGCGCGATGCGCAAGGTTGTGTCCTTGACCGCCGTATAGCGCTGCGCGCGGTTGTCCCGCGCAGCGAACGTGCAGGTGATGTTGTCGAGCGCCAGGGCGGCAACGGTCATCGTTCGACTCGCTTCGAAAGTCGGTTTCGGTTGTGGATTGTCATGCCGTCATGACGGTAGCGGCCGAGCCGGACGCAGCGCTTGCGGCGCCCGGCTGCACACTTGCGGTGCCTATGCCTTAACCGTCGTCAGCGCTTTCTTGACGAAGTCGTTGGTCCACGCTTTCGACAAATCGATCGGCTTGCCCTGCACGACCGGATCGAATGCCTGCAAGGTCTTCAGCGACGTGGCAGGGCCATCGGTGGGCATCAGTCCGTCCGGCGACATTGCTTCCTTCACGTGCTGCCACGCGTCCAGATACACCGCGCGGTCGCCGAGCAGATAGCCTTCCGGCACCGTGTTGATCAGCTCGCTGCCGGTCGCCGTCTGCAGCCATTTGAGCGCGCGGACCATGGCGTTGGTCAGCGCCTGGGTGGTATTCGGATTCTTGGTGATGAAACTCTGCGACGCGTACAGGCAGCCCGCAGGCATATCGCCGCCGAACACGCTGCGGGTATCGGCCAACGTGCGCGTGTCCGACACGACGCGAATCTCGCCGGTGCGCTCGAGCTTGGTCATCACCGGGTCGAGATTGGCGATCGCGTCAATCTGGCCCGACTGCAGCGCGGCGATCGCCCCCGCCCCGGCGCCCACACCGATGAAGGCGACGTCTTTCGCGGTCAGCCCGGCTTTCGCGAGTACGAAACTCGCCATGATCGAGGTCGACGAACCCGGTGCCGTGACGCCGATTTTCTTGCCCTTCAGATCGGCGATCGACTTGTAGTTCGGCATCGCCTTCTTCGACACCGCCAGCACGATCTGCGGCGCCCGCCCCTGCAGCACGAATTCGCGGAACATCTGCTTTTGCGCCTGCAGCAGCAAGGTGTGCTCGAACGCGCCGGAGACCACGTCCGCGCTGCCGCCCACGGCCGCCTTCAGCGCTTGCGAGCCACCGGCGAAATCCGAGATCTCGACTTCGAGGCCTTCGTCCTTGAAATAGTTGCGGCGCTCGGCAATCGTGAGCGGCAGGTAATAGAACAGGTTCTTGCCGCCGACGGCAATCGCCACCTTGGCGGTTTCAGGTTTGCCCTGTGCGAAAGCGAGCGGCGTGGCAGCAAAAGTGGCGCCCGCGAGCGCGGCGGTGCCGGCGAGGAAGGTTCTGCGTTGCATTGTCTGTCGTCTCCAAACTTTTGTTTTATTGTGCTGGCTGGTTCCAACCGCGCTCATTCACACAATCTGTTGCGCATGCAACCTTGCAATTTCGTCAGAATCATAACCCAGCGACTGCAGGACTTCATCGGTATGTTCACCCAGTTCCGGGCCCAGCCAGCGTGTTTCACCTGGCGTTTCCGAGAGCTTCGGCGTCACGGCCGGCAGCGTGATTTCCTGACCGTCCTGCCATTTGAAGCGCTGGATCATCTGGCGTGCCATGAATTGCGGATCGGTGAACATGTCCGCGACGCTATAAATACGGCCGACCGGCACGTCGGCGGCGTTCAACACCGCGAGCGCTTCGTCGATGGTGCGCGTGGCGAGCCAAGCGGCAATCGCGCCGTCGATCTCCTGGGTGCGCGGCACGCGGCCGTCGTTGTGCGCGAGTCCTGGATCGTTCGCCAGGTCTTCCCGTTCGATCGCGATCATCAGGCGCTTGAAGATCGGATCGCTATTGCCGCCAATCACGATGCTGCCGTCGCGGCAAGGATAGGTGTTGGACGGCACGATACCCGGCAGCGACGCACCGGTACGCTCGCGCACCATGCCGTACACGCCGTACTCCGGCACCACGCTTTCCATCATGTTGAAGACCGCTTCGTACAGCGCGACGTCGACGACCTGCCCTTTGCCGCCGTTCACCTGCTTGTGATGCAGCGCCATCAACGCGCCGATCACACCGTGCAACGCGGCAATCGAGTCGCCGATCGAAATGCCGATGCGCGGCGGCGGCAAATCCGGATAGCCGGTGATGTGGCGCAAGCCGCCCATCGATTCGGCGATCGCGCCGAATCCCGGCCGGTCGCGATACGGTCCGGTCTGGCCATAGCCGGACAGACGCACCATCACGAGCCCGGGATTCTCCGCTGATAAGACGTCATAACCGAGGCCCAGTTTCTCCAGCAGACCGGGCCGGAAATTCTCGACGACGATGTCGGCCTCTTTCGCCAGACGCCGCACGATCTCCTTGCCCTCTTCGGCTTTCAGATTGATCGTCACGGATTTCTTGTTGCGCGCCTGAACGGCCCACCAAAGCGACGTGCCGCCGACTTCCGGATAGAGCTTGCGCCATTTGCGCAGCGGATCGCCGCCTTTGGGATCTTCAATCTTGATGACGTCGGCACCGAACTCGCCGAGAAAACGCGCGGCGAACGGACCGGCGATCAGCGTGCCAAGCTCGAGCACCTTGACGCCGGCCAGCGGGCCTTTGGGCGTGGCGGTAGTGCTGGGATCGGGGTTGACGCTCATATGTCTCCTCTGTGTTCTGTTCTTGTCACACGCACGGCACGCGGGTCTTGCGAATCTTGCGAATCGACCCCGCGCGGGCTTACCCAGCCATTGCAGCGCCACGCCGTGGCGCGTTCAGTGACTCGCGCTACATCGAGCGCCGGTCGAGCATGGCGCGGGCGATGGTGCCGGCGTCGACATATTCGAGTTCGCCGCCCACCGGTACGCCGCGCGCGAGGCGCGTGACGGCAAGACCGCGCGCCTTGAGCGTCTGCCCGAGGTAGTGCGCGGTGGCCTCGCCTTCGTTGGTGAAATTGGTTGCGAGCACGACTTCCTTGACGATGCCATCCGACGCGCGCCTGACCAGCCGGTCGAAATGGATCTCCTTCGGGCCAATGCCGTCGAGCGGACTGAGCCGCCCCATCAGCACGAAATAAAGGCCACGATAGGTCATGGTCTGTTCGAGCATGATCTGGTCGGCGGGCGTCTCTACGACGCACAACAACGTCGGATCACGCTCTTCATCGAGGCAGACCTCGCAGATCTGCGCTTCGGTAAAGGTGTTGCACTTCTCACAGTGCTGCAGATGTTCAGTCGCGAACAGCAACGAGCGCCCGAGTTTTTCGGCGCCGTCCCGGTCGTGCTGCATCAGGTGGTACGCCATGCGTTGCGCGGACTTGGGCCCGACCCCGGGCAGCGCGCGCAGCGCTTCGACGAGCGCCGACAAGGCGGAAGGTTGTTTCATGCGAATCGGCGGTGTCGAAGTGGGTGTTGCCTGGTTGTTGCCTGGTGTTCAACTCACGCCGCGGCCAAAGCGGCGGCATGAGCCCATTCTTGCAGCGACGCCGCTCAGAACGGCAGCTTGAAGCCCGGCGGCAGCGGCAGACCCGAAGTCATCCCACCCATCTTTTCCTGAGCGGTTGCTTCGGCTTTGCGCACGGCGTCGTTGAACGCAGCGGCGACGAGGTCTTCCAGCATGTCCTTGTCGTCGGCGAGCAGGCTCGGATCGATCGATACGCGGCGCACGTCGTTCTTGCAGGTCATCGTCACCTTGACGAGGCCGGCGCCCGACTGCCCTTCGACTTCGATCAATGCAAGCTGCTCCTGCATCTTCTTCATGTTTTCCTGCATCTGCTGGGCTTGCTTCATCAGCCCGGCGAGTTGGCCTTTCATCATGGACATGCTCCTTCTTGATAGCTTGAAATCCGGAAATCGGGTGCGCCACGGGGGCGCGGCGAATCAGTGGACGGACGACGCGCCGTTCGGGCCGGCGTCCGGTGTGATCGGGCGAATCGAACCGGGGACGATGCTCGCGCCGAACTCGCGGATCAGCGACTGCACGAACGGATCGGCGCCGATTTCGCGCTCGGCTTCCTGCTGGCGCTGGGCCCGCATGGCGGCATCATGCGCGGCTGCCGTGCGGCGCGCCGGGCCAACCTCGACCAGTACCTCGACGTTCTGGCCGAGCTTGTCGGCAAGCGCCGTTTTCAGTTTGGCGACCTGCGAGGCTTCCGCGTACTGCGGTACCGGCACGTTCAATTTGAGCGTGTTGCCTTCGAGCGCCATCAACTCGCTATTGAACGCGAGTTGATACGAAATGCCCTTGAGCGGCAGATCGACGGCGAGCGCGGGCCAGTCGCCCTGAAAACCTAGCGGATCGAGCGGCACGGCCGGCGGCAACGGCCGCTTGTCGACCACCGGCGCGGGTGTCGGCGCGGGCGCGGCGCTCACGCGGACGTCGTCGGGTCCGCTGTCGAATACCGGCACGTAGTTGTCGTCCGGCAGGCCGTAATAGCCCTCGTCCGCTGCGGTGAGCGGCATATATTCATCGGGCGGCATGTCGTCCCACGGCGCGCTCGACGCGCCGCGCGGTTCCTGGGCCGCCGGCGACGGCGCACGCGCGGCCGGCGCGGCGTCATGTTGCGGCGCGCGGCGCGAGGCGCCCGGCGTCGGCACATTGACGACAACGCGTGGCGCGGCAGGCTTCGGCGTGGCCGGGGCTGCAGCAGGGTTGGACGCGGCTGCCGCAGTAGCGCGACCACGGTCCGACGACACTTTCAGGCCGGCGCTGCGCAATACATTGAGCGCGTCGCTCGCGCCGCCTGCGCGACGGGGTGCGATGTCGGCCACGGCGGGCGATTCTTGCGATGCCGCCGCAGGCGCGGCTTCTTCCGACCGAGCAAATGCGGCTGCGGCCGGAGCGGCAGGCGAAGGCGCTGCTGCCGCATCCTGAGGAGCGGTCGCAGCGGATGGTTCGCGAGGAGCCGGCTCAGTGGGCGCATCGTCCCACGGTGCCAAGGCAGGCGTCGCCGCTACTGTGCGTGTTTCAACCGTTTCTGTCGTCTGGGTTGCCGGCGCCGGGGGCGTCGCTTCGCGCATCGGCGCGGTTTGAGGTGCGCTCGTCTGCGCAGGTGCAGGCGGCAGCGGATCGCTCGGCTTCGATTCGACAGATGTCTCTTTCTGCCACGGCGCTAAAACCGGCGCGGCAGTAACGGCCGCCACCGCGGACGCAGATGTCACGTTCGCCTGGTCGGCAGCGGGTGCCATGCTGGCTGATTCCGCGATCGCGGATTTCGGCGCGTCAGCATTGCCAGCCGCCCTCGTGGACGCCAGATGTTGCGGCGAATCTGGCGCGGCGGCCTGCGCGTCTGCCACTGGATTGGCGGAGCGCACCGGCATTGCGGCTTCAATGGCGCGCGACGGCGCGCCCGCCTGTTGCGCGGCAACCGCCGGCGCGCCGGCGCGCCTTGCGCCACCCGCGCCCGCTGCCCCTGCCGGACGCGCGGAAGCCGCACCGCCACCGCCGCCGGTAGGCGCCGGTTCGAACGCCAGCATGCGCAGCAGTGTCATCGTAAAGCCCGCGTATTCGTCCGGTGCGAGACCCAGTTCGCTTCGGCCGATGGTCGCAATCTGATAGAACAGTTGCACGTGCTCGGCGCTCAACGCCTCGGCGAAACGGCGCAGATCGCCTGCTTCCGGCCATTCGTCCAACACCGACGACGGCGCGAACTGCGCCCATGCGACCCGGTGCAACAAGCTCGCCAGATCCTGCAACGCCGTCGAAAACGACAGGCTGCGCAACGCCATCTCGTCCGCGACAGCCAGCACGGCGGCGCCGTCGCCGTCGGCAAGCGCGTCGAGCAGGCGAATCAGATAGCTTTGATCGAGCGCGCCGAGCATGCCGCGCACTGCTTCTTCAGTCACCTGATTGGCCGAATAGGCGATAGCCTGGTCGGTCAGCGAGAGCGCGTCGCGCATCGAGCCGTCGGCCGCGCGCGCGAGCAGACGCAGCGCCTGAGCCTCGTGCGGCACCTTCTCTTCGCCGAGAATGTGTTCGAGATGCGACACGATATGCCCGGCCGGCATCTGCTTCAGATTGAACTGCAGGCAGCGCGAGAGCACCGTGACCGGAATCTTCTGCGGATCGGTGGTGGCAAGAATGAACTTGACGTGCGAGGGCGGCTCCTCCAGCGTCTTCAACATCGCGTTGAACGCGTGGTTGGTCAGCATGTGAACTTCGTCGATCATGTAGACCTTGAAGCGTGCATCGACCGGCGCGTACACCGCGCGCTCCAGCAGCGCCGCCATTTCGTCCACACCGCGGTTACTCGCCGCGTCCATCTCGACATAATCGACAAAACGGCCTTCGTCGATTTCCCGGCACGCACGGCACACGCCGCACGGCGTGGAGGTCACGCCGGTTTCACAATTCAGCGCCTTGGCGAAGATGCGCGAGAGCGTGGTTTTGCCGACGCCGCGGGTGCCGGTAAACAGATAGGCATGGTGCAGACGGCCGCCGTCGAGCGCGTGCGTGAGCGCGCGCACCACGTGCTCCTGTCCGACGAGCGAAGCGAAATCCTTCGGCCGCCATTTGCGTGCGAGAACTTGATAGGTCATCCGGAAATTGTATCAGTAACGATGGCGCGCAAAACCGATTCGAGACGGCGCGCGAACGCGTGTTGCCGCTTCATTGAAACAGGCTAACGGACTGATAGAAAAAAATAGATGAAGCGCGCGAGAAATGTCAATGCAGCGTACGCGTGACAGCGCGGGGGTGAAACACGAGCGATGGAGATACCGCAGAGGAAAAGCAGAAAGAGGAAGGTGACGAGCCTGACCCTCGGCACTGGTGGAAAACGGCTGTGGCTGCTTCGTTCCCGACCTGACCAGGTTGACCATCCCTCCATGCGAGGAGGCCCGTCACGAAACATTCTATCATCGCTTGGCTCGCCGCGCGACTGTAAATACGAACAAACCGACAACGGCGCGCCGAATCAGGCGCATCGCACCATATAGCGCAGTACCCCGGCAATACGCGTTCAAGGTACTTGAGTTTGCGCTGCCGGCCACCAGATAAGTTACGTCGCGGTTGTTAAAAGGAAGTGGCACGTCACCGGCAGCCATCGGCCCCGCTGCCTTTGATGAGTACTATCACCACCGGCAACGCATAGCGAATTAAGCTAAACTGCCGTACGGATGACCCGCAAACGCGAGCTTTTCACATATGCCCTGAATGGTCTTCAGACTTTCTCGGGCATGTGCCGGCAAGGCTCCGGTTGCGGCAAAGCGAACGGAAGTTTCCCTAGATTTTGACGTATCGTGGCGAGCAATTCAGGCGGGCCTCGAACCGATAGAGGTATTCATACAATGAGCGAATCAATCAAGCATATTAGCGACGCATCGTTCGAACAGGACGTCGTGAAATCCGACAAACCCGTGCTGCTCGATTTCTGGGCTGAATGGTGCGGTCCGTGCAAGATGATCGCGCCGATCCTCGACGAAGTCGCCAAGGATTACGCCGATCGCCTGCAAATCGCCAAGATCAACGTCGACGAACACCAATCGACGCCGGCCAAGTTCGGCGTGCGCGGCATCCCCACGCTGCTGCTCTTCAAGAACGGCGCGGTCGCCGCGCAGAAAGTCGGCGCACTGTCGAAGTCGCAACTCACCGCGTTCCTCGACGGCAACCTGTAAACGGCGCATCGGCGCCCGGCACATCGGCGCGCTCCGGGTTCCTTGAGACCATCGGGCGCGCAGTCTTAGGCGTGTTGTCCAACGACAACACGCCTGATAAGAAAGATGCCATGCCGTCGCACTGGCGGAAATTGGCGTGTGCTATGCTAGAATCCGCAAAACGTCGAAAAGACGTGTAAGTCCTTGAGCGGTTCCGCTCACTCTCCTCCCAGATTTCATTTCGTCGCACCTTCTCCTGCGGGTTCTCCGTATGCATTTATCCGAGCTTAAGACTCTGCACGTGTCCGAATTGATCGAGATGGCCAATGGCCTCGAGATCGAAAGTGCAAACCGCCTGCGCAAGCAGGAATTGATGTTTGCCATTCTAAAAAAACGAGCCAAAACGGGCGACACGATCTTCGGCGACGGCACGCTCGAAGTGCTGCCGGACGGTTTCGGCTTCCTGCGTTCGCCGGAAACCTCGTATCTCGCCAGCACGGACGATATTTACATCAGCCCGTCGCAAATCCGCCGCTTCAACCTGCACACGGGCGACACGATCGAAGGCGAAGTGCGTACGCCGAAAGACGGCGAACGCTATTTCGCGCTTGTGAAGGTGGACAAGGTCAACGGCCAGCCGCCGGAAGCCTCGAAGCACAAGATCATGTTCGAAAACCTGACGCCGCTGCACCCGAACAAGGTGCTGCTGCTCGAACGTGAAATGCGTGGCGAGGAAAACGTCACGGGCCGCATCATCGACATGATCGCGCCGATCGGCAAGGGCCAGCGCGGCTTGCTGGTGGCGTCGCCGAAGTCCGGTAAGACCGTGATGCTGCAGCACATCGCGCACGCCATCAAGCAGAACCATCCGGATGTCGTGCTGTTCGTGCTGCTGATCGACGAACGCCCGGAAGAAGTGACCGAAATGCAGCGTTCGGTGGCGGGCGAAGTGATCGCCTCCACGTTCGACGAACCGGCTGCGCGCCACGTGCAAGTCGCCGAAATGGTGATCGAAAAAGCCAAGCGCCTCGTCGAAATGAAGAACGACGTGGTGATTCTGCTCGACTCGATCACGCGTCTCGCGCGTGCGTACAACACCGTCGTGCCGGCCTCGGGCAAGGTGCTGACGGGCGGTGTCGACGCGAACGCGCTGCAACGCCCGAAGCGCTTCTTCGGCGCGGCGCGCAATATCGAGGAAGGCGGATCGCTCACCATCATCGGCACGGCGCTGATCGAAACCGGCAGCCGCATGGACGACGTGATCTACGAAGAGTTCAAGGGCACCGGCAACATGGAAGTGCACCTGGAACGGCGCCTGGCTGAAAAGCGCGTCTACCCGTCGATCAACCTGAACAAATCCGGCACGCGCCGCGAAGAACTGCTGATCAAGCCCGAAGTGCTGCAAAAGATCTGGGTGCTGCGCAAGTTCATTCACGACATGGACGAAGTCGAGTCGATGGAATTCCTGCTCGACAAGATTCGCCAGACGAAGAGCAACTCCGAGTTCTTCGACATGATGCGTCGTGGCGGCGGCAGCTAAAGCCTTACGCCGCAACAGCTGAACCCGCTGAACCGCATCGAAAAGCCGCTCGCCACAAACGAGCGGCTTTTTTTCGTCCACAAGTTTCACTGACAAAGCGCGCCCCGACGTGACAACCTATACGTGAACGTACACGTTGCAGTACAATGCATGCCATCCGCCACACTCGCCTCGCCTTATGTCGAAGGACACGCCCACCCTGCTCACCGTGCGCGATGCCGCCGAACGCCTCGGCGTCACGTCGCGCACGCTGAAGTATTACGAGGAACGCGGCCTCGTCGTGCCGACCCGCAGCGAAGGCCGCTATCGCCTTTATGACGAGGAAGACCTGAAGCGCTTCGGCCGCATACTGCGCTTGCGCTCGCTCGGGTTTTCGCTGCACAGCATCACCGAAATGCTCAAGCGCCAGCTCGAACCGGTCGAAGGCGGCCATCGTTATTCCATTGAATCGCTGCAGCAGATTCGTGACGCCATCGCAGACCAGGCTGAGGCGCTCGATGCCCGCATCGAAGCCATGCGCCGCGAACTCAAGGAAGCGCAGAAACTGCGCGCCGAACTGAGTCCCGACCTCGACTATCTCGAACGGCGCATTGCCGGCGAGAATCCGGACGCACTGCTCGAGCAGCGCCGCAACACACTCGCCAAAGCGGGGAACACACCCATCGAGAAGCGCCCGAAAAAGTCGCGCGAGCCCACATGAGCTCGACCTCGCCCCGCGTACCGCTCTTTAGCGCCGCCAAACTGCGCGGCGACTTTTTCCCATGGGTGCTGGCTGTCGTCACCGGCCTCGACTACTTCGACAACGCGATCTTTTCGTTTTTCACCAGCTATATCGCCGGCGGCATCAACGCGTCGCCGGATGAACTGGTGTGGGCGTCGAGCGCCTATGCAGTGGCGGCCGTGCTCGGCATCCTCCAGCAGCAATGGTGGGTCGAGCGCTTCGGTTACCGGCGCTACGTGGCCGGCTGCATGCTGCTCTATTCGGTCGGGGCGGTCGCCGCAACATTGTGCGAATCGTCAATCGAACTGGCGTTCGCACGCGGCTTTCAAGGCTACTTCATCGGCCCGATGATGGGCACCTGCCGCATCCTGATCCAGATGAGCTTTACGCCGCAGCAGCGACCCGCTGCAACCCGTGCCTTTCTGGTGCTGATCCTGTTGAGCAGCGCGCTCGCTCCGCTGATCGGCGGCCAGCTGCTCGCGCATTTCGACTGGCGCGCGCTGTTCGCCTGCACCGCGCCTGCCGGTGTGCTGTTTGCCATCCTCGCCCTGCTCGCGCTGCCCGATACCGGCAACCGTTTGCCGGAGGAGCGCGGCGTGGCGCACTTCTGGCCTTACCTGATCTTCGCGTTCGCGCAAGGCGCGCTGCAAATCGTCATGCAACAAGTGCGATTCCAGCTGTTCAGCGCCTCACCGGGGCTGATTCTGCTGACGGTCGCGGGCATCGCCGCGCTCGGCTGGTTCGCGTATCACCAGTGGCACCATCCGGCACCGCTGGTGCGTCTGCACGCCTTACGCGAAAAGGTGTTTCAGGTCGGGATCGTGCTGTACATGTTCTATTACTATGTCTCGACTGCATTCAGCTATCTGACATCGCGCTTTCTCGAAAGCGGCCTCGGCTATCCCGTCGAGAATGCCGGGCGGCTGGTCGGCGTGACGTCGTTGATTTCGGCGAGCGCACTGTTCGTCTACCTGCGTTACGCCAAACTCCTGTCGCACAAGAAGTGGATCATCGTGCCGGGTTTCGCGGTGGCGGCGTTCGCAGCCGCATGGATGACGCGCATGGCGCCGGACGTAGGCCAGGCCGCGCTGATCGTGCCGATGCTGCTGCGCGGGCTGCTGCTGTTGTTCATCGTGCTGCCGGTCGCCAATCTGACATTTAGAATCTTCGCTATCGAAGAATTCACGCACGGCTACCGGCTGAAAAACATCGTACGGCAACTGACGATCTCGTTCGCGACGGCCTCGGTGATCATCGTCGAGCAGCATCGGCAGGCGCTGCATCAGGCGCGCCTCGCGGAGTTCGTGAATCCGTACAATCCGGTGTTCCAGAATTCGCTCGCGGCACTCACCCACGGCTTCAGCGCCGCCGGCCGCTCACCGTCGGAGGCGCATTCGCTTGCGATCGTGGAAATCAGCCGGACGGTCGCGCAGCAGGCCAGCTTCCTGAGCTCGCTGGACGGCTTCTACTTTCTGATTGGCATTGCGATATGCGGCGGTATTTTCGCCGCGTGGCAAAAACAGATCGACTAGGGGTTTCATCAGGCCATGCTCTCGAAACTCACCCAATGGCTCGGCACACGCCGCCGCGACCGCGCGTTGCGCGACTATGCGATCGAGGACGCCCTCTGGCAGGCCACGCTCGACGGCCTGCCGTTCCTCGCTCACCTCGACGCGCCGGATCGCGTGCGCCTGCGCGAGCTGACCAGTCTGTTCATCGCGCAGAAGGAATTTTCAACCGCCCACGAGCTCGAGCTGACCGACGCCATGACCGTGGCGATCGCCGCGCAAGCCTGTTTGCCGGTGCTGAACCTGAGCCTTGATCTGTATCGCGGCTGGGTCGGCGTGATCGTCTATCCTGGCGAGTTCGTGATCCGCAAGACAGTCGAGGACGAAGACGGCGTGGTGCACGAGGTCGAGCAGGACGCGAGCGGCGAAGCGTGGGAAGGCGGCCCGGTGGTGCTGTCGTGGGAAGACGCGCAGATGACCGGTGGCACGGACGCCTATAACGTCGTGATTCACGAATTCGCGCACAAGATCGACATGCTGAACGGCGAGGCGGACGGCCACCCACCGCTCATGCGCCGTTGGCATGCGCCGCTCGATTCACAGGCATGGGCCGACATTTTCGACCACGCCTACGACCACTTCTGCGCCAGGGTGGACGCGGTGCCGGATAGGCGTTGGGCCCGTTTCGAGCGCGATTCGCTGATCGATCCGTACGCGGCAGACCATCCATCGGAATTTTTTGCCGTTTGCAGCGAAGCCCTGTTTGTCCAGCCGCAAGCGTTCGAGGCCGAGTATCCCGAGCTTTATCGCTTGCTGGCGCGGTATTACCGCCAGGACCCCGCGCGAGTGGGATTGGCGTTCGCTCCGGCCTGAGGCCCGCCGTATAAGGGCCGCCGCGTAGCAGGCGCCCGCACCATGGACGGGAGAAGCAGCGGAGAAAGTGCGGGCAGACAATGCTAAAAAGGTCGTAGAAAGGTCGTCAAGCGACTGATTTTCTGGCATAATCGCGGTTTTTCGACCATAGGCAAGTGGCTCGCGCCTAGATGCTGTCCGTATATATAACGGCTGCACGCGGGTTGGCTACCGCCAGATTAAAGGAAAGACCATGAAAGAAGGCATTCACCCGGATTACCGCGAAGTCCTGTTCGTCGACATGTCGATCGACTTCAAGTTTGTGACGCGCTCGACCATCCAGACGCGTGAAACCGCCGAATTCAACGGCAAGACCTACCCGCTCGCCAAGATCGAAGTGTCGTCGGAATCGCATCCGTTCTACACCGGCCAACAAAAGATCATGGACACGGCAGGCCGCGTCGAGAAGTTCAACAAGAAGTTCGGCACGCGCGCTACCGGCAAGGCAGCAGCGAAGTAATACGCGCTTCGTCGCCGGCCTTGGCCCGCAACGAAGCAGCAGCAAAAAAGGGCAGCGCAAGCTGCCCTTTTTTGTCGCCCTATTCCGGGCGCCCGGATACGAAGCAGCGCCATGCGGCGAACCGTCGCCCGGCGAAGCGTCGCCCGGCGAACCGTCGCCCGTCGCGGCGCCGTGTTACAGGTATCCCATTCACGTTGCGAGCCGTTACTGGCCGTGACGCGCATCGCACGGCACGACTACAATGCCGGATGCTCCAAACTGGCCATTCCCGCCGGACATTCCATCCGGTCCCGGCTGCACCGCTTATCCGATATCCACACACCGCATGAGACCTGTCGTTCGCCTCACTGCTTCCGCGACCAGTGCGTTACCGCGCTGGCTGCTGCTGACCATCTGTATCGTTTACGCGTTTTTTGGCCTGTTCGGCCGGGATCCGTGGAAGAACGAGGATGCAGCCGGCTTCGGCGTCATGTGGACGATGGCCAACGGCAACGCGCACGACTGGCTGCTGCCGAATCTGGTCGGCAAGTACATGACGGAAGACGGCCCGCTCGGTTACTGGCTCGGCGCCAGCGCGATTCGCGCGCTCGCGCCCTGGGTCGACGCGAGCAACGCCTCACGCGTGTTTACCGGCCTGCTGTTTTGCGCGGCCTGCGCGTTTGTCTGGTATGCCGCTTACCTGCTCGGCCGGCGCGCCGAAGTACAGCCGTTCAAATACGCATTCGGCGGCGAACCGGAGCCGCGCGACTACGGCCGCACCCTCGCCGACGGCGCACTGCTGATCCTGCTCGCCTGCTTCGGCCTTGCCGAACGTGGCCACGAAACCACGCCTCAGCTAGCGCAGTTCTTCGGCATCGCCATGCTCGTCTATGGGCTTGTGCGGATGATCGACAAGCCGATCCAGGGCGCGCTGATCTGGGGTCTCGCGCTCGGCCTCGTGACGCTCTCCAGCAGTCCGGTGCTGGTCGGCGCGTTGTTGCTCGGCACCCTGGCGATGGCGCTGATCGTGCGCGAAGCACGCTCGCGCTGGCTGCTGCTGGCCGGCTTACCGGTGGCGCTTGTGCTCTCGATTGCGTGGCCAATCGCCGCAATCGCCGCGTTTCCCGACGACGCCGTCTGGTACCTGAGCCAGTGGGTGCACGTCAGCCTGTCGTCATTCGCCGGGCCACCCGGCTCGGTGGCGGCCTACGCGCTCAAGAATCTGCCGCTCTTCACCTGGCCGGCCTGGCCGCTGGCGCTCTGGGCATGGTTCAGCTGGTCGGGTCTGCGGCGCGCGCCACACGTCGCGATTCCGCTGTCGGTGATCGGGCCGTTGCTCGTTCTGGTCGTCCTGCAGAGTCATCAGTCGAACCGGCTTTACATGCTGTTGCTGCCGCCGCTCGCGGTACTGGCCACCTTCGCGCTGCCCACGCTCAAACGCGGTGCGATCAACGCGATCGACTGGTTCGCGCTGCTGAGCTTCACGATCCTTGGCAGCTTCGTCTGGCTGGTGTACATCGCCGGGCTGACCGGCTTCCCCTATCCGCTCGCGCGCAACCTCGCGCGTCTCGCCCCAGGGTTTGCGCCGCAGTTCAAGATCCTGTCGTTCGTATGCGCGGTGGCGGTGACGATCTGCTGGTTCGTCCTGGTGCAATGGCGCCTGGCCCGTCATCCTAAAGTCCTGTGGCGCAGTGTGGTGCTCTCGAGCGCCGGCACGACGCTAATGTGGGTGCTGCTGATGACGCTGTGGCTGCCGGTCGTCAACTACAGCCGGACCTATAAGGACGTCGCCGAACAGATCGCCAGCCATCTGCCCGACGACTACACCTGCATCTCGCCGGTACGCCTCGGTAACGCGCAAATCGCGACTTTCGCCTATTTCGGCGACATGCATTTCTCGTTCAACCAGGATTGCGACGTGATCCTGCGTCAGGACACCCAGGATTTCGGCGACCCGAGCGCGATGTCGGACTTCATCTGGAAGCTGGTGTGGGAAGGCCGCCGCGTGGCCGATCGCGACGAACGCTTCCGCCTTTATGTGCGGATCGACCGTCCGAAGCCGCCGGCCATCAAACGCCGCAGCTGGCACAAGAAGCCGGACTGAGCATGTTCGCTGATGTACGGAAAATCGCCGCGCTCGCCTGGCCCGTGCTGATCGGCCAACTGGCGATCATCGCGTTCGGCGTGATCGACACGGCCATGGTCGGCCGCTATTCGGCCGTCGATCTCGCCGCGCTCGGCCTCGGCTCGTCGATCTATATTTCTGTCTACATCGGTCTGACCGGCATCCTGACCGCGCTGCAACCGATCACCGCGCAACTCTACGGCGCGCGCCGCTACCTCGAGATCGGCGAAGAAGTGCGCCAGTCCTTGTGGCTCGCGCTCGCGCTGACCGTGATCGGCTTTCTGATTCTCTACTTTCCGGGGCCGGTTCTGCAGGTCGCGCGCGTGCCCGAAGCGCTGCACGAGCGCACGGTCGCCTATCTGCAGATTCTGGCGTTCGGCTTGCCGGCCGGCCTCGCCTTTCGCGTCTACAGCTCGATCACCAATGCGGTCGGCAAACCGCGGCTCGTGATGATCCTGCAGATCGGCGCGCTGCTGCTCAAGTTTCCGCTCAACACGTGGTTCATCTTCGGCGGACTCGGCGTGCCGGCGCTCGGCGGCCCCGGTTGCGCGCTCGCCAGCACCACGATCAACTGGGGGCTGGCCGTGGTTGGGATGCTGCTGTTAACGCGGGTCCACGTCTTCAAGCCGTTTGCGATCTTCGCGCACTTCTGCTGGCCGGTCTGGCGCCGGCAGGCGGCGCAGCTGCGTCTGGGCATTCCAATGGGCCTGTCGTACCTGATCGAAGTCACCTCGTACACGTTCATGGCGCTCTTCATTGCGCGCTTCGGCACGACCACGCTCGCCGGGCACCAGATCGCCGGCAACGTCGGCGCCGTGCTCTATATGACGCCGCTGTCGATCGGCATCGCCTCATCGACACTGGTTGCCCAGGCGCTCGGCGCGCATCGCCCCGAAGCGGCGCGCACGCTGTCACGGCACGGCATCATGATGGCCGTGGCGATCGCCTGCTGCTATGGCGCGATCGTGCTGGTGCTGCGGCCGTACTTGATCGAGGGCTATACGCCGAACGCGCAGGTCGCGGCGGCGGCAATGCCGCTGGTGTTGATCGTCGTGTGCTATCACCTGTTCGATGCGTTGCAGATCACCACCGCGTTCGTGCTGCGCGCGTACAAGGTGGCCGTCGTGCCGACCGTTATCTATGCGGTTGCGCTATGGGGCGTGGGGCTCGGCGGCGGCTATCTGCTCGGCTTCAATGTCCTGGGCGCGACGCCGCAATGGCTGACCGGCGCGCGCGGTTTCTGGGTCGCCAATACGCTCAGCCTCGCGATTGCCGGCATCGGTTTGCTGTTGTACTGGCGTGGCGTGAGCAAGCGGTATTTACGCGCCGAGGCTGTGGTCAGGGTGGATTCGGCGGCCTGACGGGGCTGCTTGCGCTTCCTCCAACACCTGGTCGTGCCGCTCGAAAATCTCCCGCGCCGCGAACAGTGCGTTCAGCGCCGCCGGGAAACCCGCGTAGAGCGCCATCTGCATGAACACTTCGACAATCTCCTCGCGCGTGCAGCCGACGTTCAAGGCCGCCTCGATATGCACCTTCAATTGCGGTTGCGCGCACCCGAGCGTGGCCAGTGACGCAATCGTCGCGATTTCTCGCGCCCGCAGATCGAGTTGCGGCCGGCTGTAAATATCGCCGAAGCCGAATTCGATCAGCAGGCGTCCGAAATCCGGCGCAATCGGCGCCAGTGCGGCAATCACCTGTTCACCGGTCGAGCCGTCGATCTCCTTCAGTTTGTTCCAGCCGCGGGTGTAGCGATCGTTTTGTGCGTGTTCCATGGTGAGTCCTTTTCCGAGTGCGATTGAGTTTCGTCGTTCTGTCGTGTCGGAGCACTCGCGGCGGGTTGTAGTCCCGCAGCTTCTTCGTAGTAGGCGATTTTGTCGACGATCGCGCCGAGATTGCTCTGCAACTCGGCGATCCGCGCCAAAACCGCATCCCGATGCGCCACCAGCATGTCACGGCGCTCGCCCATCGTCGGCTGACCTTCTGAGCGCAGCGCCGCGAACGCCTGCATCCCGGCGATCGGCATGCCGGTCGCCTTCAGACGCATCACGAACTGCAGCCAGTCGAGATCGGCCGGCGAATACAGGCGATGCCCCGCCTGCGTGCGCCCCACTGCCCGAATCAGACCAGCCTGTTCGTAGTAGCGCAGCGTATGGGTGGAGACGCCGATGGTTACGGCGACTTCGCCAATGGTGAGTGCTTTTGACATTTTCGACATGACGGAACTCAGGTTAGGACTTCGAGTGCACTCTAAGTCAAGTGGAAGACGCTGTCATTTGTTCGCGATTTGTTCGCGCCAACATTATTTACGGTGAGCCGCATTGATCGATAAACGCATAACGGCTCAATCGCCAAGCAAAATCTTCAAATATTGTCCAGCCTGATTTACTTGTCACGAATCGATCGGTATAAATCGACGGCGTTTGCAAATAAGGGCGCGCAATTTGTTCTATGCTTAAGCGCAGCGCCTGCTGACAGGGTGCGTCGTCCGAATTTTCCCTTTGCGGCTAACTTTTTTGCCCTCAATGGAGTGCTTGCCATGCTGAAGAAGCTTTTGATGCTTTGCGTTGCTTTGGCTTTGTCGCTGTCGGCCGGATTCGCGGCGGCCGTCGAAGTGAATTCCGCCGATCAGGCGGCGCTCGAATCGGTCAAGGGTATCGGCCCGGTGCATGCGAAAGCAATCATCGACGAACGCACCAAGAACGGTCCCTTCAAGGATGCCGATGATCTCGCCACGCGCGTCAAGGGTCTCGGCACCAAATCGGTGAGCAATCTCGAGACGGCAGGCCTGACCGTCAACGGCTCGTCCACGCCGCCTACGGGCGCCAAGGCTGCCGCGAAGTCCGGCAGTACCGCTACCACGAAGCCGGCCCCGGCAGCCGCACCCGCGGCCACCACCGCAGCCACAACCATGGCACCGGCCGCGCCTGCCGAGGCATCCGGCACCAAAGCTTCGAAGTCGAAGAAAAAGAGCAAGGCGGCTGATGCGGCGGCGGCTTCCGCGGCGCCGGCCACGACGGCTGCTGCCAGCGCGCCTGCCGACGCGTCCGGCACCAAGGCTTCGAAGAAGAAAGCGAAGAAGAGCAAGGCTGCATCGGCTGCGGCGGCCTCGGCCGGCGCTTAAAGCAGATCGAGCGCCAAGGTAGAGCGCCGGTAGCACCGTAGCCGGGCGAATCACGTGCGCTACACGCGTGATGAAAACACAGGCACGACCCAGCTCCCGTACGCTCACCGTCCATCGGCGCCGCGCAACCGCGCGGCGTTTTCACCCGCTGACTCGTCAAACACGGGTTGGCATTCAAGAGAGACCGTCATGAGCCTACTCGACACTATCGGTTCCCTGGTTGGCAAATCGCCCGAAGGCGGTGGCCAGCAAGCCCTCGTTGCAGCCGCGCTGGAATTCGTCAACAACCAGCCGGGCGGCTTGAACGGCCTGATCAGCAGCTTCAAGGAAAAGGGCCTCGGCGACGTCGTGTCGTCGTGGGTCGGCAACGGCGAGAACCAGGCGATCTCGCCCGACGCCCTGCACAGCGTGCTTGGGTCGGACGTCGTCACCAACCTCGCCGCCAAGGCCGGCGTGCAACCGGACCAGGTCACCGGCCTGCTGTCGCAGATTCTGCCGCACGTCGTCAACGCGGCCACGCCGAACGGCGAAGTACCCGCCGAAGGCACGGTGAATCCGTCGAGCGTGCTGGGCGCGCTCGGCAGCCTGTCGTCGCTGTTCGGCAAGGGCAACGCATAAGCAGCTTCGCTTCGCCCGTTGTCACCTGATAGCAGACGAAAAAAGCGGCAACGAAGGTGACTTCGTTGCCGCTTTTCAACATGGGCCGGAACGGCTCAATCTCTGCCGTTCCGTAAGTGGCCGCGCGCGCTTCGCCTGGTGCCTGGCTTGATGCGCGGCCTGGCGCACGGCTTAGTGCACGACGCGGTCGAACACCAGTTCGCCATCTTCCACTTCAACAGGAATCACATCCTTCGGACCGAACTTGCCAGCCAGAATCAGCTTGGCGACCGGGTTCTCGATCTCCTGCTGGATCGCCCGCTTCAACGGCCGTGCCCCAAACAGCGGATCGTAGCCGACCTTGCCGATGTGCTCGAGCGCCGCGTCCGACACCACCAGTTGCATGTCGAGTTTGGCGAGCCGTTCATGCAGCCGCTGCAACTGGATCCGCGCGATCGACTGGATGTTCGAGCGGTCGAGCGCATGGAACACCACAACGTCGTCGATCCGGTTCAGGAACTCGGGCCGGAAATGGAGTTTCACTTCTTCCCAGACCGCGTCCTTCACCGCTTCCTGCGGCTCGCCGACCATTGCCTGAATCACCTGCGAACCGAGGTTCGACGTCATCACGATCACCGTGTTCTTGAAGTCCACGGTACGGCCCTGCCCATCGGTCATACGGCCGTCATCGAGCACCTGCAGCAGGACGTTGAACACGTCCGGGTGCGCCTTCTCGATTTCGTCGAGCAGGATCACGCTGTAAGGCTTGCGGCGAACGGCTTCGGTCAGGTAACCGCCTTCTTCGTAACCGACGTAACCCGGCGGCGCGCCGATCAAACGGGCGACGCTGTGCTTCTCCATGAATTCGCTCATGTCGATACGGATCAGGTGATCTTCCGAATCGAACAGGAACGACGCCAGCGCCTTGCACAACTCCGTCTTACCCACCCCGGTCGGCCCAAGGAACAGGAACGAGCCGTACGGCCGGTTCGGATCGGACAAGCCCGCACGCGAGCGGCGAATCGCATCGGCTACCGCGCTGATCGCCTCGTTCTGACCGACCACGCGGTCGTGCAGTTTCTCTTCGATCTGCAGCAGCTTCTCGCGCTCGCCCTGCATCATGCGCGACACCGGGATACCCGTTGAACGCGACACGACCTCCGCGATTTCCTCCGCGCCCACCTGGGTGCGCAGCAAACGCGGCCGGGTCGGGTTGTTCTGCTCCTGCGCTTCGGCCTTGGTCACTTCCTTCAACTGCGCCTCGAGACCCGGCAGCTTGCCGTACTGCAACTCGGCGACCTTCTCGAGCTTGCCCTCACGCTGCAAGCGCGTGATTTCCGCACGCGTCTTTTCGATTTCTTCCTTCAGTTGC
This sequence comes from Paraburkholderia fungorum, assembly GCF_003610895.1. Classification (GTDB taxonomy): domain Bacteria; phylum Pseudomonadota; class Gammaproteobacteria; order Burkholderiales; family Burkholderiaceae; genus Paraburkholderia; species Paraburkholderia fungorum_B. The sequence continues at coordinate 313,947 of NZ_MCAS01000056.1, forward strand.
GCGCTGCCCTGCACCGCCGCCTTTTCCGCGGTCCAGATTTCTTCGAGGTCCGAATATTCGCGATCCAGCCGTTCGATTTCTTCTTCGATCAGTTGCAGACGCTTCTGCGACGCTTCGTCCTTCTCCTTCTTGACGGCTTCGCGCTCGATCTTCAACTGGATCAAACGACGGTCGAGCCGATCCATCTCTTCCGGCTTCGAGTCGATTTCCATCTTGATCTTCGAAGCGGCCTCGTCGATGAGATCGATAGCCTTGTCCGGCAGGAAACGGTCGGTGATGTAGCGATGCGACAATTCGGCCGCGGCGACGATCGCCGGGTCGGTGATATCGACGCCGTGGTGCAGCTCGTACTTCTCCTGCAAGCCGCGCAGGATCGCGATCGTTGCCTCGACCGACGGTTCATCGACCAACACCTTCTGGAAGCGGCGTTCGAGCGCGGCATCCTTTTCGATGTACTTGCGATATTCGTCGAGCGTGGTGGCGCCGACGCAATGGAGTTCGCCGCGCGAGAGCGCCGGCTTGAGCATATTGCCAGCGTCCATCGCGCCTTCAGCCTTGCCCGCGCCAACCATCGTATGAATTTCGTCGATGAAGACGATGGTCTGGCCTTCGTCTTTCGCGATGTCGCTCAGCACGGCCTTCAGGCGCTCTTCGAACTCACCGCGGTATTTCGCGCCGGCGAGCAACGCCGCCATGTCGAGAGACAGCACGCGCTTGCCCTTGAGCGTTTCCGGCACTTCGCCGTTGACGATACGCTGCGCGAGACCTTCGACAATCGCGGTCTTGCCCACGCCCGGCTCGCCGATCAGCACCGGGTTGTTCTTGGTGCGGCGCTGCAGGATCTGGATTGAACGGCGGATTTCGTCGTCCCGGCCGATCACGGGGTCGAGCTTGCCCGCCCGCGCACGCTCGGTCAGATCGACGGTGTACTTTTTCAGCGCTTCACGCTGACTTTCCGCGTCCTGGCTATGCACCTGCGAACCGCCGCGCACCGCCGCGATCGCGCTCTCCAGCGATTTGCGCGACAAGCCGTGCTGGCGCGCGAGGCGGCCGGCCTCGCCTTTATCGTCGGCGACCGCGAGCAGGAACATCTCACTCGCGATGAACGTGTCGTTGAGTTTTTGTGCTTCCTTGTCCGCCTGGTTCAGCAAGCCGGTCAGCTCGCGGCCGATCTGCACGTTGCCGTCCGTGCCCTGCACTTGCGGCAAACGCGTGATGGCGTCGCCCAGCGCGGTTTGCAGCGCCTGGACATGCACACCCGCACGCGAGAGCAGCGAACGCGCCGAACCGTCCTGCTGGGCGACGAGCGCCGAGAGGACATGAACCGGTTCGATGTATTGATTGTCGTGACCGACCGCGAGACTCTGCGCGTCGGCCAGTGCTTCCTGGAATTTAGTGGTAAGTTTGTCGATTCTCATCAAGAGACCTCCAATTTCGATTACCACCAAATTGAGGCGTTTTGCGCAGGTTTCAAGCGCTTTTTTGCAACCAGGAGCAACTATTTAACATTTGACGCGCGAGAATCTGCTGCCCGGGTTCCGGTGAGCAGCGCTGCATCGCCGGCGGGCGCGGCCGGCATGATCGGGATGACGGTGCCTAAACCAAGCAGCGCAGCGAGCGGTTCACTCGGTTGCGCAACATCGCCAATGGTATGGCGGTCGAGCTCGGCGAGAAACGCGTTGCGCGCCGCCTCAAACGCGCCGCGCAGACGGCAATGCGATGTAATGACACAGCCGCGGTGCTCACCGTGCTGATCCGGAAAGCAGTTGACCAGCGCGAAGTCGCTTTCCGTGGCCCGCACGATCTCCCCCACGGTCAACGCGCTGGTTTTCTCGGCGAGACGCAGACCGCCGTTGCGCCCGCGCACGGTCTCCACCCAGCCGAGTTCGCCGAGCTGCTGCACTACCTTCATCAAATGGTTTTTGGAGATCCCGTACGCGTCCGAGATGTCCTGGATGGTCGATAAGCCATCGCCACGGACACAAAGGTATAGCAGGACGCGCACTGAGTAATCCGTATAGTCGGTCAGTCTCATAAGTGCAGATGTCACGATAAGCGCAAGTCGCGATCCTCGGGATAACCGCGTCGATGCGAGGGTTGCCGGTGGCCACCGCTTCGCCTTAAGATGCAGGCGCTACGCATATTTTATGATTGTGCGCTGAACAGTCGGTGTTGATCTCTCGGCAGTAATGGTAGCGCTTCCTGCATAGGCCATTTATGCGAAAAGGGGGTTATTCGTGGCCTACTTTCTCCTGTTTGGATTGGGTTTAAGGCCATTTCTGACAGTCTGTGGCGTCGCGTGGCGATTCAGAATGAATAACCGCATTATCTGGAATTTGCATGAATCCGTCTTTTCCTGCTGCACCGGTTGTCGAACGCGCAACCGAACCTACTGAGGCGAATGTTCGCGAACTCGTTTACGGCTTTTACGACCGCGTACGCGCTGATCCGCTGCTTGGCCCGGTCTTCGACGCAACGCTTGCGGGCCGCTGGGACGACCACTTGCCCAAAATGTGCACGTTCTGGGGCAGTCTTGTGCTTGGCGCGAAGCAATACCGCGGCAATGTGCAGCAGGCGCACCAGCCGCTCGAGGGTGTCGAGCCACAGCATTTCAGCCGCTGGCTGTATCTGTTTCTGGACACGGTAGAGTCGCGCTATCAGCCGGCGGCGGCGGTCCGCTTCATGGAACCGGCGCTGCGAATCGCGCAGAGCTTGCAGTTGAGCCGCTTCGGCTGGGATTACAAGATTCCGGAGGAGCAACAGGCGTTGCTGGAGCGCGTCGCGCCGAAGCGGCGCCCGCCTGACGACGAACATGCCGCAGGCGCTTCCACACGAGCACCAGGCGAGCCGTTTCCCGCGCGGATCATCGGCAAAGCGAAAGACGATTGATGCAGGCGCCTGGCAAGCACGCGCCCTAGTCCGCCGCCTCGTTATCCGATTCGATGCCCCATCTGGCCAGTGCCGCGTCATCGGCGACGCGGGCGTCAACCCAGCGCTCGCCTTCTTCTGTCTTCTCTTTCTTCCAGAACGGCGCCTGGGTCTTCAGGTAGTCCATCACGAACTCACACGACGCAAAGGCGTCGCCCCGATGAGCGGCGGTGGTCGCCACCAGCACAATCTGGTCAAGCGGATAAAGCTTGCCGACCCGGTGCACGATCAGCACCTCGATCCCCGGCCAACGCTCGCGTGCGCTCACGACAATCGCTTCCAGCGACTTTTCCGTCATGCCCGGATAGTGTTCGAGCTCCATGGTTTCGACTGCGCTGCCGTCGTTCAGATCGCGCACGGTGCCGACAAAACAGGCCACCGCCCCGATCTTCGGATTGCGCGCACGTAACGCGGCGACCTCGGCGGTGAGGTCGAAGTCTTCCGTCTGGACGCGAACGGGCATCTCTGGCTCCTGTGCGGCTTAGCGGGGGTTGGCGAGGCCTGGTTTTACCAAACCTTCCACCCTGGTTTCTGGCGGCTATCCGGGCGATTCACCCGCCGGTGACGGGCGGAAAGAACGCGACTTCGCAATTTTCGGTGATGCGCGTGCCGGCATCGGTCATGACGTGGTTACAGGCCATGCGCAGGGCGCGGCCCTCGGCGAGGGTGTCGGCCCAGATGCCGCCGCGCTTGCGCAACCAGCCTCGCACGTCGCCGACGGTCGCGATGCCGTCGGGTACATCCACCGTTTCGTCGGCGGTTTCGAGGGCTTCGCGCACGCTTGCAAAATATCGGAGTTGAATCTTCATCGGAAAACCACCGGCGGCTGCCGGCCTCAGTTCAGCAATTCGGAAAAGGGGATGAAACGCACGGTCTCGCCGACGCTGATTGCGTGGTTCGGCGGATTGTCGATCAGGCCGTCGCCCCATACGGTCGACGTCAGTACCGCCGAGCTCTGATTCGGAAACAGATCGAGGCCGCCGGCCGCATTGATACGCGCACGCAGGAATTCGTTGCGGCGGTCGGCCTTCTTCTGCGCGAAATCGGCGCGCAGCGACAGCGCGCGCGGCGCCACCGTCCGCATACCGGCCAGAAGCAGGACAAACGGACGAACGAACAGCAGGAACGTCGCAAAGCTGGAGACCGGATTGCCCGGCAGGCCGATGAAAAAGGTTTCGGCCAACGCCGCCGCATCCGTATCTGTCTGCCGCGCGGCCCGTCGCACGGCTCCGAATGCGAGCGGCTTGCCCGGTTTCATGGCGATCTGCCACATCGACAGGCTGCCCTCCGCCTCGACGGCCGGCTTGACGTGATCTTCTTCACCGACCGACACGCCGCCGCAGGTGAGGATCAGATCGTGCGCCAGCGCCGCTTCGCGCAGCGTTGCGCGAGTCGCGTCGAGCTTGTCGGGGACGATGCCGTAGTCGGTGACGTCGCAACCCAGATTTTCCAGAAGGCCACGCAGCGTGAAACGGTTCGAGTTGTAGATCGCGCCGGGTTTCAGCGGCTCGCCAGGCATGGTCAGTTCGTCACCGGTGAAGAACACGGCGACTTTTACGCGACGGCGCACCTGGAGCTCGGCGCAGCCAACCGAGGCGGCGAGCCCCAAGGCTTGCGGCGTCAGGCGCGTGCCCGCTGGAAGGATGATCGAGCCGCTGCGGATGTCCGCGCCCTGGGCGGTGATCCATTCGCCCGGCGCCGGGCTGTGGAGAATCGTGACTTCGTTGCCGGTGGCCTCGGTTTGCTCCTGCATCACGATGGCGTCGGCGCCCGGCGGCACCGTGGCGCCTGTGAAGATGCGCGCTGCTGTGCCAGGCTTCAACGCCTCGGGCGCGTGGCCGGCTGGAATGCGCTGCGAGATGGGCAAGCGGCGGTTGCCGTCCGTTGCCAGATCTTCAGTGCGGATTGCGTAGCCGTCCATTGAACTGGTGTTCATTGGAGGGACGTCGAGCGGCGAAGTGACGTCCACCGATAGCACGCGGTTGAGTGCTTCCAGCGTAGGGATCGATTCGGTGCCGGTGATTGGGCTCGCTGCGCTGAGCAGGGTCGCCAACGCTTCGGCAGTGGAGAGCATCGGAGCGCGGGGCGTTGGAGTGGACATCTTTCTGGTCTCGAAGCCGCGGGGTTAAAGGAATATTGTAGCGGTACGGTGAGGTGCCGGTGGCGGGTTGGGGTTATGGTGGGGTTTTTGCTTTTGGCGGTGGGATTTTTTTGGCTGTTTGCCTACGGCGTTGGCCTTTTCTTGATCTGTTTGCCTGCGCGGCGCTTGGCTGTTTGCCTACCGCGTTGGCCTTTCCTTGCTTTGTTGTTGGTTTATTAGCGTTGCCCCTGTGCGGGGCGGCACCTACTTTTCTTTGCTTGCCGTGTATAGACCGGAGACATGGTTGACAAACGTGCGGAGACATCATTGACACTTTTATGGTCAGCGATTCTCGCTCCTCAGGTCAAGGGTGAGGATGCGGTGATGTGCAAACCAGAATTCAAATACGCCGTCTTCGCCCGGCTTTGCGCGTGCTGCAACCGGCAGCCCATAAAGAGCATTCGAGACCTTGAGATGCCGTCCTTCAAAGCGTAGCCGGCCGTCGGATTTGACCCGCAGCACCACGTCATCCGGGCCGTACTCTGGCTCCTGCAGCGCTGATGGATACGCCCGCGGGCTCGGCTTGTAACGGCTGATCGGTGTATCCATGCCGATCGCTTCATGCGGGCGCTCGCAGTTATATATGGTGCGCCAGCGGTCCAGTTCCTGCTGCACGTGCTCCTGCGTAGCGAAGCTTCGTCCGTTCAGCACTTCTGCCTTCAGCGTCCGGTGAAACCGCTCATCCTTGCCGTTGGTCTGCGGGTGATACGGCCGGCTGTAGCTGATGCGGATGCCCAGCCGGATCAGCCAGACGGCCAGCTCGGTAAGCTGCCCCGGACTGCCGGGCGAGCCCCACGGCGAGCCGTTATCGGTGTTGATGCGCAACGGCAGGCCGTAATGCCCAAACGCCTCCCTTAAGCCTGCCTGCACGGTAGCGGTGTCGGTGGGGCCACAGGCGCGCAGCAGGATGCTGAAGCGCGAGTGATCGTCCAGTACCGTCAGGGGGCTGCAGCGCTCCTTCCCGAGGGTCTCGAAGTGCCCCTTGAAGTCCATCTGCCAGAGTACGTTGGGCTGGTCGTGCTCAAAGCGCTTCCAGGGCTCGCTCATCGC
>NZ_MCAS01000057.1 GCF_003610895.1 Paraburkholderia fungorum
CATCGGCGCATCGTCACCGACATGCGCCACCGACGACCAGATCGTCGTCTCAGTCGGCCCGTACATGTTCCACAGATCGACGCCAGCAGCACGCAGACGCACCGCCAGTTCGCGAGGCAATGCTTCACCGCCGCACAGGCCTTTGAGCGAAACACGTTGTGCACCGGCTGGCCAGCCCGAATCCAGCAGCATGCGCCACGTCGCAGGCGTCGACTGCATCGCTGTCGCCGAATGTTTCTCCAGCAGCCCAGCCAGCAGGCGGGCGTCACGCGCTTCATCGCGCGAGGCCACCACCACCTTCGCGCCCACGATCAGCGGCAGGAACAGCTCCAGCGCCGCGATATCGAACGACAGCGAGGTCACCGCCACCAGCGTGTCATCCGCCCCCAGACCCGGTTCGCGCGCCACGCCGTGCAGGAAATTCGTCAGCGCGGCGTGACGCACCATCGTGCCTTTAGGCTTGCCCGTCGAACCCGATGTATAGATCACGTAGGCCAGCTGCTCACCGCTTACGGCTACAGCAGGATTCCCAGCCGACTCAGCAGACACGTCCAGTGCATCCGCCTCGAGCACGCGGGTGTGATCTCCCACCGGCAACGCGTGCGCCACCGCGCGCTGCGTCAGCAGCAAGGGCGCACGGCAATCGTCGAGCATATAGCCGAGACGCGCGGCCGGATACGAGGGATCGAGCGGCACATATGCCCCACCCGCCTTCAGCACAGCAAGCAGCGCCACCAGCATATCCACTGAACGCTCCAGCGCCACCGCGACCATCACATCGGCGCATACGCCTTCGCGCATCAGGCGCTGCGCGAGGCGGTTCGCCCGCGTGTTGAGCGCCGCGTAATCCAGTGCTTCATCGCCACAGACCAGCGCAATCGCAACCGGCGTCGCGGCTGCCTGACGTTCGATCAGTTCGTGCACGGCGGCTGCATCGGCGAACGAATCGGCAGTGCATCCCACGTGTTGCTGCAGCACGGATGAGTCGTCATCCAGCAACGTCAGTTCACCCACAAATCTCGCACCGCACAAACCGTTCAATAGGATGCCGAACTGCTTCAGCAACTGCGCCACCCCTGCCGCATCGATACCGTCTTGCGCGAAACTGCACCGCGCGCGCAGCACACCGTCGATCTGCGCGACCGTCAGCGTCAACGGATAATGCGTCTGCTCGTGGCTCGACACATCGAGGACCTGCAAGCCGCCAGGCGCCGCCGCCTTCAACGCGGCATCGACTGGATAGTTTTCGAACACGATCAGGCTGTCGAACAACGCCTCGCCGCCCGCGCCGGCCCAACGCTGAATCTCGTTGAGCGGTGTGTGTTCATGCTCACGCGACGCAAGCGCTTGTGCCTGCATCGCGCGCAACCAGTCGCCGACACGCATGCCGGCGCGCGGCGACGCGATCACCGGCAACGTATTGATAAACAAGCCGAGCAACTGTTGCGCGCCGGGCAGATCGTCGGGACGGCCCGCGACCGTCGCGCCAAATGCAACCGTGTCCTGCGACGTATAACGCTGCAACAGCAACGCCCATGCAGCCTGCACCAGCGTGTTGACCGTCACGCGTTCCTGTCGCGCGAAGCCGCTCAGCCGCTCGCTGGCCGCGCCATCCAGGTCCAGATGCGCCTCGACGTAGCCGGTGTTTTTTGTCGTAGCAGCATCGTCTGCCTCAGCCGCCGCCGCTGCATTGCCGCGTAACGCAGGCGCGAGCCGCGTCGGCGTATCGAACCCGGCAAGCTGATCGCGCCAGTACGTTTCACTGGCGCCCGGATCGCGTTTCAGCAGCCATTCGACGTAGTCGCGATACCGTCCGCCACGCGCCGCCAGCGGCTCGCCGCCATAGTGACGCAACACGTCGCCGATCAGTTGCGATGCGCTCCAGCCGTCGAGCAGCACGTGATGCACGGTCCAGATCAGGTGATAGCGCGTGTCGCCGGTTCGCACCAGCGCCAGCCGCTGCAACGGCGCACGCGTGACGTCGAAGCCCTTCGCGAGTTCGGCTTGCGCGAGTGCATCGAGTTCCACCGGTATCGAAGCGCCATCACGCGACGCACGCTCGCGCCAGTCCAGTTCGTCGAGCGGCAACGACGCGCTCTTCGCGACCCATTGCAATAGCGCATGGCGATGCTGGAGAAAACCGGTGCGCAGGATATCGTGACGCTCGATCACCGCGCGCCACGCAGCGCGGAAACGATGCGCGTCGAGCCCGTCGAGATCGACACGCAGTTGATTGCGATACGCGCTGTCGTCAGGCGTCAGCCACGTGTGGAACAGCATGCCGGCCTGCATTGGCGGCAACGGATAAAGGTCCTGCAACTCGCGCACGGCAACCGGCAGCGTGGCGGTCAAGGCATCGAGTTCCCGCTGGGTCAGGCGCGCCAGCGGAAAATCGGAGGGCGTCACGCCGCTTGCACCGGTCGCATCGCTCGCGCAATGGTCGATCAATCCGACCAACTCCGCGCGAAAACCCTCCACGACCCGCGCGATCGCCGCCTGATTGAAACGCACGCTGCTCCATGCGAGCGTCAGGTGCAACTCGCCATCGAAAACCTGTCCCGCGATCGACAGCGGATACGTCAGCCGCGCGTGCGGATCGTTGGTCGTCCCGGCCGATTCTGTCGCGGCCCGCCAACCCGCATGGGTATCCAGCTGACCGTCGATCTGTCCGAGGTAGTTGAACAGCGTGTCCGAATGCGCTTGCACGTCGGGCAGCATGCCATATCCAAGACCGCGATCCGGCACATTCCGCAGCGCTTCCTTGACGCGCTTCAGCGCCGCCCCGGGCTCGCCGCCGGCATCGAGCACAACCGGATGAACGCTCGTAAACCACCCCACCGTCCGGCTGAGATCGACGTCGTCGAACAGATCCTCGCGGCCATGCCCTTCGAGATCGATCCGGATTGCCGGGTTGCCCGTCCACGCGCACAGCGCGCGTCCGAGCGCGGTCAGCAACAGGTCGTTGACCTGGGTGCGATACGCAGCAGGTGCGACTTGCAGCAACCGTTGTGTGAGTCCGCGATCGAGCCGGAGTTCGGTGCTGCGCAACAGCGCGCGGGTTTCGCGGGTTTGCGCAGCACCGCGCAGAGAGTTTTCATCGCAAGGCAAGCTCGCCGACGTTGCCAGTTGCGTGCGCCAGTAAGCGCGTTGCGCCTGCACCGCGCTGGACGCCCCATAGATCGTCAAACGACGCGACCACGCCCGATACGACGTTCCGTTGGACGGCAAACGCAGGTTATCGGACGCGCGTTCGCCGGCCAGTTGCGCGAAGGCACGCTGCAAATCGTCGAGCAGGATACGCCACGAGACGCCGTCGATCACCAGGTGATGGACCGTCAGCAAGACGCGGCTCGTGCCGTCCGCAACGTCGATCAGCAGCACGCGCAGCAGCGCTCCACGTTCGATATCGAGGCTGAGCTGTGCCTCGTTGCAGAGCGCTTCGATCTGCTCGCGCGTATCGGCGCGGCGCGTCCACAGTAAGGGCTGCGCATCGCTGACAACAGCACCCGGCTCTTGATGCCAGTTGCCGTGCGCGTCGCGTGTGAAGCGCGAACGCAACGCGTCATGATGCGCAAGCACGGCGCGCAGCGCGTCGTGCAAGCGCGTGGCGTCGATCGGCATGTCGCTCGACAACAGCACCGACTGGTTCCAGTGATTACGATTCGGAATGTCGCTAGCGAAGAACTCACGCTGGATCGGCAGCAATCCGATCGCCGCGTGGGCCTGTGTTTCGTCGTCCGCGAAGCCGGCATCCGCATCGGACGCCGGGCTCAACCCCTGGTTCAACCTGACGGCCACCGCCGCCAGTTCCGCAACCGTCTGCCGCTCGAACAGCTGGCGCGGCGTGATTTTCCAGCCTGCTTCACGCGCTCGCGCGACGATCTGCAAACTGAGGATCGAGTCTCCACCCAGTTCGAAAAAGTTGTGATGGCGGCCAATGTCGTCGATCCCGAGCATCTCGCGCCACGCGGCCGCGAGCGCCATTTCCGCGTCGCCCTGTGGCGCGGCATACGCTTCGCGGTCGAATTGCGGCACCGGCAAGGCACGGCGATCGACCTTGCCGTTCGGATTGATCGGCAACGCGTCCATCACGACCAGCGCGCCCGGCACCATGTAATCCGGCAATTCGGCCAGCAGCGCCGCACGCAAAGTCGCCACGTCGAGCGTAATCGTGGCCCCCGCTGCTCCCGCCTCGGCTCGTGCGCTCACGTAACCGACCAGCCGCGCGCCGCCCGGCCCCTCCTGCGCAACGACCACCGCTTCGCGCACACCAGGCTGCGTCAACAAGGCCGATTCGACTTCGCCCAACTCGATCCGGAAGCCGCGAATCTTGACCTGATGATCGAGCCGCCCCTGATATTCGAGTTCGCCGTCCGCGCCCCAGCAGACCAGATCGCCGGTGCGGTAGAGGCGCGCGCCGTCCTGACTGAACGGGTCGGGCACGAAACGCTCGGCGGTCAGCGCGGCGCGTCCCATATAGCCGCGCGCCATCCCGTGGCCGCCGATATACAACTCGCCGTGCAGGCGGTCGGCGAGCAGGTTCATGTCAGGATCGAGCACGTAGACGCTGCGCTCGCCAACTGGCCGGCCGATCGGCGCGTAGGCGCTGTCGAACACGCTATCGGCGTGGGCGATCCATGCGGTCGGCGTGATCACCGTTTCGGCGGGACCATAGGCGTTGACGATGCGCTGCGGACGCAAGCTGCGCCGTACAGCGTCGAAACCGCTCTTCTGCCAGCCTTCGCCGCCTGAAATACAGGTCTTGATCGAAACACTGTCGACACCGGCCGTGGACGGCAACAGATCGACATAGGCGGGCGGCAGATGCAGGATCGTCACGCGTTTGTCGCGCGCTTCAGCGAGCAGGCGCTCAGGCGGCCAGTCACCCATATCCCGGATCACGATGGCCGCGCCGTTGACGAGCGGTGTCAGCCATTGCTCCGCGGCGGCGTCGAAACTGATCGAGAAAAATTGCAGCTCGCGGTCGCCGGGCTGCACGTCGTAGCGCCGCGCGATCGCTTGCAGATGCATCGACAGCGGACCGTGCGCGACGCCGACGCCCTTCGGGCGCCCCGTCGATCCCGACGTATAGACGACGTAAGCCAGTGTGCCGTCGAATACGCGCACATCCGGGTCATGCGACGGTTCGGTATCGAACGCCGCGCTGTCGAGATCGATCAGGCGCATGCCCTCACGCGATGGCAAACCGCCGTGCAAATGACTTTGTGTCAGCAGCAACGAGATGCCGCTGTCGTCCAGCATGTAGGCGAGCCGGTCGTTCGGATAGGCGGGATCGAGCGGCACATAGGCGGCGCCCGCTTTCAGCACGGCCAGCAGCCCGACGATCAGTTCGACTGAGCGCTCGGCGGCAACCCCCACCCGCATTTCCGGCTTGACGCCGAGTGCGATCAAACGATGCGCCACGCGATTCGCGCGCGCGTTCAGTTCGCCATAGCTGAGCGTGAGGTCGCCGAACAGCAGCGCGGGTTCACCAGGCGCCTGCGCGGCGCGTTGCGCGATGGACACGTGCGCAGGCGGCGTGCATGGATAGCGCTCCTCAGTACGGCCGCGCGCCAGCAGACTCGCGCGTTGCGCGCCGTCGAGGATATCGAGCGCGCCGAGCGGCGCATCGGCCTGTTTGAGCAACGCGTCAAGCGCGATCTCATACTGCGCGGCGAAGCGCGCGATCGTCGCGGCGTCGAACAGATCGACGTCGTACACAAAGCGCGCCTCGAGCCGTTGCGCGTTGAAGCCGACGTGCAGCGTCAGATCGAATTTGGCGTCGTCGGCAGGCAGATCGACGACGTTCACGCGCATGTCGCCAAGTTTCAGCGTGGACGGTTTGGCCGTGTCCTGGTAGCCAAACGTCACCTGAAACAGGGGATGCCGATTGACGCTGCGTTCGACGCCGAGCGCTTCGAGCAAACGCTCGAACGGCAAGCCGGGATGATTCAGCGCGCCGACCGATTCCGCCTGAATCCGGCGCAGCCAGTCGCGCACCGGAAGCTGCGCGTCGGGCCGCGCACGATAGATCTGCAGATCGACAAAGAAGCCGATCAGGTTGTCGACATCAGGCCAATGCCGGCCCGCGCCGGGCACGCCAACCAGGAATTCGTCCTGCTGGCTGACACGCGCGAGTACCAGTTGGAACGCGGCCAGACAGAACACGAACGGCGTGATGCGTTCGCGGGCACAGAACGCCGCGATGCGCGCGGCGACGTCCGCATCCGCATGCACCGTGTGCGCCGCGCCGCGAAAACGCAGCACGTCGGGGCGAAAACGATCGGTGGGCAGATTCAGCACCGGCAAGCGGGTGCCAAGCGCGGCGCGCCAGTAGTCGAGATCGGCACGCGCGGCGTCGCTGCGCAGATACTGCGCTTCGCGGCGCGCGTGATCGGCGTACTGGATCGGCAAGACGGGCCAGCGTGGCGCCGGGTGCGCCGCGCCATGCGGGGAGATTCCGGCCGCTTCGTAGGCGGCGGCCAGATCGCGCGCCCAGATTGCGTTCGACCAGCCGTCCGACACCAGATGATGCAGCGCGACCACCAGCAGATGCCGCGCCTCATCCGCCGAATGCACGCGGACGCGCAGCAACGAGCCGTCGAGATCGAACGGCTTGCGTGCTTCGCTTTCAAGCAAACCTTGATGCCATCCCTCCCCCTTGAGCAGACCGGACGCATCGCGGCGCCGATGCGCAATGGAGAAATCCACTGCGTCCAGCACCTTCTGACACGTCACGCCATCGTGCTCGACGAAGCGCGTGCGAAGAATCTCGTGACGGCCGATCACTCTCTCGAACGCACGCGTCAGACGCGCGAGATCGAGTGGTCCGTCGAGATCGAAACCGTGCACGATGTTGTAAGCCGTACTCCACGGCTCGTAGCGTTGCATGAACCACAAGCGCTGCTGCGCGGCCGATAACGGCGCCGGAAGAGTGTCGGCAGGTGCCGTACGCTGCGTCGATCCGAAGGACAGATCCGCTGCCAGCAGATCGATCAGGTCCTGGTCGTCGTTGCTCAAGTGCTCGCTCATGGCTGTGTATCTCGTGGATGATGCAGACAGATCAAATCGCTTACACGTTCACGTTCGAATCAGGAAAGCCCGGCACGGCAGCGGTGCCCGCTTCCCTTCAGATCGCCGCGCGTGCCGCGGCGGGATGCGCGCCGCGCCCCTTACGATGCGAGATCGAAGCGGCACGGCGCGCGGTCGTTACATTTGCATCCGCAGCTTGAACAGCAGTTGGCGCGGGTTGCCCCAGAAGGAGCTGCCCGTCGACGAAATCGAATCGTAGTAGTGCCGATCGAACAGGTTCGTCACGCTCACCGATGCGGTCAGGTTCTTGTTGATGTCGTATGCGGCGCGCAGATCGAAGGTCGCGAACGTGCCCTGACGAACCGTGCCGACGCCGTCGGTGGCGGAAATGCCGCTCGACACGTACGCGCCGCCGCCCACCGAGAACTTGTTCAGATTGCCCGGCAGCTTGTAGTTGGTCCACAACTTGAACAGATGCTTCGGCGCGACGCTCTGGAACGCGAAGCCGTCGACGTTCGTGCTGGCGTCGAGAAACTGTGCATTCGTGTACGTATAGCCGCCGAACACGCTCCAGTTCGACGTCAGCTGGCCGGTCGCCGTCAACTCGACACCGCGCGATCGCGCCTTGCCCGCCGCGATCACGAAACCTTGACCTGGGTAGCGCGGATCGTCGAGCGCGCGATTCTTCTCGGTCAACTGGAACAGCGCGATATTCGTGTTCAGCTGACCGCCGAAATACTCGCCCTTCAAACCGATTTCGTACTGATCGCCCTCGAGCGGCTGCAGCAGGTTGCCGCTCACGTCGGTGCCGGTCTGCGGAATGAAAATGCCGGTGTAGCTGACATACGCCGAGTAAGTGCGGTTGATGTCATAGATCAGGCCGGCATACGGCGTGACACGGCCCGAAATATGGTGATGCTGGGTCGAATCGCCCCAGTAGTTGGCCGCCGGGTTCGGCGCAAAACCGTAGTCCCACCACGTCGCGCGCGCGCCGAGCACCAGCGTCAACGGGTCGGCGAGGCTAATGCGCGTATTGGCGTACAGGCCGTACTGGCTCGTCGATTTGGTTTCATCCGACACCGGGCCGTCAAAAGCCGGTTCGGGAATCGAAGAGAAGATACTCCCCGTGCTCTGACAGAAAACGTTGCCGCCCGAGCAATAGAAGTTGCGGGTCCGAAGGCTCTCGTGGAGATAGCTGCCGCCAACCGTCAGCTGATGGGTGCGGCCGAGCAGCTGGAACGGCCCGCTCACCGACAGATCGACCGATTCCTGCTGGTCGTCCTGCGCCCATTTGGTAGCGCCGATCGTGCCGTTGTTGGTGACCGGATCGATCGGACCGGACACGTTGCCGTTCAGGATCGACGAGCGGTTCTCGAGATAATTGAACGCGAGCTTGGTGCTCCAGCCGCCGCCCAGTTTCTGCGTCAGCGTAGCGAACGCGGTGGTGATGTCGTAGGTATTGTCGTTCCACGGCGCGCCGAGATAGGTCGAGCGCGGCAGGTTCAGGAACGTGTAGTTAGAGTAGGTCGGCGTGCCGGTCCACATCGCCTTCTGATCGGTCTCGGAGTAGCTCGCGCCGATCTGCAACTTCGTCTGCGGCGTCAGATCCGCTTCGAGCGTGCCGTAGATGTTCTTGCTGCGGCGCCACGTCGAATCCTGGGTCAGATCCTGACGATCCGCCTCGGCGACAAAGCGGCCGCGCAAGGTGCCCGCTGAGTTGATCGGGCCGCCGACATCCACCATGCCGCCGACTTCGTTATACGTGCCGCCGTACAGTTCGGCGTTCATCGAAAACGTGCTCGGTGCCTGCTTGCGCACCAGATTCAGTGAGCCGCCCGGGCTGCCGAAACCGTTCATCAGGCCGTCCGGGCCGCGCAGTACTTCGACGCGATCGAACATCGCGAGATTCGGGGCAATCGATGCAAGATTCTGATTGCTGGCCACGCCGTCGAGCAGCCACGTGTCGATCGGAAAACCGCGCGCGTAATAGTTGGTGCGCTCTGAATCCGCGTAAACAACGCTAACGCCGGGTGTCGCGCGCATCGCATCGGTCAGCGTGGTCATGTTCTGCTGCTGAATCTGCTCTTGCGGAATCACCGTCACTGTCTGCGGGATTTCGCGCTGCGTGAGCGGAATCTTCGAGCCGATCGTCGTGGGGGGATTGACCGCGTTGGCGGCGGCGGTGCCCGCCGCGTTATCGCTTACCGTGATCGCGGGCAGCGTGCTACCGGTGTTGCCAGCGTCGGTCGTGGTATTGGCTGGAACGTTCTGTTGCGCAACGAGGTACGCATCGCCGGTTTTCACGGCCTGCAAGCCGGATGCACCGAGAAGCTGTTGCAATGCCTGCGGCGCCGCGAGCCGGCCATGCACGGCAGGCGCTGTCTTGCCCGCCACCAGTTCGCTCGAATAGGACAGCTTCAGGCCGGTCTGGCTCGCGAGTTGTTTCAGTGCCTGATCGAGTGGCTGCGCGGGCGAATCGATCAGCTGCGGCGCGTCGCTTTTTGCATGCGCCGCCATCGCAAACGCCAGCCCGGCAATCAGCGCGCCTGCGCTCAGCGCCCGGCGCCCCGCCGATCGACCGGTTGTCGCCACCCGGTGTCGTCCTTCTCCCATTCCCCGCTTCCCCTTGGTCTCTGCTCTCATGCCCGTTCCAAACGCTGGTAGTTTTTTAAGAAACGGCGAAGGCCCGCATGACGCTCAATCTGCCGACTGAGGTACGCCGCCGAACGCCCACTTGAATGATAATGATTCTTATTACATGTACAAATCGTGAATACTAAACGGAATCATTCCTATTACGCAACTCATTACGCAAGCTTTTGGGCCCACCTGAGCCCGTATCACGGCCTCACCGGCTTCATCACCCCACCGGCTGCTCGCGTAAGCGCATCTGCTCGCGCGCACGCTCCTCGATCCGCGCGCGCTCGGCTGGATCCATTGCGTCGAGCTTCAGACGCAATCTCGCCGTCCGCTCAAGCACTTCCGGCGTGCCGTGCAGCGCCGCCAGCGATTGCGCCAGTTCGGCGACGTTCGGATGTTCGAAGATGAGCCCGGGCAACACGTCGATACGCAGCAGATCGCGAACTCGCGAGGCCAACCGGATCACGAGCAGCGAATCGCCACCGAGTTCGAACAGGCTGTCGTGAATGCCGACGCTGTCGCGCTCCAGCAACATGGCAAGGTTGTGTGCAAGCAGTGTTTCGAGGGCGGTGCGCGGCGCCGTTTCTGTTACTGCGCCGGAATTGCCGTTGAATGCGCGGCCGGGTTCGGCCAGCGCCTGCCGATCGATCTTGCCGTTCGGCAGACGCGGCATCGCAACCATGACGGCGACGCGCGCCGGCACCATCGGCTCCGGCAAGCGTTCGCCCAGCGCGGCGCGGATTGCCGTTTCGGTGAGCGCGGGGTCGTCGCACGTGACGAAGGCGGCCAGATAGCGATGCGCGTCGTTGCCGAACGCGCGCACCACCGCCTGACCGACACCCGGTACGGCGCGCAGCGCCGCTTCGATTTCGGCAAGCTCGATGCGAAAGCCGCGCAGTTTGATCTGATCGTCCGCGCGGCCCACCAGCTGGATACCGCCACCGGGCAGATAGCGCGCCATGTCGCCACTGCGGTACAGGCGCTCGCCGGGCCGGAAGGGATCGTCGATAAAGGCGCTGCTCGCGGCGCCATGACCCGGCGCGTCCAGATAGCCGCGACACACCTGGGCGCCGCCGATAAACACCTCGCCGAGCACACCCACCGGCGCAAGCCGCTGCGCCGCGTCGAGCACGTAGACATGGCAATTCGGCAGCGGTGTGGTGAGCGCAAGCGTGTCCGCCGATGCGTGCCCGAGCGCGCTGTCCTCATCGGTCCGCGCGCCGAATTCATGAACCAGCACGCCGATCGTCGTCTCCGTCGGCCCGTAGTGATTGAAAATCCGGCACGCCGGATCGATGGCGCGCACCTTGTCGGCAAGGCGCCGCGGCACCGGCTCGCCACCAAGAATCAGCGTGCGTGGCACGACGGCGCCGCGCGTATCCAGCAATGCGTCGAGATGCGACGGTGTGATCTTCACGCAATCGATCGACTGGTCGCGCAGGAAGCGCGAGAACGCGGCCGCGTCGTGCGTATCGTGTGCGTTCGCAACGACGAGGCATGCACCGTTGTAAAGCGCGCCGAACAAGGCCGTATTGCCAAGATCGGCGGCGACGGTCGAGGTCAGCGCGAAGCGGCGCGCGCGCGAGAGACCGAGCGTTGCGCTCACACCCGCCACATAGTTCAGCAATTGCCGGTGTTCGATCACGACGCCCTTCGGCAGGCCGGTCGAGCCTGATGTGAACAGGACGTACGCCGCGTCAGCAGGTTCCGGCTTGTGAGGCCCGGCCGCAGTCGCGTTTACGGTGGATGAAGACGAGGCGATCTCGAACGATTCGATATCCAGCACGGCATACGATGCGCTCGCCAGATCGTCGGGGCTCAGCAATGCGTAATCGTCACGCAGGCACAGCACGAGTGACGGCTTCGCCTGCGCCACAATCGCACGGCGCCTCGCTGCGGGCCACGCTGGATCGAGCGGCAAATACGGCGCGCCTGCCTGCATCGCCGCCAGCAGTGCAACGACTTGCGCGGCACAACGCGGCATCGCGAGGACAATGGGCGTGCCGCGCGGCGCACCCATTGCCGCGAGTTGCGATGCGAGTCGCGTGACGTGTGCGTGCAGTTCGCTGTAGCTCAGCGCCGCCTCGCCGGCGGCCAGCGCGGGCGCGTCAGGCGTGCGCGTCGCCCAGTGCGCGATCCGCTCGCTGACGGTCGATGCAAATTGAGCGGGCGTGCCGCTCACATCGAGCGACGCACCGCGCCAGTCGAGCAAGGCGCGTTCCGATGCCGCGTTCGTCAACGGCAGATCGGCGATTCGATCCTTGCGCTGCGCCGCCAGCGAAGGCAACGCGGTCAGCACATTCACATATTGATCGAGCAGCACGGCCATTGCATCGTGCGGATAAACCTCGTGCGCGTAATGCAAGGCGACGCGGACGATCCGGCCGTCGGCGTCGATATCGGCCTGCAGGCCCAGCTCGCAGTCCGGCAACGGCCCATTCAGCGCATCGATTTCCGCCGACAACGGCGATCCCCCCGCACCGTCGATCGCAACCGTCACAGCCGGATCCGCCTGAACGAAGATCATGCGTTTGGCCGCCGCCGTCAGCAGTGTGGGATGCGACGAAGCGTATTCCTGCCACCGTCGATGCGTCGCGAGCGTCGTGTGCAACGCCCGCGCAACCTCGATGAAACTGTCCTCCGGCGCGCAGCGCAGCAGAACCGGCAGCACTTGCTGATACGCGCCGATCCCCGCTCGCAGCATGTCGTAATCGCGACGGCAATCGTGTTGCCAGCCGCCGTCCCACGCCGGCACGCCGCTCACTCGCGCGAGCACGACCCACCATGCCGCCTGGGCAATGACGTCTGCCGAAAGCTCGTGA
The DNA here is from genome assembly GCF_003610895.1 of Paraburkholderia fungorum. GTDB lineage: Bacteria > Pseudomonadota > Gammaproteobacteria > Burkholderiales > Burkholderiaceae > Paraburkholderia > Paraburkholderia fungorum_B. Next base: position 12,495 of record NZ_MCAS01000057.1, read on the forward strand.
TCGCGCGTGAATACATCGTAAAGCGCGTCACGGGTGCTCACGTCGAGTTCGACCGCAAGCGGGGGCACTGCACGCTTTCGCGCGCCTTCGGCAGCCGCTCGCCGGCGATACGGCAAACCCGCCGCGCCTTGCGTTTGCGCAGCGACGTCCTCGGCATATGCGCGCCAATACCCGGCGGCGGCGGGCGCGTCGTCATCGCGGCTCAACTCGTCGCGCCATTCGACGAATTGCGTGTACTGCACGGGTTCGTCGTCCGCTTCCGGGACATCGCGCGACGCATAGGCGTCGACGGTTGCACGCAACAACGCGGCAAGACTCGCATCGTCCGCCGCCGCACGAGAGGCAATCAGCACGAGACGCGCCGTACCGGCATCGGCGCGCAACAACACCGCACGCAACGGATGCGCGTCTTCACGGCACAACGCCGGCGCATCGAGCGCAGGCGAGATGCCCGCGATGAAATCGCGCTCGGCATCAGCGAGCGTCGCGGGCGTGCACTCGACGCGTTCGATCGAAGGCACGGCCAATGCATACGGAAACTGTCTCGGTTGCACATAACCCGGCACGTGCCGGAACGCGGTCTGCGTGATCTCGTGACGCGCGCAGACACGTGCAAAGGCGTCGTCGAGTCGTGCATCGTCAAACGGGCCATGCAAGGTCGCGCCCAACACCGCAGGCGCATCGCGCTCGCCATCGGCGCCCGCGGCCGCGGCCGCGCCGCGCACCGTCAGCACCAATCGTTGCGCGGGCGACAGCGCCACGCCATCCGAATCCATCTGTTCTGCAAAATCGTTCATCGTCTCAGCCTGCCATTCACGGATAAATTTCGTCTGCATTCGCAGCGGGTACTGAAGCCGCCGCGAGTGCATCGCGCTCGACCATCGCACCCATCGCGACCACGATCTTGCGGGGCTCTTCGTACGGATCACGCGCGTGTGCGACCAGCATGTTGTCGAGCATGACGACATCCCCCGCGCGCCATTCGAAGCGCACCGCGCACGCTTCATAGGCTTCGCCGATGATCGCAAGGTCCGCTTCGTCAATCGGCGTTCCGTCGCCGTAGCAAACGTTGCGCGGCAACCGGTCCGGGCCGGCCATCTTCAGCAGATCGGCGCGAATGTCGGCGCGCAGGAAGTACGGATGGTGCAGTTGCACCTGATTGAAGAACGCCAGTTCGCCCGTCACCGGATGCGTGATGACGCCCGGACAGATCGTGCGCGTTTGCAATCCGTCATTCGGCAGCCAGCGGAACGCAATGCCCGCCGCACGCAAACGCGCTTCGACGTCGGCACGTATCTCGGTGCCGAAAAAGTCCTGCCACGCGACGTCGAGCCGGTCCGTGAAGGTGCGGATATACATCAGGTGCTTCTCGCGGAACGCATTCACGATCGACGCCGGCAAGCGCCGCAGCATCTCGCGGCAATCGACGATCGGCGTTGCTCCGCCCACTTTCGACGGCAGTTCGCAATAGAACCACTGCTTGCGCGGCCAGCGCTCCAGGTGCGAGCTTTCGTTGTGGAACAGGATCATTTCGCGCTCGGGATACGGCGTCGAACGGTACGTATTGCGGCCGCCCTCCTTCTTGGGCAGATCGCCGTAACCACCGTATAGCCCCGGCGACATCGCTTCCGCGAACGCCTCGAAGTCCGCCACGGAGTTCAGGTTGAAACCGCGGAACAGGATCGTGCCGTGACGCGCAAGCGTCGCGTCGATGAACGCGCGATGCTGCCGCGCCCACGCGTGCGGATCGACGTCGGAGGTCCAGGGCTCGCAGACGGCCGGCAGCGCTTGTCCTGCTTGCAGCGTGCTCACGCGTGCAGGCGGGCGCGTGGTGTCGGCGGCGCTCTCAACATTTGTCGTGGCGTTTGTCGCGGCGTTTTCCGCAAGCGGCGCACGTGGTCCGCGAGAGGCGATTTTTTTCAGCTTCGCGAGCTTGTCCTGTTGCGCGGACTGGGCCGACTGCGCGGCGAGCGCGGTGTGAGCGGCCTGCGCCGGGCCGTTGGCATCGGCGGAGCGCGGCGGAATATTCGCGTGAATCTCGGTTTGCGTCACGATGTTCTCCAGAAGACTGAGCCATTCGACACTCCAGCGCTGGATTGTCGACGGCCTGAAAAGCGCGGTGCTGAACACCCATTCCGCACGCCACGTGCTTTCGTGCGGTTCGATGAACAGCGCCGTATCGAACTTCGAGTACAGGGTCGGGCGTTCGACCATCTCGCTGGTAATGCCTGGCAAGTCCAGCGTTGTCGCCGGTGTGTTCTGCAGTACGAATAACGCCTGAATCAAGGGATTGCGACGCCGGTCGCGCATGGCGTTCACCGTGTCGACGATCTGATCGAGCGGCAATTGCGCGTGTTCGAGCGCGCTGACGGCCGACACGCTGGTCTTTGCAAGCCACCTGCCGATGTCGAGCGATGCATCGCCTACGTCGCCGGTATCGCTTGCTTCGATTCGCGAGCGCAGCGGCACGACGTTGACGAAGAAACCGATCAGCGCTTCCAGCTCGACCCGTTCGCGGCCCGCGACATCGGTGCCGACCAGCACATCGCGGCTCCCCGTCAGACGATGCAACAGCAATTGATAGCTCGCCAGCAACACGACGAACGGCGTCACGCGATAGCGTTGCGCGGCGTCGTGAACCTTGCGCGCCAATGCGGGATCGAGCGTGCAATGGAGTGAATCGCCTGCTTGCGACACGGTCGTCGGGCGCGGGAAATCAAGCGGCAGATCGAGCACATGCGATGCGCCATCGAGTCGTTCTCGCCAGAACGCGCGCAAACCATCGGTGCGAAGGCCGTCGAGTTGCTGCCGATGCCATGCGGCGTAGTCCACGTATTGCACGTCGAGCGGCGCGGGCAGCGCGTCGTTCACGCCGCTTTGCGCGGCACGATAGAACCGGCTGAATTCGTCGACCAGCACGCCCATCGACCAGCCATCGCAGATCAAGTGATGCAGCGACAACATCAGTCGATGACGTTGCGGCGCGAGCTGGATGAGCGTCGCTCGCATCAGCGGACCGCGCGTCACGTCGAACGGACTGTCGACGCGGGTTTTTGCGAGTTCGTCCAGCGCGGCGCGTTGCGCATCGTCGTCGAGCGCGGACAAATCGCGGCTGACGAAATCCGCCACCTGGTATGCCGCTATCGACACATAAGGTTGGCCGTCGCGATCCGGGTAGCTGGCCCGCAGCGTTTCGTGACGCGCGGTAAGCATCGCGAACGCCGTCTGCACGTGGGCCGCGGACAATGCTCCGTCGAGCTTCACCGTCGCGGTGACGTTGTAGGATGCGGCGTCGTGTGTCGCGAGCCGCGCTGCGATCCACAAGCGGCGTTGCGCGGGCGACAGCGGCAGCGCACCCGTGCGTGGGAGTTTTTCGATCGGCGAGGCGTACGCGGACACCTTGCCCGACACGCCTCCGATGTGCGGTGCGAGTGCCGCAAGGGTCGGGTTCGTGAACAACGCGCGCAACGCGAACGCGTTGTCGAGCGTCGCACGGATGCGTGCGCTGACCTGCATCGCGATGATCGAGTCGCCACCCAGTTCGAAGAAGTTCGCGTGACGGCCGACCTGCTCCACACCCAGCACCTCCTGCCAGATTGCGGCAAGCGTGGTTTCAACCGCGCCCTCCGGCGCTTCGTTCTGCGCTACCTGGTTCGCAGTTGTGCTCTGCTCAGGCGCGGGTAGCGCCTTGCGATCTACCTTACCGTTCGGACTCAGCGGCAGTGTATCGAGCACGATGACCGTAGACGGAACCATGTGCTCGGGTAACGCTTGCGCAAGCGCCTCGCGCAACGCCGTCGTATCGAACGTGGTGTTCGCATCCGCACTCACATAGCCGACCAGACGCTTGCCACCAGCACCTTCGTGAGCCACAACGACCGCTTCGCGCACATTGGCCTGCGCGAGAAGCTGTGCCTCGATCTCTCCGAGTTCGATCCGGAAACCGCGTATCTTGACCTGATGGTCGATCCGGCCCAGATACTCCAGTGCGCCATCCGCCCGCCAGCGGGCCAGATCACCCGTGCGGTAAAGACGCGCGCCCTCGGTCGAGAACGGGTCCGGCACGAAGCGCTCCGCCGTCAGCGCGGACCGGTTCAGGTAACCGCGCGCCAGCCCCGCTCCGCCCAGATACAGTTCACCTGCCACACCCACCGGCGTCATGTTCAGTGACGCGTCCAGCACCACCGTCTGCACGTTCGCGATCGGACGCCCGATCGGCGTGACCGTATCGTCCGCCTGGCAGGTCCAGTGCGTGACGTCGATGGCCGCTTCCGTCGGGCCGTACAGGTTGTAAAGCGCAGCTGCCGGCAGCGCGGCCAGAGCCCGGTCCTTCAACTCCGTGGACAACGCCTCGCCACTGCAGATCACACGCCTGAGGCCGGTGCACTGCTGCGCACCTTCGTAAGCAATGAACGCCTGCAGCATCGACGGCACGAAATGCAGTGTCGTCACCGCATGACGTCCGATCAGTTCAACCAGCTTCTGCGGATCGCGATGATCGTCCGGCGCGGCCACTGCCAGACGCGCGCCTGTCATCAGCGGCCAGAAGAACTCCCAGACCGAGACGTCGAAGCTGAATGGGGTTTTCTGCAGTACGGTGTCTGTAGCATCCAGCGCGTACGCCTGCTGCATCCACACCAGACGGTTGTACAGCGCGCTATGGCGGTTCGCCGCGCCCTTCGGCTGGCCTGTCGAGCCCGACGTGTAGATCACGTAGGCCAGGTTTTCGCCTCGCAGTTCAACGTCCGGGTTGTGCGACGGTTCGCCGGCCAGGTCGAGTGCGTCCAGTTCGAGCACCTCGATCGCATCCGACAGCGGCAGCGCATCGTGCACCCTACGCTGCGTCAGCAGCAGGGAAATCCCGCTGTCTGCCATCATGTACGCGAGTCGCGCTGCCGGATACGACGGATCGAACGGCACATAGGCGCCACCCGCTTTCATGATCGCGAGCAGCCCCACCACCATCTCCACCGAGCGCTCGACCGCAATCCCAACGCGCACATCCGGACCCACACCCTGTGCCGACAACCGGTGCGCCAGACGATTCGC
>NZ_MCAS01000058.1 GCF_003610895.1 Paraburkholderia fungorum
GCAGACCCATCCGCGACGCACGTAGTGCGGAGTGGGAGCGGATGAGCCCTTTTATATGGACGCCTCCCATTTGCCAAGGAATCGTGTGTGTTGGTGGACAGGAAGGCTGCGGTTTTATACATGGCCTCGTCCCGTTTGCCAAATGGTCTGATCTACTGCAGGCAGGTGCTGGATTGCATATATACGTTCGGCCTGTTTGTGGCACACATGTGCCTGGCCCCAATGGATTTCGCCCGGCGACTCCTTCATATATCCTCGGCTTCGTGAGCCCTAAGACCGCGCAGGTTTTGTCGCCGACGGTCCAACCTGTTTGCCATTGAATCAGATCATTTGTGCAATCGATGGAGGGGTAAGGTTATTGCAGCCGTGCTGTCATCGTCCTGATCATACTGGGGGCTCGTATTCACGCCCTCGCGCCAGCAACACCCAGATTGTGCGGGCTATCTTGTTGGCGAGCGCCACAACGGCGACGTTCGTTCCCCGTCTCGCTTGGACCGCGAGTATCCATCGCGAGAGCGCATCGCTTCGTTTCACTGCCTGCTGAACAACTGACCTGGCGCCGTGAACCAGAAGCATTCGCAGGTATCCGTTTCCCCGCTTCGTGATTCCGAACAGACGTTGCTTGCCGCCTGACGAGTGTTGCCGTGGCGTCAGACCGAGCCACGCTGCAAACTGTCGCCCGTTTGCGAACTCAGTCGCGCTGCCTGCCGCGGCGATGACGGCGGTTGCGATCATCGGCCCGACGCCGCGGATCTTCTCAAGCCGCTGGCTGAGTGCGGATGCCTTGTGTGCTTGACGGATGAGGTCGTCGTAGCGCGCGATCTGTGTATCCAGAAGCGTGAGTCGCTCATACATGTCGTGCATCATCGACCGGGTAAGCGCGGTGAGCTCGTTATCTGGATCATCGAGAATTGCCGGCAACTGTTGCCGTACTTTCAGCGGCGTCTGCGCTATCACCACGCCGTATTCAGCCAGCAGGCCTCGTATCTGGTTGATCTGCGCGATACGGTCCCGCATCAGCAGGCTGCGGATGCGATGCATGGACTGAATATCCTGCTGTTCAACGCTATTGATAGCGACATAGCGCATCGTCGGACGTGACGCCGCCTCGGTGATCGCCTCTGCATCGTTGCGATCGTTCTTTTGGGATTTGACGAAGGGTTTGACGAACCGCGGAGCAATGATCTGTACGTGATGTCCCATTGCAGCGAACTTGCGGGCCCAGTAGTGCGCTCCACCGCAAGCCTCCATCACAATGCGGCAGCAAGGTATATCGAGAACTGCTTGTAACAGCCTGGTGCGGCTGACCCGTCGACTCAGCACCGGCCGACCACGCTCGTCAACGCCGTGCAGTTGGAAGATGTTTTTTGCAAGATCGATACTCAGCAACGTGACACTCATGACGGCCTCCGTTCATTTACGGATCACAGTTCCTCAATACTGCCACGCCCTCCGATGGACACCCTTTTATGTGCTCCTCCAGCAGAGGTGGGACGAGGCCATTCCACTATATCCGGCCTTGTTGCAGGATGAACCCGCTGGCCTCGATGGAATCCGCTGGCTCACGCCTCATTTGTCACACGGGCTGTTAGCCCGCAAAGGGCTTCAGGTTTGGTGAGTCCCGGTCTGACCTGTATGCCATCACACTCAATTACCTTGCGCAACCTTTGACGTACTCCTCTTTGCAAAATCGTTCTGTTCAGACTTCGCTGCGTTCACACCGGCCGAACACTGACATGAGCTTTCTCGTACTTCAGGTCATGTGCCAGCAATGCCCAGATCGTTCGCGCCAGCTTGTTAGCCAGTGCGACGGTCACCACGTTGTTCGGGCGGCGCCTGCGCAACTGCTCGATCCATGGCCCCGGCTCTTTGGTGCGCGCAAGCACCGATCGGGCACCGTGTATCAGCAGCGTGCGCAGATACACATCCCCACGTTTGCTGATCCCATGTAACCGGAGCTTGCCACCGGTGCCGCTCTGTCGGGGCACCAACCCCAGCCAGGCCGCAAACTCACGGCCCGAACTGAATGTCTTCGGGTCTCCCATCGTCGCCACCGCGGCGGTCGCCGTCAGCAACCCGACGCCTGGAATCTGCGCGATCTGCATGCAGGCGCGCTCGGCCTTCATCCACTCCGAGAGCCGGCGCTCGATCTGCGCAATCTGCTCATCGAGCACGTTAAGCCGCTGCCACTGTTCACGCAGCGTATCCACCAACATCGCCGGCAAACGCTCGCTCAGGCGCGCCAGCACACCGTCCATCGCCCGGTTCAGTGCGGCGCGGCCCACCGCCATCACTTCACCGTATTCCGTCAGCAGTCCGCGCAGACCGTTGATCTGCATCGTGCGGAACTTGATCAACTGCTCGCGCATCCTGTGCAGGGCCAGCACTGCCTGCTGCGTTTCGGTCTTGACCGCCACCGACCTCACGGCCGGTTGCTGTACCGCAGTCCAGATCGCCCGGGCATCGGCCACGTCGTTCTTGTTGCCGCTCACGAATGCCTTGACCGCCTTGCCGGGCATCAACCTGACCTGATGTCCCATCTCGCCCAGACGACGCGCCCAGTGCTGGGCTCCGCCGCACGCTTCCATGCCGATGAGGCAGGGCGCGCGATTTGCGAAATGCTCCAGAAACGCGGCGCGCCGGATCTGCCGGCTGATGACCTCACCAGTTTCCGGCTCAACCCAATGCACCTGGAAAACCTGCTTTGCAATATCCACACCGACCGGAGTAAAGTTCATTTGGGTTCTCCTTCCTCAAGTGGTTCGTTGTCCAACTTCCACTCTGGCACATCTGATGCCGTCGGTTGCGAGAACCCACCCCACCTTTACCCGCACCCAACGGCCAGTGATCAGCAGCCCTCAGGGGGGAGGCGTCCATTCCATTTGTCACTCGCGCGGAGTGTGCGGGGGCACAGATTCCAGATGCACCACTACCGTGGCTGTGCGGGGGACCCGCTTATGGGCTGGCGGTGTGAGCCGCTTTCTTTGCTTATCTTTCTTTGCGGCGGCAAAGAAAGTAAGTGCCGCCCCGCACAGGGGCAACACTAATAGACCAATAACAAAGCAAGGAAAGGCCAAAGAAGCCAGAACAAGAAAAGGCCAACACCAAAAGCAAACAACCAAAGCGCCGCGCAGGCAAAAAAAAACCTAAACACTACAAGCAGCCCCCCCAGAAGCCGCAATCTCCCGCGCGGCCTTAGCCCCTTCAACCTGCAACAAAGTCGGCAACGAAACCCCATTCTTGGCCGCCGTCACCTCGGCAAGAATAGAAACCGCAATTTCAGGCGGCGTCCTGCTGCCAATATAAATTCCCACCGGCCCATGCAGCCGGGCCAACTCGGCCTCGTTCAGATCGAACTCTTTCAACCGCTCGCGCCGCGCCTGATTATTCCTTCTCGACCCCAACGCACCCACGTAAAAGGCCGGTGTCTTCAACGCTTCCATCAAAGCAAGATCATCCAGCTTGGGATCATGCGTCAGCGCAATCACCGCACACCGTTCATCGAGCTTCATCTCGATCACCGTATCGTCAGGCATCGTCCGCACGATCTTCGTGCCGGGAATGTTCCACTCCTCGGTGTACTCCTCGCGCGGATCGCATACGGTGACCTGATAGTCGAGCCCGACTGCGATATTGCACAGATAGCGCGACAACTGCCCCGCGCCGATCACCAGCATCCGGTAACGCGGGCCGTGAATTGTCAGCAGACGCTCGCCGTCGAAATGCACCCCATCCGTCGCCAGCGCCGCATCGAGCCGCACCGCGCCCGTCACCATGTCGACTTCGCGCGCCACCAGGCGGCCGTCCTCCACCGCATTGCACAGATCGGCAATCCCGCTTTGCGGCGTCAAGGGCTCCAGCACCAGCTGGATCGTGCCGCCGCACGGCAGGCCGAAGCGATGCGCTTCTTCCGCCGTGATGCCGTACTTCACCGCCTCAGGGCGGGTCTGTTCGATACCCCTTTGCCGCACGCGGTCGATCAGATCGTCTTCGATGCAGCCGCCCGATACCGACCCCACCACCAGTCCGTCGTCACGCACCGAAAGCATCGCGCCCTCGGGACGCGGCGACGAGCCCCACGTCTTCACCACCGTCACGAGGAGTGCGCGGTGTCCCTCCTCCAGCCAACGGGCACTGGACTTCAGAACTTCGAGATCCACGCTGTCCATGATTTCTTTCCTTTTGTTCCGTCGCCGCCGGACGCAGGGTCCGCAGCCTCATCCGAGTCTGTATTCTGCGCCGCCGCTTCAGTGGCTGCAGCGTCCCCGTCCTGCGGGGCAGCTGTGCCGCCGCCGACCTGGGCGCCGAAGCGCTTGAAAAATTCGCCCGCGATTTTACGCGCTGCGCCGTCGACCAGCCGGGACCCGATCTGCGCGAGCTTGCCGCCGACCTGCGCAGTCGCCACGTAGGTGAGCTTCGTGGCGGTGTCGCCCTCGGGTTCGAGCGTGACGCGCGCATTGCCCTTGCCGAAGCCCGCCGCGCCCCCCTGGCCTTCGAAAGCGATGGTGTAGGCGTTCGGCGCTTCGATGTCGGTCAGCAGCATACGCCCTTTGAAGCGAGCCTTCACCGGACCGACCGATGCGCTCATCACCACGGCGTACGCATTGTCGCCATCCGGATCGATGCTCTCGCAACCGGGAATGCACGCGCGCAGGATTTCAGTATCGTTCAGCGCATCCCACGCGCGCTGCTGGGAAACCGGCAGCGTATGGGTTTCACTCAATTCCATGGCGATGCTCCTGCAATTGTCGTGGCGGATAGGGCGAAGCGAGGCAGACGCGGTGTGCGCGTGAGTTGCGCGAGATCGCGGCCGAACGCCGCCAGACTGTCAAGGTTATGGACGGGGCGATGGGCGTCGACGTACGGCAGGATCGCCTGCACGCCACGCGCTTTCGGTGAAAAACCGCTGAAACGCAGCAGCGGATTGAGCCACACAATACGGTGTGCGAAGCGGCGCAGCCGGGCCATTTCGGTGTCGAGCACGTCGATCGCTTCGTGATCGAGGCCGTCGGTGACGAGCAGCACGGTGGCTCTGCCGGTCAGCACGCGGCGTGCCCAGCGTCGATTGAACTCGGCGAGCGCGGCGCCGATCCGTGTGCCCCCCGACCAGTCGACGACCTGATCGGTGAGCGTCGCGATCGCCACGTCGGGATCGCGCTCGCGCAGCGCACGCGTGGCGTTGGTCAGGCGCGTGCCGAACAGGAACACCTGCAGGCGCTCGCGCGATTGCAGCAGCGCGTGGCAGAAGTACAGCACCGCGCGCGAATAGCTGCTCATCGAGCCGGAGATATCGAGCAGCAGAACCAGGGGCGGTTTGCGTTCCACCACCGCGCGATACTTCCACACCGTCCAGTCGCCGCCCGCGCGCACCGCGTGCCTCGCGCTTGCACGCAAGTCCGCGTGCGTGCCGCGCGAAGCGGCTTTCAGGCGGCGCGTCGGCTCCATGGCGAGCGGCAGACGCTGGCCGCGGATCAGATGACGCAAGGTGCGCCATTCGTCTGCGGAAAGCGTGTCGAAATCGCGATGACGCAACCGCTCCTCGGCACTGAAGGTGACGTGCGCGTGGAGTTCGTGCTGCTCAGTTTCCTGTGGCGCTTTGCGATGCGGCGAAGGCGGCGTGCGCACGGCCAGCGCATCGGCGAGACGATTGTTGCGCCTGGGAGGCGGCAGACCATCGCGCACTTTTGGCAGCAGCAGCGCGCGCAACTTGCCTTCCCAATCCGGGTCGCGCCAGAACAGATCGAACGCGGCGTTGAAGAGCTCGCGTTCGTCCGGCGCGCAGACCAATAGCGTGGCGAGCGCCGCGCGGACATCGTCGCGCCGGCCGAGATCGATCCAGTGCAGCGCCGCGAGTGCATCGACCGCTTGTGCCGGCGACATCGGCAAGCCCGCGCCGCGCAGCACGCGCACAAAGTGCACGACGTTGCGGGCCAAAGTGGGTGTGCCGATCGACGCGGCCGATGTGTCGATTGACGTATTCATCGGACGCGCGCCGGTCCCGACTGCGGGCGTTTCGTTGCAAGCCGACGCATCGTGGTTTCCATCCGCTGCCTGCGTCATTGCCGTTACTCCCGCACCGCGAGACATTGCGCGATCTGCGCGGCATCGACACGCGCGAGATCGTCCTGATACTTGAGCAGGACACCCAGGGTGTTCTGCACCGATTGCGGGTCGAGTTCCGTTACCGACAACGCTTCCAGAGCGCGGCACCAGTCGATTGTTTCGGCGATGCCGGGCGCTTTGAACAGATCCATGCCGCGCAGCCGATGCACGAAATCGACCGCCCGCCGTTGCAATTCAACCGACGTCTGCGGGGCGCGCGCGGCGACGATCTCCAGCTCACGATCGCGCTCGGGATAACCGATCCATTGATACAGGCAGCGGCGTTTCAACGCGTCGTGTACTTCGCGCGTCCGGTTCGATGTCATCACGACGAGCGGCGGCTGCGCCGCGCGCACCGTGCCGTACTCGGGAATCGATACCTGGAAGTCCGAAAGCAGTTCCAGCAGGAAGGCTTCGAACGGTTCGTCGGCGCGGTCGATTTCGTCGATCAGCAGCACGCGCCGCGCGCCAGGATGATTTTCGTCGGGCATCAGCGCTTGCAGCAGGGGGCGCTTCAGCAGAAATTCGCTGCGGTATAGCGTGTCGTTGCCCGGCCGCTCGCCGGCGGCTTCGGCCAGACGCAGCGCCATGATCTGGCGCGGATAGTCCCATTCGTACAGCGCGCTCGCGGTGTCGAGCCCCTCGTAGCATTGCAGCCGCAGCATCGAGCTGCCGAGCATCCCCGCCGCGGCTTTGGCGAGTTCGGTCTTGCCAACGCCCGGCTCGCCTTCGACAAACAACGGCCGCTCCATACGTAGCGCGAGATACAACGCGGTCGCGAGTTCGCGGCTGGCGAAGTAGCTTTGGGATGCGAGTTGCGCGAGCGTGTCGTCGATTGAAGCAGGCTGCATGATGTTCCTGAATCTGCACGGGAAAACGGGTGGACGCGGGTGGCGCGGTCGTGACGCAACGGGCCGGTGCTTCATGACCGCAGCCGCGGGCGTGGCGACGGGCCGTGCGGGCCGGAGCACGGCCAACGCGTCATGCCGAGGCATGTCACGTCAGCCGCCAACCGCAAGGATCGCTAACCGTTTGCCTTCGTCACCGCGCGCGCGGCCAATACCGGAATCAGATGCGCGCGGTATTCGGCGCTCGCGTGCATGTCGGTGCTGAGGTCGGCGTCGGAGACGGTCACCGCTCGCGCAGCCTCCGGCGTGAAATTCGCCGATAGCGCGCTTTCCAGCTCCGGTACGCGAAATACCGAAGACGCCGCACCGGTCACCGCGACGCGCACGCCGCTTGCGAACTTCGCGACAAACACGCCGACCAGCGCAAAGTGCGAAGCCGGATTCTCGAATTTCACGTAAGCCGCGCGTTCGGGCACCGGAAACTCGACGGCCACGATCAGTTCGTCTGGCGCCAACGCGGTCTCGTACATACCGACGAAGAAATCGCCCGACGAAATGCGTCGCCGATCGGTGACGATGGTCGCGTCCAGCGCCATCGCCGCGGCCGGATAGCAGGCGGCCGGATCGTTGTTCGCGAGCGAACCGCCGACGGTGCCGAGCGCACGCACCTGACGATCGCCGATGTGTCCGGCGAGGTCCGCGAGCGCCGGCAATACGCGCCGAAGCTCGGCGTGATCGGCGACGTCCGCGTGACAGACGGCGGCTCCGACCGTCACTTTGCCGGCATCGACCGTGATCGATTTGAGCGCCGGAATTCGCGTTACGTCGATCAGTTGCGAGGGCTGCGCGAGACGCAGGCGCATGGTCGGCAACAGGCTCTGTCCGCCAGCGAGGAATTTCGCGTCACTGTCGGCGTTCATGGCTGCGACGGCCGCGCTCGGATCCGTCGCGCGTTGATACTCGAATGAATACATGTCGAATGCTCCGCTCAGGATCTCAGTGGGGTTGCTTGGCAGCGCGAATCGCGGACCATACGCGATGTGGCGTCGCCGGCATTTGCAGGTCGGTCACGCCGAGCGGCGCGAGCGCGTCGAGAATCGCGTTGATCACCGCCGGCGGCGAGCCGATCGCGCCCGCTTCGCCGCAGCCTTTCACGCCGAGCGGATTGTGCGTGCACGGTGTGCCCTTCGCGGTTTCGACAGTGAAGTTCGGCAGATCGGACGCATGCGGCATGGCGTAGTCCATGTAGGAGCCGGACAGCAACTGGCCGCTTTCCTTGTCGTACACGCAGCGCTCCAGCATCGCCTGGCCGATGCCCTGAGCGAGCCCGCCATGCACCTGGCCTTCGACGATCATCGGATTGATCACGTTGCCGAAATCGTCGACCGCCGTGAACTGCTGGATGCGGCACACCCCCGTTTCCGGATCGACCTCGATTTCGCAGATGTAGGAGCCGGCCGGATAGGTGAAGTTGGTCGGATCGTAAAACGCGCTTTCTTCGAGACCCGGTTCCAGCACGTCGAGCGGATAGTTGTGCGGCACATAAGCCGCGAGGGAAATGTCGGCGAACGCTTTGGTGCGGTCGGTGCCCGCGACGCGGAACACGCCGTCCTTGAACTCGATGTCTTCCACCGCGGCTTCCAGCAGATGCGCGGCGATTTTCTTCGCCTTGGTTTCGATCTTGTCGAGCGCCTTCATGATCGCCGAGCCGCCGACCGCGATCGAGCGCGAGCCGTACGTGCCCATCCCGAACGGAATGCGGCCGGTGTCGCCATGAACGATCTCCACGCTTTCCAGCGCAATGCCGAGCCGGTCTGCGACCACTTGCGCGAAGGTTGTCTCGTGCCCCTGGCCGTGACTGTGCGAGCCGGTGAACACGGTGACGGAGCCTGTTGGATGCACGCGAATCTGGCCGACTTCGAAGAGCCCGGCCCGCGCGCCCAAAGCACCCGCGATGTTCGACGGCGCCAACCCGCACGCTTCGATGTAGCACGAGTAGCCGAGGCCACGCAGTTTGCCGTTCTGTTCGGATTCCTGTTTGCGTGCAGGGAAGCCTTTCACGTCCGCGAGTTCGAGCGCGCGGCTCAGCGTGGCTTCATAGTCACCGGTATCGTAGGTCAGCCCAACCGGCGTCGCGTACGGAAACGTGCGAATGAAGTTGCGGCGGCGGATTTCCGCGGGATCGAGCTTCATCTCCCGCGCTGCGGTTTCGACCAGACGCTCGACCACGTACGTTGCTTCCGGACGGCCTGCGCCGCGGTAGGCGTCGACCGGTACGGTGTTGGTGAAGACCGCTTTCACCTCGGCGTAGATGGCGGGCGTGGCGTACTGGCCGGCGAGTAACGTCGCGTAAAGGATGGTCGGCACGCTGGAGGCGAAGGTCGACAGATACGCGCCCATGTTGGCGGTGGTATGAATGCGCATCGCGAGGAACTTGCCGTCGGCGTCCATCGCCAGTTCGGCATGGGTCACGTGATCGCGGCCGTGCGCGTCGGAGACGAATGCTTCCGAGCGCTCGGCGGTCCATTTGACCGGACGGCGAATCTTCTTCGATGCCCACGTCAGGGCGACGTCTTCGGCGTACAGGAAGATCTTCGATCCGAAGCCGCCGCCGACGTCCGGTGCGACGATGCGCAGTTTCGATTCCGGCAGCGACAGCACAAAGGCGGCCATCAACAGGCGTTCCACGTGCGGATTCTGATTCGCGACGTAGACCGTGTAGCTGTCGTCCTGCGCCGAGTAGCTTGCATTGACCGCGCGCGGTTCGATCGCATTGGGGATCAGGCGGTTATTGACGATGTCGAGCGTGGTGACGTGCGCGGCTTTGGCGAAGGCGGCGTCGGTCGCGGCTTTGTCGCCGTGGCCCCAGTTGTAGCATACGTTGTCCGGCACTTCGTCATGCACCGCGGCCTGGCCCGGATCGGCCGCGTGGGCGGTGTCGACCACGGCTGGCAGCACGTCGTAGTCGACCTCGATCAGCTCGGCGGCGTCTTTCGCGGCCTTGATCGAATCGGCGATGACGAGCGCAACCTGATCGCCGACGTGGCGTGCTTTCGTGTGCGCAATGATCGGATGCGGCGGCTCGTTCATCGGCTTGCCGTCGGTGCTGTGGATCAGCCAGCCGCAGGGCAGTCCGCCGACGCTGTCAGCGGCCATATCCGCGCCGGTGAAGATCGCAACGACGCCGGGCGACTGCCTGGCGGCGCTGATGTCGATGCTGTTGATTGTCGCGTGCGCGTGCGGCGAGCGCAGGAACACTGCGTAGGTTTGCTGAGGCAGGACGATGTCGTCGGTGTACTGACCGTTGCCGGTGAGGAACCGATAGTCTTCCTTACGTTCGACGGAGGTGCCGATGAAGTGGGTGTCGGGTGCGTTCATCATCGTCTCCTCAGGCGGTGGCGGGCGCAGTGGCCGCGGCGTTGGCGCTGGCCGTGCCGGCGGACTTCATGCCGTTGGCGCCTTCGAGCACTGCTTTGACGATGTTGTGATAACCCGTACAGCGGCAGAGATTGCCGTCGAGCTGGGCACGCACGTCGTCGCCGGTGAGGTTGGGCTGACGCTCGACGAGCGAGACCGCGCTCATCACCATGCCCGGCGTACAGAAACCGCACTGCAGGCCATGGCAGTGTTTGAAGGCGGCTTGCATTGGATGCAGGGCGCCGTCTTTGGCGAGTCCTTCGATGGTGGTGATGTCCGCGCCTTCGGCCTGGACCGCGAGGATGTTGCAGGACTTGATCGCGCGGCCGTTCAGATGGACCGTGCATGCGCCGCACTGGGCGGTGTCGCAGCCGACGTGCGTTCCCGTTAGGCGAAGTTGATCGCGCAGGAACTGGACAAGCAGGGTATTAGGGTCGATTGAGGCGCTGATGGGCGCGCCGTTCACCGTCAGACTGATGCTGATCGCCATGAAGTTGTCTCCTTATGGGGTGAAACCGGACCTTTGTTTTTCCTGCCTTCAGCTGCCTGTTCGTGGGGTCCGATGAGGGGGCTGCGGGTTGCGGTTTTTTATGGGTCTGCCGAAAAGTAAAGCACAAATTGCCTGGGGGCGCTATTGGGTTGTGTGCCTGCTCGGCGGGTTTTGGGGTTTGGGTGGGTGCCTGTGCGGCGCTTGTTTGTTTGGGTTTTTCTTGTTGTGGTTTCTTTGGGGGGGTGTTTTGTTTGCTCCGCGCGTTTTGTCTGTGCTTTTTATGGTTTTGGCCTTTCCTTGATTTGTTATTGGATTATTAGTGTTGCCCCTGTGCGGGGCGGCACTTACTTTCTTTGCCGCCGTGTATGGACCGGGGACATGGGTAACAGGTGTGCGGGGACATGGGTAACACTCTGGGCGAGTGAATCGCCTGGAGCCGGTCATGCCCTGGAACCCGAGAGACACCATGAATCTGCGTCTGGAATTCGTCCATCTGGCCTTGCAGGAAGGCGCCAACCGTCGTGAGCTGTGCCGACGCTTCGGCATCAGTCCGAAGACCGGCTACAAGTGGCTCGGGCGCTACGCGCAGGGCGACACGACGACGTTGACAGATCACTCACGCCGCCCCCAGCAGAGTCCGGCACGCACGCCCGCGTGCGTCGAGCAGCAGGTGCTCGAACTGCGGGGGGCGCATCCGGCCTGGGGCGGGCGCAAGATCAGCCGTCGCCTGCGCGACCAGGGTCACACGGGCGTACCCGCTCCCAGCACCGTGACGGACATCCTGCATCGTCATGGGCTGATCGATCCGTGCGCCTCCGACGCGGCCACGCCCTGGCAGCGCTTCGAACATGCGCAGCCCAACGACCTGTGGCAGATGGATTTCAAGGGCTGGTTCGACCTGCAGGATGGACGGCACTGTTCGCCCCTGACCCTGCTGGACGATCATTCGCGCTACAGCGTGACGCTCGATGCCTGCATCTGCACCGACACCCGGACCGTGCAGCATCATCTGGAGCGCACGTTCCGCCGCTACGGTCTGCCGTTGCGCATCAACGCGGACAACGGTTCGCCGTGGGGCAGCCCCAGCCAGCCGGGGCAACTGACCGAACTGGCCATCTGGCTCATCCGGCTGGGCGTGCGACTGTCCCACAGCCGGGTGGCCCATCCGCAGACCAATGGCAAGGAGGAGCGGTTTCACCGCACGCTGAAGGCCGAAGTGCTCACCGGCCACCATTTCAGGGACCTGAACAGCGCCCAGCAGGCGTTCGATGCGTGGCGCACGGTCTACAACCACCAGCGTCCACATCAGGCGCTGGACATGGCAACCCCGGTCACGCGATACCGGCCCAGCCCCCGGGCGTATCCCGAGATCCTGCCGCCCATCGAATATGGTGACAACGATCTCGTGCAGCGCGTGAAGTGGAACGGTGAGCTACGCTTCAGGAACCGGCGATTCAAGGTATCGAACGCCTTGCACAACCTGCCCGTGGCCATCCGCGAGCGCGCCGGTGAAGAGAACTGCTACGACCTGTTTTTTGCGCATTACCGTTTCGGAACCATCAACCTGAACCAGCAGGAATGAGCGGATCATGTGTTACCTATGTCCCCGCACACCTGTTACCTATGTGTCCGGCCTATACAC
>NZ_MCAS01000059.1 GCF_003610895.1 Paraburkholderia fungorum
GGGCCTGTCATTAATTTCGTGTTCAAGGCATATCATTCTCCCCAGGAGAACCTATGCCTCGCAAACCGAAAGCTACGCCGGCAGAACTGCCGGTGATCCCCGCTGAGCTGCTTGAGAAGTTCGGCAACGGGCCGATGACGGCCGAAGCGATCAACGCCGCGACGTTGTCCTTGAAGAAGGCGCTGATCGAGCGGGCGCTGGGTGGCGAGATGAGCCATCATCTCGGCTACACGTCCGGTGCTGCAAAGCCCGCGGCCGTCACCAATCAGCGCAATGGCACGGGCGCCAAGACAGTCCTGACCGAGGACGGTCCGATCCGTATCGAGATCCCACGCGATCGCGACGGTAGTTTCGAACCGCTGCTGATTCCCAAGCACGAACGGCGCTTCACGGGTTTCGATGACAAGATCGTCGCCATGTATGCCCGGGGTATGACCGTGCGTGAGATACAAGGCTTTCTGCTCGAACAGTATGGCACCGACGTCTCGCCTGATTTCATCAGCTCGGTTACCGACGAGGTCATGGCCGAAGTGACGGCCTGGCAGGGCCGCCCGCTTGAGCCGATGTATCCGGTGGTGTTCTTCGACGCATTGCGGGTCAAGATCCGCGAAGACGCCGTGGTGCGCAACAAGGCGATCTACCTTGCGCTGGGCATTCTTCCCGACGGCACACGCGATATCCTCGGCCTGTGGATCGAGAACACCGAGGGCGCCAAGTTCTGGATGAAGGTGTTCAACGACCTCAGGACGCGCGGCGTCAACGACATCCTGATCGCCGTCACCGATGGTCTGAAGGGTATGCCCGAGGCGCTGGCGGCAGTGTTTCCGGCCACCACGCTGCAGACCTGCATTGTTCACCTGATCCGCAACAGCCTCGATTACGCGAGCTGGAAGGACCGCAGGGGCCTGGCCGCAGCGATCCGCCCGATCTACACCGCGCCCAGCGCGGAAGCGGCGCAGGCGGAACTCGATGCATTTGCTGATGGGCCATGGGGGCAGAAATTCCCGCCGGTCAGCGCGGCGTGGCGCAACGCCTGGGATCGCGTAATTCCGTTCTTTGCGTTTCCACCGTCGGTTCGCAAGGTGATATACACGACGAACGCCATTGAGAACATCAACTCGCAGTTGCGCAAGATCATCAAAACGCGGGGCCACTTCCCGACCGACGAGGCTGCGACGAAGCTCATCTGGCTTGCATTGCGTAACATCACTGCCGATTGGGGGCGTGCGGCTCATGACTGGAAGGCCGCCATGAACCAGTTCGCCATACTTTATGAGGACCGATTCGTTCGACCATCCGTGTAATTCTCAACCCGCCTTGAACACGGAAATTCTGACACCCCCGAGAACACAGATTCCAGATGCACCACTACCCCTATCAAGCCAGGGGACCCACTTATGGGCTGGCGGTGTGAGCCGCTTTCTTTGCTTATCTTTCTTTGCGGCGGCAAAGAAAGTAAGTGCCGCCCCGCACAGGGGCAACGCCAATAAACCATTACCAATTCAAGGAAAGGCCAACGCCACAAAAACAACAACCAAAACAGACCACAAACAAAGCAAGGCAACGCCAAAGAATCCAGAGCAAGAAACGGCCAACACCAAAAATCACACAGACAAAAAGCGCCGCGCAAGCCCCCCGGCCTGGACAGGCAAAAAACCCCCCATTAACCAACAACCTCCTCAGCCAAAGGCACCCCCCCAAGCGCACTACGAATAGCATTAGCCAACTCCGCGGCAGCAAACTTCGCCACATACCCATTCGCCCCGGCATTCTTCACATGCGCTTCATTAGCGGCGCCAGTCAAAGACGAATGAATAATCACCGGAATATCCCGGGTCCGCTCGTCAGCCTTGATCTGACGAGTCAACATAAACCCATCCATCTCCGGCATCTCGAGATCGGTCAACACCAGCGCAATACTGTCCTTCGCTCGCGCACCGGTAGCCTGCGCCTCACGCGCAACCTGCTGCAGCGTATTCCATGCCTCCTCACCGGTCTTGGTCATCACGTAGTCCGCGCCGATCGCGCTCAACGCCTGCTCGATCAGCTTGCGCGCAAACCCGGAATCGTCAGCGGCGAGAATCTTCGCGCCCCGGCGAATGCCCAACGCTTCGCCCACCGAGGTCGGGTCGACGCTCGGATGCTGCGACGGAAACACGTCGCGCAATACCTGCTCCACGTCGATCACCTGGGCGAGCCGCGAGTCGCCCGTGTTGCCGTCGATACGCGCAATGCTCGTCACCAGATTGCCGCCGGCCGCGCCCTCGGCGGACAACACCTGATTCCATTCGAGCCGCACGATGTCGTCTACTTCCTCGACCGCAAATGCCTGCGTCGAACGCGCGAACTCAGTCACCAGCAAGATGTTCAGGCCGCGTGTCGGCTCGCAACCCATCAGGCGCGGCAAATCGATCACCGGAATAATCTGCCCGCGAATGTCCACCGCCCCCATCACATACGGCGATGAACCCGCAATCGGCGTCACCGGCGGCATCGTCGAGATTTCACGCACCTTGAAAACGTTGATGCCGTAAAGCTCATGTGCGTCGCTGCCAGGAACGGCACCCAACCGATACAGCAACAACTCGAACTTGTTGGAACTCGTCAGGTTGCTGCGTTCGTCGTTCGCGCGGTGATCGACTGCCATCGAAACTCTCCAGGATTGCGGTGCGAGTGGTGCGCGAGGCATATCGTTCGTTCGGCCCCGGCGCGTGCCCTATCTTTTCGTTATCGGCGCATCGGCAGGAAAATTCAGTGAATTTACGCGGTTTACCGATGCTTTCTGGTTAACACCCAGTAGATAGTGGCAACGGGAAGAGGGTCGCGGCTTCACGGCGTAGCCTGATTATTTGTATGAAGGTTACCTAACGTTACAGAAGCGACAGCATGGTTTCACATGCTGGATAAAGCGCCTCCTAGAATGCACAGCGATAAGAGCGCGGCGTCGTTAGTCAATCGCAAGCGACTTGCAAGGTATCAATGCAATCGCACGCAATGGCCAAGGCGCACGCGTATCGCTGTCGTTTCGCATCCACTCCAAGGAGAACGTATGATCCGCTTGCCTCTCGCCACCCTCACCAGTGCCTGCATGGCCAGCCTTATGGTCGTCGCTACCGCAGCCAGTGCACAGACCGCGCCGGACGCCGTCCGGATCCATGCCGCCGACCAGGCCTTTATCACCGACGCGACCACGGCCGTCGCCACCCAACGCGACGCCGCACGCATCGCTACGTCGCGCTCCACCGACCGCGAAGTGAAGGCGTTCGCCGAGCGCGTGTCGAACGACAACGCGAAAATCTCGGACGCGCTGCGCGCCGCAAGCCCGCGTGGCGTCGACGTGCCGAAGAACGATCCGAATACCGCGGTGCTCGCGAGCATCAACAACCTGCGCGGCGCCGACTTCGACAAGACCTATATCGAGCAGGTCGCGCTCGCCGGCGAACAGAAAGCGCTGTCGGCATTCCAGGCTGAAATCGCCTCGGGCCGCGACGAACAACTCAAGAACGTAGCGAAGCAGGCACTCCCGACCATCCAGGCGCATTACGCAATGGCTCAGGATCTCGCCAAGCGTAAGCACTTCACGCAGTAAACCGCACGCGCACCAGAGTCGCGTGTAGTCAGAGCATCAGGCGCGTGTCACGTTGCGACGCGACGCGCGCCACCATGCGGCATAAAAGGCGCTAAAGAGCCGCCAAAGAGCCGCCCTCAAGAACCGTTTCCAGAATCAGCAGCAACCCTCTCGTCCGCCCGCAATCACGGGCCGCCTCGACACAGCAGGCCGAACGCGTTCTTTTCGGCGATAATCGGCTTCGTTCTTTGGGCTTGGCCTGCGCGCTTTGCGGCGCGACTCAGGCAGCTCGAAAGCAATTTTCCGATTTCACGCGCATTCAATCAAAGCTCACCGCATGGGCAAGCCTGCCAATCTTCCGCAACAGTTGAACCATATGCTTCGGCAAGCCGTCGCGCTTCAGCAGAACGGCGCATTTGCCGAGGCCGAAGAACTCTATCGTGAGATTCTTGAACTCAAACCACGCCACTTCGACGCGCTGCAACTGTTGGGTTCACTCGCGTTGCAAGCCGGGCGTGTGCAGGAAGGTATCGAGTTCCTCAAAAAGGCGCTTGCCGTCAACGCGAAACAGGCGCCGCTGCATTCGAATCTCGCCTATGCACTCAATGCCCTGCAACGTTTCGACGAAGCACTGGCAAGTGCCGATCGCGCGCTCGCCTTGCAGGCCAGATTTCCGGACGCACTCAACAACCGGGGCAATGCGCAAGCCGGTCTGAACTTGCCGCTTGAAGCGCTCGGCAGCTTCGATCGCGCGATCGCCTTGACGCCGGATTTCGCGCAAGCCTGGAACAATCGTGCCTGCGTGCTGCGCGATCTGGGCCGGCCCGCCGACGCCCTGGCAAGTTGCGATCACGCGCTCGCCTTGCAACCGAACTATCCCGATGCATGGAGCAATCGCGGCAATGCGCTTAGCGATCTGAACCAGCCGCACGGAGCGCGGCAAAGCTATCAGCGCGCGCTCGAACTCGCCCCTGCGTTTGCCGATGCATGGAACAACCTCGGCCTGACTCAGGTCGATCTCAATGAACACGCGCAGGCGCTGCAAAGCTACGAGCGCGCGCTGGCCGTGAACCCCGCCGCTGCCGAGACGCATTGGAACCGGTCGTTGTGCCTGCTGCAACTCGGGGACCTGGAAGCAGGATGGAAGGAGTACGAATGGCGCTGGGAGCGTAGCCGGATCAGGGCGGGCAGACGCGCCTTTGCGCAACCGCTTTGGCTCGGCGATTTTTCAATCGACGGCAAAACGATTCTGCTGCACGCCGAACAAGGTCTCGGTGACACGCTGCAGTTTTGCCGCTATGCCGGGATGGTGTCGAAGCTCGGCGCAAAAGTCGTGCTGGAGGTGCCGCGCGAGTTGATGCGGCTCATGTCCACGCTCGACGGCGTGGATCAACTGATCGAAGCAGGCCACGCACTGCCGCCGTTCGATTGCCACTGTCCGTTGTTGAGTCTGCCGCTCGCGCTCAAGACCGATCTCGCCAGTATTCCGTCAAAGACGCCTTATTTGTTCGCCGACCCGTTAGCAACGCGCAACTGGCACGAGCGTATTGCTGCGCAAGCGCAACGGCGCCTGAAAGTCGGGCTCGTCTGGGCTGGCGGAAATCGGCCGCATGTCGCCGAGCTTCGCAAGAACGACGCACGGCGGTCCATCACATTCGAGCGGCTGGCACCGATTCTCGACGTGTCCAACGTGCAGTTCTTCAGCCTGCAGAAAGGAGCGGCTGCGCAGCAATTACCGCGCGGTGATGCGCAGCTTAAGGTGGTCGACTATACCGACGAACTCGATGACTTCGCCGACACCGCTGCGCTGGTGGCAAATCTCGACCTGGTGATTTCGGTAGACACGTCCACCGCGCATCTGACCGGTGCGCTGGACAAGCCGGTCTGGATTCTGAATCGCTTCGACACATGCTGGCGCTGGATGCTGGAACGTGCCGATACGCCCTGGTATGCGCAGGCGAAGTTGTTCCGGCAACCGTCACTGGGCGATTGGGATAGCGTGATTCGAAGCGCGCGTGACGCGCTCACCACCTTGAGCGCTGCCTGACACGTTTTCCCGGACGCGGGTAGACTAAACGTCCGCTTATCGACGGTCAGACTACGGAGATTCTGCAATGGAGTATCGACATCTGGGTGCATCCGGTTTCAAGGTACCGGTATTGAGTTTCGGCACCGGCACATTCGGCGGCAAGGGAGAATTTTTTCAGGCGTGGGGCGCCACCGACGTGGCCGAAGCGCGTCGCCTCCTCGACATCTGCTTCGACGCGGGCGTCACGATGTTCGACAGCGCGGACATCTATTCGAGCGGTGCTTCCGAGTCGGTGCTCGGTGAAGCGCTCAAGGGCAAGCGCGACAAGGCGATCATCTCGACCAAAGCGACCTTCCGTTTCGACGACGGTCCGAACAACGTCGGCTCGTCGCGCTTTCATCTGATTCAGGCGGTGGATGCAGCGCTCAAACGCCTGCAAACCGATTACATCGACCTGTTCCAGTTGCACGGTTTCGATGCAAAGACACCGATTGCCGAAGTCATGTCGACACTCGACGATCTCGTGCGCGCCGGCAAGATCCGCTACACCGGCGTGTCGAATTTCTCCGGCTGGCATCTGATGAAATCGCAAGACACAGCGGATCGTTATGGCTATCCGCGCTATGTCGCGAATCAGACTTACTATTCGCTGATCGGCCGCGATTACGAATGGGAGTTGATGCCGCTCGGCGTCGATCAAGGCGTGGGCGCGGTGGTGTGGAGTCCGCTCGGCTGGGGGCGTCTTACCGGCAAGATCAAGCGCGGTCAGCCGTTGCCGGAAACGAGCCGTCTGCATAAAACCGCCGACATGGGGCCGCCGGTGCCGGACGAGTATCTGTTCCGCGTGCTCGACGCAATCGACGAGGTTGCGGCCGAAACCGGCAAGACCGTGCCGCAAATCGCGCTGAACTGGCTGCTGCAGCGGCCTACCGTCTCGACGGTGCTGATCGGTGCGCGCAATGAGGAGCAGTTGCGGCAGAACCTCGGCGCAGTGGGCTGGAACTTGACACCCGAACAGGTGGCGAAGCTCGACGCCGCCAGCGCTGTACGTCCCGCGTATCCGTACTGGCATCAGGAAGGATTTGCGGAGCGTAATCCGGCGGCGGTCTGAGCACGCTTCGTTAGCATCTGCATCTGCATCTGCATCTGCATCTGCATCTGCATCTGCATCTGCACTGCGCAAGCGGGGTAACAACCCGCTTCGGCCCAACCGTTACTTGACGAGGTCGGCCGGAGCGGCGAACAGTTCGCTGTAGTAGCGGTAGCCCGCATTGAGATGTTGGTCGAACGCGAAACCTTGTCCGAGCATCGCGTCGAAGTCTGCGCGTTCGATCTTCATCACATAGCTGTGGTCGGTTGTAACGAGACGCCAGGGTTGATCGGTTACCGTTGGGCTGAACCATTTCCCCGCGCTCGCATGGCCCGCCGGATACGTCCGTTGGGCGGATTCGATTTGCCATCCGCCGTCCAGAAGAATCCACATGCCTTGCCCGCTCGCGGCACCGTGCGCACTGCCGTCGCTTTGCTCGATCACCGTGCCCGATTGCGCTTCCCATTCGTGCGAATGCGCAATCACCCAACGCAACTGCCCGGTCGTCAGGCTCGTGAAAAACGGCGTGTGCTTCAGCAGATGAAGGTAAGTCACAGAGGGTTTCATATTCGTACTCCGCGTGGCGATGGATGCATCCGGCGGCTGCGGTTTTGCATCGCAAGCGGCGATCAGGAATGGCAGCAGCACGGCGCAGGCGGCGAGGATCGAGGGTTTCATGGGCGTGCAGGTTCACAGCGAAAAGGAGTGGCGGGACGCGTGGCCTAGTCAATGTTCCCAGACGTCCCTTATGGTCAGGCAGGGTTAGCGCTTGACCTTCGCTTCGAGCAGATCGCCCATGCCGATCCGCTTCGCGAACTCGATGCGCACACGCTCCGAGACTTCGAGCACTTCACGTGCGCCGTCACCGACGAAATCGATCACTGAGCGCATCGGCCGTTCGCCGACAGGTAACGCGACGATCCGCACGATTTCGTCGGCGACGGCTTGTGGATCGGCGTCGTCCGGTGTGAGTTCAGACAGACGTTCGCCGATCTGATCCATCACGCCGTCATAGCGCGCATACGCCGCGGCGCGTTGCGCATCGGCAGGTTTGCCGGCGCTCGGAAAGTGGGCGGTGCCACGTGTGAACGCGCCAGGCACCACGATCGAGGTTTCGATACCGAAGCGCGCGATTTCGTAGGCGAGGGTGACCGCAAGCGAATCCATGGCGGCCTTCGCCGCACCGTAGGGGCCAAGGAATGGCGGAAAGCCGCCCTTGCTTGTCGTGCTGCTGATCCACAACATCAGACCGGCTTCCTGCTGGCGCAGATACGGCAGCACCGCGCGGTTCACGCGCTGCGCGCCGAACAGGTTGGTGTCGAACACCTTCACCATTTCCTCGGGCGTGAACGCTTCGCTGGGGCCGACCACCAGATGTCCCGCGTTTTGCATCACCACGTCGAGCCGTCCTTGTTCGCGGACGATTGTCGCGACTGCGGCATCGGCGGATTCTTGCGACAACACATCGAGTTCGAGCGGATACAACTGAATGTGCTTCGTTTTGGCGAGCGAGCGCATTTCGTCGGCGCGCGGCTGGTTGCGGCCTTCGACATCGCGCATCGTCGCGTAGACGATATGACCGGCTTCGGCCAACGATTGTGCGGTGAGCTTGCCGATGCCCGTACCGGCGCCCGTCACCAGAATGATGTTCTTGTGCATTTTCTTCTCCGATTCGTGAGTGAAAGCGAATGACGTTTAAACGCGCTGTGAGCAAGCCGCTTTGCGCGTTTTCAAGTGGGGGTCAGGCCACGCCGCCGTTGGCGCGCAGGATCTGTCCATTGACCCAGGCGGCATCGGGACCGGCGAGGAAGGACACCACCGAGGCGATGTCGTCCGGCTGACCGAGGCGTTGCAGCGGCGGCATCTTCGCGAAGGTCTGAATCTGTTCTTCGGTCTTGCCGTCGAGAAACAGCGAGGTCGCGATCGGGCCAGGCGCAACCGCGTTGACGGTAATGTTGCGGCCGCGCAATTCCTTGGCGAACACGTGGGTGAATGCTTCGACAGCGGCCTTGGTGCCGTTGTAGATCGCATAGCCCGGCATGTTCAGCGCCAGCGTCGTGCTGGAGAAGTTGACGATGCGTCCGCCGTCGTTCATTCGTGCGGCCGCTTCGCGCAGCGTGTTGAAGGTGCCGCGCACGTTGATGTCGAAGGTCTGGTCATACAGCGCGTCGCTGGTGTCGGCGAGCGGCAGTGTCTTGAGCACGCCCGCGTTGTTGACCAGCACGTCCACTTTGCCGAGTTGCTGCTCGGTGGTCTCGAACATGCGGCGCACGTCGTCGGCGTTCGAAACGTCGGCCTGCACGGCGATGGCCCTGGTGCCTGCCGCCGTGAGTTGCGCGACGAGCGCATCGGCCTCCGACGAGCTCGACGTGTAGTTGACGGCAACCGCGAAACCGTCGTTCGCGAGGCGTTGCGCAACCGCTGCGCCGATGCCGCGGGATGCGCCGGTAACGATGGCGACCTGGGCGTTTTTGATCGTGTTCATGATTCGTTTCCTTCTGCGTGGTGGGTTGGTGAAACGAATCATGGTCGCTTTCTCTGCTGAGATAATCGGGTTAGACTTGCCATCATCATTCCATTTACGTTAATAATTGACCGGCAGGCGGTCGTATAGGCGCCAACCATGGATCGTTTCGAGGAAATGCGGGTGTTCATACGAATCGCCGAGCGGCAAAGCTTCACGCGCGCTTCGGACGACCTGCAGATTCCGCGCGCCACCGTCACCAATCTGATGAAGCGCATGGAGCAGCGGCTTGGCGCGCGGCTTCTCGAGCGCACCACGCGCTCGGTGCGGCTGACGCACGACGGCGAGGCGTACTATCGCCGCTGCGTGCGGCTGATCGCCGACATGGAAGAGGCGGAGGGCTCGTTTTCCAACCTTGCGCCGAAGGGGCTATTGCGGGTGAATTTGCAGGGCACGCTGGCGCGGCACTTCGTCGTGCCGTCGTTACCGGCGTTTCTCGGCCGGTTTCCCGACATCGAACTGACGATCGGCGAGGACGACCGTCTGGTTGATCTGGTGCGGGAGGGGGTTGACTGCGTGTTGCGGGCGGGCAATCTGCAGGATTCGTCGATGGTGGGGCGGCGCGTGGCGCAGTTGCCGCAAGTGACGGTGGCGAGTCCCGCCTATCTGGCGGCTTACGGCGAGCCGGCCGATCCGGTGGCCTTATCCGCGCATCGCGCGGTCAATTATCTGTCCAGCGCGACTGGCAAGCCGGTGCCGCTCGAATTCAGCGTCGATGGCCGCGAAACGGCTATGTATTTGCCGTCGGCGGTATCGGTGACGGGCGCCGATCTCTACACGGGTTCGGCGGTGGCGGGGCTCGGCATCGTGCAGGTGCCGCGATACCGCGTGGCGGATGAATTGGCGTCGGGTCGGCTGAAGATCATTCTCGCGGACTTTCCGCCACCTGCGATGCCGGTTTCGGTGCTGTATCCACACAATCGGCAGTTGTCGTCGCGGGTGCGGGTTTTTGCGCAGTGGCTGCGCGATATTTTCGAGGCGGCGGGTGCGGGTTAGCGGCAAGCGTGTGGGGCTGGCATAGGCATGCAGCGTGTGGTCCGTGCTTTTGCGTTAGCCGCGCGGCGGATCGTGGGATCATACGGACCGCGCTGAGCGATATTGCTTTTTGCACGGTACGGAATAAGAGGAGCAGGACGATGATCGATGGACTGGTGGGTGGACGCTTATATGGCGAAGCGCAGATTCGCACGGGGCAGAATGGCAAACGCTTTGTGACCTGCAAGGTCCGGGCGACCACCAATGATGGCGATACGATTTTCGTCAATGTGATTGCGTTTGATGATGAAGTGCAAGGGGCGTTGCTTGCGCTGGGTGATGCGGATAGTGTTGCGCTGAGTGGGGCGTTGACGCCCAAGGTTTGGACTGACAAGAATGGGTTGGTTAAGCCTGCTGTGGATATGGTTGCGCATAAGGTGCTTGTGGGGTATCGGGGGGAGGGGTAAGGGTTTTTGGGTTTTTTTGCCTGCGCGGCGCTTTGGTTGTGGTTTTAGGGTGTTGGGGTTTTCTTGTTTTGTTAGTGGTTTGTTTTGGTTGTGTTTTTGTGGCGTTGGCCTTTCCTTGTTGTGTTATTGGTTTATTAGCGTTGCCCCTGTGCGGGGCGGCACTTACTTTCTTTGCCGCCGTGTATAGGCCGGACACATAGGTAACAGGTGTGCGGGGACATAGGTAACACATGATCCGCTCATTCCTGCTGGTTCAGGTTGATGGTTCCGAAACGGTAATGCGCAAAAAACAGGTCGTAGCAGTTCTCTTCACCGGCGCGCTCGCGGATGGCCACGGGCAGGTTGTGCAAGGCGTTCGATACCTTGAATCGCCGGTTCCTGAAGCGTAGCTCACCGTTCCACTTCACGCGCTGCACGAGATCGTTGTCACCATATTCGATGGGCGGCAGGATCTCGGGATACGCCCGGGGGCTGGGCCGGTATCGCGTGACCGGGGTTGCCATGTCCAGCGCCTGATGTGGACGCTGGTGGTTGTAGACCGTGCGCCACGCATCGAACGCCTGCTGGGCGCTGTTCAGGTCCCTGAAATGGTGGCCGGTGAGCACTTCGGCCTTCAGCGTGCGGTGAAACCGCTCCTCCTTGCCATTGGTCTGCGGATGGGCCACCCGGCTGTGGGACAGTCGCACGCCCAGCCGGATGAGCCAGATGGCCAGTTCGGTCAGTTGCCCCGGCTGGCTGGGGCTGCCCCACGGCGAACCGTTGTCCGCGTTGATGCGCAACGGCAGACCGTAGCGGCGGAACGTGCGCTCCAGATGATGCTGCACGGTCCGGGTGTCGGTGCAGATGCAGGCATCGAGCGTCACGCTGTAGCGCGAATGATCGTCCAGCAGGGTCAGGGGCGAACAGTGCCGTCCATCCTGCAGGTCGAACCAGCCCTTGAAATCCATCTGCCACAGGTCGTTGGGCTGCGCATGTTCGAAGCGCTGCCAGGGCGTGGCCGCGTCGGAGGCGCACGGATCGATCAGCCCATGACGATGCAGGATGTCCGTCACGGTGCTGGGAGCGGGTACGCCCGTGTGACCCTGGTCGCGCAGGCGACGGCTGATCTTGCGCCCGCCCCAGGCCGGATGCGCCCCCCGCAGTTCGAGCACCTGCTGCTCGACGCACGCGGGCGTGCGTGCCGGACTCTGCTGGGGGCGGCGTGAGTGATCTGTCAACGTCGTCGTGTCGCCCTGCGCGTAGCGCCCGAGCCACTTGTAGCCGGTCTTCGGACTGATGCCGAAGCGTCGGCACAGCTCACGACGGTTGGCGCCTTCCTGCAAGGCCAGATGGACGAATTCCAGACGCAGATTCATGGTGTCTCTCGGGTTCCAGGGCATGACCGGCTCCAGGCGATTCACTCGCCCAGAGTGTTACCCATGTCCCCGCACACCTGTTACCCATGTCCCCGGTCCATACAC
>NZ_MCAS01000060.1 GCF_003610895.1 Paraburkholderia fungorum
GCAGTGCATTGCGAAGGCGAGCGGCTGGACTACCGGGAACTGGAAGCGTGGTCGAACCGCGTGGCAGGGCATCTGGTGCAGCGTGGCGTCAGGGCGGACGAACGCATTGGCCTGTGCATGACGCGCTCGGCGGGTCTGATTGCATCGCTGCTGGGGGTGCTGAAGTCAGGAGCGGCGTTCGTGCCGCTGGATCCGGACTATCCGGAGGACCGGCTGGGCTACATGATGGAAGACGCGGGGGTGAGCCGGGTGGTGGTGGATGCGGCCACGGCGCGGCGTCATGGGAACCTGCTCGCCGGGCGCGAGATGATCGCGATGGAAGCGCTGCGGGGTGAGACGCACGAAACAGATGAAACAGACAACACAGACGACGCCGGCAACGCACGCGAAGACGCAGGCGTAACGGCAGCCACCACGGCCGACGCACCACAGATCACGATTCACCCCGAGCAGCTCGCCTACGTGATCTACACGTCGGGCTCGACGGGGCGTCCGAAGGGCGTGGCGATCAGCCACGGCGCGCTGTGCTCGCACCTTGAGGACTTCATCGGCACGTACGGTATCAGCGAGACGGACAGACAGCTGCAGTCGTCGACGATCAACTTCGACGTGTCGCTGCACGAGATGCTGCCGGCGCTGCTGTGCGGAGGCCAGGTCGAGATGCGCGGCCCGCAGCTGTGGGATCTGGCGACCACCAGCCGCCACCTGGCCGAAGAAGGGGTGACGTTCTCGCGCATTCCGACGGCGTACTGGCAGCAGTGGCTGCGTGAGCCGCCGCCGGCGCAGAGTCTGCGCGCGCTGCGGCAGATCACGGTGGGCGGCGAAGGGCTGCCGGGCGACGCGCTGCGTCAGTGGCGCGCGGGTCCGCTGGGCCATATCCGTCTGGACAACCTGTACGGGCCGACGGAAACCACGGTGGCGTGCATGTACCGCGAGACGCAGGCGGAGGACGTGGATCACGCGATCGTGTCGATCGGGGTGCCGTACGGCTCGCGCACGGTCTACGTGCTCGACGAAGCGGGCAACGAGGCGCCGGTGGGCGGGCTGGGCGAGCTGTGCATCGGCGGTGAGACGCTGGCGCGTGGCTATCTGAACCGGGCGGCGCAGACGGCGGAGAAGTTCATCCCGGACCCGTACCGGGAGGACGGCGCGCGCCTGTACCGCACGGGCGACCTGTGCCGGCGCCGCGAGGACGGCACGATCGATTTCCTTGGGCGGCTGGACCAGCAGGTGAAGCTGCGGGGCTTTCGCATCGAACTGGGTGAGATCGAGGCGGTGCTGCGCCAGGTGGAAGGGGTGCGCGAAGCGGTGGTGGAGCTCAAAGGCGAGGGCGAGGGGCGGCGTCTGGTGGGTTATGTATCGGGCGCGCCGGGCGTGACGCTGGAGGCCGGTGTGCTGCGCGCTGCGCTGGAAGCGCGGTTGCCGGGCTACATGGTGCCGGGTGCGTTCGTGATGCTGGCGCGGCTGCCGGTGATGCAGAACGGCAAGGTGGACCGTCGCGCGTTGCCGGAGCCTGAGGCGCAGGGCGGGCTGGAGCGCGTTGCGCCGCGCACGCCGCTGGAGGCCACGCTGCTGGGGATCTGGCAGGGCGTGCTGGGCCGCGACGATATCGGGGTGACCGATAACTTCTTTGAGGTGGGTGGCGATTCGCTGCGCGCGCTAAAAGTCGTGCAGACCGCGAGAAACGCCGGTCAGGAGAACCTGCCGCTCGAACAGCTTTTCACACACCCGACCATTGCCGCGCTTGCCGCCGCGATTGAAATCGCCTCATCCAGCGCTGCCGTAATGCCGGCCAACATCGTGCGAATGAACACAGCGCGCGCACCGTCGACGCTATTCGCCATTCATCCGCTCTATGGCCTTGTCGCCGAGTATCGCGCGCTTGCGCAGCACCTCGACGGCGTGGCCACGGTCTTCGGCGTGCAAGCGCCGTACTACGACGAGCGCGCGTGGTGGCCCGCCGACCTGAGCGAACTCGCCGCCGATTACGCCCAGCGGATTCGTCAGGTCCAGCCGGACGGTCCGTACAACCTGCTTGGCTGGTCGCTGGGTGGCGTGCTCGCGGTGGAGGTCGCTCACCGGCTTGAAGCGCAAGGCCAGCAGGTCGAGTGGATCGGCCTCGTGGACAGCGCACCGCCGCATGTCGTCGTCGACGATGCGATACCGCTGACACCGGCCATCGCGCCGCGTCACATTGAAGATCACGAACTCGACAAATACCGGATGTTTCTCGCTGAAGCGGACAAGTGGCGCGACTACCTGCCCGGCGACGCGGAAATCGAATTGCTGCGCGCCGTCGCGCTGATGAGCGACTACTTCACGTCGATGGTCCGCGACGCGCGCCGCAAGACGCTGCGCGCACCGCGCCATCACTGGTGGGCCGGCCGTCTGCTCGCGGCCGGCAATCCGCTCGTGTCCACGCGGCAGAGCGAGTGGCCACGCTATGCGGCGAGCAGCGTCACGCGCTCGGCCGTCGTGGACGCCAATCATATGGACTTGCTGCATCACCCCGATTTCCTCGCGGCGGTGCACGACTACTTCACGTTTCAGCACAACAAGGTTAGCGATGCTGCTTGAGTCACCTCAATCGTTCAATCTGGCCGAACGTCTGCGCGAACTGGCCGCGACGCGTCCGCACGACACCGCACTGGTCTGCGTCGACGATCTCGGCGACACGCGTTACGACTATCGCGCGCTCGATGCACGCGCACAGGCCATCGCCGGTTTTCTCGCTACGCGCAATGCGGCCGGCGAGCGCGCCTTGCTGCTGATGGACAGCGGCATCGATTACGTCGCCGCGTTCTTTGGCTGTCTGTATGCCGGCACGATTGCCGTGCCCGCCTATCCGCCGGAATCCGCGCGCGAACAGCATCTGGCGCGCTTGCGCGGCATCGCGGCGGATTGCGATGCACGCTTCGTGCTGACGACGGCTTCGCTGATCGCTTCGACGCGCGAATCGTTCGGCGCCATCGCACCGGGTGCACAACTCGTCGCCGTCGACGAAGCCGCGCAGCACGCCTCGCCAGGCGCACCGTTCGCCTCGACCCACGGCGCGGACGATATCGCCTTTCTGCAATACACATCCGGCTCGACGTCGAGTCCGAAAGGCGTGATGGTCACGCACGGCAACGTGCTCGCCAACGAGATTGCGATCCAGAGCGGATTGGGTGTGACACCTAACGACGTGTTCGTCAGCTGGCTGCCGCTTTATCACGACATGGGACTGATCGGCACGCTTTTACAGCCTGTATACAGCGGTATTCCACTCGTCCTGATGTCGCCCAGATACTTTCTGGAGCGCCCGGTGCGTTGGCTCGAAGCGATCGCGCGGCATCGTGGCACGATCTCGGGCGGCCCGGATTTCGCGTACCGGCTGTGTTGCGAGCGGGTGCGCGACACCCAGGTCGCGGATCTCGATCTGTCCAGCTGGCGTGTCGCCTTTTGTGGTTCGGAGCCGGTGCGTTTCGACACGCAGCAGGCCTTCGCGGAGCGTTTTGCCGCTGCCCGTTTCGATTCGGACGCACGCTATCCATGCTACGGCCTCGCGGAAGCGACGCTGTTTGTCACTGGCGGCACGCGTGGCGATGGGCCATCCGCGGTGTCGTTTGCCGATAGCGGATTGAAGGCGGGCCGCGCGGAAGCCGTCGCGCTGCAGGCCGCTCAACAGACAGAGGCGGATAGCGAATACGGTGCGCCGGGTGTCGTGACGCTGGTCGGTTGCGGTCGTGAAGCGGTCAACCACGAGGTGCGAATCGTCGCGCCGGACAGCGGAGCCACGCTGGACGATGGCCGTGTCGGTGAAATCTGGGTGGCAGGTCCGAGCGTCGCGCGCGGCTACTGGCGTCGCGAAGATGCAACCGCGGAGAGTTTTCCGACCTTCGGTGCGACGCGCTGGCTGCGCACGGGCGACCTCGGTTTTCGCCACGGCGGCGAGATTTTTATCGTCGGACGACGCAAGGACATGATTATCGTACGCGGCCAGAACTTGTATCCGCAGGACCTGGAGCGCGCGGTCGAAATGAACGTCGATGCCGTCCGCAAAGGCCGTATTGCGGCGTTCGGCGTCGAATTGAAGGGCCGCGAAGGCATCGGCCTTGCCGTCGAAATCTCGCGCAGCATGCAAAAGCTCGCCACGCCGCAAGCGCTCGTGGATGCATTGAACGATGCAATCGGCGAAGCGTGCGGCGAACCGCTCTCGGTTGTCGTGCTGCTGAACCCGGGCGGCCTGCCGAAGACATCGAGCGGAAAATTGCAGCGCAGCGCGGCCGCGCAAAAATGGCGTAGCCGGGAACTCGATGCCTATGCCGTCTACGAGCATGGCAGCTTCGTGAACACGGCCCATCGTGAAACCGGTTTGCCGGATCGCGTTGCGGCAAATCCCGCATCCACCGACGACACGCTTCGCGAAGGCGTCGAACGCGAACTCGCGGCGATCTGGCACGACGTACTCGGCGTGCCCGTCGATACGCGCAGTGCGCACTTCTTCTCGCTGGGCGGCAACTCATTGGCCGCCACGCAACTGGCCGCGCAGGTCCGGGATCGCTGGCAGGTTGCGTTCGAGATTGCCGATGTATTCGGCACCGCCACGCTGCACGAATCGGCTGCCTTGATCGGGCGCCTGTGCGCGAGTGGTGCGCGCATCGCGCCGACGCGGATCGATTTCGACCCGCAGGCGGGCGAGCGGGTGCCGGCTTCGTTCGCGCAACGGCGTCAATGGTTTCTGTGGCAACTCGAGCGCGCGAGTAGCGCCTACCATCTCGCGGGTGGATTGACGTTGCGAGGGGCGTTGAATATCGATGCCCTGCGCGTCGCTTTGCAGGTGCTGGTGGATCGGCACGAGACCTTGCGCACGACGTTCGAAACATCCGCGGACGGCGTACCGCTGCAGGTGATTCATCCGTCGATGACAATCGCGCTCGACCAGCTCGACGTGCGTGCCTCGATCGAAGGGAACGACGAGGTTGAGGCGAATGAGGCCGTGCTCGCCGCATCGCGCGCAATCGTTGCGCAGCCTTTCGACCTGACGCGCGGTCCCTTGCTGCGTGCGACGCTGTTGCGTACTGGCGACGCCGCCTGGCGTCTGCTGCTGGTCGCGCACCACATCGCCGCGGACGGCTGGTCCGCCGATCTGCTGTTCGACGAGATCGCGCACGGTTATCGTCAGGCGCTCCCCGGTAATCGCGCGGCGCTCGCGCCGTTGCCGGCCCTGCCGGTCCGCTACCGTGACTACGCGGCATGGCAGCACCGCTGGGTCGGCGGCGACGAGCACACGCGGCAACTCGCGTACTGGCGCGCGCAACTCGCCGACATGGCGCCCGCGTCCGCGTTGCCCGCCGACGCGCCGCGCGGCAACGCTGCCAACCATCCGGCCGCGGTTCATCGCTTCACGCTGTCCGCGATCCGTCACGCGGCGCTCAAATCGGTCGCGCGCGAGCATGGCACCACGTTTTTTACGGTGTCGCTAACGGCTTTGCTGGTCGCGCTACATCGCTATACCGGCGACCTCGATCCGCGCGTCGGCGTGCCTGTCGCGAATCGTGACCGCCGCGAAATCGCGGGACTGGTCGGCTTTTTTGTCAATACGCAGGTGATGCGCGGACGGCTCGAACGCAACATGACGTTGCGCGCGTTGCTGATCCAGATGCGCGACACGATGTTCGGCGCGCAGGCGCATCAGGATTTGCCGTTCGATCTGCTGGTCGAAGCGTTGCAACCGGAACGCAGTGCGGGACGCACACCGTTCTTCGACGTGATGGCCGGTCATCAGACGCAGCGCGACACGCTCGCTCATACGTTGCCCGAACTTACCGCCGGCCGCTTTCGCCTCGACGATGCCGGCGTGCCGTTCGAGTTGACGCTCGACACCTACGAGACGGCCGACGGCGGGGTCGCAGGCGTGTTCACGTATGCGAGCGATCTGTTCGACGCACGGACCGTCGCGCAATTCGCGGACTTTTACGACGGTGTGTTGAGCGCACTGATCGGCGCCGCCGGAACCACGATCGACGCCGTGTGCGGCGCGACGCACAACGAAACGGCTGCGCTGCTGACGCTTGCTGGTCCTGCGGGACAACTGGAACAGATCGAGCCGGTGATCGCCACAATCGAGCGGCAAGCGGCGCGGCAGCCCATGAATGCGGCGGTGATCGCGGGCGAACTCGAAATCAGCGCCGGCGAGCTGAATGCGCGCGCGAACCGGTTGGCGCATCGTCTGATCGAGGCCGGCGTGGGCGCCGAAGTCAAGGTTGGGATCGGCGTCGAGCGATCGGTGGAGATGGTCGTCGCGGTACTCGCGGTACTGAAGACGGGCGCTGCGTATGTGCCACTCGACCCGTCGTATCCGGCTGCGCGGCTCGCCTACATGGTCGCGGATAGCGGTATTGAATGGTTGATCACGCACGAAGCCACGCGCGCGTTGTTCGCGAACACGCCTGGTGAGGCGGCATCGCGGGTTGGTGTGATTGAGCTGGACGCGTCGGATGCTTCGAAAACCTCGGACGTTGGTGCTGTTGCGAATCTTGCCGAGTCGAATCCGCAGGTCGCCGCCGCTCCCGATTCGCTTGCTTATGTGATCTATACGTCGGGCTCCACCGGGCAGCCGAAAGGCGTTGCAATCGATCAGCGGTCCCTGGCAATCCATACGCAGGCAACGATCGATTTCTGTGCGCTGAACGAAAACGATCGCGTGCTGCAGTTCGCCGCATTCAGCTTCGACGGCTTTATCGAAGAGATTTTCCCGGCGCTGTGCGTCGGCGCGGCGATCGTGCTGCGCGATGTCGAGTTGTGGGACAGTGGCACGTTTTATCGAAAGCTGCTGCAGTACCGGATTAGCGTGATCGATGTGACGACCGCTTACTGGCATCTGCTGGCGCAGGATTTCGCCAAGGAAGGCGCACGCGACTACGGTGCGTTGCGGCTCGCGATCGCGGGCGGCGAGGCGATGGCCGCCGAGGGTGTCAACGCATGGCGCACGGCCGGATTGCAGCATGTGAAGTTGCTGAATACTTACGGACCGACCGAAACCACGGTCTCGGCGACACTGTTCGATTGCGACGCGCTGGTCGCGAACGCGGATGACACGCTGCGCAAGGTGCCGATTGGCCGTGCATTGGCTGGGCGGCGAATGTACGTGCTCGATGGCCGCGGGGAACTCGCGCCTCGTGGTGTGGCGGGCGAGCTGTACATCGGCGGCGAAGCGCTGGCGCGTGGCTATCTGAATCGCGCGGCCCTGACGGCGGAGCGGTTCGTACCGGATCCGTTCTCCACGCAGGGCGGCCGGCTTTACCGGACCGGCGACCTGGCGCGCTGGCGTGCGGATGGCGAGCTGGAGTATCTCGGACGGATCGATCATCAGGTCAAGATCCGGGGTTTCCGCATCGAACTGGGCGAAGTCGAGGCGCAACTGCTGGCGCAGCAGGGCGTGCGTGAAGCGGTGGTGACCGCGCAGGGTGCAGCGGGTGGTATGCGGCTGGTGGGCTACGTTGCACCGCATGCAGGCGTAACGCTGGATGTTGCCTCGCTGCGTGCAACCTTATCTTCGGCATTGCCCGATTACATGGTGCCCTCGGCAGTGGTGGTGCTGGACGCATTGCCGCTGACGCCGAACGGCAAGGTGGATCGCAAGGCGCTGCCTGCGCCCGAATTCCAGACACGCGGTTACGAAGCGCCGCAAGGCGAGCCCGAAACGACGCTTGCCGCGCTGTTTGAACAGGTGCTGGAGGTGGAGCGTGTCGGGCGGCACGACAACTTCTTCGAACTCGGCGGCGATTCGATTCTTAGCCTGAAGGTAGTTGCGCAGGCCCATCATGCGGGCATCACGATAACGCCGCGACAGCTGTTCGATACGCAGACGGTCGCGGCACTGGCCCAGGTGCTGGTTCAGGCAGCCAGCGACGGCGCCATGCAACCCGTGGTGCCGCCGATCACGGTCATCGCCGCGGATGAGCGCACGGCATTGCCGCTGTCTCACGCGCAGCAGCGCCTGTGGTTCCTGTGGAATCTGCAGCCGGAGAGCAGCGCGTATCACATGCCGGGCGCGCTGCGCTTGAGCGGTGAACTCGATACGCAAGCAGTGCGCGCGAGCATCGACGCGGTAGTCGCGCGGCATGAATCGCTGCGCACAACCTTTGCAGCGCAGACCGATGCGCAGGTCGATGGTGAAGTGGTGCAGTCCATTGGCACGGATAGCCGGTGCGACTGGCGCTTTACCGATGTGTCCGGATCGGACGATGTGGAAAGCGCGCTGGCATCCACGGCCAATGCATTTGCCACCGAACCGTTCGATCTGGTGCACGGCCCGCTGCTGCGCGTCGCGCTGATCCGGGTGGGCGCGTGCGAGCACGTGCTGACGGTGGTGATGCACCACATCGTGTCGGACGGCTGGTCGGTGGAAGTGTTGCTGCGGGAGTTCGTCGAAGGCTATCGCGCGCTGCGCGAAGGCCGCCCGGCGCAACGGCGTGAGCTGCCGGTTCAGTACGCCGATTACGCGCGCTGGCAGCGGCGCTGGCTCGAAGCGGGCGAGCAGGCGCGCCAGCTTGCGTACTGGCGCGCGCAGCTGGGCGACGCGCATCCGGTGCTGGCGCTGCCCAGCGACCGTGCGCGTCAGGCGGTGAGCACCTGGCACGGCGCGACGCACCGGATCGGCCTTCCGGACACGCTCGCACGAGCCATCCGTCAACGCGCACGCGAGCTCCGGGCGACGCCGTTCGTGGTGCTGCTGGCGGGTTTCCAGCTGCTGCTGCATCGCTACACGGCGCAGGGGGACATCCGGGTGGGGGTGCCGGCGGCGAACCGGGAGCGGGTCGAAACGGAAGGGCTGATTGGCCTGTTCGTGAACACGCTGGTGATGCGGGCGCGGATGGACGGCGGCACGTCACTGACGACGTTGCTGGAGACGGTGAAGCGCGACGCGCAGGCCGCGCAACTGCATCAGGACCTGCCGTTCGATGTACTGGTGGATGCGCTGCAGCCGCAACGCAGCCTGAGTCATGCGCCGCTGTTCCAGGTGATGTTCAACCATCTGCGCGACGACGAGCGCGTGCTCGACACACTGCCCGGAGTGAAGGTCGAGTGGTACGGGTTGAGCGAGGCGATGGCGCAGTTCGAGCTGACGCTGAACACGACGGAGGCATCGGACGGGACGATGTCGGCGAGCTTTGTGTATGCGCGTGAGCTGTTCGATGCGCGGACGGTCGAGCGTCTTGCGGAACACTATGTGGCGTCGCTGAACGCGCTGGTGTCCGGCCGGGTGTCGACGGTTGCGGACGTCGAATTGATGAGCGACGCCGAGCGTGC
>NZ_MCAS01000061.1 GCF_003610895.1 Paraburkholderia fungorum
TTATGTCACTTGACTTAGCGTTGTTCATATAAGAATAATATGTTCACGGGTAAACTTAATCCCGTGTCCGGTAGTCGTCACGTCCCGTTCCGATCGCCGGAACAGATCAAACAGGCAGATAACCAGGAGACCAGATCAATGACGTTCATCAAGGGGCTAGCCACGGCCCGTCGTTTCGTGCGCCACACCATTTCCATCGCGAGCCTCGCTGCCTTCAGTCTGGGCGCGGGCTTCGGTACACCTGCCCACGCGGACGAAGCGGGCCGGATCGGGCTGGATCTGCCGCTGCTCACGTCGCCGTTCTGGCAGTCGTACAACAACTACCTGCCCACGTATGCGAAAGAGATGGGGCTTGCCATCCTGGCGCCGGTGAACTCGAACGGCGACCCGGCCCAGCAGATCACCGACATGAACAGCCTGCTGAACCTGGGGGCCAAGGGCATCGTCGTCGGTCCGCTGGATTCGGCGGCGATCAGCCGCGCGCTGGACGCGGCCGCTGCGAAGAACGTGCCGGTGGTCGCGGTGGACGTGGCGCCGACCCAGGGCAAGGTGGCGATGGTCGTGCGTGCGGACAATCGCGCATACGGCTCAAAGGCGTGCGACTACATCGGCGCCCATGTGAAATCGGGCAAGGTCGTGCAGATCATGGGCGATCTGGCGTCGGTGAACGGGCGCGACCGGTCCGAAGCATTTCGCGCCTGCCTGAAGAAATATCCGGGGCTGTCGCTGCTCGAGATTCCGGCGGGCTGGAAGGGCGATGTGGCGGCGACCGCGCTCGATACGCTGCTGACCGCGAACCCTGACGTGAAGGCGATCTATATGCAGGCGGGGGGTGTGTACCTGGCACCGACGCTGCAGACGCTGCGTCG
The DNA here is from genome assembly GCF_003610895.1 of Paraburkholderia fungorum. Taxonomy (GTDB): domain Bacteria; phylum Pseudomonadota; class Gammaproteobacteria; order Burkholderiales; family Burkholderiaceae; genus Paraburkholderia; species Paraburkholderia fungorum_B. The sequence goes on from NZ_MCAS01000061.1 coordinate 870, forward strand.
CAAACAGATGCTCTTCAGCGCGGGCGATCCGAAGCACATTGTGATCGTCAGCAACGACGGCATTCCTCAGGAGTTCGATGCAATCCGCCGCGGCGATATCGACGCAACCATGTCCCAGCCGGCGGACCTGTATGCGAAGTACGGCCTGTACTACATCAAGGCGGCGCTTGCGGGGCAGACCTTCAAGCCCGGTGCGACGGATCACGGCAGCAACATCATCCAGCTGTCGCCCGGCATTCTCGAAGACCAGCTGCCCGCACCTCTCGTGACGAAGTCGAACGTGGACGACACGTCGCTGTGGGGCAATACGATCAAGTGAGCACAAGGATAAGCATGACGATGAGTACCGGAAACATCCCGGTCGTCGAAGCGCGTGGTGCCACCAAACGCTATGGGCAACGGGCGCCCTGAAGATCGCAGGCTGCGATGCCTGGTGGCACCGTGTTGCCCGTGTGTATGGGTTGCGATGCAATTCCGATGCATCCGTCTCTTACGCTCGGGCATTTGACGAGCACGAGCCAATCGGGAAGTTGATAGGTATCGGCGAATTGTTCAGCGAGCGCTGCTTCAACCGTGAAATTAGCATCCTCGGCACGCGCTGGTCTGTTATGCGGGCTCAGCTTTCAGGACCGCGCCGAAATGACGTCTGAGTGCGCTCAGGTACTGGAGTACACGTGAGCTCATGTGCCCGGTGGCGCGTTTTACGCCAGCATTTGTCAAATGCACTTTGGTAAACCCATGATGCGAAGAATAAACCTGCGTGCGCAACTGTTGATTCTGGTTGGTCTCATTGCCCTGCTACAGCTTGCAGCAGGTGCATGGAGTGCCTGGCAGACTCGCGCCAGCATGATTGAAAGCAGACAGCTTGAGCTGCGCCATTTAATCGATCTGGCAGGACGGGTGATTTCCAACGCCCAGGCGCAGGTCGCTTCCGGTGCGAAGTCGTTACCTGACGCGCAGAAAGCAGTTTTAGCCGAAATCGGACTCATGCATTATGGTTCGGATGGCTATTTTTCTGTCTTCGACGACAACCTGATCTTGCTTTCACATCCCGACGCAACGAAAGCCGGTCACTCGATGGCCGATTTCAGGACGCAGAGTGGCGCCGCGATTTACGACGACCTTCTGGCAGGCGCTCGAGCCAACGGTAGCGGGTTCTATTCATACGACTACCCACGCCCAGGAGAATCGAAGGCCGAGCCCAAGCTCGCTTTCTACTCATTTAACCCGGTCTGGAAGTGGGTCGTTGTAACCGGAGTCTACGTCGATGATATCGACGCGATGTTTCGGGTCAAAATGCTTGAGCAGATCGGCGTTACCTTGCCACTGGTCGTTGCTATCAGCATCCTGATGCAATGGTTTTTCCGGCGCAGCGTGCTGGCGCCGATCGAACGTGCGATCGCCACATGCGAGCGCGTCGCCGGAGGCGATCTCCGTGAGATTATCCAGAACCATCGTCATGACGAGGTCGGGAAAATGCTTAACGCGTTGGCCTCGATGCAGAACAGACTGATCTCGACCATCGGACCGATTCGCGATGCCAGCAACGCCATCGGCAGCGCTTCGCACCAGGTCGCGAGTGGCAACCTTGACCTATCTTCCCGTACCGAGGAACAGGCAAGTTCGCTCGAGCAGACCGCAGCTTCAATGGAACAATTGACCACCACAGTCAGGCAGAATGCGGACAATGTCCGACAGGCGAATCAGGCGGTGGAATCAGCGGTGCAAGCTGCAGTCGACGGTGCCTCCATCGTGTCGCGCGTAGTCCAGACAATGAGTGAAATCAATCAGTCGTCCACGAAAATCAACGACATTATCGGGGTAATCGACGGCATTGCGTTCCAGACGAATATCCTGGCTCTGAATGCCGCAGTCGAGGCGGCACGAGCTGGGAGGCAGGGGCGGGGTTTTGCGGTGGTCGCCGCCGAGGTGCGCACCCTCGCGCAGCGCTCAGCAAGCGCAGCCAAGGAGATCAAGGTGCTGATCGGCGATTCGGCAAAGAAGGTTGACGCGGGTGCGGAGCTGGTCAATCAGGCCGGCATAGCCATGAACCATATTGTCACTCGTGTGAAGCATGCCACGAGCATCATGGAGGAGATTGCCATGGCGAGTGAAGAACAAACACTGGGCATCGCGCAGATCAGCCAGGCGGCCAGCCAGATGGAGGCAATCACGCGGCAAAACGCGGAATTGGTCGAGGAAGCCTCGGTCGCTGCCGAATCCCTGCGCGATCAAGCCGGTAATCTGGCGCGGGTGGTGAGTGCATTCAAGCTGGGCGGCAGGCCGGTGGAAGGAGGCGGGGGGGAGAGTGCAAAACACGGCAAATTAAGGCAGTTTCCCGCGAAGATGCTCGTTGCACCCAGAATCATCGAGCGCTGAGGTTTCTCAAGAGAGCTGAAAGTATTCGGCAAGTCCCACTGCCTACTGCCCGTTTCACAACCGGCTTTACTCATCTGTTTAATAAGCAATACATAGCAATGGGGTTTCCTCGTTCAGCGCATCAAACTGGGGCAAAGCCCTGCAGCGAAGGAGTCGCATGCCGTAGCGCAGTGCGGGCGGCCAGAGCAATGGCGTTCTGGGCTGCGGACGGTAGCAAACCGGGAGTGTTGCACACGGGTTAAAAATGGACGACTCAAAACAGATTCTAATGACGCGCAGCCGCGCTCTTGCCATGCTTGTGCGGGAACGGAACCAGATCCGCGATCTGCGCCAGAACGCCCGTATATCGCTGAACGACGAGAACGGGGAACTGGGCGAACTGAACAGACTGATTGCTGACGTGCGCGCTGGAAGAGTTGACCGGTTTCCGCAGCGGGGTGTCCTGGACACAAAAAACATCATCGTCTGCATGGACTGATTTGATGTGTCCGAGAGCGGCGCCATGTTTGTCGATCGGTACGTTGAGCGCTGTTTCGACAGGGTTATCCTGGGGCGCGGATGTCGACGTCAAGGCGCCACGAACGTGAATTGTTCTGAGTGAGACGCACTTTCGGTGATGCCGATAAGCGCGCAGCAGGTGTCGCATAAGCGCGAAGTGCTGCCGAATCGGACTGAAGCCCAATAGGAAAGCTTGCGTGCGTTCAGGATCGCGAGCGCCACCGGAAAGCGATGAGCGTGATAGAGCGATCTTTCGTTCTTCATCGCAAGATATTACCCAAGCATTTCGGCAACGTGACAGCGTCCTGTTAACGCTTGTCTTTGCTGAACTCCATGTCAGTACGCAAGCGCTCACGTTCATTCGGTCTGCCAGCCTTTGCGTCGACGAAGTCTATTCAGACTAACTATCTGACTGACGCATAGGCTCAGGCAACGAGGAACTGCACGTCTGGAAGGTTACCCCTACGAGAAGATCAGCATGTGCTGACTTCTGGCGGCGCGTTCTATGCCGATATTCAGCTACCCCTTCGATCTGGACAACCATGACAATCTCAAAACGCCTGTTTCTCAGCTTTGGCGTGCTTGCCCTGGCGCTCTGCATGACGGGGGCAGCCGCTATCATCTTGCTGTTGCAGTCGATGACCAGGTTCGAATACATTCAGGTCAATACCATTCCCAGTATCGCGGATCTCGACAAGACGATTACCGAAGCCGCGGCACTGCAGCTTGCGCTCTACCGGCACGGGCTAACAACGGACACGTCAAAGCGAGCAGAGGTTGAAGCAAATATCGCTACATCGCTCGACAAGGTTGGCAAGCTTATCGATTACTACAACAAGAACGACATTTCCGATACCAAAGATCAGGAAATGACAGACGCCACAAAGGCCGATCTGGCGCACATCCGTACCGAGATCCCCCAGTTCTTTGCGAGATCCAGCACAGGCGAACCCAGTAGTATCCTGGCACTGCTCACCGATCAGAACAGCGGCATCGGTGCAGCTGTAAATAAGCTGGCCAGTGATTTGCGGATCCAGATCGACTACAACACAAAGCTTGGTTCCGATTTGCGTGCTGAAAATAAAACTGCCTTTGATTTCTCGTTGTGGGGCATGGTGATCTGGATGAGTGCCGTACTGCTCGGTGTCGGTGCATTCGCACTCGGTATTGTTCGCGGCATCAAGATCAGTCTCAATGGCATGCAGTCCAGCATGGTGAACATCAAGTCGTCGCTCGATCTTACTCGCGCTGCACCAGTCGATCGTATGGACGAAATCGGACAGACTGCGGTTGCGTTCAATTCGCTACTGGATCATGTGAGAGCCGCTATCGCCACCGTTATCGGCACTACGGACTCGGTACGGACGGCAGCAAGAGAAATTTACGCCGGGAACACGGATCTGTCGGCTCGCACCGAGGAACAGGCAGCCTCCCTCGAGGAAACGGCGGCTAGTATGACCCAGCTAACCGAGACGGTGAGGCAGAACGCGGATAGTGCGCGTCAGGCCAATATGCTGGCAACGAACGCCACGGACATGGCTGATGCAGGCAACAGCGCGGTTCAGGGAATGGTCTCCACAATTGGCCAGATCAGCGCCAGCTCCAGCAAGATCTCGGAGATCACCGGCGTAATCGAAGGCATTGCCTTTCAGACGAATATCCTCGCGCTGAATGCCGCCGTGGAAGCGGCTCGTGCGGGTGAGCAGGGGCGGGGATTTGCCGTTGTTGCCAGCGAGGTTCGCAATCTCGCGCAACGTTCTGCCGCTGCCGCCAAGGAGATCAAGGAGTTGATCGGTTCGTCCGTGGCAATGATTCAGGGCGGCGTGCAACAGGCTTCCGAAGTCGGCACAACCATGGGGCATGTGAAGCACGCAATCAAGCAGGTGTCCGATATCGTTGGTGAAATCGCGGCTGCTTCCGAGGAGCAGAGCCGGGGTATCGAGCAGGTCAATCAGACCGTGGGGCAGATGGACGAGGTGACGCAGCAGAATGCGGCGCTTGTTGAACAGGCCGCCGCCGCCGCGCAGTCGCTTGAAGAACAGGCAAAGATGCTGACGGAAGCTGTGTCCGTGTTCAAGGTCGCCGATGCGGGGCAATCCAGGTTGCGCACGGCGATCCCGCGAAGCAAGCCTCACCATCCTGCTGCCGCGATCCATGCCACGCGTCGCGCGGAGTCGCAAAAACCGGGAGGCGAGACCACCAGCACCGAAAAGCCGGCCGCGATCGCGGTAAATGTGGTGAAGGCGGACTGGGAAACTTTCTGACTCGACAAGGACAGCTCAGCGTCGTCATTCTGAATGGCCGCACTCTACGAAGTGCATTGAACTGCAGGTGATCAAGCGTTGCAAAATTTCTGACACGCATCTGGATGCCACGCTTTCGATATTTCAATCTGGCCGGGGGATTTATGATTCGCATGCGATATGTCGTGACTCTTCTGAGTGGTGCGCTGCTGGTCGGCTGCGCGAACAATAAACCTGTGCTTACGGGTATGACCGTTGCGGATCACGGCTTTGTGATGGATGGCGACAGCAAGCGTGTCTCCCAGGGCGATCTCCACACGACCTTTGTCGCCTGGAATGCGGACAGTAACGTAGCCATTTTCGATGCACATGGCCAAGGCTGTTTTGAGGCAGCCGCCGCGATCAGGAGCCGGAACCAGGAAACCGAGGTTTCCGCAACGCTCACCAAACTGCTCGGAGCCGGAGGCCAGATCGAAGCTATCAACCGGGTCGTGGAAAATCTTCAGCTTCTCGCAAACAAGGACGCCGCCGCGACCTTCCTCGATATTTCGATGGCAAACATATGTCTGATCGCGATGAATCAGACGAACAATGCAGTAGACGGCACGGCGATGAAGAAAGCCGATCTGATCGACCTGATGAAGTATGCGATGGACAAAGCTGCAGATATTGCGATCAAGGCGGCTGAAGCGCCCAAGCCGTCACCTGAGATCAAGCCGGCCTCCGGCCCAGCCGACGGCGTCGTGACTCAACCTGTCGGCAACCAGCATACGGTGCGATCCGGCCAATCAGCACCCGCGGCAGTAGCTCCTGCTGCAGCGAGTGCCGTCAAACCGGCACACGCCGACGTCGGTCAGAAATCGAGCTAGTGGGTCGGAAAAGCCATGTCGAATCGTGCGAACTTCATACGGGATGCATGATGTGCCGGCGCGCTATGCCGAACTGGTTATCGGATGTCCGGTGTGAGTGTGAAGTTTTTGCCATGGCACGCTGGAGAAGCGGCCCGATTCGACCGCCATTATGTACAAGGCGTTATGAGGAGGCGGACGGCCTTGGCCCGGTCGGTTATTCAATGAGTACCTTCACACCGAGCGCGGCGGCGAACACGGGCAGGACGATCAGGCCTCGCTTGAGCCACCTCGATCCGCGCGAGCGGGGGCCATCGACAAGATTCCGTTATCCCGCGATAACGTTTGCGTAGGGAGCGGGTTGGATTGCTGGCGCGTGACAGTGCCGCAAACTCATGACACAAGCTTTTAAATTTATTGATCTTTCTCTTTGCACCTATTTAGCCGTACTGGTTTCGCCAGGCTGGACTGACGGTGAACGATACATGCCCTGAGGCCGCGAGAAGTTCATTGCAAGGCCTGCTGTGTCACCGCTAAATATTGATTAGCTATCCAGATCAAAATGATATTCGCCGAACTGATCCCCAGACTCTTCAGTCTGTTCATCGTACGACATCAGTTCAGTTCAGTTCGTTCCGACAGCTTTAAGCGATTCGGCGATCTCATTTGCATCGGAGGCAACTCGCCTTTTTCTGTTCCGCAAGCGACATCACGCTGGGTCTAAGCATGCTTTGCATTCGAGCGGCGCCAGGGTGCCAGGGAAAGTCCCAGCGGCCGTTCTGCTTATGTCACTTGACTTAGCGTTGTTCATATAAGAATAATATGTTCACGGGTAAACTTAATCCCGTGTCCGGTAGTCGTCACGTCCCGTTCCGATCGCCGGAACAGATCAAACAGGCAGATAACCAGGAGACCAGATCAATGACGTTCATCAAGGGGCTAGCCACGGCCCGTCGTTTCGTGCGCCACACCATTTCCATCGCGAGCCTCGCTGCCTTCAGTCTGGGCGCGGGCTTCGGTACACCTGCCCACGCGGACGAAGCGGGCCGGATCGGGCTGGATCTGCCGCTGCTCACGTCGCCGTTCTGGCAGTCGTACAACAACTACCTGCCCACGTATGCGAAAGAGATGGGGCTTGCCATCCTGGCGCCGGTGAACTCGAACGGCGACCCGGCCCAGCAGATCACCGACATGAACAGCCTGCTGAACCTGGGGGCCAAGGGCATCGTCGTCGGTCCGCTGGATTCGGCGGCGATCAGCCGCGCGCTGGACGCGGCCGCTGCGAAGAACGTGCCGGTGGTCGCGGTGGACGTGGCGCCGACCCAGGGCAAGGTGGCGATGGTCGTGCGTGCGGACAATCGCGCATACGGCTCAAAGGCGTGCGACTACATCGGCGCCCATGTGAAATCGGGCAAGGTCGTGCAGATCATGGGCGATCTGGCGTCGGTGAACGGGCGCGACCGGTCCGAAGCATTTCGCGCCTGCCTGAAGAAATATCCGGGGCTGTCGCTGCTCGAGATTCCGGCGGGCTGGAAGGGCGATGTGGCGGCGACCGCGCTCGATACGCTGCTGACCGCGAACCCTGACGTGAAGGCGATCTATATGCAGGCGGGGGGTGTGTACCTGGCACCGACGCTGCAGACGCTGCGTCGCAAACAGATGCTCTTCAGCGCGGGCGATCCGAAGCACATTGTGATCGTCAGCAACGACGGCATTCCTCAGGAGTTCGATGCAATCCGCCGCGGCGATATCGACGCAACCATGTCCCAGCCGGCGGACCTGTATGCGAAGTACGGCCTGTACTACATCAAGGCGGCGCTTGCGGGGCAGACCTTCAAGCCCGGTGCGACGGATCACGGCAGCAACATCATCCAGCTGTCGCCCGGCATTCTCGAAGACCAGCTGCCCGCACCTCTCGTGACGAAGTCGAACGTGGACGACACGTCGCTGTGGGGCAATACGATCAAGTGAGCACAAGGATAAGCATGACGATGAGTACCGGAAACATCCCGGTCGTCGAAGCGCG
>NZ_MCAS01000062.1 GCF_003610895.1 Paraburkholderia fungorum
CCTCGCGGAAAACGTCGAAGCGACGGTGTTGACGCTTGTGCAAGACCCCGCGAAGAACTACACCCACATCCTCGCGCCGGCCACGGCCTACGGCAAGAACATCGCGCCGCGTATCGCTGCGAAACTCGACGTCGCGCAGATCAGCGACATCACCGCAGTGGACAGCGCCGACACGTTCGAGCGCCCGATCTACGCGGGTAACGCAATCGCGACGGTGCAATCGGCTGATCCGATCAAGGTCATCACGGTTCGCACGACGGGTTTCGACGCGGTCGCAGCAGAAGGCGGCAGCGCAGCGGTCGAGAAGATCGAAGCGGCCGCGGACAGCGGTCTGTCGCAATTCGTCAGCCGTGAAGTCACCAAGCTGGACCGTCCGGAGCTGACCTCGGCGAAGATCATCGTCTCGGGTGGCCGGGGTCTCGGCAACGGCGAGAACTACACCAAGGTGCTGGAACCGCTGGCCGACAAGCTGAACGCGGCGCTGGGCGCTTCGCGCGCAGCGGTCGACGCGGGCTTCGTGCCGAACGACTATCAGGTCGGCCAGACCGGCAAGATCGTCGCGCCGCAACTGTACGTGGCGGTCGGCATCTCGGGTGCGATCCAGCATCTGGCCGGCATGAAGGACTCGAAGGTGATCGTGGCGATCAACAAGGACCCGGAAGCGCCGATTTTCAGCGTCGCCGATTATGGTCTGGTGGGTGATCTGTTCACGGTCGTGCCCGAACTGGTGGGCGAATTGCAGTAAGCAGCATCAGCGCATCTGATCCATTGCGTTTTGGGGGCCGCGACGAACCTTGGCATCACGGTCGATGTCGCGGTCGCTCTGATGAACCGGTATGCCCCACGTGCCAATTGCGCGCTCGATTCGTTCATGAAAGCGCTGTTGGTTACTGGACTACTGCTGCCAGGCAGACGCCGCTTTCTCTGGCTCGAAGTTCCTGTCGAGAAATTCGCGGATCGCATCAAACGCAAGAAGCCGATTTTTTTCCAGCAGCACGAGGTGCGTGCCTTCGCCAATTTCTACCCATTTGCGATACGGCGTGCTTGTTAGTTCGAGGAACAGCGCCTGCGCAAGATCTATCGGCACGTCGACATCCCACTCTGCGTGCACCAACAGCACGGGAACCCGAATATCCGCCGGGTCGTAATACCTGCGGCCGGCGCGCCAGTATTCACGGATGTCCTGGATCGGTCCGTTGCTCGCACGCAACCGGTCGGGTGTGCGGCTGCTGCTCCACGGATCCTCGGCTAACGTGAAATCAGCCCACTGATCGAACCAGCCTTCCGGTATCAGCGTTGCGCGACCCTGCTCCGGAACGGTGCTCAGCCAGCGCCCCCTGATTTCGCGCACCGGCACCAACCGGTAGGCATCGAGAGGGCCACCCGTATCGATCGGAATAGGTTTGTCGCTCAACCACTGGGGCGCGAGCAATGCCAGCTTTTCGACCTTGTCCGGATGGCGGCTCGTGTACGCGCCCGCCACCGTGCCTCCCCATGACATGCCGAATACGCAAACGCGTCCGATTCCACACCGTGCCAGCACGTAATCGATCACGATGCCGAAGTCGGATACCCCGGTATCGGTCGCCACCAAGGGAGGAGACAGGTCTGCCGGTGATTCCATTTCGGGAGGTCTGGTGGACTGACCATAGCCGCGCACGTCGAGTGCATAAACGTCGTATCCTGCCGCTGCGAGGAAGTCGAGGAACGACATGCCGTTAAACGGAACGTCATAGAGACTGCCCGACGAGAAGGTCGCTCCGTGCACCATCACGATGGTGCGAGCCGAAGAACTGCGGACCAGGTTGGCGGGGCGCTTGTTGCGCACATATAACTCAATACCGGCCTCGCCGGTTGGCACGCGCAACTCCTCGAAGACGAGTTCGATGCCGTTCAGAGCGTAAGTTTTTTTCATGTGTCTCATTCCTCGAGGTTCATTCGTAGCGCCACTCGAAGCGGTCGCCACGCCGTGTCACGTAGCCGACGGAGGTTTCGGCGAAGTGAGGGGTAAAAAAGAGCATCTTGCGATCCGCCGCGTGCTCGAGGGCCCATCGGCGAGACATCTTCGCTTCGTTCTGCCACTCGCAAAAAACAGAGTTCCAGTCCGGGCGCACGACCTGCAACGGATGATGCATGACGTCCCCGCTAAACAGTGCTTCCTGCCCCGCAGAGCGTAATTCGATCGACATGTGGCCAATGCTGTGCCCTTTCGAAGGGCGGAAGACGAAGTTGTCGAGGTAAGCCCCGCCGTCGTTACTGATGCGCTCCGCGTGGCCGGCCTCGATGATGGGGGCGACGCTATCTTCGTAGACGCCCAGACTCGGCACGTTGACCTGGTTGTGGCTCGCGGGGCTGCTGTAGTAGTCCTCTTCAGCGTGCGAGAAGACGTGCCGCGCGTTGATAAAGGTCGGCACCCAGCGGCCGCCGTCGAGTCGTGTGTTCCATCCGACGTGATCCACGTGCAAATGCGTATGTAGAACGAAGTCGACGTCCTCAGGTTGCACACCCGCCGCCGCCAGTCGTTTCAGATAAGGCGTTTGAAGGCGATGGAAGATCGTGTTCTGCGGCCGTTCCTTGTCGTTACCGGAACCGGTATCGATCAGGATCGTGTGTCGCCGGGTGCGGACGAGCCAGGTGTGGACACTCTGAATCAGGTTGCCCGTTGCGGCATCCATGTTGCTCGGCGTAAGCCAATGCAGATTGGGATCCAATTCCTCCGCCTCCCAATCGGGGTAAAGAAAGGACGGTGGCGCCACGTTCAACCGCATTTCTTCGATTTTGGTGACGGTCACGTCACCTATCTGATAGGTTTTGTTTGTATGAAGCATCGTCGCGTTTAATTTGGAGTGCCAAAGCTGATAAAACGGATGAGGCGGGAATGCTCATCGAAAAATCCATCCCGCTATGTTCGTCCGTCCAGATTCCGATGACAGACTCCCGTCTTTGCAGGAGGTTTTCGACGACATTGATTACCAGGGCTGAACGGTCCCTTCATGAAAAAAAGATCCCGTGGGGCCGTCATCCGCCAACATGGCGAGCTGAACACTCGTGCGCGCACCTTCTGCAGGCGACAACGGTGCGTCGACGCCGTGCAGGTCGGTCTTGACGAAGCCAGGATGGGCGGCATTCACCTTGATAGCGGTGTCGCGCAGTTCGTAGGCGAGATGGACCGTCCACGCGTTGAGTGCAGTCTTTGCGACGTTGTACGCGGGGATCTTGAAGCTGTAGAACATCGACGAGGGATCGACATTGGCAGCCATTGAACCGAGAATGCTCGATACATTTACGATGCGACCGGCGCTCGACTGCTTCAGAAGTGGCAGGAACGCATTCGTGACTTCAACCACGCCGAACAGGTTGGTGTCGAAGGTTTTGTGCCAGACTTCATGCGACTGCTGCGATGGGGTCTTGTCGAACGCGTCGAGCATGACGCCCGCGTTGTTGACCAGTACGTCGAGTCTGGAATGGCGTCCTTCTACCGCGGCAACCGCGGCAACGATCGACGCTTCGTTCGTGACATCCAGAGAAAGCGCTTCCGCACTCAAGCCGTTTTCCGTAAGCTCACCCGCAGCTTGTTGCGCAGCCTGCAGATTGCGACCGGTGACAATGACATGAAATCCTTCGCGAGCGAGCTGTCGTGCGGTTTCAAAGCCGATGCCTTTGTTAGCGCCGGTGATCACGGCAATTTTCTTCGTGATATTCGTCATAATGGTTCTGTATTTAATCGTTAAAAGGTGCGCTATGGCCTGGCCTGTAGACAGGCTGTATCGGCAGGTGCCGGCTCAGACCGCAGACAATCCATGCAGAAAGAGATTCGAGCGGGTTTCTTCGTCGGTTCCCTGCTTGAAGAGTAAGGGGCGAACTGCCCCAACTGTGAGTCGTTTGTTCCGATAGGAGGTATCGAAAATATGGACATAAAGCGGTCGGACCTGCCGTTGCTGATATCGCTGGATGCGTTGCTCACCGATCTGAATGTGACCAGAGCGGCGCACAGGATGCACGTCAGCCAGTCGACCGTCTCCGGTCATCTGTCGCGACTGAGAGAATTGTTCCAGGATCCGTTGTTAGTTCCCTCGGAAACCGGGCGTGGCATGGCCCCGACAGAGCGTGCGCTGGAACTGCGGCCTCGGCTGGCGCAGGCGCTTTCGCAACTGCGTGAGGCCGTGGCGGAGGTGCGTGAATTCAGCCCGACCTTATCGTCCAGAACGTTCGTCGCGGCTGCTAACGACAGCGTCTTCACCATCCTCGGTCTGGATGTGATGGTGGAAGTGATGCGACAGCGAAACCCCGGTCTACGCATGGCGGTCATTCCGGCTTCCGACGGCAATCTGGTAGAGCGCATGGCGAAAGGTGAAGTCGACCTTGTCCTGGGTGACATCACGAAGATGCCACCGACCCTCAAGTCCAGATTTCTGCTCAGCGATGACTTCGCTCTGGCGCAGCGGCGTTCGCATCCGCGAGGCCTGCATGCGCCTGACCTCGAAGAATATTGCAGTCTGTCGCACGTCGTGGTGTCCGCGCGAGCTGATTTCTGCACCCCAGTCGACGATTTGCTTGCGACACTTGAGCGGCGCCGAAATGTGGTAGCTGCGGTCCCGAACTACAACCAGGTGGCTCTGATCCTGTCGCAGACGGACGGCGTAGCCACGTTGCCGAGGCAGTTGCTACAGCGATATAGCGCTTTGGTAGATCTGGTCGAATTGCCGTTCGACATGCCGCCGTTTCGTCTCGCGATGGCCTGGCATCCCAGAGCCCAGGAGGACAAAGCAGCGGCATGGTTTCGCAATTGTTTTCTAAGAACGAGAAAGCAGGTAACCGAGCGAAGTAGCTCCACGTAGGATGCCACGCCGATGCTATGGCTCCAGGGAAGCCCGAATGAGTGAAAAACCGTCGGTTGCCATTCGGAATCAGTTGCAACTGAACCGATAACTGTCGTCGAGTTCCAGCGCCAGCACGAGGGTACGGATATTGGCTGTGCGTGCCGCGGTGCAGAGCGTACTCTGCCCGTCCGCCGTACGATATTCCGTCGCGTATTCCGCGTTCAACACGGGCTTGTCGAAAGTACTGGGGGAAGTATGACCTCGAACCGCACGTGCGCATACAAAGCAGGTCGATCGAAGCCGTGCGAAGCATGGTTGCACTCGGGTTGGGTGTCACAATTCTTTCGGACCTCGTCTATCGTCCGTGGTCGCTCGAAGGGAACCGGATCGTCAGGCGTGATCTGAGCATTCCTATCCCCACCATGGACATCGGCACTGTCTGGCACCGAAAGGGAGTCTTGCCGACGTCCACGAGAGCGCTATTAGATCTGTTCCGGTCGTGGAAGAAAACTGTCCAATAGTCGCCTGGCTGGTAGGCATGGCAGAGGTTTGTGGATAACTACGCGGCGGTGGGGCATCGGCCCAGAGAGTGAATTGAAGTGAAGCCGATGCACCAACATCGCATCGACGAGTCTGGTGAACGCCGGGGAGTGCATCCCCATCTTCACGCAGTTCAACAACGTCTCGCAGCGCGGTCGCACGTGTTCACGTCAAAACCTGAAACGCTTACTTTCTGGCGAAGACGGAATGTACTTCACGCGCCGCGTTTCCCCTACACATAAAACTCGGTTATTACCTGACGTAGCCAATTGCACCCGAAACTTCCAACCCTGATAACCCGCGTTATCGCTGCAATTCGCTGGGGACGTCCTGTTGACCACGCAGTTCCAGGATGGCCAACGGCCCCCGTGGGACATATATCGAGTTTCGACGCCAGGGCACGAACCGTTCTCAAACAGATTGCGGAATCGTGAGCTTTCCGAATTCACCGTTCTGAAAAGCTCTAATCCGATCTTCAAGTTGCTCGCGGGTGTTCATAACAAGCGGCCCGTGTTTAGCCAAGGGTTCGTTCAACGCCGGACCGGAGAGAACGACAAAGTGGCAGTCTTCGGCAGAAGCGAACCGAATCGATACCGCACGCTCTGCTGCGCCCTCTTCCATAGCCGCTCCAATTGCCTCTCCAGCCATCAGATCCCGCACTTCATCCCCGACCTCGATCCGCAACGCACCCGAGACCACGTAGATCAAACCTTTCCAGCCACGCAGCAGATCATGGCTGAACGTAGATGAGCGTGAAAGAAAGGCATCCAGTAATGTGAATGGTTCGGGTAGTTGCTCTGTGTGGGCGGTGCTCACGCCATTGCTGCCGCCCGCGACCACGCGTACGCGAACACCGGGAGCCTTGAACTCCGGGATGTCGTGCGGCTCCACATGAACAGCATAAGGGGCGTCGAATTTCTTGCTGGCAGGCAGATTCACGAATATCTGCAGCGCGTGAACATGCTGCTCCTTGCCTTCAGGCTGTTCGGTGTGCACCGCTCCACGGCCGGCGGCAAACCAGTGCAATGCCCCCGGATTGATGGGACCTTGATTTCCCAGCGAATCGTAATTGACATGCGCTCCTATCGCGTCCTCGAACACATAGGTCACGGCCGAAATTCCTGCATGCGGATGCGCTGCAAAGGTCGGAGCGGTCATGTGAAAATGATCAAGCATGACAACGGGATCGATCAATCCGTCAAACGATCGTTCATCGAAACGCTTCGCCCAGAAAGCTTTGCCAATGATCACGTCGTGGCCGGCGACAACACGCGACACACGTACAAACCTGTCCATGGTGATACTCCATCCTGCCGTAGTGTCCAGCTCCAAAGCTATCCGTGTCTGCATGCCTGGATAGCTTCGGGTTGTTCAGACGAGGACGCTATTCGCCCTCGCCGGATCGGCCTGTTTGTCACTTGCGCGAAGCGTTCTTGAGCTGCCACACCAGGTTGGCGAACGGCATGTCCAGATCGGAGTACACCTCCTGCGCCTTCGGATCGTCGTTGCCATGCAGCATTTCCACCCCTGCCGTAGCGTAGTCGGTCACCGGAATGCCCGCGCCCGCCAGCCGCTGCAGTCCTACCGTACGCTTGGCATCGCTAAACGTCCCCGATGCGTCGAGCACCACACGCGGATCGTAGCCCGCGGCCTTGAGCGACAGCGCCGGGAACGTGGCACACACCTCCAGCGAAACACCCGCGATCAGAATCTGCTTGCGCCCGGTCTTCTCGATGGCGGCCCGCACATTCGGATCGTCCCATGCATTGATCGAGGTCCGGCTGATCACCGGCACGCCCGGCAGCGCGGCTGTCAGTTCAGGGATCGTCGGACCCCACATGCCGTCGGGCATCGTGGCGGTGACAATCACCGGGATACCCAGCGTCTTCGCGGCTTTGGCCAGCGCCACCACGTTATGCTTGAGCTCACCGGTATCGATGTCGCGCACGCCGGTGAACAGGCCCACCTGGTGGTCGACCAGCACGAGCACCGTGTCGTCTCGCGACAGCAACGAGTACGGCGCGCCCGACGGGGCAACCGTCTTGATTGCAGGCGCGGCGCTGGCCGGCTGGATCGTGGCGGCGGAGGTCGCCACAATGGCGAGCGGGAGAATCACAGCTTTCAGGAGTTGATGGATTTTCATGGTCTTGATTCACGTTGGTATGGGATACGGCAGCGGACCTG
>NZ_MCAS01000063.1 GCF_003610895.1 Paraburkholderia fungorum
AGCGCATCGACGCACGCCGGCTCTTCCAGCACGCCGATGCCGACGCCCGAGAGGATCATTTCATACATGGGCCGCCAATGACTCGTCTTGATTGCAGTGCGGATCGGCACGCTCTCCACGACGGTCTCCAGGTGTCTGAGCGGCAACTGTTCCGTGCCGAACATGCCCTGCACCCGAATGAACGGATGCCTCACCAGCTCAGACGGTTCAGCAATCGGACCGTGCCGGCTGAGATAGCCCGGCGCGGCAACCAGCACACGCCCGACCTGACCCAGCTGACGGGCAATGAAGACCCCTTCGCCGAGCTGACCAAGACGAAACGAAATATCTACGCCCTCCGTCACGAGGTCGACGATCCGGTCGTTCAGGACCAGCTCCAGATCCAGTTGTGGATACGCTGCGCGCACCAGCGTCAACGCCTCCGGCACGACCGTCTCGCCAAAGCAATGAGGCGCCGCGATACGGATCGTGCCCTTCAGATCCTGCCCGTCACTCGACACCTCCGCGACCGCCTGTTCCACGGCGTGCAGAATCCGTTTGCTGCGGTCGTAGAAAGTGAGACCCTCGGGCGTGCAATTGAAAGCACGCGCGCTGCGCAGCAGAAGCCGGCAGCCAAGGTACTTCTCGAGCCGCTCGATGCGCTCGCTTGCGGCCGGCTGCCCGATATTGAGGTCCCGCGCCGCGCCGGAAATACTTCCACGCTCAACCATCCTGACGTAGATGCGCATGGCTTCGAGCAGATTCACCGCACTCAACCTCCATTCGCAATGCGAATTAATTGGCACCGCCTTTCTCGCTGCGATAACGAAACCTGCTCGAATGGTAACGATATGACGGGAGAATAAAAGGCCGTCGGACCCAATATGAAGTATCGAAGGAGAAGCAGAGATTTACGACAGAATAATGTCGGATCCAATCTGCGCCCAACGCCGGCCGGCGCTGCTTGACACAATGTCGGCGGGCCTCACATGCAGAACGCAACCGAAGCGCAATCGAAACACAATCGCTCCGCCATTCTGGCCGCCAAACGCTGCATGCGAACTCACAGAAGGCCTTTGCGCACTTTCCATAAAGTGCCCGGGCGGTATAACATCACCCGATGTATAGATGGTGGAAAGCATTCGCTCCACTCCTGGAGTCCATGACGGTTTATCAATAATCAATCCGATGCCTAAAGACGACATCCCAGAACCGCAAGCCGTATGTAATAACATCACCCGTAGCGCGATCTTTATCGTCGCGACCCTCAAGGATGGTCAGGACCCCGTTGAGCAGGTGCGTGCGTGGTGCGGCGACGTTGCCGCCCTGGTGCGCTCGGTCGGCAAGCGCGTCCCGTCCGGCAACCTGTCGTGCGTTGTCGGCTTCGGCTCCGACGTGTGGGACACGCTGTTCGGCGCCCCGCGCCCGGCGGCCCTGCATCCGTTTCGCGAATTCGGCTCGGGCGAACGCCGCGCCGTGAGCACGCCAGGGGACATCCTGCTGCATATCCGCGCGGATCAGATGGACCTCTGCTTCGAACTTGCCACGCAACTGGCAGGACGGCTCGGCGATGCGGTCACGGTGATCGAAGAAGTACACGGTTTTCGCAACTTCGATCTGCGCAGCATGGTGGGCTTTGTCGACGGTACCGAGAATCCGGCAGGTCGCGAGGCCGTCGACTTCACGCTCATCGGCGACGAAGATGCGCAATTCGAGGCCGGCAGTTACGTCATCGTGCAGAAGTATCTGCATGACATGACCGGCTGGAACGCGCTTTCGGTCGAGACTCAGGAGCGCATTATCGGCCGCACGAAACTGGCCGACATCGAACTCGACGAAGCAGTCAAACCCTCGTGTTCGCACAGCTCGCTCACCACGATCACCGAGAACGGCGAGGAAGTGAAGATCCTCCGCGACAACATGCCGTTCGGCCGCCCCGGCATGGGCGAGTTCGGCACCTACTTCATCGGTTATGCGCGCTCGCCCGAACCCATCGAGCTGATGATGGAAAACATGTTCGTCGGGCGGCCGCCGGGCAATTACGACCGGCTGCTCGACTACAGCCGCGCGGTTACGGGCAACCTCTTCTTCGTCCCGTCGGCCACCCTGCTCGAGGCGCTCGCGGATCGCGATCCGCAAGCTGCAGCGCAATCGCCCGAACCCTCCTCGTCTGCCGAGCCGCGTCATGACGGCTCGCTGAATATTGGCTCTCTTAAGGGAATCTCTCAACATGAATAATCTGCATCGCGAGCTTGCCCCCATCTCCCATGCCGCCTGGTCGCAGATCGAAGACGAAGTGGCTCGTACCTTCAAGCGCAGCGTTGCCGGCCGTCGCGTGGTCGACGTCAAGGGTCCCGGCGGAACAGAACTATCCGCCGTCGGCACGGGGCACCAGATCGCGATCACCGCGCCGCAGCAGGGCGTCGTGGCGAAACTGTCCGAGGTCAAGAGCCTCGTCGAGCTGACCGTGCCGTTCGAACTGCAGCGCGAAGCGATCGACAGCGTCTTGCGCGGCGCGAAAGATGCGGACTGGCAGCCCGCGAAGGAAGCAGCAAAAGAACTCGCCTATGCCGAAGATCGCGCGATCTTCGACGGCTACAAGGCCGCGGGTATCGGCGGCTTGCGCGAAGGCTCGTCGAATCCCTCGCTCGCCCTACCGGCCGACATCGCCGATTATCCGAACACGATTAGCAACGCGCTCGAAGAACTGCGGCTTGCCGGCGTGGACGGACCCTACTCCGTGCTGCTTGGCGCCGACGCGTACACGGCGCTCGCCGAAGCACGCGACCAGGGTTATCCGGTCATCGAACACCTCAAACGGATCGTGAATGGCGACATCATCTGGGCACCAGCGCTTGCAGGCGGCAGCGTGATATCCACACGCGGCGGCGATTTCGAACTGCACCTCGGCGAAGAGCTGTCGATCGGTTATGCGGGCCATACCGACACGGTAGTGCGTCTCTATCTGCGCGAAACGCTGACCTTCCTGATGCTGACGAGCGAAGCGTCGGTGTCGCTCACACAAGTGGAATGAAGCAAGCGGAATGAAGCAAGCGCAATAAGGAAAACGCAATAAGCACCTGCACAGGCCCGGATCGATTTCATTTTCCGGGCCTTTTCAAAAGTCTTGCCGATCGTGCCGGCCATGTGAAACACCTGCTCCGGCAGGCTGCAGCACTCCCCCCGCTGCGGCGTTTGCTGCACACGCAACAAACGATAGCGATTTCCCCCAAAGTCACCCCACGTTCATTTCCGATTCCTACTATCGGTTGAGGGAAGTCATACCCAGATCGATAGCTGGATAAACTGGGAGATAGCATAAACTGATATTTAAAATCGGGGTGCACCAGGATTCTTCAGGTCAGCGAATGGCTCGATAATTAAATCAAAGTGGACTTGTACGGAAAGCCGCAAACGAATTGCAAGACGTTCATGTCGTCGTGTTGTTCAGGTCGGGCGCGTATCTACGCCAAATAGTCGACCGCTTCCGCCAGCCAGGCCGAATGCGTGCGGTCTTTTTATCTGGTTTTAGTACTCCACGAGAAAGAAAAATGGAACCTTCCAACTTCGCCATAGCCTTTCCCACCTCGCTCGGGGCGTATCTACCGCGGATCGCGGCTGCCATCGGTATCCTGATTGTCGGCTGGTTAATCGCCGTGCTGGTGCGCGCGGGCGTGCGCAAATTGCTCGCCATGCTGAAAATCGACGAGCGCATTGCCGAAAACGCCGGGCAAGGCGCATTCGTCGAACAGCTGATTGCGGGCGGCCTGTTCTGGCTGGTGCTGCTTGTCACCGCAGTCGGCATCTTTAACGTTCTGAATCTCTACTCCGTCTCCGGTCCGCTCTCCCAGCTCCTCGCGCAGATCGTTGACTATCTGCCTAACCTGATTGGCGGCGCCGTGTTGGCGCTCATCGCATGGCTGATTGCGCTGGTATTGCGCGGTGTCGCACGCCGCGCGCTCAAGGCCGGAAAGTTCGACGAACGACTGTCCGCGAACGCGGACGTGAAGCCAGCCAGCGGCTACCTGTGCGATGTCCTGTTCTGGCTTGTCATCCTGATGTTTCTACCGGCGATCCTGTCCGCGTTCGCGCTGTCCGGCCTGCTTGCTCCCGTGCAGGGCATGATCAACAGGCTGCTGGACATCGTGCCGAACCTGTTCGCCGCGATCGCGATCGGCTTCGTCGGCTGGATCGTCGCGCGCGTGCTGCGTGGCCTCGTCACGAACCTGCTCAATGCGGCTGGGGCGGACCGCCTGCCGCAGGAGGTCGGAAGCCCGGCACCCGTCAAGCTGGCGAATCTGGCGGGAACCCTGGTCTACCTTTTCGTGTTCGTACCGACGCTGATCTCCGCGCTCGACGCACTGCGGATCGAGGCGATCTCAGGTCCTGCGACCGATATGCTCAACAAGTTTTTTGGCGCGATTCCGGACCTGATCGCGGCCATCGTCATCTTGCTGGTCACGTTTTACGTTGCACGCTTTCTTGCCGCACTCGCGCAGAAGGTCCTTGGGACTGCAGGCGCCGACACGCTGCCGGGGTTGCTTGGTGTAGGCCACGTGTTTACCGGCATGTTGCAGCCCTCGGTGCTGGTGGCGCGGCTAATCATGTTCTTCGCCATGCTCTTCGCCGTTGTCGAAGCCGCGAACCGTCTGGGCTTCTCGCAGGTGCGCGACGTTGTGACGTTGTTCATCGAATTCGGCGGACACGTGCTTATGGGCGCCGTGATTCTCATCATCGGCTTCTGGCTTGCCGATCTTGCCCGTCGGCTGATTCAGCAGGCCGACGGTGAACACAGTGTCCTGTTCGCGCGAATCGCGCAGTTTGCGATTCTCGGACTGGTATTCGCAATGGGTCTTCACGCCATGGGCATTGCGAACGAGATTGTCCAGCTCGCCTTTGGACTCGTACTCGGCGCGATCGCAGTGGCTGTTGCGCTGTCGTTCGGTCTGGGTGGTCGCGAGGCGGCCGGCAAGCTGCTCGATCGCTGGATCAATGGCCCGCAGGATAAAACCTGAGCCGCTCCGCGCCGTGTCGGCCGGCGTTCCGTAACGCCTACGGAGGCCGGCCAGAACGTCTATTCTCGACAACCGTCGTTGCGGGCTCAGGCTCGCAACGACGGTTTCAGCAGTGCGGACACCTCCTCCTCGGGCAGTACTTCAAAGCCACTGGCCACTTCGCCGCAGTCGACGTGCACTCGCCCCAGGATTTCCGAAGTGCACTTTCTTAACATCGTCACAAGCATCCTGACCCGCGGCGGCACTGGACGCTGCGCCTGGATCAGTACATTCAGATCGAAAGGCAGCACCTCGAATTCGGGCAGTATGCGCACGAGCCGGCCATCGGCGAGCGCATCGACGCACGCCGGCTCTTCCAGCACGCCGATGCCGACGCCCGAGAGGATCATTTCATACATGGGCCGCCAATGACTCGTCTTGATTGCAGTGCGGATCGGCACGCTCTCCACGACGGTCTCCAGGTGTCTGAGCGGCAACTGTTCCGTGCCGAACATGCCCTGCACCCGAATGAACGGATGCCTCACCAGCTCAGACGGTTCAGCAATCGGACCGTGCCGGCTGAGATAGCCCGGCGCGGCAACCAGCACACGCCCGACCTGACCCAGCTGACGGGCAATGAAGACCCCTTCGCCGAGCTGACCAAGACGAAACGAAATATCTACGCCCTCCGTCACGAGGTCGACGATCCGGTCGTTCAGGACCAGCTCCAGATCCAGTTGTGGATACGCTGCGCGCACCAGCGTCAACGCCTCCGGCACGACCGTCTCGCCAAAGCAATGAGGCGCCGCGATACGGATCGTGCCCTTCAGATCCTGCCCGTCACTCGACACCTCCGCGACCGCCTGTTCCACGGCGTGCAGAATCCGTTTGCTGCGGTCGTAGAAAGTGAGACCCTCGGGCGTGCAATTGAAAGCACGCGCGCTGCGCAGCAGAAGCCGGCAGCCAAGGTACTTCTCGAGCCGCTCGATGCGCTCGCTTGCGGCCGG
>NZ_MCAS01000064.1 GCF_003610895.1 Paraburkholderia fungorum
GCAGTGCATTGCGAAGGCGAGCGGCTGGACTACCGGGAACTGGAAGCGTGGTCGAACCGCGTGGCAGGGCATCTGGTGCAGCGTGGCGTCAGGGCGGACGAACGCATTGGCCTGTGCATGACGCGCTCGGCGGGTCTGATTGCATCGCTGCTGGGGGTGCTGAAGTCAGGAGCGGCGTTCGTGCCGCTGGATCCGGACTATCCGGAGGACCGGCTGGGCTACATGATGGAAGACGCGGGGGTGAGCCGGGTGGTGGTGGATGCGGCCACGGCGCGGCGTCATGGGAACCTGCTCGCCGGGCGCGAGATGATCGCGATGGAAGCGCTGCGGGGTGAGACGCACGAAACAGATGAAACAGACAACACAGACGACGCCGGCAACGCACGCGAAGACGCAGGCGTAACGGCAGCCACCACGGCCGACGCACCACAGATCACGATTCACCCCGAGCAGCTCGCCTACGTGATCTACACGTCGGGCTCGACGGGGCGTCCGAAGGGCGTGGCGATCAGCCACGGCGCGCTGTGCTCGCACCTTGAGGACTTCATCGGCACGTACGGTATCAGCGAGACGGACAGACAGCTGCAGTCGTCGACGATCAACTTCGACGTGTCGCTGCACGAGATGCTGCCGGCGCTGCTGTGCGGAGGCCAGGTCGAGATGCGCGGCCCGCAGCTGTGGGATCTGGCGACCACCAGCCGCCACCTGGCCGAAGAAGGGGTGACGTTCTCGCGCATTCCGACGGCGTACTGGCAGCAGTGGCTGCGTGAGCCGCCGCCGGCGCAGAGTCTGCGCGCGCTGCGGCAGATCACGGTGGGCGGCGAAGGGCTGCCGGGCGACGCGCTGCGTCAGTGGCGCGCGGGTCCGCTGGGCCATATCCGTCTGGACAACCTGTACGGGCCGACGGAAACCACGGTGGCGTGCATGTACCGCGAGACGCAGGCGGAGGACGTGGATCACGCGATCGTGTCGATCGGGGTGCCGTACGGCTCGCGCACGGTCTACGTGCTCGACGAAGCGGGCAACGAGGCGCCGGTGGGCGGGCTGGGCGAGCTGTGCATCGGCGGTGAGACGCTGGCGCGTGGCTATCTGAACCGGGCGGCGCAGACGGCGGAGAAGTTCATCCCGGACCCGTACCGGGAGGACGGCGCGCGCCTGTACCGCACGGGCGACCTGTGCCGGCGCCGCGAGGACGGCACGATCGATTTCCTTGGGCGGCTGGACCAGCAGGTGAAGCTGCGGGGCTTTCGCATCGAACTGGGTGAGATCGAGGCGGTGCTGCGCCAGGTGGAAGGGGTGCGCGAAGCGGTGGTGGAGCTCAAAGGCGAGGGCGAGGGGCGGCGTCTGGTGGGTTATGTATCGGGCGCGCCGGGCGTGACGCTGGAGGCCGGTGTGCTGCGCGCTGCGCTGGAAGCGCGGTTGCCGGGCTACATGGTGCCGGGTGCGTTCGTGATGCTGGCGCGGCTGCCGGTGATGCAGAACGGCAAGGTGGACCGTCGCGCGTTGCCGGAGCCTGAGGCGCAGGGCGGGCTGGAGCGCGTTGCGCCGCGCACGCCGCTGGAGGCCACGCTGCTGGGGATCTGGCAGGGCGTGCTGGGCCGCGACGATATCGGGGTGACCGATAACTTCTTTGAGGTCGGCGGCGATTCGATTCTGAGCTTGCAAATCATTGCGCGTGCACGTCAGGCGAATCTGTTGCTGTCGCCGCGCCAGGTGTTCGAGCATCCAACCGTCGCGACGCTCGCGCAGCAGGCGCGCGCGTTGTCGTCCGACGCGGCGCAGGATCACGCCGAGATACACGGCGAGCAACCTTTGACGCCGATCCAGCAGGACTTTTTCAAGCGCTTTCCATACGGCGAATCGCACTGGAATCAGGCCGTGCTGTTGCGTGTCGAAGGTGCACTCGAGTTGACGCTGCTTGAGCGTGTCGTCGCCGATCTGATTGCGGCGCACGACGCATTGCGTCTGCGTTTCCACCCATCCGGCGAAGGCTGGTGTCAGCAGGTCACGCCACGCGAAACCGCACGCATCGTTGAGTCTTTCGATTTGCGTGAAGAGGACAATTGGACCGCGACGCTCGAAGCCCAATCCACTCGCCTGCAACAAAGCCTGAATCTCGAAACCGGACCGCTACTGCGCGTCGGTTACTTCGAGCGTGACGGCGAAGCGCGGTTGCTGCTGGCGATTCATCACCTGGCTGTCGATGGCGTGTCGTGGCGCGTGTTGCTAGACGAACTGCAACAACGCTACGACGATGCATTCAACGCGGCAACCTGTAAGTCGAACGAATCGTCCACCACCCGCACCTCGCTGCCGCGAAGCTTGCCGTGGAGCGTATGGGTCGCCCGGCAGCAGGCGTTCGCGCAGACCGACGCGGTCCAGCACGAAACCGCATGGTGGCGTGCCGCGCTGTCGGACGCGCGCACCTCGTTGCCGGTAGCGGCATCCACCGCGCAACGGGCCGCGCCCCGTACCGTTACCGCAAAACTGGACGCCGACTGGACGCGTCAACTGTTGCAAGCCGCACCGCGCGCGTATCGAACCAACGTAGAAGACCTCTTGCTGAGCGCGTTGACGCAAACCATCGCGGCATGGAGCGGCGAGCGCGGTGTACTCGTCTCGCTCGAAGGTCACGGCCGTGAAGCGCTCGATGAAGAACTCGATCTGAGCCGCACGGTTGGCTGGTTCACGACGCAATATCCGGTGTGGCTCGAAACTGCCGATGCGCCGTCGGCGACGATCAAGGCCGTGAAAGAACGTCTGCGCGCCGTGCCGCGCAAAGGTCTCGGCTATGGATGGCTGTGCGCTTCGCTGGCGGATTCGCCGGTGCCGCGGATCGGCTTCAACTATCTCGGCCAGTTCGACCAGAGCCTTGAAGCTGGCGGCCGGTTCAGCTTCGCCACCGAGTCGGGCGGCGCAACGATGTCGGACGCGCATCCCGCCGACATGGTGCTCGATCTGAACGGCGCGATCGCGAACGGTTGCCTTTCGGTGTCGTGGGCGTATCGCACCGGTGAGCTCGACGAATCCATCGTGCGCGATCTCGCCGCGCAATTCGAGGCGCGTCTGAAGCGTCTGATCGAGCATTGTGTAGAAGCACCATCGAGCGCAACCGCTTCGGATTTTCCGCTCGCGCGGATCGACCAGGCGTCGCTGGAGATGCTGGATCTGCCGTTTGCGGAGATCGACGATCTTTACGCCGCCGCGCCGGTTCAGCAAGGCGTGCTGTTCCATAGCGTGTGGCAGGACGGCGGCGGTGTCTACCTGAATCAGAAGCGCCTGACGCTGCACGGCGAACTCGATCACGAGCGGATGCGGGCCGCCTGGCAGGCGGCAGTGGACCGCCACGACATTCTGCGCACGCACTTCGACTGGCGTCATGGCGGCACCGCATTGCAGGTCGTGCAACGCGTCGCGACAGTGCCGTACACGGTATTCGATTGGCGCACTGACGCGGATCGCTACGAGGCGCGTCTCGCGGAATGGCTCGCCGCGGATATCGAGCAGGGCTTCGATCTGTCGTGCGCGCCGCTATTGCGGATCAACGTGTTCGCGCGTCCGGACGGTGGCCATGACCTGGTGTGGACCGACCATCATGTGCTGCTCGACGGATGGAGCGTGTCGCAGTTGATGGGCGAAGTGCTGCGTCACTATGCGGGCGAGGCGATCCCGGCCCATGGCGGACGGTATCGCGACTACATCGCGTGGCTGGATCGGCGCGATGCTTCGGCGAGCGAATCGTTCTGGCGCGAACAGCTTGCGACGCTGGAGGGCCCGGGGCGGCTTGCCGCCATGGTGCCGGCCGGCGCCGCCACGAACGACGGCGCTTCCTTCCAGGTCGGGGAGTGTGAATATGAATTGAACGCTTTGGCGAGCGAACGGCTTGCCGCGTTTGCACGGCGTGAAAGCGTGACGGTCAATACGCTGGTTCAGGCCGCGTGGGCGCTACTGCTGCAACGCTATACGGGCCAGCAGACGGTCGTATTCGGCGCGACCGTTGCAGGGCGGCCGGCCGATCTGAGTGGCGTCGAAGGCCTGCTTGGATTGTTTATCAACACGCTGCCGGTGATTGCACGTGTCGACGACGCCATATCTGTCGGTGACTGGCTGCGTCGTCTGCAAGCTGCTGCGCTGGCCTCGCGTGAGCATGAACATACGCCGCTGAACGATATTCAGCGCTGGGCGGGCATGGGTGGGCAGGCGCTGTTCGACAGCATCGTCGTGTTCGAAAACTATCCGGTCGACGCCACGCTGAAGAACACCTCGCCTCGCGGACTCAGCTTTGGGGCGCTCGCGAATCGCGAGGAAACGAACTATCCGTTGACGGTTTCGGCGACATTCGCGGCGACGCTGAAGTTGAAACTCAGCTTTGATCGCGGTGTGTTTGCGGACGGGTTTATTGAGCGCATCGGGGCACAGGTCGAGTGGCTGCTGGCCGGGTTGACTGAGGATAGCGCGCGACGGCTTGGCGACGTGTCGTTGCTCGATGCCGATGCACGCCGCGAAGTCGAAGCGTTCAGCCGCAGCGATGCGGACTATGGTGAGGCATTGCCGGTGCATCGCGTGATCGAGGCGCAGGTTCGCCGGACGCCGGATGCGCAGGCCGTGCTGTTTGGCGATACGGCGCTGACGTACGCGGAGCTGAATGCCTGCGCGAATCGTCTGGCGCACCGGTTGTCGGCACAGGGTGTGGGTCCGGATGTGCGCGTTGGGATTGCGGTCGAGCGCTCGGTGGAGATGGTGGTGGGGCTGCTCGCGATCATGAAAGCGGGTGGCGCCTATGTGCCGTTCGATCCGTCGTATCCGGCAGCGCGACTCGCGTACATGATGGCAGACAGCGGGATTTCCCTGCTGCTGACGCAGCGTAGGGTGCACGATGCGCTGCCGCTGTCGGATGCGATCGAGGTGCTCGAACTGGACGCACTCGACCTGGCCGGCGAACCGTCGCACAACCCGGACGTTGAACTGCGAGGCGAAAACCTGGCCTACGTGATCTACACGTCGGGCTCGACAGGCCAGCCGAAGGGCGCGGCGAACCGCCATAGCGCGCTGTACAACCGTCTGGTGTGGATGCAGCAGGCGTACGCGCTGGATGCTACAGACACCGTACTGCAGAAAACCCCATTCAGCTTCGACGTCTCGGTCTGGGAGTTCTTCTGGCCGCTGATGACAGGCGCGCGTCTGGCAGTGGCCGCGCCGGACGATCATCGCGATCCGCAGAAGCTGGTTGAACTGATCGGACGTCATGCGGTGACGACACTGCATTTCGTGCCGTCGATGCTGCAGGCGTTCATTGCTTACGAAGGTGCGCAGCAGTGCACCGGCCTCAGGCGTGTGATCTGCAGTGGCGAGGCGTTGTCCACGGAGTTGAAGGACCGGGCTCTGGCCGCGCTGCCGGCAGCTGCGCTTTACAACCTGTACGGCCCGACGGAAGCGGCCATCGACGTCACGCACTGGACCTGCCAGGCGGACGATACGGTCACGCCGATCGGGCGTCCGATCGCGAACGTGCAGACGGTGGTGCTGGACGCGTCACTGAACATGACGCCGGTGGGTGTGGCAGGTGAACTGTATCTGGGCGGAGCGGGGCTGGCGCGCGGTTACCTGAACCGGTCCGCGCTGACGGCGGAGCGCTTCGTGCCGGACCCGTTCTCGACCGAGGGCGCGCGTCTTTACCGCACGGGTGATCTGGCCCGCTGGCGGGCGGATGGCGCACTGGAGTATCTGGGCCGGATCGACCATCAGGTCAAGATACGCGGTTTCCGGATCGAACTCGGAGAGATCGAGGCACAGCTTCTCGCGCAGGCCAATGTGCGCGAAGCGGTCGT
>NZ_MCAS01000065.1 GCF_003610895.1 Paraburkholderia fungorum
GCTCATTGCGTCAGCACCACGCCGCTTGCCGGCGACCAGTAGACGAACACGTCGTCGTTATAGGACGGCGCACCTTCGCTCATCAGGTGCGAGCTGGAGAGATTCGACACGACGGTTTTGCCGCTTTCGAGGCGTATGTGGTACAGCGAATAGCTGCCCATGTACGCCACATCCGAGACCACGCCACGCGCCCAGTTGTGCGGCGTCGAGGGTTTTTCTAGCGAAACCTTCACGCGCTCCGGACGCACGGAAATGCCCACCGGCATGCCCAGCGGCCCCGTAATGCCATGGCTCACATAGATGCTCGATTCGAGGTCAGCGCTTTCGACGAAGATGTGGTCAGGTTCATCCGCGACCACGGTGCCTTCGAACAGGTTGGTCGAGCCGATGAACTCCGCCGAGAAGCGGCTGTTCGGAAACTCGTACACCTGACTAGGCGAGCCGATCTGCACGATGCGGCCTTCGCTCATCACCGCGATGCGGCCGGCCATCGTCATGGCTTCTTCCTGATCGTGCGTGACCATCACGCAGGTCACGTCGACTTTCTCGATGATGTTCACCAGTTCGAGCTGGGTCTTCTGGCGGATCTGTTTGTCGAGCGCCGACATCGGTTCGTCGAGCAACAGCAGCTTGGGGCGTTTGACTAGCGAGCGGGCCAGCGCCACGCGCTGCTGCTGTCCGCCGGACAGCTGATGCGGCTTGCGCTGCGCGTATTTGCCCATCTGCACGAGATTGAGCGCGTCGGCCACGCGCTCCCTGATCTCGTTCTTCGGCGTGCCTTCCTGCTTCAGGCCAAAGGCGATGTTCGCTTCGACCGTCATGTGCGGGAACAGCGCATACGACTGGAACATCATGTTGACCGGCCGCTTGTACGGCGGCATCGCGGCGAGATCTTCGCCGTCGACGAAAATACGCCCGGAGGTGACCGTCTCGAGTCCTGCGAGCATGCGCAGGAGCGTGGACTTGCCGCAGCCGGAGCTGCCGAGCAGGGCGAACAGTTCGTTCTTGGCGATGTTCAGGCTGACGTTATTGACCGCCGTACTGTCGCCGAATTTTTTTACGACATTTTCGATGCGAACGAATTCGTCCGATTTCGATTTTGTCGTCGATGCGGGGCGGGCCATCTGGGCGGCGCCGGCTACGCTTGTTTGTGTCGTCGAGTTCATGATGTAACCATTCCTTGCGGATCGCGAGCGCAAGTGTCTCCATACGAGGCGCGGGGAGCGACTCGCAAGATGCGCTGCGATCGGAAAACATGGGACTGCGCGTGGACGGCGCAGGCTGACTACCGTTACTGCCATTCATGCGCTCAGGGTTCGAGCGATCCCTGAGCGCGGGATCAAAGTTTCTGGTTGGCTTGATTAATGGCCGGTTTTAAGCTGCGCCCAAAGACGATTTTCAAGGCGCAGAATGTCAGTGGGCATCGGCTTCATGAGCGTCATCTTGCTCAAGACTTCGTCGCCCGGATAAACGGTCGTATCCTGTGAAACTGTCGGCGTGACGAACTGGCGTGCGGCCTTGTTCGCAGTCGGATAAAACACTTCATTCGTGATGGCGGCGTTGACCTTCGGATCTTCAATGTAGTTGATCCACTTCAACGCGGCTTCAGGGTGCGGTGCGTCTTTCGGGATCACCATGACGTCGAACCACAGCAGACCGCCTTCCTTGACGTTCGAGAATTTCACCTGATACGAACGCTTGGCTTCAGCGGTGCGGCGGCTTGCGATGCCGACGTCGCCGGACCATGCAACCGCGACGCAGACGTCGTTATTGGCAAGGTCGTTGATGTAGCCGGAAGAATTGAATTGGGTGATATACGGGCGGACTTTCTTCAGCACTTCAAAGGCAGCCTGATAATCGGCGGGGTTCGTGCTGTTCGGATCTTTGTGCATGTACTGCAGCGTGGCGGCAAACACGTCGACGGCCTGGTCGAGGAACGATACGCCGCAGCCTTTCAGCTTCGACAGATTGGCCGGATCGAACACGAGCGCCCAGCTATCGACCGGTGCATTTGCGCCGAGGGCCTTCTGCACCGCCTGCACGTTGTAGCCGATACCGTCGGTGCCGTAGGCCCAGGGCACACCGTACTGGTTGCCTGGATCGGCGTCGGCGATCATCTTCATCAACACAGGGTCGAGGTTCGTGAGGTTCGGCAGCTTCGATTTGTCGAGCTTCTGATAGACGCCGGCCTGAATCTGCTTGGCCATGTAGTTCGACGTCGGGACCACGATATCGTAACCGGAGCTGCCCGCAAGCAGTTTCGCCTGCAACGTATCATCGCTATCGTAGTTATCGTATTTGACGTGAATGCCGTCCTGCTTCTCGAAGTTCGGAATCGTGTCCTTCGCGATGTAGTCCGACCAGTTGTAGACATTCAGTTCCGTGTCGGCCGCAAGGGCCGGCGTGACCGACAACGCCGCAAAACCCGTGAAGGCGAGAAGCGCGGCCCCCGCGACCGCATGACGAAGATGACAAACGCTCATGGTTTTTTCCCTTGATGTGAAGAACCGGCATGAGCGTATATCGTGGGTGCGCGCATGCCGGAACGAACTGCCGTTACGAAATTCCGAGTTGTTGTGCGGTCGCGTCGATGGCTTTTTTGGCCTTCGAAACGATCTCGTCGATTTCCAGCTTATTAATTACGAGCGGCGGCGACAGCAGCATCCGGTCGCCGGTAGCACGCATGATCAGGTTGCCGTTGAAGCAGAAGTCGCGGCAGATCGTGCCGACTTCACCGCCATTGGCAAAACGCTTGCGCGTTTTCGGGTCTTCTGCGAGTTGCAGACCGGCTACCAGACCCGCGCCGGAGATTTCGCCAACGATAGGGTGATTGGCGAAGGTGTCGCGCAGCTTCTTCTGGAAGTACGGACCCGTGTCGGTCTTGACGCGCTCGACGATCTTCTCGTCGCGCAGCAGTTTCAGATTGGCGATCGCCACTGCCGCCGCCACCGGGTGGCCGGAGTAGGTGAGGCCGTGATTGAAGTCGCCGTGCTCGATGATCGCCTTGGCCACGCGATCGTGCAGGCCGACTGCGCCCATCGGGACATAGCCGCTCGTCAGGCCCTTGGCCAGCGTGATCAGGTCCGGCTCGAAACCGAAGTGCTGATGCGCGAACCATTCGCCGGTCCGGCCGAAGCCGCCGATCACTTCGTCGGCGACCAGCAGGATGTCGTACTTGCGGCAGATGCGCTGGATTTCCGGCCAGTACGTCGAGGCCGGGAAAATCACGCCGCCGGCTCCCTGGAAAGGCTCACCGATAAACGCCGCGACATTGTCCGCGCCGATTTCGAGGATCTTCGCTTCGAGTTGCTGCGCACGGGCGAGGGCGAATTCTTCCGGCGTCAGATTGCCGTCTGCTTCGCCGAAGAAATACGGCTGGTCGATATGAACGATGTTCTCGACTTTCGAGGGCATCTGTTCATGCATGTAGCCCATGCCGCCCAGCGTGCCGCCGGCGATCGTCGAACCGTGATAGCCGTTCCTGCGCGAGATGACGACCTTCTTCGAGTGCTTGCCTTGCGTTGCCCAGTATTGATGGACGATGCGCAGCACGGTGTCGTTGCCTTCCGAACCGCTGTTGCAATAGAAGAAGTGATTGAACGGTTCCGGCGCCAGCTCCGCGAGCAATGCCGAGAGTTCGATCACCGGCGGATGCGTCGTCTTGAAGAAGGTGTTGTAGAAGGGCAGTTCCTGCATCTGACGATATGCTGCGTCGGCCAGTTCCTTACGGCCATAACCGACGTTCACGCACCACAGACCGGCCATGCCGTCGATGATCTTGTTGCCGTCCGAATCCCACAGATACACGCCCTGTGCCTTGACGATCACGCGGCTGCCGGCGCGATTGAGCGAACCCATGTCCGAGAACGGATGGATGTGATGGGCTGCGTCGAGGGCGCGGTATTCGGCGGTGCTGCGTTGCGCGGCTTGCGCGTTCGCGGCGGGGAGTACCGCTGGTTGGACGTAAGCGACTTCTTCTGTTCTGTAGCTCATACTGCCTCCAGTTTTTTTGCGTTTGCGGTTGACGTCTTAAACGTGCAGCAGCAAATGCCGGCGTTCCCACGAGCTGATCACGCGGAAAAACGCCTCATATTCGGTTTCTTTCAGTGCGAGGTAGGCTTTGACGAATTTCTCGCCGAGAATCTCGGCCATCGGTTCGCACGCGCCCATCAACGTCAAACCCTCTTCCAGATTGCGCGGCAACTGGTAGGGCAGTTCGTAGCCGTCGCTGAGCAGCGGCTCGGTCGGCTCCAGGTTTTGCGTCATGCCGAGATAACCAGCGGCCAGCGTTGCTGCGATCGCCAGATACGGATTGCAGTCAACACCCGGAATGCGGTTCTCGATGCGGCGCGCAGCCGGCCCCGAATGCGGAATCCGGAAACCCACCGTACGGTTGTCGTAACCCCATGCCACATTGATCGGTGCGGCCATGAAGCGCGACAGGCGGCGATACGAGTTGATATACGGCGCGAAAATCGGCATGAGCGCCGGCGTGTATTTCTGCAGGCCGGCGATATAGCCGGTGAACAGCGATGTCGGCTTGCCGTCCGCGCCGGTGAACAGGTTGTGGCCGGTTTCTTCGTCCACGAGGCTCTGGTGCATGTGCATGGCCGAGCCCGGTTCGCCTTCCATCGGCTTGGCCATGAAGGTCGCGTACATCTTGTGACGCAGCGCGGCTTCACGCACCGTGCGCTTAAACAGGAACACGCTGTCGGCGAGTTTCAGCGGGTCGCCGTGCATGAAGTTGATCTCCATCTGCGCGGCGCCGACTTCGTGAATCAACGTATCGACTTCCAGTTCCTGCACTTCGCAGTACTCGTAGATGTCTTCGAAGAGCGGGTCGAATTCGTTGACCGCTTCGATCGAATACGCCTGGCGCCCGGTCTCCGGACGACCGGTACGGCCGATCGGCGGTTGCAGCGGCAGATCCGGGTCCTTGTTCATGTCGACCAGGTAGAACTCGAGCTCGGGCGCGATAACCGGCTTCCAGCCTTTGGCCTTGTAGAGTTCGAGCACGCGGCGCAGTACGCGGCGCGGCGAGATGGCGACGGGCGTGCCGTCGAAGTGAACGCAGTCGTGAATCACCTGGGCAGTCGGGTCGACCGCCCACGGAATCATGCGGATGGTGCTGGCGTCAGGTACGCACACCATGTCCGGGTCGGTGACGCCGGTGAGCGTGCCGTCTTCCGGATAGTCCCCTGTGACGGTCTGGATCATCACCGCTTGCGGCAAGCGCATGGACTCGCCGGATTCGAATTTGCTGCGCGGAATGATCTTGCCGCGTGCGATCCCGGCCATATCCGGAATGATCGCTTCGATTTCGGTGACGCGGTTCTGTTTCAGGAAGTCGTCGATT
>NZ_MCAS01000066.1 GCF_003610895.1 Paraburkholderia fungorum
TTATGTCACTTGACTTAGCGTTGTTCATATAAGAATAATATGTTCACGGGTAAACTTAATCCCGTGTCCGGTAGTCGTCACGTCCCGTTCCGATCGCCGGAACAGATCAAACAGGCAGATAACCAGGAGACCAGATCAATGACGTTCATCAAGGGGCTAGCCACGGCCCGTCGTTTCGTGCGCCACACCATTTCCATCGCGAGCCTCGCTGCCTTCAGTCTGGGCGCGGGCTTCGGTACACCTGCCCACGCGGACGAAGCGGGCCGGATCGGGCTGGATCTGCCGCTGCTCACGTCGCCGTTCTGGCAGTCGTACAACAACTACCTGCCCACGTATGCGAAAGAGATGGGGCTTGCCATCCTGGCGCCGGTGAACTCGAACGGCGACCCGGCCCAGCAGATCACCGACATGAACAGCCTGCTGAACCTGGGGGCCAAGGGCATCGTCGTCGGTCCGCTGGATTCGGCGGCGATCAGCCGCGCGCTGGACGCGGCCGCTGCGAAGAACGTGCCGGTGGTCGCGGTGGACGTGGCGCCGACCCAGGGCAAGGTGGCGATGGTCGTGCGTGCGGACAATCGCGCATACGGCTCAAAGGCGTGCGACTACATCGGCGCCCATGTGAAATCGGGCAAGGTCGTGCAGATCATGGGCGATCTGGCGTCGGTGAACGGGCGCGACCGGTCCGAAGCATTTCGCGCCTGCCTGAAGAAATATCCGGGGCTGTCGCTGCTCGAGATTCCGGCGGGCTGGAAGGGCGATGTGGCGGCGACCGCGCTCGATACGCTGCTGACCGCGAACCCTGACGTGAAGGCGATCTATATGCAGGCGGGGGGTGTGTACCTGGCACCGACGCTGCAGACGCTGCGTCGCAAACAGATGCTCTTCAGCGCGGGCGATCCGAAGCACATTGTGATCGTCAGCAACGACGGCATTCCTCAGGAGTTCGATGCAATCCGCCGCGGCGATATCGACGCAACCATGTCCCAGCCGGCGGACCTGTATGCGAAGTACGGCCTGTACTACATCAAGGCGGCGCTTGCGGGGCAGACCTTCAAGCCCGGTGCGACGGATCACGGCAGCAACATCATCCAGCTGTCGCCCGGCATTCTCGAAGACCAGCTGCCCGCACCTCTCGTGACGAAGTCGAACGTGGACGACACGTCGCTGTGGGGCAATACGATCAAGTGAGCACAAGGATAAGCATGACGATGAGTACCGGAAACATCCCGGTCGTCGAAGCGCGCGGTGCCACCAAACGCTATGGGGCAACGGCCGCCCTGAACGATGTCAGCATGCGCGTGATGCCGGGCGAATCGCATGCTCTGGTGGGGCGCAACGGAGCCGGCAAGTCGACCCTTGTGTCTATCCTGACCGGACTGCGCAAGCCCGATGTCGGTGACGTGATGTTCGGAGGCGTTGCGGCGCCTCCGATCGCGGATCGCGATGCGTGGCGGGAGCGCGTCGCCTGCGTCTATCAGCATTCGACGATCATCCGCGATTTGAGCGTCGCGGAGAACCTGTTCGTCAATCGGCAGCCGCGCCGCGTCGGAATGATCGATTGGCACACGATGCGGCGTGACGCGCGCGAGCTGCTCGATCACTGGAAGATCGACGTGAGCGAGGACACGCGTGCGGGCGACCTGACCGTCGAGGCGCGCCAACTGGTCGAGATCGCACGGGCGCTGTCATATGGTGCGAGATTCATCATCCTCGACGAGCCGACCGCGCAGCTCGATGGTGAGGAAATCAAGCGTCTGTTCCGCCGTATTACCGAGTTGCAGCGTGAGGGCGTGACATTCCTGTTCATCTCGCACCATTTGCAGGAGGTGTACGAGATATGCCAGACAGTGACCGTTCTACGTGACGCGCGGCACGTCATCAGTGCACCGGTTTCGGCGCTTCCGCGCGAGAAACTGATTGAGGCGATGACGGGGGAGCAAGGTCGTCTCGTCGTGGCAGATGCTGCTGCACGTTCGGTGTTGCCTGCGAATACGGCCATTGCGCTGGACGTCGAGGATCTGACCGGTGCCGATTACGAAGGCGTGTCGTTCGCGGTGAAGCGCGGTGAAGTTGTCGGCCTGACTGGCGCAACCAGCAGCGGTCGTACAAGCGTTGCCGAAGCTATCGCAGGTCTGAATGCTCAGCGCGCCGGCACGATCCGCGCCGGCGGCAGGAAGCTGGTTCCTGGCGACGTGCCTATAGCGCTCAAGAACGGCGTCGGCTGCGTGCCAAAGGATCGGCATCGCGAAGGTCTGGTGCTGACACAGTCGGTTGCCGAAAACGCATCGATGACGATCGCGCGCACGCTTGGCCGTTTCGGTATTGCTTCACCAAAGCGGAAAAACCGATTTGGCCAGGGAATGATCGAAGCGCTCGACATCAAGGCGCAAGGGCCATGTCAGGTCGTATCGGGTCTATCAGGCGGGAATCAGCAGAAGGTTGTGATGGCACGCGCCCTTGCTACCGATCCGAACGTACTGGTGCTCATCGATCCGACGGCAGGGGTCGACGTCAAATCGAAAGAAGCGCTGCTCGCGGTTGTGGACAAGGTGCGTGTCGCGGGGAAGGCCGTGCTGGTGGTTTCGGGCGAACTCGACGATCTGCGTACCTGTGACCGTGTACTCGTGATGTTTCGTGGCGCAGTTGCCGCCGAATTTCCTGCCGGCTGGCAGGACCATGAATTGATTGCTGCAGTTGAAGGGGTGCATCTCCATGAAGAGTAACTTACCAGGTCCCGCAATGGCCGGCGCTGCGCCCGGCATGGGTGTGTCCGCGCGTCCGGCAGGTCGTCGCATCGAACTGAGCCGCTTTCGTGACCTTGCCTTGTTGCCGGCGCTCGTGCTGCTGCTCGTCATCGGCGCCTTTGTGAGTCCAAGCTTTCTGACGAAGGCCAATCTGATTAGCGTGTTGGGTGCGTCCGCGGCATTGGCTCTCGTCGTGCTCGCCGAATCGCTCATCGTGTTGACCGGCAAGTTCGATCTATCCCTTGAATCGACGGTTGGCATCGCGCCTGCCGTTGGCGCGATGCTGGTGATGCCGGCGGCATCTGCTGGTTTCGGTCTGCAATGGCCGGCAGCGATGGGTTTGCTGGCGATCATCGTGGTCGGCGCCGTGATCGGTTTCGTCAATGGTTTCCTGGTGGTGCGCCTGCGCCTGAACGCGTTCATCGTCACGCTGGCCATGCTGATCGTGTTGCGGGGCATGCTCGTCGGTGCGACTCAGGGCGGCACGCTGTTCGATATGCCACCGTCGTTCTTCTCGCTCGCCACCACCATCGTGTTCGGCCTGCCGGTTTCCGTGTGGCTCGCAGGCGCGGCGTTTGGTGTGGCGGCTTTCATGCTGCGCTATCACCGTCTTGGCCGCGCGCTCTATGCGATCGGCGGCAATCCTGAAGCGGCGCGCGCGGCGGGGATTCGCGTCGAGCGCATTACGTGGGGCGTATTCGTGCTCGGCAGCATGCTGGCCTCGGTGGGCGGCTTGATCGTCACCGGTTATGTCGGCGCGATCAATGCGAACCAGGGCAACGGCATGATTTTCACGGTCTTCGCGGCAGCGGTGATCGGCGGCATTTCGCTCGACGGGGGCAAGGGCACGATGCTCGGCGCGCTCTCCGGCGTACTGCTGCTCGGTGTCGTGCAAAACCTGCTCACGCTTGCCCAGGTACCGTCGTTCTGGATTCAGGCGATCTACGGCGCGATCATCCTTGGCTCGCTGATGGTGGCGCGGCTCGCCAGCGGTGAAGGTCAGAATTAAAAGGAAATTCTCGTGCAGCAAGACACAAGAAAAACCACCGATCTACGCCTGATCCTGCAGTCACCCGAAGACAACTGTCTGATATCGGGTGCGCGGATCGGGGCGGGTGAGACCCTCGAAATCGAAGGCGCATATGTGTGGTTCGCGAAAACCCTCGGTCTCGGACACAAGGTCGCGCGCCGGGATTTGAAGGCAGGGGACAAGGTGTTGCGATATGGCGTGGTCATCGGCCACGTGACACAGGAGGTGAAGGCGGGCGAGCACCTGCATACCCATAACATGGCGAGCGATTACTTGCCGACCTACACACACGATGCGGGACACGCGTTCGTTACCCACTGAGCGGAGCCAGATGATGTTCAATACGCAATTGCAGGGCTATCCGCGCAGCGATGGCCGCAAGGGCATCCGCAACGTCGTTGCGGTCACATATCTTGTCGAATGCGCGCACCACGTCGCGCGCGAGATCGTCACGCAGTTTCGCGAGCCATTCGATGCATTCGACGACCCCTCCGCCGAGCGCGAACCGCCGGTGCATCTGATCGGCTTTCCCGGCTGCTATCCGAATGGGTACGCCGAGAAGATGCTGGAACGGCTTACCACCCATCCAAACGTAGGTGCGGTGCTGTTTGTGTCGCTCGGCTGCGAGAGCATGAACAAGCACTACCTCGTCGACGTCGTGCGCGCGAGCGGCCGTCCCGTGGAAGTGCTGACGATTCAGGAAAAAGGCGGCACGCGCAGCACGATTCAATACGGCGTCGACTGGATTCGCGGCGCACGCAAGCAACTTGCCGCGCAGCAGAAGGTGCCGATGGCGCTGAGCGAACTGGTGATCGGCACGATCTGCGGCGGCTCGGACGGCACCAGCGGCATTACCGCGAATCCGGCCGTGGGCCGCGCGTTCGATCATCTGATCGACGCAGGCGCAACTTGTATCTTCGAAGAAACCGGCGAACTGGTGGGCTGTGAGTTACATATGAAAACGCGCGCGGCACGGCCGGATCTCGGCGATGAGATCGTTGCGTGCGTGGCGAAGGCGGCGCGCTACTACTCGATCCTCGGGCATGGCAGTTTTGCGGTCGGCAATGCGGACGGTGGCCTCACCACGCAGGAGGAAAAATCTTTGGGCGCGTATGCGAAAAGCGGCGCGTCGCCGATTGTCGGCATCATCAAACCCGGGGACGTTCCGCCGACCGGCGGCCTTTATCTTCTCGACGTCGTACCCGACGGCGAGCCGCGTTTCGGCTTTCCGAACATTAGCGACAACGCGGAAATCGGCGAACTGATCGCCTGCGGCGCGCATGTGATTCTGTTCACAACCGGACGTGGGTCGGTGGTTGGCTCGGCGATCTCGCCGGTCATCAAGGTCTGCGCGAATCCCGCGACGTACCGCAATCTCGCCGGCGATATGGACGTCGATGCAGGCCGCATTCTCGAAGGCCGCGGCACACT
>NZ_MCAS01000067.1 GCF_003610895.1 Paraburkholderia fungorum
GTGTAATTCGCGCTCGGCCGGATGATCTTGTTGTCGATCCGTTGCTCGATGATGTGCGCGCTCCAGCCCGCTGTACGGGCGATCACGAACAGCGGCGTGAACATCGCCGTCGGCACGCCCATCATGTGATACGACACCGCGCTGAACCAGTCGAGATTCGGGAACATCTTCTTCGCGTCCGCCATCACGGTTTCCAGCCGCTCGGCGATGCTGAACAGCTTCAGGTTGCCCGCTTCCTTCGAGAGCTTCTTCGCGACTTCCTTGATGACCTTGTTGCGCGGGTCGGAGATCGTGTACACCGGGTGACCGAAACCGATCACCACTTCCTTGTTTTCCACGCGCCTGCGGATGTCCGCTTCGGCTTCGTCAGGCGTCTGGTAGCGCGACTGGATTTCGAACGCGACTTCGTTGGCGCCGCCGTGCTTCGGGCCGCGCAGCGCGCCGATCGCGCCGGTGATCGCCGAGTAAATGTCCGAGCCCGTGCCCGCGATCACGCGGCCAGTGAACGTCGAGGCGTTGAATTCATGTTCGGCGTACAGGTTCAGCGACACGTGCATCGCGTCGACCCACGCCTTCGACGGCTCCACGCCGTGCAGCAGGTGCAGGAAGTGGCCGCCGATCGAGTCGTCGTCGGTTTCGACTTCGATGCGCTTGCCGTTGTGCGAGTAGTGGTACCAGTACAGCAGCATCGAGCCGAGCGAGGCCATCAGCTTGTCGGCGATATCGCGCGCGCCCGCCAGGTTGTGATCGTCCTTCTCCGGCAGCACGGTGCCGAGCACCGAGACGCCGGTGCGCATCACGTCCATCGGGTGCGCGGCGGCCGGGATCCATTCCAGCGCGGCCTTGACGTTCGCGGGCAGGCCGCGCAGCGCCTTGAGCTTCGTCTTGTAGGCGCTCAGTTCGGCCTGGGTCGGCAGCTTTTCGTGGACCAGCAGATAGGCGATCTCTTCGAATTCGCAGGCGCCGGCGATGTCCAGAATGTCGTAGCCGCGGTAGTGCAGATCGTTGCCAGTCTTGCCGACCGTGCACAGCGCCGTGTTGCCCGCCGTCACGCCGGACAGGGCGACGGATTTCTTCGGTTTGAAGGCGCTTTTGGATTCGTTCTCGCCTTGTGCGCCGGCGGTTTGCGTCGTCTCGCTCATCTTCCGCAATCTCCTTTATGCCTGCTCATGATGCGGCTTGCCCGTTAGCGCCCACTTCCGTGAAGAGCGGCGCGGCGTCTTGCGGGACGGCGCGGCCCGTGGATTTCGCGCGACGCAGCACGGACCAGTAGTAGCGATAGCTGGCCCGGTCGTGCAGCGTGTCGTGATGGCGCGTGGGCCCCCATTGCGCGGACTGCGCAGCCAGCAGAATTTCGGTAGCGGTGGCGATTTCTTCGTCGCGCGGTGCAAACGCCGCCACGATCGCCTCGATCTGCGCCGGATGGATGCTCCACATCCGCGTGTAGCCGAATTCGTTGCGGGCACGGGCCGCATCGTTCGCCACCACGCTCATGTCGCGTACTTCCGTGCTGACGTTATGCGAGGGCACCTTGCCGTACGCGTGACAGGCTGCCGAAATCTCGAGCTTCGCGCGTCGCACCAGCGGATGATCGAATTGACCGGGCGAGCGCATCGCGGTATCGGGAATCGCGCCGTCGTGCGCGGAAACAAAGTCCATCAGTCCGAAGCTGAGCGCCTCGACACCGGGGAGCGCGGCCAGATCGAACACGCGAGTCAACGCGCCATGCGTTTCCACCAGCAATTGCACCGGAACAGGCTGCGCAATGCCGAGTTCGCGCCGTGTAGCCTCGATGAACGCAACCATTTCAGCAGCATCGGGGACGCTGCGGATCTTCGGGAGGGTGATGTAAGCAGGTGCACGCTTCGCCGCGCGCAGAATGAGGCGGACGTCGTCACGCCAATGCGCGTGATCGAAGTCGTGAATCCGCACGCCGACGCGGCCAAAGCGGTCGTGTTCGCTGCCCAGCAGCGACGCGACCAGCTCCGCGTGCTCGGCTTCCCGGCCGACCTGCGCGCCGTCTTCACAATCGAGCGTGATGTCGAACACCGGGCCGAGTTGCTGCTGCAATGCCAGAGATTTCAGCATCAGCTTTTCGCTGCCGGCGTAGTGATCGCAG
Source organism: Paraburkholderia fungorum (assembly GCF_003610895.1). GTDB lineage: Bacteria > Pseudomonadota > Gammaproteobacteria > Burkholderiales > Burkholderiaceae > Paraburkholderia > Paraburkholderia fungorum_B. The sequence goes on from NZ_MCAS01000067.1 coordinate 2,120, forward strand.
GCAGGCAGCACAGCGGGCGGCACTTCGCCGTCAAACAGCACTTCGGCGGGGGTGAGGGCGCGCATCTTCGGCGTCAGGATTCTGGGTGGTCGGGTGGGTAAATCGGATTCGGACGCGCTCTGCCAGGCGATCAGCCAGCCGTGCGGCAAAGCGCGTTCGAATCAGAGGCGAATGTTGGCACGACAAATTGCGCAGTGAATCGCAATTTCGTGGGATGTACCTGCATTCGCACGTAAAAAACCGGAACCCGCCGCGATAGCGCCACGGAGTTCCGGTTCGTCTGCATCTGGCGCTTAGCCGAGCAGGTGTTGAACGCCTTCGCGCTCTTCGAGCAACTCGTTCAGCGTGCCGTCCATCTTTTCACGCGAGAACGCGTCGATTGCCAGACCTTCGACGCGCTTGTACTCGCCGTTTTCGCACGTAACCGGCACACCGTAGATGATGTCTTCCGGAATGCCGTACGAGCCGTCCGACGGGATACCCATCGTGACCCACTTGCCGTTCGTGCCGAGCACCCAGTCACGCACGTGGTCGATTGCAGCGTTAGCTGCCGACGCTGCCGACGACAGGCCGCGCGCTTCGATAATCGCTGCGCCGCGCTTGCCGACGGTCGGGATGAACGTGTTGCGGTTCCATTCTTCGTCGTTGATCAGCTTGGTCAGGTCTTGACCTTCAGCCGTTGCAACGCGGAAGTCCGGGTACATGGTCGGCGAGTGGTTGCCCCACACAGCCAGCTTTTCGATCGAAGCCACCGGCTTGCCCGACTTGGCAGCCAGTTGCGACAGCGCGCGGTTGTGGTCCAGACGCAGCATGGCGGTGAAGTTCTTCTTCGGCAGATCCGGCGCCGACTTCATCGCGATGTAAGCATTGGTGTTGGCCGGGTTGCCGACCACCAGCACCTTCACGTCGCGGCTGGCGACTTCGTTCAGCGCCTTGCCCTGAACCGTGAAGATTTCGGCGTTTGCCGACAGCAGGTCTTTACGCTCCATGCCTTTCGAACGCGGACGTGCGCCGACCAGCAGGGCAACGTCTGCATCCTTGAATGCAACCTTCGGGTCGTCGGTGATCACGACACCCGACAGCAGCGGGAATGCGCAATCATCCAGTTCCATCACGACGCCTTTGACGGCGCCTTGCGCTTGCGGCAGATCGAGCAGCTGCAGGATAACCGGCTGATCCTTGCCGAGCAGATCGCCGTTGGCGATGCGGAACAGCAGGGAGTAAGCGATTTGACCTGCGGCGCCGGTGACGGCAACGCGCTTTGCGGGCTTAGCCATTGAGAAATCTCCAGGACGATGCGTTAGACGCTAGGGAAAACGCCATTCTATATGCGCGTTCAGCGAAGCGTTGTGAAACACGGCGGAATTCACTGTTCGCGTACAGCCTCGTAATTTTCCGAGGCCGTGCGGCGCGCTGCGGCAAGACCGCCATGCCGGAAACCTGTACCACTGCTTGAGAGTGCGGGGAGCGGGGCATCCTGGCGCCGGGTAGCCGCTGCACGGTGCGGGCTCCAGCAAACAGCGCGTTTCGGCAAGCGTCTGACCAACGAATGGCGGCGAATCGAAACCTGGACTGCGTGGGAACAGCATGGTGCAGAGTGGCTGCCGGTGCGCCACGGCGCTGCATTGCGTAGTGCAAAACAGCCGCCGGAAAACCCGCAAACCCTTGCTCGACAAGGAGTGTAGGAGTCGTCAGACACAAAGTCAACATTATCTTATGTCTTATATAAGACATATCTGTTGCGGGGAAAACCCTAGACGCGGCCCGGCCCTTTATGATGAAATGCGCGGATGAATTCGAACCCGGCGAACACCACGAATCCGAGCGGCCATGGGGCCGCGGGCGAGGGTGTATCCGCTGCCTCGACCGCCACATCGCCCACTTTCAGCCCGCTGTATCAGCAGATCAAGGGCTTGATTACGCAGAGCCTGGAAAGCGGCGAATGGAAACCTGGCGAGATCATTCCTAGTGAAGTCGAATTGGCGGCCAGATACAAGGTCAGTCAAGGAACGGTGCGCAAGGCGATCGACGAGCTTGCCGCCGACAACCTGCTGGTGCGCCGCCAGGGCAAGGGCACTTTTGTTGCAACGCACAATGAAGACCGTGCCCAGTTCCGCTTCCTCAGATTACTGGCCGATGACGGCGCGGAACACCCGCACGTCAGCCGCCTGCTTGAATGCCGGCGCTTGCGCGCTTCGGCGGACATCGCCCGGCAACTCGATCTCAAACCCGCCGATCCGGTGGTGTTGATCAAGCGCTTGCTGCAGTTCGACGGCGAAGTCACCGTACTCGACGAAATCTGGTTGCCCGGCGCGGTGTTTCGCGGGCTCACGCTCGAGCGGCTGTCGGAGTATAAAGGTCCCCTCTACGCGATGTTCGAGACGGAATTCGGCACACGTATGATCCGCGCCACCGAGAAGATCCGCGCGGTCGCGGCCGAACCGGCAGTGGCTGACCTGCTGCATGTGCCGGCGGGTTTTCCGCTGCTGTCGGTCGACCGGGTGTCCTATACATATGGAGACCGGCCGGTTGAGGTGCGCCGTGGTTGGTATGTCACAACCGGGTATTACTATCAGAACGATCTGAGCTGAAGCAGGATGAAAAAAGGCGCCGCGCCCCACGCGCGCGCCTGTTTGAAGGCGCCTTTATCGCGCGTGCTGTAACGGACCTGTGGTGGTTTTCGCTGCAGCGCGATATAAAAAGGCGCTAAAATTGCGGATTAGTGTGACTACATAGTAGGGGTCTAGCATGGCTGAAGCCGTAAAAAAACCGAGGCCGGAATTCCGGAACATCGGTATCGGGCAGATTTTGACGGCATACCGTCTCCCGCTAGCGGGGCGCGTGTCGATCTTGCACCGCCTAAGCGGTGGGCTGCTTTTTGTTTTTCTTCCGTTCCTGCTGTACCTCTTCGATCAGAGCCTGACTTCCGAACTGAGCTTCGAAGTCTTCAAGGGCTTCCTCTCCAACATCGTCGTCAAACTCATCACGCTCGTTCTCGCGTGGGCCTTCCTGTTCCACTTCTGCGCAGGCGTGCGTCACCTGTTCATGGACACGAGCCACGGCCTCACGACTAAAGAGAAGGGCAAGCAGACTTCCATCGTGGTGCTGGTCGTTTCGTCGCTTCTGACGATTGCTTTTGCGCTCAAACTCTTCGGAGCATTCTAAAAAAATGGCAGCTAATAACCGAATCGGTCCGAAGCGTCTCGTCGTCGGCGCACATTACGGTCTGCGCGACTGGCTTGCCCAGCGCATTACCGCCTGCATCATGGCCGTCTACACGGTGATCCTGCTCGCGTGGTTCTTCGGCGCGCGCGATTTCTCGTATGACGGTTGGGCGTCGATCTTTGCAACGCAATGGATGAAGCTCGCCACGTTTGTCACGCTGCTGTCGCTGTTCTATCACGCGTGGGTTGGTATCCGCGACATCTGGATGGACTATGTGAAGCCCGTTGGCATGCGTCTGTTTCTTCAGGCGCTGACGATCGTCTGGCTGCTCGCATGTGCGGGCTACGCTGCGCAGATTCTCTGGAGAGTGTAAAAGAATGGCTGCAATCAAGAATTCTCTGCCGCGTCGCAAGTTTGACGTGGTTATCGTCGGCGCAGGCGGCTCGGGGATGCGCGCTTCGCTGCAACTCGCGCGCGCCGGTCTGTCGGTTTGCGTTCTGTCCAAGGTGTTCCCGACGCGTTCGCACACGGTCGCCGCTCAAGGCGGCATCGGCGCATCGCTCGGCAACATGAGCGAAGACAATTGGCACTATCACTTCTACGACACGATCAAGGGTTCCGACTGGCTCGGCGACCAGGACGCGATCGAGTTCATGTGCCGTGAAGCACCGAACGCCGTGTACGAGCTCGAACACTTCGGCATGCCGTTCGACCGCAACGCCGACGGCACGATTTACCAACGCCCGTTCGGCGGTCACACCGCGAACTACGGCGAAAAGCCGGTGCAACGCGCTTGCGCGGCGGCTGACCGTACCGGTCACGCGCTGCTGCACACGCTGTATCAGCAAAACGTGGCTGCCAAGACGCAGTTCTTCGTCGAATGGATGGCGCTGGATCTGATCCGCGACGCCGACGGCGACGTGCTTGGCGTGACCGCGCTGGAAATGGAAACGGGTGACGTTTACATCCTCGAAGGCAAGACCACGCTGTTCGCTACGGGCGGCGCAGGCCGGATCTTCGCGGCATCCACGAACGCGTTCATCAACACGGGTGACGGTCTGGGCATGGCGGCGCGTTCGGGCATCGCGCTGCAAGACATGGAATTCTGGCAATTCCACCCCACCGGCGTGGCCGGCGCGGGCGTGCTGATTACCGAAGGTGTGCGTGGTGAAGGCGGCATTCTGCGTAACTCGAACGGCGAGCGTTTCATGGAACGCTACGCGCCGACGCTGAAGGATCTGGCGCCGCGCGACTTCGTTTCGCGTTCGATGGATCAGGAAATCAAGGAAGGCCGCGGCGTGGGTCCGAACAAGGATCACGTGCTGCTCGACCTGTCGCACATCGGCGCCGAGACGATCATGAAGCGTCTGCCGTCGATCCGCGAAATCGCGATGAAGTTTGCGAACGTCGATTGTATTAAAGAGCCGATTCCGGTTGTGCCGACCATCCACTATCAGATGGGCGGTATCCCGACGAACATCAACGGCCAGGTCGTTGGCACGTCGCGGGATCACAAGGAAGTCGTCAACGGTTTCTACGCAGTGGGCGAATGCTCGTGCGTGTCGGTGCACGGCGCGAACCGTCTCGGCACGAACTCGCTGCTCGACCTGGTGGTATTCGGCCGGGCGGCCGGCAACCACATCGTCAAGCATGTGAAGGACATCAAGGAACACAAGCCGCTGCCGGCCGACGCGGGCGATTTCTCGCTGGCACGTCTGAACAAGCTGGACAAGTCCACGTCGGGCGAATACTCGCAAACCGTTGCGGCCGACATCCGTTCCACGATGCAGGCACACGCCGGCGTGTTCCGTACGTCGAAGCTGCTGGCCGAAGGCGTCGAGCGGATTCGCGAAGTGGCTGACCGGGTCGACAACATCTACCTGAAAGACAAGTCGAAGGTGTTCAACACGGCGCGTATTGAAGCGTTGGAAGTGGAGAACCTGATTGAAGTGGCGCGCGCCACGATGGTTTCCGCCGAGGCGCGCAAGGAAAGCCGTGGCGCGCATGCGCAAAACGACTTTGAACATCGCGACGACGAAAACTGGCTGCGCCATACGCTGTGGTTCAGCGAAGGCGATCGCCTCGACTACAAGCCGGTTCAAATGCAACCGCTGACCGTCGAATCGGTGCCGCCGAAAGCGCGTACCTTCTAAGGCACAAGTCAAAGGAATTCAGGAAAATGGCTAAGCGTACATTCGAAATTTACCGCTACGATCCGGATAAGGACGCAGCACCGCGCATGCAAACGTACGAGATCGAAATCGACTCGCACGAACGCATGCTGCTCGACGCGCTGCTCAAGCTGAAGGCGATGGACGAAACCTTGTCGTTCCGCCGTTCGTGCCGCGAAGGCGTGTGCGGTTCGGACGCAATGAACATCAACGGCAAGAACGGTCTGGCCTGCTTGCAGAACATGAACGACCTGCCGCAAAAGATCGTGCTGCGTCCGCTGCCGGGCCTGCCGGTCGTGCGCGACCTGATCTGCGACTTCACGCAGTTCTTCAACCAGTACCACTCGATCAAGCCGTATCTGATCAACGATACGCCGCCGCCGGAAAAGGAACGTCTGCAGTCGCCGGAAGAACGCGACGAGCTCGACGGCCTGTACGAATGTATTCTGTGTGCCAGCTGCTCGACCTCGTGCCCGAGCTTCTGGTGGAATCCGGACAAGTTCGTCGGCCCGGCTGGCCTGTTGCAAGCCTATCGTTTCATCGCGGATAGCCGCGACGAAGCCACGGGTGAGCGCCTCGACAACCTGGAAGATCCGTACCGTCTGTTCCGTTGCCATACCATCATGAATTGCGTCGACGTCTGCCCGAAGGGCCTGAACCCGACCAAGGCGATTGGCAAGATCAAGGAATTGATGGTTCGCCGCGCAGTTTGATATGAATAGCGCCCACGCTCCCTGTCGTTCGCTGCCCCCGAGGGGACGGTCGGTACGCTTGGGGCGCTCCGGCGCGCACTGACATGAACACCGAAACATCGCATCAGTCCGACCCTCTCCGCCGCGCGCGTCTTCGCTGGCGTGCGCGGCGGGGCCTGCTGGAAAACGATCTGATCTTTGAACGTTTTTTCAGCCGATATGAGCATGACCTCAGCGATGCCGACGTGGGTGCGCTCACGCACCTGCTCGAGCTGAGCGATAACGACCTGATGGACTTGCTGCTGGCCCGCAAGGAACCGGAAGGCGAGCTTGCCGACCCGGATGTGATCCGGGTGCTGGAGCTGTTGCGGAATGCTTGAGCGCCGCTAACGTCTCGAGCGCCGCTTGTCCGTTGTTCCCAGGCGTGCAAATTATCGAAACCCTGTTTCCATACTTCGATTGAGGATGTGCTATGACCCCGTCAGATGTTAAAGCCACGCTATCGTTCAGCGACAATTCGCCGAGCGTTGAAATGCCGATTTATAAGGGCACTCTCGGCCCGGACGTGATCGACATTCGCAAACTGTACGGCCAGACTGGCAAGTTCACGTACGACCCGGGCTTCATGTCGACGGCGGCGTGCAATTCGGCGATCACCTACATCGACGGCGATAAGGGCGAGCTGCTGTACCGCGGCTACCCGATCGACAACCTCGCGCAAAACGCCGACTTCCTCGAAACGTGCTACCTGCTGCTGAAGGGCGAACTGCCGAACGAGCAGCAGAAGGCCGAGTTCGTCAACACCGTCACGAAGCACACGATGGTGCACGAGCAGATGCACTTCTTCTTCCGTGGTTTCCGCCGTGACGCACACCCGATGGCGATTCTGGTCGCGGCCGTCGGCGCACTGTCGGCGTTCTATCACGACTCGCTCGACATCAACAATCCGCGTCACCGTGAAGTGTCGGCGATTCGCATGATCGCGAAGCTGCCCACGCTGGTCGCCATGGCGTACAAGTACAGCATCGGCCAGCCGTTTGCGTACCCGAAGAACGACCTGTCGTACAGCGCGAACTTCATGCACATGATGTTCTCGAACCCGTGCGAAGAGTACAAGGTCAACGATGTGCTGGTGCGCGCGCTCGACCGCATCCTGATCCTGCACGCTGACCACGAACAGAATGCGTCGACTTCGACGGTTCGTCTGGCGGGTTCGTCGGGCGCTAACCCGTTCGCGTGTATCGCGGCCGGTATCGCTTGTCTGTGGGGCCCGGCGCACGGCGGTGCGAACGAAGCCGCACTGAACATGCTGGAAGAAATCGGCTCGGTCGACAACATTCCTGAGTTCATCAAGCAGGTGAAGGACAAGAACTCTGGCGTGAAGCTGATGGGCTTCGGTCACCGCGTCTACAAGAACTACGATCCGCGTGCGAAGCTGATGCGCGAAACCTGCCACGAAGTGCTGGAAGAACTGGGCCTGCACGACGACCCGCTGTTCAAGCTGGCCATGGCGCTGGAAAAAATCGCGCTGGAAGACGAATACTTCGTGTCGCGCAAGCTGTACCCGAACGTCGACTTCTACTCGGGCATCGTGCAACGCGCGCTGGGCATCCCGACCTCGATGTTCACGTGTATCTTCGCGATGGCACGTACGGTCGGCTGGATTGCACAGTGGAACGAAATGATTGCCGATCCGGAACAGAAGATTGGCCGTCCGCGTCAGCTGTTCATCGGCGACACGCAACGCGAAGCGAAGCCGATTGCGCAACGCTAAGCGGTAGTCGTTCCCCGCGTTGCATGGCCTGAGGGTCGTACAGCGCGCGAAGCAGGATGGATAAAAAACGCCTCAACGGGTTGACCGTTGAGGCGTTTTGTTTTGGGTGCGTGCAATTCGCGTGCGGCAAATGAGCGCGAGCGGAGCAAATCCTGATGCCAATTGCCGCAGCCTGCGTCCGGCAGGTCCGAGCAGGCAGAAAATGAGAGACGGTGCGAAGCCAGCAACCGCTCTTCGCGTCTTCCATCCGCGAGGAGGGCCAATCAAATGGCAAAGAAGTTCCCTATTCACCCGAAGCATCCCGAACGAAATTGCTGGGGATGCGATAAATACTGTGCCGCTGATTCGATGAGCTGCGGAAACGGCAACGTCCGCACACAACATCCCGTTGAATTGCTTGGCGAAGACTGGCTCGAATGGGAGCAAAGTCTTGCCGCGGAACTGTCAGACGCGGTGCGGCGCCCGCAATAGGTCCGTTTCAAGCCGATGTGCGTGTTCGCGTGTCGCGCCGCGATCCCTGAACGTGCTTGGCGCTGCATCGCGCACGCCGCGCACTCTCATGCCGGGTAACGCCCATACAGGTATCGTCACTACTACCCAACTCACTGTTTTTTATCGGTTTTTCCCTCGGTTCATGGTCCCAAAGCGCGGTTCTGCGTGGCATAATCGACTGACACAGTCAGTCCCGCAGTCATTACTACCCCGCATACCATGGCACAGACGCTCTACGACAAATTGTGGAACACACACGTGGTCCACACGGAAGAAGACGGCACGACGATTCTCTATATCGACCGTCACCTGCTGCACGAAGTCACCAGCCCTCAGGCGTTTGAAGGCCTGAAACTGGCTGAGCGTCCGGTGTGGCGTATCAGCGCGAATCTGGCAGTGTCGGACCACAACGTCCCCACCACGGATCGCAGCCACGGCATTGCCGATCCGGTCTCCAAGCTGCAAGTCGATACACTCGACACGAACTGCGACGCCTATGGCATCACGCAGTTCAAGATGAACGACTTGCGTCAAGGCATCGTGCACATTATCGGGCCGGAACAGGGCGCTACCCTGCCGGGCATGACGATCGTCTGCGGTGACTCGCACACGTCCACGCACGGTGCGTTCGGCGCACTGGCGCACGGCATCGGCACCTCGGAAGTCGAGCACGTGCTGGCCACACAAACGCTCTTGCAGAAGAAGAGCAAGAACATGCTGGTAAAGGTCGAAGGCCCGTTGCCGCGCGGTTGTACCGCGAAAGACATCGTGCTCGCGATTATCGGCAAGATCGGCACGGCAGGCGGCACCGGCTACGCAATCGAATTCGGCGGTTCAACGATTCGCGCGTTGTCCATGGAAGGCCGCATGACGGTCTGCAACATGGCGATCGAAGCGGGCGCGCGCGCCGGCATGGTCGCCGTGGACGACACCACCATTGAATACCTGAAGGGCCGTCCGTTCTCGCCGGCAGGCGTCGAGTGGGATCACGCGGTCGAGTACTGGAAGCAGTTCAAGACGGACGAAGGCGCCCAATTCGATCGCGTGGTCGAGTTGAACGCGGCGGAAATCGTGCCGCAAGTCACGTGGGGCACGTCGCCGGAGATGGTCACGGCAATCGACGGCCGCGTGCCGGATCCGGAACGCGAAAAGGACCCGGTCAAGCGCGACGCGATGGAACGCGCGCTGAAGTACATGGCGCTCGAACCGAACGCGCCGATCGAATCCATCAAGCCGGATAAAATCTTCATCGGGTCGTGCACCAACGCGCGCATTGAAGACATTCGCGCTGCGGCTTACGTCGTGAAAAAGCTGGGCCGCCGCGTCGCACCGAACATCCGTCTGGCCATGGTCGTGCCGGGTTCGGGTCTGGTGAAGGCGCAAGCGGAACGCGAAGGCCTCGACAAGGTCTTTACCGATGCCGGTTTCGAATGGCGTGAGCCCGGTTGCTCGATGTGTCTTGCAATGAACGCCGACCGGCTGGACCCGGGCGAGCGTTGCGCATCCACGTCGAATCGTAATTTCGAAGGTCGTCAGGGCGCCGGTGGCCGTACCCACCTCGTGAGCCCCGCGATGGCTGCCGCTGCGGCTATCGAAGGGCATTTCGTCGATATTCGCAAGCTTGGATAAACACGCATGATGAAGAACATGAATCGCACCACTCTATTGCGCCGCCTCGCACTCGGTACGCTCGCCGGGCTATTGCTCGGTCTGGCCGGCTGCAACACGGTGCACGGATTCGGCGAGGACATGTCGCACCTCGGCAATTCGATCAGCAATCACGCTGACAAATAAGCGATTTTTGATTTTTGCCGGCGGCGCGCCGGGCGGCTTTCCGGTCGCCACGCGCATCGCCCGGTCTTGAAACAGGCGCAAGCGTCATGGATAAATTCATCGTACACACCGGCGTTGTGGCGCCGCTCGATCGCGAGAACGTCGACACGGACGCGATCATTCCGAAGCAATTCCTGAAGTCGATCAAGCGCACGGGCTTCGGTCCGAACGCGTTCGACGAATGGCGTTACCTCGATCACGGCGAACCGGGTCAGGACAACTCGAAGCGTCCGCTGAATCCGGATTTCGTGCTGAATCAGCCGCGCTATCAGGGCGCATCGGTGCTGTTGGCGCGCAAAAACTTCGGTTGCGGCAGCTCGCGTGAGCACGCACCGTGGGCGCTGCAGCAATACGGCTTCCGCGCAATCATCGCGCCGAGCTTCGCCGATATTTTCTACAACAACTGCTTCAAGAACGGCCTGCTGCCGATCGTGCTGACCGAACAGCAAGTCGACCATCTGTTCAACGAAACGTACGCATTCAACGGCTTCCAGTTGACCATCGACCTGGACGCGCAAGTCGTGCGCACGTCGGACGGCGCCGCCGCGTATCCGTTCGAAGTCGCGGGCTTCCGCAAGTACTGCCTGCTGAACGGCTTTGACGATATCGGCCTGACGCTGCGTCACGCGGACAAGATTCGCCAGTTCGAAGCTGAGCGGATCGCCAAGCAGCCGTGGCTGAATCACCGCATCGTCGGTTAAAGGCTTTCAGGCCTGAGAGCCCGGCGGCTCACTGAATTACGCTCTCAAGAAAACGCCGGGCCGTCCCAAGCTTTCTCGCTCCCCTCGGGGGCCTGGAGCGAAGCGACAGGTCTGGGGGCGCTAATGAAGTTTCGAAGAAAATCATCAAGGAAACTCGCATGAAGATCGCAGTCTTGCCGGGCGACGGCATCGGTCCCGAAATCGTCAAGGAGGCCGTGAAGGTCCTGAACGTGCTCGGCGAAAAGTTCGAGCTCGAAGAAGCGCCGGTTGGCGGCGCGGGCTACGAAGCGAAGGGCCATCCGCTGCCCGATTCGACGCTGGCGCTGGCGAAAGAGGCCGATGCGATCCTGTTCGGCGCCGTTGGCGACTGGAAGTACGACTCGCTCGAGCGCGCGCTGCGCCCGGAGCAGGCGATTCTCGGTCTGCGTAAGCACTTGCAATTGTTCGCGAACTTCCGTCCGGCGATCTGCTATCCGCAACTCACCGGCGCTTCGTCGCTGAAGGAAGAAATCGTCTCGGGTCTCGACATCCTGATCGTGCGCGAACTGAACGGCGACATTTACTTCGGCGCACCGCGCGGTGTGCGTTCTTCGCCGGATGGGCTGTTCGAAGGCGCGAAAGAAGGCTTCGACACGATGCGTTATTCGGAACCTGAAGTGCGCCGCATCGCGCACGTCGCGTTCCAGGCCGCGCAAAAGCGCCAGAAGAAACTGACGAGCGTGGACAAGGCGAATGTGCTCGAAACGTCGCAGTTCTGGCGTGACGTGATGATCGACGTGTCGAAGGAATATGCGGACGTCGAGCTGTCGCACATGTACGTGGACAACGCGGCGATGCAGCTGGTGAAAGCGCCGAAGGCATTCGACGTGGTGGTGACCGGCAACATGTTCGGCGACATCCTCTCCGACGAGGCCGCCATGCTCACGGGTTCGATCGGCATGCTGCCGTCGGCCTCGCTGGACAAGAATAACAAGGGCTTGTACGAGCCCTCGCACGGCTCCGCGCCGGACATCGCCGGTAAGGGTGTGGCGAATCCGCTGGCAACGATCCTGTCGGCCGCGATGATGCTGCGCTATTCGCTGAACAAGGCGGAACAGGCGGATCGTATCGAAACGGCGGTGAAAAAGGTGTTGGAACAGGGCTTCCGCACCGGCGACATTCTGACGCCGGGCTGCAAGCAGGTCGGCACCGTGGCGATGGGCGATGCAGTCGTCGCCGCGCTGTAAGGCGCTTTGGCGCAGGAAGTAGCAAGGCGTTGGTTAGGTCGTCAAACGGCCTTTAAAACGCGAATTGGCCTCGAAACAGGCCGATTCGCGCGTAATACGGACGATCGCGGCAGACAATCAGGCCGCCAGATTCCGGTTTTCGTGTATATTGTAGCGATGGCGCACACGGCTCAAATCTCCCTGATTTCGAAACTCCACGGCAAAACCGCCCGTGTGGTTGAGCTCGCCATTACCACCACCAAAACGATTACCCCGAAAACGATCACGAAACGCTGATCGTCCGTCGTGCCCGCTCATCTTCCCCGCGCGGTCACTGCGGGCAAAGATGCGGGGAAGTTTCCATTCGAAGGGTATGAAGTCATGAACGTAGGTCTCGTAGGTTGGCGCGGTATGGTCGGTAGCGTCCTGATGCAACGTATGCAGCAGGAAGGCGATTTCGACTTGATCGAACCGGTGTTTTTCAGCACCAGCAACGCGGGCGGCAACGCGCCGTCGTTCGCCAAAAACGAGACCAAGCTCAAAGATGCAACAAGCATCGAAGACCTGAAGAAGTGCGAAGCGATCATTTCCTGCCAGGGCGGCGATTACACGAATGAAGTGTTCCCGAAGCTGCGCGCAGCGGGCTGGAACGGCTACTGGATCGACGCGGCTTCTTCGCTGCGCATGAAAGACGATGCAGTCATCATTCTCGATCCGGTCAACCTCGACGTAATCAAGAACGCGCTGGTCAAGGGCCAGAAGAATTTCATCGGCGGCAACTGCACGGTTAGCCTGATGTTGATGGCGCTGGGCGGTCTGTTCCGCGAAAACCTCGTCGACTGGATGACGGCCATGACGTATCAGGCCGCTTCGGGCGCGGGCGCGCAAAACATGCGCGAACTGCTGCAGCAAATGGGCACGCTGTACGGCGCGGCCAAGGAAGACCTGGCTGATCCGTCGTCGGCGATTCTCGACATCGACCGCCGTGTGCTGAGCGCCATGAACAGCGATCGTATGCCGACCGACAACTTCGGCGTGCCGCTCGCCGGCTCGCTGATTCCGTGGATCGACAAGGATCTCGGCAACGGCATGTCGAAGGAAGAGTGGAAGGGCGGCGCGGAAACTAACAAGATCCTCGGCAAGCCGGCCATGGGCACGCCGGGTTCAATCCCGGTTGACGGCCTCTGTGTGCGGATCGGCGCAATGCGCTGCCACTCGCAGGCGCTGACCATCAAGCTGAACAAGGATGTGCCGCTGGACGAAGTGAATAGCATCCTCGCGTCGGGCAATGACTGGGTCAAGGTCGTGCCGAATGAACGCGAAGCGTCGATGCGCGATCTGTCCCCGGCCGTGGTGACGGGCACGCTGACCGTGCCGGTTGGCCGTGTGCGCAAACTGGCGATGGGCGGCGAATATCTGTCGGCCTTCACGGTCGGCGATCAACTGCTGTGGGGCGCGGCGGAACCGCTGCGTCGCATGCTTCGCATTGTGCTCGACAAGTAAAGTAAACTACGCGCTCACGACGCGTAGAAAACTCAAGAAGCGTCGCGCTTGCGCGGCGCTTTTTTCATTGTGTGCTCCGATTATCTTGTCTCTTTCCAACCGCAAAAAAGGGCTGCGCGCTGACGCGCCAGGGGTCCCGATGAACCTTCGACTCTCCTCCCTTCGGGCTACGTTTATGCATCAAGATATGGTCCGACTGACGGCCGCAGCCGCTTTGGCGCTTGCGCTGGCCGGTGCCGGCGTGAATAGCGCGGTGGCCGCGCCCGGCGACGCGGCGAGCGCGCCGGAGGGTGCCTCCGTGTCTTACGCCGCCGGGAGTCAATATACGGTGCGGCCCGGGCAATCGCTGAACGACGTGGCGATTGCCGTCACGCAATCGCACGACAAGGGGACGCTCGCACGCGCTTCGCGCGCGCTTTTCGATGCGAACCCGAATGCCTTTATGAGTCATGATCCGAGCCGGATGCGTGTCGGCGCGCTGCTGACGATTCCGGCACTGGATGCGTCGGGCGCGCTGGCGGCTTCGGCTCCGCTCGCGGGGTCCGCGCCTGCGGCACCGTCGGCTGCTGCTGCTGCGCCTGCTTCCGGGCCGAGCGTGCCGGCGCCCGCCGCGGCGAGCGGCGTGGCGCAGGTCAATGCCGCCGCCGCGAGCGCGGCTAGCGCGGCGGCTCGTGCCGCGGAACCCGCCACGCCCGCGATTTCAGGAGCGGCCAGTTCAGCGATTGGAGCAGGCCCTGCGACGCCCGGCAGTTCGGCAGCGGCGGGCACGATCGCGGCTGCGCCTGTTGCGGGCTCACAGGCTTCTGGTGCGGTGCCTGGTAGCGCTGCACATGTCTGGTCGGGCGCGATCCAGCCGCCGGCCAGCGAATCTGCCGAGGGTGCTTCGGCGGCCGCCCCTGGCACGGCTACCGCACAGCCGGCATCGCAGCCGCGCGCGCAGGTGTCCAGCTTGCAGCAGTTGCTTGCGCTGAAAAACCGCGTGCTGATGGAGTTGCAGAAACATGGCATCGGCGGCTCGCCTGCCGCGCCGGTCAGGCCTTCAACGAACGCGGCGCAGCCGGCCGCTGGCGTCTCGGCTGCCGCTGCCGTGTCCGCCAATGGCGGCGCTGCGGCTCCCGCATCGAACGACATTGGCATCTCGCAGACGAATTTGAGCGTGGCGGCGGCAATCGGCGCGGCATTGGTCGTGTTGCTGGCGGTTTTCCGTATGCGTCGACGTAAGCGCGTCGCTGTTGCCGCGGCTCAGGGGACGCTTGCTGCAGATGCAGCGGCGGCTGCCGCGCGTGCGGCCGAGCAGCAGGATGGTTCGACGCGCGAGCCGACCCCGATACCCGAAGCGTCGGACGAGGGCGCAGACGCGGCAGCAGGATACGCGGTGACGCTGACGTCAGCTGACCAGGAGGCCGCGGAGCGTGACGCAGCGGCTCGGGAAACGGCAGAACGCGTGGCGGCAGAGCGCGAAGCGGAAATTCGCGCGGCTGCGGAGCGTGAGACGGCAGAGCGGGAGCGTGCAGCGGCGGAACAAGCCGCAACCGACCGCGCGGCTGAAGAACGTGCAACAGCGGAGCGCGAAGCGGCAGAACACGCCGCAGCGGAACATGAGGCTGCGATCGGCCAACCGCACACAGATGTGCCGGCGCAGGATCCCAGCGCATCCCAACACGTGTGGCGCGAACGCCACCCGGCGCCCATCCCCATCGACCCCGAGCAGCCGAGCGCGGAGCTAACATCGGCTGCCCAAAGCGGCTCCGCTTCCGAACCGCTTTCCGGCGCTCATCACGAGAGCCTCGATGGCGCGACCACGGCTGCGAGTCTTGCAGCTGCGGCGGAACTCGGTGCAGAAGCATTGCCGCACACACCGCTTGAGCCGGTTAGCGGAATCTTCCCGGAAGAAGTGCCGCCGCATCGTCTGCAATGGGATGACGAACCGGCATCGGGCGCGCCGTTGGCAGAGTCGACGCACGTGCTGCCCGCTGAGCCGCAGAATCCTGTCGACACCCCGTCGCCGGTCATCGATTTCACGCAGCCGAATGTCGAGCCGCACACGGCTTCGACTGTCGGCGAGCCGTTCTATGAGCCGCAACACCAGTCGCATCAACAGGCTGAATCCGCGACGCCCGACGGCACGCCGAGTGTCGAGCCGGCGCCCGTCGCGCAAATTCCGCCGGCGCTGCCCATTCCGACCGAGTTCCCGCGCGACGCTGTCGATGCATTCAGCAGTCTGGACATGCCGTTGCCGCCGCGAATCGAATCGACCGACGCAGCTATGAGCGCGCCTGGATCGCTGCCGGCGCAACCGGTTGCATCCCCGGAAACCACGGCGCAGCACGATCTGGATGACGCCCCGCACATCGCCGATGAAATCTCCGCCGGTACCGCGGGCCATGCAGCCGTTGCAGGCTTGGGCGCGGTCGGGTTCGGCGCGCTGAAGCTTGATTTCGACCTCGAGTTGCCGCCGAGTCCGGCTCAGCCGTTGCCGGTTTTCACGTCGGCCGATCTCACCCGCATCGCCCGTAACAAGCTGGATCTGGCCGCCGAATATATCGATCTCGGCGATCTGTCCGGCGCGCGCCTGCTCATCAACGAAGTGATCGAAGCGAACGATCCGGCCACGCGCACCGAGGCCCGCGCGCTGCTCTCGACGCTCGCGCCCTTGTCGTGAAGCGTATTGCACTAGGCGTTCAGTACGACGGCTCGGCATTCTGCGGCTGGCAGTCGCAGCCGCACGGCAAGACCGTGCAGGACGAGCTCGAACGGGCGTTGCGCGAGTTCGCGCAAACGCCTGTGCAAACCGTTGTGGCTGGCCGCACGGATACCGGCGTGCATGGCCTCGGCCAGGTGGTGCACTTCGACACCGAACTCGATCGCACGGACTTTTCGTGGGTTCGCGGCACCAACGCTTTTCTGCCGAAAACGATCGCCGTGCAATGGGCCAAGCCGATGCCGGATGCGTTTCACGCGCGCTTTTCGGCGTTCGAGCGGACCTATTACTACGTGCTGTACGTCCATCCGTTCCGCTCGCCGATGCAGGCTACGCGGGCCGGCTGGATGCACACACCGCTCGACGTCGACGCCATGCGAGCGGCGGCCGCCCACCTGATCGGCGAGCACGATTTTTCGGCGTTTCGCTCGTCTCAATGCCAGGCGAAGACGCCGGTCAAGCATCTGTATCAGATCGACATACTGCAACAGGGCGACTTCATTCATTTCCGCTTTCGGGCGAACGCGTTCCTGCACCACATGGTGCGCAACCTGATGGGGTGTCTTGTCGATATCGGGCGGGGGCGCCATCCGGCCGAATGGATGGCCGAGGTACTCGCTAGTCGCGATCGCGATTGTGCCGCGCCGACTTTCATGCCTGATGGCCTGTACCTCGCGCAGGTAGGCTATCCTCAGCAATTCGCCGTGCCCGCGCCGCAGATTGGCAGCGTGCCCTGGAGTACCGTATGGACCGAGCAAGCGCAAACATGAAATCAACCGCAAACCTGGCGGCCGAAGCTCACGCGAGCGGTTCGCAACTCGCCGCGCCGCGCCGCACGCGTATCAAACTTTGCGGCTTGTCGAAGCCGGAAGACGTGACTCAGGCGATCGACCTCGGCGCCGACGCGATCGGCCTCGTGTTCTATCCGCCGAGCGCGCGCTCCGTGAGCGTCGCGCAGGCCGTCGAGCTGGTGCATGACGTGCCGCCGTTCGTGTCGGTAGTCGGCCTGTTCGTGAACCCAACGCAGGACTGGATTCGTGAAGTCGCCAGTAACGTCGGGCTCACGCTGCTGCAGTTCCACGGCGACGAAACCGCGGAGCAATGCGAATCCCTCGCCGGCGTTGCGGGTTTGCCTTGGTTGCGCGCTCTGCGCGTTGCGGCGGATACTCAACCGGCAGATTTGGTAAAATCGGCGCTTAACTATTCAGCAGCCAGCGGCCTCCTGTTCGACACCCATGTCGAAGGCTATGGCGGCGGCGGGAAGGTTTTCGATTGGTCACTTATTCCAGCAGAGCTCGCGCGTCGGGCCGTTTTGAGTGGTGGGTTGAACGCGCAAAACGTCAGTGACGCGATCCATCGCGTGCGCCCGTACGCGGTCGATGTCTCGAGCGGCATCGAAGTGCCGGGCGCCAAGGGCGTGAAAGATCACGCCCGGATGGCGGCGTTCGTACGCGCAGTGCGCGCAGCGGACGCTGAATGATTCAGGCGACGCGGTTGTCTCATCTGAGAACCGTGCGCCACACTGAGAAGAGTGATCACCATGTATAACTTGCCTGACGAAAGGGGCCATTTCGGCCCGTATGGCGGCGTGTTCGTCGCTGAAACGCTGGTTCACGCACTCAACGAGCTGCGTGTCGCGTACGAGAAATATCAGAAAGACCCGGAATTCGTCGCCGAATACGAGCGCGAACTGAAGCATTTCGTGGGTCGTCCGTCCCCGATTTATCACGCACAGCGCTGGAGCGAAATGCTCGGCGGCGCGCAGATTTTCCTCAAGCGTGAAGATCTGAATCACACCGGCGCGCACAAGATCAATAACGTGATCGGCCAGGCGTTGCTCGCCAAGCGCATGGGCAAGCCGCGCGTGATCGCGGAAACCGGCGCGGGCCAGCACGGCGTGGCGACTGCGACCATCGCGGCGCGCTTCGGCATGGAATGCGTGGTCTACATGGGCGAGGAAGACGTGCGCCGCCAGGCCGCCAACGTCTACCGGATGAAGCTGCTCGGCGCGACCGTCGTACCTGTGCAGTCCGGCTCGCGCACGCTGAAAGACGCGCTCAATGAAGCCATGCGCGACTGGGTGACCAACGTCGAAAATACCTTTTACATCATCGGCACGGTGGCGGGACCGCATCCCTATCCGATGATGGTGCGCGACTTCCAGCGCGTGATCGGCGACGAGTGCAAGGTGCAGATGCCCGAGCTGGTGGGGCGTCAGCCGGATGCGGTGATTGCATGCGTTGGCGGTGGTTCGAATGCAATGGGTATCTTTTACCCGTACATTGACGACACTTCGGTGCAACTGATCGGCGTTGAACCGGCCGGCGACGGGATCGAAACCGGGCGGCACGCGGCCTCGCTGCTCGGCGGCACGCCGGGCGTGCTGCATGGCAACCGCACGTATCTGCTGCAGGACGAGAACGGTCAGATCATGGAAACCCATTCGATCTCGGCCGGGCTGGACTATCCGGGCGTGGGTCCCGAGCATGCGTGGCTAAAAGACAGCAACCGCGCGCAATACGTCAGCATCACCGACGAAGAAGCGCTCAAGGGATTCCACGATTGCTGTCGCATCGAGGGCATTATTCCGGCACTGGAATCCAGCCACGCGCTGGCCTATGCCGCGAAACTCGCGCCGACGCTGCCCAAGGACAAGGTCCTTCTGGTCAATCTGTCGGGCCGCGGCGACAAGGACATGCACACGGTCGCTGAGCGATCGGGTATCCAGTTCTGAGCGCCGCGACGATGCGCGACGAGTTCGACGAGCCGCAACCGGCACTTGAAGCCACGACCCCGGTCGCCGAGGTCGTGGCGGCCGAGGCGCCTGCACTTTTGTTGCCGCAGGTGCCCGCCGGTATCCGGCTGTTGAACCGCGATTTTTTGTCCGATGTGGCGAATATCCCCGACGGGTCGATCGACCTGATCCTTTGCGATCCGCCTTATGGGCTCGGCAAGGATTACGGCAACGACTCCGACATGCGCTCAGGCGAAGATTTTCTCGCCTGGACACGTGGCTGGCTCGAACTGGCTATTCCGAAGCTCAAGCCGTCGGGTTCGCTGTACATCTTCTGCACGTGGCAGTACGCACCGGAAATCTTCAGCTTCCTGAAGACAAAACTCACGATGATCAACGAAATCATCTGGGACCGGCGCGTGCCGAGCATGGGCGGAACCGTGCGCCGTTTTACCTCGGTGCACGACAACATCGGCTTTTTCGCGGTGTCGAAAGATTACTTTTTCGATCTCGATCCCGTCCGCATCCCGTACGATGCCGTCACGAAGAAGGCGCGTTCGCGTAAATTGTTCGAAGGCAGCAAGTGGCTGGAGCTTGGCTATAATCCTAAGGATGTCTGGTCGGTATCGCGGCTGCATCGGCAACACGCCGAGCGCGTCGATCATCCGACCCAGAAACCTCTGGAAATCGTCGAGCGGATGGTGCTGGCAAGTTGTCCAAAGGGCGGGCGCGTGCTCGACCCGTTCATGGGCAGTGGCACCACCGCAGTCGCTTGCGCCCGGCAGCAGCGCGAATTCGTCGGCTATGAGATCAATGAAAGTTACTGCGCAATAGCGCGCGAACGCGTTAGCGCGGCCGCGTCGGCGCCCACTGCCGCCCGCAAGACTCGCAAGGCTGCGGCCAAAGCCGAGCGGCAAACCGAGGCGCAATAAGCGCGCAGTAGCTACAAATCCGAGAATATTCCATGTCCCGTATCAAGAATACGTTTGCTGCGTTGTCCGCCCAGGGTAAGAAAGGCCTGATTCCGTTCATGACCGCCGGCGACCCGGATCCGGCGCGCACCGTCGAATTCATGCACGCGCTCGCCGCCGGCGGCGCCGACGTGATCGAACTCGGTGTACCGTTTTCCGACCCCATGGCCGACGGTCCGGTGATCCAGCAGTCCTCCGAACGCGCGCTGGCGCATGGCGTGTCGCTGCGCCGCGTGCTGGCCGACGTGAAGCGCTTCCGCGAAACCAACGACAAGACGCCGGTGGTGCTGATGGGCTACGCCAACCCGATCGAACGCATGGGTACCGAAGCGTTCGCGAGAGCAGCCCAGGAAGCCGGAGTGGACGGCGTGCTAGTTGTCGACTACCCACCTGAAGAGTGCGTTAACTTCGCCGAACAGATGCGATCTGCTGGCATCGATCCGATCTTTCTGCTTGCACCCACCTCCACGGATGAGCGCATCGCGGAAGTCGGCAAAATCGCCAGCGGTTACGTCTATTATGTGTCGTTGAAAGGCGTGACCGGCGCGGCAAATCTGGACGTTTCCAGCATCGCGAGTAAAATCCCGGCCATCAAGTCGCGCGTCCCCCTGCCGGTGGGCGTCGGTTTTGGCATCCGTGACGCGCAAACAGCGCGTCTGGTGGCCGAAGTGTCCGATGCCGTCGTAATCGGCAGCCGTATCGTGCAGTTGCTCGAACAAGCGGCCCCCGAGGCCGCCGCCGAGACGCTCACGCGCTTCATTGCTGAAGTGCGCGAGGCGATCGATAGCGTTGCGACTGCCCGATAACAGTTATTTTTGTCGTCTGTAGTGTGAACGGCGGGTTCGTCCCGCCGTTTGCGCAACCGTTGACCCCAGAAGGATTCAATATGAGCTGGCTCGATAAGCTGCTGCCGCCGAAAATCAAACAAACCGACCCGAAGAGCCGCAAGGGGATTCCGGAAGGCCTGTGGATCAAGTGCCCGTCGTGCGAAGCCGTGCTGTACCGCAATGACGTCGAGGCCAATCTGCACGTTTGCCCAAAGTGCGACCATCACATGCGCATTGGCGCGCGTGAGCGGCTCGACGGCCTGCTCGACCCGGAAGGCCGCTACGAGATCGGTCAGGAAATCGTGCCGGTCGACGCGCTCAAGTTCAAAGACAGCCGCAAGTACCCGGACCGCCTGAAAGAGGCGATGGACGACACCGACGAAACCGACGCGATGGTCGTGATGGGCGGTGCCATCCACACGCTGCCGGTGGTGGTCGCCTGCTTCGAGTTCTCGTTCATGGGTGGCTCGATGGGTTCGGTGGTCGGCGAGCGTTTCGCGCGCGGCGCGCAGAATGCGCTCGAACAGAAGGTGCCGTTTATCTGCTTCACCGCTTCGGGCGGTGCGCGGATGCAGGAAAGCCTGCTGTCGCTGATGCAAATGGCGAAGACCACGGCGATGCTGACCAGGCTGGCCGAAGCCAAGCTGCCGTTCATTTCCGTGCTGACCGATCCGACCATGGGCGGCGTGTCGGCGAGTTTCGCGTTCCTCGGCGACGTGGTGATCGCGGAGCCGAAGGCGCTGATCGGTTTCGCCGGCCCGCGCGTGATCGAGCAAACTGTGCGCGAAAAGCTGCCGGAAGGCTTCCAGCGCGCCGAGTTCCTGCTCACGAAGGGCGCGGTCGACATGATCGTTGATCGCCGCAAGCTGCGCGAAGAAATCGCGCAACTGATGGCGCTGCTGAGCCATCAGCCGGCCGACGCTGTCGCGTAAGTCACAAACCCGTATCGATTCAGCGCCGTGCCTGTTCAGGCGCGGCCGCCGTCAAGAAAAGCAGTCAAAAAATAGCGCGCCGCGAGAGTCATCAAGCGGCGCGTTGTCATTTCCGGGATAATCACGATCTCGCAACGCAGCACAGATTGACTCGATGACCACATTCCCCACCCTCGACGCGTGGCTCACGCACCTTGAATCCGCGCATCCGGTCGGCATCGACATGGGTTTGGGCCGTATCACGCAGGTACGTGACGCGATGCAGTTGTCGTTTGAGTGCCCGATCATCACGGTCGGCGGCACGAACGGCAAAGGGTCGACCTGCGCGATTCTCGAATCGATTTTGCTGCGCGCGGGTTTCACGGTTGGCTGCCACACGTCGCCGCATCTGCTGTCGTTCAACGAACGGGCGCGCGTGAACGGCGAAATGGCGAGCGACGCGGACCTGCTGCCGCATTTCGAAGCCGTCGAAGCCGCACGCCTGAGCCTTGCCGAACCGGTCACGCTGACTTATTTCGAATTCACGACGCTGGCGATCATGAGCCTGTTCGCCTCGCGCGGACTGGACGCGGTGATCTTCGAAGTCGGCCTGGGCGGCCGTCTCGACGCGGTCAACATCCTCGATGCGGATTGCGCGATCATCACCAGCATCGATATCGACCACACCGAATATCTCGGTGACACGCGCGAGAAGATCGCCTTCGAAAAGGCCGGTATTTTCCGTCCAGGCAAGCCGGCGATCTGCGCCGATCCGGTGCCGCCGCAAACCCTGATCGACCATGCGGAAAAGATCGGCGCTGAACTGTGGCTGTTTGGCCGCGATTTCCGCTACGAAGGGCAGGCAGGCAGCGAGCGCCAGCAATGGAGCTACGTCGGCCCGACCATGCGCCGCTCCGCACTGGCCTATCCGGCGTTGCGCGGCGCGAATCAGTTGATCAACACGTCGGCTGCGCTGGCCGGTCTCGAAGCGCTGCGTGACCGTTTGCCGGTGTCGGCACAGGATATCCGGCTTGGTCTCGCCAACGTCGAATTGCCGGGGCGCTTCCAGGTGCTGCCCGGCAAGCCTGCCATCGTGCTCGACGTCGGGCACAATCCGCACGCTGCGGCGGTGTTGGCGCAAAATCTCGGCAATATGGGCTTTTTTCCGTACACCTACGCCGTGTTCGGCGCAATGCGCGATAAGGACATTGCCGGCGTACTGGCGCACCTGAAAGGAGAAATCGACCACTGGTGCGTGACCGGTCTGCCGACCCCGCGTGCGGCTTCGGCGGAAGAACTCGAAGCGGCTTTGCGCGAGCAGGGCGTAAGCGAAGGCAATGACAGCAGCGTGACGCGCCATGCGACACCGGCGGAAGCTTTCCAAGACGCGCTAAAACGAGCGTCAGAGAATGATAGAATCGTGGTTTTCGGCAGTTTCTATACGGTAGCAGGCGTAATGGCCTACCGTAAATCGCAGCAACACTGAACGGGCGCCAGGCTCGAACCAAGCGATTCATGGGAATTTTCTCGTTCGGCAAGAAAGACGACGCGCCCACCCGGCGCGGCGCAAACACCAGTTCCACCCGGGCCGCCCGTGGCGAGCGCGTGGAGCGGCGAACCCGCCGCACGGAGCGCACCGTGGATGCCGATGCGATGCTGCTCGACCCTACGTTGCCTGAAAAGCAGCGTGCGCGGCGCAGACTCGTTGGCGCGATCGCGCTGGTTGTCGCGGCGGTGGTGATCCTGCCCATGGTGCTGGATTCGCATCCCAAGCCGGTTACGGACGACATCTCCATCGACATTCCGAGCCGTCCCGCGCCAAAGGTCGCCAAGACCGACGAAGACACGCAGGCCGGCGTAGCGCCGGATAACCCAGCGCCCGACACGGCGCTTGCCGCTTCCAGCCTTGCGCCGACAACGGCAGCCACGCAAAGTCAGTCAGGCGCTGGCAAACAGCAAAGCGCGGCTACGAGCACGGCGGCGGCCGCAGCCAAGCCGGCAACGAAGTCACAAGCGCCCGCAATGGCCGCCAATACGGCGCCTGCAGCGCCTGCCAAACCGGCTAAATCGACCAATGCGCCCGTCACACAAAGCGTGGCGAACGCGCCAGCACCGGGCGCAGACAGCACGAATACCGCGGCCGCAAGCGCGGATGCCAATTCCGGCACACCGGCTTCGCCGCCGGGCAGCCGTTTTGCCGTCCAGCTCGGCGCGTTTGCGAACGACGCCAACGCGCGCAATTGGGCCGCCAAGTTGAAAGCGGCCGGTGTGCCCGCATATACCGAACATCGGAAACAGGCCGACGGTTCGACGCTTACGCTATTGCGGGCCGGCCCGTTCGCCGACCGTGCAGCGGCTTCCGCCGCAATTGCAAAGGTTCGTGAGGCCGGTTTGACGTCGGGCGCGAACAGCGGCTCCGCACAGTAAGCGAGCGATGTTCACTGCCTTCGACTACGCTGTAATGGCGGTGATCAGTTTGTCGGCCTTGCGCGGCACATGGCGCGGGTTTTTGTCTGAGATATTCGGACTGATCGGCTGGATCGCGGCGTTCTTCATTGCGTGCCGCTTCGTCGGGTATGTCGTGCCGTTTATCCCTGCCACGTGGCCGGGCGGCGCGCTGACCCAGTGGCTTCTGGCGTTCGCGCTGGTGGTGATCGGCGTGGTGCTGGTGGCAAGCGTGCTGAACGCGTTGCTGAGCCGCATTGTGCAGGCGACCGGCTTGAGCGGCGTGGACCGCTCGCTCGGTTTGATGTTCGGCCTCGTGCGCGGGGTCATTCTGGTGCTGATTCTGGTCGCCCTTGCAGGCTTGACCGAACTGCCCCAACAGGAATTCTGGCGCAACGCCTTGCTTCGGCCCTATGCGGTCGAGGGCGTGCACATAATGAAACCGCTGCTTCCCGAGACGCTCGCTGCCTACGTCCACGTGTGACGATCAGGCGGGCAGCCAAGGGAAGTTGCAGGACTCCGGCGCAATCCGATTGCCTGCACGCACCATCGCGTACCCTCGCGCTGCATTGCAGGCACCGGCCGCCGTTACGAATTTCGTACCTTTGAAGGACATGCCATGTGCGGCATCGTAGGCGTAGTTTCCCACTCTCCGGTCAATCAGCTGATCTATGACAGCCTGCTGCTTCTGCAGCACCGCGGTCAGGACGCCGCCGGCATCGCGACAGCGAACGGCAGCAATTTCCACATGCACAAGGCCAACGGCATGGTGCGCGACGTGTTCCGCACGCGCAACATGCGCAGCCTGCCCGGCACCACCGGTATCGGCCAGGTTCGCTACCCGACCGCCGGCTCTGCATCGAGCGAAGAAGAAGCCCAACCGTTCTACGTGAACGCGCCGTTCGGCATCATCCTCGCGCACAACGGCAATCTGACCAACTGGCAGCAACTGAAAGATGAGATGTTCCGCATCGATCGCCGCCACATCAACACCAACTCCGACACTGAAGTGATGCTCAACGTGCTCGCGCACGAATTGCAGCTCTCCAGTTCGAGCCTGCAACTCGATCCGGCGGCGCTGTTCAAGGCGGTGTCGGGCGTGCATCGCCGGGTGCGGGGTTCGTACGCGATCGTGTCGCTGATCGCCGGCTACGGTTTGCTCGGCTTCCGTGACCCGTTCGGCATCCGCCCGTTGTGCCTCGGCAAGCAGGAAACGTCGGAAGGCGTCGAGTGGATCCTGGCGTCGGAATCGGTTGCGATCGAAGGTATCGGTTTCGAATTTGTGCGCGACATTGCGCCGGGCGAAGCCATTTTCATCGATCTCGAAGGCAATCTGCATTCGCAACAATGCGCGACGAACCCGAGCCTGAATCCGTGCATTTTCGAACTCGTGTACCTCGCGCGTCCGGACTCGGTGCTCGACGGCGTGCCGGTCTACAACGTGCGTCTACGCATGGGCGATTACCTCGCTGAGAAGATCAAGCGCGAATTGCCCGACGTCCCAATCGACGTCGTGATGCCGATCCCCGATTCCTCCCGTCCGGCCGCGATGCAGGTCGCGAAGAAGCTGGGCGTCGAGTATCGCGAAGGCTTCTTCAAGAACCGTTACGTGGGCCGCACCTTCATCATGCCCGGCCAGGCGATGCGCAAGAAGTCGGTGCGCCAGAAGCTGAACGCCATGGGGATCGAATTCAAGGGCAAGAACGTGCTGATCGTCGACGATTCGATCGTGCGCGGCACCACCTCGCATGAAATCGTGCAGATGGCGCGCGATGCCGGCGCGAACAAGGTGATCTTCGCTTCGGCGGCGCCGCCGGTGAAGTATCCGAACGTCTACGGTATCGATATGCCGACGCGCGGCGAACTCGTCGCCCATGGCCGTACGGACGAAGAAGTTGCGCGCATGATCGGCGCAGACCATCTCGTTTATCAGGACGTCGACGCCCTGAAGCAGGCGGTGCGCGATATCAACCCGGCGCTGAAAGAATTCGAAGCTTCGTGCTTCGACGGCAACTACGTGACGGGCGATGTCACCACCGAGTATCTCGACCGCATCGAAACCGCGCGTCTCGCACCGTCCTCGCAATCGGACCGCGACGCCGCGAGCGAAGCAGCCGAGGGCGGCCCGTCGCGTTCGCAACTGCATCTGCAATTGTCGGTTGGTTGAGCAATCCCGCGTGCGGTGTGCCATGTTGGTGGCCCGCTGCACGCCACGCCGCGAGCGTGTTAGCATGACGGCTTGCGTCGATTTGATCTCAGCTTGCGGACGCGGGGCAACCCAAAACAGCTAAAGCGAATGGTGGAAAAGCCGCAGTCATCCGCCTCCGCTCCAGCTTTCCCCGCACATGAAGCCCGCTTATGCCGACGCAAAAGCGGGCTTTTTTGTTGCTGTCGTTTGGCGTTGCGCGCACTTTGCCTTTAAGCCGTGCATGCCGAACCCAGTCATGGAACATTGGAAACCAGAACTAACATGGACGACTCACTGAACTTCGATACGCTGGCAATCCGCTCGGGCACAGCGCGCAGCGACTTCAACGAGCATTCGGAAGCGATTTTCCTGACGTCGAGCTTCGTCTTCGCGAGTGCTGCTGACGCCGCTGAGAAATTCAAGAATTCCGAAGACAACTACACGTACTCGCGCTTTACGAACCCGACGGTCTCGATGTTCCAGGACCGTCTGGCCGCGCTCGAAGGCGGCGAAGCGTGCATGGCTACGGCTTCGGGGATGGCGGCGATCATGTCGGTGGTGATGTCCACGCTGCAGGCGGGCGACCATCTGGTGAGCTCGCAGGCGCTGTTCGGTTCGACGCTCGGCATGTTCTCGCAGATCTTCAGCAAGTTCGGGATTACGACGACCTTTGTCGATCCGACCGATCTGGACGCATGGAAAAACGCCGTGCGCCCGGAGACGAAGATGTTCTTCCTCGAAACGCCGTCTAACCCGCTGACCGAAGTCGCCGATATCGAAGCGATCAGCAAGATCGCGAAGGCGGCCGATGCGGTCTTCGTGGTCGATAACTGTTTCTGCAGCCCCGCTCTGCAACAGCCGCTGAAGCTTGGTGCGGATGTCGTGATGCATTCGGCCACCAAGTTCCTCGACGGTCAGGGTCGGGTGCTGGGCGGAGCGCTAGTGGGCTCGAAGAAGTTCATCATGGAAAAGGTGTTCCCGTTCGTGCGCAGTGCCGGGCCGACGCTGTCCGCGTTCAATGCATGGGTGCTGCTCAAGGGCATGGAAACCCTGTCGCTGCGGGTCGAAAAGCAGTCGGCGAATGCGCTCGAAATCGCGCGTTGGCTGGAAACGCATCCCGCGGTGAACCGCGTGTTCTATCCGGGGCTCGAATCGCATCCGCAGCACGCGCTGGCCATGCGTCAGCAGAAGGCGGGCGGCGCGATCCTGTCGTTCGAGCTGAAGGGCGATACGCCTGAGCAGATGCGCGCGAATGCCTGGCGCGTGATCGACAGCACGAAGATCTGCTCGATCACCGGCAACCTCGGCGATACGCGTACCACCATCACGCATCCGGCGACTACCACGCACGGTCGCGTGACGCCGGAGGCGCGCGCCGCGGCAGGTATCAGCGAAGGCCTGATCCGTCTTGCAGTGGGTTTGGAAAACGCCGGTGATATCCGCGGCGATCTGGCGCGCGGGCTGGCGGCGGGTTAATCGTTAATTGCGCTCGCTGATCGCGCGAGGCAGGTGCAGCAAGAGAGCAGCAATGAAGTGGTAACAAACGCGGGCCGCCTTTTTCAGGTGGCTCGCGGATCGCGCACACTCAATGGCGCAGCGCGCGCCATTGACCTGGCGCCAGGCCGAAACGCCGCGTGAATGCGTGGGTGTAGGCGCTCTGGTCGCCAAAACCGATTTCCAGTGCGATATCGCTGAGCGATAAACGTGGATCGGACAGCAAGCCAAGCGACGTATCGAGCCGCAGACGCTGCAAATAGCGATGCGGCGTTTCGCCGAAGGCGTCGATAAAAAGCTGATGAAAGCGCCGCATGCCGAAGCCGCAGTGCGCGGCAAGGTCGGCGATACGCAGCGGCTCAGAAAGATGCGCGCGCAGCCAGCGGTCGATGCGCGTGAAGTCGAGGCCGGCGCCGTATTCCCGCGCCTCGGCCGCCGTGCCGGTATCGGCTACCAACGCAGCGCCCAATCGGGCGGCTGCATCCCATTGAAAGCGTCGGGTCTCCAGATCGCCGGTTTGAGCGCCGCCCGTGGCGTGCGCCGCAATCCGATGCACGAGCTGGGTGAGCGAGGCATCCACCGTCACGGCCCGTGCGCGCTCGAATAGCCGTTCCGGCACGGCCAGCGAGGCGGCCGGGAGATCCAGCACCAATTGCCGGTTCTCGCCGATGCCCGCGTATTCGTGCCGCGCCCCGGCCGGGATGAGCCAGGCGGAACGGGCGTCGATCTGTTGCGCGACGCCGTCTACCGCCATCACCATCGCGCCGTCGAGCCCGAGCACGACCTGATGAAAGTCGTGCACGTCCGACGCTTCGACCGCGCCGTAACGGCGCAGCGAAACGCTAGGTGCGGTGACGGCGGGGTGACTCATTGGCGCAGCCCAATTGCAAAGCAGAGAAAACTTAGACGTCGAGCAGTTCGACTTCGAACACGAGCGTCGCATTCGGCGGAATCACGCCGCCCGCGCCACGCACGCCATAGCCGAGTTGCGGCGGAATCGTCAGCTTGCGCGTGCCGCCGACCTTCATGCCTTGCACGCCTTCGTCCCAGCCCTTGATGACCATGCCGCCGCCCAGCACGAAGGCGAACGGGTCATTGCGGTCCTTGCTCGAGTCGAACTTCTGACCGTCGGTCAGCCAGCCCGTGTAGTGCACGCTGACGGTCTTGCCGGCAACTGCTTCGGCGCCAGTGCCTTCAACGATGTCTTCGTATTTCAGGCCAGATTCGGTAGTCACAGTCGACATGTGTCGCTCCTTAGGTCAAAAACGTAAAAACCGACATTGTAGGCGTGTTGGCGCCGCATCGCCGAGGATTGGCAGGTGGTATGCGGTTTGCGTCCCTGTTAGCCATCCGGCCAGGCTGGTTGAACAGGGCCGCATGCCTATAATGGGGTTTCATTCAATCTTCAACGTACTGCCTGAGAGGGTTCGATCGTGACCACGTCTTCCACCGGGATCGCCGGCGCAAAGCCGGTTCCTTCCGGCCTCGTCGTCTCCGAACGCACCGCGCGTCTGCGCGCGGAGACCGCGCTGTTCATGCGGGATCACGTGCTGTCGCTGGTCTCGCATGACCTGCGTGGTCCGCTGAACGCCATTCATAGCTGGGCGTACGTGCTCGAGCGCAAGCTCGATGCAAACGACCCTAATTCGCAGCGCGCCGTCACCGGAATTCGTAACGGCGTGGACCAGCAGGTGAAGCTGCTGGAAACGATTGTGGATGCTACGCGCACCGAGACCCGGGCGCTGGCGCTTGCTGTGGCGCCGTTTCCGCTGCATCCACTACTCGATGAAACCGTGGAGGAGGTCCGCTCCGGACTGGCGCGCGCGCGTGGCGTGGAAGTGGCGGTCGAGTCGCAACTCGCTACCGAACAGCTCAATGGCGACCGTGAGCGCCTCGCCGCCGCGCTGTGGGTGATGCTCACGTTTGCCGTTGAAGCGAGTGCGGCGGGCGCCGCAGTCACGCTGGCCACGCGTGCGGACACCTCCCGGTGGTACGCCACGGTTACCTTCAATCAGAGTGCCGCCGCGCTGGACGATCCTTCCGTGCCCCACGTGCTGGAAGCTTTTGCCCGCAAACAGGCGCGTGAACCGCGCGAAGCCAAGCGGACCGCGTGGGTGTTCGCGCTGTGTAAGCGCGTCGCGGAAGCGCACGGCGGCAGCTTCGAGCAAAGCGACGCACCGGAGAGCGAAACTGTTACGCTCGCGCTGCATGTACCGCTGAGTGCATCGACGCCCACGTGATGCCGCCGCTGTCCGCACACGTTTCAGCGCGCGATTAACTTTCGTTTTGCTTTCACGTTTTATACTGACAACTTTTGTTGCCGGAGCCCCTCGCTTTGATCCAGGTTGTCGCCCTTATCGGTGCATTGTTTCTCGTTGCCCTCAACGGTTTTTTCGTCGCCGCCGAATTCGGTCTGGTGAAGCTGCGGCAAACCCGCGTGCAAAGCCTCGCGGCGCGGCACGGTATGCGGGGGCGTTTGCTGGCGAAGGTGCACGGGCGGCTCGACGCCTATCTGTCGGCCTGTCAGCTCGGGATTACGCTGGCGTCGCTTGGGCTCGGCTGGATCGGCGAGCCGGCGTTCGCGGAGCTGCTCACCCCGGTTTTCAGCCTGCTTGGCGTGGAATCGGAGAAGCTGATTCACGGCATCTCCTTGTTCTTCGCGTTCTCTTGTATTTCGTTCCTGCATATCGTGGTGGGCGAACTGGCGCCGAAATCGCTGGCCATTCGTGAGTCGGAGAAGGTTTCGTTGTGGGCCGCCACGCCGCTGTACGGTTTCTACTGGGCGATGTATCCGGCGATCTGGGTGCTCAACACGAGCGCCAACGCGGTGCTGAAACTCGCGGGTCTCAATGGGGAGCACGGCCACGACTCCCATTACTCGACCGACGAACTCAAGCTGATCCTGCGTGGCCGCCGCGCCAATGTCGCGACCGAGCTTGGCACGCCGGACGGCGCCTATAGCCAGGACGAATGGAACACGATTGCGCATTCGCTGGATTTTTCGCGCATGACCGTTTCGGACCTGATGCGCCCGTCCTATGAAATGGTCGGCCTGCGGCGCGATTTGCCGTTGCGCGAAAACATGCAGGTGGTAGCGCGGCACCGCTTCAGTCGCTATCCGTTGTTCGAAGACGCGGCCGGCGAGCGCGTGGCCGGCATGATCCATTTGAAGGACTTGCTGCTGGCGCGGCACGCGGGCAGCACGCTCGACGACCTCTCCAAATATGCGCGCCCCGTGCAGTATGTAAAGCCGGACATGCCGGCGCTCGAACTGTTTCGCCGCTTCCGCAAGGGGGCACCGCATTTCGCGCTGGTTGGCCACAAGAACTCGAAGCCGATCGGCTTTCTCACGCTGGACAATCTGCTCGGCGCACTGGTTGGGCAGATCCACGACGAATTCCGCCAGGGCGACGCCGACTGGACGCGCATGGACGACGGCACCTTGATGGGCAAAGGCAGCTTGCCGGTGGTGTCACTGGAGCGCGCGCTCGGGATCGATATCGACGAAGGCAAGGCTGAGTCGGTCGGCGGTCTGGTGATTCAGGCGCTCAACGATCTGCCAACGGAAGGGCAGCGCATCGAGTTCGATCGCTTCGACGTGGTGGTCAAGAAGATGAAGGGGCCGCGCATCGTGCTCGTGCGCGTTTATCCGAAAGTCTTCGACGACGAAGGCGGCTAACCCGCTTTAGTCGGCGTCGGTACCACGCCGGTCGTAAGTCAACTGCAGCATTGCTCGCGTAAAATCGCCCTCGATACCGCGGGGGGCGAGATGGGATATGTGTTGGTGCTGTGCGTCGGCTTGCTGGCCGGCACGTTGAGCGGCGTGATCGGCACAGGTTCGTCGATGATGCTGATGCCGGTTCTGGTGATGCTGTTCGGACCGCAGCAGGCCGTGCCGATCATGGCGATCGCCGCGATCATGGGCAATTTCGGCAAGATCATTGCATGGTGGCGCGAGATCGACTGGCGCGCTTGCGGCGCTTATTGCGCGACTGCGGTTCCGGGCGCGGCGCTGGGTGTACGGACGCTTCTTGCGTTGCCGCCACATGCCGTCGAACTGGCGTTGGGCCTGTTCTTTGTGGCGATGGTGCCGACCCGGCGCTGGCTCGCGCGGCGCTCGATCAAATTCAGTTTGTGGCAACTCTCGCTGATCGGCGGCGTGGTGGGCTTTCTCACCGGTATCGTCGTGTCCACCGGACCGATCACGGTGCCGGTGTTTATGTCGTATGGCCTCGTTAAAGGCGCCTTTCTCGCAACCGAAGCAGCTGGGTCACTGGCGGTCTACGGCACCAAAGTCGCGGTTTTCAATCATTTCGGCGCCCTGCCGTTGCATGTGGTGATCGACGGTTTGATCACCGGCTCGGCGCTCATGATCGGGTCCTTTTCCGCGCGGCTGATTGTGGTCCGCATGAGCCCCGCCGTTTTCAAACTCGTCGTTGACGGGTTGATGTTGTCATCCGGCGTTTCATTGCTGTGGGCGGCAGGGCGCTAGGGCCTGAAGCCAGGGGCATGTGTGCGAATCGCGTGAAATCTCAGCCCACCGAAGCCTCGAACACCCGCCGGTAATTTCCCCCCAGAATCGCCCCGACTTCTGCTTGCGAGAATCCGGTTTGCAACAGCGCACTGGCCAGATCGGGCAACTGCCTGTAGCTCGTGAACACAGGGGGTGAAATAAACCCGAGCATGTCTGTCCCCAGGCCGACGTGTTCCACGCCCACTACATCCGCCATGCGCTTGACGCCCTCGGCCATCGCATGCAAATCGTGAAATGTGCCTGAGCTCGGCCACACGCCGATCACGCCACCCGTGCCGGCGATCACTCGCGCATGGTCCGGCGTGATGAGCCGGCTTCGCGCACCCGGATGCGTGGCCAACGCCGAATGCGACAACACCAGCGGTTTGGTCGACGTATCCGCCGCACGCTTCACCAGGTCGTAGGTCCCGTGTGCAACGTCGACCACGATCCCCAAGGCGTTGCAGCGCCGCACCACCTGTACGCCGGTATCCGTCAGGCCACCATGCACTGGGGGCTCGGTCTGGATATCGCCAAGGTCGTTGACGCGGTAGTGCGTCAGTTGCAGATGCCGTAACTGATGCTTCGTGTATGCCTCGTCGACACGATCCACCTGGCCTTCGAGAAAATCCGCACCCTCGGCGGAGATGATCGCGCAGGGTCCGAGTGGACCTTGGGCCGAAAGCGACGCAGTGTCCGTCACCACCCGCAATTGTTGCTGTTCGACCAACTGATGCGCGCGCTGGAACTCGGCCTGGCCGAGCGCATAGAGCTCGCCGGGTTGTGGCTCACGCCATGCTTCGAAACGCTTACGGTTGTCCGCCACACGCGTGACGGTCGTATCGGTAACGATTGCAAGGCAGATGACGTTCATGCCGCCGGCGCGCATCGGAGCAGCCAACGGGACGAACGGACGATTCGCACCGATCGCGGGATTGCGCGACACGGTCACGCGGCCGGCGTGGCTGTGCATGTCCATGGTGAGCGTGCCGCGCGGCGCCTGCCATTCCGGCCTGGTTACGGATTGCGTGGGTTGTGCTGTCTGCGCTGGTTGTGCCGTCTCGTCGTGCGCCTCGGTATAGCCGCCAAAGCGCCCAGGCGTACAAGCCGTCAAGCCCAGCGCCGCGCTCGATGCCAGAAACGCGCGCCGGCTGAAGCGGCGCTGTGGCGCTGCTGGAGGCTCAACTGGGAGCGCATCGACGAGGCGATACCGCCAGCCCGCGGGATCGTCCACAAGGCGCATCAGGCGGCCCCGCAGAGTCAATGCCTCTGCTTGTGGCGCGAGCGGCACGGCCATCTGCACCTCGATCGACGTGAGTGGATTGCGCGGCACGCAGCCTCCACAACACGGCTCGTCGGCGTTCAGCAGAAAATAATCGACCGCGTCCGCTTGCGGGTCGAGGGGAATCATCCAGCCCGATATGTCGACACGCGTGCCGTGCAATGTGTCGGCACTCCCAGTTTGGATACTCGGCCAGTCGATCTGCATCGGGATTCCTCTTGAATACGGCTTACTTGCGGACCGTTGCAGCCCGGCTCTTCTCGGCAGTCAGCGCGCCGACCATGCTTTCAACGAGCTTCAACGCGTTGGCCTTCAGGGCGACGGGGTCGTCCGCGCCATCGAGCAATTGTGCCGCTTCGCACACCATGCTGCCGATCATGCGCGCGGCGAGGTACGCCTTGGCCTTTTCATTGCCGGAGGCCTGGTTCGTCAGAGCGCCGATGAGCAACCCATAGACGTGTGCTTCTTCGATCTCGCGGCACCGCGCCGGGCCGAGCACGGCGGGTGCGGTTTCAATGACGAGTTGCCGGTAGGCGGGCTCGGTGCAGACCTCCAGGAATTCGCGAATGCCCGCGCTCATCCGTTTTGCCGGAGAAGCGGCTTCGGCAGCGGATCTGACTTTCGACGCCGCGTCTGCCTGGAGAGATTCGACCAGGGCGTCGAACAACTCGGCCTTGTCAGCGAAGTGGTGATAGAAGGCGCCACGAGTCACGCGTGCGTTACGCGCAATGGCTTCGATCCCGACTTGCTGATACCCCTGTGAAGTGAACAGCTCGCCCGCAGCGGCGATGAGCGCCTGTCGGGTCGCGTCCGCATATTCCTCGCGCCGCGATTTTGGAGTTGGACCTGCGATTGGCATGGGCTTCGTTTTTATCCCTTGATTTTTCACATTCTGATTGTAGTATACATACACGGTGTATGTGAAAGTCTCATTGTATGTTGAAACAGCCTTTGGCCACGGCCTGACTACCCGGGCAACAACACCGTAGGCAAGCAACCCATTCAGGAGCAAATCCACATGACGTCTGCAGAAAAATACCTTCCCCCGAGCGCGGAGCAGTTAGCCAATGCCCGGATAGCCGTGCAACGTTTCGCTTCGGAGTGGCAACACCCCGTCGCCGACAACCTCGAAGCGCTCATGCACGAGGACACACGAAACCTGATCCCACCCATGACGGAGCCGGCCGACCGGAAAGGCGTCATCGAACACTTCCGTCAGGTTCTGACCCAACTCCCGGACCTGAAAGTCGACGTCCTCCAATGGGCGCCCACCGGCGACGCCGTCATGATCGAGTGGCGGGCATCGGCCACTGTGGCCGGGCAAGCGCTCAACTGGCAGGGCGTCGACCGTTTCAACCTGCGCGGTGAGCGGATGTACAAAGGGCAGGTGTATTGGGACACGAGGCGGGTGGCGGAACAGGTGGCCGAAGCAGTCAAGCGCGCGCAACAAGGCGGTTCAGCGGCGTGATGCTGCGCCTTGCAAGAGCCACTAAGTGAGCCAATGAAAAAGGCGGTTAAAGCACGCTAGCTTTAACCGCCTGCAACCTTCCAGAAAACGCGGATCAACTGCGCGGTACGCCGTCTTCCACCAACACGGCGATAGGCATTGCGCCTAACGCATCGCGCAGATACAGCAAGCCGTTTTCATCGACCTTGGGTGCCGCCGGACTCAACCAGTCGAACAGCGCTCGCGCGGCGAGATCCGCAGGCATCTCGATGGCCGTATCGCCCCATTTATCCGGATCGACCATCGGCAGATCGCCGCTTTCGCTGGTTTCGCCGAGCAATTCCGCAGCGAGCCGGCTTGCCACCACCACGGCCCAGGCATTCCCATGCCGCCGTGCAAACGCGATTACATTCGACGCATGCGAACCGCGCACCTCGAGCGGCAGATAGATGCTCTGACTCAGCAACTCCGGCAGATGCGCGCGCAACGCCAGCACACGCTGCACGACCGCGAGCTTTACCCGGCCGTCACGCCAGTTCGCTAGGAATTCCGAAGGCGGAGTCTGTACGAGCCATGCCTCACGTTTGGCAAAATCGACGGGCCGCCGATTGTCAGGATCGACCAGACTGAAGTCCCACAACTCCGTGCCCTGGTAAAGATCGGGAATCCCAGGCGACGCCAACCGTAACACCGTTTGCTGCAAACTATTGAGCGCACCAGCGCGCCCGATTCGCGCCACGAATGTAGACAACTCGCGCAGGAAACCATCGCGCCGCTGCGGCGCCAGAATGTCGAACAGAAAAGCGCGGCAGCCGGCCTCATAGGCTTCGTCGGGCGCGAGCCAGTTGGTCTGCAGTTTCGCTTCCCGCAGCGCTTTCAATTGCCATTGCGCGACCCGCTCGGCCAGTTCCTTGATGCCCGCTTCGTCGTCCGGCTTCAAGTCGGGTGGCCAGCAGCCCACCAAGGTCTGATACAGCATTGCTTCGGCGGCGGGGCCCGGCGCCCAGTCGTAGCGGATGTCGTGGCTGACGCTGCTGATCGGCGCACCGTCGAGCGCGCGGCGATGCGGAGCGTTCAGTGTCGACCACGCGCGCAACTTCGCGCTCCATTCGTCCGCGATTTCGCTCAACACGGCAAGCCGCGCGCGCACGTCTTCTCCACGCTTGTGGTCGTGCGTCGCCGTGGCGAGCATCGTGTGCGGAAAACGCTGCGAGCGCTCGAGATTCGCAGCATGAAATTGTTCAACCGACAACGCAAAATCACCCGGGTCCGAGCCGACTTCGTTGCGTGACAGTAAACGGCCATAGCGATAGCACGCTGTATCTTCAACCGCTTTCGCCGCAACCGGCGCGGTCAGTTGTGCGAACAGTGTCTGCGCGGTGCGCCGTGCCGAACCTGTATGAGGCGGGGCGCCACTCGCCCCCTGCTGCTGCGATTGTGCGTTGCCGCGTGCATTCGGCCCCGGCATTTCTTCGGCGCTGCCGCCGAGCCACGCGTTCACACGGTCGAGCACGACGTAGTCCGCGCGCGAAAGCGCCTGTTTCGCGCCTGCCAGCGCCTGCTCGAAATAAACGTTGTCGGCGGCGCTGCGCAGGCCGTTCTGTGAATAGATCCGATACACAGGGAAATGCACGACCAGTTCGGTCAGCACACGCCGCAGCGCGGTGAAAGTGAAATCGCGAATCGCCAGCGAGTCGCGGGCGACACGATGCAATGCCCGCGCTGCACGATCCAGTTCCGCGGAGAGGTTCTCCGCGAGAATCTTGCGTCGCGCGGCCAGGGCTTCGTCGGCGAATCGCGGGCTGCGGCCGGTGAGCTCGGCCCACGTCTCTCCGAGCAGCTCGGCGCCGGCCGGATCGTGCAGCAGGGCGCCTACGTTGTTCATGAAATCGTAGCCGGTTGTGCCGTCCACCGGCCAGTCGTCGCGCAGTGGCTCACCGCGGCCGAGAATTTTTTCGACGACCACGTACGGCGCGGTGTCGCGCAATTCGGTGAGCCGTTGCCGCAGACGCTGACAGTACTCACGCGGTTCGGCCAGACCGTCAACGTGATCGATCCGCAAACCGTCCACCACGCCTTCCTGATACAGACGGAAAACCAGCGCGTGAACGGCCTCGAACACCTCGGGCCGTTCCACACGCACGCCGGCCAGCGTCGAGATGTCGAAGAAACGCCGCCAGTTCACCTCGTCCGAAGCGGTGCGCCACCATGCGAGGCGGAAGTGCTGCCGCTCGATCAGGCGATGCAGACGGTCACGTGCTACCGGATCCGCGGGCGCATACGTTTCCAGCACCAGTTCGATCGCCGAGGCGCCATTTTGCGCGACGAACTCGCGCAGCATGTCGCGTCCTTCGGCGGCGCGCGGCTGATCGGCCGGTTGCGTTGTCAGACCCTGAAAACGCTCGGCCAGTGCGCTGAGATCGGCGCGGTCCGCGCTTTGCAGAATCGCGGCGTAGTCGGTTGGGCACACCGGAAACACATGCGGCCCGTAGCCGATATAAAAGCGCCCGCTGTCGGCCGCGAAATGCAGCGCGATCCGGCCTGCCGCGAGTTCGTCGCCGTATGGCGCGCCGAGCGTGGGCGCCAGCACCTTGCCGCGCAAGGCCGGATCGGGCGAATGCCAGTCGACGTCGAAATGGCGCGCGTATGCACTGTGCCGGCCCCATTCGAGGATATCGAGCCACCACGCGTTACTCGAGCCGCCCACGCCCATATGGTTCGGCACCACGTCGACGATCAGTCCCATGTTGTGCGCGCGCAGTTTATCGACAAGGCGTTTCAGGCCCGCCTCACCGCCATATTCGGCGTTGACCTGGGTGTAGTCGACGGTATCGTAGCCATGCATCGAGCCCGGCTCGGCGGTGGTGATGGGCGACGCGTACAGGTGGCTGATGCCGAGCGCGGCGAAGTAGTCGACGTGCTTCACGGCGTCGTCGAAGGTAAAGCCTCGATGAAACTGGAGGCGAAGCGTGGAGCGCGGGACGGTCATGGCGTATCAGGCTCCGAAGAAGCGTTGGAAGAAGCAGGAACGGTTGCGCCGCGGCGCGCGCGGTCGACGGCCAGCAGGCGATCGCTGAAGGTGTCGTCCTGGAACAATGCGTCGATCGGCAAGCTCATGCGGCGGCGCCAGTTCGGATGTTCGTCGATCGAGCCGGGCAGATTCGGCTGCTCGGCGAGCGCGAGCAGATCTTCGAGCGGAAACGTGACGAGCGGCCCAGGCGTGGCGGCGACGAAGGCGAGCGCCTCATCCACGGGCGCCGCGTCGGGCGGCGGCGCTGCCACGTCCGGCGCGGCGACGCCGGCCTGCTGGAACGCCCGCCACAGCAGAGCGCGATCGGCGGCGCGCTCTTCCTGCGCCACCTGCTCCGCGTCGCGGCCATCGGCGCGCACCATCGTCTGACCGATCCGGTTGCGCCACGTGATGTCGCTGCCGCGCCACCAGCCCGCCACGGTCGGCAGGTCGTGGGTCGTCGTGGTGCCGACCGCGTTGCGATCCCATGCCTGCGGCGGCTTGAAACCCGCGCCGCCTTCCGCGCCCTCGAACCACAGCACACGAATGCCGGCGAGACCGTGCTCGTCGAGCCGCTCGCGAAAGCCGTGCGGCACGGTGCCGAGATCTTCGCCGATCACGATCGCGCGATGCCGCCACGATTCGAGCGCGATCAGGCGCAGCAGGTCTTCGAGCGGATAACGCAGATACGCGCCGTTGCGCGCGCTTTCGCCTTCGGGCACGAGCCACAGGCGCCGCAAACCGAGAATGTGATCGATACGGACACCGCCTGCATGCGCGAA
Source organism: Paraburkholderia fungorum (assembly GCF_003610895.1). GTDB lineage: Bacteria > Pseudomonadota > Gammaproteobacteria > Burkholderiales > Burkholderiaceae > Paraburkholderia > Paraburkholderia fungorum_B. Next base: position 40,961 of record NZ_MCAS01000067.1, read on the forward strand.
CGCTGCGCGCAGCATGTCGATGAATGCGGAGAAGCCCTGCGTGCGCATCGCGCGTGGCGAGAAGGTGGTGAGCCCCCATGCCTGGCCGGCCTGGTTGAACAGATCGGGCGGCGCGCCCACTGAAATGCCTTGCAGCATGTCGTCGCGGTACGACCATGCGTGGCTGCCGGCACTATCGCACCCAACGGCCAGGTCGGCGATCAGGCCGACGGCCATCCCGGCATCGGTCGCCGCCTGCTGCGCGTGCGACAGACCCTTGGCGGCGAGCCACTGCAGAAACAGATGAAAATCGACTTCATGCCGATGCGCTTCGGCAAAGGCTTCGACTTCCGGACTGCGCGGATCGCGCAACGCCTCGGGCCAGTCGCGCCAGTGACCCTTGCCGTCTCCTTGAGCCAACTGCGCCGCTTGCAGTGCCTCGAAACGCGCGTGATCTTCGAGCGCACGGCCGGCACGTTCACAGAAGCCATGAAATTCGAGCGCGCGCGGCGTGTCGTGTGCGCTTTCCTGGGCGCAGAAGTTCTCGTACAGCGCGCGCAAGACCTTCAGCTTCAGCACTACGGCCTTCGGCCAATCGATCAGCGGCAAGTCTTCGAGCGCCGACCATGCGCTGACGCCTTGCGCGGTTTCGAGCGCGGCGCGCGCAGCGTCCGCGCCGAACACGGCGGCCGGGTCGATATGCGTGACGTTCAGCCATAAACGCGACGACGGCGAATACGGACTGAAGCGATCCGGTTCGGCGCTGAACATCGCGTGCGTGGGGCTGACGGCGAGCGCATGGGCGCCACGCTTCGCGCTTTCCGTCGCCATCTGCGCGAGCGCCGTATAGTCGCCGATGCCGCCATCCCCCGTGCGCCGCAAACCGTATAACTGCGCGGCAATGCCCCACAGCGGCGGCGCTTTCGGTGTTTGGGCCGTGGCGCCGCCGTGCAGCGTGTTCCATGCATCCGCGACGGTATAGCAGCGTGACGGCGCCACGGCTAACGTCACGCGCTGGTCGTGGATCACCAGCGTGTGATAGCCGGGCTCGTCGACGGGTGTGAGCAACGCCTCCTCACCCTTGGGCGCGGTGAAGCGGCCGTCGATGATCGAGCCGCTTTCGAGTTCGATCCGGTAGTGCGTGGCGGATCTGATCGCCGCGGCTGGCAGCGCGATGCCGCGGTCGACCTCCGCGGTCATCAACGGCGGCAGTTTGCGTCCGGACAGTTCGCTTTCCAGCGTGGCCGCGCTGTGCCGGATCTGCGTGGCGTTACCGCACGGCAAACCCATCCGCTCGAGCAGTACGGCGAGCGTGCTCTCGGGCACCTGCTGCGTTGTATGGTGCGCATCCCGCCACTCGACCTCGAAGCCGGCGCGCGTGGCAAGGGTAGCGATCGTATCGGTCGGACGTCGGGTGCTCACGCGTGGTGCTCCTGTTGGCTCGCGATGCGCGCATCGTGGCCGATGGCGTAGTCGCTGACGTCGCCGGTTACCCACGCGACCAACGCGCATGACGGCAACACTTTCGCGTCCACCTGGTCGCGCACGCGCGGCGGCGTTTCGAAAATCACTTTGCCGGCGGGCAGATCGGGGAATGCCACGTCTTCTTTCGAGAGATTCAGCGCGATCGACAGCGTCTCGCCGTCGCTGAGTTTCCAGCGGGCGATCAGCGCGTTGGCATCGCCGCCGTGTGCGGCGGCGAGCACGCTTGAGCCGAGCGCTTTCGAATGTTTCAGGCGCGGCGTAATCAGCTTGGCCCGCACGGCGAGCGCGGATTTGTAGAAGTGCATCCAGTCGAGGCGGTCTTTCGCGTCGCCGTCCGCGCCCGGGCTTTGAGCCGGCTCAGGCGGTGACGAAGCGGCGAAAGTCTTCACGTCGTTCGGGTCGGGAATCTGCGCGCGCCGCTTCTCGTCGCTGAACGCCGAAAAGCGCGCGAACTCGCGGCGCCGTCCTTCGCGCACGGCATCGGCGAGTTCGCCGCTGTAGTCGGTGAAAAACAGGAACGGCTGGGTCGAACCGTATTCCTCGTCCATGAACAGCATGGGGATCTGCGGCGACAGCAGCAGCAAGCCGGTGGCGGCGCGCAACGCCTCGTCCGAGGTCAGTTTGCGCAGACGCTCGCCGAATGCGCGATTACCGATCTGATCGTGATTCTGCAAAAACATCACGAATGAAGTGGTCGGCAGATGCCCGCTCGATTCACCGCGCAGCGCGCCTTCGTGAATCGGCGATGATTCGCCCTGATACGCGAAGCCTTCCGACAACACGCGCGCGAGGCGGCGGATCGGCTGATCTTCATAAGCGTGGTAATAGCCTTCGGTTTCGCCTGTCAGCAGAACGTGCAGCGTGTTGTGCGCGTCGTCGTTCCATTGCGCGTCGAAATGCGTTTCCAGCAGGCTCGCGCTATTGCGCTCGTTTTCCAGCACCAGGTGCACATGCCGTCCGTGCTGAACTTTCGCGCGGATATGGTCGGACAATTCGCGTAGCCACGCAGGATTGTCGATGGCATGTACCGCATCGAAACGCAGGCCGTCGATGCGATATTCGTTGATCCAGTAAACAGCGTTGTCAGTGAAGAAGTCGCTCACTTCACAGCGGTCGAAGTCGATCGCAGGGCCCCACGGCGTGTGGATGTCCTCGCGGAAGAACGAGCGGGCGTATTGGTGCAGATAATTGCCGTCCGGGCCAAAGTGGTTGTACACCACGTCGAGAAACACCATCAGGCCGAGGCCGTGTGCGGCGTCGATCAGCGCTTTCAGTTCCTCGGGGCGGCCGTACGCGGAGTCGGGCGCATACGGCAGCACGCCGTCGTAGCCCCAATTGTGCTGACCGGGAAAGTCGTTCAACGGCATCAATTCGATGGCCGTGACACCGAGCGCGACCAGCGCGGGCAAACGCCTCAGCACGCCCGCATAACCGCCCATCGCGCCGACGTGCAATTCGTACAGCACGGTTTCTTCCCACGGGCGGCCATGCCAGTTCGTATGCTCCCAGCGGTATGCGCGTGGGTCGATCACTTCGCTCGGGCCGTGCACGTCTTGCGGCTGGAAGCGCGACGCAGGATCGGGCACCGCATGCCCGCCATCGAGCCGGAAGCGATACAGCGTGCCCGCGCCGCTGTCGACGGTCGTTTCGAACCAGCCGCCGCCGGCGGAAGTCATCTCATGCGCGCCCTGGGCCGGTCCGTTTTCGATTTCCACCTGCACTGTCTTGCACGAAGGCGCCCAGAAACGGAACCGGGTGCGCGGCTTCGCGCCCGTCGCGCCCAGCAACTGCGCGCTGAACGGCAGGCAATGCGCGTGATGATGCGCGTGAGGATCAATCGGACTTTCGGACATGATTCATCACCATTCGGTTTTGCTTCCCGCCTACGTGGCCGGCGACGGCTCGTTGCCCGGCGGATTTGCGCCCGGGTCGGGCGGCAGGGCGGTCAACAATCGCGGCCCGTGCTGCGCGCCGGCCTTCCAGCCCGTCTGCCAATCCGCTTCGCCGACCGGTTGCGCGGCCAGCATCACGAGACTGTGTGCGGCCACTTCGATCTCGGGTTCCAGCAGAGGGTGCGGCGCGCTTTCCGGCTCAGCCGTGTCCAGCAGCACATGCCATTCCAGGTGCGGTGCGGGCGGCACGAAACGCAAGGTCTCGGCCGAAGCGTTGAGCATCATCAACAATACTTCCGTTTCGCCATTCAAGCCTGGCCCTGCCCGGCGCAGCGTGAACGCGCGACCTTCCGGGTCTTGCCAGGCTTCGATGGTGAGCGGGTCGCCGTGTTCGTCGAACCAGCCGACGTCGAACAGTCCTGGCAACACTTCGCGATCGCCGAACAGAAAGCGCGTTTCGCGCAGCAGCGGGTGCGCTTTGCGCAGCGCAATCACGCGCGCGACGAACGCGGTCATCTGACGGCCTTCGAGCGACGCCATGCGATCCCAGTCGAGCCATGATAGTTCGTTATCCTGGCAATACGCATTGTTGTTGCCATTCTGCGTACGCAACGATTCGTCGCCTGCCAGCAGCATGGGCGTGCCGAGCGCTACCAGCAGCGTGGCGACGAGCGAGCGGGCCACACGCTTGCGGGTTTCGAGAATGAGCGGATCGTCGGCCGGGCCTTCCACGCCCCAATTGCGGCTGCAGTTTTCGTTGTGGCCGTCGTTGTTGTCTTCGCGATTTGCTTCGTTATGCTTGTGCTCGTATGCGGTGACGTCGGCAAGCGTAAAGCCGTCATGCGAGGTGACAAAGTTGATCGAAGCCCACGGTTTCCTGAAGCGCCGGTTGAACAGGTCGGCGGAACCGGTCAGCCGCGCGGCGAGATCGGGGCGCAGACCCGCGTCGCCGCGCCAGAAGCGGCGCACCGTGTCGCGAAAACGGTCGTTCCATTCCGCGAGGCCCGGCGGATGATTGCCGAGCTGGTAACCGCCTGGGCCAATGTCCCATGGCTCGGAAATCAGCTTGCGTTGCGACAGGATCGGGTCCTGGCGCAAGGCGTCGAAGAAGCCGGAACCGGGATCGAAACCGTGTTGCTCGCGGCCGAGCGTCACGCCGAGATCGAAACGGAAACCGTCGATATTGAATTTGGTCGACCAGTAGCGCAGCGAATCCATCACCATCTGCAGGACCCGCGGGTGCGCGAGGTTGACGGTGTTGCCGCAGCCTGTGTCGTTGATATCGTGGCGTTCGTCGCCGGGAACCAGCCGGTAGTAGCTTGCATTGTCGAGGCCGCGCCATGAGACGGTCGGCCCCGACTCGTTGCCTTCGCAGGTGTGGTTGTAGACCACGTCGAGAATCACCTCGATGCCGGCCGCGTGTAACTGGCGCACCGCAATGCGCATTTCATCGAGCCGGTGTGTGCTCAGATACGAGGGTTCCGGTGCAAAAAAGGCCGCGGTGTTGTAACCCCAGTAATTGCGCAGACCGCGCTCCACCAGAAAGCGGTCGTTCAGAAACGCATGCACGGGCAGCAATTCCACGGCGGTCACGCCGAGTTTCAGCAGATGTTCGATGAATTCCGGCGCAGCCAGCGCGGCGAACGTGCCGCGTTCGTGCTGACGCAAATCGGGGCGCGACATCGAGACGCCGCGCACATGCGCTTCGTAGATGATGGTTTCGCCCCACGGCACATTCGGGCGCTGGTCGTGCGACCAGTCGAAGGCTTCGTCGATCACGACGCACTTCGGCATGGCCGGCGCCGAATCGCGGCGGTCGATAGACAGGTCGGCACGATTCGAATGCACGCGATAGCCGAACAGCGCGTCGGACCAGCGAAACTGTCCGACCAGTTTGCGTGCATACGGATCGAGCAGCAGCTTGTGCGGATTGAAGCGATGCCCATGCTGCGGCTGATACGGCCCATGCGCCCGGAAACCGTACGCGGTGCCGGGGTGCGCATTGGGCAGATAGCCGTGCCAGACTTCGTCGGTGCATTCGGGCAGCGTGAAGCGCCTGATTTCTTTGCGGCCGGTGGGGTCGAACAGACAAAGCTCGATTTTTTGCGCATTCGCCGAGAACACCGCAAAGTTGACCCCGAGACCGTCCCAGCTGGCGCCGAGCGGATAGGGCGAACCGGGCTGAAGCCGGTCGGGCATTGCGTGCGACATGATTCCCCTTCCTTGTTCTGTTTTATGAACGCTCTCGTGGGACTTCATGCAACAAGCGAGCGGCCCGTCGGCGGCGCACTCGCTTTACTCCACTTCCATCAATCCGCGCGCAAAACGATCGTCGCCAAAGGCGGCAGCGTCAGCGCGGCGGAATGCGGCCAACCATGGCTCGAGGTGGTGTCGGTATGGATCACGCCGCCGTTGCCCATGTTCGAGCCGCCATACACGCCGGCGTCCGTGTTCAGCACTTCCACCCAGCGGCCGCCGCGCGGCATGCCGATCCGGTATCCGAGCCGCGGCACCGGTGTCATGTTGCATACGACGACGACTTCGCGCCCCTCGCCATCGCTGCGGCGCCAGGCATACACGCTATTGCCGTTGTCGTCGCCGACCAGCCACTGGAAGCCGCCCGGCTCGCTGTCGAGCCGGTGGAGGGCGGGCTCCTCGTGGTACAGATGGTTCAGATCGCGCACGAGCTTCTGCACGCCGTGATGGTTCGGATCGTCGAGCAGATGCCAGTGTGGTGACGTGTCATGGTCGAACTCGGCCATCTGGCCGAATTCGCCGCCCATGAACAGCAGCTTCTTGCCCGGATGCGTCCACATGAAGCCGAAGTACGCGCGCAGATTGGCAAACTTTTGCCACCGGTCGCCGGGCATCTTGCCGAGCAGCGAGCCTTTGCCGTGCACCACCTCGTCGTGCGAAAGCGGCAGCACGAAGCGCTCGGAATACGCGTACACCATGCCGAACGTCATCATGTGGTGATGGTATTGGCGGTACACCGGGTCTTCGGCCATGTAGTGCAGCGTGTCGTGCATCCAGCCCATGTTCCATTTGAACTGAAAACCGAGGCCGCCGTCCTCGACGCGTGCCGTCACGCCCGGCCATGCGGTAGACTCTTCGGCGATCGTGATCGCACCCGGTACGCCGGGCACATAGCCCACTTCATGATTCAGCCGCTTCAGAAACGCGATCGATTCGAGGTTTTCGCGCCCGCCGTAGATATTCGGTACCCACTGACCGGGTTCGCGTGAATAGTCGCGATACAGCATCGAGGCGACCGCATCCACGCGCAGGCCGTCGACGTGATAGCGCTTCAACCATGCGAGGCCTGACGCCACCAGGAACGCGCTCACCTCGTTGCGGCCGAGGTTGTAGATCATCGTGTTCCAGTCCTGGTGATAGCCTTCGCGCGGATCGGCGTGCTCATAGAGCGGCGTGCCGTCGAAGTCGATCAGGCCATGCGCGTCGTTCGGAAAGTGTGCCGGCACCCAGTCGAGAATCACGCCGAGACCGGCCGCGTGCGCCTTGTCGACGAACAGGGCGAACTGCTCGGGCTTGCCGAAACGCGCGGACGGCGCGAACTGTCCGAGCGGCTGATAGCCCCATGAACCGCCGAATGGATGCTCGGCAATCGGCATGAACTCGACGTGCGTGAAGCCCATGCTCTTCGCGTAAGGAATCAGCCGCTCGGCGAGTTCTTCCCAGGTGAGGCCGCGCTGGCCCTCTTCGGCGACGCGCAGCCACGATTCGGCATGCACTTCGTAGATCGAGACCGGCGCGCCCGGCGTCTGTCTGGCGGCGCGCGATTGAATCCAGTCCTGGTCGGTCCACGCAAATTGCTCGATCTCGTCGACATGCGCGACCACCGATGCGGTACCCGGCGGTCTTTCCGTTTGCATGGCGCATGGATCGGCTTTCAGCGGCAGTGGATGGCCGTCACGCGCAAGCAACTCGTATTTATAGCGCGTGCCTGGGCCGACGCGCGGCACGAACAATTCCCACACACCGGCCTGATGACGCAGCCGCATCGGATGACGGCGTCCGTCCCACGAATTGAAGTCGCCGACCACCGACACCCGCCGCGCATTCGGCGCCCACACGGCAAAACGCACGCCTGGCACGCCGGCCACTTCCATTGGGCGGGAGCCGAGGCATTCGAGCACCGCGTAAGGGTCACCGCCGGCGAGACGCCCCAACGGCTCGTCGCCGAGAACGGGGCCGAACGAATAGGTGTCCTCGATTTCCTGCACGGTGCCGTGCCAGTCGATGCGCAGGCGATAGGGCGCCGCCGAGCTCACGCGACCGGCAAACAGCCCCGGCCTGAGTTGCTCGAGTTCGCCAAGCGTGGCGCCGTCGCTGCGCGAGATCACCGCGACATGCAAGGCGTTGGGCAACAGCGCGCGCACCACCGGACCTGTGGGCGTCTGATGCATGCCGAGTTGCGAGAAAGGATCGGGGTGACGCGCTTCCACGAGCGCGTCGATATCCAGCGGTTGGAGGCCTGCGGCCGGATCGTGCTCACTCATAGTCGCCCTCGGCCGGGGGAGGCGGTGTGGCGGCATCTGACGCCTGGGTTGACGAACCGTGCTGCGCGCTGCCGGTGTCGCCGAGCAGGCGACTGGTGAGCGCGGCGAGGCCGCGTACCGGCAAACTGAGCCAGGTCGGACGGTTGGCCGCTTCGTAACGGATTTCGTACGCGGCTTTCTCGATCAGGAACAGATCGAGCAAGGCCTGTTCGGCTTCGGGCGCCACCAGCGGCGTCGGCGAATTCGCGGCAGCCGCGCGGTATTCCTTCAGGAACGTTTCGGTTGCATGCGCGCGGAAACGCTCGAACAGGGCACGCTTGCGATCGGCGGTCTGCAGCGGAGCGCTTTCCATCGTGGACTGTGCCGCGGCGCTTGCGTAGGACAGCGAGCGCATCAAACCGGCCACGTCGCGCAGCGGACTCGATTTCTGACGCCGCTCCTCCAACGTGCGTGCGGGCTCGCCCTCGAAGTCGATCAGATACGCGTCGCCCTGCGCGACCAGCACCTGGCCCAGATGGAAATCGCCGTGAATCCGCGTGCGCAATGCACCGGCATTGTCCGGCACCAGCTTGCTGACGGCCTCGACCAGGGCGGCGCGGCGGTCGATCAGACTTTGCGCCAATGCCTGGGTGTCCGGATCGCTCATCTGCCCGATGCGCGGCGCGAGCAGGTCGAGCGCGCTGGCGAGCATGGACTGCGTGCCGTCGACCCACGCCTTCACCTGTTCGGCGCTGGCGGGTTCCGGCGCGAACGCCGGATTGTCGGAGGGCGAGGCGAGAGTCACGTGCAATTCGCCGAGCCGTTTGCCGATGATGCCGGCCAGCGAACTGTAGCCTTCCACGAGGATCGCTTCGTTGTCGCGATCCGGCGATTGCGCCTCCGTATCGACGGCGATGGCGAGCTCGTCCACCGAGCGGCGCAGGTAGTCGAGCGACCAGTTCCACGCGTCGCCCTGATTGTCGATATAGCCCTGCAAGATCGCGAGTGTGTGCGGCACGCCTTCGGGATCGACGCGCACCACTTCACCGTACAGCGGCGCAGTATTCGCGTAGCCGAGCTGGGTCAGATAGCGGCTCAATTCCGCTTCCGGATGAATGCCGCTCACCAGACGCCGCACCAGTTTCAGCACGGCGGCATCGGCGACAATCAAAGAGCTGTTGCTTTGTTCGGCTGCCAGCCAGCGGATCTCGGGCCGCTCGTCGAGATGCTCGAGTTCGGAGAAACGCTCGGTCGGGATGAACCTGATTTCGCTCTTCTGCACGGTCGGAATAACCGCGCGCTCACGCAGCTTGCGCAATACGCCATGCGCGAAGATCGGCAGGGCGAATGCATCGGTCAGATGACCGACGTTGCGGCCACGGCGAACCCGCGCGAGCGCCAGCTGCATGAAGAGCGGCGTGGTGGTTTCACCGCCCCACGTGATCGCGATCGGCACCACGTAGCGTTCGGTATGGTCGCCCACGTCGGCTTCTATTTCAGTGAATGCGAAGCCGCCGTGAGGGATCGTGGTCAGCGCGGCGAGACGCACCGCGTGCATCTTCTGATCCTTCGAGGCAAACCAGCGGCGCCGGCTCAGCCATGACGGCAGCACCTCGGATTCGAGCAGCCGGACGTTTTCCGGCGTCGGGCCGGCCTGACCCTCGCGGATCACGATCGTGACGAATTCGGGCAGCGGTTCGGAATGCGCTTGCGCCCATGTCGGACGCTGGCCGCCCGAGCACAGCATGAACCACAGGAAACCGTACGGCGGGAAGGTCAGCAGATAGGTGAGCTGACCGATTGCGGGGAATACGGAATCCGCGGTCATTTCAACCGGCACCGCGCCGTTGAATTCCGATAGATCGAGTTCGACCGCCTGCGGCGCGCGCGACAGATTCGCCACGCACAGGATCGGCGGTTCGTCCGGAACTTCGCGCAGATACGCGAGAATCTTGCGGTTTTCAGGTTTCAGGAAACGGATCGTGCCGCGTCCGAATGTCTGCTTCGCTCGACGCGTGGCGAGCATGCGCCGCGTCCAGTTCAGCAGCGAATGCGGATCGCGGCTTTGCGCTTCGACATTGACGGCGTCGAAGCCATACAGCGAACCCATCACCGGCGGCAACACCAGTTGTTCCGGATCGGCGCGCGAGAATCCGCCATTGCGATCCGACGACCATTGCATCGGTGTACGCACGCCGTCGCGATCGCCGAGGTGGATGTTGTCGCCCATGCCGAGCTCGTCGCCGTAATAGATCACGGGTGTGCCGGGCATCGACAGCAGCAGCGAATTAATCAGTTCGATGCGGCGGCGGTCGCGCTCCATCAGCGGTGCGAGGCGGCGGCGAATGCCGAGGTTCAGGCGCGCACGGCGATCGCTCGCATAGGTGTTCCACAGGTAATCGCGCTCGGAATCCGTGACCATTTCGAGCGTCAGTTCGTCGTGATTGCGCAGGAAAATCGCCCACTGGTTGCTCGGCGCGAGGTCCGGCGTCTGCCGCATGATGTCGGTGATCGGGAAGCGGTCCTCGCTCGCGATCGACATATAGATGCGCGGCATCAGCGGGAAGTGGAACGCCATGTGGCATTCGTCTTCGTCGCCGAAATATTCCTTCACGTCTTCCGGCCACTGGTTCGCTTCGGCGAGCAGCATCCGGTTCGGATATTCGGCGTCGATGGTCGCGCGAATCTTTTTCAGCACGGCGTGCGTTTCCGGCAGATTCTCGTTGTTGGTGCCTTCGCGTTCGACCAGATACGGCACGGCGTCGAGCCGCAGCCCGTCGATACCCATATCGAGCCAGAAGCGCATGATCTGCAGCACTTCCTTCAGCACGGCCGGATTGTCGAAATTCAGATCGGGCTGGTGCGAATAGAAGCGGTGCCAGAAGTAAGCGCCCGCAACCGGATCATGCGTCCAGTTCGACGGCTCCGAATCGATAAAGATGATCCGCGTTTCCTGGTACTTCTGATCGGTATCGGACCACACATAGAAGTTGCGGTGATTCGACCCCGGCTTCGCGCGGCGGGCGCGCTGAAACCACGGGTGCTGATCCGACGTGTGGTTGATCACCAGCTCCGTAATCACGCGGATGCCGCGTGCGTGCGCTTCCTGAATGAAGCGTTTCACGTCGGAAAGCTGGCCGTAGTCCGGATGCACATTGCGGTAGTCGGCGATATCGTAGCCATCGTCGCGGCGTGGCGACGGATAGAACGGCAGCAGCCAGATCGCATTCACACCGAGCTCGGCAATGTAATCGAGCTTCGCGATCAAACCGGGAAAGTCGCCCACGCCGTCGTTGTTCGCGTCGAAGAACGACTTGATGTGCACTTGATAAATGATCGCGTCTTTGTACCAGAGCGGATCGTCGCTCAAGGCCACCGGCTTGCCGCGCCGATGCGAGCGCGCCTTGGCGGCGCTGCCGGTATTGGCATTCGCGGGAGCCTGCGGCGGAGTTTGGGCTGGATCGTCACGCTTCATGTCGCACCTTCCGTAAAGCTTGGGTTGCCAGCGTCGTCTGCGTGATAGTCGCTGTCGGCGCCATCGGGGCGTTCAGCGGGCAGGCCGCCGAGCGGCGCGATGCGCCAGATCGAAAACGGTTGGTCAGAGCCGAGCCGGACGTGTTGCCAGCGGCCGTGCCATTCGAAGCGCGCGCCGGTCATCTGATCGGTCACTTCCAGCGCGCCATGGTCGTGCAGATTCCAGCGCTGGAAAGTGTTCCACGACAATTCGATATCCGCGCCCTGTTCGTTGAACGGGTCGAGATTGATTGCCACCAGGATGACGTTGTCGCGTGCTTCGGTCGCTTTCTCGAAGAACAGGATGTTGTCGTTGTGCGCGGTGAGGAACGTGAGGCCGAGATGGGTTTGCAGCGCCGGGTTCGCGCGCCGGATCCGGTTCAGCGCACTGATCTCGCCGACGATATTGCCTGGCCGATTCCAGTCCCACGCGCGCAACTGATACTTCTCGGAGTCGAGATATTCCTCGCTGTTCGGCAGCGCGGCGGCTTCGCACAATTCGAAACCGCTATACACGCCCCATAAACCGGCAAGGGTGGACGCGAGCGCCGCGCGAATCAGAAACCCCGAGCGCCCCGACGACTGCAAATGCCGCGGATTGATGTCCGGCGTATTGACAAAGAAGTTCGGCCGGTAGAAATCACGCGCGCTGGTTTGCGTGAGTTCGGTCAGATACTCGATGAAATCGCGCTTCGATTCGCGCCACGTGAAATAGGTGTACGACTGTGAGAAACCGATCTTGCCGAGGCGGTTCATCATGCGTGGCCGCGTGAACGCTTCGGCGAGGAAGATCGTGTCGGGATAGCGCGAGCGTACGTCGTCAATCACCCATTCCCAGAACGGCAGCGGCTTGGTGTGCGGATTGTCGACCCGGAAGATATGCACGCCGGCTTCGATCCAGAACAGGAAGACGTCGCGCAGCGCGAGCCACAAATCGGGCTTGGCGTCGTGTGCATAGAAGTCGGGATTGACGATGTCCTGATACTTCTTCGGCGGATTTTCCGCGTATCGCAGCGTACCGTCCGGGCGCCACGCGAACCACGTCGGATGCTCCTTCAGCCAGGGGTGATCCGGCGAGCACTGGATGGCGAAGTCGAGCGCGATTTCGAGGCCGTGCGCATGCGCGGCGGCCAGCATCTGTTTGAAGTCGTCGAGCGTGCCAAGTTCGGGATGCACGGCAGTGTGGCCGCCTTCGGCCGCGCCGATTGCGTACGGGCTGCCTACATCGCCCGGTTGCGCGTTCAGCGTATTGTTGCGGCCTTTGCGGTTCGCTATGCCGATTGGGTGGATCGGCGGGAAGTACAGCACATCGAAACCCATGTCGCGGATGCGTGGCAGTTTCGTGACGACGTCGGCGAAGGTGCCGTGACGCGATTCGTCGTCGCTCATCGAGCGCGGGAAGATCTCGTACCAGCTGGCGAAACCTGCGGCAGTGCGCTCGGCGTCGATCTTGTAGACGATCGGATCGCGGCTCAGGAACGGGCGGTGGCGCGCGGCGCTCATCGCCTGCGCGGTGGCCGGTTCGAGCAGCAGCGCGAGCTTCGTTGCGGCGTCGCCTTTGGTGAAGCGCTTGACGATCTGCTCGAGGGGTTCGGTCTGTGCGCCGCCCGCCGTTTCCACTTCGGCGAGCACCAGCGCGAACAGATGCGCGGCTTCATCAAGTTCGAGTTCGACGGTTTGGCCCGCTTTCAGCTTCTTCTGGATATGCTCGACCAGCGAAGCAAAATCGTCGCGCCATGCAATGACGGTGAATTCGTGACGGCCGAGCCGCTCCAGCGGGATGCGCGCGCTCCAGATGTCGAGCCCGGCAGGTTGTGCCGGGCGCATCGGCACTTCGTGCCAGGCGGTTTCATCGGCGGCACGCCAGACGACTGCGGCGGCAATCTTGTCGTGGCCTTCGGCGAAGATCGCGGCGCTGACTTCGGCGCGCTCGCCCACCGTACGCTTGGCGGGAAAGCGTCCGTTATCGACCGAGGCCGTCACGCTCTCGATCGCCACGCGCGGCGCGTTGATCGCTTCGAGCACGGTCTTATGGCCGCTGCGCTTGCTGTTGGCCTTGTCGATTGGCGGCGCGAGACGGATTGGCTGATCGGCGACAGCGCGGAACAAACGGACTGCGCCGGGGGCGAGCGTGAACGGCGTCAACGCGGCGGGCGTGGCATGACCGGGTTTGTCGAGCGGGACAAAGCGCGTGAAATTGCCCGGCACGCCTGGGAGGAAGCGGGCGGGATCGACGCGCACAGGCGCGCCGAGCTCAGGATTGATGGCGATCAGGACGGCTTCGCCGGCGTTGCGCAGATCGGGCGTGGCGGCGCGCAGCAACACCGCCGCGGGCGCGCCCGGCCCGCTCAGCGTGCGCAATTCGCCGTTGGCCTGCAGCGTCTTCGTGTTGCGGGCCACCTCGTTCGCATGGCTGATGCGCTCCGAGAGATCGAATGGCTTCGACTGGCTGGCGAGGGCGAACTGCGCAGCATTGCCGCGTGTCTGCGACATCGGTTCGGTGATGCCGGATTCGAAGCCCATGGGCATCATCCAGCCGTTGCCGGTCGAGGCCGCTGCGAACAACGCGCGCCGGTAGGCCCGCTCGACGATGGCAGCGTCGTGCGCGTCGCTGAGATCGGCGGCAAGGCGGGTGCCATAAGGCGCTTCGGGAAAGGCGATGGGGGCGGCGATGCGTGCGAGGGCGGCGTGCTCTTCCACCATCCAGCTGGCGCGGAAGTCCCACCAGCGCACCGACGAAAACACGCTGTCGAAGCCCGCGCCTTCAAGGCCGAGCAGGTCGCCACGGGCGAGACCCGGCGTCGCGGCGAGGAAGCGCACTTCAGGATGCTGCGCGCGAACCGCGTCGCCGAGTTGCCGCCAGACGGCGGCCGGTACGCGATGCGGCGAATCGAACCGGAAGCCGCTCACCCCCGCTTCAGCGAGCGCCAGCAGTTGCTGGGTCCACCAGCCGACTAGCGCCGCGAGGCTGGCGTCATTACTGAAGTTGGCATACGCGACGTTGTCCTCGTGATGCACATGGCGCGGATCGAGGCGGGCCTCTTCGGACTCGAATGGATGGAACCAGCCGGCATGTTCGGCGTACAGCACGCCATCGGCGGCCATCCGGTCGATCACCAGATCGACCAGCAAGGCCAGACCGTTCTGGCGAGCGGCGTGGGCGAGCGTGCGGAGCGCCGCCGGGGCGGATTGCTGGGTGTCGAACACCGGGTGCAGCCGGCCGTGGTTGCCGACCACTTGTCCATGCCCCGCCCGGCCCGGCTCGAAAATGCCGCCGATCAGCGCATGATCGAAGCCCAGTCCGGCTGCGTGAGCGAACTGGGCGGGCCATGCATCGAGCGGCCCGACGAGAAGTGAATGAAAAAAATAAATCCGTGGCGCGTACCCGTTTGGAGATTCCATCGGTCGTTTCCAGATTCGTCCTGCTGCGGTGTGGATGCAATTGACATGCGATCACAGCGCTCATTGGGCTTCCAGAGCCGGATACCGCGCGATGCGCAAAGCGAGGGCGCGTACAGGTCAATGTAGTGCAAAGATCGTCACGCCGCTGGCCAGTAACAGGTGCTTTGACGCCAGGCGTCGAGGGCGCGGGACCGGCCAGAACTATTCGCAAGACGCAGCAAACGCTGTGCCAGTGCTTTCGGGCGCTGGATGGACGGAAGCGAAAGGGTGGGGATGCGCGCCCCGCAGGAGGGGGCGCGGCAGTGGCACGGAAGCGGCTCGAGGCGGTATTGCCCGTCGGCGCGGACGGCCCGCGTGTAAAACCGGCGGGCGTGGTCCGGGTTTTACACGGCTAGGAGCCGAGCAGGCCCGCTGCGATGTTCACGCACAGGCCGAGCACGGCGACATTGAAGTAGAACGACAGGATCGACTGCGCGAGCGCCGCGCGGCGGATCGACCGGGAGCGCAGCACCACGTCCGAGGTTTGCGAGGCGACCGCAATGGTGAACGAGAAGTACAGGAAGTCCCAGTAGTTAGGCTGGAGCTTGTGGTCGGGAAACAGCAGCGCGGTCTCCGTTGCATCCGCGTCGTAGTAGAGCCGTGCGTAATGCATGGTGAAGATGGTCGGAATCAGGAACCACGCGCCGAACATCGTGAGGCCGGTCAGCAGGTAGTGCCACAGCGTCGAGGTGCCGGCTGTGCCCTTCGCCGAGGCCAGTTCGAGCACGATCGCGACAATACTGGCGATCGTCGCGACGCAGATCACGACTAGCACCACCCCGGCGTTTTCATCGTCGCGCCGTGCGAACTCGCGGACCCGGCCTTCGTCGGCGGCGGCCATGTGGACCCAGATCAGTGCGAGATAGCTCCACACAGCCGCATCCCAGCCGGCCAGCACGCGCACCATGGAGTGGGTGTGTTCGGGGAGCACCAGCAGCGCGATCACGAGGCCGACGGCGAGGCCGGCCAGCATGCGGGGCCGATTACGAAGAACCTGCGGATAAAATTTTATGGGCATAGGGTCAAGTGTGGAGGGCCGTCTGTGTCGCGGATTCTACTCGCGCTTCGAGTGCCATTTGTCGAATCGGCGAATCACAGGCTATAGTCTTTTGCAGTGGTCTTGTGCGCCGGTTTCAGTTGAAAGGCGATTGGCAGGCAACATGCCTGTCGGAACGACTCACGATCGACTCACCATCTGGAGTCCCCATGACAGATGCTTCTGAGAACAAAGATGCGCACCACGAAGTGACGCATTTGTCCGGTTTCTCATCGTCAACTTCGTCCTCCTCGCAGTCGCCTTCGCTTCAAGCATCGCCTTCGCAGTCGTTTTCGTTCTCTGCCTCGCGCCGGGTATGGGTGCTGGGCGCATGTGCCACTGCCGCCGCGCTCGCATTTGCCGGCGCGGGCCGCTCGCTCTCGTGGATCACCCCGGCGCTCGCCGATGCGCCCGCCGGCGGCGGACTCGATGCGTTCCTCGCGCTCTCGCAACGTCTCACCGGCCATACGGCCTTCGACGCCGTGCTCGGCAAGCGCGTCTATGACGCCCTCGCCAAATCCGATAGCCAGTTTTCGCAGAACGTTGCTGCGCTCAACACGTGGTTGCAGACCCATGGCGGGGTGCCGTCCGATACCGTCACGCAGGCACTGGAGGTCGATCAGCCTGCGCTCGCCAAGTCGGTCGGCGCGATCATGCGTGCGTGGTATCTCGGTCTGGTGGGCGATATGCCACATGTGCAGGTGGTCGCTTATGAAAAAGCACTGATGTTCGAGCCGGTCAAGGACGTGTTGACGATTCCGTCCTATTGCCGCGATGTGCCGTTCTATTGGACGCAGAAACCGGCGAGTGCCTGAACGACGTTTCTCTCGCGCGTGCCGTATTGCCGTGGCGTCTTTTCGCCTGATTCAGCCGTTCGACGCAACGGTGGCAAGGCGGCACGCGGGGCCAGCAAGCAACGATAAGCCAGCAAGCAAAGAGGGCAACAATGGCAAACTCAAATTCCGCCGACATCGTCGTGGTCGGGTCGGGCGTGGCAGGTGGGCTGGTTGCGCATCAGATGGCGTTGGCCGGTGCATCGGTGATTCTGCTCGAAGCGGGGCCGCGCATTCCACGCTGGCAGATCGTCGAGAACTTTCGCAACTCGCCCGCCAAGTCCGACTTCGCGACGCCGTATCCCTCAACGCCGTACGCGCCGCATCCCGAGTACACGCCCGCCAACAATTACCTGATCCAGAAGGGCGATTATCCGTACAACTCACAGTATGTGCGGCTGGTTGGCGGCACGACGTGGCACTGGGCGGCCGCTGCCTGGCGGCTGCTGCCGTCGGATTTCAGGTTGCACACACTGTATGGCGTGGGACGTGACTGGCCTTATCCGTATGAAACACTGGAGCCCTGGTACCAGGCGGCTGAAGTGCAACTGGGCGTTTCCGGACCGGACACCACGATCGATCTCGGCTCACCGCGATCGAAACCTTATCCGATGAGCCAACTGCCGCTGTCGTACATGGATCAGCGCTTTAGCGACGTGCTCAATGCACAGGGCTTCAAGGTGGTGCCCGAACCGGTTGCGCGCAACAGCCGCCCCTATGACGCACGGCCCACCTGCTGCGGCAACAACAACTGCATGCCGATCTGCCCGATCGCCGCGATGTACAACGGCGTGGTGCATGCGGAGAAGGCCGAGCAGGCCGGCGCGAAGCTGATTCCCGAGGCGGTCGTGTACCGCGTCGAAGCGGACAACAAAGGGCTCATCACCGCCGTCCACTACAAGGACCCGAACGGCAACAGCACACGCGTGACCGGCAAGCTGTTCGTGCTCGCCGCAAACGGCATCGAAACGCCGAAGCTGATGTTGATGTCGACATCCGACAAGTTCCCGCACGGCATCGGCAACAGCTCCGATCAGGTGGGCCGTAATCTGATGGATCATCCGGGCACGGGTGTCACCTTCCTCGCCAATGAGCCGCTGTGGCCCGGACGAGGACCGATGGAGATGACCTCGATCGTCAACTTTCGCGACGGCGCGTTCCGCTCCGATTACGCGGCGAAAAAACTGCATCTGTCGAACGGCGTGCCGACCATGGGCGTGAGCGCCGATCTGCTGAAAAAAGGCCTCACGGGCGCCGAGCTCGATCGCCAGATTCGCGATCGCGCGGCCCGCACGCTGAACATCAACAGCTTTCACGAGCATCTCGCGGAGCCGCAGAACCGTGTGGTGCCGTCGGCGGATCACAAGGATGCGCTCGGTATTCCGCAGCCCGAGATCTACTACTCGATCAACGACTACGTGAGGAAGAGCGCGGCGAACACGCACGAACTGTACGCGCAGATTGCCACGCTGTTCGGCGGCGCCGAGGTCTCGTTCGACGATACGTTCGCGCCGAACAATCACATTATGGGTACCACCATCATGGGCAGCGACCCAGGGGATTCGGTCGTCGACGTGGACTGCCGCACGCACGATCACTCGAATCTGTTTATCGCCAGCAGCGGTGTGATGCCGACTGCGGCCTCCGTGAATTGCACGCTGACGATCGCGGCCTTGTCGCTGAAGCTGGCCGACAAGCTCAAGCGTGAAATCTGAGCCTGAACGGAGAGCCAACATGACGAAGAACACCTCTCGCGTGCAGCAGGCCGATCTGCCGCTTCAGAACATGCGTCGCCGCCGGTTCCGGATGGCAACGCTCGCGGCCATTTTTTCGCTATTCGCGCTGTACGTGGCCTGGCACGAGGCGCATGGGCCTGGCGCACGGCATAACGACGAACTGCCGATCATGCAGGCCCACGCGGACGACGCTTCGCAACCAGCCAATGCCGCGGGTACGCCCGAGGCGGTGGCCAGCAGCGATCTCGTGAAACGCGGCGAATATCTTGCGCGCGTCGGCGACTGCGTGGCCTGTCACACGGCTGACAAAACACGCCCGTTCGCGGGGGGCCTCGCGATCAACACGCCGGTCGGCACGATCGTGACGCCCAACATCACGCCCGATCCGGACACCGGCATCGGGCAATGGAGCGACGCCGATTTTCTGCGCGCGATGCATGAAGGTATCGGCAAGAGCGGTGAGCGGCTGTATCCGGCCTTCCCGTATGTGGAGTACACCAAGGTCACCGATCAGGACGTGATGGCGATTCGCGCGTATCTGAAGACACTGGCGCCGATTCACTATGCACCGCCGGGCAATACGCTCAACTTTCCCTTCAATCAGCGCTGGCTGATGGTGTTCTGGAACCTGTTCAATTTCAACGAAGGCCGCTTTGTGCCCGATCCGAAGCAAAGCGCCGAGTGGAATCGCGGCGCGTATCTGGTTCAAGGTCTCGCGCATTGCGAGGAATGTCATACGCCGCGCAATTTCATGCAGGGTTTGAAGACGAGTTCGCGTTTCTCCGGCGCGGTTCAGGCCGGCTGGCATGCGTACAACATCACGCCCGACAAGAACAGCGGCGTGGGCAACTGGAGCGATGACGAACTGGCGGCGTATCTCTCGACCGGCGCGGCGCCGGGGCGCGCCAATGCGGCCGGCCCGATGGCCGAAGTGGTGACCGACAGCACGCAGTATCTGACGCAGGAAGACGTCGGCTCGATCGTCAAGTATCTGCGCTCGCTGCCGCCGATCAACGGCGGTGAATCGCGCCCGCGTGACCAGTGGGGCAATCCGGCCGCCGACGACGTCACCGCGCTACGCGGCACCACGATCAATACGGTGAACGGCGCGCAACTGTTCATCGCCAATTGTGCGACGTGCCATAACTGGACCGGGCAGGGCGTTGGCGCAAGCGCGCCGGGGGCGTACCCGTCGTTGATCCACAACTCGGCGGTCGGCGCGAGCGACGCCAATAATCTGGCGATGGTGATCCTGCACGGCGTCACTCGTACGACGAAACAGGCCGACGTGCTGATGCCCGCGTTCAGCACTGAGCTCACCGACGATCAGGTGGCGGCCATCACCAACTATGTGACCAAACAGTTCGGTAATCCGCAGTCCACGGTGACGGCGGATCAGATTGCCAAATTGCGTACGCAGCAATAACGACTGTGCTATTGGCGCGTTTGCCGGTAAGTTCTGCCGGAGGCGCGCCATTTTTGCGTCGTTTCTACGTGAATCCGGTGATCTGTGACGCCAGGAAAGATAGGGACCGCGCATACGCACTTGCGGATGCCGAACTATCATGAGCGCATGGATTCCGCACTCGTCAACCTCGTTCAGCATCATCCAGCCAATCCGGGCGGCCGCGACTTTGTCGTAGGCGACTTGCATGGCTGTGTCGATGCATTGCGCTATCTGCTGCGCGACATCGCATTCGATCCGGCGCGCGACCGGCTCTTTTCGGTCGGCGATCTGGTGGATCGTGGCGAACATTCCGAGCAGGCGTTGGCCCTGCTCGACAAGCCGTGGTTTTACGCAGTGCTAGGCAATCACGAAGACACGTTGTGCGCGGTCGTCGATGGGCGCATGCGGCGCCAGTGGTGGTATGGAATCGGCGGGACGTGGGCCGCGGATGTGCCCGACGAGCGCTTGCAGCAGTACGCCGAACGTCTGCGAACGCTGCCGCTCGTGCGCGTGGTGGGCAGCGGCAAGGAGCGCTTCAATATTCTGCATGCCGAATTTTTCGGCACGGACGCCGAACTCGATGCCGGCAATTTTTCCGCCGAAACGCGCCAGCAATTGCTGTGGGGGCGCGATCTGGCCTTGGGTAATGGCGATCCGCAGCGGCAGCGCGGACTTTCATTGACGTATTGCGGCCATACGCCGATGCGCGACATCCAGCAGGTCGGCTCACAGGTGTTTATCGACACCGGCGCATTCGGACCTGGCGGCAAGCTGACGATCGTGGAACCCCTGGCGCTGAGGCGCTGGTCGATCTCAGTCGAGGCGGCGCGGGAGAGCGGAGCGGCGGCGCTAGCCTTGCCTTGATTGCCGCTCAACCTACCTGATTGAGTTCGAACACGATATCGATAGCCGCGCCGTTCCAGTTGTATTCCAGATAAGCCGCATGATGGCAGTCACGCAGCAGCGTGGTGCTGAACGCGGCGAGGCACTCGCCTTCTTCATCCCGTACCGACGGATACACGATGCCCGGCGCGCCGGCCTCGCGCACGGCGCGGCCGAGCGATTGTCCGGCGACATAGTCGTCGGGCGACAACACCGCGAGATCGAACGATGCGTCGCCGCGAATATCGACCACGTTGCCTTGTGCCGCCACGGTGTAGAGGCGCATCTGCTGCCGCATGGGCGGCTCGGCGGTCGCCTCCAGAAACTTTCCCGTGTGATAGCGCGTTTCGGCGATTGCGGTGGCACGCGAGCGGGCACAGTAGAAGACGCCATACGTGCCGTCCGAGAAGCGGCTGCCGAGTGGATTCAGATGCGTCAGCGCGGCCATGATCGGTCCATATCCCGGGCCGAAACGGCGCTCTTCGCGCGGCACGAGATCGAGTTCGCCGACTTCGGTGCGCAAGCGGTCGTTGGTCATCGCTTCGAGCGCGTAGAGGGCGTCGAAATCTTCGGGCGATGCGACACGGTCGAACAGATTGACGGCCGGAAAGCGCGTGGGAATCACGCGATACGCGGGCGACCAGTCGAGCGGCGCGCTGCGCCAGCGGTCCTGCCAATGCGGTTTTGTCACGCCCAGCCGCCTCGCATCGCGTCGAGATACTGGCGCACGGCCACGAGATCGCTGATGTTGCCGGCCAGCATGCGGTCGAGCGCGCGGCGGCCGCCGAACGGCGGCGCGCTATTGGGGCGCCTGATCCAGGTGTCGGCGGCGCTGGGCTGCGGCAGCAGAATTTGCAGTGCCTTATAGATGCCAAGCAGCAGCGACAGGCGTTCCAGCGTATCGCGACCCAGACGTGCTGTTTGCGGCGTGGATTTCCACTTGAAATAGGTGGAGCGGCCCGGCGAGCCTAGCAGCACGATCTGCTCGTCGGCGCTCAAGTCCCAGTCTCGCGCGATGTTGAAGAACGCGCGCAAGCCTGCCGCCGACATTTCTGTGAGCGTGGGTTCCGAAACCGGCCGACGGATCGGCGATTCGGGCTGGGTGGCGCGGGCAGCGTGAGCCATGACTGGGTGAGTCCTTATCTGTACTTGTTGTTGATATTAGTCTAAATATGGATTTTTGCAAGAGAATATAATCCCGGCTCGTTATGAAGCCGAAGATCAGGAGAAGCAGGAGATGTGGGTTCGTGCAGTAGCAACAGCAGTTGCAGTGTGGTGTGTATCGGGTGTAGCAATGGCCGCTGGTTATGCGGAAGTGTGGAATCCACCCGAGTCGACCGGGCATGCGGCGAAGCATGCGAAAAAACCGGCGGGGGCTGCCAAGGTCAAGCCGGCAGCCGGCGCAAAGACGGATTCGAAGCACGCCGCGAGCGCTCAGCATGGCGCGCAGCGGGTTGCGTCGGCGTCGAAGAGCGGCGCGCATGGCGGCGTAAAGAAGGTCGCGGACAAGAATGCTGGCCGCAGCGGCGCGGTCAAGAACGCGGGCAAGCCTAAATCGAAGGCCGCCGTGGCGGCGCAGGGTAAAAAGCCGCACGCAAAAATGACTCAGGCGAAGCCGGGTCAAGGCAAGATCGTGCGCGCCAATCTGATCCCAGGCCATGCAGCGCACCCCCATACGGTTAAGGTGGCGGCGAAACCGGCTGCCGTTTCCATGAGCGCGCCTGCCAAGGCCGCAAACATAGCGCCGAACCCGGCTGCCGCAAGCGTCACGGCAAGTCCCGCAGGCTCCAACGCTAATCCGGCTACCGCCAGCAGCGGTTCATTGCCGCCGATCCTTCACTAGTCGCCGGTTCAGGCGGCGCGTTTGCGTTTGGTCTTGGCGCCCGGTGGACCCAGTGCGGCGCGGCCGAGTTCGACGATGCGCGCCGAGAGTTTTTCGAGCCGTGGCGACTGGACCTTCCAGGCGTGCCAGTACAGCTCGACATCGGTGGGCTGCTTCGGCGCAAGATCGACCAGTTCGCCGCGCTCCACGGCATTGCCGAATTCCAGTTCGGGCACCATGCCGTACGCGAGGCCACGCTGGATCGCCATGTAACGTGGTACCGGCGCCGGCACGTAATGGCACGGATAAGCTTCCGGCGGCAGGCCGAAGCGCGTCTCGAGAAAGCGCGCCTGCAACGCGTCCTTGCGTGAAGACAGGATCACCGGCGCGCGCCGTGCGCTTTCACGCGTCAAGCCATTCGGAAACCATCGCTCGACGAACGCAGGCGAGGCCACCAGCCGGTAGCGCATCGCGCCGAGCCGCTCCGCGAAGCAGCCGCGCATTGGCGCGGGTTCGGTCGTAATGCAGCCGATCGCGAGGCCTGAGGCGAGCAGCGCGTGGGTGTGATCCTGGTCGTCGACCGTCAGATCCAGCAGGACGTTTTCCCGCAGCAGGATCTCGGAGAGCGCGGGGAAAAACCACGTGGACAGCGTATCGGCGTTCACGGCCGCGGCGACGTTCAGCAGCGCTTCATTGGCGCCGGCCAGA
The DNA here is from genome assembly GCF_003610895.1 of Paraburkholderia fungorum. GTDB lineage: Bacteria > Pseudomonadota > Gammaproteobacteria > Burkholderiales > Burkholderiaceae > Paraburkholderia > Paraburkholderia fungorum_B. The sequence goes on from NZ_MCAS01000067.1 coordinate 64,234, forward strand.
TCGCTCGCAAAGTCGTCTTCGAGCAGGGCGGCGCGCCGTAAATACTGCAATAGACGCTGGCCCATCTGCGTCGCGCGGCATGGGCGCGTGCGCACGATCAGCGGACTGCCCAGGCGCGTTTCGAGCGCACGCACACGCTGCGATACCGCCGATGACGTGATGTTCAGGCGCGCGGCGGCCTGCTCGAAGCTGCCTGTTTCGATGACCGCACGGACGGCGGTGGTTTGTCGGGGGTCGAGGTCCACTAATCTGCTTCTTGGATGAAATGGTTAGCTGTTCAGCGTAAGCGAAAGCTGGCGAACTTTATTCATGGTCTGGCGCGACAAGTCGTTTCGTCATTACGTTGCCAATCCATTCGTCACCAATCGCAACGTCTCCATCGATCGCTTGTCCCTCACTCGCGAATTCAGCGTCACGCGCGATTCCGGTAATTGTGGCAAACCCAGCCGGGCGCCAACCTCCACCAGGCCCCGCGGCGCCACCCTGCGCGCCAGCGGCGACACGGCGAGACCGGCTGCCACCGCGGCGCCGACCGCCGCCACACCGCCACCGACGAACACTTCCTGCCAGGCAATCCCGGCCTCATTCAGCGTGTGCAGCGCGACGTCGCGCACATTGCACGGTGGACTCAGCAGCGCCAACGCCAACGGCTCGCCGACGCGTGGCAGCCATTCCGGCATGGCGAGCCAGCCGAGCGGCTCGGTGAACAGCACCTGCGCGTCGTCGCGCGGTGGCTCGTCGGCGCCATAGCGGATGATCACCGCGTCGAGGCGCCGTTCATCGAATTGCGCGAGCAGCGTCGCCGACGTGCCCAGATGCAATTCCACCACCAGACCCGGATCGTGCGCGTTGAGCCGCGCCAGCAATTGCGGCAGGTTCGGCCCCGCGACATGCTCGCTCAGCCCCAGCGTGAGCCGCCGGCGCGCCACCGACAGCGAACCCAGCGCCCGCTCATGCGCGCCCAGCAGATCGCGGGCCGCGCCAAGGAACGCGTTGCCGTCCGCGGAAAGACGCACGACGCGCGGCGTGCGCTCCACCAACTGCTTGCCGAGGTGCGCCTCCAGCCGCTTGAGCTTCAGGCTGACGGCCGATTGCGTGGTGTCGAGCGCGTCGGCGGCCCGCGTGAAGCTGTGCAGATCGGCGACCAGCACGAAGGCGCGCACGGCATCGAGATCGAGGACTTTCATTTCAGTTGAATATAGATGAAATAGCCGATGATGGCTATTCATTATGACCGAGTGCGCCTAAGCTGTGTTTACCCAATCACTGCAACCAGGGAGTTTCATCATGCCGCTCACACGAATCGCATTGCGTGCAGGAAAGTCAGAGGAATACCGGAAGGCGTTGACGGACAGCATCCAGCGCTCACTGGTGGAGACGTGCAACGTGCCGAAAGACGACATCTTCATGCTTATCACCGAGCACGAAGCCGGCAACTTTGTGTACGACAGGCAGTATCTGAACGTCGAACGAAGCGACGATCTCGTGATCGTTCAGATTACGTTGAACAACACGCGCACGCTCGAGCAAAAGAAGGCGCTGTACAAGCGTATGGCGGATGAACTGGCGGAGTCGCCGGGGCTGCGACGAGAGGATGTGTTCATCAATCTCGTCGAAGTGCTGAAGGAAAACTGGTCGTTCGGAAACGGGATCGCGCAATACGCGGTTTGAGTGACTGGCGAATGAGATGGGCGGTGCTGCGTCGCTATAATGGTTCGCTGTCCTTTCCTCGCACATCGCCTGCCGCCGCCATGACATCCGACCATCTCGATCCGTCTCATGAATCCCTTGAACTCGGCGGCTCCATCTGGTTTCAGGCCGGCGCGCAAACGCTCGGCGGCGCGTCGCGGATCGCGCTGCTTGCGGCGATCGGCGAGACCGGCTCGATCACCAGCGCGGCGAAAGCCATCGGCATGAGCTACAAGGGCGCGTGGGACGCCATCGACACGATGAACAACCTCGCCGGTGAGCCGCTCGTGGTGCGCTCGACGGGCGGCAAAGGCGGTGGCGGCACCACGCTTACGCCGCGCGCCGTAAAGCTGATCGAGACGTTTCGCGCGGTCGAGCGCGAGCATCGGCGCTTTCTCGAACGGGCGGGGGCGGCCATTGAAGGCTTTGCGACGGAGTGGGATCTGATCGGCCGCATCGGCGTGAAAACAAGCGCGCGTAATCAGCTGTATGGAACGGTGACGGCGATCACGCGCGGAACGGTCAACGATGAAGTGACGCTGGCGCTGCCAGGCGGCCACGCGCTCGTTGCGGTTCTCACGCACGAGAGCACCGAGACGCTGGGCCTCGTGGAGGGCGCGGCGGCGTTCGCGTTGATCAAGGCGTCGTGGGTCGTGTTGCTCGTGGAGAACGAAAACGGCGCGCCCTTGCAACTGTCGGCGCGCAATCAGTTGCGCGGTACCGTGCAGAGCGTGAAGCGCGGCGCGGTCAACGCCGAGGTGTCGTTGGTGCTGGAGGGCGGCGCGGTGATTACCGCGGTCGTCACGAATGAAAGCGTCGATACGCTCGGGCTTGTGGAAGGCGGAACCGCGGTTGCGGCATTCAAGGCGTCGAGCGTGATTCTCGGCGTGAAGGACTGAGTGGACCAGGGGCGCTGCAAAGGCGCGCCATCAGGTCAAGACTCGCTGCGCACGTAGCCTGCGAATGTCTGATTCTCGCGCACGCAACCATCGCTGACCTGCACAACCTGATCGCCGAACGCGGCGACATCGTCAGGATCGTGCGTGATCAACACCATTGGAATATCGAGCCGCGTTTGCAGGTCCGATAATTCGCTGCGCATGCGCTGACGCAGCGCGCTATCGAGCGCGGAAAACGGCTCGTCCAGCAACAGCAATTGAGGTCGCGCGACCAGCGCCCGCGCCAGCGCCACGCGCTGCTTCTGTCCGCCTGAAAGCTGCGCCGGATGATTGCCCGCCACGCTTTTCAATTCAAGCGCATCGAGCCAGTAGTCGACTTGCGGGTGCGAGATTCGCGCGCGCGGATTGAGCCAGCCCTGCTGCAACCCGAAGCCGATGTTCTGCCGCACGTTCAGATGCGGAAACAGCGCGTAGTCCTGAAACAGATACGCAATCTTGCGCGCCTGCGGTTTCTGATCGACGCTGCGCGCGCTGTCGAATAGCGCATTGCCGTGCAGCGTGATCGACCCTTCGTCGGGACGCAGCAAGCCGGCGATGGCCTGTAGCGTTAAGCTCTTTCCCGCACCGGACGGCCCGAACAGCACAACGCGCTGCGTGGTGGTCCTGAATGCGACGTCGAGCGTGAAGCGGCGCTCGGCGCTCTGGAAAGTCTTGCGGATGTCGACGGCGAGCGGCATATCAGCGGGACGTCAAAAGCGTGTGCTGCGGTACCAGACGGCCCGCGAGCAACAGGATCACGACACACGTGACCGAAGTCACAAGCACGAGGAAATTGGCGGTGCTGTCGTCGCCGGCCTGCACGGCTGAATAGACCGCGACTGAAAGCGTCTGCGTGCGGCCCGGCAAGTTGCCCGCGATCATCAGCGTCGCGCCGAACTCTCCGAGCGCGCGCGCAAATGCCAGCAATCCGCCGGCGAGAATGCCGCGCGCGGCGAGGGGTAGCGTCACGCGAAAGAAGAGCGCGGTCTCGCTGACGCCGAGCGTGCGCGCGGCCCGCTCGAGCTGCGGATCGACCGCTTCAAAGGCGGCGCGCGCCGACTTCAGGACGAGCGGGAACGCCACCACCGTCGACGCGATCACCGCACCCTGCCAGGTGAACACCAGCTGGATATCGAAGCGGTCGAGCCACCCGCCGATCACGCCGCGTCGGCCAAGCACCACGAGCAGGTAGTAGCCCAGCACGGTAGGCGGCATCACGAGCGGCAACATCAGCAGCGAATCGATCACGTCGCGCGCGCCGGAGCGCCAGCGCGACAAACCGAAGCCGGCCGCGACGCCGAACACCAGATTGAGCGCGGTGGCCCAGCCCGCTACTTTCAGCGATAGCAGGAGCGGAATCCAGGCCTGTTGCATGAGTGTGCGGTACCCGAGTTAGTGCGCCGGCTTGAAGCCGTACTTCGCGAGCACGGCCTGGCCGGCCGGCGAGAGCACGAAGCTCATAAAGGCTTGTGCGTCGGCTGCGTGACGGCTGCCTTCGACCTGCGCGATCGGATAAGTGATCGAGGTTTGCGTCGGCACGTTCATCGCGACTTTGACCTTGTCGGGCATGACCGCGGCATCGGTGCTGAACACGAAGCCGGCGTCGACTTCGCCGCGCGACACGTAGTCGAGGCTCTGGCGTACGTTCGATGCCAGCACGGCCTTCGCGTTGACCGCGTCCCATACCCCTGCGGCCTGCAGCGCGCCTTGCGTGTAGCGGCCAACCGGCACCGAGGCCGGATCGCCATAGGCCACGCGCTTCACCGTCGCGGACGTCAACTCGTTCAGCGAGGCCGGTGCGAAATGGCTGTCGGCCGGCACGATCAGAACCAGCGAATTGGCGGCGAAGTCTTTACGTGTGGCAGGAACGATCACTTTTTCCGCGGCGGCCTTGTCCATCGCTTTCTGGTCGGCGGAGGCGAACACGTCGGCAGGCGCGCCCTTGACGATTTGCTGCATCAGCACATCGGACGCGCCGAAGTTCAGGAGGACCTTGGTGCCCGGATGCTGCTGTTCGAAAACCTCGCTCACTGCTTTGAACGCGTTGGTCAGGCTGGCGGCGGCGGAGACCACCAGTTCGTCGGCACGTGCGTTGGCGCTAACGGCAACGGAGACGGCGCTGGCGATGAACAGCGCATGTTTCACAAGGCGGCGGGACAGTGTCATGAAGGTATGGATGTCCGGCAGGGGCCGGAACAGCGGGTTAAAACGCTATCGTAATATATGAAAGGTTATAGCGGTACCCATGACGACTATTCAGTTGCGCGCATGAAGTGCCGCGCGGATCGGCCTGCGGAGGCTGCAGCCGCCGGGAGCGCGCCCGGCTAAGAGTGCTTCAGACGTCCGGAGTGTGCGACGGCGTAAGCGTATTGAGCGTTTGAGATACCGGTGCCGTAGCGGGGCGGACGTCGCGTACGGCTCGCCACTTGGCGCGAATGAACGGCCGGTCGTGACCGGACACTTTCAGCGCGATATGCGTGACCCAGCGTTGCGTCGGGACATGCACGCCGTGCATCAGCACCGCGAGGACCATCAGACTTGCGGTAACGGGCCACGCCGACAGCCGGCCCGGCTGGAGATTCCACGCCATGCGCACGAAAACCAGCGCCGCCAGTGCGCCGACCAGGCAGCCCGTAACGGCTTCAGACGGTGAGTGAGCGCTCAGCACGACGCGCGACAAGCCGACCGCGATGCCCGCGGCCAGGCCGAACACGACGCCCAGTAGACGGATGGCCGGTCGCGCCGGCAGCAGCATCAGGAAGAGGGCGACAGGATAGACGGCGGTAGACAGCATGGCATGACCGCTGACGCCGGTGAAATCCAGTTCGCGTATGCCGACACCCCAGCCGAGAAAGGCCAGCTTGGTCACCGTCACAATGCCGATGGCCGCGCCAAGCAGCAACAACCAGCCAGCCGCCATGCGCCACGAGTAGCCGATTCCCAGCCAAAGCGCGATGGCGAACGCGAGCGGCAACGTCATGCCGGCGCCGCCGAGGCTGGTGATCGAGTACCACAGGTGGACAGGTAAATCGGGCATGGCAAAAGAGCGACCAAGGCCGCGTAGAATCGGGTTGGTAATGGTTTAACGCGCGAACGGCGTGAAGCGCCGACGCCGCGAAGGCGTATTCCGAAATTATTTACTCACCAGTATAGACGGGTGCTTCGGAGCAGACTTGCCACGCGCCACGCTTTTTGTGGCGGGCCGTTGGCTGGCGAACAGGCACTGCAGAGGTTTGACGTTGTCGCTGCTACAAGGTTCGCCGGGCGGAAAATTCGGTGCTCGACAGTGATTCAGGCCGCCAGCATCGCATGAGGATTGGTGTTATTGTGCATTGCACAACAAAGCGTCGTCCTATCGGACGGCACCTGTCCCTTTTTGCGAGGTTACCCGCCGATGGCAAAAAGTCTATCGAAAATCTGGCTGCGCGGCCTCAAGCGGCTGCTCGCCATTCAAACCGAGCACGCCCAGGCAACCACTAAGCGCGCCCCCACGCGCCCGGCACGCGCCGCCACCAGCAAGCCTTCGGCCAAGGTCCGCCCTGCCAAATCCGTGGCCGCGCTACGCGCGTCCGCGAAACGGGAAGCGCCGCGCGCCGCCCCACGGGAGTCGCGGGTTCGCCCGCGCGCTTCGGCCTGGGCAAGCGGTTCGTGGACGCGCTCGTTCCACTCGGCGCCTGCTGCGCCCGGGCGGCTCGTCAACCATCTTCAGTATGGTTTGTATATCCCGTCCGGCCATGCGCACGAGTCGATGCCGCTGGTCGTGATGCTGCACGGCTGTACCCAGTCGATTGACGAATTCGCGGAAGGCACGCGGATGAACGTGCTGGCGGACCGGTTCGGTTTCGCCGTGGTTTATCCGGAACAGTCAAAGCACGTGCATTCGCATCGCTGCTGGCATTGGTACGACGCAGGCGACAGCGCCGGCGGCGCCGAGGCGCGCGCGGTCGTCTCGCTGGTGGATTCGCTGATTGCCCAGCATGGTTTCGATAGCGAGCGTGTGTATGTTGCCGGCATCTCTGCCGGCGCAGGCCTGACAGCGCTTCTGGCCGTCAACTATCCGGAGCATTTCGCGGCGGTCGCGCTGCATTCCGGCCCCGCTTTCGGTGAGGCCCGCTCGGGCATTGCGGCCATGGACGTGATGCGGCGCGGTGCGCGCCGCGAGCCGGCCGAGCTGGTCGACGAACTCGTTAATGTGGCCGAATACCCCGGCATGCCGGCCATCATTCTCCACGGTGACACCGATCACGTGGTTGCGCCGGTCAATGCGGACCAGTTGGCGGTGCAGTTCCTCCGCCTTAACCGGATCGTCGACGAGAAAGGCGCGCGCAAATCCGGCGAAGTCAAGGAAGAGCGCAAAGGCGGCGTGGTGATGCGCGACTATCTGCGAGGCGGGCGGCGCGTGGTTCGACTGTGCCGCGTGCAAGGTCTCGCGCACGCCTGGAGCGGCGGTGACGACGCCGTGCCGTTCCATTCCGCCAAAGGTCCGGACGCGAGTGCCATGGTGTGGGAGTTTTTCAGACACCAGCGCCGCACGGGCACCGGGCGTATCGCTGAAAGCACCGCCACAGAAGCCTCGGCGGACACACAGTAAGGTTGGAGCAACACTTCGAAATGAGTATTGGCGCATTCCTAGGGTTTTCCCTATAATACGGGTTATCCCTTAGGCGTTAACGCCTAAATTCATTGTCGAGGTTGACCGTGTACCTGCTTACCCGCCTGTTTCTGTTTCTGACCAAATCGCCCGATCAACTCGCGAAAGAACGCGCTGACGCATTCCTCGCAGAAGCAACCGATCTGTACGATCTGGAATTCCGTATGCGCAAGCTGGACCGTGAAGCCACCGCCCGTCATCCGTCGTGGATGAGCCAGCATTAAGCTGCGCGGGTTTGCAACATCGGCGCGTAGTGAAGAACGCCGGTGTTTGGGGTCGGTTGGCCCAACTGTCACAAGCCACAAACCACAAGTCGCTGGAAGTCTCGCGACAGCAAAAGACGCATCGCTCAGTCTCCTCCAGACATTTTTGAACAAATGATGTGAGCGAGCACTTACTTGCCGAAACGCGCAAGTGTACGTTGCCGCGCCTCAGCATGATCCACGATCGGCGCCGGGTAATCCTGGCCTAATATCACGCCGAATTCCGCAAGCCGTTCCGCACCCGCCAGCCATGGCGCGTGAATCCATTTGGTCGGCAATTTCTCCAGTTGCGGCAGATAGCGTTTGACGAAACGCCCTTCGGCGTCGAATTTTTCAGATTGTGTGATCGGGTTGAAAATCCGGAAGTATGGTTGCGCGTCGCATCCCGTCGATGCCGCCCACTGCCAGCCGCCGTTGTTCGCCGCGAAATCGAAGTCGTTCAATTGCTCGGCGAAATAGCGCTCGCCGAGCCGCCAGTCGATACCCAGATCCTTCACCAGAAAACTCGCCGTCACCATCCGCAGGCGGTTGTGCATGTAGCCCGTCTGGTTCAGCTGCAGCATCGCGGCATCGACTAGCGGATAGCCGGTGCGGCCGTCGCACCACGCGGCAAAAGCGTCGTCCGCCGCCGGGCCTTGCTCCCAGCGGAGCCGGTCGTATTCTTCCTTGAACGAAGCGCCGGCCGCCAGCCGCGGATGGTGCGAGAGGATCATGAAGTAAAAATCCCGCCAGACCAGTTCCGAAAGCCAGGTGGCCGAGCCTTGCCCGTCGGGCTGCAGCGAGTTTTCGTAGGCGAACCGCGCGAGCGTGCGGATCGAGACCGTGCCGAAACGCAGATGCATCGACAGGTAGCTCGGGCCTTTGACGGCGGGAAAGTCGCGCCGGTCCTGATAACTGTCGATGCGGGTCATGAAGTCGTCGAGCAGACGTTGCGCGCCGCTCATGCCGGTGGGCAAGTTGAGTTGCGCGAGATTGCTCCGTGCGAAGCCCAACTGATCGAGCGTCGGCAACTGGCGGTCCAGTTTCGGCGGCAGCGCGGTCAGACGATTCGAATAGATTTCCACCGGATACGGCTTCAAATCGAAGGCCGTCAACTGCTTGAGCCATGCGTTCTTGTACGGTGTGAACACCGTGAACGGTTTGTTCTGACCCGTCAGCACTTCATTACGCTCAAAAATCACCTGGTCCTTGAACGTCAGCCATTGGCGTCCAGCGTCGGCAAGCCGCTCCCGCACTGTCTCGTCACGTTCGATCGCGACCGGTTCGTAGTCGTGATTCGCGAAAACCGCGTCGACGCCGAGTTCTTCGGCAAGCCTGGGGATGAGATCGACCGGGTCGCCATACAGCACGGCGAGGCCGCCGCCCTTGGCGCGCAATGCCTCGTCCAACTCGCCCAACGCGGCAAGGATGAACTCGATGCGGCGGTCCTGCGCTTGTGTATCCGGATGGCGGGTCTGCCAGGCGTCGATCAGCGGTTGCAGGATCGTCGTGTCGAATACGAACACGCACCAGACGCGCTCGCAATGCTTGAGCGCGTAGTAGAGCGCGGCGTTGTCCGTGCTGCGCAGGTCGCGGCGAAACCAGACCAGGCCGGTATCGAAAGTGTCGTTCAGGCGTCGGACGCGTGTCATCGGAATCGTGGACGAGGGTGAATGGCTGCGTGATCGAGCATCGACCGGCGCAATGATGAGCTGCCCGGAGACAATATGACGGAACCGGGCGATTATTCACAGAATTGGCGATGGTAAGTGATTGCATGCTCCCATAACGCACATTACGTGCCGCACCCATAAAACGGTGCAGCGCCCGGCCCTGTTTTGCAGGGTGCGGGCGCTGTTCGGCGCGGCGCGGTTTTGCCGCGCGGTGTCAATTACTCATCAACGAACCATTCAGTCCGTGGCTTAGACCACTTGCAGGCGTACCGCGACGTTGTTGCGCGTGGCGTTCGAGTACGGGCAGACCTGATGTGCTGCATCGACCAGTTCCTTGGCCGCGTCTGCAGCAAGGCCCGGCAGCGAGACGCGCAGATCGATGTCGAGCGCGAAGCCACCCTTGTCGTTCGGGCCGATGCCGACTTCTGCCGTAACCTGCGTGTCAGCCGGCAAAGCCTGCTTGTGCTGACCGGCGACAAATTTCATCGCGCTCAGGAAACACGCCGAGTAGCCGGCCGCAAAGAGTTGTTCCGGGTTGGTACCGGCGGCGCCGTTGCCGCCCAGTTCGCGCGGTGCAGCCAGTTTCACGTCCAGTGCATTGTCCGACGACACTGCACGACCATCGCGGCCACCGGTGCTCGTTGCGCTTGCCTTGTACAGGATGTTCATGGTGTTGCTCCTTTATCTCGGTTGTCAGGGTTTGCTTGCTTGCCGCTTGTTGCTTGCCAGCCGTTCTGGCGAGGTGCTATCGAAGCGGCATGTGATAAAGATAGTACACAAATCATTTGTGTGCAAATGAATTTTTGCATCGTGTCGATAGCGTGCGTTTTGAAGCAGGCCGGTTACTGGTCCATGTAATCGTTGAGTGTAGTGCGCAAACGTGTCAGATCGTCGCGTAGACGGAGCAGGAATTCCGGCGACTGCTGGGTCGCGCAGAAGATTTCCGCGGGCACTTCGCGTGCCTGACGTTTCAGGGCGGTGCCGGCTTTGGTGAGGCGGATATAGACGAGCCGCTCATCCTCGACGCCGCGTACCCGCTCCAGGTAGCCCTGCGCTTCGAGACGTTTGAGCAGTGGCGTGACGGTTGCCGAGTCGAGATTCAAGCGCGCCGCGAGGTCCTTGACCGTCACGTCGTCGGCCTCCCACAGCACCAGCATCGCCAGATATTGCGGATAAGTGAGGTTGAGCTTGTCGAGGAGCGGCTTGTACGCTTTCGTCATCGCAAGCGAGGTCGAATAGAGGGCGAAGCAGAGTTGCTCGTCGAGCGTGAAGGGTAAGGCGGGGCGCTGGGTCATGTTGCATCTCGCATAATAAAAGAGCGTGCAAATCGATTGCGCGCAAACCATTGTGCCGCAAATCGGGGCAGGCTGACGAGTCGGAGGATTCAATGAAGCCGCGGGCGGCGCGCGCCAGGGCAGGACGGCGGGCGGGGCGCAGAAAAGCGCCCCGCCTCGCAAGTGCTCAAGCCGCCGGCGTGGTCGGCAGGTCCGGCGCTTCGGGCGTTTGCACGCCGAAGCAGCCGCGGTAGGTCGCGTAGAACGAGCAATACAGCATGGTCGTGACGATCATCGTGGCGGGCATCAGGATCGCGAAGGCGAAGTCGCCCGCGCCGAGCGCCTGCATCAGTGCGGTCAGACCGAACGAGACCGTTGTCGCCACGGCGAACCACAAGGCGCCGAATACGATGAACGCACCACGATTGCGCCAGCAACTGACAACGCTAAAAAACATCGCCTTGACGGGCGGCACATCGTGCCACGCGGTAAGAATTGGTGAGAACCAGAAAATCATGGCGACCGGTACATAGAACGCGAACGCGGTCAGCACCGCCAGCGGAATATTGCTGTTGGCGACCACGTCCTGATCCACCGTGGCCATGCCGAGCATGACCTTCAGCAGCATGCCGCCGTCGGCGAGCGCCGAGCCGGCCAGCACCAGCGCCATTGCGGCAACGTACAGCACGCCCAGCAGCAGCAGACGTTTGGCGACCCCGGGGCCGTACGAGTGGAAGCCGTCCACCAGAATGGTCGGGAACACGGGTTTGCCCGCGATGGTGTTGCGGCATGCCGCCATGAAGCCGACCGCGACGCCCGGGATGAAGATCAGCGGCAGCACCCCGCCGACGACCGGAATCTGCGCCGCCAGCGTCATGACCAGCAGATAGGTGAAGAACAGCGTCAGAAACGCGAGCGGGTTCTTGCGGAACAGCCAGATACCCTGCCGGAACCAGACATAGCCGGTTTTCGCGGGGACTTCGATCAGTTGCATGAGGTATGAATGCCTGGAAGTGCAACGCCGGTCAGGCGTTCGCGCAGGATGCGCTCGAAATGGCCGGGGTCGTGCGGTTTGAGCAGCTCGGCCGCGCGCGGCAAATGAAAATCATACAGGCGCGAGACCCAGAAGCGGTAAGCGCCCGCACGCAGCATGTCGCCCCAATGGCGGTTTTCTTCGGCGGTGAACGGGCGCACGGTCTGATAGGCGCGCAACATGGCTTCGGTGCGCGCCTCGTCGAGCTTGCCGGTGGCGAGGTCGACGCACCAGTCGTTGACCGTCACCGCGACATCGAACAACCACTTGTCGCAGCCGGCGAAATAGAAGTCGAAGAAGCCGCCCAGGCGCACCTCATGGCCGGTTTCCGGCGCGGCATGCGCGAACAGCGCATTGTCGCGGAACAGATCGGCGTGGCAGGGGCCCTCGGGCAACCTGGCGTAGTCCGCCGAGGCGAAGAACGCCTCCTGATGCGCGAGTTCGGACGACAGCAGGTCGCGTTGCTCGCCCTCGAGGAACGGCAGGATGGTCGGCACCGTTTCCTTCCACCACGGCAGGCTGCGCAGGTTCGGCTGATGGCGCGGGTAATCGCGGCCCGCCAGATGCATGCGCGCGAGCATTTGCCCGACCTCGACGCAGTGTTCGACTTGCGGCGCCATCTCCGGCGCGCCTTCGAGCTTGGTCACGATGGCCGCGGGCTTGCCGTGCAGCGTGCCGAACAGCGCGCCGTCTTCGCGTGGCATGGGATCCGGCACCGGCACGCGGTGTGCGGCCAGATGCTGCATCAGATCGAGATAGAACGGCAGTTGCCCGGCCGTCAGCTTTTCGAAAATCGTGAGGACGTATTCGCCGCGCGTCGTCGTCAGAAAGAAGTTGCTGTTCTCAATACCGGACGGGATGCCGCGAAACTCGACGACTTCGCCGAGATCGTAGTGACGCATCCATTTTGCTAGTTGGGGTTCGGTGACAGCGGTGAAGACAGCCATGCGGGAAACGTCGGATCAGGTTAGTCGGGCTGGCGCAAGGCGGCCAGTGCGAGGTGTGAGGTGCTGAAAATCGGCAAGCAGGGTGAAAGCCCGGGGCGACGCCCGTGGGCCGCACAGATAGAGGGGGGCGGCTTACGTCGCGCCGCCGCCCCGGCATGCATCAATAAGTCAGATTCACCGACGGCAAACGCGTGCTCGCGCGACCGTTGTCGCGCACGGTGGGTGACGTGTCGAGCGGTGCGCTCATCTGATAGCGCGTGCCGAGATTCGAATGCACGTTGATTTCGACGGGCTTGCCTTTGTCGCGATATTCGGTGATTTCGGTGCCGTTGGCGCTGCGTTCGTAGAAGCTCGGCGTGCGCGGGACGTTGATTTCGACCTTCGAGCTGACCTCGGCGGCCGGACGATTGATCTTCGCCAGGTCAGGCAAACCGGCCCGTTCATTAGCGGACTGGGGTGCATCGGGGGGCGGAGTGTCATCGACAGGCTGGGCAGCCATCGCGGCGTTGCCAAAGGCGAAGGCCAGTGCAACGGCGACGGGAAGGAGCGGCTTCATGGTGATTCTCCAATATGGTGCCCCGATTCTAGCAAATCCAGCTTTGCCCCCGGGCGCGATCACCTTATTTTGCGCCGCTTTCGCGCGACGTGCGCGCAATCTTGCGGCCGCCATCGCGGCAGTTGTGGTAGGCGCCGCGGGGTCATTTGGCGATCACAGGTTCCGTGGTAATGTCGTCTCATCAATTGAGGTGAATGAAGATGAACAACGATACCAATCAACGCGCGGTGCAGACTCCCGCCAACAGCTTCCCAACCGAATCCTTTGACGACGCGACCGACGCTGTCACGCGCCTGTCGGCGATTTATGAGGCGAACACCTCGTTCCTGCGCGACGCCTTCGCGCGCTATCGCCGCAACGAACTGTTCGAAAGCCGGGTGCGCGCCTGCTACCCGTTCGTGCGCGTGTGTACCGAAGTCAACACGCATATCGACTCGCGCCGCTCGTACGGGTTTGTCGCGGGCCCGGGTGTGTTCGAGACGAGCGTCACGCGTCCCGACCTGTTCGGCAACTACTATCGTGAACAATTGCGTCTGCTGGCGAAGAACCACCACGTGAAGATCGAAGTGGGTGTCTCCGACCAGCCGATTCCGATTCACTTCGCGTTCGCTGAAGGCATTCACCTCGAAGGCGATCTGGATCGCGAGCGCCTCTTCCTGATGCGCGACGTGTTCGATACGCCGGACCTCGCGCTGCTCGACGACCGCATCGTCAACGGCACCTATGAGCCGCTGCCGGGCGAGCCGCATCCGCTCGCGCTGTTCACGGCGGCGCGGGTGGATTTTTCGCTGCATCGGCTGAAGCACTACACGGCGACCTCGCCCACGCATTGCCAGAACTACGTGCTGTACACGAACTACCAGTTCTACATCGACGAGTTCGTCAAACTCGGCCGCACGATGATGGCCCATACCGACGACGAGGAACTGCGCGCCTATCGCAGCGAATACACGTCGTTCGTCGAGCCGGGCGACGTGATCACCTACAACGAGAATCTCGGCGAGCAGGCGCAGGAAGGCACGGCGCCGCCGCGTTTGCCGCAGATGCCCGCGTACCATCTGAAGCGGGCCGACGGTAGCGGCATCACGATGGTCAACATCGGTGTCGGGCCGTCGAATGCGAAGACGATTACGGATCACATTGCCGTGCTGCGCCCGCATGCGTGGGTCATGCTTGGTCACTGCGCGGGTCTGCGCAATACGCAGCGTTTGGGCGACTACGTGCTGGCGCACGGCTATGTGCGTGAAGATCACGTGCTCGACGACGATTTGCCGCTGTGGGTGCCGATTCCCGCGCTTGCCGAAGTGCAGGTGGCGTTGGAACGCGCGGTCGCGCAAGTCACACAACTGGACGGCGTCGAATTGAAGCGCGTGATGCGCACGGGCACGGTTGCGAGTGTGGATAACCGCAACTGGGAGCTGCGCGACCATCGCGAGCCGGTGCAGCGGCTGTCGCAAAGCCGTGCGGTCGCACTCGATATGGAAAGCGCGACGATCGCCGCGAATGGCTTCCGTTTCCGCGTGCCTTACGGCACCTTGCTATGCGTGTCGGACAAGCCTTTGCATGGCGAATTGAAACTGCCGGGCATGGCGGATCAGTTTTATCGCGCGCAGGTCGATCAGCATCTGCAGATCGGCGTGAAGGCGATGGAGTTGTTGCGGATGAATGGGCTGCACCGGTTGCATAGCCGGAAGCTGCGTAGTTTTGCGGAAGTGGCGTTTCAGTGAGCGTCTGTCGATACGGCACGATGAGGCGAGGGCGAGCGTCTGTTCCGCTCGCCCTCGCCTGAAGCGATTCAGAACTGCCCAAACCCCGTCAACCCGATCAAACTCCCAGCCGCCAGCAGCCACAGCGGATGAATCCGCGTCTTCAACGCCAGCACCGCGGTAAAAGCGCAGATTGCCCAGGCAATCGCCGTCGGGTTCGACGCCTCAGCGATCAGCGACGCGCTTGCCGCGACGATGCCGGCCGTCACCGGCACCAGCCCCATTTGCGCGTAACGCCGCCATGGGCGGTCCTTGAAGCGATCCCACGCATGCAGCGCGAGAATCGTCACAAGCGAAGACGGTCCGAATTTCGCCACCGAAGTCACCAGCATCCCCGCCCAACCGGCCACGTGCCAGCCGATCAGCGTGACGATCATCAGATTCGGCCCCGGCGCGGCCTGGGCGAGCGCGAACAGCGCGCTGAATTCGCTGGCCGGCATCCAGTGATGCACATCCACGACCTGACGCTGCATCTCCGGAAGAATCGTGTTGCCGCCACCAAATGCGAGCAGCGAAAGCTGACTGAAAATAATCGCAAGCGAAATGAGCGTGTCGTTCATGGTGCGGCCCTCGACGCGATGTAGATGCTGAGCGGCGTGAGCACCAGCATCGTCGGCAGAAGCGGCAGACGCATGATGGCAATCGCGATGAAACCGAGCGCCGCGATAAGCGCGGCCATCGGTTTATTGCGCAACGGCAGCAGGATTTTCACGGCCATCGAGATCAGCAGACCGGACGCCGCAGCGGCGAGACCGGCAAACAGATGGCGAACGTGCGGGTCGTTCTGCGTATGTTCGTACAGCACGCCAAGGCCGATCACCACCAGCGACGGCCCCGCGATCAACCCGAGCAATCCCGCCAGCGCACCCGGCACGCCGCGAAAGCGCATCCCGATCGCTACCGAAAGGTTGATTACGTTGCCGCCCGGTAAGAACTGGCATAAGCCGAGCAAATCGGTGAATTCCGCGCCGGTCAGCCAGCGCCGCTGCTCGACCAGGGCGCGCCGTGCCAGCGGCAGCGCCCCGCCGAACGAGATCAGCCCGAGGCCGAGAAAGCCGCCAAAAATTTCCTGCAGTGTGGGCGTGGGCGCGAGAGCGGCCTCGGCCGAAGTGAGATCCTGATCCATATCGCTAAGCTTCCAGTTCAAGCTCAGGAGGTTAGCGCCGAACCGGCTCCAGGCAAAACGATTTTTGAGCGCGCCTTTGTGACTTAGAATCACAAGCATGGCCCGTAATCTTCCTCCCTTCCCCGCGCTGCGTGCCTTCGAAGCTGCCGCGCGGCATGAAAGCTTCACCGCCGCGGCGAACGAATTGCATGTGACGCACGGTGCAATCAGCCGGCAAGTTGCGTCTTTCGAAACCTGGCTCGGTGTGCAGGTGTTCCATCGACGCGGCAAGCGCGTGCGCCTGACCGACGACGGCCGCCGTTATCTGGCCACCGTGCAGGCCGCGTTCGACAGCATCGCGCTGGCCACGGACCAACTGCGTGATACGGGTGTAGTTCACGTTTTAAGGGTGAATGCGCTGCCGACCTTCGCAATGAAATGGCTGCTGCCGCGACTCCATCAGTTCCAGCGCAAAGTACCGAATGTGGAACTGCGCTTGTCGACTTCAAACGCACCGGTCGAAACGCTGGACAGCTTCGACGTCGCGGTGCGGCGTGGTCCGGCGCATTGGCCGAACTGCGTGAGCGGCCATTTCCTTGGCGAGAGCGAAATCCCGGTGTGCAGCCCGGCGCTCCTGCAACGCTCGCCGATCAAGGTGGCCGACGATCTCGCGAAGCACGTGCTGCTGCATTCGGACACGCGGCCCGACGCGTGGAGTAACTGGTTATCGGCAGCAGGGGTCACCGCGAAATGCCGGAAAAAGCAGTCGTTCGATCACTTCTATCTGGCCTTGCAGGCGGCGGTGGACGGTCTCGGCGTGGCGCTCGGTCCGTTGCCTTTGCTGGCGGATGAGCTGGCATCGGGGCGGCTCGTTGTGCCCCTGTCTGGTCCACGTATCGATGCACGCGGTTATTGGTGGGTGGCGAGGCGGGAGGTCGCGCAGGCGCCGCTCGTGGCGCAGTTCTGCCAATGGCTGCAGGCGCAGGGGGATCAGACTGATGTGGCGGAAGCGAGCGGCCTGGAGGCCGCCCGCTAGAACCCGCGCACGTTGCTCAATGCGGCTTGAATAGTGCGCAGTTGTACGCAGTTACCGGGCGCACTTGCTTCACGCACGGGGCGCGAAGATACAGCTTTACAGATAGAACATCCGGTCTTCATCCGACTTGGCCGGATGAGGCTCGGCTTCTTCGCGGTCTTCGTAGAACTTCAGCACCGCTTCGAGCACCTGGTCCGGATCGTCGATCACCTGCATCAAGTCCATATCTGTCGGATTGATCAGGCCCATCGGCGTGAGCGAATTCTTGAACCACGCAAGCAGGCCTTCCCAGAATTCGCCGCCCACCAGAATGATCGGCACGTGGCGCGATTTCTTGGTTTGAATCAGCGTGAGGACTTCGGCGAGCTCGTCAAGCGTGCCGAAGCCGCCAGGCATGACGATCACCGCATCCGAGTTCTTGACGAACGTGACCTTGCGCGTGAAGAAGTGGCGAAAACGCAGCGAAATGTCCTGCCACTGATTGCCCGATTGCTCGTGCGGCAGTTCGATATTCAGGCCGACCGAAGGGGCCTTGCCGGCATGAGCGCCCTTGTTGGCGGCTTCCATAATGCCGGGGCCGCCGCCGGAGATGACCGCGAAGCCCGCGTCCGACAGTTTGCGCGCGATTTGCGTGGCGAGTTTGTAATAGGGCGAGTTCGGTTTCAGGCGCGCTGAACCGTAGATGCTGACAGCCGGACGAATCTCCGAGAGGTACTCGGTCGCCTCGATAAACTCTGCCATAATCGTGAACATCTGCCACGATGCGCGGGCCTTCTTAGCCGTAGCGCGCTCTTGATCTGCGAGTGATCGCAGACTCGGAATCACTTTTCTCTTAGTCATAATGCCTGAAGAACGAAGCCTTGAAGGTAAGACCCTGCTATTGGTCGACGGTTCGAGTTATCTGTACCGGGCCTACCATGCGATGCCTGATCTGCGCGGACCCGAAGGTGGTCCGACGGGTGCGCTCTATGGAATGATCAACATGCTGCGGCGCATGCGCAAGGAAGTCACCGCAGAGTATAGCGCGTGCGTGTTCGACGCCAAGGGCAAAACGTTCCGTGACGACTGGTATGCCGACTATAAGGCGAACCGGCCGTCCATGCCGGACGACCTCGCCCGCCAGATCGAGCCGATTCACGTCGCCGTGCGCGCGCTCGGCTGGCCGCTGCTGATGATCGAAGGTGTCGAAGCCGACGACGTGATCGGCACGCTCAGCACCGAGGCCGAAAAACGCGGCATGAATGTGATCGTGTCGACTGGGGACAAGGATCTGGCGCAGCTCGTGTCGGATCATGTCACCCTCATCAATACGATGACTAATGAGAAGCTCGACCGCGAAGGCGTGATCGCCAAATTCGGCGTGCCGCCGGAGCGCATCATCGACTACCTGTCGTTGATCGGCGATACCGTCGACAACGTGCCCGGCGTCGACAAATGCGGGCCGAAAACGGCGATCAAATGGCTCACGCAGTACGAGACACTCGACGGCATCGTCGCACATGCGGACGAAATTAAAGGTGCGGTAGGAGACAATCTGCGACGTGCGCTCGATTTTCTGCCGATGGCGAAGAAACTCGTCACCGTCGAGCGGCAATGCGATCTGACCGGCCATATCGTGTCGATCGAGGAAAGCCTGCAAAGCCGGCCGGAATCGCGCGAGGAATTGCGCGACGTGTTCACGCGCAACGGCTTCAAGACCTGGCTGCGCGAAGTGGAAGTCGCCGAGGTCGTGGAAGGTCCCGAGACCGACGTGCCGCCGGCGCTCACCGTGGATCACGAACGTCACTACGACACCGTGCAGACCTGGGAACAGTTCGACGCGTGGCTCGAGAAAATCAACGCGGCCGAATTGACCGCGTTCGATACTGAAACCACCTCGCTCGATCCCATGACCGCGCAAATCGTGGGCGTGTCGTTGTCGGTCGAACCGGGCTATGCCGCTTATGTGCCGCTTGCGCATCGCGGTCCGGACGCGCCCGTGCAACTGCCGCGCGAGGAAGTGCTGGCAAAGCTCAAGCCGTGGCTGGAGAGTGCCGAACATAAAAAAGTCGGCCAGCACATGAAGTACGACGAACAGGTGCTGGCGAACTACGGCATCGAAATGCGCGGCGTCGAACACGACACGCTGCTGGAATCGTACGTGCTCGAGTCGCATCGCACACACGATATGGACAGCCTCGCGCTGCGCCATCTCGGCATCAAGACGATCAAATACGAAGAGGTCGCGGGTAAGGGCGCATCGCAAATCGGCTTCGACGAAGTCGCGTTGGAGCAGGCCGCCGAGTATGCAGCGGAAGACGCCGACATTACCTTGCGTCTGCATCAGGCCTTGTATCCGCAAGTGGCCGCGGAGAAAACGCTCGACTACGTGTATCGCGACATCGAAGTGCCCACTTCGCGCGTCTTGCGCAAGATGGAGCGTACCGGTGTGCTGATCGACGCGGAAAAGCTGCGCGCGCAAAGCAGCGAAATCGCCGCGCGTCTGATTCAACTGGAAAGCGAAGCGTACGTGCTGGCCGGCGGCGAATTCAATCTGGGTTCGCCGAAGCAGATCGGCCAGATCTTCTTTGAAAAGCTCGAATTGCCGGTGGTCAAGAAGACCCCGAGCGGCGCGCCGTCCACCGACGAAGAAGTGCTGCAAAAGCTCGCCGAAGACTATCCGCTGCCGAAGATCCTGCTCGAACACCGCGGTTTGTCGAAGCTGAAATCGACGTATACCGACAAGCTGCCGCGCATGGTCAACGCCACCACCGGCCGCGTGCATACGAACTATGCGCAGGCGGTAGCGGTCACGGGCCGGCTGGCGTCGAACGATCCGAACCTGCAGAACATTCCCGTGCGCACTGGCGAAGGCCGCCGCATTCGCGAGGCGTTCATCGCGCCGCCGGGTCACAAGCTCGTGTCCGCCGATTACTCGCAGATCGAGTTGCGCATCATGGCGCACATTTCCGGCGACGAATCGCTGCTGCGCGCATTCTCCCAAGGCGAAGACATTCACCGCGCCACCGCAGCGGAAATTTTCAGCGTAACGCCGCTCGAAGTCTCGAGCGATCAGCGGCGCGTGGCGAAGGTCATCAACTTCGGCCTGATCTACGGCATGAGCGCGTTCGGTCTTGCCGCGAACCTCGGCATTACGCGCGACGCAGCGAAGCTGTATATCGACCGCTACTTCGCGCGTTATCCGGGCGTCGCGCGTTATATGGACGAAACGCGTCTGAGCGCGAAGGCCAAGGGCTACGTGGAAACGGCGTTCGGTCGCCGCCTGTGGCTGCCGGAGATCAACGGCGGTAACGGTCCGCGCCGCCAGGCAGCGGAGCGCGCAGCCATTAATGCGCCGATGCAGGGCACGGCCGCCGATCTGATCAAGCTCTCGATGATCGCGGTGCAGAAGTGGATCGAAGAATCGAAGGTCGGCACGCGCATGATCATGCAGGTGCACGACGAACTGATTCTCGAGGTGCCAGACGCGGAACTGTCCGATGTACGTAAGCGCTTGCCGGAACTGATGTGCGGTGTCGCCGCGCTGAAAGTGCCGCTGGTCGCCGAAGTGGGCGCCGGCCTGAACTGGGAAGAAGCGCATTGACGTGAATGTGACGAAGGCGCCTGAAAGGCGATAACGTCGTGCACATGTCACATATGCGTATTGATAGCTTGTGACAACCCGTACTGCTCGCGGACAATCAGCCAGAACAGGCGGCGCGTTCTTGATGCTCAAGGCGCGCCGTCGCGACGCATAACCCATCGGCAAATACGGAGAGTTCAATGCATCGTTTTATCGTCGTTGGCGGAGGTGCGGGAGGGCTGGAACTGGCGACACGCTTAGGTGACCGCTATGCGCCTCACAAGAATAAAGGCGGTGTGCGCGCGCAAGTAACGCTCGTCGACCGTAACCCAACCCATATCTGGAAGCCGCTGCTGCATGAAGTGGCGGCCGGCAGCATGGACCCGTTCACCCAGGAACTCGAATATGCGGCGCAAGCGCGCTGGCATGGCTTCGAGTTTCAGCAGGGCGAGTTGACCGGGCTGGACCGCGCGAACAAACGTCTCACGCTCGGCACCGTGCTCGACGACGATGGCGCCGAATTGCTGCCCGCACGCGAACTCGAATACGACACGCTGATCATCGCGATCGGCAGCACTACGGCGTTCTTCGGCGTGAAGGGCGCGCCCGAGTTTTCTCTCGCGCTCGACACGGTCAGCCAGGCAGAGCGCTTCCGCAAGCGCCTGATCGCGGCTTGCATGCGCGCTGAGCATCAGGTGCATGAGCCGGTCGAATCGAACCCGGGTACCTCGCCTTCGTCCGAGCCGCGCATCCAGGTGGCGATCGTCGGCGGCGGCGCGACGGGCGTCGAACTCTCGGCGGAGTTGCGCAACACGGCCCAGGTGTTGTCCGCTTACGGCTTGCATAAGCTCGATCCGCGGCACGACGTCGGCATCGTGTTGATCGAAGCGGGCCCGCGCATTTTGCCGGCCTTGCAGGAGCGTGTATCGACCGCCACCGCCGAATTGCTCACCAAGCTCGGCGTGAAGCTGATGATCGGCGAGACCGTGGCGGAAGTCGCGCCCGGCATGATCCGCACGGCCAGCGGCAAAACCGTGCGTGCGGACCTGACGGTATGGGCGGCAGGCATCAAGGCGCCGGCCGTCCTGAGCGAGCTCGACGGCCTGCCGGTCAATCGTCTGGGGCAACTCGTCGTGCGCCGCACGCTGCAAACCGAAATCGACGACAACATCTTCGCGCTCGGCGATTGCGCAGCTTGCCCGTGGCCGGGCAATGAGCGCAACGTGCCGCCGCGGGCACAGGCGGCACACCAGCAGGCGAGCTTCCTGATGAAGGCGCTGGCGGCCCGGCTCGAGAACAAGCCGCTGCCGGAGTTCACCTACCGCGACTTCGGCTCGCTGGTGTCGCTCGGGCACTTCAGCGCGGTCGGCAATCTGATGGGCGGTGTGATCGGCGGCAATATGTTGATCGAAGGGCTGTTCGCGCGCTTCATGTACATGTCGCTCTACCGGCTGCATATCGCGGCGTTGCATGGCTACGCGCGGATGGTGCTCGACACCTTCGCGCACTGGCTGCGGCGCACCACACTGCCGCGGGTCAAACTGCACTGAAGCCTGGTGGCAGGCTGAGCGCGCCTGAGAAGGGTGCATCTGCAACAGGATGCCGCTGAAGCGTATTCTGTTGCATCCACCCTTCCCCACGAGGAGCGCCGCATGCTGAAACCCGAAATTGACAGCCTGGTCCCGCACGTTCCCTTCAATCGCCGCACCTTCATCAAAGCCGCGCTCGGCACCGGTTTCGCCGCTGCTGTGCTGCCGGTGTCGGCGCAAACCATCCATACCGATAGCGAGGGTCTTGAAGCCGGCGAGATCGCGGTACATTCCGGTGACACGCTGGTGCCGGCCTATCGCGCGCAGCCCAAGGGCAAGACGCATTTGCCGGTGATCATCGTCATCCATGAGGCCTTTGGCGTTCATGAGCATATCGCCGATGTGTGCCGGCGCTTTGCCAAGCTCGGTTATCTGGCGATTGCGCCCGATCTGTTCGTCCGCGAAGGCGATCCGTCGACGCTGCCGACCATCCAGCAAATCAGCAGTCAAATTCTGAGTAAGGTGCCCGACGAGCAGGCGCTGAGCGATCTCGACGCCACGGTCGCGTGGGCGGGCGAACACGGCGGCGATCTGAACCGGTTAGGCGTGAATGGCTTTTGCTGGGGAGGACGTATCGCGTGGCTGTATGCCGAGCACAATCCCCGGCTGAAGGCGGCCGCGGCATGGTATGGCCGGGTCGGCGGCGATCACAGCGCAACGAACCCGGCGAACCCGCTCGACCGTGTGGCCGATCTGCACGCACCCGTGCTGGGTCTATACGGCCGCCAGGACCAAAGCATTCCGCAGGACACGCTCGAACAGATGAAGCAGGCCATCGCGCAGGGCCCGCAGGCGGGGCGCGGCTCGCAGTTCGTCGTGTACGACGACGCGGGCCACGCGTTTTTTGCCGACTACCGGCCGAGCTACAAGAAAGTCGATGCTGAAGATGGCTGGCGCCGCGTGCTGGCGTGGTTCAAGCAGCACGGCGTTGCCTGAACCGTTTAAGCCGTTTGGGCGCTCAGGTCGCTTAAGGATTCGGACCCGTTGCCACCGGCCGCTTCGGGTCGGAACTCCATTCGCTCCAGGACCCCGCATAGAGCGCGGCGCCATGCAGGCCCGCAACTTCCATGGCGAGCGCGTTTACACATGCCGTCACGCCCGAGCCGCACTGCAGCACCACGTGCTCCGGCGACGTGTCGCCCAGCAATGCATGGAATTCCTCGCGTAGCGTGTGGGCCGGTTTGTAGCGGCCGTCGGCGGTGAGGTTGTCCTTGAAGAACCGGTTGAGCGCGCCAGGAATATGGCCGCCGACGCGATCCAGCGTTTCGTTCTCGCCGCGATAACGATCGTTCGCGCGTGCATCGACCACCACGCGTTCTTTCGTGCCCAGATTGCGCTCGACGGTCTGCGCGTCGACGGTGACAGAAAGCGGTGCGCCTGCCTTGAAGTCGCCGGTGTTCTGCGCCGGCGCGTCCTGCGTCAGCGGATGGCCGGCGGCCTGCCAGGCTTGCAATCCGCCGTCGAGCAGCGCAACCGCGTCGTGGCCGAGCCAGCGCAGCAGCCACCATGCACGCGCGGCATACATGCCCCCCTGCGCGTCATAAGCGACTACCTGCTGCCCCTGCTTGAGCCCGCGGGACTCCAGCGTCTCCACCAGCCGCGCGCGGTCCGGCAGCGGATGGCGGCCATTGCTGCCGTTCTTCGGCCCTGACAGATCGCGATCGAGGTTCAGATAATGCGCACCGGGCAAATGCCCAGCCAGATAGGCTTTCTCGCCCGCCTCGGTGTCGACCAGATCGAAGCGGCAATCGATGACGAACACGGTGCCCGGCGCGGCAGCCAGCCGTTCCGCGAGGTTGGTCGCGGAGATGAGTGTGGTGTAGTGAGTGTGCGGCATGACGTCTCCGGTCCCATGCAAGATGGTTGTAAAGCGGGCGATTGCGGCGCTCGCCCGGCGGCTTGGCGCCGTTAGCGAATGGCCGAACGATACTGATAGTCTAAACAAAAAAAGACGGGCCGAAGCCCGTCTTTCCATGCTTTGATGCGGCTCGCGCAAGCGATCGGTTCAAACGCCGATGCATACGGAGCACGCGCGGACCCCGCGCGGATCAGATTGTGCCGAGCTCGCGCCGCAAGAATTCGTGGAAGTGCTGCATGCCGTCTTCCATCGGACTCTGATACGGACCGACCTGCGATTCGCCGCGTTCCATCAGCGCGCGGCGTCCCGCGTCCATACGCTCGGCGATCTCGTCGTCTTCGCGGGCCGTTTCCATATAGGCGGCGCGCTCGGCTTCGACGAACTCACGCTCGAACAACGCGATTTCCTCAGGGTAATAGAACTCGACCACGTTGGTGGTTTTTTGCGGGCCACGCGGAATCAACCACGACACGACCAGCACGTGGGGATACCACTCGATCATGATGCCGGGGTAGTACACCATCCAGATCGCGCCGAATTCGGGCGGATTGCCGCCGCGGAAGCGCAGCACCGCGTCGTGCCATTTACGGTACGTCGGACTGCCCGGCTGCTCCAGATCCTTGTGGACGCCGACCGTCTGCACGCTATACCACTCGCCGAATTCCCACGTCAGATCGTCGCAATTGACGAAGCTGCCGAGGCCCGGATGGAACGGCGCGACGTGGTAGTCCTCCAGGTAGACCTCGATAAAGGACTTCCAGTTGTAATTGCACTCGTGCACTTCGACGTGATCGAACATGAAGCCCGAAAAATCGAAGTGCTGCTTGGTGCCGAGGCGTGCCAGATCCCGCGCGACGTCGCGCCCCTGCGCTTCGAACAGCAGGCCTTGCCAGTTCTGCAGCGGCGTGGCGCCGAGATTCAGGCAGGGGTTGTCCGCGAAATGCGGCGCGCCGAGGAGCTGGCCGTTCAGATCGTACGTCCAGCGATGCAGGGGGCAGACGATGTTCTCCGCCTGGCCGCGGCCGTTGAGCATGATGGCTTGCCGGTGGCGGCACACGTTCGACAGCAGTTCGACTTGTGACTGCTGGTTACGGACGAGCACACGCCCTTCGCTCTCGCTGGGCAAGGCAAAATAATTTCCCGCTTCGGGCACCATGAGATCGTGGCCGATGTAGCGAGGACCTTTCTTGAAAAGGGTGTCGATTTCGCGCGTTAGAAGCGCTTCGTCAAAGTAAGCCGTGACTGGCAGCTGGCTGTGGACAGACCGCAACTGCAATGCATTGCTCAGATTGGACATTCCCACTCCCGTGAAGACGTGAAAGCAGTGAACAACCCAACCATCGATGGATTCGATTTAGGGAGCCCGCGATTATACCCGATTCCCCTTCCTTGGGGCGCTTAAGTGCCTGATTTGGGTCAAAAATGTCAGAGAAGTTCACGGTTTTTGCCGCAGACCAATCGAATTTTTTCTGCGAGACTGAGGGCCGGATACGGAGGGTAATGACGGGGCGTGGGCGGCCGGTGGGATCGGAAATGTCGCTTTTGCCGTAGAATGTCCGACTTGTTTTAATTTTGCGACTATTCATGGCGAAGACCGCGTCGAAAGATACTGCTGCCGCGTCGGCTGAAGGCGTCGACACCACGCCGCTGCCCGAGAACTACGAGGCGGCTCAGGCCGAGCTGGAAGGGCTGGTTGCGCGCATGGAAGGCGGCAATCTCAGCCTCGAGGAGTCGCTCGCCGCCTACCGGCGCGGTGCGGCCCTCGTCGCGTTTTGCCAGCAGCAGCTCGAGAAGGTCGAGCAGCAGGTGCGCGTGCTCGATGGCGAGACACTCAAGCCACTGCCCATGAATACCGCAGGCACAGCCGCTACTGAAAGCGGGGACGACCTATGACATTCGAACAATGGACGCGCGCAGTACTCGAACGCGTCGAAGCGGCACTAGAACACTACCTGCCCACGGAAGCAACCGAGCCGGCCAAACTGCATGAAGCCATGCGCTATGCGGTGCTGGGCGGCGGCAAGCGGGTGCGCCCGCTGCTGTGCCACGCGGCCGGCGAGCTGACTGGCGCGCGGGCCGAGTGCCTGGATGCGGCGGCGGCGGCACTGGAAATGATCCACGTGTATTCGCTCGTGCACGACGACATGCCCTGCATGGACGACGACGCGCTGCGTCGCGGCAAACCCACGGTACACGTCAAGTATGACGAAGCCACGGCGCTGCTGGTCGGCGACGCGCTGCAGGCGCAGGCATTCGTCGCGCTGACGTCGGAGGTGCTGGCGCCGGCGCAGCAGGCATCGCTCGTGCGTGAACTGGCTTTGGCGAGCGGTTCGGTCGGCATGTGCGGCGGCCAGGCCATCGACCTCGCGAGCGTCGGCCACACGCTGACGCGCGCGCAACTCGAAACCATGCACCGGATGAAAACCGGCGCCTTGCTGCGTGCCGCGGTGCGCATGGGCGCGCTGGCGGGTGAAACGCCGGATGCGGACGCCATGCGTTCGCTCGACGCGTATGCAGCCGCTGTCGGCCTCGCGTTTCAGGTTGTCGACGATATTCTCGACGTCACGACCGACTCCGCGACGCTTGGCAAGACGGCGGGTAAAGACGCGAAGGACGGCAAGCCGACCTACGTGTCGATCATTGGGCTAGATGCGTCACGTGCGCTTGCTGCGCAACTGCGCAGCGACGCTCACGCTGCGCTTGCGCCGTTTGGCGCGCGCGCGCAGCGTCTTGCCGAATTGGCCGACCTGGTGGTGAACCGGGTTAGCTGAACGCGAAAGCCCGCCGCCGCGCACCTTTGCTACGAGGTGCATGTATGAAGTGCGGGCGCGTAAGTTTTCCTACAATGGAACGACGATGTACGACTTGCTGAAAACCATCGACGACCCGGCAGCCCTGCGCCGCCTCGATCGCCGCCAATTGCAACCGCTTGCCGACGAGTTGCGTGCTTTTGTGCTCGACAGCGTATCGCAGACGGGCGGCCATCTTTCGTCCAATCTCGGCACGGTCGAGTTGACCATTGCTCTGCACTATGTGTTCGATACACCGCGCGACCGGATCGTGTGGGACGTCGGCCATCAAACCTACCCGCACAAAATCCTGACGGGCCGCCGCGACCAGATGCACACGCTGCGTCAGCTGGGCGGCATCTCGGGTTTCCCGAAGCGTGACGAGTCGGAATACGACACGTTCGGCACCGCGCACTCCAGCACCTCGATCTCGGCCGCGCTCGGCATGGCGGTCGCCAGCAAGCTGCAGGGCGAGAACCGCATGGGCATCGCCGTGATCGGCGACGGCGCGATGACGGCCGGCATGGCCTTCGAGGCGATGAACAACGCCGGCGTCGAAGACGACGTGCCGCTGCTGGTCATTCTGAACGACAACGACATGTCGATTTCGCCGCCGGTCGGCGCGCTGAATCGCCATCTGGCACGCCTGATGTCGGGCCGCTTCTACGCCGCCGCGCGTGCGGGCGTCGAACGCGTGCTGCGCGTGGCGCCGCCCATGCTCGACCTGGCGCGCAAGCTGGAAGAGCACGCGAAGGGCATGATCGTGCCTGCCACGCTCTTCGAAGAGTTCGGTTTCAACTACATCGGCCCGATCGACGGTCACGACCTCGATTCGCTCATCCCGACGCTGCAGAACATCAAGGAACTGCGCGGTCCGCAATTCCTGCACGTCGTGACGAAAAAGGGTCAGGGCTACAAGCTGGCCGAAGCCGATCCGGTGCTGTACCACGGCCCGGGCAAGTTCAACCCGGCCGAAGGCATCAAGCCGGCCACCACGCCGTCGAAGAAGACCTACACGCAGGTGTTCGGCGAATGGCTGTGCGACGCGGCCGAGCTGGACGCGCGCGTGGTCGGTATCACGCCGGCCATGCGTGAAGGTTCGGGCATGGTCGAGTTCGAGAAGCGTTTCCCGGATCGCTACTTCGACGTCGGTATTGCCGAGCAGCACGCGGTGACGTTCGCCGGCGGCCTGGCCGCGGACGGCATGAAGCCGGTGGTCGCGATCTACTCGACCTTCCTGCAACGTGCTTACGATCAGTTGATCCACGACGTCGCGCTGCAAAACCTGCCGGTGGTGTTCGCCATCGACCGCGCGGGTCTGGTCGGCGCGGACGGCGCCACGCACGCCGGTGCCTACGATCTGGCGTTCATGCGCTGTATCCCGAACATGACCGTGATGGCGGCATCGGACGAAAACGAATGCCGTCAGATGCTGTACACCGCGCTGCAGCAGCCGAATCCGACGGCGGTGCGCTATCCGCGCGGTGCCGGCACGGGCGTTGCAACCGTCAAGCAGATGACGGCGCTGCCGCTCGGCAAGGGTGAGATTCGTCGCGAAACGTCGCAACCGGCCGGCAAGCGGATTGCGATTCTGGCCTTCGGTACGATGGTGGCACCCTCGCTCGCCGCGGCCGAGCAGCTGGACGCCACGGTGGCGAACATGCGCTTCGTGAAACCGCTGGACGCCGAGCTGGTCCGCCAGCTGGCCGAAACACACGACGCCATTGTCACGATCGAAGAAGGCTGTGTGATGGGCGGCGCGGGTTCGGCTTGCGTCGAAGCCCTGCTTGAGAGTGGGGTTATGCGGCCCGTACTACAATTGGGCCTTCCGGATCGCTTCATCGATCATGGAGATCCGGCCAAGTTGCTCGCCGCGTGTGGTCTCGACGCCACGGGCATTGCCAAGTCGATTCGCGAACGTTTTCTCTCCAGCGGCGCGCTCGCCGGTCAATCCTCGGTGAAGCGGGTTGCTTAACTGCGTCGCCTGGTTGCATCACTTGACTGGGTCGGTTGGCTGAGTCGTTCAGCCGCTCTGCCGTGCGCCATGCCGCGGCTATGGCGGCCATAGCAATCTCCAACTTGAGTCGATGGACCTTCGGGTCCATCATCCAACGCCGGCAGGGGCCGGCGTTCGCCATTGTGCGGCCCGATTGCCCGGCCCGCAGGGTCGCCAGGAGCACGCAAACCTGTCGCCTGGCGACAACCCCCGATGGGGTAATCCGCTAATCTTCCTTGGGACTTCCCTAGGGGCGGGAGGCTTTCCCGCGGAGCGGAAAACTTGGGGTGGCCAGCTTGGCCCGGCCCGGCGTTTTCTTGAAAGGACAAGAACATGAACCAGATGAATCCCGCCTTTGTGATGCCCGACGTGCAAAGCACGCCTGATACGCGTCAGATTCCGATTCAACGAGTCGGGGTCAAGGCAGTGCGCCATCCGTTGACAGTGCGCACGCAAGGCGGCGAAGTGCAGCCGACGGTCGGCACATGGAACCTCGACGTGCATCTGCCGGCCGATCAGAAAGGCACACACATGTCGCGTTTCGTCGCCCTGCTTGAAGAGAACAAGGCGCCGCTCGAGGCGGCCACGTTCCGCACCATGCTCGCCGCGATGCTCGAAAAGCTCGAGGCCGAGGCGGGTCGCATCGAGGTGTCGTTCCCGTACTTCGTGAACAAGACCGCGCCGGTGTCGGGCGTGCAAAGTCTGCTCGACTATGAAGTCACGTTGACAGGCGAGACCCGCAACGGCGCGACGCGTCTGTTCCTGAAAGTACTGGTGCCGGTCACGAGCCTGTGCCCGTGCTCGAAGAAGATTTCGCAGTATGGCGCGCACAACCAGCGCTCGCACGTCACGATCAATGCGGAGTTGGCGGGCGACGTGGCGGTGGAAGAGCTGGTTCGTATCGCGGAAGAAGAAGCCTCGTGCGAACTGTGGGGCCTGCTCAAGCGTCCGGACGAGAAGTTCGTCACCGAACGTGCCTACGAAAATCCGAAGTTCGTCGAAGACCTGGTGCGTGATGTCGCGCAGCGTCTGAACGCGGACGAACGCATCGTCGCTTACGTGCTCGAAGCTGAGAACTTCGAATCGATTCACAATCACAGCGCGTATGCCGTGATCGAGCGGGATAAGCGGGCGGCCTGATTCGCGCGCTTCATTGCCGGAATATAAAGAGCCGCTCTTTCGAGCGGCTCTTTTTTTACACCGTCAAGTTGCTGAAATTCAGCGTGCGAGCGACGTCAGGTCCCAGCGTGGCTTCACCGTGAACGCGTAGTCTTTGCCGGACTGATCGGGCCAGCGTTGCAATCGCAATGCCCCTGCCAGTGCGATCATCGCGCCGTTATCCGTACACAGCGACAAGTCCGGATAGTGCACGAAGAAATTTCGTTTCTTGGCTGCAGCGGAAAGCGCCTCGCGCAATTGCCGGTTCGCACCCACGCCGCCTGCCACCACCAGCCGGTTCAATTTCGTGCGTTTGAGCGCGGCCAGCGATTTCGCCGCCAGCACGTCTACGGCGGCGTCGACGAAACCACGCGCCAGATCGGCCTTCGCCTGCTCGCAGATATTTGCGCCGCCGAGCTTTCTGGCATGCGTGAGGACAGCGGTCTTAAGGCCGCTGAAGCTGAAATCGAGGTCGCCGGAATGCAGCATTGGGCGCGGCAGGACCACGGCACCGGGCGTGCCGAATTCAGCCATTCGCGACACTTCCGGACCGCCCGGATAACCGAGGCCGAGCAGCTTGGCGGTTTTGTCGAAGGCTTCACCGGCGGCATCGTCCAGCGTTTCACCGAGCGTCTCGTAGACGCCCACGTCCGTTACGCGCATCAACTGCGTGTGGCCGCCCGACACCAGCAGTGCGACGAACGGAAACGGCGGCGGCTCGTCCACCAGCAGCGGCGACAGCAGATGCCCTTCGAGATGGTGGATGCCGATGGTCGGTTTGTCCCAGGCCATGGCGAGCGAATTGGCGACGCTCGCGCCGACCAGCAGCGCGCCCGCGAGGCCGGGACCCTGCGTGTAGGCGATCGCGTCGATGTCGCTGCGTACCGCGCCGGCCCGCTCCATCACTTCTTCGAGCAGAGGCAGCGCGCGCCGGATATGGTCGCGCGACGCCAACTCCGGGACCACGCCGCCGTACTCCCGGTGCATCGCAATTTGCGAATGCAGCGCGTGCGCGAGCAGGCCGCGCTCTGTGTCGTAGAGCGCGAGACCAGTTTCGTCGCAGGAGCTTTCGATGCCGAGAACGAGCATGGTGGGGGGATTGGGCCGGTGTCAGCGGGCGCGCGGGTAAAGCCACTCCGGCGCCCAAAAGTGAAAAGGTAAGCCTGAAAGTATAGCAGCGCGGGCAAGGGGCCGCAGACGCGCGGGTACAATGCGGCCCCATGGAATCCTTCGATATCGCAGTGATCGGCGCGGGCGCGGCCGGCATGATGTGTGCGGCCGTGGCCGGGCAACTCGGCCGTCGCGTGGTGCTGATCGACCACTCGCAGCGTCTCGCGGAAAAAATCCGCATTTCCGGCGGCGGCCGGTGCAACTTCACGAATCTGTACGCCGGACCGGCCAATTACCTGTCGGCCAATCCCCATTTCTGCCGCTCGGCGCTAGCGCGTTATACGCCGCGCGACTTCATGGCGCTCCTCAAGCGGCATCACGTGACGTGGCACGAGAAGCACAAGGGGCAGCTGTTTTGCGATCAGTCGAGCGACGCGGTCATCAACGTGCTGAAGAACGAGTGCGACGCAGGCCGCATTGCGTGGCGCACGCCGCTTGCGGTCGAACAGGTGCGGCATGACGCCGAAGGGCGGTTCACGCTGGATACCCATTCGGGCCAGATCACGGCTCGCGCGCTCATCGTGGCGACCGGCGGCCTGTCGATTCCCAAGATCGGCGCCACCGATTTCGCCTACCGCCTCGCCAAGCAATTCGGTCACAAACTGATCGACACCCGCCCCGCGCTGGTTCCGCTGACCTTTGCCCCGGCCGACTGGGAACCGTTCGCGGCGCTCTCCGGCGTCTCGCTCGAAGTGCAACTGGCAACCGGCAACAAAAAGACCGGCGCCGAATTCAACGAAGATCTGCTGCTCACGCATCGCGGCCTGTCGGGTCCGGGGGTTCTGCAGATTTCGAGTTACTGGCAGCCCGGCGAGCCGATTCACATCAATCTGCTGCCCGAGCAGGACGCCACGAGCTCGTTGCTGGAGGCCAAAACCGGCACGAAGCGCCAGATCGCCAACCTGCTTTCGGAATGGGTGCCACAACGGCTTGCCCATGTCTGGCTGGAAACCCACCAGATTCCCGCCGAGGCGCGTGTGGCCGATCTGCCGGACAAGACGCTGCGCCGCGTCGGTGAGGCGTTGTCGCGCTGGACGCTCACCCCGAACGGCACTGAAGGCTACCGCAAGGCCGAAGTCACGCGCGGGGGGATCGACACGCGCGAGCTGTCGTCGGCGACGATGATGAGCGCCCGCACGCCGGGTTTGTACTTTATCGGCGAGGCAGTCGACGTGACCGGCTGGCTCGGCGGCTACAACTTCCAATGGGCGTGGGCCTCCGGCGTGGCGGCCGGCCAGGCGGCGGCGGACTACGTTTCAGGGGCTTGACGGCGCATTAGCTTTGTGAGAAAGCTCTGCTATACTCCTGAACCTTTACAAAGTTCCGTTATTGAAAAATGACGACCATCCTCGTAAAAGACAACGAGCCGTTTGAAGTTGCCATGCGGCGCTTCAAGCGCACGATGGAGAAAAACGGGTTGCTGACCGAACTGCGCGCCCGCGAGTTTTACGAAAAGCCTACAGCTGAGCGCAAGCGCAAGAAGGCGGCTGCGGTTAAGCGTCATTTCAAGCGTCTGCGTAGCCAGATGCTGCCAAAGAAGTTCTACTGATTCTGGCGTTGCCGCGGTTCCTGTCGAACGGAGCGGCGACATCCAACCGGTGAGGGCGCAGCAGGTGCCGTCACGGAAAATACGGCCCTTCGGGCCAGCCGGCAGGGTCGCATCCATTACGCAAAATTGCGCCAACCCGCTTGAGGAAGCAGTCCCAAGCGGGCGTTTGTGTTGGATTCGGCGCATTGGTACCGTCAGCGGCCGGTTTTTAAATTTTCAACGCATTCAGGTGAGTGATGAGTCTCAAGGACCAGATCAACGACGATATGAAAGCTGCCATGCGGGCGCGTGAGACCGAGCGTCTCGGCACGATCCGCTTGCTGCTCGCGGCGGTCAAGCAGCGCGAAGTCGACGAGCGCGTCACCCTTGACGACACGGCGATCACCGCCGTCATCGACAAGATGATCAAGCAGCGCAAAGACTCGATCAGCCAGTTCGAAGCCGCCGGCCGTACGGATCTCGCCGACAAGGAAAAGGCCGAACTGGCCATTCTGTCCGCCTATATGCCGGCGCAGATGTCCGAAGCGGAGATCGTTGCCGAGGTTCAGGCCGCGGTCGCGCAAACCGGCGCCGCCGGCCCGCAGGACATGGGCAAGGTGATGGGCGTGCTCAAGCCGAAACTGGCCGGCCGTGCCGACATGACCGCTGTCTCGGCGCAGGTCAAAGCCGCGCTCGCGAAGTAATTCCTGTATTTCCGGTCGGTGCGCGCCGTTGTTCGACGGCACGCGCGGACTTGAGCTTTTTTAGGTAGCGTCATTCACTGTGATTCCACCGTCATTCCTGCAGGACCTGCTTAACCGCGTCGATATTGTCGACGTGGTCGGCCGGTATGTGCAGTTGAAAAAGGGCGGCGCGAACTTCATGGGGCTGTGCCCGTTTCACAACGAGAAAAGCCCCTCGTTTACCGTTAGTCCGACTAAGCAGTTCTATCACTGTTTCGGTTGCGGCGCGCATGGTACGGCGATCGGTTTCCTGATGGAGCACGTCGGCTCCACCTTTCCGGAGGCGGTCAACGAACTCGCGCAATCGGTCGGCTTGACCGTGCCGAATGAGCCTTCGCCGGGATATGGCGGGGGCGGGTCGGGTGGTTATTCGCCGGCTGCCTCCAAGGCGGTCACCACGGCGCTGTCCGATGTCATGCAGACCGCCTGCGATTTCTACCGCAAGCAACTGCGCGGCGCGCCGGTCGCGATCCAGTATCTGAAGAAGCGTGGCCTGACCGGCGAGATCGCCGCCCGCTTCGGCCTCGGTTATGCGCCGGACGGCTGGCAGAATCTCGAACCCGCGTTCCCCAACTATCGGGATGATTCCCTGGTCGAATCGGGGCTCGTGATCGTCAGCGAAAAGTCGGATGCGCAAGGTCAGAACCGCCGCTACGACCGCTTCCGCGAGCGGATCATGTTCCCGATACGTAATGTGAAAGGACAGGTGATCGGCTTCGGCGGGCGCGTACTGGACGGCGGCGAGCCGAAGTATTTGAATTCGCCCGAAACGCCACTATTTAACAAAGGCAGCGAGCTGTACGGGCTGTTCGAGGCACGTCTGGCGATTCGCGAACAGCATTACGTGCTGGTGGTCGAAGGTTACATGGACGTAGTCGCGCTGGCCCAATTGGGGTTCCAGAATGCGGTGGCCACGCTCGGCACGGCCTGCACGCCGATTCATGTGCAGAAATTGATGCGCCAGACCGATACGGTCATTTTCAGCTTCGACGGCGATTCGGCCGGGCGCCGCGCGGCGCGCCGGGCGCTGGACGCCTGCCTGCCGCATGCGGCGGACAACCGGACCATCCGGTTCCTGTTTCTGCCGTCCGAGCACGATCCGGACAGCTACGTGCGCGAATTCGGCACCGAGGCGTTCGCCGAGCAGGTCGAGCGTGCCATGCCGCTGTCGCAATTCATGCTGAACGAGGTGCTGACCGGCAAGGAGCTGGACCAGCCGGAAGGCCGCGCCCGTGCGCTGTTCGACGCGAAACCGTTGCTGCAGCAATTGCCGGCGAACGCGCTGCGCGCGCAGATCATGCATATGTTTGCCGACCGGCTCGACGTGCCGTTCGAGGAAGTGGCCGCATTATGCGAGGTCGATGCCCGGATCGCGGCGGCTGCCCGATCGGCGCCGGCCCGCAAGGACCGGCGCAGTGTGACCGGGATCGAAGAAAAAACGCTGCGCAATCTGGTGATGCACCCGCGCACGGTGGCGGTGCTCGACGAGGAAGCCGAGCAAGCGCTCCTGAGCGTCACGCGGCACGGCGAGTTGTTCGAAGAAGTGACGACGCATGCGCGCGCACTGGGCGATTCGGCGGAATTTCAGTTGCTTTCCGACCTATTGCGAAACGGCGCAAATGCCCCAACTTTCGAGGAAATCTTTCGCAAAATTCTAGACTATGATGAAAACGTTCGGGATTTACTGCTGAAAGACCCGGAGGATGCGACCGTCATCGAGGAACGGCGCGAGCAGGAGCGGATCGTCGGAGAGGAGTTGAAAGCGGCGATTCTGAAGATGCGATACGACGCTTACTGCGATCGCCTCGAGCAGCTTTCACGGCAATCCCGGCACACGCCGGAGGAGTTTCTTGAGCTGACGGGGCTGAATCAGAAGCGGGCCGAGATGAAGCGCCAGCTCGGGCTGTAAGCGAGGTGGCAGAAGGCCGAGTGCTATAATAAAAGGTTTCTAGCGGTTTGTTTTTTCAATGGTTTTCCTAGCAAAGGCGAAAAGGCGATTGCGATGGCAAAGACACCAGGCGGAAAAAAAGCAGCGGGCACGGGCTCTAATGAGCCGACCAGAAAGGTCACTGAGGCCAAGTTAGCTTCTTCCCCCAGAAAAACGTCTGCCGCAAGCGTCACACCTGCAGCCGGGAAGAAATCCTCGACCAGTTCCGCTGCGCGCGCGGAGCCGGTCAGGGCGGCGAAAGCTGTACCACCACCGGCCGCAAAACGGCCGGGTGTCAGAAGCGCAAGGGAAGCGCCTGCCGCGCAGGACGATGCGGTAGAGCGCGAGATTCCAGTATCCACGGTTCAACCGGCTGTTGTCCAACAGCCGCGAGTCGAGACTACAGCCGGTACGACGAACTCCATGACGAAAAAGCTGAACGAAACACCCGTCGATGACGACGCAACCCAAAGCGAAGAAACCCCTGCGGCCGTTCCCGGCAAGGTGGAGAAGGTCAAGGCTCGCGATCGTCGTGCAAAGGAAAAAGCACTGCTGAAAGACGCGTTTGCGTCGTCGCAGCCGGGCACCGTCGAGGAACTCGAAGAGCGCCGCTCCAAACTGCGCACGCTGATCAAGCTCGGCAAGGAGCGCGGCTTCCTCACGTACGCGGAAATCAACGACCACCTGCCGGACAACTTCACCGAGACCGAGGCGATCGAAGGCATCATCAGCACGTTCAATGACATGGGCGTGGCGGTGTATGAACAGGCGCCGGATGCCGAAACGCTGCTGTTGAACGACAACGCACCCGCGGCCTCGTCAGACGACGAAGTGGAAGAGGAGGCGGAAGTCGCGCTCTCCACGGTCGACTCGGAATTCGGCCGCACCACCGACCCGGTCCGCATGTACATGCGTGAAATGGGTACGGTCGAGCTGCTCACGCGCGAAGGCGAAATCGAAATCGCCAAGCGGATCGAAGACGGCCTCAAGCACATGGTGATGGCGATCTCCGCGTGCCCGACCACGATCGCCGACATTCTGGCCATGGCTGAGCGCGTCGCGAACGAGGAAATCCGTATCGACGAACTGGTCGACGGCCTGATCGACGCCAACGCGGAAGATGCCGACGGCTTCTCGGTGCAGGAAGCGGAAGCGATCGAGAACGAAGACGAGGAAGAAGAGGAAGAAGAGTCGGACGACGAGGAAGAAGACGACGGCGCGGCGCAAGCCACGGCCAACGCGGCGCAGATGGAAGCGCTCAAGCGTGCGTCCCTCGAGAAGTTCGCTCTGATCAGCGAATGGTTCGACAAGATGCGTCGCGCGTTCGAAAAGGAAGGCTACAAGTCCAAGTCGTATCTGAAGGCGCAGGAAACGATCCAGAACGAACTGATGACGATCCGCTTTACCGCGCGCACCGTCGAGCGTCTGTGCGACACGTTGCGTGCGCAGGTAGACGAAGTGCGTCAGGTCGAGCGTCAGATTCTGCATACGGTGGTCGACAAGTGCGGCATGCCGCGTGCGGAATTTATCGCGCGTTTCCCGGGCAGCGAAACGGATCTGGACTGGGCTGACAAGATCGTCGGTGAAGGGCACGCGTATAGCGCGATCCTCACGCGCAACATTCCGGCCATTCAGGAACAGCAGCAGCGTCTGCTCGATTTGCAGGCGCGCGTCGTATTGCCGCTGAAGGACCTGAAGGAAACCAACCGCCAGATGGCGGCCGGTGAACTGAAGGCGCGTCAGGCCAAGCGTGAAATGACCGAGGCGAATTTGCGGCTCGTGATCTCGATCGCGAAGAAGTACACGAACCGCGGTCTGCAGTTCCTCGATCTGATCCAGGAAGGCAACATCGGCCTGATGAAGGCGGTGGACAAGTTCGAATATCGTCGCGGCTACAAATTCTCCACGTATGCCACGTGGTGGATCCGTCAGGCCATTACGCGTTCGATTGCTGACCAGGCGCGTACGATCCGGATTCCGGTTCACATGATCGAAACGATCAACAAGATGAACCGCATCTCGCGCCAGATTTTGCAGGAAACCGGTCTCGAGCCGGATCCGGCAACGCTGGCCGAGAAGATGGAAATGCCGGAAGACAAGATCCGCAAGATCATGAAGATCGCGAAAGAGCCGATCTCGATGGAAACGCCGATCGGTGACGACGACGATTCGCATCTGGGCGACTTCATCGAAGATACGAATACGGTCGCGCCGGCCGACGCCGCCTTGCATGCCAGCATGCGCGATGTCGTGAAAGACGTGCTCGATTCGCTGACGCCGCGTGAAGCGAAGGTGCTGCGTATGCGTTTCGGTATCGAGATGAGCACCGATCACACGCTCGAAGAAGTCGGTAAACAGTTCGACGTGACGCGTGAACGGATTCGTCAGATCGAGGCGAAGGCGCTGCGCAAACTGCGTCACCCGAGCCGCTCGGACAAGCTGAAGTCGTTCCTCGAAGGGAATTGATCGAAGCCTGGCGGTTGTGGGAAACGACGTAGCAGTTTGAAGGGGCCTCCCGGTTGTTTCGTTTCGGCGAAGCGGTTGCGGAGGCCCTTTTTTCGCGAGTTTTAGCTTATTTTCGTGTAGTATGTCGGCCAATCGGAATGGGCCCGGCCTTCATGACCAGGTCCTTTTTCTTTGGCTGTGTTTGATGGCGTTTGATTGCGTCGATCGTTATCAGATACAGTAAAATCTTCAGTTTTCAGGGCCTCTAGCTCATGCTTGGTTAGAGCAGCGGACTTAGCAAAGGCTCACCTAAACCATGCAGTACGGCATGGTGAGTCAAGAATGGGTTGCCTTGGGGTAAGTTAGCTCTGCCCCTCGGTAGAACTGCTCAAATTCGGGGAACCCTCTGTTGCCTTGGCAGCGTGGTAATCCCGAGCGAAGCTCTCTTGTAGAGAACGTGTAGAGACTGAACGGGCAGGTCGTAAAGACAAGAGACAGTCCAGACCACAAACCCGAAAGGGGCGGTGAAAGCCGTAGCTGGTAAGCATAATCCGTTGGTGCCGTGTTCGACTCACGGGAGGCCCACCAAACACCTGAAAGCCACTCTTCATGAGTGGCTTTTTCTTTTGTGCGATCAGGCTGCTTCGGCTTTCAACGACTGACTTCGCCTCTTCATCTCTCCCTCGTTCCGACACGATTACCCTGAAAAATTCCCTGGCTTAGGCTTGGCAAGTCAACCGGCATCTGGCATTCCGGGAGTCGCTCGATGTTTTCGAAAATCTACGCTGGCCTCCGAAATTCGACTTCCACTACCGCTGATCCGAAAGATATTAATCAGGATTCCATCGGAAAAGGCAAACCAAAGGCGGCCGGAACACAGGTCGGCATCGAGTTAGCTCAGCTCAGACTCAGCACGCGTGGCGATACGGTACCCACCAAGGCCAACGCCAACGCCAACGGCGCCGCCTTGCCGCCGACGCATCCCTTCGATGTGCTGGGTTTTACGACGCCCAACCGGCGTGGCAATCAGGACGCGTTGTCAGCTGCGCGTGCTGCGGGCAGCGGCACATCCGGCACGATGGCTCCAACGGGACAGGTCGCCCAGGTGTCTTCCAGCAATCGCATGCAGCAACATGCGGCGTTTGCGG
This sequence comes from Paraburkholderia fungorum, assembly GCF_003610895.1. Taxonomy (GTDB): domain Bacteria; phylum Pseudomonadota; class Gammaproteobacteria; order Burkholderiales; family Burkholderiaceae; genus Paraburkholderia; species Paraburkholderia fungorum_B. Next base: position 103,057 of record NZ_MCAS01000067.1, read on the forward strand.
AACCCAATAGCCGTTTTCGCGCATTTCTCGCGGACCATGGATTGCAGGTCGTCCCGAACCCGGGAAGGGGAAACAATTGCGCAATCTATGCACTCGTGCAACACGCGTCGCCCACCCTGCGAGGACCCGCGCTCGACCGGGTAGTGGCTGACATCCGTCAGCAGTTCGACCAGCGTCATCCCGACGAGCAGGGGAACATGCTGCTGCTCGACGGGCAGCAGGGCGGCCACGCGTCCGAACTGATCTCGCTGGTCAATCAACGGTACAACGTGGATATGGCCGTAGGCGTGGTCCAGGCCGGTATCGAAGCATCACACCCTGTCACGCAGCTTGGCGTGTATGAAGGCAGCGGCACGAGACCGCCTGGCAGCGAACCGACCCATCGCGTGGTGGTCTGGGACGAGGGTGGCCACTTCGAAGCGATCAAGCCGTTGCCGCAGACCGGGCACAGCTTCGGAGTCTCGACACCCGTCAGTACGCGGCCACAGCCCACACCGCACGTCAAATTCACGCCCGAGGCAAAGTCTCTGGTGCCGCCTTCTGCCGGTGGCCAGCAATCCACTACCGCAACGAACGCGACCAGGCGCACCGACAATCCCCTCGACAGATTCCGCTCGCTCGGAACCTGGCGCCTGCCGTCGCGAGGGCAACAAACTTCGTTATCCACATCGTCGGAGAGCGTCGAGTTCAAGCCTCTGTCGTTTACGCCAGACGGATCGGACTGGCTCAACGGTATTCCCCATGTCGATCACGCTTCGCTGGCGCAGCCCGCCGCCAAGGCTGAGGGCGCTGACGATCCCGGGTTCGTCGTGCCTTCGACGAAGTCGCAGCCCGGTCAGGCATTCGATCGAAGCAAGCCGGGTTTCACCGCGGTCGAAGTCAACGGCATCAGGCCGTACGGCAATCTCTTCAACGCCTTCGCTGCCAACTCGCACGGCGAGCAAGGTACCGATCTGGCACTCACTGGGATATCCGTCGGTGGAGCGCATGAACTGGTGGCCGGCGGCTTCAACGGTCATGCGTTGTTCGCCTCGGGAAGAAAGCGCGCACGTTATGGCAATCAGCTTGCGTCGATGCTGCAACGAGACGTGCAGCGTTTCAGGAGCAATCCGAATCAGGAAACGATGATCGTCACGAGAGACAGGAAGGGGCGGTTTACCTACGACCTTCCCAAGGTCGCGAAGCTGGCCGCGAGCGACAACCCGAAATACGCGGACGAAATCGCCCATGCAAAAAACGTCTTGTTGACTGCCTATATCAAGGACGAAGTGGCGGGCAAGCGCCAGAACCGCGCCCTCTATGAGCTCGGGCGCAACACCTTGGGCGTGACGTCCGCGGCGCTGCTGGTGGCAGGAACGCACGGTGTCGCGGCTGCTGCGGCCAGCGCGCCGGCGATTGCGACCAAGCAGGCCGGACTCGGCATCGGCATGGCGAATGCGCTCGATGTGGGCAAGGGGGTGCGAGGCGTCAAACAGCGTATCCGCGATGACAAGCAGAAGGAGATCAAGAACAACTTCCTCAGACAACGGCTGAATCTGCAGCCAGGTGCCATACCCGAGGGCACGCCGGACGAAGCCATAGACGGCGTTCATGCCGCCATGCGAGACAGCGCGCGAGTCGAGGCCGACGCGAAGGTGTTCGGCAAGATCTTTCCGGGCAGCATCATCAATGAGCAGAAGTCCTCGGAGAAGAAGGGCGAACTCGGCGATCAGGTGGCGGCGCACGCGTTGACCGTGATCGACTATCACGTCGACCAGTTCGCTGCCCGTGGCTTTGGCAATCTCGAGCAGTTTCATCGCGACGTGCATCGGCCAGGGGCTTCGCTGCGCGAAAAGAAGAAGGTGCTTACCGCTTTAGTCAAAGGCGACGCCAACCTTCGCACAGCTTATGACCTGCTGCGCGATCTCGGCATGCGGCGCAGCGAAGCGACGGCGGCCATCCAGAGCATCGTCGTTCGCAAGATCGAGACCAGGCTCGCCACCGATCCGGCCAAACCCACCGGCAGCGCGACCACTGCGGCAAAGAGCAAGGCCGCGGAGCCCCAATCGAACGAGCCTGATCGCGGTGACGTGGCTGCGATGAGAACGGTGATGGCGCGCCGATAGCCGGTGCCGTGAATGTCCGGCGCTTCTGGCTCCCCGCTTCGCGCACACAGCGCTGGCTTCGCAAGGAGGGCGGCACGACAGTCTGGCCGGCGAATAATGGCCGAGGGCCTTCGCAGGCCCGTTTCCGTTTGACGTGTTCGAGGTGTTCGGCCTGTCGGGCGCGTTTGCGTGTTTACCTCGTTCACGTTTTGCCGAGGAGCTGGGTTATGTCCATGAGGATTCCGGAAGGGTCTGCGGCCGGTTCTGCCGCAGGGCCGCAGTCTGACGAAGCGCGGGGCGCGACCCGTGCGTCGCAAGCGGATGCGCCGCGCGGCGGCATCCGCGGCGCGGTCATGGCTGGCCTGTCCGGTCTCGCTGGCGCGCAGCAGCGGATGGCAGGCGGGCTGCGCCAGGCGGATGCAAAACTGCGCGACACGTTTCGCAGTGCGCGGGTCCAGGCAAAAGCCGGGATGGCGAGCGCACGCACGGCGGGTCAGCGCTTCTTCGGTTTTCCACGGCCACTGGGTGGGCGCTTCGCGGCAGGCTGGCCGCGCCAGGGCGGCGGTTACGGTCCGTCTTACTCCGCTTTTACCCAACCGATGTCCGGCAGGATGCGCTACGGCGCACCGCTTCTAAGCGGGCTCGGTGGAGGGATGGCCATGCTGGCGGGTTATGGGGTGGGCATGCTGGGCGTGAGCGCGCTGAGCATGAGCGGCGTGGGCCTGCTGCCCCTGCTGGTGGGCGCGGCCGCGTTCTCCGCCATGCGGCGCGCCAGCCTGATGAGATCCGCTCAATACGGCTGTGGGTACAGCGGCAATGCTGTGCCGTCGAACGGTCAGTACGGGCCGCGTCAGAACGCCTGGGGGCGGGCGTGGGGTATGCCGCCAGCCGCCGCGCGGCGCAAGCAGTTGGTCGAATCGCACCGGCGCCACCGGCCGCACTGCGACGCCGCCAACCGGAGAGCGCCGGGAAGTGCCCGCGTGGGCGTCCGTCCTCGGCGTATCGCCGGATGCCGACGAGCATGAGATACAGGCGGCCCACAGGGCGCTTTCAAAGCAGCATCATCCGGACCTGGGCGGCGACGGGCAGGGGATGTCAGAAATCAACGTGGCGCGAGACGACGCCTTGAAAGACATCAGGGCACGCAAGGCGGCAGGTGGCAGCGAGGACTACGATCTGGCAGCCTGACCGCGGAATCCTCCCTTCACCTACGGGCAGCGCTACTGCGCGCCGCGCCCCTTGGCGAGCTGTCCGCGGCAGTAGGCGAGATATTTGGGGTAGACGTCGGTGGCCGGCACGTTGGCGTATTTGCCGTACAGGCCGTTGACGAAGGCCGGCAACTCGGCCCGCGCGCGCATCGCCGTCTCGTAAGGCATCTGCTCGCTCTCCAGCATGATCTTGCGCAGTTCGCTTTCCTTCGAAACTCCCGCATCGCGATCCCGCGCGATGGCTTGCGCCGAATGGGCTTCGGCCTGGCAGGCCAGGTCCGCGTAGTCCGGCGCAGCGTGCGCCGATGTCGCGACGACGAGAGCAACGCCAAACGAGAGGGAAGCGGTTTTGATCGACTGTCGCTGCACTGGGTCTACCGGCTTGAGGTCATCGATCGTCTGATCTTAGGCAATCCGCACGACGATTGGCAAACGGAAAACTTCGCAAATCAAGTGGCCGGTTCGCTTGCGAACTCAAGCGTGCCGCGCGGGAGAGCGTCTGACACGTTACACGCCTCGCTCGTCGAGCGCCTCCAGCACGTCGAACGACACACTCTCGGTCACGATTTCGCGGTCACCCGTCGCACTGGTTCGGGTACTCAGCTGGAACATCATGTTGGGTCCGAAGCTTTGCGTATAGGTGTTGCGCTCCTTGACCTTCAACTCGATCGGCATCCATGACGACGGCGCGCCGAGAATCTCCGCGTTACGCGCGTCGACCGTCTCCTTCACGTGCGGATCGTTGCCCGATTGCGCGAGCAAAGCCGCGTTCGCGTCGAGCCGCAGTGCCGCGTCGCGATGCAGGCGATAGCGGTACATGTAGGTCAGATTGGGCCGCTGGTTCTTGCGCACCGTCGCCAGATGCTGGTCGATGCGCCGGCCGGCGAGCACCTGTGGATCCTCCTGCGGCGCCGGGCCGCCCGCGAGCGCCTGCGGGCCCTCGCGCTGCCGCTGAGCGACGATATTCGCGGCGAAGAGCCCGATCAGCTCGGGGCGGGCAGCGTCGACGGCACGCGTGTACATGCTGGCGCTGAGGAATTCGACGTCGAGCATGCAGGCACGGTAGTTCAGTTTGCCGTCTTCGCGCACCAGTTGCAGCTTGGCGGAGCGGTTCCGGTCGCTGAGCGTCATCGTGGCGGCTGGCGTGTCGACCGAAAACAGGCCGACACTGGTTTTGCCGGCCGAATCGAGCGCATGCGAAAAACCGGGTGCGATGCCGGCGCGCACCTGCCAGAGGCTGCCCAGTCCCACACGATGCTGTTCGACCTGGAGGCGGCCGGTGCGCTCGGCGGAATCGACCGTCTGCCGCGACTTTTCCCAGCCCACGCCAAGCGACGGACCAACCCGGACCGACATCCGCTCCGTACCATGGCCGAAGGCCGGCAGCTTGACGGTTGCGGTTGCATCGACCGTGACGCCGCGCCGCGTATTGCTGGCCTGCCCGGCGGTCCAGCTGATCGACACGTCGGGATCGTCGAAGAAGCGTTCCGCAAGACGGTTCCAGACGCCGTTCGAGCCATCGCCATGGGCCTGGGTGGCTTCGTTGAAGACGTGGTCGACAATTTCGTTCAGCTTCTCGCGCATCGCCTTGTCGTCGTAGCCGGTGCCATCGGGCTTGAGGCGGCGCGCGACGCGCAACGATACGCCGCGCGGCTGCGTGAGTTCCCGCGAATGGAGGATCACGTTGGTGACCAGTCCCGCGCGCACGGCGGTGACGCCCGCTTCGAGGTCGTAGCCGACCATCAGCCCGGCGCCCACGTGACGCGAGGTGCTTTCCGCGGTGCCGACGAACATTTCGACCCCGTGCGTCGCGCGGCTCACTTCGACGACCGACTCACGCGTGCGCGACGCCCGCAGGTCGAGGCGCGGCGAAACCGGAATGCCATGGGCTTGCATCAACGTCGCGTTGAGGCCGCGCGTGCTGATACCCTGGCGGCTGCCATCGGTCAGCCGCAGGCGCGCGCCTGACGGCAATCCTTCGATCACGTCCTTGAGCGTCGCGCGCACGTCGTCCGCATTGTCGGCGGCGCGCGCCGGGGTCGCGGGTTCGGCGAGCGTGCGTAGCGTGTCGACCGAGACCCAGAACGGGGCGTCGTCTGGTACGCGCGCAACCTTGCCCCAGACCGCCAGCCGTTCGATCGTGAACGGCTGTTTGGCGATCGCGCTGAACGGCCGGGTTTTGGCGAGCTGCTGTGGCGTCATCGCGCTCCAGCGCGCCGTCAACTGCTGGACATGGGCGAGGAGGCGCGCTGAAGGGACGTCGCCCGGTTGCAGTTCCGCGCTCATCTGCTGGGCGCGCTGCGCGGTCGCGACGATCGCGTCTTCGTCCATCCGGCCATGTGGAAAACCACCGCGCTCGAGCCACGTATGCAGCGCTGCCAGCTCGACCAGCGAACGTTCCGGCCGCGCATGAGTGAGCGCTGCCGCGGGCCGCAACGCGGCGCTCTGGTCGAACGTCAGGCGTGCTTCGCGCAGCCCCTTTTGCAACGCGGCACGCTCTTCTTCGACGGTCTTGCGCGGCACGCCCTGAGTGCCGTAACGCAAGGCGGACAGCGGCGACTTGTGCTTGCCGCGGAACATGCGCGGCAGCAGCGTTTTCCAGCGGTTTTCGCTCACCCGGCCGATCGTCTTCGCGGAGAACTTGTTCAACCGCTCGCGGGCCTGCGATAGATCGCTATGCCGTTCGTCTTCGCTGAACGATTGGCGCCAGGCGAAGAACGCACCTCGCTGATCGGGCGTCAGTGCGCCGCGGCCGTGTTCGAGGAGTGTCGCCGCGGCATCGAAGGCGCGCTTCGCCAGCGCGTTCGGCCCGGGTTCGTCAGCGGTGAGCGGACCGTTGCCGAGTCCGGCCTGCAGTGCGATCGCACCGGGGGCACGATCCTGTCCGGGCGGGTACGGCGTGCCCGGCGGCGTGGAGTCGAGCGCATCGGCACTCTCCAGCAGGACCTTGACGGCGAGCCGCTGGCCCGCGCCGGTGAACGGCTGCATGACGGACGCACGCAGCGCGCCGAGGGTCTCGAAACCTTCGCTCGAACGCGACAACACACGCGCGATCTGCCACGCCTCGCGCTCGGCTGGGCTGGTGGAATGGCGCGTGTGCGGCGCGTGGAAGTCGAGCATACCGACGCGTTCGAGCGCCAGCTGCGCGTGCTGGACATCCGTAACGCCTGCCTGCTTGATGGCTTGCGCAAGCAATGCGCCGCGTGTGGCGGCGGTGGCCGGTGCCGTGTGCGTCGCGGCGTCTGGCGGCGTGAGATGGTAGAGCCGGGACGCGAGCGCGCTGACATCGAGCAGGCGCTCGGGCGGACAGATGAACTGCTGTTGCACGTAGGCGAGCAGATCTTCGCGGCTGGCGACCGTGTCGAGCGGGGCAGGGCGCGGCCGTTCTGCGGGCGTCGCGCCGGACGCCGCCGGCAATGCCGTTTGCGCGACAGCCTGCGACACCAGTTCGTCGGTGATCTCGAGCGCCGAGCCGGCCACTCGCACCTGCCTTGGAGGCTGCTGCGGCGCGTAGCGCTTGCTGCCTTCGACGTGGTTCTCCGGCCCCGAGGTTCTGCCGTGCGTGCTGTGCTGATTGACCAGTGTGCTGAGATCGAAGCGCCGCGCACGCAAGGTGTCCGCCGAACGCGACAGCGACGACTTGAGCCGGCCCAGCACCCCGTGAGGGACCGCCGGCTGAGGCGTGTTCACGTGATGCGACGGCGCGGTGCCGGGCGCTTGTGCCGCGGCGGCCGCATTGGCGGCGCGCGCGTCAGGGCCGGTTTCGATGAATTGCGAGGCGGCGGGAGCGGGAAGGTTGATCCGGTTGCGATCGGACATGGCAGCGCGGCAGCGTGGGACCGGCTTGCACTATGGCCGTCGAATGTGACACGCGAGCCCGCGGGAAACAGCGTGAGGCGAAGCGATGACACGAAATGCGAAGCAAGCCGCGAGCTAGGTTTCCCCCGCCCGTTGCGCGGTCTTCCAGTTGGCTTGCGCGATCCGGTCGTAAGAGGCCTGCAGGTCTATCGCACGTTCGAGTTCACCAGCCCTCGCCGAACACACGATCAGACCGATCAGCGCATGCTGCCGGTATATGTTGTCGGCGCAGGCATTGGCCAGCTCATAGGCTTCCTGCCAGGCGTTCGTCACCTCCTCGAGCGGAACCTGGGTCAAAGCGAGGGCGTGTGCCAGCGCCACGCGCAGTCGCATTTCGTCGCGTATGCGGCGTGGTGTACCGGCCTCCACGCGTGCGAGCGCGGCACGGATCGTGTGCAGGTACTCATGCGTCAGCGAAAGTGTGCGCCATAGCGCAGTGGACGATTCGATCAAGGCAATCGCGCCTTCGAACCTGTCATTGCGCAAGGACCAGTCGAGCGCGGCGCGCAGGTCCTCGATGTCGGCGCGATCCAGCACCTCGCCAGGCTGGCGGTCGTGGCGCGTGCGGCCTGCGGCGAGGCGCGGCGCGAGCGACTGCGCGTGGGCCGCCGCGGCCAGGTCGGACTCGCCTGCCTGGGCGAGCGCATCGCGCGCGAACAACTGCACGGCGCGCGGCAGGCGCAGTGTGGTTTGCGCGTCGCCCTCTACCTGTTCGATGAGCCCTGCGTCAAGCAGGTCATCGAGCGACACTTCGATTCCGCGTTCGGCGTGCACGGCATTCGCGTCGCTGCCGTCTTGCGACGGCGAGCATTCCGCCAGCAGGCGGACCGCCGAGCAGCGGGTAAATTCGCCATTGAAAACGCCGAGCCGCCGGAAAATTGTGCGGGTTACCTCGGGGAATTCAGCGCTGTACAACTGCAGCGCGGCGGCAACCGGCGCGAGCCGGGACAGCGGCAAATTGGGTGTGCCGGCACTGCGTACCATCAGGTCGTCCAGATCGCGAGCGAACGCGAACAACGCGGCGTCGAGCGTGAGTTGCGTGCGCATGCGCCGCTCGATGGCCGAGGCGGCCAGTTCGAGCGCAAGCGGAACACCATCGAGGCGCCGCGCGATCAGCGCAGCCTTCGCGAGCGTGTTCGGGGCGAGATGTCCGGTGTCGAGGTCCGACAGTGGCTGCAGGTCGGCAGCCGTTCGCTGGCGCACGGGGCGTTGCTCATGCGTGTGCAGCAGCAGTGCGAGCCGCGCGAACAGCAGGCGCAGCGCATCGAATTCCCGTGCTTCAACGGCGCTCACCTTGACATGATCAGGGGTGCGTAGCGGTCCGAGCGCCATGACATGCTCGCTCGCCATGAATAGAGGCGCGGTCCCCGTGACGATCACCCGCAACCCCGGGGTTGCGGAAACGAGCCTGTCGAGCAGATGGGCCGTGGGCTCGCGCAGCGGCTCGCTGCAATCGACGATCAGCAGCAGCCGGCGTGTGCCGATCGCTGCAAGCACGCGTTCGAACACCGGCATACCCGGCTTCGGCGCGATTCGCATGGCGATTGCCCAGGTGTCGATCAGACTGTCCGCCGGCACGTGCGGCGGCAGCGTGATGGTGAATACGCCATCGGGAACATGCGCGGCGAGCCGCCGTGCGGCTTCGTGTGCGAGGCGTGTCTTACCGAGCCCAGGTGTGCCGGTCAGCGTGACGACGCGGGCGGTGGACATGAGCCCGAGCAGTTCGGACAGTTCGGCGTGCCTGCCGATAAATGTCGTAAGACGCACCGGCATGCGCAGGGGAGGCGGTTCAAGCGATGCCGGCGCCGCAGGGCTCGTGCTCGCAACCGCGGACCCGTCCGGTCCAGGCGCGGCGGCGTCGGCATCGAGCGTCTGCGCGCGGCCGGCGAAGCGGTAGCCGTATCCCGGCACGGTTGCGATCAGATCGCGATCGTTGCCCAGCGCGCGGCGCAGCGCGGACACCTGGGCCTGCACGGTATTGGCCTCGACGTTCACGCTCGGCCATGCGCGCTGGCCGAGTTCGGCGAGCGGAACCGGCCGCCCTTCGGCTTCGACGAGCGCGAACAGGAGTTCGAGGGCGCGACCGCTGATTTCGACGGCGACGCCGTCGACGGTGAGCCGCGGCGGGTTCTGCGACAACCGGTAGCGGCCGAAGGCAATGACCAGCACCGTAGGTCGCGTTAACGACATCGTGGATCTCCAGCAGGGATGGGCAGAGCGGTACGGTGGGTGGCGCATGCACAGAATGCGGCCGCGCCGCGCTGCCCCCGGCTTCGACATGCGTGTGCGTGCCGACCTGGCGCGAGGAGCGCGCAATGAAATGCCGCAAGCTTATGGCGTGTCGAGCGGATGAGCAAGGAGAGCTTTGTCAAATCCTTAGGCTTTGCGGTAGCGTGCGAGCCATGCTTGCCGGGTCACGCCGGTTCCCATTCGACGTGCTCGGTCAACCACGCCGCCGCTGCCGTCACGGGTGGCGCGATCAGCGGACGGGTCATCGCGTACAGGTAACTATCGCCGGCAAGAAGCCCCAGATTCGGCCGGCATTCGTGATTGATCAGCTTTGCCTCGAGCGTAAAGCCCAGCCGCTCCATGCTGCTGTGTGCATCGCCATCGACGGCGCAATACGCGTATATACGGAAAATCGGAGGCTGGGCCAGCAACCATTTGAGCAACTTGCGCAACGCGTAGATTCCGGCGCGCCGCCGTCGCGCGCCGCCGCGGCGGCTGATGACGACGCCCAGTTCGGCGCGCGGCGGCCGCGGGCGCAACTCGATCAGGGCGGTAAGCCGGCCGCTTGTCTTGTCCTCGAGCACCCAGCGAATCAGCGTGCCGTCCTGCCAGCCCCGCTGCGATTCGTCGATGAAAGTCTGGGTTTCGTCGAGCGAGGCGTGGCAGCGAAAGCACAGATAACGCGTCGTCTCGGGATCGCCGAGCATTTCGTCGAAGAGCATCGCGGCGTCGCGTGGTTCCGGTGGACGCAGCAGCAGTTCGTCGGACTCGATCAATTCAGGAGGACGAAACTGGGACATCGGCAGACTCCGCGCACAGTGGATTAACCGATTGTGTCGGATTCATGGCAGGGTCCACGGACGGATCGCGAAGCAGCACGCACACGCGCGAACGTATGGCAGCGATGCCACGACACCCGACGCTGCCAGAAGCGTGGTCCGCGTGGTTCATTTCATGGCGCAATGCACAAAAGCACGAGTCATGAACTGCTTCGGGTGGCATCCCCCTCCTTCGCATGACGGGCCATGCACCTGTCGGCGTTTCGCTATAAATGGCGGACCCGTGCGCGGGTTGGAAGCAGGCCGCGCGGATTCCATCGAGAGGTTCAGCGCAATGACGAAAATCGATAGCTTGTCGGTTCGTGGCACATCGGGCAGCACACCGGAAAACGGCACGCCGCTCGCGCCCACTGGGAAAACAGCCGTAGCGACGCCCACGCAAACGAAACCTGGCGCGGCGCTCGTTGCGCTGAGCGGCGTGACGACGCAGAGCGCCGGAAAATCATTTCGTACTTCTGCAGCCCCCGATGTGCCGCAACATCCGGCACACAATCACGTGGGATTGACTCAGATCGCAGGCAGTCTTTTGCGGCAAGCCGGCCGGGACGCGGAAAAACTCGCGGGCGTCGCGACGAAAGCCGCCGACGTCATTCTCGAAGCCTCACGCAAGGTCTGATTCCCGGGCAATGTGCAGGGTGGTGCGCGGGGTGAGGCGCTGAAGCGCAGGAATGCGCTCACCCACGTGGTTCACGCGCGCAACCACACATAGTCGCCCGCGGCCACACCCTCGAACATCTCGTCGGTGGATTCGATGATGTTCTGCCGCCAGTAGCGCCCGTGCTCCGCGTAATGCGCGAGCAGATCGGCAAGCACCGCGCCGTCCACGTCGTAGGTCATTGGTACGCGCAGCACCAGCACGATGCCGCCCGTATCGGTGTCGAGACCGAGTTGCGCCTGGTCCTGCGCGTAGATCAGCAGATTTGCTTCGAGCATCAGCCGGAACACGGTGAGCGTGCGCCCGGTGGTGACAGCGCCATAGTGGAAATTGGCGTAGATTGCCTCGAGGTCGTTCTCGAAGTGTTCGAGTTGAACGTCGAAGCCCTCGACTTCGATCGAGCGTGTGCGCAGCACATGCTCGGCGTCGGCGAGCCCTACCGTATTGCAGAGGTCGCGGACCAGTTGCACATAGCGCTCGGAGCTGTCTGTGGTGTCCAACTGTGGAGTCCAGGAGATTCAGGCCGCAGCGGCCGGGCAGGCGAAAAAGAGCGAGCGGCATGCGCGAAACGCGCAAACCGCCCGGTGTTGCGAAGGGCAGCAGGCAGCCGTCGTGCGGCCTGCTGCGGGGCGTTGCCGGCCCGCGTCAACCCTGGTGCTGGGATGCCTGGCTCAGATTGCTGCCAAGCGTCTTCATGATGTTGCCGACCGCGCCAGCTTCGGACAGCTCCTGCTGATCCTTGGCTGAATCCAGGGTGGTTGCAATCCCCTGGGCCGTCATGCCATCCATCGCACCCATTGCTGCTCCGCTCAAAGCCATAAAAACCTCCTCGGTCTAGATGAAAAGTTTGCCGTCTTGCACATTCTCTCGAAGCATGTGCCGTGCAAAACCAGCCTGGTGCCCGGCGCGCTGCGCCGGTAGCGAGCGCCCTCAAGCCGCGCCGCGTTTGTCCTGCAGGTGCGACACGATCCGGCTGGCAGCGAGCAGGCCGCGATACAGTTTCGCGAGATTGTTGCGATCGACCTCGGTCGCGCCGGTCGCCTCGCTGATATTTTTGGCCGTGGCTTCGAGCGCCGTGCGAATCGCGGTGAGGCGTGGACCGCCCGCCGGATCGTCGAGCATCTTCTGCAAATTATTGAAATCGGCGGCACAGGTTTCGAGTGGTTCGTACATGTCCATCATCTCCAGAGTTTCACTTCGTCGGCAACGGCGTAGGTGTCGCGGGACCGGAGTCGCCGACCGGTTGCATTACGCCGGCCGCGGCGCCCGATTTGACGGTAGCGGGCAATGCGTCCGACGCGCCGTCCGCGCTCGCCAGCGTATCGTCGCCGGCGGCACCCGCCGCACCCGCCGCTGATGAAGCCGGCGTTTCCGGCATGGCGTAGATATGCTTCACACCGTCCGGGGTTTCCGCGTAGCGCACATCGTCGGACGACATCAATTCCGAAAACGAAGGCGGCAGCGGTGCGCCTTCGTTCGATTGCACGACCCGCATGCGCAACGTCTTCACGTTGTCGCTGAGGTCGCGGCGGATGCGCGCAAGGGCCGTATCGACGTCGGACGGATTGGCTGCCTTGCCCGTAATGTCGAATGCGCCGTGGCCTGCATATGCCACATGAACCCCCTGCATGCCGAGCGAATCCTCGATGTTGCGCGTGTCGTTCTGCGCGATATCGTAGTGACGCAGCACCGGGGTCGACGACACGCGTGCAAGCAGCTTGCGCACGGCGGTGTCGTCTTCGGGGCTGGCTACCATGCCGCTCACCGCGACGCTCGAGCCAAGCGCCTGCGCATGCAGTTCGTTCATATGCGCCGCGGCCAGTGCCGTGTTGACCCGTTGTGCGAGATCGCCCGCATCGTGCGGCAGTGCCGCGCGGCTGACGATCGTCGTCATCAGCACCGAGCCGATCACGATCACCGCACCCAGCATCGCGCAGCCCAGCACGATGCCGACCAGCTTGCGCTGACGCGAGCGCTCAGCTTCACGGCGCGCCTGAGCAGGCTTGATGAGCAGCGTCGACAGCAGGTCGAGATCGCTCGGCCAGGCGGTGTCAGGCCAGCCGATGCAGATCACCGTATCGCCAAACTGCATTGGCACGTAGTCGACGAGCAGCACCGTGCTGGTGTCGGGCACATCGAGCCTTTCCATCGTTGCGTGCTCGTGCACCTCCGATTCCGCTACATCTGCCGCCTCGCCACCGCCGCCGCCACTGCTCAACGCCAGTTCGTCGCTCTGCACCGTTTCGAGTCCTGGCGTAACCGATCGCGCGCTCACCATGCCGCTGTCGTCCACCGTCAGCAGCATGTCGGCGCCGCGCCAGTCGGAGATGCGAATGTCAGCATCGTCGTCCGCGCCGATCCGATGCGCGCCCGCGGTCAGACGCAGTTCCGCGCCTGCGTGCACGCCAGTCAGGATCCGAAGCAGTTTCATCATGTGGCGATTGGTTGGTCGAGCGACTGCTGCGCGCGGGCGTGTCCCGCAGGCTTCACGCGCTTACTCTAGCCCGTCCGGATGGCATCCCCGCGCGCAATGCGAAGCCGCTAGCGCTTATGCGAATTTGTGCACTGCGATGTGCATACGCGGCGGCATCAGCGGTGCCCTTTGCCGCGCGCGAGCGCGCCGGCGCGCAGCAAACTCAGCCGATTGACCGAGCCGTCACGCTGCGACGGCGGCATCGGGCTTTCGGCGCTCAGCAGGAACAGGTACTCCAGAAGGTTGAGCCGTTGCACGCGGTTTAACTGCGGCTGGGGTGTGCCTGGAACCGAATGATCGGGCGAGACTGGGGCAGTAGTGGCGAGGCGCGTATCGACGGCGTGTGCGGGTTCCATGGACAGCGCTTGCCGGTTGCCGCTGCGATCGATCATCAGCTGGCGCAATCCGGCAGGATTCCCTGGTTTAAAGGGGGCATGGCGCAGGGCCGCACGCGCATCGGCCATGAGTTCGTAGAGGCGCGCGTCGAACTCGGCGTCCGGATGCTTCGCCATGTTGTCGCGCACGTCCAGCAGCCCGTCGCACAGACCGCCACGCACGGCGTCAGCCCGCTCGGCGTCGTTCGAACAGGTGGCCGCGAGCGTCTGCAAGGCGCCCGGCATGGGGGCAGGCTCGGATGCGCCCGCGCGCACGCGGACATTCAACGGCAGGGCTCCCTCGCTGTCATGCTGGCCGTCGTGCGACTGGCCGCCTTGATCACCGCCGCCGCGGCCACCACCCCCGCCACCGTCGCGCGTCACGCGGCGGCTTTCTTCGTGCGCGCCGCCTTCGCCGTCTCCATCATCGTCCACGCCGCCGCTGCCATTCATGCGGGTCCGGCGCAAGGCGGCGCGTCGCCGTCTTGCCTGCAGTTCGGCGAGCTTGCGGTTGCGCAGCGAGCCCCGCGCGCCAGGCTGTGGCTTTGGCGTGTAAGCGAAGCGGGTCGTGCCGCGATAGAGGGCGGCATGCCGCGCGACGTCCTGCTCGTTGCCGGCTCGCCCCGTTTCATGCGCGTGCGCGAGGTTCGCGGCCTCTGCCTGCGACGGCTGCGAAATACGCGTCATTGCGGCACCGCTGCCTGCATCACTTCGTTGGCGAAATGCAGGATCGCCGCTGCCGAGAACGGTGCGGCGATCACGATGGCGACCGTCACGGCGATCAGCTTCACGCCATGCGACAGCGTCTGATCCTGCATCGACGTGATGGCCTGCAGAAACGAGACCGCGAGCCCAACGACGGCGGCGACGATCACGATCGGCAGCGACACGAACATGCATAGCAGCATGCCCTGTGTGGTGAAACGAACGAGTGTGTCGATATCCATGCGCTCAGTTCCTGCGTGGCGTGCGGCACGCTACCGGTAAGTCATGACAAGGCCGTGGATGAGGGTCGACCAGCCGTCCATCACGACGAACAGCAGCAGCTTGAACGGAATCGCGACGTTGGTCGGCGTCACCTGGTTCAGGCCCATCGCGAGCAGCACGTTGGCAATGATCAGATCGATCACGATGAACGCGATATACAGCAGGAAGCCGATCTTGAACGCATCGGTGAGCTCGCTCAGCGTGAAGGCCGGCGCCAGTACGATCAGGTCGTTTTCATGCAGGCTGTTGGCCGCATCCTTCGGCCACACGACGTTCGCCGAGCGGATAAAGAAACGCTTTTCGCGCTCGTTCGCGTGCTTTTCGAGGAACGTCCGGAACGGCTCGCGCGCGGCGCTGAACACCTGGATCAGTGCCTGAGTCGGTTGACCGGCGATCTGCTGACCCTGTAGCGATTGCGCGGCACGCATGCCGACAGGCGCCATCACATACAGCGACACCAGAATCGCGATGCCGTTCAGCACCATGTTGGGCGGCACCTGCTGTACGCCGAGCGCGTTGCGCAGCAGGCCGAGTACCACCACGATCTTCGCGTAGGAGGTCACGACCATCGCGACAAACGGCACGAGGCTGATCGCGATGACGACGAGCAGTAAACCGGTGACGTCACTGAACTGGACCATCGCCGTGCGCCATCCGCAAGATTCGTACGCCAAGATGTTCGCCGACCGTCACGAGTTCGCCGTAACCGATGGTCTGGCCGTGCGTGACGAGCTTCAACTGGGCCTCGGCAACCGGCGTCGGCAGCTCCAGCACGTAGCCGGGACGCAGCGCGTAGAGCTGCGATAACGGCAGCGCAACCGTGTCGACTTCGAACTGAACCGGCAGATCCAGTTCGCCGATCTCGATGGGATGCTCCTGTTGATCGGGGACGAGCGAGTCGTCGAGGCGAACTGGATCCAGTTCATCGGTCATGGTCGGCTCCTTCGTGATGGAAAGCATGCGCCCGTCGATCGTCACGGGCGCATGCAACCGGGTCAGGCCGGGTGTGCCCCACGCAGCGATCGCCTGCGCCGTATCGGTGCCGGGCGGCAGGAGGCGGCTGGCGAGCGAGCGCAGCAGAACGTCGCCTGGCATGAGTGCGCGCAGCGTCTCGACCGGCAGGCGCCGTGAACCGAGCACGGCACGCCCCGGGATCAGGCAATCGGCCAGGCGGGCGTGTCCGGCGATGGACTGGCCGGCTCGCGCGAGCGCCGCGTGGGCGAAGCCCGTTGACTGCGTCGCGTGCAGGTCTTCGAATGCGCCCAGCAGTGCGGGGGGAACGGTAAGCTCGGCGGCATAGCGGCGTCCCGCGAACATGAATGACAGGGCAACCGGTGCGGCATCTAGCGGTATCAGGCGTGCCGGTATGCCTCGCAGCAGCCGTGCGATACGCAGTTGGAGCCCGAGCGCCGCCAGCCGCTGCAGCAACGGTTCGAGCAATACGCCCGCCACCGCGAGGCGCAATGCGCGGTGCGCCTCCGCCAGCGGCGCGGCACCGCTCTCTGCAGGCCACGCCGCAATGTCGAGTGAAGGGTGTGCGGCCAGATCGAAGGTCACGTAGACGGGGCCCGCTCGATGCAGGAGTTCCAGCACGCCTGGCTGAACGAAGTGTTCGGTGGCCGAAGCGGATGCATCGCGCGGCAGCGCTTGCCATGCGTCGATGCCCCGCAGGCGCTGCACGGCCCATGCCGTGCGCGCATCGCAGAAGAGCCGTGCAGTACGCGCGGCGACCGGCGACACGGCACGCAATGGCAGGCGCGCTGCGGGTGCGTCGTGAGCCGGGGCACGGCCCGGCTGCGCTTCATCCTGCCGGGCGCGCGTATCTGGCCACCTGTCGACGCGTTCGACACTCCCCGGCATTTCAGCGATCGGATAGCCCATGCGATGGCGGTAGAAATAGGATGGGTGCGTCTGCACGAGCACCTGGGCGTGGCGGATGTCACCAGACCGTCAACTCGATATCACGCGGTGCGCCCCATGCCTTCAACAGCGAATCGATCTCGCGTTCGAGCATGGTGCTGTGGTTCAACAGTAACTGCTTTGTTTCCATATTCGAGGTATCGAACCGAAGCGAAAGCCTGAAACCCGAAAGTGACAGGTACAACGTGGTGTCGGGCAGCACGGCCTTGTCGAGCGGCATCTGGACTTCCCAGTTGCCGGCGTTGCCGATAGCCGGGTCGGAGCAGAACGCGCTGACTTCACTCGCCAGCGAGGTTGCCAGTTCGAGGAATTGGCCCTGTGTGCGAAACAGTGCGTCGACCACCGGCAGGGTCGCGCCGCAGACGCGTTGCGTGACCGCTTCGCGCTCGCCTGCCGCCGCCTGATCGCGGGTATCAACCGGTTGATCGGCGCCGCCGTCGTGCTCCTCCTCGTCACGCGACTCGAACATGCGCGGACGGCCGCCGGATTCCTCGTTGTCGCGCGTCACCCGTGCGCTATCGGTGTCGTGCGGGCGGGCGGCCAGACGCTGCATACGTGTCCTGCGCGCGAGGCCGGCATAGTCGAAGGCGCGCGCCCGCGCATCATCGGCCTTCTGCTCGGCGGCCATGTCGCCGGGGATGATGCGCAGTGAGCGGGATTCGATCATGAGCGTCACACCATGCGGGATTCGGGCATTCAGATGGTCACGCGGCCAAGCGGCTGCAATTCGACATGCTCGCCGAGTTCCTGATACGAGTAGACCGACAGCCAGTCGAGCCGCGCTTCGATCATGCGCCGCACGTAGCGGCGAATGTCCATCGAGGTGACGAGGGCCACGCCTTCGCGCGGCACCTGGCCGACGAACGACTGGATTTTGTCGACAAGGAAATTGGCTTCGTCGGGCGGCAGCGCCAGAAAGTTGCCGGTGGGTGTCTGTTTGATGGCCTGCCGGATGTGCTGTTCGACCGGCAGATCGAACAGCACGGCGGGCAGTTGCCGTGTGCCACCGGCTGCGCGATGCGCGAGAAAGCGCGCGAGATCACCGCGCACGTACTCGGTGAGCATCAGCATGTCCTTCTCTTTTGCACCCCAGACGATCAGGCTCTCGAGAATATTCCGTAAATTGCGGATCGGAATCTGTTCTTCGAGCAGCCGTCGCAACACGTCGGCGATCCGTTGAGGTGGCAGAACCTTTTGCACCTCGGCGACAAGGCCAGGATATTCCGCATTCTGCTGGTCGAGAATCCATTGGACCTCCTGAATACCCAGGAACAGCGACGCATGACGGCGCAACATGGCAACGGAGGCATGGGCGATCACCTGTTCCGCGCGCCATGCGGACATTTTTGGCGGGAGCGTTTTTTCGTCGAGCCACCAGGTCGGGCCCGGACCTCCATCGAGCCCGCGGCGCTGCTCGCCGCGCTGTATCAATGCAGCGATTTCCGCCTGCAAAGGCTCGTTTTTGCCGAGCGAACCGGCATCGGGCAGCATCACCTTGCCAGGCGGCAATTCGATCGCACAGTACGGCACGTCGTGCATCAGCAGTTCGCAACTGGACGGCGGCAGGGCATCGCTCGTCCACATCGTGATGCCCGGGAACGGTAAGCCGAGGTATTCCTGCAAACGGGTCCGTTCGGTTTCGAACGATTTATCGAGCGCGGCGGTGGATAGGCGCGGCACGAGGTCCGGCGAGATCCTCACGCCGAGCGGACACGCAAACTGCGGCGGCCGCATCAGAATGGCGGGCACGTCGATCTTCGAACCAGAGCGCTGCATGGCGTTGACGGTCTCGCTGGCATGCGTGCTCGAAGCAGGGGAGCGCTTGCTCAACCGATAGCCGCAGAACGCCAGCGTGCCGGACAGCAGCAGGAAAAGCATGGTCGGAAAGCCGGGTACCGCCGCGAAGCCGAGCAGCAGGAGGCTCGCGAAATAGAGCGCCCGGTGGCTGGTGGAGAGCTGGCGGCCGATCTCGTCGCCGAGCGAAAGCGGCTTGACGTCGCGCTCATCGGCTACGCGTGTGATCATCACGCCTGCTGCAACAGACAGCAGCAGAGACGGAATCTGCGAAACCATCGCATCGCCGACAGAGAGAACCGAGAACCGGTTGGCCGACTCGCTTGCGGACATGTCGTGATAGGCAACACCCACTGCAATGCCGGCCACGATATTGATCATCGTGATGATCAGCCCCGCGATGGCGTCGCCTTTGACGAATTTCATTGCACCGTCCATGCCCCCGTGCAACTGGCTTTCGACCGCGAGCGTGGCGCGCTTGCGGCGTGCTTCTTCGGGCGAGATGATGTTGGCGCGCAGATCGGCGTCGATACTCATCTGCTTGCCCGGCAAGGCGTCGAGCGTGAAGCGCGCACCGACTTCGGCGACTCGTTCCGAGCCTTTGGCGATCACGATGAACTGCACGGTGGTAATGATCACGAAGACGACGAGCCCAACCACCAGATTGCCGCCCACCACCAGCTCGCCGAAACTCTCAATGATATGGCCCGCGTCGGCGTGCAGCAGGATCGACTTGGTGGACGCGATGTTGAGCGAGAGGCGATAGAGCGTGGTGAACAGCAGCAGCGAGGGAAACACCGACAGCGAGACGACGCTCGGCACGTACATCGTGATCATCAGCAAGGTGACGCTGATCGTGATATTGATGGCCAGCAGAATATCGATCAGCGCCGGCGGCAGCGGCAGGATCATCAGCGAGATGATCGCCACGACGAGCAGGGCGATGCCGATTTCCCCGCCTGCCGGCAGCTTCAGTGACTTGAACATCTCGAACCTCTCGGTATTGCGTGACGTCAGTGCAGCGAGGAGGCCGCATCTTCACCGGATGCGGACTGTTTTTTCGCGCCGATCGCCTCGACCCAACGCAGGATCGCGGCAACCGTTTCAAAGAGTTCCTCGGGAATCGGTTCGTCGATGCCGACTTTGTAGAGCGCTCGCGCAACCGGCGGATTGCCGATGATCGGCACGTTTGCCTGCTGTGCGAAGCGGCGCAATTGCGCGGCGCTCTCATCCATCCCTTTGGCTGTCACGAGCGGCAGCGGGTGCTCGCCGGGCGCATAGCGGATCGCTACCGCGTAGTGCGTCGGGTTGACGATGAGCGCGTTCGCAAAGCCGACCCGCTGCTGGGGCGCGGCGGAACTCGCGAACTCGCGCGCGAGCCGTTTGCGCTCCCCCTTGATCTTCGGATCGCCTTCCTGCTGCTTGTGCTCGCGCTTGACCTCGTCTTTCGACATGCGCATCTTGCGGATGAACATGACGTGCTGAAGCTTGACGTCGGCGCTGCCGATCACGACGAACACCGCAGCCGCGATCGAACACAGTTTGAGAATCAGGTCCCAGAACATCTTTGATAACTGCGGCAGCGGCTGATACAGCGAGCCGACAATGAGCGGCAGCATCCATCTGATCGTCCACCACATGACGACGCCGATGATGACCGCCTTGATGATCATCTTGATCAGTTCGATCACCGTGCGCCACGAGAAAATCCGCTTGAAGCCGTTGATCGGACTGGCATTCATCGGATTGGGCACCACCGGTTTGGTGGCGACCTTGAAGCCGACCTGAGGGACCAGGATGGCCATCGCCGCCACTGCGCCGATGAGGACACATGGCACCACCACCAGCAAGCCCTGGCCACCGAGGCTGTATAGCTTGCCGAACAGATTGGGCAGTGAGTGATCGCCGGAGACGAAACCCAGCGCGGTAACCATGATCGCGCGAAACGCGCCCGCGAAGGTGCCCGAGGCGAGAAGCAGCACGCCGATCACCGCGGACATCGTGACGGCATCGGTCAGGTCCGTGCTCTTCGATACCTGGCCTTCCTTGCGCGCGTCCCGGAGCCGCTTCTCGGTGGGCTGTTCGGTCTTTTCTTCACTCATCGGACATCTCGGTGAACGGGCGGAGGGGCCTGGGGCGGATGCCGGTGCGCGCTTCTAGGCGCGATGCCCGGTCTACCTCGACAAACGATCATATCGGCGCGTTTGCGCAATGCGTGCGCCGGACGCGAAGCGACTGCGTCGCAAGCGAAGCGCTGGATAGACAGTGCGCGGCGTGCCTGCCGGCGCCGATGTGACGCCGGCAGGCACGGCCTATGCGGTCAAGCGCCGCCTGTACGGCGCAGGCGAGCGTGCTTCGCACAGGTTGCGTTTGCTTCGCGTCACCTCCGCAGCGGTGACGCCCCTCTCGGTATCTTCCGCATATCGACAGATCGAGGTGTCGGCGTGAGCGGCGTCCGTGAGACAGGGCGCGAGCGCACCGCGATGCATCGGTCTTGTGTAATCGGTCGGCATTCACCTTGCGGGGGCTCTGCGCCATGAGTGTTACTTCGACGAACTATCTGAACTGCAGTCAGGACATCGTCAGCGGCCTGATCGAAACGGTTTCCGCCGTGCTGCTCAACAATTTCCCGGTGCTTGAAGTCGATCCTTACGATATCGAACTCGTGCTCGATGCGCTGCGGGTGCTGCGCCCCAAGATGGCGGAACTGGAAACGGTCGACGCCGTCCTGCATATGCAGCGCGGCAATTGGGACGACGCGATTCAGGTTTTCCACCGGGTCATTGCCGACGCGCCGCGCTTCGCCTACGCCAAGGCGCTGCTGGCATTCTGTCTGTCGGCCAAGGGCGATCCGAACTGGCGGCGCAGCGCGGGCGAGGCCATGGAAGACAATCCCGATCGCAATACCCGCAGGCTGGTGCGTGCGCTTGAAGCGCGCGACGATCTGCGCGCGGCGGTGCGCACCTATCGAAGCGGCGGCAAGTTCGAGGTGCCGATGTCGATCGCGACACTCAGCGAAGAAAGCGACGAGGGCGACGAGAGCGGCGACGAAGCCGCGAGAGTAAGCGCAAAGCCCGCCGCGGCGACGGCAGAGGCGATTCCCCAGCATCACTATCTGCGTATCTGAGCCACGGCTCGTATCGCGGGAGACCGGTCATGAGCGTGTCCGTCACGTCAAAGCAGATCGCGGCTGCACTTGAGAAGAGCGCGGCGCAGTCCGCCGCGGATCCCTCCATGCAGCAACTCGGCGACAAGTTCAAATCGCTGATGCAGCATCCGCGCATGGAGTCGCCGTCGCACGGCCAGAACGACGGCACGAATGTGGTCTCGAAGCTGGTCGCCTCGCAGGACGCGGAGTTGCAGCGCTCCGTCGACGACGTGGTCAAGCTGTCCGATCACGCCGAGGGCATGTCGATGCAGGAGATGACAGCCGCGACGATGAAGGTGACGCTCGAACTGGCGAGCACGCAGCTCGACATGGAAGCGAAGATGAGTGTCGTCGATTCGTCGAAATCGTCGCTCGAAACCCTGATGAAGAATCAATAGCGCATGTCCGCAACCAATCTCGATACGGTGAGCGCGATGCGGCGCTGGACGCGGCGCGGCGCGGTGTGCACGATGCTCGTGCTGTGCGTGGCGCTGGCCGGATGCCAGAAGGAGCTCTACGGCAACCTGTCGGAGCAGGACGTCAACGAGATGGTCGTCGCGCTGCTGGAGCAGGGCGTCAATGCGACGAAAGCGAGTTCGGACGACGGCAAGACCTGGGCGCTCGACGTCGACCAGAGCCAGATGGTCCGCGCCATGGAAGTGCTGCGCGCGCGCGGTCTGCCGCACAGCAAGTATGACGACCTCGGCAGCCTCTTCAAGAAGGACGGCCTCGTGTCGACGCCGACCGAGGAGCGCGTGCGCTTCATCTACGGTTTGTCTCAGGAGCTGTCGTCGACGTTGTCGAAAATCGACGGCGTGATCGTCGCGCGGGTCCAGATCGTGTTGCCGAACAACGATCCGCTGGCGCAGCAGATCAAGCCGTCGTCGGCGTCCGTCTTCATCAAGTACCGGCCCGACTCCGATGCGAGCACACTCGTGCCGCAGATCAAGACCCTCGTGATGCACAGCGTCGAGGGGCTCACTTACGACGCGGTTAGCGTCACCGCGGTGCCGGCCGACCCGGTAGACCTGTCGCGTTTGCCGCAGGCACAGTCGTCGCCGCTACAGATGATCGTTGCGGCAGCGTTGGTGTTCCTCGTGTGCGCGGCGGCTCTCTTCGTATGGATGAAGCGTGGCGTGCCGGCGAACTTCACCGTGAGCGGCCTGGGTGCGCGGCTTAACGCGCTGCTCGCACGGCTGCGGCGCGTCAAGCCGACAACCTCCGCCTGATGGCCGCCTCGACTGCGTTTCCCTTTGCGCGGACGGCGGCCGCGTTTGCCGCGTACGAGCGCAATGCCCGTGAAGCGGTGTGCTGGGCCCATCCGTCATGGCTTGCCGGCGCGTTGGGTGTAGAAGCCGGCGCGCTTGAAGGTTTGCGTGCCGCGCTGGCGTCGGCGGCCCGTGCGCAGGTTGAAGCGTGTTCGCTCGCGCTGCTGCGCACACTCGGCGTGCAGGCGCCATCCTTCGACGCATTGCGCGCGCCTAACCTGGCGGTGCTCGACGCCTTGCCGCCGCAGTGGGGGCTGCGGGTGCTGCGGATGCGCTCGCTTGCCTTACGCCGTGCCGATGTGCGGCGTCTGATCGACAAACGTAACCGCATGCAATTGTCGGAATGCGTGGGTGTGCCGCTCGACAAGCTCACCGGCGGCACGTCCGGTACGGCAAACGCACCCGATATCGCACGGCTGACCGCGCGCGGCCTGCTGCCCGCATTGGACCGTCTCGACGCCGACACGCTCGCGTACGAAGGCTACGCATTGATGACACGCGACGCACGCAGCATCGCCGCGCCGTTTGCGTTGCTGCGTCTCGTATTGCCACGCGATCTTCCGGCGTCGCCCTGGCTCGATGACGGCGGTCGCGAACTCGACGCGGGCGGCACGGCACAGCTCGTCGCGCGCCTGCCGGAACTGCTTCCGGAGTGGGCATGGTTATTTGGTTGAGATCGGATCGGGAGATACCGGATGCGGCCAGTGCGCGCGTCGGGGCGCATTCGGACGTGATTCCGCGCGCCACCTTCGGCGCGCTGCTGGAGATCGACGAAGCGTATGCGCAACTCGCGGCGGATTGCGAAGCGGTGCTCGCCCAGGCCCGCGACGAAGCAGCGGCGATCGTCGATGCGGCCCGTCACGAGGCGCAGGAGATTCTCGCGGCGGCGCGTCGCGAGTACGAGGCCGCGGCCGACCACGGTTACCGTGACGGCGAACAACAGGCCCTGGCGAACTGGGTCGAACGGCTCGCGGATGCGGGTGCCGAGCAGCGGCACACGCAGATGAGAATGCGCGAACGCCTCGCCGAGATCGTTACCGTCGCGGTCGAACAGATCGTCAATGTGCAGGAATCGGATCTGCTGTTCGAGCGGGCGTTGGCAACGGTGGACAGGATCGTCGAAGGGGCAACCTATCTGAGGGTCGCCGTCAGTCCGGGCGACTACGACAAGGCCTGCGTCGCCTTCGAGCGCTTATCGGCACGCTGGCGTGAACTGGGCCGTCCGTTCCCGCTTTCGGTGGTGGCGGACAAGCGGTTGGAGGCGGGCAGCTGCATTTGCGAATCCGATTTCGGCGCCATCGACGCGAGCCTTGCGACCCAACTGCGCGCGATGCGTTCCGCGGTGGCACGCGCACTCAAACTATCGGCGAGCGAGTCCCACGACGATCCCGATGCCTCTGCGTTCGACGATGAACCCGCCGACGCCGATGGCGCCCGCTAACGGCAGCGGCCCCGCACGATGAATTCACCACGCCCTGGTCCCGATGAACGGCTCGATGGCACGCGCGCGCGGCGGCTGCTCGACGTCGAGCGTTTGACCGACGCGATTGAGCAGGAGATTCTCTCGA
This sequence comes from Paraburkholderia fungorum, assembly GCF_003610895.1. Lineage (GTDB taxonomy): Bacteria > Pseudomonadota > Gammaproteobacteria > Burkholderiales > Burkholderiaceae > Paraburkholderia > Paraburkholderia fungorum_B. The sequence goes on from NZ_MCAS01000067.1 coordinate 127,462, forward strand.
CCCGCAATATTGCCCGCAGCGGCAAGGTGCTCGAGGTGATCGGCACGCTGGTGAAAGTCGCCGGACTCGATGTGACGCTGGGCGAACTTTGCGAGTTGCGCTCGGCGAGCGGCGCGCTATTGCAGCATGCCGAGGTGATCGGCTTTACGCGCGACGTCGCGTTGCTGTCGCCGTTCTCACGGCTCGCCGATATCTCGCGATCCACCCAGGTCATCGGACTCGGACGGCCGCTCTCGGTGCGCGTCGGCGACGCGTTGTTAGGGCGCGTGATCGACAGCCTGGGCCAGCCGATCGACGGGCTGGGGCCGATCGACGCCGAGGATGAGCGGCCGATCTTCGCGAGTCCGCCTGATCCGATGAGCCGCCAGATGATCGACGCGCCGCTGGCGACCGGCGTGCGCGTCGTGGACGGCATGATGACTCTCGCCGAGGGGCAGCGCATGGGTATTTTCGCGCCCGCCGGAGTCGGCAAGAGCACCTTGCTCGGCATGTTCGCGCGCGGCGCGCAATGCGACGTGACGGTGATCGCGCTGATCGGCGAGCGCGGCCGGGAAGTGCGCGAGTTCGTCGAGCTGATTCTCGGACCCGAGGGCATGGAGCGCTCGATCGTGGTGTGCGCGACCTCGGACCGCTCGTCGATCGAACGTGCGAAAGCCGCGTACGTGGCCACCGCGATTGCCGAGCATTTCCGCGATCAGGGACGCCGCGTGCTCCTGATGATGGATTCGCTGACCCGCTTTGCCCGTGCGCAGCGCGAGATTGGACTCGCGGCCGGGGAGCCGCCTGCGCGGCGCGGCTTTCCGCCGTCGATCTTTGCCGAGTTGCCGCGTTTGCTGGAACGAGCCGGCATGGGCGCGACCGGTTCGATCACTGCGCTCTACACGGTGCTGGCGGAAGACGATTCAGGCAGCGACCCGATTGCCGAAGAGGTGCGCGGCATTCTCGACGGCCACATGATTCTGTCGCGCGAGATCGCCGCGAAGAACCAGTACCCGGCCATCGATGTGCTGGCGAGCCTCTCGCGCGTCATGCCGCAGGTGATGTCGCGCGACTACGTACAGGCGGCGGCGCGGGTGCGTGAGTTGCTGGCCAGCCACCGCGAGGTCGAAATGTTGCTGCAGATTGGCGAGTACAAACCCGGCGGCAATCTGCTCGCGGATGAAGCCATCGGCAAGATCGACGCGATCCGGGCATTTTTCTCGCAGGCGACGGACGAATTCGCGGCGCCTGAGGATACCGAGGCGCAACTCTTCACGCTTGCGAGCGGGTGACGCAGATGGGGATGAGCGTTGCCGACCGGCGCATTGCCGCGCTGCGCCGCACGACCGAGCGCCGCGTGCGGCTCGAGAAGGGCCTGCGGGCGACCTTGGCGACCCAGCGTGAAGCGCACGCGCGCGTCGAAGCGCAGCGTGACGACAAGCTTGCCGCGGTACAGCGTGAGCGCGATCTCCTGCTGGCGTGCCATGAACGTATCGCCCAACTGATGAGCGGCGGCAAGGCTTTCGCGCTGGCAGAGATGAACGCCAGCATGCGCCACGCGGAGATCGTCGCGGACCGGCTGCGCGTCCTGGAAGCCGAGCTCGTTGCGCTCGAGCAGGCCGTGGAGGCCAGGTCGCTCGAGGTCGCCGCGACCTTGCGCGCGATCGCGAACAACCGCGGCCGGATCGACATCTGCACGCAGCGCGTCGTGGAGATCAGGCGGAGCGTGGCCGACACCGCGAGCGACGCCGCCGACGAAGAGGCCGAAGAGGCCGCGCTCGCCCGCATGCGGTTCAACGCGCGCTCCACCGTATGACACGACACCCAGGCCAAGGATGAACGAAGCCCTAACGACGCTCCCGCAATTCGGCACCACACTGATGGACTACCTGATGGTGCTGGCCGTCTGTTCGGTGCGGCTCTTTGTGATGCTGTACATTTTTCCGCCCACGGCCGACGGCATTCTCCAGGGTGTCGTGCGCAACGGCATTGTGTTGCTGTTCAGTTCGTTCATCGCCTATGGACAACCCGCGTCGCTCGTCACTTCGCTGACGGGCGTCACGCTGATCGAAATCGGTCTGCGTGAAGGCGTTATTGGGCTGGTGCTGGGCTTTGCCGCCTCCACCGTGTTCTGGGTGGCGGAAGCGGCGGGCACCTATGTCGACGATCTGACCGGATACAACAACGTGCAGATCACGAATCCACTGCGCCAGGATCAGTCGACGCCCACCGCGACGCTGCTTTCGCAAGTGGCGAGCGTCGCCTTCTGGACCTTCGGGGGCATGACGTTTCTGCTCGGCGTGCTCTACGAGTCGTATCACTGGTGGCCTCTGACGTCGACGACGCCGGTGGCGGCGAACGTGCTCGAGAGCTTCGTACTGACGCAGACCGACACGCTGATGCAGACCACGGCAAAACTCGCGGCGCCGATGATGTTCGTTCTGCTGCTAGTGGACCTTGCTTTCGGCTTCGGCGCGAAATCTGCGCAAAAACTCGATCTCGTGACCTTGGCCCAGCCTGTCAAGGGCGCGTTGACCGTGTTGATTCTGGCCTTGTTTGTAGGGGTTTTTGTCGATCAGGTCAAAGACCAACTGGTATTGACGAGCCTTGGCGAACAATTGCGCTCCATCGCCGACGAGATGAAGAAATAGCCTATTTTTCGTAGGATGTCCGACACAAAACATTAATCCAATACGTGCCGGGCCTTCACAGACAAGGGCCAACGCTCGCGCAAATCTCAACAGCTCTCAAATCCTCAAGCGCGGTCAGATTTGTTGAAAATTCGCGTGACCCATTTCTATACATTGGGGCAACGCGGTCGCCGATCACATTGTCATTCACGTCGCTGCATCTGTGGATTCCTGTCCAGGCATCAGTACCGCATGTCATGCAGTCATGCCGGGATTCACCGGTATGCACGCATCTACGAGGAGTCGAACAATGTTTCTGACGCTTTATTTTCCACTCGCCGCGGCGCTCAGCGTGCGGCGCCTGCCGGAAGGATTTCTCGACAAACTGCTGGAAGGCAATCTCAACGCGGCTCGCACTCAGGCAAACCGCTGGACCGAAGAGGTCCATCAGCGTACCGATGTGCCATGGCTCCTGCAGCTCTATGCCGACATGCAAATGACACTTGGTATTGGTGACGAAGCAGAGGAGCAGTATCGCCGCGCGCAGAAAGCGATTCGCTCGCCGCGTGAGGCGATTCGTGCCGCTTCGTGCCGCAACGTCGGCTGGCAGGCATTGTTTCGTCATCGTTTTGCGACGTCGTTGTCGTGCTTTGCGCGCGTTGTCGACGAGACCGGCATCGAACCGGTGCAGCGGCTCGAAGCGCGCTTCGGCATTGCCTGCGCGCTGTATGAACTGGGGCAGTCGCGCGATGCATTCGACGCGCTCGACGAACTCGCCGCAATGGCCGCGTCACCTGACGAGGGCGGCTCGGCGGCATGGCGCGATGTTCTCGCGACACTGCGCTTCGATGTCGCCGTTCAACGCGAACTGCGTTCTTCCGTGCTGCTAAGCGATCACGTGTACTGGCAATCGGGCATGACCGACGAGCGCGTAGCCGGCAGTGGCGACGCCAGCGTGGCAGCCGATCGTCAGGAGACCGAGGCGTTGCGCGTACAGATACCGTTGCTGCGGGAGCGGATCGGATATCTGCAGCAACTGCGTGCGCTGATGAAGGGTGAGCGCGATGCGATGAGCGACATTGGCCTGCATCTGACCTGGGCCCAGAACGCGGGGCTGCACGAGTACCTGCGCACGACGCGCTTCGAGATTGTTCTTGCGGCGCTCGCGTCGGATGCTCCGCAGCTCGCGGAAGCCATGCTGGAGCCGCTGCATCGTACTGACTACGCGGCCTCGACGGGGCACCGTCAACTCGAGTATCTGTACTGCGTCGCCAAGGTGCGCCAGGTGCAGGGGCGCACGCTCGAATCGATGCAGCTGTACAGCCGCTACGCCTTGATTACGACGCAATGCCTGCGCGACGATGCACCGGCCATCGCGCCGTTCGCGAACCGGGCGGCGCGGCACGCGGCGCAACTCGACGACGTGGGCGCGCGTTTGCCGGCGAAGTACCGGCGCGCCTACCGTTACCTGCAGGAGAACCTCGATCGCCACGACCTCTCGGTGCGTGAGGTGGCGGCGGAAGTGGGGGTGACGGAGCGCGCGTTGCAAAGCGCATTCAAGAACTTCCTTGGCCTGTCGCCGACCGAGCTGATCCGGCGGCAACGCATGGAACGCATCCGCGCCGAACTGCTGCAGGACTCGTTCACGAGCGATCGCAGCGTGCTGTGCGCGGCCAACAAATGGGGCGTGCAAAACCGTTCGACGCTCGTCAGCGGCTATCGCAAGCAGTTTCACGAAGCGCCGTCAGAAACGCTGGGGCGATAAGCCCGGAGTTTTCGCGCCGGCGGCGCCGGTTGCGGCGACCAACCTACAATAATCGTGGATCCCTCGATGAACAAGAAACGGCTCATCTGCGCCGCCTTGCTGGCGGCGTCTCTGGCAATCGCGACGGGCGGCCATGTTGCCGACGCGGCGACGATTCACTGGCGCGGTTCAATGGTCCACATTTCGGCGGAAGGCAAGGACCTCAAGGACGTCCTGCGCGATTTCACCGCGGGCCAAGGGGTGCCGGCCACCATTTCGGACGACGTGCACGGCACGGTGACGGGGCAGTTCGATATGTCGCCGCAGCGCTTTCTCGACACCCTCGCATCGACCTTCGGTTTCGTCTGGTTCTATGACGGCAACGTGCTGTCGATCAGCGACGTCAATACCGTGACGCGTCAGGTCGTCAAACTCGATTATGCGAGCACGGCCGACTTGCGCGCCGCGCTCGACCAGTTGCACGTCGCGAATCCGCGTTTCCCGATCATGTACGACGCGAGCCAGGGCACGGCGCTCGTCAGCGGGCCTGTGCCGTATGTGCAACTGGTGGCGGAGGTCGCGCGCCGGCTCGACGACAATGCCGGGCAGCGTACCGGCTCGGAGGTGCGCGTGTTTTCGCTGCATCACGCGTGGGCGGCCGACCACAACGTCGAGATAGATGGCAACTCAGTGACGGTGCCCGGCGTTGCCAATGTGCTGGCGGGCATGTATCACCCGCAGGACAAGAGCGGCAGCAGTAGCAACGGCGGCCAGCGCAATGCGATCGTGCCGACCATGCGCCGTCTGCAACCGATGCAGGATGTGACCGGCGGCATGAATGGCGGCGGACTTCAGAACGGTGCCACGCCGCCGCCATTGCCGGCCGGGATGATGGGCGCGGGCGGCTCCACGGGGCCTGGCCTCGGCGGCTTGCTGAACGGCATGGGGGCGGGCGGCGCCGCGGCCTCGGGCATGCCGACCTTGCCGGGTTACGGCGGCAGCATGAGTGGCTCGAGCAACTCGGGCGGCGGGGGCGACTTTGCCTCGGCGCCCGGCGGCGGCTCGCAGTCGTTGCCGGTGATCGAGGCCGACCCACGTACGAACTCGGTACTGATTCGCGATTTGCCGCAACGCCTCGCGCAATATCAGACACTGATCGATCAACTCGATGTGAAGCCGAAGCTGATCGAAATTGAAGCGCACATCATCGAGATCGACGACAACGCGCTCAAGCAGATCGGGGTCGACTGGCGCGCTCATAACAGCCATGTGGACTTCCAGACAGGTAACGGCAATACGCAGCAGAATGGCTACAACGGCAACATCGATCCGATCTTCGGCACCTCGACCCTGGCCGACGGTTCCACGGTCATCAATACGACACCCGCGGGCGCGTCGTTGACCGCGGTCCTCGGCAATGCCGGGCGTTACCTGCTCGCACGCGTGAACGCATTACAGCAGACCAATCTTGCGAAGATCGACGCGAGTCCGAAGGTCGCGACCCTGAACAATGTCGAAGCCGTGATGGACCAGAAGACCCGTTTTTTCGTGCGGGTGTCAGGCTACACGTCGGCTGATCTTTACAGCGTTTCCACCGGCGTCTCGCTGCGCGTGCTGCCGCTTGTGGTCGACGAAAACGGCGCGACGCAAATCAAGCTCAATGTGCATATCGAAGATGGTTCCGTGACCAACCAGCAGGTCGACAACATCCCGATCATCACCACGAGCACGATCAATACCGAGTCGTTCGTGGGGCAGGGCGAGAGCCTGCTGATTGCGGGCTACCGCGTCGACAGTACGACCAATGGTGAAACCGGCGTGCCGGTGTTGTCGAAGATTCCGCTGGTCGGCGCGCTGTTTCGCTATCGCGACGACGAGCGCAGCCACATGGAGCGTCTGTTTCTGCTGTCGCCGCGCATCATCGAGTTCTGAATGCGTTAGTGAGGGGCAAGGGGCGCGCCGTGGGTGTAGTGGCGGCGCAGCCTGCAAAGGTCGCTTCGCGGGCGGGGTTGGACCAGGGCGGCGCGTTGCGTGCGGCCGCGCTATCCGGTGGATGGATTTCCGCATGCGGTGTTTCGTGCAGCACACACGCCTTCGCTTCGTCGCGGTTGGCCGGTACGGTTCGCTGCGCAAGCGCCGCCAGCACGGAAAGGGCGTGAGACTGTGCTTCGATGCAAGCGGCGGTGTCTACGCTTTCGCTCACGGCGCCTGACGGCGAGGCAAGCGCAACCCGTCCCTGCTCGGCGAGATCGGCGGGCACGGCAAGCGCTTCGATGCGATAGCCGTGTGCGTACATGGTCCGCAGATAAACCCCATGTGCGCCGTTGAGATCGAGTTTCTTGCGCAGTTTGTAGATGTGTTGTTCCAGCGTGCGTCCCACGATGTCCTCGGAACTGCTCCAAACCGCGCCTGCAATCTGACGCCGGCTCACGTACTCGCCAGGGCGGGAAAACAGCAGCCACGCAATCGCGAATTCGCGCGACGTCAGCCGGACCGGCTCGCCCTCGACAAGCACCTCACAAGTGCGGCGCTCGAGCCGGTAGGCACCGCATTCGAGCCGGTCGTCGGCGTCGGCGGCCTGAAGCGGCTGGAAACGCCGCAACGCGAGATGGACGCGCAACACCAGTTCGCGCGAGTCGATCGGCGAGAGCACAACGTCATCGGCACCGGCATCGAACAGATGCGTGATCTGCGTACGGTCGTCGCGGGCGCCGACCACGATCAGCGGTGCGCGGCGGTCGGCATAGCAGGCGCGCCGGGCTAACACCGGGCGCAGTGGATTGACACCCGTGTCGGCGTCGATGAGGATCGCGCTGTACTCTTCGCGATATACCGAACGCGCAAGCGCAACGTCATCGTCAAACTGACTGCAGGTTGCTCCGTCGGCTTCGAAACACTGACAGATCAACCTGAAAAGCGCCCCGCTTCGGGTCATTACTGCGAGTTTCATTTTTCCTCCGAATGGTCCTGGCGCGCGACGGACTCGTACGCGACGGGAACAACAGCCTGGCGATGGGGAGTTCGTTGCGAATGATCGGACAGTAGAGCTACAGATGAATCAAGGGTGTAACGGTTTGTTTCATTTAAATTGCAAAGTGTCACCAGGCTAATTTCCGGTTATTCGTAGACGAACTGGGCATCGCATTTTGTGAACAACTTATCGTCAGTTAGCGGGGAATTAGCTCACTGATATGGCTTGAGTATTTCTTTCGCCTTTTCCAAACCTTACGGTCGATTCGACCGGGTAGGGGGAAATCGCCCGTCCTGCCGGGCCTGCAATGACAAATCTTTCGAAAATGAAAGTAAAAATTAAGCTAATTGAGCTTTTGTTTGCTGTTTGAATATTCATTGCTTCCTGCAAGTTCGTTTTTCAAAACATCAGACCGCATTGAACCGGTAATCCGTATGCCGCGTATTGCATCCGTATTGCTATTTGGGAAAAATTTACGAATGCGGCATTCGTGAGGATTGTTGAGCGTGTGGTTGTGCCGCTTGCTTAGGATCGAATCTGCAAGCTGCCAGCACGGAGGTTACCCATCACGCTGCGCAGATATCTGCCAGGGAGCCCATCCAATGCCGTTTTTATCCAGCGCCTGGTATGTCGCTGCATTCAGCCGCGAGATCACCGCAGACGCGCCATTTGCGCGCACGTTGCTCGACCGCACGGTCGTGCTCTACCGCGAGGCGAGCGGTGCAGTGGTCGCGCTCGACGATCGTTGCCCGCACCGCTTCGCGCCGCTTTCGCGCGGGCGCCTGATCGGTGGTGCGCTCGAATGTCCCTACCACGGTCTGCGTTTCGGCGCGGCGGGCACCTGTGTACTCAATCCACACGGCGATGGACGTGTGCCCGCCGGGGCGGTAGTGCGGCGCTATCCCACCCGCGAGCGTTACGGCGCGATCTGGATCTGGCTTGGCGAGGCCCGCGAAGCCGAGACGGTGCCGCTGCCCGATTTCGAGTTCCTCGACCCGCTACGCAATTTCACCTGCGACGGGTATCTATTGACGCGGGCGAACTATCAGTTGAGTGCCGACAATCTGCTGGACCTCAGTCATTTCCAGTACCTGCATCCGGATACACTCGGCAGCGACATGATGGCGCGCGGCACGGTGCAATCGGCAAGCGAGGGCGACACGGTATGGGTGCGCCGCAGCATGCGGGGGGAAATACTGCAGCCGTTTGTCGGGCAGGCGTTTGGCGTAGCGGATGGCAAGGCGGCGGATCGCGACCTGGACGTGCGCTGGCAACCGCCCGGTCTGCTGACGATCACGGTCAGCGTGCGCGAAGCGGGGGCACCGCCGGAAATGACGCGCGTCGGAATGTCCGCCCACTGGTTGACGCCCGAAACGGCCAACAGTACCCATTATTTCTTCGCCTTCGGATTGCCGCGCGAGATGGGCGCGGAGGGCGAGGCGCTCGTTCAGTTCTCGGTAGAAGGGTTGATGAAGCCATTCCGTGACGAGGATCTGCCGATGCTGGAAGCGCAACAACGGGCCATCGGCGAGCGCGATTTCTGGTCGCTGCGCCCGGCGCTGTTGCCGATCGATGCGGGTGCGGTTCGCGCAAGACGCATTATGGAGCGGTTGATTGCCGACGACCTCGCGTACCTCAATGCGGCAGCGCCGGGCGTGCAGCAGCGCGCCGCCGATCGTGTTGGCGAGGTGTCGGGCCTGTGAGTCGGATTAAGAGTCAGCGCATGAGCCAGGCCTGCCGGTGAGGCTCATGAAGCAGTCCGGTAGCTGATCATCCACCAGCGCCCATTGGTGTCAGTCGAATAAACTGCCTGCTCGGCGATACCCGCCAGCAGACCGGCGAGTTCGGCTTCGGTTGGAAAATTCTTGACGATCTCGAACCGGGTGCCGTCGAGCAAACTTCGCTCCTCGAGTAGATCGCCTTCGTCGTTGAAACGCCGTTTGCCGTGCCATTCGTACGGCAGTTGGTCGGCGAAGATGACCCGTGCACCAGGCGCCAGTTTGCCGTGCAGTGTGCTCAGGAAGGCTGGAATTTTCGACTTCGGCATATGTGACCACCAGAACAGCGCGAAGGCCGCGCTGAAGAGGCCCGACACGCCTTCGAGGGAATACGCGTCGGCAGGCTGGCATTGAACGTGGTTGCTCAACGCCATTCTTGGTTGTGCAAGCGCAAGCGAGGCCGCGTCGCGATCCGTCGCCCGTACCGAACGCGCTGTTGCCGCGACGACGTTTGTCCAGTAACCGGTCCCGCACGCAACTTCGAGCGCGTCGTGGTCTTTGAGCTCAGCCTGAAGGCGAGCCTGCAGCGCAGCGAGATGCCGCTCCACGAGGGGCGTGCCATAGCCGACGGAGACGTCATATTCCGGCGCACGCGCTGCGTAGTACGCTGCGTGCGGGTCCGCGCAAGGCCTCACGGTATGGATGTTTGCATGTGTATTGCGCTCGCGCTGCGGTGGCGCATCGGCCGGTTGATGGTGAGTGTCGGTCGCGGACATGGTGTTATTCCTCCTTGAGCAGTTTTTCTGATAGCGGCAACAATGCTGCCCGCTCGGCGTTGCCGACGCCTTCGCTCAGACGGGCCATGGCAGCCAGCGGGAGCCAGCGTGCGAGACGTGCGGGCCCGTCGGGCAAACAGGCAAGCTCGAAATAGCGCTTCACGTACGTGTCGTGAACCTGCCGGCGTGCCCCCTCTTCACGCGGTGATATCACGTGTGTTTCCGACGTGCGGCCAAAAAGTAGGAGAACCGATGTTTTCGCCAGGTCGCCGATCGCGCTGCCGCGTTCCGCGGACAGCCAGTCAATCAGCGAGACGGTTCCGTCACGGCAGACGAGCACATTCGCGGGATGGAAATCGCCATGGCAAAGGCACATATCAGCCGCATCGCGTGCCTCGAGCGTTATCAGCGCGGCAAGCGCTTGCAGCGCCGCGGCGCGAAGCTGACGCGGCAGGTCCGGCGCCGCCTCGATCGACCAGCGCAATTTCGCGTGCTGGGGCGGCAGGCCGGACAGCCCTGTGTGAGCGCCAGCCTGGATACGATGCATTGCGAAATGAAGGTCGGCCAGTTGCTCACCGCAGCGTGCGAGAGGAGCACGACATCCGGTCTCGCGCATCGCAGTGACAATGAGTTGTCCCATGGCGCGCCGGTAGAGTAATCCGTGGCGTCCCGAGACCGCGACGATTCCACCTGAGGACGGCACACGGAATGCCGGATTCTCGCAGGTTGCGCGGCATATACAATCGACGAGACTGGCTTCCAGTTCGATCTGCCGCAACGGATAACCCGAGCGAAACAGCTTCACGACCCAACCCGGCGACCATTCGAACACCTCAGACGTGCGGCCGACGCCAAGCGGTGTTGTCTGCGCAGTGAGTTCGAAGCTCGGCCTGGTGAGCGTTTCCCCCACGGGCCGCCTCTAGACGCCGCTACCCGGCGCCGTGGTGCCCGGTGTGAGCGCCGGGCGCGGCGTGACCGGTTCCCACATTGTCAGTCCGATGCCGCTTTGCGTCTGTTCGTGCGAGGCGCGCACGCCATACTTCCAGCCCTGCGAACTGCTGCGCGCCGTCTCCCGCAGCCCGTACAGGCCGAGTGGCCGCCATGCGTGCGGGTCGTTCAGTTCGTCCTGCATCTTCGTTTCCAGCGCACGCAGTTTCGCGTCGATGGCGGCACGCTCGCGTCGGCTCGGGGCGTTGCTGCGTTGTTCGTTTAACTGACTGCTGAGCGTCAGATAATGGTTCAGTTTGGGCACGCGCTCTTCCTTGATGATCCAGCGCTCGCCAAATGCGAATTCGCCGGATGATTCATCCTGGACCTCCCCGATCACCTGTTCCAGCCGCTGCGGCCCCACGCCGTCTACCCAGGCGGGATTGGCGCGGATCGCATGGCCCCAGTCGTCCGGGTTGCGGTACATCACGTCGCGCAGCATGAATTCGGGCACGAAGCCGCGATTGTCGCGGGTCAGATAAACAAAGCCGGAACGCCCGAGGCGCGCGAACTCCGCCGACGCCGCCGCGAGTGTCTTGCTCGCCGCGCTGACGGATTTCACGTCGCCCTTTCCATCGCCGTTATGGATCAGGCGCGGCGCGAATTGCGCGCCGGCGCCCGCGGTGACGGTGTTCTGGAAGATGGTCGAATCGACGACGTTGGTGAACTCGCCCGCTTCGGTGCGATTGCCGCCCGCGAACAACGTCGTGTTCAAACCCGCGTTGACGTAGATGCCGACGCGATTCGGCGCATCGGGACTATCGTCGACGTTCGCGCGTACCGCGGCGCCGGCGGTTGGGGTGGCGGTGACAGTGGTTGCACCGTAGGTCTGTGAAGACAGCGAGATGCGCGGATTGTGCGCCGTGAATTCCGCGAGCTTTTGCATGAAGCTTTCCGGCGATGCCGATTGTTCGATCGCATCCCAGTACGCGTCGACCATTTCGCTGCTGTCGTCGCGCCACTGATTGGGATCAGGCGTGTGGCCAAGGCGCGTTGCCGAGGCGCGGTGCGCGCGCAGCACAACCGTGTCTTCACGCGAGACCGCGCCGTTGACGGAGGCGGAGGCCACCGCGCCGGCGATGCCTTTCACCTTGCCAATCTCGCCGCCGATGCCGAGAAACCCCTGTGCCCCAAGCGATGTGTTCAGCCGGTTGCGTGTGCCAAATTGCATCTGGCCGCCGTCATACGCAGTACCGACTGCGTAAACCGCGTCACGGCCGCCCATGGCCGCGAGGATCGGCCCTACCGACGTCAGCCTGACCTTGGCCGGCAGATTGGCCCAAAGGTTCGCGTCGAGCCCTAGCATGCCACCGTCATAAGACGTGTAGATCGTGCCGAGGATGTTTTGCTCCATCAACTCGTGCTGCTGGTCGCGCAGATTTTCTGTCGAGATGCGTTCGAGCGGTGCGATGCCTGGTTGGGTGGTCAGTTCGCGTGCCGCGTCGATCTTTTCGCGCAACTGTTCGGCGCGTGCCGGGTCGTCCTGCTTCATGCCGCTTGCGATCGTCCAGCGTTCGAGGGCGGCGAGCGTGAAACCGGTTTTCGCATCGTCGCTGGCGGCGCCCTGGGTCATCTCCTTGACGAAGGCGTCACGCTGCGTCCGGTTGTCGAACAGGTCCAGCGTCTGCTGGATCAACCCAGCGTTGGTTCCCGTGCGCATGCTTTCAACGCTGGCACGTGCGTTCTGCCACATCCGCTGCGCTTCGCGCCGGCTGACGCCGAACGATTCAGGGCGGCGTTTCTGCAGTTCGCGCGGGGCGGCATTGGCCGGGATGTCGGGGCGGGCCGCGTGCCAGGTTTCGAGGCGGCCGACATTGAGCGCCATGGTCATCAGCGTGGCCGGATTCGCCGCGTGTGGCATCTGCTGCCGGCTGTATTCCAGCAACCCGGTGCGTACGTCGACAAGAGCGGTGTCGTACTGGCCGCGCAAGGTGTCGAAGAAGGGCGCGTCCGCGCCGAGCATATTCGGGGTCGTCCGGTAGGGCGTGCGCTGCTTGCTGAAGGCGCGCGGGACATCGTGTGCGGCGAGCGCCACGCGCGCTTTGGTGCGGGCCATGCGCTGTGCGGGAGGGGCCCCGTCGATCGAGCCCATTGCACGATCTTTCAGCGCCTGCCGTTTGGCACCCAGCTCGACCCATTTCGTGCCGCCCTCGTAAAGCAGGTGCGAGGCTTTGTCGAGCGGCGAACCGCGGCCGCTTTCATCGAAGCCCCATTGCCACGTCCTGTAGGCCGTGATCTGTTCCGGTGAACAGGCGCCGATGTCATGCGTGCCGGTGGATGCGTCGGGCAGTTGCCGGGCGGCTGTCAGCGCGAGCGTTGCTTGCCGGGCGCGCGGGTCGCCGAGCAAGCGGTCGCGCGTGCGGTCCGGATTGAGCGCCGCGGGTGTCGCGCCCAGGTTCTTCTCCAGCGTACGCAGCTTATGGCCGGCCTGCAGATAGACCACCAGCCGCGCCGCCTTGCCGTTGCCGCGTTCGCAATCGGCTTGCGCCGCGCCGTACTGCAGACGCAATAGCGCGTCGAGCGCCGCACAGCGCGTGTGGGCGAGATCCTGCGCGCATTGCCATGCTTTCTCTTCGATGGTTTCGTTCGGCGCACGGGTGCGCGAGTCTTCGATATCAAGCGGTTCCTGCAAGCGCGCAAGGATCTGCGCTGCGCTTCGTGCGTCGCCGCCGCTTGCCTGCGCGAGGGCGTTCGCGAGCGGCATCGTGCAATCGCGGGGCAGGCGTTCGACCATGGCCGGCAGCGCGGGATCGGCTTGTGCGGGTCGCGGCCGGCGCAATGTCAGACCGTCGAGCAGCGCGTTCAACGCTTGTCCATGATCGGCCAGCGCCTGCGGGCCGTTGCCCTCAGGTGGAGGGAAGAGCGCGCTGACCGCGAGCGTCGGGGTTTCGAAACGCGTGTCGAGATCGTCGGCCCACACGCGTGCTTCAGCGCTCAACTTACGCTGCCGCGTGCGGGTCAGAAACGATTTGATCGCCCGCGGACTCATGAACTTCGGCACTGGCACGCCCCGGCTTGCCGCGCCGCCGGTGACCAGATGCGCGCTCGCGCGCTCGACCGAACTGCTGCCGAGCAAGCCACCCTGCGGACCCATGCGCACTTCATTGCGCGCCGGCGGCGAAGGTTCGGGAAGCGGCGTTCTGCGGGGTGGGCGAGGCAGCGAGGCATCGGCAAGGGGATTCGTCAGTCCGCCTCCCGAGACCTTGGTCGATTCGAGCTTGGTGAGCGTTGTCGTGCTGGTGCGAAAGAGTCGTGTGACGGGGTTGTGTCTGGCTTTGTCCGCGGCCTGCGCGAGTCCGCCAAGCGGTGTGTCGGGCGCGGCTCCGGTCTGTGGCGTCGATGCGGGTGGCGAAGCCTGAGGGCCGGGCGGGTTTGACGCATGCGCGCTGCTGCCCGGCAACAGTGTGCTTAGCCATGACATGGGACGAAAGTTCATCGGCTTCTCCGGAACATGCAGCAGTGGTGCTTTTACTGCCCTTGAGCCGGTGCCGTGCCCGGGGTTTCCGTGTGCGACACGACAACGGCGGGTTCGGCAACCGGCGTGGCGGCCGCATCGGCAGCGGCTGGCTCCGCAGCCCGATAGAACAGATACGTCGCGGTATAGGGGACAAACAGCGACATCCCCTCCTGGTCGCACGAAGGGACGGGCGGCAGGCCGCCAGAGGTTCGCACTCGCTGTACCGAGCTGGTTTTCGCAAAGCGCCCCTGACCTTGCCGCTCGCCTGCGTTGAATTTCGCGGTGAGGCGCTGCCACGGCAGCGCACTCGTCGTGACGATCTCTTCGGCCGCCACGCGGCCAATTACATAACTTCCGTCGTAGGCCGTGAAATAGCGTCCGGGTGCGACCGTGCCGACGCTCTGCCGCGCGCCGTCGACCAGCGTTGCTTCCGAACCGGTTGAGACCCAGGACAGCCGCTCGCCGCTACGGCGGCAACTGTAGGTCGTGTCGCCGACGGCGGTGAGCGCATCCTGAAGGATTTCCTGCGGCGTCGCGCGCAACGACGCGGGCAAAGTTTCGTTGGCCGGTGGAATCTGCTCGGCCGAAGGCGGGTGGGCACAGGCAGCGAGCAAAACGGCGAGCGCCGCAGCCGATGTGGTCCGAACCGCCTGCGATGCGCAACGATTCCGGCTCGAGGCCACGACGTCGCACGAAAGCACGACAAAACGGAGCGCGGACAGCGTACGTAATGAGGTCGTGAAAAGTTTCATCGAAGCGGCAGGCTCACCTGGGGGCAAGGTACGAAGTACAACTCAAAGAACGTGCACCGGGCGTGTGCAATCCGAATTTTTGAATGACCAGACGCACCGGCACGAAACGCGGCGTGCATTCGCGGCATTGCGCCCGGCTTCGCACGCGACAAAGCACGTTGCGGGCGCCGGCATGAAAGTATGGATTCCGTGACTCCGGCGCCCAAACCTTGAATGAAGCCCCTCGTTCTGAAATCCATGCCGCCCGGGCAGGCTTGCCCTCAGTTCGCCGTCCAGTCCGCCGCACGATTCGCGCCATTGCGGCGCGGGGCGCCACGATGTGCGTGACTCGCAGCGAACGTGCCCAGCCATCGGCGCAGCTTGCACCGTTGCTGTACGAGCGCGTGGCCGAGCATTACCTGCCTACCGCGCGACCAGCAAGCGTGAGTGTCAGGGTGGCGGATGCCCCTGAACTCGATTGCAGCTATGTGCTGGGCGAACGGCTGACGATGTCGCGCACCGTCGCGTCTGCCGACGCTGTCATTACGCTGACGCACGGCGCGCTGACATGGGCCCTTGCTGAACCATCCGCGTTCGACTGGCGCAACGAGGCTTTTCTGCGGGCTTGCAACGGGTGCTTCCAGGTGGCTGGCGAGACCCGTTTCGCTTACTACTGGCTGCAACTGCTCAAGCGCCCGGAACCCGCTGCGCGCGCCGCGCTGGCTCGCGCGCGGGCGGTCGCGCCGGCGGCGCTCGCGACAGTGCCGGCTACCACCAGGTGCGATCGTGCAGCGATGCTAGACGCCGTGCGATGCAGCACGCCGCTGCATCTGCAAGGTGTGCTCGATTGGCCGGCGGTGCAATGGGATTGCGTCGAATGGGATGCGCGCTACGGCGACATCGTGCTGCGCGAGGCGGCAGCCGGCGGCGATCCGCTGCGGTTGCGCGACGTGCTGCCGGTGCCCGCCCGTGCGCGCGATGCCGGGCATGGCGATCAACACCGCGGCGTGCCGCCACCCTATACCGACGGATGTCTGCTGCCTGACGAGTTCGCGCCATTGTTTGCGTTGCCCGGTTTGCCCGCTGACGCGTTCAGCGCGGCCCAGCTATGGAGCGGACCGCGGCGCGACAGCGTCGTCACGGGCCTGCATTGCGATATCGCCAGTTCCTTTCTGGCGCAGGTATATGGCTGCAAGAAGGTGCGGCTGTTCGCGCCGGGACAAAGCGATCTGCTCTATGTTGTCGAGGCGTTCAATTCGCACCAGCTATGCTGCGTCAATGCCGATAAACCGGACCTGACGCGTTTTCCGCGTTTTGCGCAAGCAACGTATGCTGACCTGATTCTCGAACCTGGCGATCTTCTGATCGTGCCGACCGGCTGGTATCACTGCACGTGGGCGCTCGACGATGTGCTGTCGGTCAGCCGGTTCATGCGTGACGAGGTGGCGCAGAGGCTGGCATAGCGCGTTCGCGGCAAAGACTCTGGCCGATCCGCATTTCGTTTTTTCGTTCGTCGCTGCGCATGCCGCCCTGCAGTGGTCGATGCCTCGTTCTAAGGTGGGGGACGCCTCAAAGCGTGTCCACCGCATCGGGTGTTCAATCACAAGGCGCGCTGCGAAGCCGCCCGCGCACGCCGCGAAAGGAATTGTCATGTCGAATAGCGCAATTTCCGCGTTATCTTTTTCGCCCACGTCGTTCTCGACGTCCTACGACGCCGCTTCGTTTCAGCAGGCACCTGGCGCACAGGGCGGAGACGATACCGGCTACTGGACTTCGTGGCAAAACAAGATCGACAGTTCCAGTTCGAAATGGGACGCAGCGGGTAGTGCGTCGAATAGCGCTCTGGATGACGCATTACAGCAACTGCTGGCCGCGCTGATGGAAGTGATGAGCGAATCGAGCTCGTCCGACGGCGCTTCGGGTGGCACAGGGTACGGAGGCGGAAACGGCGGAGGCGGCGGCTTTACGTCCGCCCGCCGCGCGAGCTCGTCTTCGGGCGGCAGCGCGGCGAGCTCGGGCCAGCAGGGCGATACGAACGTGAAGCGCGCCGGCTCAGGCAACCCGGCGGGCATTGCCGAAGGGCTGCTCAATACGTCGGCAGCCAGCATCATGCAGAACCAGCAAGTGCCGATGGATAAGGGCATTCCGACCGACGTGTGCTGCGCGAACTTCGCCTCCGCCTGCCTCGTCAAGGCCGGTGAGCTGCCGGATTCGCAACACACGAATAGCGTTGGTACGCTCGCTAGCGAGCTCAAGGGCGATGGCTGGCACGACGAAAGCAGAAGCCAGGCAAAACCGGGCGACGTGTGTATCGTCGGCGGCGACGAGCATGTCGAGATTGTCGCGAGCAATGACAACGGCCGCATCACCCTGGTGGGTTCAAACAATACGGATGGTGGTTCCGGTCCACAGGTCGTTTCGTACGACAACTGGACTGGCAATCAGGACGACGTTCAGTTCCTGTCGCAGTAACCGGTTCCGATGCGCCGTCGTTGCGCAATCAATGTAGTTCGGTATCCATAGTTATTTGCGAAATGCAGGTTCGTTTGACCGTCGCTGGCGTCGCCTCGCCGAATATGACGGTTCTATTGCGCTCGTAAAGTGGCCCCTTGCTGTATCCCCGATATGACGATACGGAAGGTGTCTCATTATGGATGGAAAAATCACTGGGTCGGGTGGTCCCGATCCCGACCGCAACATCGGCCGGGCGAATGAGCCTTCGGAACCAGCGGCCTCGCCAGAGCCCACCGGGCAGCCCAAGGGGCCGTCTGTACTGAAACGCCTTGCAGATTTCGCGCCGGCGAAACAGATCGCGGCAAGGTTTGGCAAAACCGGCGACGCCAAAGCGCCACTCGCGCCCGCGGATGACACCGAGCAACAGGAAGCACGGGTATCTGCGCGGCTCGACCGTCTGTTGACCGCAAACGATCTGCGCGACGTTTCCCGATTTCACGTCGAAGGCGGCGCGCTGGACGCAGCGAAAGCGCTCGAACACGCCGATAGGGTGATGATCCTCACGGGCTTTTCCGTCGACCATACTGATCCTGCGAATCCCGCCAGTCCAGGCTTGCCGGAGACCGATGGCCCGCCGGGCGCCGCCGCGCTTGCGCATGCACTGTGGGAGCTTGGCAAGGTGGTTACCTTCGTCACCGACAAGGCCAACGAACCTGTCCTGCGCGCGGCGGTGAAAGCGCTGAATCCGGAGGCAGAGCGATATGCCCGCTTCGACATCATGGACGCATCGCATGCGGGCCATGCCGCCTCGAAGCAGGCGGACGCGCTTCTCGACAAGCATCGTCCCGATGCGGTGGTGGCAATCGAATTGCCCAGCCGCAACGAAAATGGCGATCGCCTCAATATGCGCGGCAAGAACATCAACGGTTTCAACGCGCCGGTCGACCAGTTGCTGATCAACGCGGGAAAGCGCGACGACATCACGACCGTCGGTGTCGGTGACGGCGGTAACGAAGCCGGCATGGGCGGCCTGGATGGAATACCTAAAGCGCTCGATGGCGCGACGATGGCCGCTGCCGTGCCGGCCGACCATCCGGTAACGGCATGGAACTCGAACCTGGGGGCGACGGCGATCGGCGCGGTGATGCTGCAGCGTGCCGGCAAACTCGGTAAGTTGCTCACGGGCGAACAGCAGGACAACGCGATTCGCGCGACCATCGAAGCCGGTGCGGTGGACGGCGTCACGCGTGGCCGCGAGGTCAATCAACCCACCGCGGACGGGCGGAACTACACGGGTGTCGATGGCCACTCGCTCGATGTGCATCGGGGGATGCTCGAACTGCTGCGGACCAATGTTGCGCAACTGCCGCAAGGTGGGATCGTCGCGAAACGCTCGCCCGACCACGACAAGCCATTCCTTGTCGGCTTGTTCGATTCGGGCAACGGCGGACTGATTGCTGCGCGAAATGTCGCCAAGTTTCTGCAGTATCGCTCGGCAAGCAAGTCGCGCTTCGTGATCGTGACGGATCATGGCGCGGGTGCGTATGGCGGCAAAAACAGCGAGGAACTCGTCTCGCTGGTCGGCAAGGGCTTGAAGACCGGCCAGGAGGTCGGTGTGGACGTCATTGCGATGGCGTGCAATACGGCCTGTACCGCGTTTCCAGAGGCGCTGGATGGCGTCTATGTGCCGGTCATCGATCTGATCGAAACGACGGCGGCCGAGATTCCCCGTCACGGCGGTGAGCGGCCGGCCATGCTGGCGACACAAAAAACCGCCGATTCGCCCGATTACCGTACGAAGATCGCGCAATACGCGCGCGCCGGCGACGATCAGTCGAAGCGCAACGTCAGGCTGCGGGACGGCTACGCAATCGGCGCACCGGGCTGGGCGGAACTGGTGAACGATCTCGACCACCTGAGCGAGGATCCCGAGGTCTCGCGCAGAGTGGACGCGGCCGTCGCGCAGTATGTGGACAAGGTGCCGCGGGATGCCACGTCGCTATGGCTATGCTGTACCCACTATCCAGCGTTGAAGGAACGGATCGAAAAGCGGCTCGAAGAGCGTGGCATGGGTCACGTGCCGGTGATCGATCCTATGGAGTACCAGGCGGATAAGGTCATCCAGTTTCTGGACGAGGAGGCCATTGTCGATCGGCACGACCGGCTCGCCACGTTCTCGCCGGTGGTGCTGACCACCAGCACGGAACCCGGAGCGGTCGAGCAGTCCGCGCTGAAGCTTCTGAACCGGGACGACGCACAAGTGGTCCACACGCAGTTCAGCGAGGGTCACACGATCGAGTTGGTCTCGCCGTTGCGCGCCGGCCAGAACAGCGCGACCCAGGGGCGTCCGAAGCCGCATCGTCTGCTGCCGAAACGCAAGCCGGAGCAAGGCGATCATCCTCCTGGGCCGTCATCCACGTAACGTGGCCATCGACTCCATCAAGCGCACCTGGTCCGATTGACGGAGGCGCGCTTTACCCCTTTGTCCGCGAGCGAAATTCCCATGAATACTTCCGAATACAAGCGCGTTGTCCAGGAACTCTGCAAGGTGGTCGGCTTCGGCTCGCCGAAGACGCTGCTCGACGGTGGCCGTTTGAAGATCGACGACTATCTCGTGTCGCTGATCTATGACGAGAGCGTCGACTCGAATCTGCTGCAGGTTTATATCGACATGGGTCCGCTTCCCGACAATCAGGCCGCCGCCTACAAGACACTTCTCATGATTAATTTCAAGCTGAGCGCCAGCCAGCGCGGCTCGCTTAGCGTTCATCCGCAAACCGGGCATCTGTTTTACTCGTTCCGCTACCGGCTCGACCAGCAGGCATCCGGTCAGGCGCTGCTCGATTCGCTGATCCGTTTTGTCGGCGACGTGGGGCTCGAGGCCCTGGCGACGGTCTGAACCGCGATGGTCAAGGTACCTTCCGGGAGCGGCCCCGGCGCGTTCGATGAGCAAGGCGGTGATGCGCGCAAGGAGGCGGCACCGTCCAATCCGCCTCCCACACCCGCACGTCCGTCGTCCGTGTCAGGCCTGAGCGCGCGATCCCGGGATCAGCCCGATGCGTCGAAGCGCGCGGCGCGTGCGCAGACTGCAGCCGGTACTGATTCGGCGACACCCGCGACGACACCGGCAATGCGCCGGCGCCGCGCGTTGCCGGCGTTGACTCGCGCGAAGACGAGTCCCGCGGCGGTGCCCGAAACCTCACAGATGCGAGAAACCGACGCGGAAGACCTCAGCCGCGCGCTTACGTTGATCGCTGCGGCCAATCGCGCCGATGTGAAGCTGTCCGCGAAGGACATCGCGTATGGGCTGGGATACGAACGCGCGCCCGTGATGGGACGCCGCGTCGACGCGATGAAACACCGTTTGCCGCGTCTGAAGAGTCGTTGCGACCGGCTTCAGGAGGTGGTCGACCATCTGCATCAACGTGCAACGTGGGAGCGGCAGGAGGGGGAAGACGGGGCGCGTCTTGCCGGATGGTTCGGTTCACAGGGCGCAGAGACGCGGGCGAGCCTCGACGTGGATCTCACGGACTCAGGCGGCATGCTGGCGATGCAGCCGCTAACGGTGCGTGCACAACCTTCTGGAGATGAGTTCGACGCGGGGCACATGCTGTCGTGGCCGCCCGAGGTGCTCGCGGCATTGCCACGTGAACAACGCGAGTGGCTCGAAGCGCGGCGCGATTTATGGAACGCCTTAGGCGTTGAAAGTGGCCCACAGGTGCCGACATTCATCGACGATCATTTCGAGTGTGTCACGTTCAGAACCGACGGCGGCATGCCACACGAGATCGAACGGCTCGCCGAATTGAGTCCAGCGGCGAAGCGCACACTAATTAAGCTGCAGCAGCAGGGCGCGACACTGCAGTTTGTGAAATGCAAGCAGACACCGGACGGCGTGCTGGAAGCGATTCGCCATGTGGCGACCCATTCGCAGCACAATTTCGTGTCGAACTGGTTGCCGGATCTCGTCAAGGCGGACATCGAGCCGACGGTGATTCAGGCAGATCGCGATCGCATCAACGAAAACCATCCAAAGCAATGGGCAAAGTCTCTGGCCAAAGTGGATGAGACCAGTTTCCGGGGTCAATTGCTTGAGCGTCAGTCCGCCGAGGAACTGGCCGACAAGCTGGATTTCACCCGTTCAACCGGTCTGATCCGCACCTTGTCCGGCAGCGCCATGCGCGTGACCGCAAGCACCGGCGATGCTGTTTCGAAGCGCGAGCTTGCCGCCTTGAACGCAACGCTTGGGTCGATGTTCGGGCGCGAGTACGCCCACCGCCTGTTGACCGCCGACGACGCCAACAGCACCTCCGAAGGCGCTCAGGCGATCATCAAGTCGTTGGCCGTGATGGCGCCGACTGTGGAGATTGTTCAGGATGCCTTGCATCTGGGTGGCGTTGCCAAGTTCATCGCGGCCTCGGGCGACGACGTCATGGCTGAGGCCGCCGAACTCTCGGCGCTGCGCGGTGCGGGCATGACGCCAGCCGAAATGCGCAAGCGTGTCGCCTTCCTCGCGCCGTTCGCGGCGGCGGCGCTTGCCGCCGCCAGCTCGATCGACGAGGTCGCGCACAAGGTCGGCGAGCGGGTTGGCGGCGCATTGTTCTCCGTCGGCGCGGTGCTGTTGTCCGCGGTGACCGGCATCATGTCGGTCAAGTATTTTGCCGGCCAGTATCGCCAGCTGGAAC
The DNA here is from genome assembly GCF_003610895.1 of Paraburkholderia fungorum. GTDB lineage: Bacteria > Pseudomonadota > Gammaproteobacteria > Burkholderiales > Burkholderiaceae > Paraburkholderia > Paraburkholderia fungorum_B. Next base: position 149,594 of record NZ_MCAS01000067.1, read on the forward strand.
AGGACGGCAAGCTGCCGGGTCATCTGGCGCTTCCGCCCGAATTGCATGGCAGGCTCGACGAGTTGAGTGAGATGGACCTGTCGAAGGATCGCTTGATCACGATCGTCGACGACGCGTTGGCAAGTTGCGGCGCAGAGACGGCCGAGCGCGAGGCGGTGCTGGCGCGCATGCGCAACCTGGACGCACCGGAGATTGCTGCGGCGTTTCTCGAACAGAGCAAGCCGGTGGGATGGCGCGAAGCCTGGGGCGCGGGTGCGCGGGAAGCGATGGGCATCAATCCGGCACGTCTTGGCCTGACTATCGGAACCTACACCTCACCGCTGATGGGCGCGGCACTCGGGCCGTATTTTCTGCATCAGCCGGTTCTCTACGCGATTGCCGGGTCCTACGAAACCATCGTGGGCGCCGCGTCGATCTGGGCGTACAAGCGCACCTTCGATGCACGCTGGAACCGGTACGTGGACCGCTACGACGCGTCCGAAGATCAGAATCAGGATGGCCGTTCGAGCCAGAGCTGATCGAAACCATGGAACGTGCCGCGCTGCAGGCGCCGTGATTCGACGGCGCTCAGTTGCAAGTTGGGCAGGCGATGCAGCAACGCACGCAGCAGCGATTCGAGTTGCATCCGCGCGAGCACGACACCCATGCAGCTATGCGGACCCGCACCGAAGGTCATTGAACGGCCCTGAGTGCGTGCTAAGTCGATCTGATCGGGTGAGCGGAATTCGTTGGGATCGCGATTGGCCGCGCCCAGCAGTAATGCGACCAGTTCGCCGCGACGGATCAGGTGGCCGTCGAACCCGGTATCTTGCCAGGCATAGCGAAAGATTGCCTGCACGGCGGGATCGTAGCGGTATAGCTCGCGCACCGCTTGCGGAATCAGCCCCGGGTCGTCGCGCAACGCGCGCCACGCATGAGGGTGGCGCAATGCGGCGGCGATGCTATTGCCGATCGACAGCAACGTCGTGCCGTAGCCCGCGATGAACAGAAACAGAATGTTGACGAGCATCTCGTGGCGCGTGAACTCACCCTCCTGCTCGAGGTGCAGAAACCAGGCGATCGGATGCTCAGGCGCGCGGGTTGGGTCGACCGCGCGGATGAGCGACTCGATGTGGTCCAGAAAGGTTTGCGTCTGCGCCACCGCATGAGCACGCTGCCCCGTGCTCAACGGGGCGCCGCTGATCAACTGCCATGCGCCCATGGACGCCTGCAGATAGTTCGCTGCATTCGACACCGGAAAACCGAGCAAATGGCAGATTGTGCGCAGCGGCAAGACGCTTGCGACTTCGGCGACAAGATCGAAACGCGCGGCACCTTGCAGCGGTTCCAGCAGGCGCGCAATTTCCGCATCGATAAAGTCCTGCAGCCTGGTGAGCGATCTTGGCGAGAAGAGCGGTGCGAGCAGTCGCCGCAGGCGCTCATGTTCCTCGCCATGCTGGAACACGATCATGCTTGCATAGCCGAGCGGATCGCCGGCGCCCAGATTCATCGTCGGCGGGCGCGCGGAGAAGTTGCGATCGTCGAGCAGGCGCGTGATCGCCGCGTGCGACGAGAGCAGCCAGACACCGCTCGCATCGCGATGCACGGGGCAATTGGCGCGCAAGTACTCGTACACGGGATACGGGTCGTCGAATCCGCTGCCGATGATCGACGGCAGCACGCTGCGCAATTCCAGATCGAGGGTATCCAAAGTCATGTCCGGCTCAGTGGGCAAAACTCAAGCGCAATGCGCCGAACAACGCAACGCAGCGCCTGGCTCACTCAGGAGTCAGGCGCCGTGGCTGCGCGAGCGATCAGAAATCGTTTTGCTGATTCAGGTCGCCGTCGCTAACCGTGACTTGCGAGGAGGAGAACGTGACGTTGCCGCCGTCACCTTTGGTCCCTTGCACCGGACCACCGGAAGCCAACAGCTGAAACGGATTTTGCCCTCCGGTTTCCAGCCGTTTGATTTCATCCGTGGCGCCGGAATTGAGCGTGACGCTGCCGTCCGCCCCGATGACGCCTACCGAATTGCCGCTGCCGTTGTAGAGGGTGCCATCCGGGCCTTCTTTCAGATGCAATGCTTCGCCACCGGCGCCCGAGTTGATCTTGACGTCGCGGAAACCTTGTTGGCCATCGCCTTGGCCTTGAGTCAGACCTTGCCCCTGGTTGCCACCCTTGTTCATATAGGTGCTCGGGTCGAAGGGGTTGTTCTGAGCGCTGCTCGAGCCGGAACTGTTGTTGTTGCCCATTTCGGAAAATAGCTGTTCGATGTCCGAAATGAGCTGTTGCTCTTCTGCGTTGTTCGATCCGCCGCTGGATTGGGAACCGTTGAAGTTCATGTTGTACATCGACGAATCGTTGTTCATAAACTGTGACGTAATCGCATTGGAGGCCATGGTTTTCTCTCAGGTTGGACACGCGGATGTTGGGGGAATCGGTGAGGTCGCAGGCAGGCGCCGATCTAGCGGAAAGGGTATGAGATTGAGAGGGTGCTACGCGGCCGGATGCGAAGTGAGGTGCCGTGGCGCGAATCTCCGGCGGCCGGTCGATATGCAGCGGCCGGCCTATGGACTTTTTTGCGCCGGCGAAAAGCTAACGCTGGATACGGAACTTCGCTTTGCTGGGCGATTCTTCGTATTCGCGATGCGAAGCACGAGTCCGTGCTGGAACAATGAAAGGTCGCGTGCGGACGAAGGCTGGGCGAGGCATATCGCGAGGGCGGAACATGACGGACATTCAATGCAGTCCGAAGGTGCTTGGCATGTTGCTGTCGATCTTCGGTGCGGGGCTCAAAGTCGATGCGCGCGCCGACATGGAGGAACTGCTGCTTGCCTTGCGTTTGCTGCACCCCAAACCATCCGCGGTCGATATCTGCGAGGTGCGGCTGCTCGTCAATTCGCGCAAGTGGATCGAAGCGCTGCGCCTGCTCATACAAATCGAAGAGCACGAGCCGGGTTCGCCGGCGATCCTCGCATTGCAGGGCTGGTGCCTTTACGTTCTGGGCGACAAGGACTGGCGTCGCTGCGTGGCTTCGGTTCTGCGCAGCGGCGATTCGACCGGGATTGCCATTGCCGCGAGGTTTCTGGAAGTCAGCGGCGAGTCGGTCGCCGAGCGGATTGCCGAGGTGCTGTGAGATGCTTGGGCAGGCTCGCGGCGAACCTTCGCTGCGAACCTGATGGGCGACGGCTGGAGATTAGGGAAACTCCGTGTAAAAAATGAGCGAGGCGACGCCGTTAATTGAATACGGGAGGCTGTTCGATCTATGCCATCCGCTTTCAGCACGGGTTTTTGTCACGCGGCGGTCGGCGCCGCAACTCACCTCCGGACAATGCCCGTGCTGGAGGCTTCATTTCGTTTCACCCCATCAAGCCAGGCGGCAATGCGCGGCCGGCTTTATTTTGTTAATTCAATCACGCGCTTCCGGCGGCCAATAAGCCAGTTGTTCCTCGGCGCATTCAGCACCGCCAATATCGCGCGACCGTATTAACTCAATTAAGTTCCCACTTTTTTAAAATAAATTTATACCGAGCCGAATTGAGCCTTTCGCATTTGCCTGATTTTCGGGCAATCAGATGTTTCTTACCTTTTAACGTTCCGACCCGATTACGTCACGCGTATTAAATGCTGTTGCATACACACAACTTTAATATTGATATGTTGCGAACAAATTCTGTCCAGAGCAGGGACGGTGCCGCCCGTATTTTGCGATAAACGTCTGAAAGATAAAGACTTAATGTCAGTTCTTATCGGATTGTTGCGGATTCTGAAAAATCATGTTGTGTAAATTGCGGGCGTCCCTACTAGGGTCTCCCCCTACACTCACGCTTCGTTTAAAGGGTGCCCGGCTGATCCGAAGTGGGTTGGCGAACAGGGCGGCAGCGCGTGCTGGTTGCGCTGCTGAGGCAGGTCCCGCTCCCCGCGTAAATTTATCGAACTGGAGTCCCACGCATGAAAAAGAGTCTCATCGTTGTTGCGGTTGCCGCATCGTTCGCATCCGTCGCTCACGCACAAAGCAGCGTGACCCTGTATGGTCTGCTGGATGCAGGTCTGACGTACACCAGCAACGTTGCTCCCGCCAACGGCGTCGGCCACGGCAACGCAAAGTGGGCAGCGGGCAGCGGCGGCATCAACCAAAGCATGTTCGGTCTGCGTGGTTCGGAAGATCTGGGCGGCGGTCTGAAGGCAATCTTCACGTTGGAAAGCGGCTTCAACATCAACAACGGCAAGTTCGCTAACAACAACGGCATGTTCAACCGTCAAGCGTTTGTCGGTCTGTCGAGCGCGCAATTCGGTACGGTCACGCTGGGTCGCCAATACGACGCAGCTCAAGACTACCTGGCACCGCTGACCGCAACGGGCAGCTGGGGCGGTACGTACTTCGCTCACCCGTTCAACAACGACAACCTGAGCACGAACGGCGGCTACGCAGTCAACAACTCGATCAAGTACTCGAGCGCTAACTACGCAGGCTTCACGTTCGGTGGCACGTACGGCTTCTCGAACCAGGCTGGCGCATTCGCAAACAACCGCGAATACAGCGTTGGTGCTGCATACCAGTTCCAGGGTCTGCGTTTGGGCGCTGCTTACGCACAGCAGAACAACCCGGCTGCAAACGTGTCCGGCGCTTCGGATGGCGTGCTGGCTAACACCTCGGGCGTGATCACGGGCAACTTCCGTCAACGTGAGTTCGGCGCAGCGGCTGCGTACTCGTTCGGCCCGGCTACCGTCGGTGCTGCATTCACGCAATCGCGTATCGACAACCTGGTTGGCGCAGCAGTTGGCCAACGTCAAGGTCGTTCGAACAACTACGAAGTCAACGGCAAGTACAACCTGACGCCGGCTATGGCGCTGGGCGTTGCTTACACGTTCACCGACGCACGTGGCTACGGTGTCAACGCTGCTGGCAACGACATGAAGACCCGTTACCACCAGATCGGCGTGCAAGCTGACTACTCGCTGTCGCGTCGTACGGACGTCTACGCTCAAGCCGTGTACCAGCACGCAATGGGCGACGGCGGTGTTGCTTCGATCTACAGCGGCGACAACACCGTGCCGGCATCGTCGTCGAAGAACCAGACGGCTGCTACGATCGGTCTGCGTCACCGCTTCTAAGCTTCAGCAGAAGAAGCTAGTTGTTGCAGAAAAGGTGCCGTTCGCGGCACCTTTTTTTATGGGCGCGCCACTTGTGTGGCTGGCGCCCGACGTCCGGCGTGAATGCCGGACGCCGATGCTGGATCAGCACCGCAGCCGTAACGTATTGCGATTTCTGACAATTGCGCACACGAGTCTGACAATAATTGACTTTCTTGAGGGCGTGCTTGGGGTAGCCTGAAAAACGATTGTTCTATTGACTTCTTTTTCGCGGCGACGGTGGCACGTGTGCTGCAGGTGCGCGTTCTTACTGCATGGATACTCCCCCTTCAAGCCCCCCGGTTCGCTCGCCGGCCATTCAGGATCTCACGGACGAGCAATGGCATCGCATCGTGCCGCTCCTGCCTGAAATGAAAGATCTTGGGCCGCGGCGCGGCCGTCCCAACATCGACATTCGTTGCGTGGTAAATAGCGTGTTGTGGGTATTGCACACAGGCAAGCCGTGGCACGCGATGCCCGACCGGTATGCGCCGTATCAGACCGCGCATCGCTACTATCTGCGCTGGAAAAATTCAGGTGTGCTGTCAAACATCGCTTTTGTGCTGTTCGGCACCGATTCGATGCTGGCGCGACCTGTCACCCGCCGGGGCTACCCGCGCACTGCATAGCAGTGCCTGGGACGGATTCTGTGTGCAAGACAGCAAAGGCCGTTGTCCGTTAGAGGGACAACGGCCTTTTTTATCGGCTGCGTTGATGAGCTATGTTAAGCGTGGGTGCATGAGCATGCCGCTCAATCATGCGTGCTGTTCGACCTTGAACACGGCCACTGCATTTCGCAGGCGTTCGGTCTGCTCATCGAGCGAACCTGCCGCGGCCGCCGCTTGCTCGACTAGCGCGGCATTGCGCTGCGTCACATCGTCCATCTGACGGATCGCGAGATTGACTTCGCCGATGCCCGAGCTCTGTTCTTTCGATGCCGCCGAAATCTCGTTCATGATTGCCGTCACGCGGCGCACGGCGTCGACCACTTCACTGATCGTGCTGCCGGCCTTGCCTGCCAGCGTGGAACCTTCGCCGACCTGTGCGACGGACTGATGGATCAGCACCTTGATTTCTTTGGCGGCCGTCGCGCTGCGCTGCGCGAGATTGCGCACTTCGCCCGCGACGACCGCGAAGCCGCGGCCTTCTTCGCCGGCGCGCGCCGCTTCCACCGCTGCGTTCAGCGCCAGAATATTGGTCTGAAACGCGATGCCTTCGATCACGCTGATGATCTCGCCGATCTTGCGCGAACTATCGGTGATGCCGGCCATTTTCTCGACCACGTCGTTGACGACCTGACCGCCGCGCGCCGCAATATTCGATGCGTCCGTCGCGAGTTCCGACGCGGTCGCCGCATTGTCGGCGTTCTGCGTGACGGTCTTGGTGAGCTCGTCCATGCTGGCGGCGGTTTGCTGCAATGAGGCCGCCTGTTCTTCGGTGCGGCTCGAAAGATCCAGGTTGCCCGCGGCGATTTCTTTCGAGGCGACCGTGATCGTCTCCGCGGAGGTCTTGATCCGTGCGATGGTGGCAGCCAGTTGATTGCGCATCTCACGCAGCGAGAACAACAGGCTCGAGGTGTCGTCGCGCCGCAGGTCGATGTGAGTGGCGAGATCGCCGCTTGCAATCTGCGTGGCAATCGCCGCCGCCCGTGAAGGCTCGCCGCCGATCGAACGCGATACGTTGCGCACCACGCGCGAGGCCACGAACGACACCAACACGCCTAGCAGCACCAGCATGCCGGCCGAGCGCGCGAGGGTTGCGTAGAACTGCGCCTGGATGTCGTCCATATAGGCGCCGGCAATAAAGTCCCAGTTCCACGGGCCGAAACGCTTCACGTAGCCGATCTTTTCGCTCGGCGCCGTCTCGCCGGGTTTCGGCCACCAGTAGCGCAGATAGCCCGCGCCGCTCGCCGATCCGCCTGCCTGCGCGATGTCGTGATACAGCGCGTTGCCCTTGGCGTCGCGGAAACCGCTCATGTCCTTGCCGTTGAGTTTGGGGCTCATGGGATGAGCGACCATGACCGAATCGCTGCGCACGATTGTCACGTAGCCCGAAGTGCCATAGCGCTGCGCGTTGATGCGGGCGATGGCCTGCGCTTTGGCCTCATCCACTGGAAGCTTGCCCGCGTCGGCCAGCTTCGCGTAGTCCGCGACGATCGATACCGCCATGTCGGTGACGTCAGCCAGGTCCGCACGCCGCGCGTCCATTTGCGCGTTGCGTGCATCGAACGCGTTCACAACGGTCACGATCAGGAGTGCCGCCCAGCAAAGTAGTATCGGCACCCACAATTTCTGTTTTAGTGTCAGACGGTTCATTATCGGCTTCGACAATACGTTGAACTCGGAATAGGGAGGGGCTGCAATCTGCGTTGCATATCCGGCATAACGGCCATTGCGAAGGATTCTTTATTGCGGCGTCCGAAATTTGCGCCCGGAACATGCGCATCCGAGCCGAGGTGGCCAATAAAAAGCGGGGAAACGTCGAGGAAAATCGGGGAAAGTGGCGTCAAACCCGTAGAAAATCGCGGGAAATGGCGGCAGGCCGAGGCGGCCGGCAAAGCGTGCGCGCACTCGCTTTTAATGCCTTAGATCTGCTCCTGACCAAACGCCCCCAGGCGTTCGAGGTCCAGCACGTCGATCTGGTTGTACGAGAGGCGCAAAATCTGCAGCCTTTCGAGGTTTTGCAGTGCCTGGTTGATCCGTTGCCGCGACACGCCGGCCAGCAGGCCGACTTCTTCCTGTGAGATGGCCAGCGTGCGCCGAGTGTCGGGATAGAGATCGGGATTGAACAGCTGTGCGAGCGACTGGGCGACGCGCGCGTCGACGTCCAGCAGGCGGCTATTCTGGATCGTCGCGATGAATTCGCCCATGCGGTTGTTCAACTGCCTGATCACGAAGCCGGTGAACGGCAGGCTCGACTCCAGCAGTGCATGGAACGTCTCCGACGGCACGAACATCACTAGCGAAGGCTGAATGGCGGCCACGTCGTATTTGCGCAATTCGCGTTTGATTACGCTGCCTTCGCCGAACCAGCCGCCGGGCGGCACGCCGGAGAGCGTGCAACTGCGTCCCGAGGCGTTATAGATGGCGAGTTTGATGAGGCCGGAATAGACGCCGATCCAGTAATCAGACGGCTCCTGGCGGCGCGCGATCCAAGCGCCTCCTTCCAGATGCTCCGCGTATGCGCTGGCAAGAACCAGGGCCTGATGCTCAGTGGCGAGCGCCCTGAACCAGGCGCAGGTGCCGAACAGCCGCGGCAGATCGGCGCGCGCGACCCGTTCAGGCCGATGCGAAGGGGCGTCTGCGAGAACGGTGAGCGAAGCGTCATCCATAAGCGGCTAGCGGGGTTTGAGCGGGTGAAACCGGTTGAGCGGGGGCCAGGGCGTGCCACTCTGTCATTTGAATGACAGACAGTTCACCATGACAGTTGTTAGGCTAGTCCATCAATCAGAAAAATTGGCGGCGCGGCCAGCGCCTCAGGAGACAAAGCGATGACGCACATGTTCGAAGACGGCCTTCAGCGGCGCGAGGCCAATTATGTCCCGCTCACGCCCATCGATTTCATCGTACGCGCAGCGGAAGTCTACGGTGAGCGGCTGGCGGTCGTCCATGGGGAGATTCGCCGAAACTGGCGCGAAACCTACCAGCGCGCGCGGCGCCTCGCGAGCGCGTTGCAGCGGGCCGGTATCGAACGCGGCGACACGGTTGCGGCGTTATTGCCGAATATTCCTCCGATGATAGAAGCGCATTTCGGCGTGCCTATGGCCGGGGCCATGCTCAATACGCTGAATACACGGCTCGACGTATCGTCGCTGTTGTTCATGCTGCGCCATGGCGAGGCGAAGGCGCTGATCGTGGATACGGAGTACAGCGAATTCGCGCACCGCGCGGCACTGGAGTTTCCCGAGTTGTGCGTGATCAGCGTGGCCGATGCAATGCCTGCCGACGCGGACAGGTTCATCCGCGCAACCGACTATGAAGCGTTCCTGCAAAGCGGCGACCCCGAGTTCGCATGGACCCTGCCCGCCGACGAGTGGGACGCCATTGCGCTGAACTACACCTCGGGCACGACCGGCGACCCGAAGGGCGTGGTGTACCACCATCGCGGTGCATATCTGAACGCGCTCAGCAATATCCTCGAGTGGGATATGCCCAAGCATGCGGTTTATCTGTGGACCTTGCCGCTTTTTCACTGCAACGGCTGGTGTTTCCCGTGGACCGTCGCCGCGCGTGCCGGCGTGAACGTCTGTCTACGCAAATTCGACGCGAAGACGGTGTTCGAGTTGATCCGCCGTGAAGGCATTACGCATTATTGCGGCGCGCCGATCGTGCAAAGCGCGCTTGCGAATGCGCCCGCCGAGTGGCGTGAAGGCATCACGCATCGTGTGTCGACGATGGTGGCGGGGGCGGCGCCCGCACCGGCGGTGATCGCCAAGATGAAGGAGATCGGTTTCGACCTGACGCACGTGTACGGCCTCACCGAGACCTACGGCCCGGCCGCGGTCTGCGCGAAACAGGAAGAATGGGACGCGCTCGACGACAACGCACGCGCCGAAATGAACGCGCGGCAAGGTGTGCGCTACCACCTGCAGGCAGCCGTCGCGGTGCTCGATCCCGACACGCTCGCGCCCGTGCCTGACGACGGCGAAACGCTCGGCGAGATTATGTTCCGCGGCAATATCTGCATGAAAGGGTATTTGAAGAACGAGCGCGCCACGCAAGCGGCCTTCCACGGCGGCTGGTTCCACACTGGGGACCTTGGCGTGCGCATGCCTGACGGCTATATCCGTATCCGCGATCGCAGCAAGGACATCATCATTTCAGGCGGCGAGAACATCTCGAGTATCGAGGTCGAAGACACGCTGTACCGTCACCCTGCGGTGTCGGTTGCCGCCGTGGTGGCGATGGCCGATCCGAAGTGGGGTGAGGTACCGTGCGCCTTCGTCGAACTCAAGGAAGGCGCTCAGGTGAGCGCAGAAGAGATCATCGCGCACTGCCGGCTGTTTCTTGCGGGATACAAGTTGCCGAAAGCGGTGCGCTTCGGCGAATTGCCGAAGACGTCGACGGGAAAAATTCAGAAGTTCGAACTGCGCGCGCGGATCAAGGCGGAACAAGCCGGATAGATCGCGCGCGTTAGTCTGGTCTGGCGCGCCGATTGGCGCGCTATGGATGCTGAACGATGCAAGCGTGGAGTCTTGCGCTCACCAGGCTCGATGCGCGCTTAACCGCGCGTGTCGACCCAGCGGCGTGCCCAGCGTGCCGAGTGCTGCAGTGCCTGTTCTTCGTTCGGGAAGTAGTCGAGCGAATAGAACTGGTAGCGCCCTTCGGTACGCGCGCTGTTAGCGCGTTCGAGCAGCAGGTTGGATGAAAAGCTACCGTCGGGCAAACGATGCGCCGAGGGTTTGACGGCATAGCCGTTGTAATGATGAATATGTTTGTTTTGCATTTTATATTTTAATAATGTTCGAGTGCGCGCCTGCCGTGCGAGCCGTTGTACGGGTCACGCGGACGAGCCGATTCAAGCCATTGCGAGCCGAATCCAAACGCAGTCGGAAAGCTAAAAAGGGCGTTGAAGCCAGAGGGGAGAATGAGGTGCAACGAGGCGTTTGGCGCTTAGGCTAGCTGAACAATATATGCAGCTAAAAGCGATCGCGCCAACTGTGGGAGACGAAGCTCCGCGAGGATGTCGCTGCAGCCCGATGTCCGTTGCCGGACACCGAGCCCTTCAAACTTACAGCGGCTTGATGTTAGCCGCTTGCAGACCCTTCGGGCCTTGCTTCGTTTCGAAGCTCACCTTCTGATTTTCAGCCAGCGTCTTGAAGCCGTCGCCGCTGATTTCGGAGAAGTGCGCGAACAGGTCGTCGCCGCCCTTGTCCGGGGTGATGAAGCCAAAGCCTTTGCTGTCGTTGAACCACTTAACGGTACCGGTATCCATGAGGAATCCTTGAGTAAAAATAGAAAAATTTGCTCGGTTGACGAGCGCGTGAAGCATCAAGGAGGGAGAGGACAACGAATACCGCTGAGGAGCGAGACATTGATGAACAGCAATCGAACTTCTTGAACTTCGGGTGCCACAGTAACCGCCAGGGCATGCCGGCGTCAACACTTATCTTGTAACTGTTTTGTTATGAATCCGGCTTATACACATTCGGCGCACGGCGATGCGGCCCTCGTTGCTGGCTTGTCGCGTCTCGCCGCACGACAAGCCATTCAAGCGGCGTTTCTGTTTCAGATACCCACTTTGTGCGCCGTCAGGATCAGGCGCAATCCGAGCGCGGCCACGGCGCTTGCAGCGACCCGGTCGATCCAGGCCTTCCAGCGCAGATAGATTTCGCGCGGCCGTTTGCTCGAAAAGCACAACGCGACCACGGTGTACCAGCCGGCTTCAATGGCGAAGATCGCAGGGGGTAGCGCGAAGTAGCACCACAGCGGCGGATGTTGCGGAAGCAGGGCAGCGAAGATACTGCCGTAGTAAACCGCTGTTTTCGGATTGCTGAGTTGTGTGCTCAAACCAATCCAGAAGGATTTGCGCGCATTGCCAGTAGCGGCTTGCGCGGCATCGAACGCAAGCGGTTTGGCGGCGCCGCGCCAGATCTTCGACGCAAGGTAGATCAGATAAAGTCCACCGGCTACTTTCAAGCCGACATATAGCCACTCTACTGTTGCCAGCAGCGTGTACAGGCCGAGCAAGGCGATACCGCTGAAGAACACGCCGCCGATACCCATGCCGAGCGCTGTTGCGAGGCCGTCGCCGCGCGAGAGTCCAATTGAATTGCGGGCAACGATAACGAAGCTCGGTCCGGGACTCATGGCGCCGAGCAGCAGCGCGGCGAGAATGGTGGCGATGGCTGTTGAGGCGGGCATTTTTGTGCGTCTCCTATAGGCGGCGACATGAGCCGTCGGAACACTGAAACATAGCATGAGAGAGCGGAATTTTGTTTTTTGGCGGCGCCGCGTGCGAACGGAAATGACAAAGAAATTCGATCGCTGCAGACAAGCTGCGGGCAAACCGCAGCCGAACAATCAGTTGCTGCAGGCAGCGGAATCTGGATGCTAGAATCACTTTCCATACGCTAAAGCAGCCTTGGAACACCAAGGCCGACCGGGCGCGATTCGAGCCGTTTGCCGACGAATTCCCCTGAATCCAGGATTGATTGGGCATGATTCCAGATGCGAGTTGTCACGCGTCGGGAATGGCGTCGTGAGTTCGATTTGCACTCAACCCATCTAATTCGCACCCAGGCTTCGCGTTGTTTAGCGAGGCTTTTTGTTTTTCAAACGCGAGCACTATCAGCCGCGAAACCGGTACGTTATGAAAGAGCGAGAAGAACAACGGCTGTTCGACCTCGACGGGAATGCGCGTGAGCGCCTGATCGTGTGGATCCGCCGGCGCATGGACGAATACGGCATTACGATGGAAACGCTCGCCGAAGCGATCGAAGCCGACAAAGCTGCGGTCCGCGCCGTGATGTATCGCGACGCTTTCGGCAATACGTGGGACGGTCATGGCGATAAACCGGACTGGCTCGCGCGCGCGATCTACGCCGGACAGAACATCGACCATTTTCGTTGCTGAGCATAAAAAAAAGCCCGCGCGGGGCGGGCTTAACTACTCGGAGTTTCGCGATCCAGTCGCAAGACGGATCATCTCCAGTGTATGTGAAAGCTATATGAAAGTATAGAAAATCCACGTTAAAGGTCGAAAAACACGGTTTCCTTATCGCCCTGCATATGGATATCGAACCGGTACACATTGGGGTTACCAGGTTCGCGCCGCGCGATCAGCGTGCCGCGCCGGTCCGCTGGAACTGCCGCCAGCACGGCATCCCGTTCATTAGCTTCGGCTTCGTCCTCGAAATAGACACGTGTGAAGGTGTGCAGGAGCATGCCGCGCATCGTCACGACCACGTTCAGATGCGGCGCCTCGTCCGGGTTTGCGCGGCCGGGTTTCACCGTTTCAACCACAAAGCGCTTCTGCGGATCGGTTCCCGTACCTACGCGGGCGAAACCACGGAAGCCCGTCTTCAGGGTTTCCTCGCGTGATTCCGGGTAGTGGCCTTGCGCGTCGACCTGGGAGATTTCCAGCATTGCATCGCCGACCACCTGGCCGTCGCCGTCGAATACCTGACCGACGATCGTGATGTGCTCGCCGGCCGCCTCACGGTCGGCCAGAACCGGCGTAAACAGGCTCCTGAAGTCGAAGTCGTATTGCTGCGGGCACAGACCATAGGCGAAGTACGGTCCAACCGTTTGCGAAGGCGTTTGCTTGAAGGTCGTCATGACTTAGCGCTCCATCGGAGTTTCGTTGCGGCCGCGCAGCACGATGTCGAAGTCGTAGCCGAGCGCGTAGGCTTCCTGAGTCGTATCGAGCGAGAAGTTTGCAATCAGGCGGTCGCGCGCATGCTCGGGCGTGCCCTGGAAAATCGGATCGAAGGCCAGCAGCGGGTCGCCGGGGAAGTACATCTGCGTGACGAGGCGCGAGCCGAAATAGTCGCCGAACAGCGAGAAGTGAATATGGTTCGGGCGCCATGCGTTCGGGTGATTGCCCCAGGGGTAGGCGCCCGGTTTGATCGTCAGAAAGCGGTAGCGGCCTTCGTTGTCGGTGATGCAGCGGCCGGCGCCGAGAAAGTTCGGGTCGAGCGGTGCGTCGTGCTGATCGTTCTTGTGCACATAGCGGCCCGCGGCATTCGCTTGCCAGATCTCGACCAGCGTATTGCGCACCGGACGGCCGCCCTCGTCGAGCACGCGGCCCGTCACGATGATGCGTTCGCCAAGCGGCTCGCCATTGCGCACCGCATTGCGCGTCAGATCGTGATCGAGCGCGCCGAGGTCTTCGGTGCCGTAGACCGGCACGCGCTGATCGCGCAGCTTTTCCTTCAGCGGAATCAGCGGGCGCGTCGGGCCGCGTTTGACCGACGAGCCGTAGCCGGGATAGATATAGGCGGGGTGGGACGCGAAATCGCGCGCAATGAGAGAGGACTCATCCATCAGTGTCTCCTTCGGGTAATTGTGGGATACGACCTATGGAGCGACTTTATCCAACCTGAGCGGTTATGCAAAATGACGTTTTCGCCCTTTTCGTATAACCTGTCGTTATGCAACGCAGCCTCGCGGACAGCCGCGTCAAATTCCGTCATCTTCAGTGCTTTCTGGCCGTCGCCCAGTTCGGCAGCGTGCAGCGGGCCGCCGAAAGCCTGTCCGTTACGCAACCCGCGGTCTCCAAGACGGTGGCCGAACTCGAAGCGATTCTCGGCGTGAAGCTGTTCGAGCGCGGCCGCCACGGCGCTGTGCCGACCCGTGAGGGGCAGCTCTTCATGCCGCACGCGAGCGCCTGCGTCAGCGCGTTGCGACAGGGTGTCGATTTGTTGGCGCGCGCGGAAGGCGCGGCCGCCGCCACGGTGGAAATCGGCGTTCTGCCGACCGTTGCGGTGGCGCTGGTGCCGCCGGTGCTGAAGCGCTTCGCCGCGCTTTGGCCGCGCGTCATCGTGCGCCTTGCCACGGGCGCCAACCCCGAATTGCTCGAACGCCTGAAGGCCGGCACGATCGAATTCGCGATCGGACGTCTGGCAGACCCGGAAAGGATGGTCGGACTCAGCTTCGAGCAGCTTTTCAGTGAACCGTTGATTGCCGTGGTGCGCGCCGGGCATCCGCTGGCGCGCGTGGCAGGTTTGCCGGCCACGTCGCTGGAAGACTTTCCGGTGGTGCTGCCGCCGTTCGGCACGCTGATCCGGCAATCGGCCGAAAGCCTGTTGAGCGCGTGGGGCGTGCCGCCGTTGTCGGGGTTCGTCGAGGTGCTGTCGGTATCCACCGGGCGCGCTTTGACGCTGGAGAACGACGCCGTGTGGTTCGTGCCGCAGAGCGCAGTCGAATATGAACTGGCGCATGGGATGCTGGTGCGTTTGCCCTTGCCGTTCGCGGGCACCGGCGAGCCGGTGGGGTTGATCCGGCGCTCGGACACGCAGCCGTCGGCAGTGGGCCGGGCGCTTATCGATGCCGTGCGCGAAGTCGCGCAGCAGCGCATGGCGGCTGCCGCCGGCAAGCCTGCGGCGAGGCGCGCGGCGAAGCGCGGCCGTGACGGAACTCCCGTGACCTGACGCATATCGCGCACATTGCGAATCACGAACGGGCCGAATTTCTTGCGTGCCGAATGAATCCGCGCGTCGAGCAAATAGCTTTACTTTTTTACCCCACCCAGCCGTACAAGCGAACTTCCAATTGCTCGCCCAACTGAGTTGCCAGTAGCGCGTGGGCCCGCCACGCTGGCAACTCCATGTATTCGTCCAAAAAATACCCATCCGAGTCCGCCGGCGGCCGCGCTTGAGCCGCCGATCGAGCAGTAATTCCGGGCGTCAAAGCCGTCGTCAGTAGGGCACGCGCTCCAACGAGTAGCAGTTCAGCCGCCGTCGGCATCTGGCCGGAACGCTCAAAACGCTCATGTTCGCGCATTGAACTAGCCAGATTTGGTTTCATTGGCCATTTAAACGAGCTATACTGCTCTAAAAATTGCTATATCAAGCACACGCTTTGTCAAGTGTCAAATCGGCGTGTCGCTGGCGCCCTCTCACCTAACAGGAGATATTTCCTTGAACGATCTAATTCAGGACGCTCACGCGGTCCTGCTCCCGGCGTTTGGCGGTCTCGAACTTGACGACGTCGTGTTGCGCTATCTGGACAACGGCGGCGTTTCCATCCTTCTGGGCGAAAGCCGGGACGAGTATGTCGCTCGTGCCATGAGCGACGCCCGGCGTGCGAGCGAATCGGCCGCGCAATTCGATTGCATCACCGGGCTTGCGCGGCGGCACGCGGGCGGTGGTGTAATCGTCGCCGTCGACCAGGAGCTCGGCGGCATTCAGCGCCTTCATCAGCTTGCGCCCGCGTTGCCGGGCTTTGAAAGTGCACGTGCACTTTCAGCGGATGAAATCACGAGGCAGTCGGCTGAAGTAGCGAAGGCGGCGCGTAGTCTGGGTGTCAATCTGTTTCTGTCACCCATCGTCGACGTCGTGACCGGTATCAACCCATGGCTCGAACGGCGCAATCTTGGCGTCGATCCGGCTGAGGTGAGCCGGATTGCATGCGCGTTTGTGCGTGGTGTTCAGGCAAGTGGTGTTGCCGCTACCGCAAAACATTTCCCTGGCCATCCGGTGACCGAGCTCGATCCGGCGCGTCATGAAGCGGTAGTCAATGCCACACTGGACGAGCTGATGCCGGGCATTGGAGTGTTCAGGGATGTTATTGGCGCAGGTGTCAGGGCCGTGATGGCAGGCCCCGCGTTGGTCCCTGCTGTTGATGCCGAAGAACCGTCCAGTACTTCTCCTGGAACGTTGTCCTTCCTGCGTGGGCAGCTTGCTTTCAACGGGCTGGTCATTTCGGATGATCTTGACGCACCGGGCATTCTGCGCGGACGGACAGTCGAGGCGGCAGCCGTGGCATCTTTGGTCGCGGGCGCCGACTTGCTGCTGGTCTCGAGCCAATCAGGTCTCGAGGTAATCGTGCGGACGATAGTTGAGGCGGTGAAGAGCGGAGCGCTTGCACATGAGCGACTTGCTGAAGCGGCTCAGAGGGTGCGGTCGTTGGCGCAGGAGCTTGAAATTGGACGTGATGTTGGCCTTAACGGCAACAGAGGGGACCAATCACTATGAGCGAACTATCCCGCCACGCACATGCAGTGCTGTTTCCGGTACTGGAAACACTCGAAATCGACGTCCATATTTCTCGTTTTCTGGATAACGGTGGACGGAGTCTTTTGTTTGGTGAGACAGGTGAGGAATATGTCTCCGGCCGCATGAGTCAGCAACGACTCAGTCGGGAAACAGTTGAAGCCTGGCATGGTGCGATCGAAATAGCGACGGCACGCGCCGGCAAGCTGATCCTGGCAGCGGACACCGATATCGCAGCCGTACATCGCTTGCAAGGGGTTTCGGCAAAGTTGCCGGCTCGCGACGCCGCACAAAGAATGTCAGAGTCTGAACTGGAGCAAGCCTGTTTTGAGACGGCACGTGGAGTCGTTGATGCCGGTATCAATCTTGCACTTTCTCCTACGGCAGAGGTGCTGACAGGTAGCAACCAGTGGCTGGAGGGGCGCACGTTAGCCAACGATCTGCAGACGGCGTCGCGAATGGTACGGTCTTACATACGTGGTGCGCGCCGTGCGGGTCTCAAGACCACGCTGAAACACTTCCCAGGACATCCGGTCTTGCGAGGCCATCCGGCGAAAGACGAGGCGACGGTGCCTTCTTCGCTGGACGAACTGCGTGCTCAGTGGGGTGCATTCCGGGCAGGAATCGAAGAGGGCGCTAGCGCAGTGATGATGGGACCAGCGCGCTTCGAGGCGTTCAAACCAGCGACAGCTGGATCGCTGTCGGCCGAACTTATTGCGCTCCTACGCGGGGAACTGGAGTTCAAAGGACTGGTGATGACCTGTGATCTAGATCATAGGGCCACTATCGGAGACAGGTCCGTCGGCGACACCGCTGTTGACGCGCTGGCGGCCGGTGCGGATCTACTTCTTTTATCACCGAAAGCTGTGCCTCATATTGAGGAGGTAGCGGCCGCCATCGTCAAGGCTGTTGAGGGCGGAAAGCTTGATCCGTCGCGGCTTGATACTGCAGTCAGCACGGTATATCAACTGGCCGATTATCGCTCTGTCTAAATGGCAGTGCGGGGAATTTCTCCACTGGAATTCCCCGGCTTGCCAAAGATCTGGCGCATCGCTCTCTGAATAAGTAGTCACCTATTACGCGGAACGCCTACCGGGACGCGACTAGTACTTGCAGCCCACTATCGGCGAAAGCTTTGACCAGCTTTTTGGGTGCGTCATTTTCGACGATGATCGTCGCGATGGCGTCAACGGACATAACGTTATGTGTCGCAACGCTGAGCAACTTCTCCTTGGTGACGGCTATCGCGATCGTCCCGCTTCTGGCCAGAACCGCCCGCTTGAATGACGCGTCTTCGAGACTGAAGGCAGTTAGCCCTTCCTGCGGATCGATTGCACAGGCGCCAAGAAACGCAAGATCGAATGTCAGCCTCTGAATTGCCTCGACTGCAAGCACGCCGACTGTGCCACCTATCGTCTTGTCGATCTGTCCTCCCAGCGTGATCAACGTTACGTTGTCCTTTTCAAGAAGCGCGGATGCAACGACCGGCGAATTGGTGACTACCGTAAGGTTGATATCTGTAGGAATCGCGCGTGCTATGGACAGGTTAGTGCTGCCGGTGTCAATGAATATGCATTGGTTGTCACCCAGCAGCGACACTGCCGCAATCGCGAGAGCGCCTTTCCGTTCCGGTTCCCGCTCGATCCGATGTTGCAGGCTTCCGCCATTGGGCGGAATGGAGACTGCGCCACCATAGACCCTTCGGCATGCTCCGCCTTTTGCGAGATCTGTGAGGTCGCGTCGAATAGTGTGTTCCGAAACACCGAATTCCGCGGCAAGGTCGGCGGCAAATACTTTTCCCTTGGAAGCGAGCAATGAGCGTATGTGCCGCTGACGCTCGTCAGGAAGGGCCTCGTAATTGAGCATTGGTTATTCCGGTGCGACCATAATGAGCAATAAAGCGCATTATAGAGCGAAATATTGCGATCAACTCATCCCAACAGTAGTGCCTTTGGTTGGATGCAGGCGCTCGAAGACTATTCTCGGCCGGAACGAGTGGCTGGAGGTCGACCGGTTTCGCTGGCAAGGGCGGTTTAACTAGAAGAAAGAGTGGTCTGCCAGAATTCTTCCCGGGTTCGATGTGCTCGTCCGGATGTGCCAGTATGGGCGAGGACATCGGGAGCGACAAAACGACAGCCTTGCGAGAGCTACATCGCTTTGCGTCAGTGCACCGTCGCGGGCTGACAAGGCGCACGTGCCAACGAGGTACCGAGCGATCTATGCGAGAGGAGGCCGCGCGATAGCCACTTCTCATTCTGTTCTGGAACGCCCGGATTTCGCCTGAGATTAAATCCGCTTCCCATCCAATCGTACGAATCTAACGAGTGTCACCATCAAGCCGACAAGTAGTGCAACGGCACCGATGCAAACTGGAATTTCAATTGCGGCGGGCAGTGACTTAAACAAGGTCGCTATGGCGGACCCATTCAGATAAAGGCTTCCTGGCATGATGAACTCCTCATACAAATGAGCAGATGCGGACGCAAATGAGTCGATGGGCGTTTTGGCTTACAACCTCTGGCTGACCACGCTTATCTTATACGAATAAGACTAGTTGAAAAAAATAAGCGTGCATGTGGTAGTTCCCGTCAGCCCTCACCACCCCACACCATTGTTGACTGGTCGCCAGTCATGTACTCCCGTATCTCGAGCGGTAACGATTGGTCGCTAGGAAGGAGGACCGTCGCCTCGCGAAGATGTTTTTTTCGAAGCGAACCACGGTCCACGAAGCACAAGGCAAGGCGTGTCGAGAAGGGTTGTCTGAAGGACGAAGAGGCCACACCCGTGACGACGCCGTAAAGAAAGCGGATCGGTCGCCTGTGCTGCGGTGTGAGAACGGAAAACGTCATCTCGTTCTTCTGGCGCCCTTCAAAGTCGATCATAAATATCCGGTCGCCGAGCAAAAAACAGAACCCATGGTAGGTGAACGAGTATGCCACCTTGTTCGTGCTGTCGAGTTGTGGGAATCGCTCGATAGTCACGTATCGCACCGAAGAATCGTGTTCGTAGATGCAGGTGACGGAACGCAGAATCCGCCCTTTGTAGATCGATGAGTTGTGATACCGGTGATAGACACCGAGAAAGTCCTGCAGCGGCGCAACCGAGGATTTGATCAGCGGTAAAAATCTTACGAACTGCGGGGCGGACTTCAGGTCCAGCGGAAGTTCGTATTCGAGGCCTTCATAGAAGCTCCGGAATTCTGCGGGCGTCAGAAACAGATCACTGGGCTCCATCAGGAAGAACTTCGCTATCTTCAGAAGGACCTTCTGCGAGGGAACATGGTAGCCGGCAAGGTACTTATTGAACTGCTGACGATTTACATTGAGCTTGCGGCAGAAGTCCGCGACCGAATCGAACGAAGCCACCAGCAGAGACAGGTTAGTGGCGAGATTTGCGAGGTCTTGCTGTCGATCCATGTCTGTGTATGGGAAAGAGCTTCGGACTGTGCCGAATTGTTTAGCGGGAGTGCCGGGCAAGCCAATGCCGGCCACTTTGTGAATCGCCGGATGGTACGCGCCCGTTGGTGCTATGCCAACTGATAAAAACCCCGCGAAAACCAGGTCGTTTTCAATGGCGGGAGCCGTCACGGGCCGGCAGACATCGGTGTGATTCAGTGTACTGCTTTCTGTGCGTCACAGTGCGTCTCGTTTGCGCCGTCTGCGAAATTGAGTACGTTTTTTTAGTGACAAATACTCCTCTCCAACGAGTAGTCAGTGTCTTTGAGCGGATCGTCGCCCGGGACGCTAACCCCGAAGGAGACAAGATTGAAGCTAACGGGCGCACAGGTCATTGCGCAGGCGATGAAGAACCACGGCGTCCAGTACGTTGCCGGCGTGCCGGGCAGAGACTGCCTGCCGCTGCTGGACGCGTTTCTCGATAGCGGTAGGGAAATCCCGTTCATTCAGGTGATGCAGTCGAGGAGTGCCGTCCATCTCGCTGATGGGTTCCATCGCGCATGCGGTCGCCCTATGGCGCTCATAGGAGGGGCAAGCGGCAATGATATGCCGATGCCGACCGATATGAACGTGATGGAAGCGCATTCCAGCGCAGCGTTGATGATAGGCGGCCGCACCGCCGCCAACCCGGCGCAGAGCGCAGCCCAGTTGCCTGATGTGTTGCAGTCTGCTTTTAGCGTGCTGCTGGCGAGTCGGCCGAAGCCTGTGCAGGTGGAAGTGCCGCTCGATGTTCAGTGCGAGACGCTCGATTTCGATATGCATGCACTCCATGCGCAGCAGCGGGCGGAGCCACCGACAGCGGATCATCGATTGATCGAAAAGGCGGTGGCGCTGCTTCTGTCTTCGATGAGGCCAGCGATCTTTGCCGGGATCGGGACCGAAGCGGTGGATGCGAAAGACGCGATTCTCGAACTGGCAACCAGGCTCGGCGCACCGGTGGTGACGTCGGCGAGCGCCAAGGGAATTGTGCCGGAAGACCATTCTGTCAGCGGCCTCTCGGCCGGGAGATTCGGCACTGGGGTTGGCAATTCAATTCTGGTGCGTGCGGACATGATCCTCGTTGTGGGCTGCAAGGACGCCGATTGGGGAAGCGTTCCGGATGTGCTCCGTGCGGCCGGCAGTTCGGATGAACGCACGCTGATCCGCGTGTCGCTAGAACTTCCGCAGCGCGATCAGACCTGGAAACTGGACATTCATGCCGATGTGTCCGGCGCCCTGCGCGACATGTCGGTTGCGATATCGCCTCAACGATCCCGGCGCGCGTTGTCGCGACACGAGAGTTGGCTCGTGACGATCGAAGAACTGAAGACGCACTGGCTGCAACTCGTCGCAGACCGCTCGGCTGTTCTCAGGACGCCGTTTTCGGGCCAACGGCCGATCAGCGTGCTTCAGCAGGTCATGGAGCGGGACGGGGTTGTCGTGGCAGGACCCGGCACGGCATTGATGACCGTTCAGCAGGTGTTCCGCGCCTACCAGCCGCGTACTCAACTGACTTGCGCGAACTCACCCGTGGTCGGGTGGGCGGTGCCCGCCGCCATCGGTGCAAAACTGGCGGTGCCAGCAAAGGACGTCGTATGCGTGGTCGGCGACGGTGACTTTCTGCAGTCGCTTCCGGAGATGGCCGTGTGTGTGATGCACGGCTTGCCGCTTGTGTTCGTCGTTCTGAACAACTGCGGGCACATGTCGACTCGATTTCTCCAGCAAAAACTGCTGGGGCGTCATGTCGGGTCTGAGTTCAACATGCCCAACGGAAGACCGTATTCACCGGACTTCTCCGACATCGCGCGAAGTTTCGGACTGGAGTCCTGGCGCGTAGAGCACGAATCGCAACTAGAACGAGCGTTGAGGGGCGCGTTGTCGAGTGGTGGGCCGGCACTCGTGGAAATTCTGACTGCTCGCGAGGACTACGCATCGCTAGCAGGTTTATGCGGGAATCCCGGGTGCCCAGCGGAAAAAAGTTCGATGCGCCGTCCAGAAAGGAATGCTGTCGAGTGAACGTATCGAGCACTTCGGCAATGCCCAGGTCGAGCCCGCCGCGTTCCGTTTTTGGTTGATGTTTTACTACAGAGGCAAGGTTATGGAAGTGGATACGAGTCGCAGACTGAACGTATCTCTGAAGTCCGGAGATGCGCTCGGACGCGCAACGTCGCGAGCGCCGCGACGCAAGCAGTTCTGGAATCCCGCGGTTCTCACGCTGACGCCGAGCATCGTCGTGCTGACTATCGCGGTCTACGTTTTTATCGGCTGGTCGGTGTTGATTTCATTCACGAATTCGAAGTTCGCGCCGAACTACGATTTTGTTGGACTCGCGCAGTACGTGCGCCTGTGGAACTCGGATCGCTGGAATGTGGCCGTCGTCAATCTTGGTTTGTTTTCCGTGGCGTTCATGGTCATCTCGCTTGTCATCGGCCTGCTGCTCGCGATCTTCCTTGACCAGAAGGTGCGCGCCGAAGGAACGCTGCGGATGATCTATCTATATCCGATGGCAGTCTCGTTAATCGTGACCGGCACTGCATGGAAGTGGATATTGAATCCGGGGCTCGGACTCGAAATGCTTTTCCACGACATCGGCTGGACCAGCATTCACGTCAACTGGCTGATCGATCCGAAAATGGCGGTCTATACGCTGGTGATCGCCGCGGTCTGGCAGACGGCCGGTTTTGTGATGGCGATTTTTCTCGCGGGACTGCGGGGTGTGGACGGTGAAATCGTCAAAGCAGCGCAGATGGAAGGGGCCGGCGTGTTCCGCATCTACTCGACGATCATTATCCCGATGCTCCGATCGTCCGTGTTCAGCGTGATCGTCATCCTGATCTACCAGGCAGTGCGCTCATTCGATCTGGTGGTCGCGCTGACGAATGGCGGCCCGGGTTTCTCAAGCGATCTTCCGACGACGTTCATGTACAACCTCACCTTCAGCCGCGGCCAACTGGCTCAGGGCGCGGCGAGTTCCGTGATGATTCTGCTGGTCGTGGTCGTCATTATTGTTCCGTATCTCTTTTCGGAGTTTAAGCGTGAGCACCACGATAGCCTCTAACCTCGCCCATCGTCCGGCACGCCCGGGAAATCGCCGCCGGATCGTTACCCGAACGTTCAGCCGCGTCGTTCTTTACGCGGTGCTGATCGGGTTCGCCGCGTTCTTCGTCATGCCGCTGGTCGTGATGGTGTTCGCCTCGCTGAAGGACATGGCGGAAATCCGTTCGACCTCGATACTCTCCGTGCCGCTGAGGCCGACCGTGCAGCCTTGGGTCGATGCGTGGCAAAACGCGTGTGTCGGCGTCGATTGCGTGGGGTTGCGCGGCTTCTACATCAACACGGTTTTGATGGTGGTGCCGGCCGTCGTGCTGTCCGCGCTGTTCGGCGCGCTCAACGGCTACGCGCTGACCAAGTTCAATTTCAGGGGCTCGCGCTTCGTCTATGGAGTCATTCTGTTCGGCAGTTTCACGCCGTATCAGGCCGTTCTGATTCCGCTCGCGAAGACACTCGGTGCGCTGGGACTGTCAGGAAATATCGGTGGACTGATTCTGGTGCACACGGTCTACGGACTTCCGTTTACGACTATGTTCTTCCGCAACTATTTCATGACGGTGCCGCAAGACCTGATCAAAGCCGCGCGAGTCGACGGAGCGGGTTTCTGGACGACCTTCGGCCACATCATCCTGCCGCTTTCGATTCCGATGATCGTCGTTACCGTGATCTGGCAGTTCACCGGCATCTGGAATGACTTCCTGTTCGGCGTGTCGTTCACGAGCGGGCAGAACACGCCGATCATGGTCGCGCTCAACAACATGGTGAGCGCGAGCGCAGGGGAGCGTCCGTACGACGTGCATATGGCTGCGGCCTTGCTGGCCGCGTTGCCCACGTTGGTCATTTATGTTCTGGCTGGTAAATATTTTGTGCGCGGGCTGATGGCCGGCGCGGTCAAGGGGTAATGATGGCTTCTTTGCATATTCGGGATGTTCGTAAAAACTACGGCAGCGTGGCCTGTCTGAAAGCCATCAACATCGACGCCGACGACGGGGAATTCCTGGTTCTTCTCGGGCCTTCGGGTTGCGGCAAGTCGACCTTGCTGAATGCGATCGCGGGCCTTGAACCGGTTTCCGAAGGCGAAATCATTATCGACGGCACGGTCGTCAACGATATTGAGTCCGCCAAACGTGACATCGCGATGGTCTTCCAGTCGTATGCGCTTTATCCGACGATGACGGTGCGAAAGAACCTGACATTCGGCATGCGCGTGCGCGGCGCTTCGAAAAGCGAGCAGGAAGCCGCGGTGCAGCGGGTGGCGTCGATCCTGCAACTCGACCAGTTGCTCGACCGCAAACCGAGCCAATTGTCGGGCGGTCAGCGGCAACGCGTCGCGATGGGCCGCGCGATGGTTCGCGAGCCCAAGATCTTCCTCTTCGACGAACCCTTGTCGAACCTCGACGCCAAGCTGCGCACGGATATGCGCGCCGAGATCAAGAAGCTGCATCAGCGGGTGGGCACCACCACGGTCTACGTGACACACGATCAGATTGAGGCAATGACGCTCGCCACCAAGATCGTGGTGATGAAGGGAGGAGAAGTTCAGCAGACCGGCACGCCGGAAGACGTGTATGACCGGCCCAGCAATCTGTTTGTCGCGCGCTTCATCGGCTCCCCCGCGATGAATTGCATCAAGGGCAAGCTTCAGGGCGACGGGACCTCGGCGACGTTTGTCGGCGGTCCGGACAAGAAGCGTCCGTTGAAAATCTCGCTGGGGCCGTTGTCGATTGCACAGCAACGCCATGTTGGGCGCGAGATCGTACTTGGCGTGCGGCCTGAGTGGTTTGCACTCGGCGCCGGCGACGATGGCTTCGAGGCTGTCGTCGATGTGGTCGAGCCCACTGGCGCCGACAACTTCGTGTTGGTGTCCGCAGCGGGCGAGCCGTTGATGACCCGCTTCGCGCCCGGCGTCGGAAAAGTGGGCGAGACCGTGAGGCTGAACGCGAATACGGCCAAGGTACTGATATTCGACGCGGTCACGGAAGAGCGCGTGGCGTGAAGATCGACAGGCGGGACGGGCAATACTACGAACAAACGGTGCGCCAATTGTGCGAACTGGCCCGTTCCATCTGTTCGTCGCACGCGGAGCAAGCGTTTCAGTTCGTGCGTAAAGAAGACCGATCGCCGGTCACGGAACTGGACCGGGAGATAGAACTCGCGTTGCGCGCGTGCGTCAGTTCGCGACATCCGGACGATTCGATTATCGGCGAAGAGTTCGGTTTGCTGGAGGGCGCACAAGGCCGCTTGTCAGCACGAAGGTGGGTCATCGATCCGCTGGATGGCACGAAGGCTTTCGTTACCGGAAGTCCGTTGTGGGGGACGCTAATCGGCGTGTTGAACGAGGGAATGCCGTGGCTGGGTGCAATAGAAATGCCCGCGCTACACCGGCGCTTCTTCTCCTTCGAGATCGAAGCCGTGTGCGAAGATGATTCGCTTCGGACAAGCCGCTGTTCGGAGCTCGCGGCAGCCCGGCTTTGCACGACGACACCCGACAAATTCACATCAGTCGAACAGAGCCGCTTCGATCGATTATCTAAATCGGTTGCGGTCCATCGCTATGGCGGTGACTGTTTCAACTATGCGGCGCTCGCCACTGGGCGCTGCGATCTCGTCGTCGAGGCCGGCCTTGCTCCCCACGATTTCCTGCCGATCGTTCCAGTCGTTCAACAGGCCGGCGGCGTGATGACCGATTGGCAAGGCCAGGTGTTGAGCGAACACTCGGCGGGCAACGTGCTCGCCGCCTCGACTCCCGCTCTGCATTCTCGGGTACTCCAAACGTTTGCAGCCGCCTGCGATGAATGAAGGCGCGCTCGACACTGCCTGTACAATATCCTTCTCGGCGGTACAAGGACTGGATGCCCTCTTTCGAAATGAAACGAACAGTGTCGATGAAGGATGTTGCGCTCGCCGCGGGGGTTTCGCAGCCTGCCGTCTCATACGCGTATAACAAGCCGTCCGAGATATCCGAGGCTCAGCGCGAGCACATTCTGAAGGTCGCGAAGAAGCTCGGTTATCCGGGGCCGAATGTTCGAGGGGGCAGTCTTCGCTCGGGGCGCGTCGGCGCAATCGGACTGATGATTTCCGACGAGCTTCCTTATGCGTTCATTGATCCGTCCACTACCGGGCTCCTGCGCGGTATCGGCGAAATCGGGGAGTTGTCGAACGTTGCGCTTGCGCTATTTCCGCTGCAAAAAGACCTCGTCAATCAGCCGGGAGAACCTGGCAGCGTCAGCCTGGCCGTGCGAGGTTTTGTGGATGGTCTTATTGCGTACAACCTGCCGGACGACTATCCGGTCGTCGCCATGGCGCGTAAGCAGAACATCCCATTCGTCGTAGTCGACGCGCCGATCATTGACGGCACACCGTTCGTCGGAATCGACGACTTCGGATCGGGCGAGATTCAGATGAAGCATCTTCTCGACCTCGGTCATAGCAGGATTGGCATTATCGCCGACCGTCTGAAACCTGACGGATTGAGAGGGCCCGTCACGCAAAAGCGCTTCCTGCAGTCCACGGAAAATGTGGTGAGGGCCCGGCTGGAAGGCTATCTGTCCGCAGGGAAAGCTGCGGGTCTGGGCTTTGACGACATGGTGATCATCGAGGCAGGAGGCTTCGATCACTCTGCCGGCGACTGGGCGGCCGAACAGATGCTGGCGAACAAGGACTTGACGGCGGTGGCCGCCACGTCCGACGTGATGGCCCTGTCTTTCCTGAAGATCGCCAATGAGCGAGGCGTGTCCGTTCCAGACCAGCTCTCTGTCATCGGATTCGACGATATTCCGGAAGCGGCCGGCGCCGGTCTCACGACGATTCGTCAGCCGCTCATCGAAAAGGGGCGTCACGCAGCCCGCTTGTTGACAGAACTTCTGAATGCGCCGCCTTCGAAAAAACCGCCCGCAACCAGGATCATCCTGCCGACCGAGCTAGTCGTTCGTTCGACAACCAAAGCCCGGCGGAAAAAGCGCAGCTAAAAAACCGGCGGACCATTCGGCCACGCCGGCTCTCTTGTTCAACGAAACATCTGCGCGACGCGAATCGCGTTGGCGGCGATCGTCAACGCGGGGTTGACCGCGGCGGACGAAGGGAACCACGAACTATCCACGATCCACGCGTTGTCGACGTCGTGCAATTTGCAGTTCGTGTCGAGAACGCTTTTCGCCGGATCCGTGCCCATCAATGCGGTACCGCACTGGTGCGAGTTGGTCGCGATACCCATCCGCTTGGTGAAGACGAACGGATACCCGGCCTCACGCATCATCGCGACCGTCTTTTTCACGAGCTCTTCGTGAGCGCGCAAATTGTTCGGGCGCCAGCGCACCTGAATCCGGCCTTGCTGCGCATTGAACGTCACGCGGTTGTCCGGATCGGGCAGGTCTTCGCTGGTGAGGTACAGATCGACGCTATGGTCGGTGATATAGCGTGAGACGGCCTTGGGCAACCACGGGTACATGCCGGTCACCATCGGCTCGCGAATCTTGCCAAGCATCTGAACGTTGCCGAGCGGAAAGTCATTCCACTTCGACTGGAGATACCAGTCGTTGATCGCGAGAGTCTTCTGGAAGAAAACCTTGTTGAAGCGGCGTGGGTCGACCGCGATCATGAAGGTGCTGTTGTGAACCATGTAGTTGCGGCCCAGAAGTCCCGAGCTATTGCCGATTCCCTCCGGGTGGTTCCTGTCCGCGGATCGCAACAGCAGCGCCGATGAATTGACCGCGCCGCATGCCAGTACGAAGCGATGCGCCCTGATGCGAACCGGCCTGCCGTCTCGGGTGCCGCAGGCTTCTTCGATCCTGCTGCCGTCGGACGACATGATGAGGCGGTCGATCTTCGTCTGGACCATCAGGCGCGCACGGCCGCTGCCGACTGTCGGACGCAGCGCTGAGACTTCCGCGTCCGCCTTGGCATCGACCATGCAAGGATAGCCGTCGCATGTCGAGCAGAGTACGCAGGGTCGGCCGCTGCCGTAATCGACCGCGGCAGGCATTGCGAAAGGTTGCAAGCCTTGAGCCCGCATTGAAGCGTGTAGCCGATGCAGCGCCGGGTCATGTTCCAGTGCGGCAAACGGATAATCGCCGGAGCGCCAGGGTTCGGTCGGATCGCTGCCGCGCTGACCGTGGACCTTGTACAGACGCTCTGCCGCTGCGTAGTGAGGCTCCATATCGGCGTACGCGATCGGCCACGCAGGGGACACGCCCTCAGCGTGCTTGATCGCGCCGAAGTCGGCTTCGCGAAAGCGCGGCAGCATGGCGCCGAATACCTTGGTATTGCCGCCGACATAGTAGAAAACGCCGGGCGAAAACGGCTTGCCGCTGTCGTCGATCCAATGCTCGGCGTTGCGATAGCGGCCCTCGCCGAAGACCGATTCGGTCGTCCAGTTCTGAATTTCTCTCGGCAAAAAATCGCCTCGCTCCACGACCAGTACATCGAGGTTTTGTCCGGCCAAAGTGTGGGCGAAGGTGGACCCCCCCATACCTGAGCCGATGATTGCTACGTCGCAGGTCATCACGCCATCGTCGCCGGGAACGACTGTCTGCACCTCGCGCCGGGGGATCGGCGCGAAGGCATCAAAGTCGGACACTGCGCGATGAACAATTGTTGCATCGCTCATACAGCCTCTTCATCTTACAGATGTTGTTCCGATTGACGGAACTGCGTGTACTCGTCCTGACGTTCATCGGTGATGTACGCCGGAATCGGGAAGTCCCACCAGCCCGGCACCCACGGGCCGGCCGCGTCGCGATCGGTGGGGATTTCGATCAACACCGGCGCGTTCGAGTCGAGCGCTTCCTGAAGGATCGGTTCGAGTTCGTCGTTGCTGTTCACGCGGAACGACTTCAGACCGAATGCCTTACCGAGCGCTTCGAAATCGGGCGAATACGGCGTGCCGTCCGGGTGATTGAACTCGGTGCCGATATGACGGCTCGTCTGCTTGCGCTGGCCGCCGCGAATCGACATGTAGCCTGCGTTGTTCTGAACGATGAACACCACCGGAATGTTGTTCGTCACGCAGATCGCGATTTCCTGCGACGTCATCAGGAAGTCGCCGTCGCCGAGCACACAGACCACCGGCCGATGCGGCGCCGCCAGCTTCGCGCCGATCGCTGCCGGCACGGCCCAGCCCATCGACGAGAATCCGCCCGACGTGAGGTGAGTGCGCGGTTCGTACACCGGGAAGGTCTGCTTGACCGCACCTTGGGTATTGCCCGAACCGACCACGACGATCGTGTCGCGCGGGAAGATCTTGCGCAAAGCGCCGAGCGGACGTTGCGACGTGAAGGGGAAACGATCCGAATCGCGGCGGCTCGACAGCTTGGCTTCCCATTCGGCTTTGTAGCCGGCAACCTGGTCGAGGTATTCGGTGCGGTCGACCGTGTCGTCTTTCAGTGCCTCGACGATGTGCGCGAGCGCATACTTCGCGTCGGCGACGATGCCGGCCGTGACCGGATAGTTCTTGCCGATTTCGTGCGGGTCGATGTCGATATGGATCAGCCGGCCCGGCGGGATCGAGAACGTGACCCCCTTTGCGTAACTCGACGACGACCAGTCGGTGAAACGACAGCCCACGGCCAGAATCACGTCAGCAGTGGAGGCAACCTTGTTGCCGCACAACGTGCCGGTCTGGCCGACGCTGCCGGCGAACAGTTCGTGATCTTCAGGGAAGCCGCTCTTGCCGTTCCACGTGGTGACAACCGGGATCTTCCACTTCTCGGCGAGCGCCAGAACCTCGACCGAGGCTTCGCCGGTAATCACGCCGCCGCCGATCACGATGACCGGCCGCTTCGCGCTGCGCAATACGTCCGCGGCCTTTCTCACGGCAGCCGGATCGGGGAACACCTTGCCGACCGGTACGCGCTCTTCGAGATCGTGAAGCGTGACTTCAGCGGCCTCTGCCTGCGTGTCCATCGGAATCTCGATGTGAACCGGACCCGGGCGACCCGTCACCATCGCACTGAACGCGCGATGCATGACGAACGGCAGTTCCTCGACGCGCTGTACCACCCAATGACGCTTCGACACCGCCTCGGCGATCTTCGGGAAGTCGTTATCGGTGTAGCGTTCGAGTTCCTGCAGCAGACCGTGGCCGCGCATGTGAGTGGGCGGCCCACCGGTGATCAGCATCACGCTGGTCGAATCGGTGAACGCGGTTGCCATACCGATCACGGTGTTGCTTGCGCCCGCGCCGATCGACGTGACCGCGGCCATCGGCTTACCGGCGACCCGGTAGTAACCGTCTGCCAGATGGACCGCGCTTTGTTCGTGAAAAACCTGGATGAAGCGAATTTCCGAATCTTTCTCGAGAAATGCGTCGGTGAGCGTCCAGATTCCATGGCCGGGGATTCCGGCAACGTATTCAACGCCGTAGTTCTTTAACGTCTGAGCGACGATTTGACTGCCTGTGAGCTTTGCCATTTCCAGATCCTGCATAGGTGAGATAAATAGCCGCGCGGGATCACACACCCGGGCGAAACACTGCGCTTTCGCTGAAACGAATCAGATGAGCCTGATGCGAACGCCGCAGTCAGATACGTGCCGCCCACTGGAGACCTTGCCGCGTCATCCTGCGCACGTTGGGATCCGACAGATTGCCGGTGTCGTGTCCGATCGAGTGATAGAAAACCCGGCCTTCGCCCCATTGCCTCACCCACGCTGCCGGGCACTTGTTGCCTTTGAGCCAGGGGAGCGGGTTGCCGTCGAAGGTGGTGTCCGCCAGCACGTGATTGTTCGGGTCGACCTGCATGTAGTACTGCTCCGAGCGGACCTCGAAATCCTCCACACCGTGCATGACCGGATGCGAGCGATCCGTCACGTTGACCATGTAGGGATGCGGGTAACCTTCGCCGGTCGGATGTTCGACGAACGATCCACCAAGCACCATGTGATACCGAAGGCTTGCGCGAAACGCCGCGCCGGCGCCATGCCACGCCGCGAGACCCGTCCCCTTTTCGATAGCTTCGAGCAGACGATTTTCCTGCGAGGTGGTCAGCGTTTCGGTCGTGACGGCGTTATTCCAGCCGATCACGATCAGGTCGAACTGGGTGAGATCGCGGTCCAGCGAGAAGATGTCCGTCGATTCCTCGACGTCCCAATCGAGCTCCCTGAATAGTTCGCGAGTCCATGCCGCGACCTCGTAGGGAAAGTGTCCCGGCCAGCCGCCGTATAGATGAAAAACGCGTGTCATGTTCAAACTCCTGTGAGGCAACGCAAATTAGCTTATACGTATAAGTTGGTGAATGCTGCGACTTCAAATTGCCGATGTCAAGTGGGTGGAGACCTGGGTTTGACGGCGATTCCCATTTATCGGACGAGAGCGGCGCGGAGCGACGCAGCGCGTGCGTCACATGGCGTCGAGCTTTTGCGATCCGCGAAATTGAATTCGGATATTTGATTCCAAATACTGACTGTCATGCGAGCGCAAATTGCGGATGTCAGGCGTCGATCCGATCGGGCTTGCAGACGCAGCGTCGCGTGGGTGCGCCACAGTGCGTCACTTCGAATGCCGGTGCGAAATTGCCTTTGCTCCGGTGCGCACCGAAAATTTAGCGGTCCCATCGAATATTGATTGAAATGTCCGCCGTATCGCATTGAAGCGTTGAAGCCCAAATGCATGGTGATGCGAGATGGCACTCGAAATACCTTTGGAGGTCAGTTGTGATCGAGTATCTTAAGAAGAGCAAACCCCTGGAAGTTCAGACGGAGATCGCGGCTCAGGTTCGCAGCACCGTGGAAAAGATCATTGCCGACGTCGCCGCCAACGGCGATTCGGCGGTGCGTGAATATTCGAAGAAATTCGACAACTGGGCGCCGACGTCATTCCGTTTGACCGACGAGGAAGTTGCCGCGTGTGTCGCCACGTTGTCTGAACTCGAAATCGCGGATATCAGGTTCGCGCAGCAACAGGTGCGCCGCTTTGCCGAAGTTCAGAAGTCGGCGTTGAGGGACGTGGAAGTCGAAACGCTGCCTGGTGTCATCCTCGGCCATAAAAACGTGCCGGTGAACTCGGTGGGTTGCTATATCCCGGGCGGCAAATATCCGCTGCTTGCCTCGGCGCATATGAGCGTGCTGACCGCCAAGGTGGCCGGTGTCAAACGCGTCGTGGCAGTGGCGCCGCCGTTCGACGGCAAGCCGCACCCCGCTATCGTGACGGCGATGCATCTGGCCGGCGCCGACGAAATCTACTGTGTCGGCGGTGTGCAGGCAGTCGCCGCGCTGGCGCTCGGCACGGAGCAGTTCGCACCGGTCGACATGATCGTCGGCCCGGGCAATGCGTACGTTGCCGAAGCCAAGCGCCAGTTGTTCGGCAAGATCGGTATCGACCTGATTGCCGGGCCGACCGAAACCCTGGTGATCGCGGACGAATCGTCGGATGCCGAGATCGTCGCCGCGGACTTGTTGGGACAGGCCGAGCACGGCGTCAATTCGCCGGCAGTGTTCCTGACGAACTCCCGAGCGCTGGCTGAAGCCCTGCCCGCCGAAATCGATCGCCAGCTCGCGATTCTGCCGACCGCCGCGGTTGCTTCGGTTGCGTGGCACGATTACGGCGAGATCATTCTGTGCGATACCGTCGACGAGATGGTGGAAGAGGCCGATCGCATCGCGTCGGAGCACGTTCAGGTGATGACTCGCGATCCGTTGTATTTCCTCGAACACATGACGAACTACGGCGCGTTGTTCCTCGGCGACCGCACCAATGTGTCGTATGGCGACAAGGTGATTGGCACCAACCACACGCTGCCGACGATGAAATCCGCGCGCTATACCGGCGGCCTGTGGGTCGGGAAATTCATCAAGACCTGTACCTATCAGCGCGTGCTGACCGACGAAGCCTCCGTGCTCGTCGGCGAATACTGTTCGAGGCTTTGCGCGATGGAAGGCTTTGCAGGTCACAAGGAGCAGGCGGACATTCGGGTTCGCCGGTTCAGTAAGCCGGCGTAGATTGTCCCGGTTCGAGTTTGTTTGAAAGTCGGCACTCGCAAGAGTGCCGATTTTTTTTGCCCGAAATTGGCGGTGACGCAGTTTGTGCGTCGATATGCGCCACAAATAGGCTGTTTGCGAAATTGAGCGTTGATTATTGGGCTTCAATACTGCGACGCAAGTGAGGAGACGTCACACACTGATATGTCAGGACCGTGACTCTGGGTTCGAAGCGTTCGGCGATTCATGAACGAGTACTTCGAGTTTGCGGAGCAACGACAGATCGGCAACTTATCCATTAATTCAGTATGACGAATTAAAAATGAAGAGACCCATCCATCACGATTCTTTGCAAGGCAAGTAGTGCATAAGCGATATTTCCGGCCGTGCAGCGGGAGAGTAGCCAACGGTACACGCCGGAATTGTTCCTCAATACAAACATCCAGCAGGGTGAGTCAATGAAACGTCAGATTATCTCCGTAGTCGCTCTTGGTGCTGCTGCCTACGTCACAGGAGCGCATGCTCAAAGCTCGGTCACTCTTTACGGCGTCGTCGATACGGGGATCGCGTACATTCACAATAGCGGCGGCCAGAGTTCGCAATGGAAGATGTCTTCCGGTAACCTGTCGGGCAACCAGTGGGGCCTCAAAGGCACGGAAGATCTGGGCGGCGGCCTCACGGCCAACTTCCAGCTGGAAAGCGGATTCGATCTCGGCTCCGGGCAATTGCAAAACAATGGACGCGAGTTCGGCCGCCAGGCATTCGTAGGTCTTGCCAGCACCAAATACGGCGCGTTGACGCTCGGCCGCCAGTACGACCCGGTCACCGACCTGCTGCAGCCGCTCACCGCCGACAACTACAGCGGTCTGTTCGCACCGCCGGGCGACATCGATAACTACGACGACAGCGCGCGCTTCAACAACGCTGTGAAGTGGACAAGCCCGTCGTGGGCCGGCGTGGTGGTCGAGGCGATGTATGCACCAGGCGGCATCGCAGGTTCCACGGGTTCGGGGCAGACGTGGTCGGCTGCCGCCGCATACAGCGGCGCGGCGCTGAGTATCGCAGGCGGTTTCCTGCACGCCGATAACGGCAATACCGGACTGTCGAAGCGTGGCACGGCGACGGCGGACAGCTTCTTCAACAGCTCGGTGAATGCCGCCTATGCATCGGCGCGTTCGATCAACATTGCTCGCGTCGGCGGGCAGTACGTAGTCGGCTCCGTGACGGCCGGCGCCGCCTATTCGTACACCCAATACACCGCGGACGCTTCTTCGCTGTTCACCGGATCGGAACATTTCCAGAACGGTTCGGTATTCGCCAGCTGGATGATGACGCCGGCATTCGAGTTGATCGGTGGATACAACTACACGAAGTCGGGTGGCAATTCATCGGCGACCTATCACCAGGCGAATCTCGGCGTCGACTATCTGCTGAGCAAGCGTACCGACGTCTATCTGGCCGGTGCTTACACGCATGCCAACGGGCAGAACGGAGCGGGCGATGCTCAGGCCGTGGTCGGCTCGTATGACGTCGACGCAGGCAAGCAATCGCAGTTGCTTGCGATCGTCGGCCTGCGCCACAAGTTCTAAGTTTTAGCGAGAGTAGTGCGATTTGGCGCCCACGGTCGACTCCAGTCGTGGGCGTCCTTTTTCAATCTGTTGCAGTGCGCCGGGAGCGACACCATGCCCCAGTTCGTCCGACTCGCTTTACTCGCCGTTGCCGTATGTCTTTGTCCGTATATCGCCGATGCGCAGAGCAGCTACAAACAGGCGGTTTTCTTCGGCGACAGCCTGACCGACGCCGGTACTTACGGATTCCGCTTCACGACTAATCCGGGAAGAACGTGGGCGCAAATTGTCGCCGATCATTTCGGTCAGGCCGCTACGTCGAATGAACATACCGATAGCTACGACAACGTCTACAAGGGCATGAAGGGACTGTCGGGACCCGGCGGACTGAACTACGCAGAGGGCGGCGCGCGCGCGGAGTTGCCCTATTCGACCGTCTCCCGCGATCTCGAAGGCATGCCCGTTCCGGTATCGACTCAGGTGCTGCGATTCCTGAAAACGCACGGATCGTTCAAGGACGATCAGATCGTGTTCCTGTGGATCGGCACCAACGATGTCGCCTATAACTATGACCCCGGAAACGATCCGGCATTGGCGAAAACGCTGCGCGACGACCGGGATCCCGACGAAAGCATCATGCGCCGCGAGCGTGCGCGGGTTGTCGTCGCAGCGCAGTCAGAGGCGCATACCGCGAGAACCATCCTTGCTCATGGCGCGCGCCGTCTCGTCGTTTTCAAGCTGCCGGATATGAGCGTGTTGCCGTGGTTTCATAGCCGGGCGAGCCAGAAATTCGTCCGCGAACTGAGCGCTGTCTACGATCGTCAGCTTCAATCCGATCCTCCGAAAGATTCCAGAATCGTCCTCATCGAAACAGGGCAGTTCTTCGATTCGTTGCTCTCCGATCCGGCAAGTCACGGATTCACCCATTCCGCTCACGCAGATGCATGCGCCAGGCCCGATCAGGACTATTGCGATGCGTCGACTCTAGCCGAACCTCATGCCGATCAAACCTATTTTTTTGCCGCCGGAGAACACCTGACAACACGTGCGAACGAGTTGCTCGCGGACTACGTGCTGCATCAAATCGGTGCAGAGCCGAAATAGAGCGAAGCCGATTGAGTCTCTGGTTGAACAACTTTCCGTCTGTCCGCATCGTCTGGAGATTTCGTGTCCCTTCCTGATCCTGTATACGTCGAGTGGCTCGTCGAAGTATCCATGCTCAAGCACGCGAAGGAGCGGGTCAAGACCTACTCAGGACAAGCACGTCTGTGGATACATCCTTATGCGGAAGCGGCTTCCGATGGGCTCGCATGCAAGCTTCCCGCTTTCGTCTAATTAAAGGAGGCGCGTCCAGGTATTTCCCATAACAGCGCTACCCAACCGGCGCGGCGCAACGTGGTGCACCGGGGGTGTCGATTTGCGTCGAATAAACTCCAGGGTAAACAGGGGGTTGGGCCGTTGTTGACTTCAGAATTTTAACGCGCCACCATGACACTTATACGTATAAGAGAGGCGGCGTGAAATTGTGCATGGTATGACCTTGCGACGAACGCCGATATCTCTTTTGCAGTTTTGATCGTCTGTCTCCTGGCGGAGCAGATGCTGTCGGAGAATTGTGATGAATGACCGCGCACCCATCGATATCGGACAGCAGGACGCTGCGCTGTTGGAGAAATTCGGCTACAAGCAGGAGCTCTCACGCGGGATGTCGGGCTTCGGCAACTTTGCAATGTCGTTCATGGCGATCGGACTGTTCTGGGCGCTCGGGGCAAACATGCAGCAGGGTCTCGGCACTGCGGGCGCGTTCGGCATTACGGTGACATGGCTGATCGGCGGCGGACTTGCTTATGCCACTGCTGCCTCGTTGGGCGAGATCAGCTCAGCCATTCCGACCGCGGGTGGGCTTTATCACTGGTCGTCGGTACTTGGCGGCAGAGCTTGGGGCTGGGCTACCGCGTGGATCAACCTGATCGGCTACGTGTTCTCTGCGGGCGGAACATCCGTTGCGTTCTACCTGCTGTTCAATCAGTTGATCCTGAGCGGCATGCTGCATATCGACACCTCGCACTGGGGATACTGGCAGCAGGTCGTCGGCGTGGTCGCCATCATGTCCAGTTGGGCGATTCTCAATCACGTGGGTGTGCGGACACTGGCGTGGTTCGTGACCGCAGGCGCTTACGTGACTTTCCTCGGCGCCATCGCCTTGATCGGCGTGATGCTCTATAACCTTCATCTGACGAACCTCGCGCACATCTTCTCGTTCACGAACAATACGGGCGACGCAGGGGGCGGCGTGGTGCCGCGCACGGAGAACGTGTTTCTCACCTTCGGTTATGCATTGCTTTTGCCGATGTGGATCGTGACCAGTTACGACGCGGCGGCTCACGTGTCGGAGGAAACGGTTGACGCCGCGCGCGCCGTTCCGAAGGCGATGCGCAATTCGGTGATCCTGTCCGTGGTAATGGGCGCGGCGCTTCTCGGGCTTTTCTACATGGCGATGAGCGACCCGACCGCCGTCGCCAAAAAAGGCGGCGACGGCTTTTCAATGCTGTTCGAGCAGATCCGCGGACCGCGTCTGCTGAAAGACGCGATTATTGTTTCGCTGACGATTTCGGCCTACGTTTGCGGCGCCAGCGCGCTGACCGGGCTGTCGCGTGCGGTCTATTCGTTTGCTCGTGACCAGGGCCTGCCGAAGTACTTCAGTCGCGTATCGCCGCGCTTCTATACGCCGGTCACAGGGATCTGGGCCGGCGCGATCGCCGGCATTGCCGTGACCTTGTATTCGTCGGCATTCAACGCACTCGTTGCAGGCACTGCGCTCTTTTATCAACTGGCGTACGGCATGGCGATCGGCGCCGCAATGTTCGCCCGCAATCGCACTTATGGCCCGTATCGACTTGGTGCGTTCTCCAAACCGTATGGCGCGGTCGCGATCATCGGCGGGATCTTTATCATCTGGGTCGGCTTGCAACCGCCGACCGATATCCTGATCCATTATTTCATCACGTTCTTTATCATCATTGTCGTTGCGTGGTTCGGCCTTGAAAAAAGACGTTTTCCGGGACCGCCGATCTCGAGCCAGGCATCGCGCGATAGCGAGGTTTCCAACCCCGGCTATGTGCCGGTCAAGACCGCACGCTAAACGACTCCACATCATTTCATGCCTTCTGATCTCGCTTTACATCGGACGTCGTTCAGTACTCGCCAGGCCGCTACGCGCGCCATCTTCCTCGTAGCTGGATACGGAAGAGCTTCGTGGGCCCCGCTCGTGCCATTCGTCAAAGCCCGAATCGGACTTGACGATGGCCAACTCGGACTTCTATTGCTTTGCCTCGGTGCGGGCTCCATGGCGGCGATGCCGTTTGCCGGCGGCCTGGCGGCGAGATTCGGCTGCCGCGCGGTGATCACGCTTGCCACCGTGGTGCTTTGCGCAACGCTTCCGGTGCTTGCGTTCGTCGACGATGTGCGATCCGCGATCTTTGCGCTGACGCTGTTCGGCATGTCGGCAGGCGTGGTGGATGTCGCGATGAACATCCAGGCGATCGAAGTCGAGCGTGAGAGCGGGCGATCGATCATGTCGGGATTTCACGCGTTCTACAGCGTTGGCGGGATCGGCGGCGCAGCGGGTGCGAGCCTGCTTCTTACCGCGGGTCTATCGCACAGTGCATCAACGCTTGTCGCCACGCTGCTGATGATCGTCGCGCTGTGCTACGCCTACCCCGCGCTGATGGCGGAACCGCAGACGAGTCAGGCAACGCTTTTCGCCGTCCCGCGCGGAATCGTGCTGGTGCTGAGTGTCTTCACGTTCATTGTCTTTCTGGCCGAGAGCGCCGTGCTGGATTGGAGCGGCGTATTCCTCACGGCGGAACGTGGCATGTCCCACGCTTACGCTGGATACGGATACGCGGCCTTTGCGGCAACGATGACGGCGGGCCGACTGACGGGCGACAGAATGGTCGGCCGTCTCGGTAGAACCCGCGTCGTGATCGTAGGCAGCCTATGCGCCGCAGCCGGCTTTGCGCTCGCGGCCTTCGCGACATCATGGGCGGTGGACCTGTTGGGATACGCGCTGGTTGGCGCGGGTTGTTCGAACATCGCGCCGGTGTTGTTTTCGTCGGTCGGCAAGCAGACGCGGATGCCGACGAGCGCCGCCGTCGCCGCAATGACCACGATCGGCTATTGCGGGATTTTCGTCGGGCCCGCGCTCATTGGCGCGATTGCACGCTATACCACGCTGGCCTCGGCGTTTCTCGCGGTCGTCGTTCTGCTCGCTGTTATCGCGGCAAGTGCGCGAACGGTTCTTCGCGAACCTTAGTCGGCCGGATGCCAGCGGGATCAGTCTGCGACCTTCGCGGTGGCGACGATCACGAAGAGCATCGCGGCGACCGTGAGAAACGCCGTCTGCAGGCTGGCGTGCTCGGCGATGTTACCGAGAAAAGCGGGTCCGGTCAGCATGCCTGCGTAGCCGATGGTGGCGACCACCGGCATCGCCACCGCGATCGGCATCACGTGTTGCCGTGCGACGACCAGAAACAGGCTCGGGACGATGTTAGCCAGTCCGAATCCCACGAAGGCGAATGACAGCATCAGGAGCAGCCAGTGGTTCGATGCCACGAGCGACGCGATGCCGAGTGCCGCGAGTAGCGCGCCTGCCCAGAGAACATTCCGGGGTTGTAGCGACCTGGAAAGGAAATCGCCCGATAGCCGTCCTGCCGTCATGGCCACTGCGAAGCAGGCATAACCGTAGCCTGCGCGAGAAGGATCGAAATTTTTCACCGTAGTGAGGAACACGCCGCTCCAGTCGAGCATCGCGCCTTCCGCCAGGAACGAGATGAAGCAAAGCGCGCCGATCCAGAGAACCCGTCCTTTCGGGAGGGCCAGAGCAAACGTCGAGCCCTTACTCGTGGCCGCAAGAAAGTTCTTGCCGTAATAGCTCCAGATGAAAACGAGGATTGCGCTGATGCAGCCCACAGCGAACTCGGCGCTCAAACCCGCCGAGAGCAATGCACTCACGCCGGTCGCGCCGGCAATACAACCGATACTGAACCACGCATGGAAGCCGGACATCAGCGGTTCATCATGCGATCGTTGTACGACAGCGGATTGAAGATTCATCGCTGACTCGGTGACCCCCAGTCCCGATCCGAAAACCAGCAGGCTGGCCACGAGAACTGCGGGGTTTTCAGTCGTCGCGAGCAGATAGAGACACGCGCACACCACGGGACCCGCCGACAGGATGACTTTCCTGCATCCAAAGCGCGCCGCGAGAGCGGTCCCGACAGGCATCGCGACAAGACAACCGAGACCGAAACAGAGGAGCGCGAGCCCGAAATGACTATCGGACAGATGCAGACGTAGTTTGGCCAGCGGCGCCAGAGGCGCCCACGCGGAAAGAAACAATCCAAAGGAGAAGAAGCCGGCGCGAGTGGAAGCGCGCGCAGACGAGGAAGACGCAAAGCTTCGGCTGACGCTTGTGGTGTCCATGTGATCTTTGGGTAATGGCTGGGTGAAATCAGGCACGCGCCTTGAGGGCGCCGTCCTTGGAGTGTAATGAGCGCCTTGCGTGGAGGTAACTTCGCAGATCGGATTTTGATGACGCACCGTGACGCAATAAGCGACGTGCGCGAAATTTTGACGGATGGGACGCACAGTGACGTAATCAGTGCGCCGGCTTGCGTCTGGAATGCAGTGCTCGCGAAATTGATGCTGCCTTATTAGTCGCGGACGATAGGGTATGGACGCGCATGTTGCGCGCGGCCACTCAATTCACAGGAGACGTGCTGTGCAAGGCAAAAAGATCAGGGTTTCGATCATCGGCTATGGATTCGTTACCCGCCACTTTCATATGCCGTTGATCTCCAGCGTGCCGGGTTTGCAACTCGTCGCCATTGGTACTCAGCGCCCGGACCAGATCAAGCTCGATGACCCGTCAATCGAGATTCTGAGCCCGGAACGCGCGGCCGTCGCCGACTCGGTGGACCTCGTGATCGTCGCGAGCGTCAACGAAAGTCATTACCGGTTTGCAAAGCTCGCGCTGGAGGCCGGCAAACATGTGGTCGTTGAAAAGCCGTTCACGCCGAC
The DNA here is from genome assembly GCF_003610895.1 of Paraburkholderia fungorum. Classification (GTDB taxonomy): domain Bacteria; phylum Pseudomonadota; class Gammaproteobacteria; order Burkholderiales; family Burkholderiaceae; genus Paraburkholderia; species Paraburkholderia fungorum_B. Next base: position 190,405 of record NZ_MCAS01000067.1, read on the forward strand.
GCTCAACGAAGCGCGCGAACTGGCGGTGCTGGCAAAACGTGTCGGCAGAAATCTTGCCGTTTTCCAGAATCGCCGCTGGGACAGCGACTATCTGACCGTCCGCGATGCGATCCGCAACGAGAGTCTCGGCGATATTGTCCATTTCGAATCGCACATCGATCGTTACGCGCCGAACGTCCCGCAAGCCTGGCGCGAAGAACCCGTGCCAGCCGGTGGGACATGGTTCGACCTCGGCCCTCACGTTGCCGATCAGGTGCTGTTGCAATTCGGACTGCCGGAGCGCGTTGTCGCCTCGTTCGCGCAGCAGCGAGCTGGGGCGAGGACCGACGACTGGTTCACAGTCATCCTCGAATACGGTCGTATGAGAGTCGTTCTGCGCGGCGCTCAAGTGGTGCCCGGATTCGGCATGCGCTTCCTCGTGCACGGCACGAACCGTTCAGTGATGAAGCAGGCCCAGGACGTTCAGGAGCATCAGTTGATTGCAGGACTGCGGCCGGGCGACCCCTCGTATGGAGTCGATCCGGACGATGCGTATGTGTTCGACCCGGCTGACGCTTCAGCGCAACGGCGTGCAGTGCCGGCAACGCGAGGTGATCAGTCACAGTTCTACGTCCAGCTGGAACGCGCGATACGCGGTGAGGGCCCTAACCCGGTGGCACCGGCTGAGGCAGTCGCGCTCATCGCTCTTCTGGAAGCCGCTGCGATTTCAGCATCAGAGGGCCGTCCCACGGCACTGCCGCTGACGGAAGCAGAGCGCGTGGCCTTCGAGAACGACAGGAGCTCGCATTCATGAATGCGTAGCGGGAACGGGAAGTCAGAAACAGGAAAGGATGGGCATTGCTATGGTTGACTATATTGTGGTGGGTGGCGGATCGACCGGGTGCGTCATTGCATCTCGCCTAAGCGAAGACAGCGGCTCGACGGTGACGCTGCTCGAAGAAGGGCCGCGCGATCGCAGCCCCTATATTCACATTCCCGGCGCTTACTACAAGACGGCGCAAGGCCCGTTGTTGAAGCGTATTCCGTGGGTGCCGATGGCCGAGCAGGACCGCAAGGAAATGCCGACGATGGTGCAGGCAAGCGTACTTGGCGGCGGAAGCTCTGTTAACGCGATGATCTACATTCGTGGCGTGCCGTCCGATTATGATCAATGGCGCGACTCGGGCGCTACCGGCTGGGGCTATGAAGATGTGCTGCCGTATTTTCTCCGGGCAGAAGACAATGAGCGCTTCAGCAATAAGAACCACGGCGTGGGCGGTCCGCTGGGGGTCTCCGACATCAGCCACATTCACCCTCTCACCAAGGCATGGCTGAAAGCCTGTCAACAAGCCGGGCTCCCTTATAACGAGGATTTCAACTCGGGCGACCCGACGGGATGCGGGCTTTATCAGATCACCGCACGCGATGGCAGGAGGAGCAGCTCGGCGGTTGCCTATATTCGTCCCGCCGAAGGGCGACCCAACCTGACGGTGCGCACAGGCATCCGGGTCACGCGGATTGTCATCGAGCGAGGCCGTGCGGTCGGCGTCGAGTTCGTCGAGGACGGCAAGTTGAAGCAGTTGCGGGCACAGCGCGAAGTCATTCTGTGCGCCGGAGCGATCAATTCACCCAAGCTGCTGATGCTCTCAGGCATTGGACCGAAAGAGGAACTCGTGAAGCACGGGATCAAGGTCAATGCGGACCTGGCAGGCGTAGGCCAGAATCTGCAGGACCATATCGAGATCTCCCTTGTGTATCAGCTGAAAGGACCGCACAGCTACGACAAATACAAGAAACTGCGCTGGAAGGCCATGGCGGGTTTGCAATACGCGCTTTTCAAAAGCGGGCCGGCGGCATCCAATCTGATCGAAGGAGGCGCGTTCTGGTGGGGAAATAAAACGGAACTGACGCCCGATATCCAGTATTTCATGGTGGTCGGAGCAGGAATTGAAGAGGGCGTCGACGGTGTGCCTGGAGGCAACGGCTGCACCGTCAACCTCGGACAAATCAGACCGCGTTCGCGTGGGTTCGTCACGTTGAACAGTAGCGATTCTTTAGACGTTCCACGCGTCGCGCCGATGTATTTCAGCGACCCTTATGACCTCGACGCGGTAGTCGAGGGGTGTTCGAAAGCGATAGACATCATGGACCAACCGGCGATACGCAAATATATCGAGCGACGCTTCGTGCCGTTTCAACCCGTGCTGGACCGCGAGGAATTGCGCCGTTTCTGCCAGCAGGAGGCGCACGCCGCGCTTCATCCAGCGGGTACGTGCCGGATGGGCACCGACGAGCTTGCCGTCGTGGATCCGGAGCTTCGAGTGCGCGATATCGAGGGTTTGCGGGTTGCGGATGCGTCGGTGATGCCGAATCTCATTTCGGGCAATCCGAACGCTGTGTGCATCATGATCGGCGAGAAAGCTTCCGACCTGATTCGCGACCGTCAGATCGGCGCTAAGGCGAAGATCGAAGAAAACCGGCCCAGTGGAAAAATGATCAGTCTGGTCTGACGCTCACATGGAACGCGAGCTTTAAGCGTGTTCTGCCTGCTCCCCTTCCTTTCGAAAGGGGAGCAGGCACGAGTTGCTATCAGTTGTTCCTGGCAGCAACGGCAAGCTTCTTGACGGCGTCGGCCGACGTCATCGAAGGCGTATTCACAAACTGCGTGACAACATCGACATAAGCCGCACGGACATCGCGTTCGAGTGCTGCGTTCTCGATGAACGACGGCATGACTTCGCCGGCTTTATTACCTGCGGTACGGTCTGCAAAGTTCATCTTTGCGCAGTCGTCGAACTTGTCCTGCGCGACATCGAGCCGCGGCGGCAGCGAACCTTTGCGCAGATTGAAGCTTTCCTGCACGTCCCGGTCCATGACGGTATTTGCCAGCAAGGTCTGGTCCGCTTGCGCGGCCGGATTTTTCTGTTTGAAGAACGCGAACGTATCCATCACCCAGATAAATGCGTGGCCGCTGCCAGGTGTTGCAGCGCAAACGAAATCGACACCGGGCTTCTTCCCTGCGCGCAGGAACTCACCCTTTGCCCAGTCCGCGTGAATCTGCATGCCTGCCTTACCGTCGATGACCATCTGGGTTGCGACATTCCAGTCGCGGCCCGCGCGATTCGGATCGGTGTAGCTGATGATCTTGCGGAGTTCATCGAAGACCTTGAGCATCGTCGGGCTTTGAACGGCAGCCGGGTCGTGGTTGATGATCGCTTTCTTGTAGAACGCCGGGCCGCCCATTCCGACTACGAGGTCACTGAAGATTTCGGTCTCTTGCCAGTCTTCGCCGCCCAACGCCACGGGAATGATGCCGTCTTTCTTCATCTTCTCAGCGAGCGCATTGAATTCGTCCCACGTGGTCGGGATCTTGTCGCCGTATTTCTGCAGGATCTTCTTGTTGATCCAGAACATGTTCTCGCGATGCTCGTCCATCGGCGCGCCGTACCAGGTCCCCTTGTACTTCAGATAAGGGATCAGTTCCGGTGTAATGAGGTGATCCCAGTTGCCGGCTTTCGCGTCGCTGTCGAGGCTACCTAGCTCGTTTTGCTCAGCGTAAGCGAATAGCAGTTGAGGCTCTGCCTGAGCCGCTGCGGGGGCGTTGCCGGCCGCCAGACGGGCCTGAAGCGCCTGCTGCTGGTTGGCGCCGTCGTCGCCTGCGATCGCGCTATCTTTCCAACCCACCCCCTTTTTTTGCAAGCCATCCTTGAGGGCTTGAAGTGCGTACGACTCACTGCTCGACGTCCATTGGTGAACCACTTCGACCTGTTGCGTCTGCGCAGCAGCGATGCCGCTAATAGCAAGGCTTGCCACCGCTGATGCGACGACACGCGCCATTACTTGCCCCTGCTTCGATTTCAGTTTCACAGCACAATCTCCTCATAGGTTTCGATATTCATCGCTGACATTCACCATTTTTTGATGGGTGAGCGCAGTTCCGAGTATTCGAGGGCAAATTAACGTATGCAATTTCGCTACTTTGAGTTTTGCGACGCTAACTGACGCGCGGCTAGCGTCGATTCGCTTCGTTGGGATAAGTGCGTCGCGTTGCGTCTGCGAATGACGCGGTTGCGAAATTGCCAGGCGAATATTGGGTGGTCAAACTGGTTGCGTTATCGTGGCAATAGAACGGAGGAATCGGAGATGACGGCGAAGGAAGACACACTCGTGCTGCACGCAACCGTTGCGAAATACTCGAACCTGATCACGGACATCGACATCATGAGATCCGCGGGCTTCGACGGCATCGAGCTGTCCAGCAGCAAGATCGAGAGCTATCTCGACGCGGGCTATTCGACCGGCGACCTGAAGCAGCTTCTTGCCAACGTGAACGTGCCGGGCATGGGGTTTCTCATCGATATCGAGCGGCAGGGAGAAGACGCCGAAGCGCTCTGGAGCCGGGCGCGGGAAATCTTCCATCTCGCGGCTACGGTGGGTGCAAAAGGCGTTCAGGTTCTGACCGGGCCGGTCAACGTTCAGGCCGTGATCGAGTGGTCCGAGTCAGGGCGTACGGACCTGTATGCCGGTGTTCTCGGGTATCCGGAAGACGAGCAGATTGCGATAACTGCAAAGAATCTGATGGTACTCGCCGATATGGCGCAGGAGGCAGGGCTGTTGCTGTATCTGGAGACGCTTTCATGGGCGCCGGTGAACGGACTTGAAAAATCGCTTCGATTGATCGAGCGGGCGGAGCGCGGCAACGTCAGGGTCGTGATCGACTACTGGCACTGCTACACGTCCGGCATTACGCCTGACGATGTCGCCAGATTGGACAAAGATTCGATCTACGGCGTTCATGTCTGCGATTCGCTTCGCTTCGACGGTGGTATTCCCGATGAGAGCGTGCTTCGCGATGTGCCGACGGGTTCCGGCGTACTGGATCTTCAGGAATGGACCGACGCGGTGAAGGCGACGGGCTACAAGGGGTGGTGGAGCTGCGAACTGTTCTGCAAGCGCAAACACCAACAGAACGGTTATCTGGTTGCCCATGAGTTGAAGTCGCTGATGGAGAAGCTGGTTCGACCGGTGGGGTGATCGTGATATCAATGAAAAATATGACGATTCGGGACCGCGTCGGGCTCAGCATGTCGTTTATGGGTTGCCTTCTCGCCTTGGCGATTGGATTCGGCTTATACGGCATGGGCAGCATCAACCATTCGATGAACGAAGCGAGTCAGGTGACGATACCTGGGATCGGCGCGCTGGGTAATGCCGAAATCGATATCGGACGCAGTCGGTTCGTATACGACAAGATTGCATTGCAGCCGACCTCGCCGGGAAACGCCGAATTGCGCAAGCAGGCAAGCGAACTGTTGGACCGATCCGACGACTGGTTCAGGAAATACGAAGCGCTACCGCGCGACGCTGAAGACGAGGGGCTTGCGCAAGCGTTGCGGCAGTCGCGCGCCGAACTCAGAAAAGTTATCGCGGACTTCGGCATTGCCGTCGAGAACTACAACCAGGGCGAGGTCAATCGCATTTCGCTCGAGGCCTTGCCGAAGGCATACAGCATGGCGGCCGACGCATCGAGCCGCCTGAAGCAGTCCCAGTTGCAGAAAGCCGAACGGCAGAACGCCGCGAATACCCGTCGTTACCGGATACAGCAGATGGTGGGCGCCGGGCTGATGTTAAGCGGTATTGCTGCTGCCGCGGCGGGCTGGATCTTCCTTCGACGAGCGATTGTTAAGCCGTTGGATGAGGCATTGGCCTCGCTTCAGCAGATCGCGAACGGTGACCTTTCCCGCGCAATTGCCGTTTGTGGCAACGACGAGATGTCACAGTTGATGCATGGCATTGCCGTTATGCAGCACAAGCTCGCGAGCACGGTCGGTAACGTTCGCTTGAATGCCGAAGCCATCGCGACTGCAAGCAAACAGATTGCTGCAGGCAACTCTGACCTGTCGTCGCGTACGGAGGAGCAGGCGGCATCGCTACAGGAAACCGCCGCAAGCCTGGAGCAATTGACGGCGTCCGTGAAGCAGAATTCCGAAAGCGCGAGCCGGGCAAGCGGCCTTGCCGGCAACGCACGGGAAGTTGCGCTCGAGGGTTCGCGGATCGTCGAGCAGGTAGTTAAAACGATGGGCGGTATCGAGCAAAGCTCCGGGCGGATCGGAGAAATTATCGGCGTTATAGATAGCATCGCGTTTCAGACCAACATCCTCGCGCTGAATGCTGCGGTGGAGGCGGCGCGTGCGGGCGAACAGGGGCGTGGTTTCGCGGTTGTCGCAAGTGAGGTGCGTGCGCTCGCGCAGCGCTCGTCTAGCGCGGCAAAAGAAATAAAAGAGTTGATTGATGAGTCCAGCACGCGAGTGCAGTCCGGCAGCGAGCTGGTCGGGCGTGCCGGCGGTACCATGACCCAGATTAGCTCGGCAATTCAGCGCGTCACCAACATCGTCGAAGAAATCGCCGCGGCGTCCGTCGAGCAGGCGCGCGGCATCGAACAGATAAACGAGGCGGTCTCGCAGATGGACGGCACGACCCAGCAGAACGCGGCGTTGGTGGAACAGGCGGCTGCGGCGGCGTCCGAAATGGAGCGGCAGGCTTCGACATTACGCAGCGAGGTCGCGATATTCCTCGTTGCGTGAAGGCATATGGTTTAGGCGTGGTAACACGTCCGGCTCGCCGGACCTTCATGCTGCCGTTGGACATTTCCAGCTTGTTTTTTTCCGGAGAATCGCTTTATGAAAATCGCTCACGTTGCGCTCTGGACAAATGATCTCGACCGCGCAGCCGATTTTTATCGCGACATGTTTGGAGCCGAGATCGGCGAAATGTACAGAAGTGAACGAACCCAAGGATTCAGTTCGCGCTTTGCCCGCTTGCCGGACGGGCCGGCGATCGAACTCATGCATTTGCCGAAGCTGGCGCCGCATTCGATGGACGACCGGCGGGTCGGCTGGGCGCATATTGGGATTTCACTCGGCACCGAGGACGCCGTGATTGCCCTCGCGAGGAGGATGGAGTCCAACGGGGCTCTGGTATCGGGTCCTCGCTGGACGGGCGACGGCTATTTTGAAGCTGTTGTTTCGGATCCGGATGGCAATCTTGTCGAGGTGACGATTTGAACCGGCCCGTCGCGTAATTTGCACGATCCTCGGACTCAGGAGCCGATGGTATCTCGGTCGACATTCTCGCTTCAATGGTTAGAGGCGCTGAGAATACGAGTGCGGCTTCCGCTTTTGTGCCTCATAACGTCGCTTGTGACGAGCCCAGACTGCATTGTCGTGCATGAGTCGCCTAACCCGCTGCTTGCTGGCCGGAGAGCCCTGTGTGCGAATCTCTTTGATCATCCGCGTTGAACGTACGCGCCCTTGACCTCCACGTGGATCGTGCGGGTCAGTGTCGGCAGTTGTTCGTTGCCCAGGCGCTTGCGCCCACGCTCCCGGGCACGGTACTCCCATCACGATTCTGCAGGCCAAGTATCGGATCAACGCGGTTGGGCAGGACCATCGGGCCGTCAGACGCGTCATACGGCCGATGCTCGGGTTCACGAATTTCCGCCGAGCGCATGTTCGTAGTGAGACTGCTTACCAATACTGTCGCGTGCTACAGTACTTGCGTCTAACTCGCATCAACTGATCAACCATCCTAAGGGTAAATCTGTCTTGATGGTCAGGATCTGTAAGGTTATCTAACCGATCAACCGCCGTCGTCGGATCTATCGTCTTGACCGTTGTGCACTGCTGACATGAAACCCGATACTCCCGCTATTTCCGACCGTACCCTGACCTATCTCGTCGCGTTGGCCACGCATGGCGGAATGCGGCAGGCGGCTCAATCGTTAGGGATCAACGTGTCGACGATTAGCCGTCAACTGGCCGCCGTCGAACGAGAGTTCAAGCTCTCGCTTCTGACTCGGCACGGACGAAATAGTGTGCTTACGGAGATCGGTTCGGCGTTCGTTGAGTACAGCAACGAAAAAGAAAAGTTGGAGCAAAAGCTAAATGCTCAGCTTGATGAGTATCGGTTCATGCGTCGTGGGCACGTCACCCTTGGAGCCGGCGCCGGCATCATGACGCATTTGATCACGGGGTCATTAAAACGGTTCAGCATCAAGTATCCCGAGATCAGAGTGGAAATTCGCAGCGGCCCGCAATCGAAGCTGGTGCAATTGGTCAGGGACGACATCGTGGATATTTGCATATATAACGGTGCATCCCTGGACCCCATCCTCAACTCGCGCCTCTTCCGAAGCGAGCCGTTATGCGTGGTGGTCTCAGTGCTACACAAACTTGCGGGTCGCGCCACGGTGCGGATCGAGGACATCGTTACGGAACGGCTCATCTTTCTGCCGAATAACTTTGCCGCTCAAATTTACGTAGATGCGATCCTGCGCGACATGGGCATCGACATGTCGCCGGCATATCGCGTTGACCGATTCGAAGCAGCTCTTTCCCTGGCGGCGGAAAACCTTGGTATCGCGTTCTCCTCGCCTGGAGGGGCGGCGGATAAGACGGCAACTGGCCAGCTTGTCGCTATTCCCATCGATCATCCGATCGCGCAGCGATTTGACCACTATGTTGCAACCAGGCTTGGCCGCAAGCTGATCCCCGCGGCCAACTACCTGTGGCGCGACATCATTCGTACCATGTCTTCTCTATAGCTGACCGGACAACCTGCGCGATCAGGGACGGACACTTGCGTTGCATCAGTCGAAAGGCGCAGCATCATACGGTTGATTACGGAAGCCCCACAGCTGGTTGGGCCTGGCGCTCTGTTGCGTTGCATGCAACATTCGAGTAGCGCCTTGATGCTGGATTCCACACGAAACCTGGACCATACTGATCCGATTCAACGTAAGCGATAGCTGAAGATCAGCCGCTGATCGGACGTAGTCCGGACCATCAAGTCTGGCGATTGAGGCGAGCGCTTATCGAGCGCAAGTTCTGGCGTGCAGCAGATTTAGACGTTGGACGCGGAAAATAAATCACACATAGCGATTGGGATCGTTACGGAGTGGATTCCCGAACGATTGTCTTTGCGCGCCCCTGTCGCACTACTGCGATCTAACCAAGGAAAGCTACCTGATGTTTTATGCAAAACTCAGACCACTGTTCATGCCGGTCATCGCGGCCGTTATCGGCACATCGGCAGTAGTCGCCGCGCCGCTGCCCGTCACTGGCGATGGAGGTGTTCCCGCATTCTATGCCTGGACGGAGACAGTTCCGGCAACGCCCGGCCAGATGCTGCGCACCGAACAATTGACGCCGCAGCAAAGCCTCGCCGAAGCCGGTCAGAACATCCGGATCCTGTACACGTCGACCGACGGTATCGACAACCACACTCCGATCGTCGTGTCCGGCGCCCTGTTTGTGCCGAAAGGGACACCGCCGCAAGGCGGCTGGCCGCTGATGGCGTGGGCGCACGGTACTGTCGGCAGTGCCGACGTGTGTGCGCCATCGTTCACGAGCCGCAGCGAACGCGACACGCGCTATCTGAGCCACTGGCTCGCGCAGGGCTACGCCATCGTCGCGACTGACTATCAGGGTCTCGGAACGCCCGGCCTGCATCCCTACGGGCTCACGCGCCCTCTCGCTTACGGCGTCCTCGACAGTATCCGTGCGGTGGCGCATGGTGGCTTCGACGTCTCGTCTCGAGTGGTCGTATTCGGGCAGTCGCAAGGCGGTCGCGCGGCGTTCGCGACGGCCGTGTATGCGAAGACCTACGCGCCCGAACTGAAGATTGTCGGTGTGGTCGCGACCGGCACGCCGTATGCGGCTGTTCATGAGACGGCCGATAACGAGGACCGGGCGAACGCACACAAGTCGGTTGTCCCCACCTTCGGTTACGACATGCTGCGACTCAGCACCGCAACGCTGCTCGATCCTTCGTTCGTGCCAGCGGACTACCTGACCGACCGCGCGATGCCCGCGTTTGAAACCAGTCAACACGCATGCCTGCACGCGATTGAGCAGAGGATAGTTGCGGACAAGCTCACGTTCGACGACAGCTTCAAGCGCTCACCGAAGCCGATGCTCGCAGCGATCAGCCGCGAAGCGGCGTATCCAACGCTGAAGTCGGACATCCCGATCTTCGTCGGAACCGGTGGCAAGGATCGCGACGTGTTTGTACCGGGCCAGGTTGCGCTCGTGACCGATGCATGCAAGGCCGGCGATCGGATCGAATGGCATTTGTATCCGAAGCTCGACCATTCAGCAACTGTCAACGGTTCGCTTCCCGATTCAACGAAGTTTGTCGCGAAGGCGTTTTCGGGTGAGCGCATTAGCGGGAATTGTGAATCTTTACCGAAACATTAGCAGCATGCTTCGTTGGGAGGACTAATGGGATGCGTCTCGCAATAAGCAAGGACACACCATCTGGTGACTTACCGTCCGGGCGCTCAACCGGCAGGCTCAATGTCCGGGCTCGAGTACCGGATATTTGAAGAGTTGCCGGCCGTACTGGCGACCCGGGAGCGTTTTGGGATACCCTTTCAACGGTTGCGGGCCCTGCTCAAACCAAAGCTTGTGCTGGCATCCGTTCCTTGCGGGTTGGTGGGGGATCTGTTGCTGCACGATTATGAGCGGCAGCCCGATATCGCTCTGGTCCATGGACTCGTCGGCGGCGGTGCCTGGCTGTTTTCCAATGCAGTTCGCTATACCTATTTACTTCTACCTCCCGATTACATGAACACCACTTCACATCGAACAGCCAACGACATTGCAGTGACCATACGCTGGCCCGATACGCAGCATCCTGTACCTGTCATAGTCTTGTGCCACGGGTTCTGCGGCATCCAGGAGTTGCTGCTGCCTCGTTTCGCCGAGGCCTTCGCCCTCGCGGGCTATGCGGCCGTCACCTTCGACTACCGCGGCTTTGGCGCTAGTGGGGGCGAACGAGGGCGCCTCGTTCCGTCGATGCAGATCGAGGACATCCACACCGTCGTTGCTTTTGTCAAGGAACGGTCTGACATCGACGCCGCCCGTGTCGGGCTGTGGGGCACCTCGCTGGGCGGTGGTCACGTGCTCGGGGCGGCTGCAGGTGATCCGTCGATCAAGGCAGTTGTTAGTCAACTTGGCTTTGCTGACGGCGAACAGGTCGTTACGCGCAATATGACTGAAGCCGAAAAACAGGCATTCGTCGGGACGCTCGAACGTATGCATGAAAAGAAGCTGAACACGGGCAAGGAGATGTTCGTGGCGATCCCGAAGGTGATGACAGACGAACAGTCGAAGGTGTTTATCGAAGAAAACCGGCAACGCTTTCCTGCGATGGACATCAAGATTCCATTCCTGACCGTTCGCGAGATGCTGAGCTACAAGCCCAAGGAATATGCTGCGCGCGTTGCGTGTCCGGTGCTCGTGGTGGTCGCGGGGGAGGACGGCGTGAACCCACCGAATCACGGTATCGCACTCTTTGAGGCCGTAGCGACAACCACGAAGAAGCTTCACGTCGAGGAAACCGCCGGCCACTACGACATGTACGACGGGCCGCACTTCGACAGCAGCATCGACAAGCAGATCGACTGGTTCCACCAGCACGTATAACGCGCGCCTTCCAGTTAATCAGCAGTTCGAGGTTGCGCGGGGTAGCGACCGCTCGCCGGACGGTGGTTGGCCGGGACGGCTGGGTGATTGCCAATATGCACGGCTTGCCAAAGTGCAAAGGCGAAGCCGTGCCAGCATCACTTTAATCAACGATCTGCGCTTTCAACTGCGGCTTTCTCGATCAGTCTCGCGATCTCCGCCGGATGTGACAGGTAGGCGACATGGCTCGAATTGACTTCTATCGTCGTGCTGTTCGCGCGCTTGGCCATCCAGCGTTCGAGGTCCGGATTGACGGTTCGATCCGCGGTCGCCACGACCGCCCAGCTAGGCTTCGATTTCCACGCCGGCTGAGTGACGGGCGCCGTGAACGACTCGACGGCCGGCATCACCTGTGAACTTGCCATGAAAGCGGTCTCGGCCGCCGGCACGTCGGCAGCGAAGTCGGCGTGAAAGCGCGACGGATCGAGATACAGGTGACCGTCGTCGGTCGCCTTGATGGCCTTGGTCGCGGCCGGCATTTTCGTGGTCAGATCCTTGAGGCTTTCGTTGGCGTCCGGTTCGAACGCGGCGATATAGACGAGACCTGAAACATGGGCATCGTTGCCGGCTTCGGTAATCACTGCGCCGCCATAACTATGACCGACGAGGATGCTGGGGCCGTCCTGAGCGTCGACCACACGCGTGGTCGCCTCGATGTCGTCCTTGAACGAAGTCTCGGGCTCCTGAACCACGGAGACCTTATAGCCGTCGTGGGTAAGGATCTTCGATACGGCTTGCCAACCCGAGCCGTCGGCAAAGTAGCCGTGAACCAGGACGACGTTCTTGACGGGGGCCGCCACGGCGAGCTGCGCGGAAAATACTGCCACGCCGAGCGCGATAGCAGTGGCGATACGGCGAATTTGGATAATCGGTTTCATGACAAGCTCCAGAAGTTTAAAAAAGAACAGGCAATTGGATTGAATGGATTCGCACTACATGTCGGCTACTTACGCGTCGACAGCAACTCGACGCCGCATCTCGGGCCAGTCCGAGTAACCGGCATCGTCGGAGCGGGTGCGGGTCATCGGCGCCGTCACAATGCGGTTCTTCAGTTGCAGACGGCCGACAGTGACCGGTTGCAATACGGGGTTTTCGGAATGGGTATCCATGATTTTGATTCCTCGATGGTTCGGACGATGAGTCGGCAGGTCGGCGGATAAAGCCGTGGCGGATCAATCGACCGTCTTGGCCCAAACCGCTTGAGCATTGGTGAACTCGCGCAGACCGAAATGCGACAGTTCTCGTCCGTAACCGCTCTTCTTCACTCCGCCCACGGGAATGCGCGGGTTGGAAGCGGAGAAACCGTTGATGAAGACACCACCCGTTTCGAGGCGACGCGCGATTCGCTGGGCACGCGTGACGTCGTTCGTCCAGAGGCTGCCGCCGAGACCGTAGTCGCTGGTATTGGCTAGTTCGATCGCGTGTTCGACGTTCTCGGCAACGGTAATCGCTGCGACCGGCCCGAAGGTTTCCTCGTCGAATGCGGCCATGCCAGGGGCGACATCGGCGAGTACGGTCGGCGCGTAGTAGTTGCCGGCGCCTTCGATCTTTTGGCCGCCGAGCAGCAGTGTCGCGCCGGCTTCGATCGTGCGCACCACCTGATCGTGTAGTTCGTCGCGCAGGTCGGTACGCGCCATCGGCCCAATCGTGCTGGACGGATCGAGCGGATCGCCGGCCTTGATCCGCGCCGCGGCGGCCACGAACTTGCGTGTGAACTCTTCCGCAATCGGGCGTTCGAGGATAAAGCGCTTCGCAGCCAGACAGACCTGACCGGCGTTCTGGAATCGCGCTTCGATCGCTGCCTTGACGGCCAGGTCGATGTTCGCATCGGCCAGCACGATGAAGGCGTCGGCGCCGCCGAGTTCCAGCAGGGTCTTCTTCAGTGCCCTGCCTGCTGTCGCTGCCACCGCCGATCCTGCGCGCATGCTGCCTGTCAGCGTGACGGCCGCGACACGGGAATCTTCGATCACATGAGCGACGGTCTCGTTGTCCGCGTTCAGGTTCGCGAACAGGCCCATCGGAAAACCAGCGGCTTCATAGGCGTCCTGCAACGCATACGCCGAGCCCATCACATTGGCCGCGTGTTTGAGGATGAAACCGTTGCCCGACAGCATGATCGGGCCCGACGCGCGAATCACCTGCCATAGCGGGAAATTCCACGGCATGACAGCAAGGATGGAGCCGATCGGAAGGTAGGAGACGTGGACTTCGTCATCGCCCTCGACCGGGGCGGCTTCGTCGGCGAGGAACGCGGGGCCGTTCGTCGCGATCCAGTCGATCGCTGCGGCGCACTTTTCGATCTCCGCCCGTGCGGCGGCCAGCGTCTTGCCCATCTCCGCGGTAATCAGCGAAGCCAGCGCTTCGGAGCGGTCCCGCAACGTGACCGCCAGGCGGCGATAGGTTGCAACCCGCTCCGTCATCGGCGTGGCGCGCCACAGCCGGTAGGCCGCGGCGTTGTTCTCGAGCATGCGCTCGACTTCGTCCGCGGTCTGGAACGCATAGTGGGCGATGAACTCGCCGGTGGCGGGATTACGCGAAGTCGCGCCAACGGTGAAAGGAGTGTTCAGGTTCGACATGTTTGCCTCGGTGACGTGAAGGACAGTGGGGACGTTGCTGCACTGGCGTCACTTTAGGCAAATCAAACCGGGCCAAGAAGGCGTCTTGTGATCCTATGAGTCCGAGTCACTGGCAGCGAGTCGCGGGATGTAAGTCACGAGCGACAGGTCCGGTCTGCCCGTGGGTGTCAGCGCCACATAGGTGAATTCGATGTGGTTGCCGGACGGATGGCGAAGCCGCTTGTCGCCCTCATCGAAGCCTTTGACCTCGGTGTCCTGCCACCACAAACGGAACTCCGGGCTCAGTTCCGTGAGCTCGTCGATGAGGCTGTCGAACGGTGCTTTGTCCTGTGCCTGGGCACGCGAGGCGCGGAATGCGGAGATCATGCCTCGCGTCATCTGTTCCCAGTCGAGAATTTGTGTGCGATAGGGCTTGTAAAGAAATAGCAGGCGAAGCGTATTGCGCTCGTGTGGCTCAAGCGACCCATAGTCGACGAACAGGTCGGCGATGGCGTCGTTCCAGGCGAGGATATCGAGCCGCGTATTGCGGACGTAAGCGGGCACGTTGATCGATCGAACCAGCAGTTCGATGCCTTCGCTGACACCGCTGCCGGTCGCGACCTGTGAAAGCTCACGTGAGGACAGCGCAAATAAATGCGCCGATTCCACGGTATCGAGTTTGAGCACTTTTGCAATTCGGCGCAGCGCGTCGGAAGACGGTTGAATGTCGCGTCCCTGTTCGAGCCACGTGTACCAGCTCACACTTACGCCAGCGAGCACGGCGACTTCTTCGCGCCGCAGACCCGGCGTGCGGCGTGGGCCCTCCGGCAGGCCGAACTCGGCGGGTTGCAAGCGGCCGCGGCGGCTGGAAAGAAACGTACCGAGCTCGCGCCGTTGTTCAGGAGAGGGTCTTCTCGACATAGGGCTTCACAGATCACGAAAGAATTGACAGAACAGCCGGCAATCCGTGCATCGTCGTGAAGCTCGGCAGGCCGCGACTCGCGTAAAGCACGGATAGAGCGGATTTGCTTTGCCCGGAAGCCCGAACGCTACCACGGCAATATTTATAGATCGTCAAAGGCGGTCGGGGCGCCAGGCCAGAGCCAGTGCACTACGGTACAGTGCGGGTCTCGCCGGCCCGCAGGCGAAGCGAGTCGCGTGAGCCGCGGGGGGAAGTCGTCGAGTGCGTGGATCACTGGCTATTGTCAAAACGCCTGGCTGGTCGGGCGAAGCACGATTTCGTTGATATCCACATCGTCAGGCTGCTCGATCGCAAATGCGATGGCTCTCGCAACCGAGTCCGCCGGAATGGCTTGGCGATAAAATTCGAGCACGGACTCCTGCGCGGTGCCGGACGTGTTGAACTTGAGGTCGCTTTCCACGGCGCCAGGCTCGATCGACGTAATGCGAATCTTCTCGCCGACCTCTTGCCGCAGCCCTTCAGAAATTGCCCTGACGGCAAACTTGGTTCCTGAGTAGACCGTCCCACCCGGCGCGAACACCTTGATGCCGGCAACCGAACTCAGGTTGATGATGTGACCACTGCCTTGCGACGTGCAGCGATGGCCACTTTCGCCCCACGGGCAGCGAGGCGGCGCGCTACTTGCGCACCAATGCCGGTGCTGCCGCCCGTGATCAGGACGACCTTGTTCTCAATGCCGTTGCTCATGACACCACCTCATTAGACGAGTTGAAAACCGATTCTGCGTACACGGGATAATCCGTGAGTCCTTCTTGTGCGCCGCCGTACAGCGTGGCGTGATTCACGGCATTGAGCGGCCAGTCGTTCGCAATGCGCTCCGGAAGATCCGGATTGGCGATGTAAGGGCGGCCGAATGCGATCAGATCCGCGAGGTTCGCTTCGACGAGCCGGGCACCGCGTTCCGCCGTGTAGCGACCCGCATAGATGATGCTGCCACTGAAAGTTTTCCGGACCTCGCGACGAAACGCTTCCGGCAAGTCGGGCGCGTTCTCCCAATCGGCTTCGGCGATCGATACGTACGCTGCGCCGGCTGCTTCGAGCACTTTGATCGCTTCGATATAGGTCTGATGAGGATCGTCTTCGACGAGGCCGATATAAACCCGTTCCTGATCGGTGCTCGTGAAGAGCGGTGTGAAACGCACGCCGAGTCGTTCCGGCCCAACCGCTTTGACGACCGCGTGGACGATTTCGCGCAGGAAGCGCAGGCGGTTTTGTAGCGAGCCGCCATATTCATCGTCACGTGTGTTCGCGTGCGCCGAGATGAACTGGTTCACGAGGTAGCCATTGGCCGCGTGAATCTCGACGCCATCGAAGCCCGCACGCAGCGCGTTCTTCGCCGCTTGCGCATAGAGTTCGACCAGCTCGCGGATCTCGGCCACCGTCAGCTCGCGCGGCACGGATGGTTCCACCAGCGTGCCGACGCCCGGAGCGGTCTGGATGAACGCCTTGACCTTCGAGGCCTGAATGGCGGACGGGGCGACCGGCGCGGCGCCGTTCGGCTGCAACGCGGAATGTGACACACGACCCACGTGCCAGAGTTGCGCGAAGATCACGCCGCCTTCTGCATGTACCGCGTCGGTCACCTGACGCCAGCCGACGATCTGCTCTTCGCTGTAGATCCCAGGGGTCCACGCGTAGCCCTGGCCGCGCGGTTCGATCTGTGTGCCTTCGCTGATCATGAAGCCGGCGCTGGCCCGTTGCCGGTAGTAGATCGCGGCGTGTGCCGTGGGTACGTCACCGGGTTGGGCGGCCCGCTGGCGCGTTAATGGCGGAAGTACGATGCGGTTTCGCAGCGTGTGCCGTCCAAGCTTGAGCGGCGTGAAGAGTGAAGGGTGGTGCATGGGCGGTTCGCTCCTTGGAATGACGCGAGTTGGTGGTTACGGCTCGACGGCGAGAGACCGCTGGCGGCGTGAATGCGTGGAGAGCCGACCTGTGCCCGTCGTGTATTCCACGAGGGGCTGCCAGACGACAGCCCCGCGCAGGCAGGTCAGCGTTCGCTATTACGCGGCGAGCGCCGGGTGCTTGATCAGAAGGGCAGCAGCGGACGACGACGATGCCGGGTTCTGCCCGGTAATCAGCAGACCGTCGGTGACGACATACGGCGCCCAGTCTTCGCCCTTCGAATACACGCCGCCCTTGGCCTTGAGTTCGTCTTCCACGAGGAACGGCACGATGTCGGTCAGGCCAACGGCGGCTTCCTCGGAGTTGGTGAAGCCCGTCACTTTCTTGCCTTCGACCAGCGGCTTGCCATCCGCTGCCTTGACGTGGCGCAGCACGCCCGGCGCATGGCAGACCAACGCGGCGGGCTTGCCGGCAGCGATGAAGGATTCGATCAGGGCGATCGAGTTCTTATCTTCGGCGAGATCCCACAGCGGACCATGGCCGCCCGGATAGAACACCGTATCGAAGTCCGCCTGCGTGACGTGGTCGAGGCGCACGGTGGCGGCCAGCTGCGCAGTCGCCTCGGGGTCGAGTTCGAAGCGGCGCGTCATGTCGGTCTGATTGGCCGGCTCATTGCTCTTCGGATCGAGCGGTGGCTGGCCGCCCTTAGGCGAAGCCAGCACGATCTCAACGCCGGCTTCCTTGAACGTGTAGTAGGGCGCAGCCAGTTCTTCGAGCCAGAAACCCGTCTTGCGGCCCGTGTTGCCGAGTTGGTCATGCGAGGTCAGAACCATCAGTACTTTCATTTTGTTTCTCCGTTATGAGTCAGTGACTCGGTAAGTGAATCTCTTTAGTAGTAGACCAGTCGTCTATAAAGAAGGCCAAAAAAAACACTTCCGGAGAAGTGCGCTTGCCGCCCCGATTTGTCAGGGAGCACGGTGGAGCATTTGCTGCGTTGTTCTCATCGCCATCTCGAAGGGCTGCATATGGCGAACGATCTTGACCATAATGCTGGCACCCAGCCACAACTGGTACAGACTCTGCGCGACGCTCTGCGAATCGCCCTCGATCATAAGCGAACCCTCGGCCACGCCGGTCTCGATAGCGCGCGCCAGCCGGCTCACGATTCCCGCCGTGCCGCGATTCAAGGTGGCGCGCATCGCTTCCGACATGTCCGCCACCTCGGCGCCCAGCTTGACCGCCAGACATTTGCCCTGGCAGTCGTAGAACGACTGGGTTTCCTGCCAGATCCTGAAGTAGTTCAGCAACCGCTGCGCCATGTCCAGACCGGGCTGGGCAAACGTCCGGTCGATGTCGTTCAGATATTCGTCAAAGTAGCTTTCGAGCAGCGCTACACCGAACGCATCTTTCGAGCCGAAGTAGTAGTAGAACGACCCCTTCGGCACGCCAGCCTCCGACAGAATCTCATTCAGGCCAACGGCGGAAAAGCCTTTGGCGCCGATCAGCCGTTGACCCACGGCAATGATGTTCTCGCGGACGTCGTTGGTTTCAGATGTGTTTGCGGTAGCCATGAGCGGACTATAGCTCATAGTAGACCAGTCGTATATAGAAATTTTGAGAAAACCATCACGACCTTCTCGGCCGATTTAACTCAGCGCACTAGACAGCAGCCGCGGAGTGGCGCCGAGCTTCCCCTGGCTCGCAATGTGCCAAGTCGGCAACGTCACGGAGGACGGGACTCTCACTGCTGTAGCGACCTCATCAGTCGGTCGGATAGCTCGCGGCGCAGCGCCCACGCGAGGGCGCATGCGCGGGTTCCGCGACCCTCAGCACACGCGGGCCTTCGTCTCGTGCTTCGGCTCGATTCGCCAGTACTTTGCGCTCAAGCGACACTTTTTACGCGCATCGCTTTATCGCAAGCAACTCGCCGTGCCATTTGACGCGTGACGCAGCATCGCCTCAGGTCCCCAAAACCCGTCGACAGATAGCTGAGCTTTTCTCCCCCTTGCTACATGCTGGCCGCAGCGCTTGAGGATGTACCTGGCGACACGGCGTGTTAGAGAGCGGTGCATGGGGACATCGTTCAGCGACGTTGCGTGCGCTCGGCTCATGTAAAATTCGCGCGTACGCCGTCCCGCTATGTCGTATCAACATGGCCTGACCGGCTCGCTACACGAGGGTCGATTCTCAACTTAATTGTCAAGCGTGCGGCAATACATGGCTGCCGACGGTTTTAGTTCGCAACTTTACAAGCACTTGAGGCCACACCCGGAATGTCCCAGCGCGATGCTCAGCGGAACTCGCAGTTCTCAACTTTATTGTGAAGAACTCGTGCAAAAGCCGTCGTGGGCCGCATTGCCGCGACGCAGCGCACACGCGGTGTCACACTGCGAGTGGACGACGGCTTGCACCAGCCCGCGGAAACATCACGAATACCCGGAACGCTGTACGAAAAACCGTACCAGGAGATTGCCATGCCCAGCGACTTGCCCACTCCAGACGCCGCGCTACGCGCCGTGTCGGCGCCTGAGCACAATCCGCTCGGCACCGCCGGCCTCGAATTTGTGGAATTCGCTTCGCGCGAGCCGAAGGTGCTCGGCGAGACTTTCACGAAACTCGGTTTCAAGGCGATTGCGCGCCATATCAGCAAGGACGTCACGCTGTATCGCCAGGGCGAGATGCATTTCCTGATCAACGCCGAGCCGGACTCATTCGCCGAGCGCTATGCCGAGGAATACGGCGCGGGCATCTGCGCGATCGGCATTCGCGTGGCCAATGCGCAGCGCGCCTTCGACCGCGCGATCGACCTCGGCGCATGGGCGTTCGAAGGTGAGCGCATCGGCACCGGCGAACTGCTGATTCCGGCGATCCAGGGCATCGGCGATTCGCACATCTATTTCGTCGACCGTTGGCGCGGCCGTGGCGGCCAACGCGGCGGCCTGGGCGACATCTCGATCTTCGATATCGACTTCCGTCCAATCGAGATCGATACCGCGCAAGCCGATCTGGATCACGCGGGCACCGGTCTCGTTGCGGTCGATCATCTGACGCAAACGGTCGGCGAGGGCCGGATGCAGGAGTGGCTCGATTTTTATCGCGACCTGCTCAACTTCCGTGAGATCCACGAGCTGCACGCGAACTGGCATGTGTCGGCGGAATCGCGCGTGATGGTGTCGCCGTGCGGCGCGATCCGCGTGCCTTTGTATGAAGAGGGCACGCGCCGCACGAATCTGATGCACGAGTATCTGCCGGATCATCCGGGCGAAGGTGTGCAGCACCTCGCGCTTGCCACCGACGATATCTTTGCGTGCGTCGAGCAACTCCTCGCGAACGGCGTTGAATTCGTCGAGCCGCCGCCGCGCTATTACGAGCAACTCGATGCGCGCCTGCCCGGACATGGGCTCGATGTCGAGCGGCTCAGGCGCACGCATGTGCTGGTGGATGGCGAGATCGGCGCCGACGGCGTGCCGTTGCTGTTCTTTCAGACCTTTGTGCGACGCGGTGCCGGTGAAATTTTCTTCGAGATCGTGCAGCGGCAAGGGCACCACGGTTTCGGCGAAGGCAATTTGAGCGCGTTGGCGCAGGCACGCGAACAAGCCGGCGCGTAGCGCCCGTCGCCCGTCGCTTGGCGCCTGGTGCTGAATCAATCGGTAGCGGGATTGCCTGCCAGTTCGGGATTCACCGCACCGTATGCAGCCGCTTCCCGCAGCAGCCACTCGCGAAAGCTCGTGAGCGGCTTGCCGTGGCTCAACTCGGTCGGGTAGACCAGGTAATACGCCGAGTCGGCAAGCGCGGGCACGTCGAGCGGTATCACGAGTCCGAGCTGGTCGAGTTGCGCGTCGACGAAAAAACGCGGCACGAGCGCGATGCCGAGGCCGGCAGCGGCGGCGCTGATCAGCATGGTGTGGAGTTCGTAGCGGACGCCTTGCATCGTCCGGGTGTCGTCGACACCGAGACCGGCGAACCACGATGCCCAGCCGTCCGGCCGGGTCGTGGAATGCAGCAGCGGGTAGTCCAGCAGATCGGCTGCCGTCCCGACTGGCCGCGTCAGCAAACTCGCCGCACACACCGGCACGACTTCCTCGCTGAACAGAAAATCCGCCGAGGTGCCCGGCCAGGTCGGTTTGCCGTAGTGGATCGCCGCTTCGAAATGCGTATCGGCAAACGGAAAGGTGCCCGTGCGCACGCCCATATTGACTCGCACATCCGGATACTGCGCGTTGAATGCCGCCAGCCGCGGAATCAGCCATTGCGAGGCGAAAGTGGGCAGCACCGCCAGTTCCAGATACCCCCCGCCGCTGCCGTGCGCAATGATCGACAGCGTGTCGCGGTCCAGTTGTTCCAGTGAGCGCCGCACCTGCGCGCTATAGACCTTGCCCGCCTTGGTCAGGACCACGCGCTGTTTGACGCGCACGAACAGCCGCACGCCGAGATTGCTCTCCAGCGTATTGATCTGCCGGGACACCGCGCTCTCGGTGAGGAAGAGTTCGCGCGCCGCATGCGTGAAGCTCTCGTGCCGCGCGGCGGCTTCGAAAGCGAGCAACGCACCCATGTTGGGGATCTTGAACTTTCGCACGTTGATTCCAAAAACGCATCAAGTGGCGATTTTATCTCGCTTTACGGCAACGCTGCGAATTTGAATAATCTCGCCTTCAACGATGCCGCGTTTGCGTCCAGAAGCCGTGCCGGCCGGGCACCTTCCCACGCACCAAGCGCGCCCGCCGCACCCCGCCCGGAACCGATATGCGAAACATCAAGAATGCGAATGTCGAACAATTGCTGCTGAAACTGCGCGGCGCCGAGAAAACTGCCAGATTGTTCGCCACGTTGAACCATCCGCGAATTCTCGACGAATGGGAGGATGGCGCGGTCACGCGCGCCGAACTGGCGCAGGCGATGAACATGGCGCTGTTCGAAGATCTGCTGGCGCGCTCGGCGAATGGCCGCCAGTACACCGAGGAGACGATCGCCGCCGGCGGCAGCGTCTATTTCGACCACGGCGCATTGCGCACCGTGCGCTGGACCGCGAGCGGCGCGTTGCCGCCGGGCGAAGCGGCTTTCGCGCGCATCCTGCGGCCGCTCGGCTTCAGCATCAACGGCCGCTATCCGCTCGACCGTCTCGGCATGACGGGCCGCGCCTGGGCGCATGACGACGCCCCCGATGAAATCGCACAGTTCTTCGTCAGCGAATTGCATCCCGAGCGGTTTTCGACGGCATTCCAGCAGGCGGTGACCAACGTGATCGGCGCCTCGCGCGATCCCTTGACGCCGCAAGCCGCGGGCCACTTGTGGGAGCTCGAACGCGACGGCGTGCTGCCGCTCGAGGCGGCTCATGCGCTGCTGCCGGTGATCGTCGGCGCGTTCGCACGTCAGCATGAGACGCCACGCGAGGCCGATTACGCAGTATTGTTGAACGAGTCGGCGGAAATGGCGTGGATCGCGACCGAAGGCAACGCCTTCAATCACGCCACCGATCGCGTCGCGGACGTGTTCCAGCTTTCCGACGACGAAAAGGCGAAGGGGCGGCCGATGAAGCCGGAAGTCGAGCGTTCGCGCTCGGGCCGCGTGTTTCAGACCGCGTACCGCGCGGATATCGTGCGGCGCGAATTCCGTGCGGCCGACGGCAGCATCGTGACGCGCGAGGTGCCGGGCTCGTTCTACGAGTTCATCACGCGCAAGCGGACCTTCGACCAGGACGCGCGCCGCTGGGAAACGGACCTGCGTTTCGACGCGGGCAACGCGCAGGGCATCTTCAAGATGACCGCGAGCCAGGCTGCGTGATGCGCGGCTCAGGCCATGGCGCGGGCGTTGGACACAAGACGTGAGGGACGCGGTGGGAACGTCATTGGATGAAGAACAGGGCGCGGGCGTGCATGCTTCGCTGAGCGCCGTGGCCGATAGCACCTTGAAAGCGCCGCGGGTTGCCAGGCCCTTTCAAGGGACTGCCGCCGTGCTGCAGGCACTCGAAGCCGATCTGCGGCGTAGTGTGCGCGGCGAAGTGCGCTTCGATCAGGGTTCGAAAGCGCTGTATGCCTCGGATGCGTCGAACTATCGGCAGGTCCCGCTCGCCGTGGTCGTGCCGTCGAACGTCGACGATCTGGTGGAAACGCTTGCCGCTTGCCGCCGCAATGACGTGCCCTTCCTGCCGCGCGGCGGCGGCACCTCGCAGAACGGCCAATGCGTGAACGTCGCGGTGGTGGCCGATGCCAGCAAGTATGTGAACCGCGTCGTGTCGGTCGATCCAGTAGCGGGCGTCGCGCTCGTCGAACCGGGTGTAGTCTGCGACACCTTGCGCGACGCCGCGGAAAAGCACGGCCTGACCTTCGCCCCCGATCCGGCGACACACAGCCGCTGCACGCTCGGCGGCATGATCGCCAACAACTCGTGCGGCGCACATTCGGTGATGGCCGGCAAGACGGTCGAGAACGTCGAGGCGCTGGAAATCGCGACCTTCGATGGCGCGCGTTTCTGGGTCGGCCCGACTCCTGACGACGAACTCGACCGCATCATTGCGGCAGGCGGCCGCCAGGGCGAAATTTACGCCGCGCTCAAGCGGCTGCGCGACACCTACGCCGATCAGATCCGCGCCAGATTCCCGCAGATCAAGCGGCGTGTGTCGGGCTTCAATCTCGATCAATTGCTGCCGGAAAACGGCTTTAACGTCGCGCGTGCGCTGGTTGGCACCGAAGGCACGTGCGCCGTGACCCTGCAGGCGAAAGTGCGGCTCGTGAAGAGTCCGGCGAAACGCGTGATCGTCGTGGTCGGCTTTACCGATATCTACACCGCGGCGGACGCCGTACCGCATTTCATGCGCTGCGGGCCGATCGCGATCGAAGGGCTCGACCGCGCGATCATCCGCGGTTTGCAGGCGCGCGGTCTGAAGAAGGACGAGATTGCCCTGCTGCCGCAAGGCGATGCGTGGGTCGTGCTCGAATTCGGCGCCGATACGCAAGACGATGCGGTGCGGCAGGCGCAAACCGCTGCGGCGTATTTTTCGTCGGGTGAAGCGGGGCCGAATGTGTCGGCGATGCTCGTCGAAGATCGCGCGTTGCAGGCGAAGGTCTGGTCGATCCGCGAGACGGGGGCGTCGGCGGTGGCCTTGTCGGTGGAGACGGGCACGCCCGATCCGGTGGTCGGTTGGGAAGATGCGGCGGTTGATCCGCTGCGTCTCGGCGATTATCTGCGCGCCTTTCAGGCGCTGGTGGATCGTTACGGCTACGAGACGAGTCTGTACGGCCATTTCGGCGACGGTTGCGTGCACGCTCGCATTACGTTCGATCTGCGCAGCGTGGAAGGCGTCGCGACGTGGCGCAAGTTCTTGCGCGAAGCGGCGCACCTGGTGGTCGAATTCGGTGGTTCGCTGTCGGGCGAGCACGGCGACGGCCAGGCCAAGGCCGAGTTCCTGCCGATCATGTACGGCCCGGAACTGATGCAGGCAATGGAACAGTTCAAGGCGATCTGGGACCCGGCCAATCGATTGAATCCAGGCAAGGTCGTGCACGCGTATCGCGCCGACGAAAATCTGCGCATGGGGCCGGCGTACAAACCGGTGAGCCTGCAAACAAAGCTCACGTTCGCGAGCCCGGAGGGGGATGGTTTTCAGCGCGAGATCGAGCGATGCATCGGCATGGGCAAGTGCCGCTCGCTCGAAGGCGGCACGATGTGCCCGAGCTATCGCGCGACACGCGAAGAGAAGTATTCGACGCGTGGCCGCGCGCATCTGTTCTGGGAAATGCTGCAAGGCGACGTGCTCACCGATGGCTGGCAAAGCCGCGAAGTGAAGGAAGCGCTCGATACCTGCCTCGCGTGCAAAGGCTGCAAATCCGATTGTCCGACGCACACGGATATGGCTTCGTACAAAGCGGAATTTCTTTCGCATTACTACGAGACGAATCGTCGACCGCGGCAGGCGCTGTTCATGGGGCGGATTGGCGAATGGGCGCCGTTGGCGGCAAGGTTTGCGCGGCTGACGAATTTCATGACGTCGGCGCCGGGTTTGGCCGCGGTCGGGAAATGGGCTGCCGGGGTGGCGCAAGCACGGGAATTGCCGAAGTTTGCTACGCAGACTTATCGGCAGATTGCGCGGCGCTCGCTCAAGGCTGAGGGTGACGCTCGTGTGCGTGCCGGTGGTGAGGTGAAGAAAGTCATCTTGTGGGTCGATACTTTCAACGACCACTTTACGCCCGAAATCGCGCAGGCCACTGCCGACGTGCTGACGCAAATGGGCTGGCACGTCGTGCTGCCAAAGAACCGTTTGTGCTGCGGGCGTCCGCTGTATGACTTCGGTTTGCTCGAGCGTGCGCGCGAGTTGCTGGGCACGATTCTCGACGACCTTGGCGACGATATTGCCGCGGGCGTGCCACTAGTCGGTCTTGAGCCCGGCTGCCTGTCGGTGTTCAAGGACGAGTTGCTCAAGCAGCTGCCCGGTCATGCGTTAGCGAAACAGCTGTCGGCGCAAACATTTCTGTTCTCCGATTTCGTCGCGCGTCAGCCGTTCGAATGGCCGGCGCTTGCGGCCGACGTGATCGTGCACGGGCATTGTCATCAGAAGGCGCTGTTCGGTATGCAAGGCGACACCGCATTGCTCGACAAGCTCGGCGTGAACTGGAAACTGCTCGATACGGGATGCTGCGGAATGGCGGGATCGTTCGGCTTTAACGACAAGCATCACGCGCTTTCGGAGAAGATTGGCGAAGACAGGTTGTTTCCTGCTGTGCGCGCTGCGACCGCGGCGAATGCGGAAACGATCGTGCTGACCAACGGCTTCAGTTGCCGTGAGCAGATCGAGCAGGGGACCGGTCGCCACGCAATGCATATCGCGCAACTGGCGCAGCGGGCGTTGGCGGCGCGTCGTTGAAGTGCACTGGCCTCCGCGTTGATACGCGCCGTGGCTTGCGCCAAACGCCTTCGTTACTTTTTCGCGGGCTCCGCCGTGGCCGAGGTCTGCGGAATGTCGGCGCTGGTCGCCATCCACAACACTTCGGCGTCTTCGTCGCTGGTGGAGACCGCGGCGTGGCCAGTGCGGCTGTCGAAGTAAAGGCTGTCTCCGGCGTTCAGATGGGTCGGCGCGTACAACTCGGAATACAGGCATACGCTGCCGCTAATCACGTATAGAAACTCTTCGCCTTCGTGACGGCCCCAGTCGTCGAAAGCGTCCAGCGTGTGTGCCGAGATGCGGATGCGAAACGGCAACATCGCCTTGTGCGCCAGATCCGTGGCGAGTAACTCCATCTGATAGCCGCGGTACGCGTGGCGCTGACCTTCGTTCTTGCGGGTCAACGCGCGGCGGCCGTTGGCGCTGACCTTGGGTGTCGAGCCAAAGAGCTCGCCGATCTCGATCTTCAGGCCGAGCACGATTTTCTGGAGGACGTCGAAGGTCGGGGACATCAGGCCGTTTTCGACCTTGGACAGCGTCGAGCGGGAGACGCCGCAGAGGCGGCTCGCGGTTTCCAGCGTCAAGTCCTGCGCCTGGCGGGCGGCGCGAACGCGACGACCGAGGTCGGTAGTGGATGGGTCGGCGGGTTTGGTGAGGTGCGTGTCCATGGGGGCTGGCTTAAATGCTTGCCTTGCGCGGCGTTCGATGTTTCCGATAATAACATTTGGGCCAGTGGCGGCGGCATGGGGCGTTTCGACGGGGCGCGCCCATGAACTTTTCCCATCGGAAACGAGCGGGCACGGAGCGTTGTGCATGACAGTCCACGTGCCCTGGCGTGGGTGGTCACCGCGATTCCCACGCAGGCGCGCGCGGTGCCCATTGTTCTATCGCCAAGAACGCGCTTCCATGTATTGACTCGGCGTTTCGCCCAGTGCACGGCGGAACGCGGCCGCGAATGCGCTGGGACTCGCATATCCGAGGTCGAGCGCTACCTGGGTTACCGGTTTGCCCAGGCTCAGGCGCTCGATTGCCGCCAGCAGACAGACCTGCTGGCGCCACCCCCCGAAACTGACGCCGGACTGCGTGCGGAACAAACGCGTGAAGGTCCGCCGGCTCATCCCGGCTTCGGCGGCGACGGCATCCAGATCGACGGTGATCGACGGCGCCGCGAATAGACGCCGGCACACGCGCGCAAGGCGCGGATCCGCGGGCAACGGCGCGTTCAATGACAACTGCGGTGCGGCCGCAATCTCGGCGACCAGCAGGGTCATCAGTTTGCCGGCGCGTCCACCGGCGTCGTACAGCGCGGGCAGATCGATTGCCTCGTCGAGCAGTTGTTTGAGCAGCGGCGACACCCCATACACGCTGCACTGAGTGGGGAGTCCTTCCGCTCGTACCGTCTCGTTCGAGACGAACGTGTTCACCATGGTGACCGCACCGCTCATCGTCATTTCGTGCTCGACGCCCGCGGGCACCCAGCACGCGCGCTGCGGTGGCACGAGCCAGTTGCCCGCTGGCGTGGCGAGGCTGATTGCGCCGCGAGAGGCGAACGCGAATTGTCCGCGCCGATGCGAATGCGAGGGAAACGTCAGGCCGGCCGGATAGTCGGTCGCGGTCACGACGACGCTCCGGGGAATGTCTTCGTAGGGATCGATCAGGGTATTGCGCATGGCTCGAATTCTACAGTTTTTGACCCGATGCCGAAGGCGGGCCGCTCCGTTCATCTTTACGATGCAACGCATGCCCGTCGAACACCGCGTTTCAATGCGTTGAAGACAGGCCGGCCACGCCAGCCAGGTCAATTGTTCCTTCGTTTCGGAGTCGAGATGCTCAATACATTCCATCGGGTGGGCCACGGCCCGCATGCCGTTCTTGTGCTGCATGGCTGGTTCGGTGACGCGCACGCGTTCGAGCCGATCGAGGCGTGGTTATCGCGTGACAGATTCAGCTACGTCTTCATGGACTACCGTGGATACGGTGGCATGAAAGAAGCCGATGGCGAATACACGATCGACGAGATCGCCGCCGATACGCTCGCACTTGCGGACGCTCTCGGTTTTCATACGTTCAGCCTGGTGGGTCATTCAATGGGCGGCATGGCGATCGAAAAGATCGCCGCGTGCGCGCCTGAGCGTGTGCGTGCGCTGATTCCGCTAGCGCCCGTACCCTGCGGCGGGATCGCATTCGACCCGGATAAGCGCGCCTTGTTCGAAGGCGCGGCCGATCGGCGCGACCACCGCGTGACGATCATCGATCGAAGTACGGGCCATCGCTTGCCCGCGTCGTGGGTCGAATGGAAAGCGGCCTATTCGGCAGCGCATTCGTCAAGGAAGGCGTTTGCAGCGTATTTTCACGCGTGGGCTGATACGGACTTTAGCGATGAAATCGGGGGCGGCCATCCGGTGAAGGTCATCGTCGGCGAGCATGATCCGGCATTCAATCAGAAACTGATGACCGAAACCTATCTTCGACGATATCCACTCGCCACGATCGAGGTCCTGGCGAATGCGGGTCACTATCCGATGAACGAAACGCCGCTCGCACTCGTCGCGGTACTCGAACGTTTTCTTCTCGATCTGGACCCCGACTTCGACGTGGGAAAAGAACGAAACCTCCATGAGTCAGGATGTCAGGGCGTTTGCCGCTGAGCTCATTGGGGCGATGGGTAGCAGTCGGCCGATCTGTGCCGAGGCGATTCCCAGGAATCGTTACAATCGCGCAGATGAATCAACCCTCTCAACAGCATCGCGTGCCAGACATGCTGACCTCTTATTTCTGGAGTGACGACACCCTGCGCAGCCGACACGTGAGCGACATCGTGCTAACAGGCACGGTCGACGTGCCTGCGCCGCCGGCGCGTCTGCTTGCGGATTGGGACAGGGAGATATCGTCGCGCATGGTTCTCGAGCCCGGTGACGTCGAGGTCATGCCGTTGGCGCGCGCACGGATGCGCTGGCCGGACTACACACGCTGCGTGCAGGCCATCTCCGATTGGACTGGCGCGCTTGGATTACCCGGCGTGCTTGCTGCCAGCGACGTAGCCCTCATGGCCTGCCGCGGCGCACGGTACCACCATGATGGTGAGCAGTATGGCGGCGCGGTCTTCTGTAATCTTTTCCTGAGCGAGGAAAAGGGGCTGGATTTGCATTTCCCCGCTTTGGACCTTCGTATTCCGCTGACTCGGGGCACGGCGGTGATATTCGATACGTGCCAGCCTCATGGCGTCATTCGGCGCCACAGCAGCGGATTCAATGTGTCCGACTTCACGCCGGACCAGGATTGGGTCCAGCTATTCCTGACCTGGGAGCTGCCCATCGAAGACGCTCATGTCGGGCACGCACTCAAGCTTGCCTTCGATGTCGACCCTTCGGCCTCCTTGCAACTGGATGCAGAGCAAGTTCGTCTGAACGGTGAACCAGTCAGCGTGTGCCCGGAATCTGGCCGTTGGCGCCGGGTCGACTGACCGTCAGGATCACACAGCAGCATCGCTCTGACACAGTCGCCCTTGCACGAGGGACGCTGACTGGGGGCATCGGCCGCCTGTATGATGGCGGGCTGGCGCCAAACCGAAAGTCCGCGCAGGCGATCCGCGCAGATTGCGCACCGCCGGCCGCTATGACGCGGCGCCAACGCATCCATTCACGATGATCCAGAGGAAGACCGCCATGACGGCCGCAACGCAATTCGATCAGGTTTCAGTTATCAAACGAGCCAACGTCTACTTCGACGGCAGGTGTGTTTCGCACACGGTTCTCTTTGCCGACGGTACGCGCAAGACGCTCGGCGTCATCCTGCCCGGCGTGCTCAATTTCGGCACCGACGCGCCGGAACTCATGGAAGTGCAGGCCGGCCAATGCCGCATCCGCCTCGAAGGCGGCGACGAGTGGAAGACGTATGGCGCGGGCGAGTCGTTTTCGGTGCCCGGCAAGAGCCGCTTCGATATCGACGTGATCGAAACGCTCGACTACGTCTGCAGCTATCTGTAAAGCCGGACCGGCGCGCGTGCCGGTGGATTTCCCCGCCGCGCCGCCGTTTCCTGCCTGATGATTGTCGCCGGGTCGCCGGGCCGCCGCTACAGCCAGTGCCAGATGCCCGCGGCCCAGCCGGTGAGCGGCCCATGCGCCCAGGTCGCGACGAGCCAGACAACGAGGCCGCCCAACAGCGCGTGCGAGCCGAAGCCCGCCAGCCGCGCGCGGCCGGCGGCGATCGCCGCGAACGGCAGGTAGCTCGTCTTCGACTCCCATGCGGGCCAGAGGTCCGGCTGGAGTTGCTCCTTCTTCCGATCCTGCAGGGCGGCGCCAACGAGCGCGAGGAAGATAATGGCCGCCGCGAGGATGATGTTTTTAGTCACCGGGAATACCGCGACGTGACATAGCCCCCAGAGCGCGAACGCCCACATCATCGGGTGACGCGTTACCGCGAACACACCGAGCGCTGTTTCCGGAAACGGGCCGGGTTGACCGCCGGTGGGAAGCGCCGGGTTGCGGATCAGGGAGCCCATCAGAAGGATCGACGCGATCAGCATGACGAGGGTCACCACCGCCCAGAGCACGTCTCCCGCCGCCCATAGCGGCGCCGTGACAGGCGCGTGCAGGTAGGCCACGATCAGCCAGCCGAAGGTGACGAGCGCCACCACCGAATAGACACCGAGGAACCCCACTTCGCCGATTGCGCGGACCAAACGCCCGCGCAGCGGATGGGACAGGAGAAAGTGGCTACCCACGAAGGCGACCGCCGCCGCCGCAACTGCGCTGGTGCTTCCCATTGATCCGGCTCCTCAAGTCATATCGTCGATTGACCGTGTTGTCCTCACTCGCGAACATGCGTCGCCGGACGGGTTCGAAGCTGCCGGCATAGTGCGCACTTCGGCATTGATGAGGACTTCATCTGGACAGGCGTCATAGCGGTTCGAACCACCGTGGCGGGCCGGGTTATGGCCCCTGTTCCCCATCCAGTACCGAAGATTACTCCTCGCGCGAGTAGACCGGTCAAGTGCACGGGGACGGTGCGCCAGGCGTTCATTCCAAAGCACCTTTGGCGTGGAGGCCGGCAATGTCCGCGATCCGCCTGCCCAGATTCGCAACCGGGTGGGAAATCGCACTCTGCGGTACATTTATTACACTGTCCGACGTGGGGGCGACGACTGCTCCACCGTTGCGAAGTCTCTTCGGCGTAAATGGCGCTGCGAAACCGTCAATGCCATGCTTGCCAGGTAGTTCGGATACTCCTGTCATTCTCATGAGCAAGGAGCAAGAGCTTGGACGATCGCGTTCGTAAGGCATCCAGACCGGCGACGAGAACCGAGCGCACCACGCTTGCGGTCAGAGCGGTATTGGAAGGCCGCCGCGGCGGTGCGCTGATGCTCCTGCCGTTTGCGGGACCGGCCGTGGTGGTCTCGGTTGCCTATATGGACCCGGGCAACTTTGCGACGAACATTCAGGCGGGCGCCAGATACGGTTACGCGCTGCTCTGGGTGGTGCTATTGGCGAATCTTGTGGCGATGCAGTTTCAGGCGCTCTCGGCGAAGCTCGGCATCGTCACCGGGCGAAACCTCGCGGAACTGTGCCGCGAACGGTTTCCGAAACCTGTCGTGCTGGGCATGTGGGGCGTAAGCGAAATTGCCGCGATGGCAACCGATCTGGCCGAATTTCTCGGCGGGGCAATCGGGCTGTCGTTACTGTTTCACATGCCGTTGCTTGGGGGCATGGTGGTCACGGCGATCGTGACCTACGGCCTGCTGTTGTTTGAGAGCGCGGGCTTCCGTCCGCTTGAACTGGCGATCGGCGCACTCGTCGGCATCATCGGCTTGTCCTACCTTGCCGAACTGTTCATCACGCCGATTGCATGGCGGAGCGTGTTCGCCCACACGGTTTCTCCCCGATTGCCCGACGCGAACGCACTGACGATCGCGGTCGGCATCGTGGGCGCGACCGTGATGCCGCACGCGCTTTTCCTGCACTCCGGACTCACGCAAGGCCGGGCGCCGGCGAGAACCGAGAGCGAGCGTGCAAAGTTGCTGAAGTTTTCGAATATCGAGGTTGTCATCGCGCTGACCATTGCCGGGCTCATCAATATGGCGATGGTTATCATGGCGGCCGGTGCATTCCACAACGGGCACCCGGAGGTGGCGGAGATCGAAACGGCCTATCACACGCTGGCGCCGCTATTGGGCATTGGGGCGGCGGGGATTTTCCTGTTGTCGTTGATCGCTTCGGGTATATCGAGCTCCGTGGTCGGCACCATGGCGGGCCAGATGATCATGCAAGGGTTCGTGGGTTTTCGCATCCCGCTATGGGTGCGCCGCGCCGTTACCATGGTGCCGAGTTTCGTCGTGGTGGCGCTTGGGGTGAATGCGACCCAGGCACTCGTTCTCAGCCAGGTTGTGTTGAGCCTCGCGTTGCCGCTGCCGATGGCAGTGCTGGTATGGTTCACCTGCAGCAAGGACGTGATGGGCCCATACAAAAACCGCGCGCTTGTCGCCGTGATCGCTACGCTCGCGGCATTCGTCGTCCTGTCGTTCAATGTCGTGCTGATACTGCAAACGTTCGGCGTTGAGATTCCTGGCTTGCCAGCCTGAACTATTCGTAACTATCCATACACGTGATTGCCGCATGCCTCGACAGCTGACTCCGTCCCCGCTCAAACCGCGCAGGGCGCCCAGCCAACCGCGCTCCGAACGCATGGTTGCCACCTTGCTCGAAGCGGCCGCGCAGGTGCTCGAAATGAAAGGGCTCGAAGGTTTCAATACGAACGCGGTCGCGGAGCGCGCCGGCGTCAGCGTCGGCTCGCTGTATCAGTACTTCCCCGGCAAGGACGCGTTGACGATCGCGCTCATGTTGCGGGAGAAAGAACGCTTCTACGAGGACGCGCGCAGCGCGCTCGATCACGCGAACGGACTGGCCGCGCTCAACCATCTGATTGGCTGCTCGGTGCGGCAACAGTTTGCGAGACCCACGCTGGCAAGGTTACTCGACGTCGAAGAGAGCAGACCGCAGTTGCGCGAGGCGCTACCGGACACTGGAACGATGCACACCTTGCTGGCGCAGATTCTTGCGAGTGATGATTTGCCGCCGCAGGACGACACGGTTCTCGCCGCACGCGATCTGATGGCGATCGTCCGCGGTCTCGTCGATGAAGCCGGTGAGCGAGGGGAGACGGATACGGCCGGACTCACTCGCCGCGTAACGGCCGCCGTGCTGGGCTATCTGACGATGATGTCGGCGAGTGCCGAATCGAATGGCGATGCGCTCGCCACGGAAACGCCGCAACCAGAGGAAAAGCCCAAAGGCAAACGCGAGTACGCTGCACGCAAGGTGCCGGCGCGCGGGCTGAAACGCCCGTAGCACAAGGCTGAGCGGCGGGCAGCGCGAGCGCGGCGACGCGAGTATTGAACGCGAGCTTTTACTCGTAACATTCTCCGTATGGAACGCAACGAGCGAACCAGAACAACGGAGATCGACATGACCGATATCACCACCACCATGAAGCTCAATCACGCGAGCTTCCCCTCATCCGATGTGAGCGCCACCGCCAGTTTTTTCGAGGCTCATCTGGGCTGTACCGTTGCCGCGCGAGGCGCGAGCTGGTTGTTGAAACGTCCAGGCTTCGACATCGTGATCGAAGACGCCGCCGACCACCCGGTCGAATGGCCGCACAACTTTCACATCGGCTTCGAGTTGCCTACGCTCGACGATGTTCGCTCGCTTTATGACCAGATGGCCGCGGCCGACGTCGTGATGAAAACCGAGGTGTTCAAGCATGAGCGCGGCTCGCGATTCTTCTGTGAAGTGCCGGGCGGCGTGCTTGTCGAAATCAATACTCGTTCGGATGCCGAAGAGAAATTTCGAGGCACCTTCAACTGATAACCCGGTAGCTTCGGGCGCGGTGTATGTATTCACCAGCGCGCGATACGGAGTGGGGCGGTGGCCCGTAACGACGGGCCACCGCGTTCACCTGCGGTCACGATCCGCGTAATGAAAGCTCGTTTTCGCGGTGCAAAGCAGGCGATTTCGATCCGGTAGCTTAATGTCCGTTCAGCAGGACGTTTGCAATGACACCCGTGGCGATGGCGGCGAGCACATAGTCCCCGTTCACGCCGACCCACTGATAGCCGCGAGGCGGCGCTTGCAGGCCGTGCTCGTGCCAGTTGTCGACAACGTAATTGCGATCGCGGTACTCGGCCGGAAGCCGCTCACCCTTGTGCCAATCGCTGTGAGGAACGGGACCGCCCGGGCCTCCCAAAGACGCTTCGTGAGGCGCAGGCCCGTGGCCACGTCCATACTGGCCTCCGTGCCCCGGATTCTGTCTTTCGTGCTGAGGCGGGCCGCCGTGATTGTCGTCGTGTTGCTGAGCGAAGACGGCGGCGGGCGTGCCGAGTAACGAAACGATCAAGAGTGGTGCGACGATTGTCAATTTCATGGCTTTGTCCCTGAGTGAATGACGCGATAGCAGTCTGACGCTCGAAGCTGTGTCTGCCGCAAAGCGCCTGCTGCGTATTGATTGCCTCGCTACGCGACGTGGTTCGCATCGTGCTTCGCACTATTAACGCTCACATCGTCTGCGTTGGCAAATAATGTCATAAGAACGTCAGTTCGCCAAAGCCACGTAACACAGCTTCACTAATTCGAGGCGCGTGATACACCGGTGTCACGAGGGTGTCACGCTGACGGCGATAGCCGGACTGGAGCCGTCAACTGATTTCTTACCGTTCGACCTGGCCTGCAGCAATGTCCTCGAGCGACCTTCCACGCGTCGGCACTCCCATGAGCACCACGGCCATCGCACCGCACAGCAGCACCAGCGTCGTTGCACCGAATACCCCGGCAAAGCCCAGCAGTGGATAGACGTACCCAACGAGGATAGGCGCCGCGATCGCGCCCAGCCGGCCGATTGACGAAGCGAGCCCCGTGCCCGTGGCGCGCACGTCGGTGGGAAACACCTCCGGCGTATAAGCGTAGACGCCGGCATAGGTGCCGTTCATGAAGAACGAAAGCAGGATACCCGACACCATGATGCCCGCATCCGTGCGCGTCAATGCAAGCCCAAGTGCGGATACGCCGCCCAATATCATGTATGACGCGATCGTTGCCTGTCTGCCGATCTTCTCATTGAGCCACGCGCCAGAAAAGTAGCCCGGGATCTGTGCAAGGTAAATCACCAGCGAGTACGAAAAGCTTCGCGTGATCGTCATCCCGTTCTGAACCAGCAAGCCCGGAATCCATGTGAAAAAGGCGTAGTAGCTGAAGGTGATGGATAACCACATCAGCCACGTCATGGCTGTGATGCGCGCGAGCCTGGTTGTCCACAATGCCTTCACGTTCGCGACGATCGAGGCCCGTCCCGCTGCGAGCGGAACCGTGGTGTTGCTCACTGCGGGCAGCGGCTCCAACTGCCAACCGGCCTGGGTCACCTCTGCTTCCATTCGCGAGACGATCGCATCGGCTTCCGCATGCCGGTCGCGCGCTTCGAGCCAGCGCGGCGATTCGGGCAACGCACGGCGCCACCAGAGCAGCATCAGAATCGGCAGCGCGGTGATGACCATTACCGCCCGCCATGCATTCGGTGCGAGCGGGATCACCAGATAGCCGAGCAATGCAGCCGCCACGAAACCGAAGGAGAAGAAACCCGCGAGGCTGCCCGTGAAACTCCCGCGATACCGACGCGCTACGAACTCCGAAAGAAACGGCGCGACGATGGCGCTTTCCGCGCCCGTTCCCAACCCGGCGACAATGCGCGTTGCGAGAAAAAATCCCCAATCATTCGCGAGTGCGCTGGCGAGAGAGGCCACACAGTAGATCACGAGCGCGAACATCATGACCTTGCGTCGGCCGATGATATCGCCGAGCATGCCCGCGAACATCGCGCCGACGAAATAGCCGATGAACGTGCCGCTTCCCAGCACGCCTGTCTGC
Organism: Paraburkholderia fungorum; assembly: GCF_003610895.1. Classification (GTDB taxonomy): domain Bacteria; phylum Pseudomonadota; class Gammaproteobacteria; order Burkholderiales; family Burkholderiaceae; genus Paraburkholderia; species Paraburkholderia fungorum_B. Next base: position 226,074 of record NZ_MCAS01000067.1, read on the forward strand.
ACACTCGTCAATCCCCATTGCGTGCGCAGCATCGGCAGCAGGAAGGCGAGCACGGCGGCGTCCATCGCATCGAAGGTGTAGCCGAGGCCACCCATCAACAGCAGACGGCGGTGAAAACCTGAAAACGGCAGGCGTTCGATGCGGGCTGAAATCATCGACATGAACAGACTCCGATAGGGACGGTGGGCACAACGCACGCACGCTTACACGGTCAGCACCCTTCGAGTTCGTTGACGAAGAGGCGGCCATCCTTCATCACGAGTGGGATATGTTCACCCTGACTTAACAGGCAATCGACAGACTTCAGCGGATTGCCGTCGACCACCAGCAGATCGGCGTGAGCACCCGGCACGATTTTGCCGAGCTTGTCCTGCATGCCGAGTACTTCCGCGCCGACGACGGTTGCGCTCGCGATCACCTCGGCCGGCGACAGGACTTCGGCCAGAATCCGGAATTCGTCGCTTTGCAGACGCTGAGCCTCGCCGAGCAGGTCCGTACCGAAGCCCATCCTGACCCCGGCGCGCTTCATGATTTCAATTGAGTGCAGGCCGGCGCCATGCACGTCCGCGATCTTGGCGATGCTTTCCGGCGGCAGCCCGTATTTCTCGCCTTCGCTTGCAAGGGCGTCGTAAGTGACCAGGGTTGGCACGACATACGCGCCGTGCTCTGCCACGAGGCGCGCCGTCTCATCGTCGATCAGGTTGCCGTGTTCGATCGTGCGCACGCCGCAACGCACCGCGCGCGCGATCGCCGCCGGCGTATAGGCATGCGCGAGCACATAGGTGCCGCGCCCCTGCGCCTCGGCCACGATCGCGCGGATCTCGTCCTCGGAGTAACCGAATGCGCCGACCGGGTCGGTGGGTGAAGCCACGCCGCCCGAAGCCATGATCTTGATCTGGTCGGCGCCCATCTGCAGCTCTTCACGCACGGCCCGGCGTACTTCATCGACGCCGTCCGCCACGCGGCCAAGCGCACCCACGCGCACGCAGCATCCGCAGGGCGAATCGGGCGGCATGTAGTCGGAGCGGGCGCGCGGATCGGCATGACCACCTGTCTGGCTCAGCGCGCGTCCGGATACGAAGAGGCGCGGCCCCTCGACGAGCCCCGACTCGACCGCCTGCTTGAACGGATATCCGGCACCCCCGGCGTCACGCACGGTGGTGAAGCCGCGGCGCAGCATCGCACGCATGATCGGCACGGCGCGCAGCGTGACCAGCACGTTGGGTAGCGTCGCGACACGCGGCAGGTTGAACTCGATTGCGACGACATGCACATGCAAATCGATCAGGCCCGGCATGATCGTCTTGCCCTTGACATCGATGACGTGTGCGCTGCCGCTCTTTATCGGCTTATCGGAAACCTCGCGCACGAAGCCGTCTTCAATGAGGACTTCGAAACCTTCTAGAAGATCAGGGTGGGTGGGATCGAGAAGCGCGCCGTTACGTAATAGGAAGGTGGTCAACTGTTGTCTCCTTCAAGTTTCGATTACAGCGCCCGGCATTCGGGCCTCACCTCGAGTATGCCGCCTTGGCGTATGGAAGCGCTGCCAGGATATTCATCAGGATCGGTCCGATATGCATCCAGTCTGTGCGCTGACCCACACGTGGTGCAACGCGGATTGCGTTTCGCCTGCCGGCGGGCCATGCTGCACCGCGACAGCTTTGCGAAGCCGCTGTAAATATGCAGTAAAAAGCGTTTCCCACATATTGATCTGTTGGACACCTCAGCATTATGATGGGTGCCTTGGCGCGCGACATGTCACCGGCTACAAGGCGGCATACCGCAGCAGCCATCCCCGAATTGATCCTGCTCGCGAGGCGAGGCCAACGGATCAGGTTCCCAGCGAAGCAACAGGCTCAGCCAGGAGACGGAGATGCTCAGTCCACATGAATTCGCGACCCTCATGCTGCTCAAGGATGCGCCGGATCTGCTGAATCTGGACAGTGCCGATCTGGAAGCGCTTCTGGATCGCCAGCTCGTCACGCTGGAAGACCCCTCTTCCGGGCAGCGACGACCTCTCATCACTCAAGACGGGCAAATGTTTCTGAAGGCTTTCGCCCGTCTTCCGCGCGACGAATGACACGACGAATGACACGTATCGCTTGATCAGGTTGACCGTCAGGGGGTGTTTCGTGGCTGAATCGTGGACAGGAATCGTCGTCGGTCTGTGTGGGATGAGCGCTGCCGTGCTGCTGGTCGCCGTTCACTATTGGCGCGAAATGACGCGACGGCGCAAACTCAAACGAATGGACCATCGCGATTGGTGGGAAGTGATGCGCGACAGGCACTGAAGAGGCGCCTCCCGATCCGTTGATGGTCACGGCGTGAAAGGACCCGTGCAGATTTGAAGAGCACTCCTTTTCAGAGACGTGGCAACATGCCCGACCTGCTGCCAGGCAGGTCACAGGAAAGCCGACCATGGTCTGGCTAGCCGATACGGTGCTGGTCGTGCATGCGCTGCTGGCGCCGGGTTCCACCTCGCAACACACCTCACGCGAACACAACGCGCCGGTGACCGACGCATCGCATCTTCGGGCAGCGCCAATCCGTAATATTCAGCAAGATTGTGCCGATTAACTTGCCAACGGAATTCTGGCAATCCACCGTTTAACGTCTCAGCGTACGAAACGATTTCGGTGAGCGCTTCAGGCAGCGCCGACGCAAGATATTAAACGGTTCGTGGTGTCGATTCTGACGACTCTCTTCACTTGGGTTGCCACGACTTTCGTCTGCCACAGGAGATGAGTTTGAAAGTTAATCGCAGGGCCTTTATCGCACTTGCCCTGGCAGGACTGGCAACGCGGAGCCCAATCTCGCTCGGGGGCCAGTCATCTGACGCGGCAGATTGGCCGGGAGCGGAGTGGGACCGGATTACGCCTGGGCAGGCTGGATGGGCGGCCGATGCGCTCGCGCAGGTCCATGCTCATGCCCAGTCGATCGGCACGGCGACGCTCGTGATTGTGCATCGCGGTCGCATCCTCGACAGCTGGGGTGACATTACTCGCAGGCTCGAGGTCCATTCGGTGCGTAAAAGTCTTCTCAGTGCACTGATCGGCATCGCCGTTGCGGAGAAAAAAATTGATCTTGACGCAAGCCTGGCAAGCCTGAATATCGACGATACGCCTCCCGGTCTGACCGACGCGGAGAAAGAGGCGACGGTCCGCCAGCTACTCCAGGCGCGTTCCGGCGTATATCACCCCGCACTCTACGAAACCGCTGGGGAGAAGCGATTGCGGCCTGCTCGCGGCAGCCATCCTCCCGGCACGTTCTGGTACTACAACAACTGGGATTTCAATGTCCTCGGCACGATCTACGAGCGGGCGGTCGGTACATCGATTTTCGAAAGCTTCCGGCAACGCATTGCGAGTCCGATCGGGATGCAGGACTACCGTCCTCAGGACGGGCGCTACATCCGTGGGCGGGACTCCGTGTTTCCGGCCTATCCGTTCCATATGAGCGCACGCGACCTCGCGCGTTTCGGATTGCTATACCTTCGCTCGGGCCAATGGAATAACGAGGCTATCGTTCCCGCTAGCTGGGTTGCGGAAAGTACCCGTGCCTGGTCGGAAACGTATTTTCATTCCGGATATGGCTATCTCTGGTGGACGGGGTTTCCTGACCGGCGCGTGGCGGTCATGGATCTGCCGCCCGGTGGTTTCTGGGCCGACGGCCACGCAGGCCAGTTCGTGGTGGTCGATCCCATGAACGACCTTGTCGTCGTTCACCAGACCGCCGGGCAGCAAGTCACTGCGCAGCAAATGGGCCATCTGATGGGGTTGATCTACACGGCTGCGCACGTCGGTGACCCGGGGGCTGATCCTGTTGCAGCGAGCAGTTAGCGACAAGGACCGACACGGGGGGCGAGACTGCTAGTTCCACCACCACGACGAAATGACTGCGTAAGGATATATTGGCCTCCCGCATTTTTATTCGTGCAAGCCAATCCGGAGCCGCGAAGTCCTCAATCTTCACTCTCTTTGGCGAGGTCCACGAAAACCTTATGGGTACCCGCCGCATATAGACGCTTGCCCTTGTGCGGGTAGTCGCAAACGTCCTGCTCCAGTCGCTGACCGGCGACGATAAGAACGAGCGGAGCGTGCCCGGTATTCAACAATGTGTGTGCAGCGCCGCCGCGTGCAAAACCCATGAAGTCCCCGGGTCCGACTTCGTGTACCTGATCGTCGATGATTGCCTCGCCGTTGCCGGAGAGGATGTAGACACATTCCTCTTCGTAAAGGTGGCGATGATATTCGGTGGACTCGTGCCCGGGTTGCAGCGTGATGAGGTGAAAGCCGAACTGGGTGAGCCCGGCCATGTCGCTTAGCGACCTCTTAAGGCGAACCGCCCGCTCATTCAATGGATGGATGGAGCACTGCGGCTCCATTGCGTCGATTTCGGTTGCCTTCAACAGCGTGCGTGCTTGGTTCGCCACTATTCGCCTCGTCTCTAACGGATATGACATCTGGTGCAAGTCCGCTTGAATTGTCAGCGATCTTTTCGTTCATGTCGATGACCGCCTGACCATGCCGTGATCGACTATGGCAAGCCGGGCGTTGTGAGCGTTGCGCGGATCGGCTGGTTTGACGCCGCGGCTGAAGGCTATCGGTCTCTGGGAAATACGGCGCATTCTGGAAAAGGAGTGATCGATCGGGACGACTAGAGATCGATCACCAGTTCGTCTGATTTTGCTCGTGACACGCAGATCATGAGTGATCTGTTAGCCAGTTGTTCATCCTCACTCAATACGTAATCGCGATGCTCGACTTCTCCCGACAGGACTTCAAGCTCACAGCTGCGGCACAGTCCTTCCCGGCAGGAAAACGGTGGGTGGACGCCATGACGCTCCAGGCTTTCGAGAATCGACTCGTTGGGCGCAACCGCGCAGCGCAGTCCCTGTTTTGCGAGCACGACCGTGAAAGCGCGTTCACTGTTATCGGCAACGCGCGGCGGCGGTGCGGTGAAACGCTCAAAATGGAGGTTCTCGCACGGTATGCCGCATTGCCGGCCGTGATGCAGTACGGCGTCCATGAGTCCATCTGGCCCGCAACAATAGACATGCTCCGCGGCCGCCACATTGCTAACGAGTGCCTGAATATCAGGTGTCTGGCCGGCGAATTCGTCGTTGGCGTGCACATGAACGTTGTCACCGAACGCGCGCAATTCATCGAGGTACGCGGCGCACGTTCGTGAACGCACGCAATAGTGCAGGTGCCAGGGCACTGAATGACGGATGCACCAGCGGATCATGCTGAGAATGGGCGTGATGCCTATTCCGCCGGCAATGAAACGATGCGATACCGCCGCAGGTGACAAAGCAAACAGCGAGCGGGGCTCGCTGATCGTCAGCGAGTCACCTTCGCGAAGCGATGCGTGCAGATAGCTCGACCCGCCGCGCGATGTAGCAGACAGGCTTACACCAAGACGATAGCGGTCTGTTTCCGCTGCATCGTTGCAGACCGAATACTGTCGGACGAGACCGTCGGCAAAATGGACATCGATATGCGCGCCTGGTTCGAACGGAACAAGCGTCGCGCCGTCCGCGGCTTGCAGCTCGATGCCGAGAATCCCTTCGGCCTCGCGCTTCAGTTGCGTCACTTTCACCTGAATCATCTCAGGCTCCCGCGGCCGCTTCCGGCGTCTGCTGTTTCTCTTCTTCAAGCCGCTGATTGACTGCCCAGCGAAACTGGGACAGTGCGGCGTCGATACCGAATGGCATCATTCTGAAGCCGGGATCCAGTGCAAGATTTTTCTGCTGGGCGGTGATGATGTCGCGGTCTTCGTCGAATGCATCGACAACCGCCTGATGGATCGCTCGCGTGACCTCGGGCTGGTCGATCGCGAAGTTGTGCGGATGGCCGAAGAAGTAATGCGTGGAGTTTTCCGTCTCCGGCGTGAGTGCCTGGCAGCCACGGAATTCGGCTGCGTCGACACGGGCACCCTCCTGCGCGCCGGTGCCCACGGGCGCCATGCCGGAATCCATGCGTAGAATCGCGGGAATGGTGAAGTCGTAAACGTTCCAGCGATCGACCTTGCCAGGCCAGTTCTTGACGGCGGCGGCGAACGGCGGCGCATCCGTATTCAACGTCCAGCGTGTGATGCGAACACCGCCGTCGATCCGCTCAACTTTGGGCTGCACCCTGGCATAGTCTTCGGGGCCGCCCAGCGTGGTGGGATGCACGAACGGCAGATGCGAGAAGTCCAGCAGGTTGTCGCAGATCAGCAGGTAGTTCACGTCGTAGTGAATGTAGCCAGGCAAGCTGCGCCACTGCGGATCGTCGAGCCAATGAGTGTCGGGAATCGTCTCCGGGTCGGCAAGCGAAGGGTCGCCGGTCCAGATCCAGATCCAGCGGTGCCGCTCGACAACCGGGAATGTTCGAACCTTCGCCTGCGGCGGAATGCGTTGTTGGGCCGGCGCTTCAACACACGCTCCGGTGCTGTCGAATTTCAGCCCGTGATACATGCAGCGGACGCAATCGCCTTCGCGCCGGCCAACCGACAGCGGCGCACCGCGATGGCAGCAACGATCCTCGAGCGCGACAACGCGGCCGGTTTCCTCGCGATACAGCAGAACCGGAATGCCGGTGATGACGCGAGCGAACAGCGCCTCGTTTTCCACCTCGTGCGACCAGGCGGCCACATACCACGTATTCCTGATAAACATCCTTGTCTCCATCATGTGGGTGCGGCCTATCGTTGGCACGCTTGACCTCAAGATAGAATCGGCATCATCATGCGTCAAGCCAATGAGACTAATGCAAGGAATGCACGCTGTGCATATACGTGATCTCGATCTGAATCTGCTGGTGGTCTTCGACGCGCTGCTCCGCGAACGAAGCGTGACGCGAGCGGCGTCCGAAGTGGGGTTGTCACAGGGCGCCATGAGTCATGCGTTGAACCGGCTGCGGGCCTTTTTTGAGGACCCTCTGTTCGTCAAGACGCCATCAGGCATGGAGCCGACGCCGAAAGCCACCCTGCTTGGTGTTTCGATCGTTGAAGTCATGACGACCTTGCGCCAGGAGGTCGTTTCGCAGGCGCGCTTCGATCCTTCGACGGCGCGGCGCACCTTCGTTCTTTGCATGACGGACATGGGTGAGCTGGTCTTTCTGCCGCCGCTCATCCGGCGGCTGCGCGAGGAGGCGCCGAACTGCACACTGCGATCCATGCAAGTCCCGATCGAGCAGATCGAGGGACTGCTGGCGTCCGGGGAAGCGGATCTCGCGCTAGGGTCAATCCGTGCCGCACCCGACAATCTCTACCAGCAACAACTCTTTCTGCACACGTTCGTAACGATGGTGAGCGTGCGAAACAAGGAAATCGGCGAATCGATTACGCGTGAACAATTCGAAACGATGCCGCAGATTGTCGTTTCCCTGACTGGCCGCGCGGGCGCGGCTTATGACAGCGCGTTCGACGAATACGGCATCCATCGGAATGTGTATCTGACGACGCCGCACTTCCTGGTCGTGCCGCTATTGATCGACGAGCATCCCGAACTGATCGCCACAGTGCCGCTGGAGCTTGGGAACGTCTTCGCCAAGCTCGGGACCGTCAAGATTGTGCCGCCGCCGGTGCAGCTTCCGCCGTTCGCGCTTCGCCAGCTCTGGCATCCCCGGTTTCACGACGAGCCGGCGAACATCTGGCTTCGCCAACTCATCAAGCGCACGTTCGAACACTACCCCGACTTTCCGGAAAGCCGCCGTTAGGCACTCCCGCGGCTAAAGCGGCTGAGGCGACTAGAGCGGCTGAAGTAGGGCAGCGCGAACATATAGAGCCCCGTGAACACCAGGAGGGCCAGCGGCAGCAGCGGCGCGTAGGTGATCCAGGGTGGCGGGGGCCCTTTTCTCAGGCCCATGGCGACGAAGTTGGCGATAACCGTCAGCGTGAAAATGATGGATATCCACCGGTGAAATTGGCGAATCCAGCGGCTGGCGGTCATGTCGCGCTCCTCGGGGCCTGGATCATCTTCCAGCCGTTGCCGGCGGGGTCGCGGAAACCGGCATCCACGCTGCCAAAGCGGTCTATCGGTTCCTGGATGAATTCCACGCCGCGGGCTTTCAGTTCGGCGTAGCTGGCGCGGCAGTCGGTCACGGCGAGGACGAGAGGCGGCATGGCCCCCTTGGCGATCATCGCGCGCAGGGTTTGCGCCGTGGCTTCGTCGTGGATGGGCGGGCCGGGCGTGAACAGGCCGAGCTGGAACGAAGGCTGTTCAGGATGCTGGACCGTAAGCCAGCGGTAGGGACCGTTGCGCACGTCCGTATGGACGCGGAATCCGAGCTTGTCGACGTAGAACGTGAGCGCTTCGTCCTGGTTGTCGACGTACAAACCCACCACGTTGATACCTTGAGTCATGATTTCTCCTTGGTTGATGGCGGGACTGTATCTTTGGCCACGCGGCGGCGCTTCTCCAAAACTGCGATCGTGAGGTCGGGGCGTTGCGCGGCCTTCAGGACGCAGCCGGGTACGCGATCGATTTCAGGCATGTTGGCTTGCGTCTCAAGACGCATGGCGCTCGGGCTTTGGCCGGTGATGTCGTGGAAAATGCGCCCGAACGTGCCCAGGCTCTCCCAGCCGGTGGCGAAGGCAATTTCCGTGATGCTGAGTTCGGTGTCGCGCAGCAGCGTGGTGGCCTGCTCGATGCGCCGCGTCAGCAGGTAGCGGTGTGGCGGGAGGCCAAAGGCACGCTTGAAGGAGCGCGCGAAATGGGCTTCGGAGACACCGCTGACCTCAGCCAGACGCTTGACGGGCCAGGCCTCGTGTGAGGCGGCGTCCATGCGGTCTTTGGCGCGTAGCAGGCGGCGCAGCAGAGCGGGGTCCTGTAGTGCGCTTGTGCCGGCCGGTGCGGGGAGCGTGGCAAGCGGCGCGTCGTTCTGGTCTTCGCGAGCGGGCATGAGTTCAGAGGAGAGCTGGCCGTAGCGCGTAGTTTAGGGCTGACGGGTGTGGTCGCATAGTGGCGCGAGCCGTCTGTTCGACCTGCTGGCGGTGGTACAGAACCCGCGTTGATGCTTACGTCTCAGCCAGATGCAGCATAGCGTCGGCGATGCCGGTCAATTCGGCGGCGCGCGCGATTTCCCCTGCGACTTCGGCGGCCGCCAGAAAGCCGACGACCCACAGGGCCGCATAGAAGCGGATCGCCCGCAAGGCGTCGACTCGCGGGCGCCAGCAACGAATCAGTTCTTCCCCGTAGAAGCGGTAGGCCTCGCCAAGGTCCGCAGCGAGGTGAGCGAGCGTCGTACCGACGGACATCAGCGGGTCGCCATAGCAGACCGTGTCGCAATCGATGACGCCTTGTAGCACACCATGTTCGACCAGAACATTTTTCGTCGTCAGATCGTCAAGAAAGCACGTGGGGGATATCGAGGCGAAGTGGGGCTCGACGGATCTCCGTACGGCACGCAGACGAGCGCGCAGTTGCGAGAGCGGCGTTGCGTCGGCGGAAATCGAATCATTTGCCGGCTCGCCGAAGATATTCGTCCATTGCGCAAAGGTAGGGTGTCCGCCGATCTGCGACCAGCCAAATCCATCGCTGTGCGGCAAGCATCCTACGCGTTTCTGATAATCGGTCACGGCTTCAGCGACGCGAGTCATCTCTTCCCGGCGCATCTGCGGCAGTTCATAGGCGAGATCGCGACCCGGTATCCAGTTCAGGATAACGAATGAACCACCTGTTGCCGTGTCGCCGCTCGCAAGCACGGTCTGGACGGGTAGCGCCATTGCACGCAGGATGCCCAGATTGTGACGCGTGTACGCGAAGGCGTTGCGTCGCGGACTAACACGCAACACGATCGATTTTCCTTCCGGAAGATCGGCCCGAAAGATGCAGTTGCCACTTTGCGTGAGTAACTGCCGTGCCGCGGAAACCGGATTCACATGAAGCGCCGTGCGAACCAGTCCGGCGGCTTGTTCGTCGTCGATCACGTTTGTCTCCGCGCATACCGTGCTGTATGAAGTGCGGTCTATTGCAGCGGATTTGTGTCGGCAGAGCAAGGGGGCGAATGTTATCGTTGATTACGTCATTACATTTTAGTAGTGATCCTTACGACTTTAATTCGATTCTTTCCTGAACGAACGATACTTTGGAAGAATCGCGCGCTCGCCGTTCGAGCATGGTATGGAATGCCCGCTTGATGCGCTCAACGGCTTCGGTCTTGTACGGGAACTGTTGGTTATTCCCATGAACGAGCATGCTCGCGTTGACCTCGAACACGACGATGGCGCCGTCACGCGCAAGCGAACAGTCGATGCCGAAAAAATCGAGGCCGATCGCATCGCGAATCGACTCTAATCCTGTGCGCTGTGCTGCACCGAATACACGCCATGGATCATCGAGGAATGCCCGTTCTTCGGCCTGCATCCACGCATGACTGGCCATACTGGTCGTGACATGGTGCACCTTCCATTTGTCGTCGATGGCGAGGTGGTACGGCAGGATCTCATCACCAGCGCAGATGAAACGGTATTTGCGGAAATAGCCATCGTCTGAGCGATAGTCGACAAACGGCGTGAGGTAGTAGCTGCCGGCATCGTGCCGGTTCAGGAACGCCAGTAACTGTGCGCAGTCTTCCATTCGCTCGAAGTCGTCGCCACCATGCGTGCCGGCTGGCCTCACCAGCAGCGGAAACGACAGCGGCGCCTGAGAAGCGCGCAAGAGCATTGCGCGCAACTCGGCCACTGAATGGCGCCGAGTTTGTGGGACGCGACAACCCGCTACTTCCGAGAGACGCCGCGCGACCGACTCCCGGCCCGTATCCGCAACTATTCGCGGATGATTGATGACCGGCCGACCGAGCCCCTCTATAAGCGCTTGCGCGGGCTCGAGGAGGGCGTGTCCCTGATCGACGTCGGAGATCAGATTGACGACTACGTCGGCATAGGGTCGCAGCCGGTCGACGTCGTAGTCCACGTCCCGCAACAGCGTGAAGACATTGCTTTCAAAGCGTGCGTGTCCGATCAGATGCTCAATGGGCGTATTGCCCGCACCAGGTGCGAATACAAATAGCACGCGGAAATCCGGCGGCGCGACGACGGCTGGGACGGTGAGCAGCGGCTTCAATTTCAGTGCACGGCGATAGTTTGCGTCCGCCTCACTATGGAGACCTAACGCCTGTTGAAGATTTGCGACGATATGTAAGGTCGCGGGATCGTCAGGGTCGTGTTCAAGGACGCGTCTGAAATGATCGAGCGCATGCTGCCGCCGGCCTGCGCACGCATTAGCAAAGCCAAGCTGGCGATGCACGGCGGTATGGTCACCGGGGCGGTTCAGCAGCGGCGTAAGCCAGCTGATTGCTTCGTCGAAACGATCCTGCCGGATCAACACCTGTGCGAGTCCAAAGCATGCGTCCCAGCGGTCCGGTTCGATACTGATTGCTTGACGGTAATGACGCTCGGCGAGGTCGAGACGGCCCGCCTGATGGTACGCGGACGCGAGGGAAAAAAGACGGTCGATGGACATGTTTGAAGAGCGCCGCAAGCAACGTGACGCGATACTGACGGGCCGGTAAAGCGAAGGTTAGGACAGTTCTGTTATCAGGTGACGTGGGTAAAACCTGACCAGATGGGATGAACGAAAGGAGCATAGCAGCGCAAGTACACGGCGCTAATCGGAGCCGGACGCCGAATACTTACCGACACTTACCATGACCATGCGACGTAACTTCTCGTAACGCGGTGCCGTGCGGCAACGGCAGCAGGCCGCGACCCATTCGTCGATCGCTTCGTCATTAACAGCGCAACTGCGTGTAAATTCGGATCTGGTGGTTTTCGACCCGCCACTGCATTTTCGAATCGGTCGTCATTGAAGTCGGTCCGACAGTCGTACAGGAGCCGGTATGAGCACAAAGCATAATAAAAAGGGACATCTTGAAGCCGCGGCGTCACATCACGAGCAGGCCGCGCGATATCACCGCGCAGCGTCGCGATATTTTGAGGCCGGGCAAGACCATGCCCACGCTGCGCACCAGGCGATGATGGCGCATGGCCACACGTTGCACGCAGTCGATCAGGCACACGAGGCAGGCATACACAGCGCCAATACGCCGCCGGTAACTGCGGCGTCGACCGGCGCTGCCTCAGACAGCGCAAACGCGGCCAAACATCACGCAACGGCGGCGGAGCTTCACGACCAGGCGGCGCAACACATGCGCCACGCCGTCAAGCTTTTCGATCAGGACCGTAGTGCAGTTGCTCACGATGCACAGCTGGCGCTCTCTCTTGCCGTGCGTGCTTTGTCTCATGGCAACGAAGCAGCCAAACTGTTCGTCAAGCTCGTTCCCGCCGATGCTTCGTGAGCAATGCTGTATGAATTCAGCCCCGTGACGTCGCGTCTGGCGGGGTGTCATGCAGCAACCGATTGTTGCGCGGATCTACAACCGATGGCCGGCTGTAGATCCGCGCAAGGTGCATGCGGCTGACTGAGGTTTTTACTCGGGGCTATGCCTTGCGGTGCAGCAAATCTGCCGCAATGGATTTCGCATGCGCGACAGCTGCGTGTGCGTCAGGGAACACACCGAGCTGGTCCCAGCGTTCTTCGACGGCGTAAGTTCCTTTCATGCCGAGTGCCCTTTGCACGCTCAATTGCGCTGCGTACTTGCCGTCCTCCAGCGGCTGGGCCCTTGCAATCACTTTGTGCGGGAGATCGGATCGCTCCGGTTGAATCAACTCGACAGCGCCGCCCGGCACGCCGATGTTCTTCAGTTCGTTCCTTGTTTTGCAGTCCGGGCAGTAGAAGCACCACCCCTCGTTCTCCTGAATGGACCTGACCTGTCCGCGGGCCAGCACGGCGCGACATTCAACGTTTTCACAGATGAACGGCATAGCAGTCTCCGGAGTTGTTTGAGGGAAATCCTAGCATGACCGCCGACGGTTAACCATCGGCATTGTTGCCGTGCCTGCTCCGCGTTGCTAAAAGCCGGTAACCATCGTGACTCGCTCCCCAAAAAAACCTCAGGCGCGGGTCGGTGCGATCGCGGTACGCGGCCGCAGGGTCGCCATGATCAGGTAGATGCCACCACCGATCACCACGCCGAAGAACCACCCATAGGTATTCCACCAGGCCGGCAGCAGGTTGGTGAAATTGGGCAGAAAGGTGGAGAACACGCTGCCGATTGCCGCCGCGGCCAGCGCGTTGATATTCCAGCCGCCTTCGTAACGGTATTCGCCATACTCCTGATAGAGCGCCGCGACGTTGATGTTGCGCTTGGCCACCAGGTAGTAATCCACCAGAATGATCCCCAGCAGCGGGCCCATCGTCGCGCCGATCGCGTTGACGAAGTGCGCGGCGTTGCCTTCCCACGGCGCGAACGGGTAGAGCACCAGCGCGATGATCGCGGCGATGTAGCCGCCTTTCTTGAAGCCGATATGCTTCGGGAACGTGTTGGAGATGTCGAACGCGGCCGAGACGAAATTGGCCACCACGTTAATGCCCAGCGTGGCGACCGCGAAGGTCAGCGCCGCGATGAGCGCCAGCACCCAGCTGTCGAACTTGGCCGAGATCTGTTCGGGGTGGAGCAGTACTTCGCCGTACACCTTGAAGGCGGCGATGGTGGTGATGCCGGCAACCAGTGAGAACGCGATCAGGTTTACCGGCAGGCCCCACAGATTGCCTTTCTTTACCGCGTCGCGATTTTTCGCGTAGCGCGAGAAGTCGCAGAAGTTCAGGTATAGCGCGGCGAAGTAGGTGATCCAGGTCGCGCCCACGGCCATCAGCGCCCAGAAAGAACCCGGCTCGCCGCTGACGCCGGCGTCGCTGGTCTTCTCAAGCAGCGCCTTCATTGGAATGCCGTGGGAGAAAGAGAAGCCGCCGGCTTTGACGCACAGGCCGATCGCGAGAATCAGCATCGCGATCCACACTGCCGGACCGGCCCAGTCCTGGAATTTGCGCACCGTCTCCATGCCTTTCTGGATGATGAGCAGTTGCAGCGCCCAGATGATCACGTAGCAGATCAATTCCAGCGGTGAGTGGCCGAGCCACTGTGCGCCCTTGTGGAATGCCATCAGGCTGTCATTGCGGATCAGCAGCGCGACCACGGCACCGGATGCGGCTGCCGTCTGGGCGCCGTACCAGAAGCAGGCCACCACGGCGCGTACCAGTGCCGCCAGGTTGGCGCCCCACACACCAAAGGAGGCGCGCGCCAGCACCGGATAAGGGACGCCGGTTTTCTCCCCGGCGTAGCCGATCAGGTTCATCAGCGCGAAGATCACCAGCGAGCTGAGTCCGATTGCCAGCAGGAAGTTGGTGAAGCTGCCGCATAGCAGGAACAGGCTGGCGGCGAGGTAGTAGCCCCAGAGGCTGTGAACGTCGGAGGTCCAGACGTTGAAGATGCTGAAGGCGCCCCAGTTGCGCTGTCTGGCGGGCGCGAGGTCTTCGTTGTAAAGGCCGGGCGAGGGATCGCGGATTTCCATCTGACATCTCCCTGGAGTTCGTGGAACTGAGGAAACACCGCTGGGCATTCCCGGATGGAGATGTCCCCGCTTCTGAATGCAACGGGTCAATATTGCATGAGCAAAAAAAACCCGCCAAGCTCCAGGCGGGCGAATTATTTGCCGCGTAATGATTCGGCTTCGCAGACGGTTTTGAGTCTCGTCAGCCAATCTTGCAGTGCAGCATCCAGCAGTGGCTGGAAGGTGGTGGCGTTCTCCCGAACCACGTCACCACTCCAGGATTCCTCGGTATGGACGTGCACGCCGCGATCGGTCGCGGTGAATTCCCAGACGTGCACCCCAAAGATTCCCTGGGCCGGACCTGTCCACGCGATCCTTCGATTCGGCACGATCTCCTGAACGGTCGATGTAATCTGCAAGCCGCCTTCTTCCCATGTGAACGCAGAACCGGCCGCGAGAATACCTTCGAAGTGGGCGGCGCTCACAGTCGGCCGCCAGGCCGGCCATGCCGGGATATTGGTCTGAAAGGACCATACGGTTGACAGCGGTGCGTCGATGTCGATGTCATGTCGGGAGACTACCGGCGCATCTTGCTCGATGCTCACTGTCGTGGTGTTCATGGTTGGTTCCGTGGGGTGCAGATCACTGTCAAGCAAGCGATTTCAAGTGGATGAAACCAGCCGCGTCGGCAAAGTCCGGGAGACGCCAGACTACGCCATTGGCGCCCCATGACCCATCCGCGACATCGTGCACGATAACCGAGGTGGCCAGGCGGCGCTGGTCTGCAGCGGGCAATGCTTGCATGAATGCATCGTGGACCAGACTGACGTATCGGGCGCGGGCGGCCGCGTCGAGCACCCCGGCTGGCACGTAAATCATCGCCATGCACGGCAAAACCTGGGCTGTGACATTGAACCCTCCGCAGGTCCACAATCCTGGCGCGGCTTCGTCGATCACGACCCAGCACAGGAAGCGTTTCTTCGCGTCGTCGGGAATCTGCTCTGCAGCTGCAGCAGCATCGTTAAGCAAGCGCACCAGCGTGTCGCGATGCCCGGCGGGAAATGAATCCTTGGGAAGCTTGACCAGAATGTTCGGCAAGTGAGCCTCTTCATTTGTGTACGGAAGCTTGCATTAGAGCGCCGCCGTACGCAAAATCTGAGTGTCTGATTGGACATCTTTCATGCGTATTCAGCCATTCTACGATTTCACGATTCTGGTCCTCAGTGGCGCTTATCCATCGAGCGTCACGCTAACACTCGATATCCTCGCGGCTGCAGCTTCGGTGTCGGCACGCGTTGGTGTTGCCGCACCCAGGTGGCGCATCTACTCGATTGCGGGCAACAGGGTGCAGCTCGGACACGGTCTTTCAATCGAAGCGAAGCCTTTGCCGAAGACACTACGCGCCGATGGTTCAATCTGGATCGTGCCCGGACTGGGGCTTGAAAGCCCGACCGATCTGCCGGGACGTATGAAGCAAGACGACGCGCTCATGGCGATTAAGGCTCTGCGGGGTCATGCGCTGCGCGGCGGCACCGTAGCGGCATCCTGCTCCGCTGTCTTCCTCTTTCAGGCGGCCGGTCTGCTGGACGGCCGCCGGGCGACAACGTCGTGGTGGCTGGCGCCGCTACTGCAACGTTTGGAGAAACGCTGCACCGTCGATGCGGACCGCATGGTGCTGGAAGATGATGGCGTCGTGACGGCGGGCGCAGCACTCGCGCAAACCGATTTGCTGTTGTATTTGCTGCGAGGCAAGTTTGGGCCGGCGCTGGCGGATGCCGTATCGCGTGTGCTTCTTGTCGACGCGCGACAGGCACAGGCACCGTTCATTGCGCCGTCGTTGCTCGCGAGCGGGAGCGAACTGGTGGACAAGATCATCGCGCATGTGGAGGCTTCACTGCCGCAATTGCCTGGTTTGGCCGAGTTGGCGGCGCGGTTTTGCATGTCGCAGCGAACCTTCACGCGTCACGTGCGAGCCGCTACAGGCCGTAGCACTCAGGACCTGTTGCAAAGTGTTCGGCTTGGCAGGGCGCGCATGCTGCTTGCCACGAGCCGGATGACGGTCGAGCAGATCGCCGAGCAAGTAGGCTACAGCGATGCAACGGCGCTTAGAAGAATGATGCGTAAGCTTGTGGGCGCGACGCCGAGACAGTTCAGGCCGACCGCATATTGAACGGGCGGTTGATCTGATCTCAGGCGATATTTCCGTATCGATCCGACGTACGGCGCGCCCCATGCACTTACCGCACTGGCTCCAGGAGTTCGATGCGGTTCCCAAATGGGTCTGCCGTAAAGACTCTCGTAAAACCTTGAGTGGGCGTATCGCTCTTCACGTCATGGCCTGCTGCGCTCAGGCTGGCTATGATCGGCGCCAGGCTCTCCACGATGAACCCGGGATTTTGCCATGTTCCACAGGGCGGCTTTTCACATGATCGATGAAGGCGCGCAGCTTCGGCGTCATCTGCCGGCGACCTGGATAGTAGAGAAACACGCCCGGTATCACCGGCGCGAACGGCTCCAGCACGTGCACCAGTCTTCCCGCTTTCAACCCTTCAGCGACCATCGGCTCGGGTAGCTGTGCAAGGCCCATGCCTTCGGCTGCCGCGCCGAGCATGGTAGGAAAATCGCTGGCGATGAACGGGCCGGATACGGCAATCTCGATCGCCTGGCCGTTGTCGTTGAATGACCATAGCGCGAGCGCGCCGTTGGATCGCCGCCATCGCAAGCATGCGTGCTGGCGCAGCTCGTCCGTGTGGCTGGGTCGGCTGCGCCCTGCGAAGTAAGCAGTGCTGCCGACGACGACGAGACGAAGCGGTGGCGTCAACGGTACGGCAACCATGTCGGCGTCGACGAACTGGCCGAGCCTGATGCCGGCGTCGAACCCTTCCGCTGCAAGATCGATCAGCTCCTTGCTGGTGGCGATCTCCACTTCGACTTCGGGATAAGCCTGGCAGAAGGACGCGATCAGGGGTTCCAGCAGAATTGGCACTACTGCGCGCGGCACGGAAAGCCGCAACAATCCGGCGGGGCGTTGACCCAGTCCGCGCGCAACTTCACTAGCGGCGACCAGCTCATCGAAGGCCGGCTTTGCGTGCGAAAGATACCGTTCACCCGCTTCGGTCAGGCCGACACTGCGCGTGGTACGTATAAAGAGCGTTGCGCCAATACGCGCTTCAAGTACACGCACCGCCTGGCTGACGGCCGACGGCGTCACGCCAAGTTCCGCGGCTGCCCGGCGAAAACTGCGATGCTGGGCAACGCTCAGGAACACCTCCACGCCATCGAGCGCGCCCTGCCTGACTGTGAAGTTCTGCTTCATAGCCCGTCAACATTGTGGTGAATAGTCGCCCGCGAGAGGCCATGGTACACCTACGCCTGCAGATCACGCGCCGGCAGATCCCCGTCCCGGCCTCAGTGCGGCAGACAACACCTGACAGGAGGCAACATGCCACCGGAGCTTCTCTTTCAATTGCATCTCGTTCTGGGGTATGTCGCCTGGCTGCTCTGCTTGCGCGTATACGTCTGGCCCAAACTCAAGTCGATGGACCCATTCGACGCGCAACGCGCCATCGCCACTTTGCACAGCTTCCGCTTCTTTGGTCTGGTCTTCATTCTGCCGGGCATCGTCAGCCCCGATCTGCCTGCCAGCTTCGCCGAGTTCGCCGCATATGGTGACTTCGCAACGGGAATTCTGGCAATGCTGGCGCTACTCACAGCACGAATGCGCGCTCTCTTCTGGCTATTCGTCGTAGCGTTCAATCTCGTAGGCGTGACCGACCTTATTCTCGACTACTACCACGCTATCGAAGCCGATCTACCCGCGCATGCGGGGCAGTTTGGCGCTACGTACGCGATTCCGATCATCTATGTGCCACTGCTGATGATTACGCATGTTTGCGCGTTCTATCTGCTGCTGCGGCCCCAGCTCAAGGTGGCCCAGAGCTTTTGATCTTTCCGTAAGTCACGACGTTGCCAAAGCGTGACCTGCTTCCAGCAGGCGGCGACGAAAGGGTCCAACGCAATGACGGCGAGGCCACGGTGCGATCTCATACGATGACGCGGGGAGAGATAGCTAAGGCGCCGTCTCTGTTCGTGAACGCGTGCCCTCACGCTCGAGCCACGAGCGGAACAGCACGATCACGTCATCTGCGGATCTGCCATCCGGAACGTAACTGCAATAGCTCCGCGACGGTAGACGAGGACTAGCGAACGGCTCGACAAGCCGGCCCGCAGCAAGGTCGTCCGAAACAAGCGCAGTCGGCCCCATGGCGATGCCTATGCCGTCGATGGCAGCCTGCAACGTCAGATAGAAGTGATCGAAAGTTAGGGCTGCAGCCGGGCGGAGTGCGGGAATCTGTGCCCTCGCCAGCCAGTCCGGCCAGAGTCGCGGCAAACTCGTCGTGTGCAGCAACGTATGCTGCTGCAGATCGTTCGGCATCCGAAGCGGCAGTCGCTGCAAGAGTGCGGGACTGCAAACGGGAAGTCTTTCCTCGGACAGGAAAGGTCGCATCAAATAGCCATAAAACGTGTCCGGACCGCCCCGGATGATGACGTCATAGATCTCTTTGAGACTTTCCACCGGCTCGTTCGACGTCTCTACCCTGACGTCCACGTCGGCATGCTCGACACGGAATCTCTCCAGTCTCGGCACCAACCAGCGCAATGTGAACGTTGCGGGCGCATTCACGGACAGTGTTCGGGAGACCGGCGCGGGGACACCGTATCTGGCGGTTGCCTGCGCGATCTGCTCGAACACGGGGCCGATTTCCTCCAGGTAGGCCTTTGCCGCTGCAGTGAGCGCCACGCGCCGGTTATGCCGTTCAAACAGCGGTGCGCCCAGCCACTCTTCAAGCAGGCGCACGTGCTGGCTCACCGCACCCTGAGTCACATGCAATTCCGCAGCGGCTTCCTTGAAGCTGCCTAGCCGGCCCGCGGCCTCGAAGGCGCGCAATGCATTGAGTGGAGGCAATGTCCGCATGGTTCGAAGTAGTTTATCTAACGCGAATCCGCAATTTATCTGGTTTGTTGGCCCGTCACAAGATAGATATCCTTCTCGCTACACCTTCTCACCTGGACGCGCATGCTCAGTTACACCGGTGGCTTCGTCCTCCTTGCCGCACTGCTCCACGCGAGCTGGAACGCGATGCTGCACGGCAACGGCGACCGCTTGCTGTCCATGACGTGGATGAGCATCGCCATCGCGGCGGTCTCTACGGTCGTGATTCTGTTGGCGCCGTGGCCGGCCGGCGCGGCCTGGCCGTACATCGTCACATCGGGGCTCGTGCATATCGTCTACAACGTGACCCTCGTGCGGTCGTACCGCCGCAACGATCTGGCGCAGGCCTATCCGATCGCGCGCGGTTCATCGCCGCTGCTCGTCACGCTCGGCGCGGCGCTCTTCGCGCATGAGGCGATCAGCCCCTTGCACGGTTTGGGGATCGCGATGATATCGGGAGGCATCATTGCGATCGCGCTGGAGAG
Source organism: Paraburkholderia fungorum (assembly GCF_003610895.1). GTDB lineage: Bacteria > Pseudomonadota > Gammaproteobacteria > Burkholderiales > Burkholderiaceae > Paraburkholderia > Paraburkholderia fungorum_B. Next base: position 245,928 of record NZ_MCAS01000067.1, read on the forward strand.
GCGCCATGTGTCGCGAGCGGGTGCACTGGCCGCGCTAACGACTGGTGTGACGATCGCGCTCTATACCGTGATCGACGGCATCGGCGTGCGCTTGTCCGGCGGCGAGGCGCTCGCCTACACCGCGTGGATGTTTCTGTTCTATTGGCTGATGCCGGTGCTGTTCGTCGCGACGCGTGGGTTCGCGGCGCTGTGGGCGCCGGTACGGGCGGCGCCAATGGCAATCGGCTCGTCGCTGGCTGGCGGCCTCGTGTCGATCGCGGCGTATGGCATCGTGATATGGGCGTTGCAGTCGGGCGCGATGGGCTCGGTATCGGCCTTGCGCGAGACGAGTGTGGTGTTTGCGGTGCTGATCGGACGAATGTTTCTACGGGAAACGGTCAGTGGGAAACGCTGGCTCGCTTGCGTGATCGTCGCGGGTGGCGCGGTTTGTTTGGGGCTTTGACTCATCATCACGTGGAGGTTCGCTAAATGAATACTGATTCTCAGGCCCCGTTGATTCTGATAACGGGTGGAAGTCGTGGCGTAGGCGCGGCGACAGCGCGCCTTGCTGCCGCACAAGGTTACGACGTGGCGATCAGCTTCGTTTCCAACGAGTCTGCCGCCCTCGCGGTGGCGGCCGATGTGGAAGCGGTTGGGCGTCGAGCTTTACCCGTGCGTGCAGATAGCGCGGATCCTGAGGAGGTCGCCCAGTTATTCGCCGCAATCGACCGGACCTTTGGCCGGATCGATGTGCTGGTGAACAATGCCGCGGTACTTGCACCGCAGTCCCGGCTGGAGGATCTCGAATTCGAGCGGATGCAGCGTATCTTCGCGGTCAACGCGATCGGCCCTATCCTCTGTGCACAGCAGGCAGCGAAGCGCATGTCGTATCGTCACAACGGGCGCGGCGGCGCCGTGATCAACATCTCATCGGCATCGGCCCGGCTTGGCAGTCCGAATGAATATGTCGACTACGCTGCGTCGAAGGGTGCCGTTGAGACGTTCACCACCGGCTTTGCCAAGGAAGTCGCGCGGGATGGGATACGCGTCAACTGCATTCGCCCAGGGCACATCTACACCGACATGCACGCCAGCGGCGGAGAGCCGGGACGGGTGGATCGCGTCAAAGACTCGATCCCCATGGGAAGAGGCGGTCAACCTGAAGAGGTTGCGCGGGCAATCCTATGGCTGGCAAGCGCCGAGGCTTCTTTCATTACCGGCACGTTTCTCGATGTCACTGGCGGTAAGTGAGCGACAGGGTGCGGTGCGGGACTTTCCTCGATGCACCGTTTCCCCGTCTACGACATCAGCATTCCCGGCAACACGCGACACTCCTGACACCACCACCTACCCTTTAAACTCCACCGAAACAAAAATCTTCCTGCACGGCTCAACAACTTCCCACGTCCCCTTAAACCCCGCCGGAATCAAAAAACGGTCCCCAGCCCGCACAGTCTTCGCTGTTCCATCCGCATCCCGAATCACGGACACGCCCTCAAGAATCTCGCAGTATTCACTCTCAGTGAAGTTCACCGCCCATTGACCGCAAACCCCCTCCCAAACCCCAGCCACGAGTTGCCCACACGGACTGGCAAAGTGCGTGTGAACCGCTTGCGAAGGATTGCCTGCAAGCACGGCTTCCGCCTTGGGCATGTACTCAACGCTTTCCTTAGCGGGCTGCGAAAAATCTACGATGTTCAGAATGCTCATAATGTCTCGAATGCAAACAGAGTTAAAAATCGAAGCTTCAAAAAGGACGTGACGCACACACCCACTGCATGCGCCACGCTCAAAAGGCGTCACCTAACGCCGCCAAAGATCGCTAAATCACAGCACGACAATCAACCAACCCTCAACTTCCCGATTTCAACTGCGCCCACAGCCGGTTCTCAAGCCGCATGATCGGCGCAGGCTGCGGCCGCATCAACGTCATTTTGCTCAGCACGGCCTCGGGTGGATACACGTTCGCGTCCTGCTCGATCGCCGGCGTCACAAACTGCCTCGCTGCCCGATTCACCGTCGGATAGAACACTTCGTTCGTAATTGCTGCGCTCACCTTGGGGTCTTCGATGTAGTTCATCCACTTCATCGCCGCTTCCGGATGCGGGGCATCTTTCGGAATGACCATCACGTCCATCCAGAGCAGACCCGCGTCCTTGATGTTCGAAAACCGCACCTCATACGAACGCTTTGCTTCCGCCGAGCGTCGCCGTGCAATTCCCACATCGCCCGAATAGCCGAACGCCACACAGATATCGTTGTTCGCCAGATCGTTGATGTAGCCGGATGAATTGAACTGCGTGATATAGGGCCGCACTTTCTTCAGCACTTCATACGCAGCCTGGTAGTCGCCGGGATTGGTGCTGTTCGGGTCCTTATGCATGTACTGAAGCACGGCCGGGAAAACGTCCGCGGCCGCATCGAGGAAAGACACGCCACAGCTTTTCAGCTTTGAGAGATTCGCCGGGTCGAACAGCAGCGACCAGTTATCAATCGGCGCGTCGACGCCGAGTGCTTTTTTCACGGCCTGAACGTTATAGCCGATGCCGTCGGTGCCCCACGCCCAAGGCACGCCGTATTGATTGCCGGGGTCCGCATCCGCGATCAGCTTCATCAGGCTGGGATCGAGGTTCGCGAGATTCGGCATCTTCGATTTGTCGATCTTCTGGTACACGCCTGCTTCGATCTGGCGCGCCATATAACTCGATGTAGGCACAACGATGTCATACCCGGAACTGCCTGCCAGTAATTTTGCCTGCAGCGTGTCGTCGCTGTCGTAACTGTCGTATTTCACGGTGATGCCGGATTGCTTTTCGAAGCCGGAAATCGTGTCTTTGGCGATGTAGTCCGACCAGTTGTAGACATTGATCGTAGTGTCCGCTGCGCGTGCAGCATTCATTGGGGATAAAGCGGTCAGCGAGCACAGCATCGTGCCGGTGAACGAGACGAGCTTGGCATGACGAATCTTCATTCGACTATCTCCTTGATTGCGGTCTTCAGTTTTCGCCGCAGCGCAGGCGCGGATGCACGAGCGCGGCGAGCCGCCCGTATGTCTCGCAAGAATGCGGGCGAGCACGGGACGTAACGCCTCCTGCCGCGGCGCAAGCGCACAGCAGAGCTAAATGAAACGTAGGCGGACGAGCGCTATGAACCGGCCAACGCTGGCAAGACAACTTGCGAAGCGCGGACGGACAAACGCATTGCAGGCATTCAAGCGCTCAATAAGCGGCCTGACTGCACGCAACACTTGCTCGCGAAAAGAGAAGGGGGCTAGGGCAGAAGCGACGCGATTTCGTCAGTTCGCACCCCAATGGCTGCGGGGGCGGCAATGACGTTGTGCCGGCGGACGGAGCGCCGCGACAACACGGTATCGATGGACAGGGGGCGGGATGGCGAAGCGCAGTTGCTCCCCTGATGAGCGATCGAGCAGCCAGACAGGAAAGTTCTTTCCCGACCAGGCTGGTATCTCACCAATGGACCACGGACTTTCACGATGGAACCCGAAGCGATGTTGAATAGAAGTCCTCGTTGATGCAGTTCGACCGCACTACGAGAACCACCAGACTGCCGCCCTAGGATATATGAGCCATTATTTTCGTCAAAGGATTTTCTGACACCGCGCTGTCATAGTGATGCGCGGTGAGACGCGTTCATGCGAGCGCATGCTTGAACAGGCATGGCCCGCATCGAACTCTGCAGCGGCAGATAGCGCTGGCGTTTTTTATTGACCGTCCATCGGCGCGGGCTGAGCCATAGGCGCAGCGGGTGCGGTCGTGCCGGTTTGCGACGATCCGTTCGCCGAGGAACCATAGCCGGTGGTGTCATGCTGTGCGGCTACGCGCGCTTCGGCTGCCTGAATGTCGCCGGGGTAGGTCGAGTCGCCGGAAGCGGCAGGGTTGTAGCCGGCCTGTTCAATCTGGATCAACTGCGCTTTGACCTCGGCACGGGTCAGCGGTTGCTGCTCCTGCGCGAACGACGCCACCGGGGCGGCTATAACAACGGCCAGTGCGATTGCCTTGATCAGCGATTTCATGATGCTTCCCTCCGAGAATTGTTTTGTCTGGCGCCGCAACGTGAGTTCGACGGCCTATGAACGATTCTAGGAAGCGGGTGCTCCAGGGCAAACCCCTAAACGGGTAATTCAGTCTTGCTGCAAATGATAAGTCGGCGTTATGTAATGCGCTTCGTAAGGCCGGGCGAATTACTTCAGAGTCCAGAACGTATGCCCACTCGATACTGGGTTGTTTGCCGGTAGGTGTTTCCGGGCCGCACGATGACCTGCTCCTGTTCAGTCATATTGACTTCGTTCGGGAAGCCGCCGGCTTCGAGACAAAGCCCGGCGTGTGGCTGATAGGCGATACTACCGCGTCCTATGTCGCCGTTTAGCGAATTGCCGGTGTAGAACTGTAAGCCGCGCTGATCGGTCGAGACGGTCAGCTCGCGTCCGCTGCCGGGGTCATATGCGCAGGCGGCCTGCCGTACTTGCAGTTCGCGCTCAGCCGTTGCGGCCTCAGTTGTGCCGCGCAGCACGTAACAGTGATCGAAGCCACCCGCCCTCGCTAACTGCGCATGCGGCCAATCGAGTCGTGCGCCGATTGGCGCGCTTTGCCGGAAGTCGAACGCGTTGCCCGCGACTTCCGCAAGCTCGCACGGGATCATCGAGGCGTCGACTTCGAAGAACCGGTCGGCGTCGATTGACAGCACGTGGCCGCGAATATCGGCCCCGCGCCGGCCTGTCAGGTTGAAATAGGGATGGCTCGTCAGGTTGAGTGGCGTCGCTGCGTCCGTCATGCCTTCATAGGCGATCGTCAACGTACCGTCGTCGTCGAGCGTGTAACGCACCTGCACCGTGACGTTGCCCGGAAATCCGGCGTCGCCTTCCGGTGACTCGAGGCGCATGACCAGCGCGCCATGATCTTCGCTCACGTCCCACACTGTGCGATGAAAACCGTGCGTGCCGCCGTGCAGCAGATTCGCGCCTTCATTGCGATCGAGCGTGTACTCGATACCGTCGAGCGTGAAGCGCGCATCGGCAATGCGGTTCGCCCACCGGCCGATCAGTCCGCCCATGTAGGTGGTGGCCGCCATGTATTGAGCGGGCGTGTCGTGGCCGAGCAGGATGTCGCCGAGCCGGCCTGCGCGGTCCGGCGCATGCCACGAGACCAGCGTCGCGCCCAGGTCGCTGACGGACACTTTCATGCCGTGCGCATTGCGCAGTGTGAAGAGTCGCACGGGATCGCCGCCAGGCAGTGTGCCCCATGGCTCAGAGGAAAGAGGTGCAATGCTGATCATGTGGTCGATGGAAACAGAAGATGGAGGGCATGCTCAGCCGGGCGCCGTCGTCGAATTCGCACGTTCCTGGTATTCGCGCGGCGTACAGCCGAGTTCCCGGCGAAACACCGCGTACATGTATTGCAGCGACGTGAAACCGCAACGGATCGCTACTTCAGCGCTCGACGCATCGCGCCTCGCAAGCAGCGCTTTGGCGACATCGAGCTTGTGACGCAAGATTTCCTGATGCACGGTGCACTGCCGTTCGCGCCGGAAGTACTCTTCGAGCGACGATCTCGACACGCCCACATAGTCCGCAACCTGTTCGGTGCGGATACCCTGGCAGGCGTACTGGCGGATAAAGTGCCGCGCGCGCATCACATACGGACTCGCGAGCGGCTGGTGTTTGGTCGATTCGAGCACATTGATGCCGACCGGCGGCACGAGAATGCGCCGTCCCGGGAAGCGCGCGCCGTGCAGCATCTGATGCAGCAGGTGAGCCGCGGTTCGCCCCATTTCTTCGGTGCCCTGAATCACGGAGGAAAGCGGAATGCGGGTCAAGGTACGCGTGAGCGGATCGTTGTCGATGCCGATGATCGCCACTTCTTCAGGCACCGGAATACCCGCGATCAAACAGGCCTGCAGCAAATGCCGCGCGCGGGCGTCGGTGACGGCGATGATGCCGACCGGTTTGGGCAATTGGCTCAGCCACGCGGTGAGCTGCTCGGTTGCCTGATTCCACGACGGCGCGCTGGTCGACAGGCCGCGATAGATCTCGGTGCCGATCTGCTCGGCGCTGTGGCCGTCCGCGCTGCGCAGGTGAGCAAACGCCAACTCGCGTTGCTGCGCCCAGCGATTTTCCTGCGCTTGCGGAAGGCTATACAGCGCGAAGTGCTCGAGTCCCGCACCGATCAGATGCGTGTAGGCGAGCGAAACGAGCTTGGCGTTGTCGGTTGCGATATAGGGTAAGTCCGGAGGGTAATGCGCCGGATCTTCAAACGATGAACCAACCGCCACCACCGGCAACGGGCAATCGCGCAGCGCCTCGCCCACCGCGGGATCGTCGAAATCCGCAATGATGCCGTCGCCGTCGAAACGCTCGATGCCCGTCAGCCGGCAGCGGAAATCCTCTTCGAGAAAGAGATCCCACGCCACGCGCGTGGACAGCAGGTAATTGCCGATACCGGTGATGATCTCGCGGTCGTAGACCTTGTTCGCGTTGAACAGCAGCGCGATCCGATGGGTCGTCTGTGGTGTTTGCGGACGGGTCATGGCAATGGGTGGCGTGCGAATCGGCGGGACTCGCTGCGCCTTTGTCTCCTGTCGGCCAGAGTTGGCGCTTTAGCGCCTTACTCTGGTCCCATGCAAGATGGTTGCGGTTAGGTGCAAGCCTAAGGCGGCACCGTTTTTAAGCGTCTGGTTATTCTAGGCTGCGAAGCTCGCGCCGGTGTGAAACAAACGCACGGGCACTAAGAAACATTAAGCGCGCTGCGCAATTTCGCAATTGCCGATGCATCTGGCAAGCGGCAGCATGGCGTCACCTTGTCAACCGGCGCGGCGCTGCCGCACGGGTTGCAGTGCAGCATAAAACCGGAGACGCTGATGTCCTACTTCGAACATATTCCCGCGATTCGCTATGAAGGCCCGCAATCGGATAACCCGCTTGCGTATCGCCATTACGATAAGAGCAAACGCGTACTCGGCAAGACACTCGAAGAACATCTGCGTATCGCCGTGTGCTACTGGCATACGTTCGTGTGGCCCGGAGTCGATATTTTCGGGCAGGGGACGTTCCGGCGTCCATGGCAGCAGGCTGGCGATGCGATGGAACGGGCACAGCAAAAAGCCGACTCGGCATTCGAGTTCTTCTCGAAGCTCGGCACACCGTACTACACGTTTCACGATACCGACGTCGCGCCGGAAGGTGACAGTCTGAAAACGTATAGCGAGAATTTCACACGCATCGCCGACTACCTTGCCCGCAAGCAGCAGGATACCGGCATCAAACTACTGTGGGGCACGGCAAATCTGTTCTCGCATCCGCGCTACGCGGCAGGCGCCGCGACCAGTCCCGATCCGGAGATTTTCGCGTTTGCCGCCACGCAGGTTCGTCACGCACTGGACGCGACGCAACGGCTCGGCGGTGAAAACTATGTGTTGTGGGGCGGCCGCGAAGGCTACGACACGCTGCTCAATACCGACCTCGTGCGTGAACGCGATCAGCTTGCCCGGTTCCTGCATATGGTGGTCGAACACAAGCACAAGATCGGCTTCAAAGGCGCATTGCTGATCGAGCCGAAACCGCAGGAACCGACCAAGCACCAGTTCGATTACGACGTGGCGACCGTGCACGGCTTCCTGTTGCAATACGGCCTGGAGAAAGAGATTCGCGTGAACATCGAGGCCAATCACGCGACGCTGGCCGGTCACTCCTTTCATCACGAGATCGCCACCGCGTATGCGCTCGGTATTTTCGGCAGCGTCGACGCGAATCGCGGCGATCCGCAGAACGGCTGGGACACGGATCAGTTTCCGAATAGCGTCGAAGAACTGACGCTGGCCTTCTACGAAATTCTTAAGCACGGCGGTTTCACAAGCGGCGGCATGAACTTCGACGCAAAGGTACGACGGCAGAGCGTCGATCCGGAAGACCTGTTCTTCGGTCACATTGGCGCGATCGATAATCTGGCGCTCGCCGTCGAGCGTGCCGCGACGCTGATCGAGAACGATCGGCTCGAGCAGTTCAAGCGTCATCGTTATGCGGGATGGGATTCGGAGTTCGGCCGCAAGATTCTCAAGGGCGACTATTCGCTCTCGACACTGGCCACGGACGCGCTGGCGCGCGGCCTGAATCCGCAGCATGCGAGCGGCCGGCAGGAGCAGTTGGAAAACGTTGTGAATCAGGCCATTTACAGCAATCGCTAAAAGGCCGTCGCGAAGTAAGGCCTGAGAGAGGGTACGCAGTAAACCATAAGAAACGCGCGGCCACGTTGACCGCGCGAATTAAAAGACGCTTTCGGTTGTCGCTTGTCCGGTTCTGTGGCTCGCAGCACAGACCGTCCAATCCGGTATTCGGGCTATCAGAACAAGGAGTGAGACATGAAATTCGCAACGCGCCGTACCCTACTGAGTTCGCTTGTGTGTGGAGCCGTGCTCGCCAGCCTGTCGCTTGCCGCGCCGCTCGCGCACGCAAGCAAGGATCACCCCGAAATTGGTTTCTGTATCGACGATCTGCGTGTCGAGCGCTGGTCGCGCGATCGGGACTATTTCGTTGCAGCAGCCGAAAAGCTCGGCGCCAAAGTATCGGTGCAATCCGCCGATGCAAGCGAAGAACGGCAGATTTCGCAAATCGAAAACCTGATCTCGCGCGGCGTGGATGTGATCGTAATCGTGCCGTTCAATTCGAAGACGCTCGGCAATGTCGTCGCGGAGGCGAAGAAGGCGGGTATCAAGGTCGTTTCGTATGACCGCCTGATTCTCGACGCCGATGTGGACGCCTATATCTCGTTCGATAACGAGAAGGTCGGCGAGCTGCAGGCGCAAGGTGTTTATAACGCGCAACCGAAGGGCAATTACTTCCTGCTCGGCGGCGCGCCGACCGACAACAACGCCAAGATGCTGCGCGAAGGCCAGCTCAAAGTGTTGAAACCGGCGATAGATAAGGGCGATATCAAGGTTGTGGGTCAGCAGTGGGTGCCGGAGTGGAGCGCATCGACAGCGCTGCGTATCGTTGAGGATGCGCTCACGGCGAACAACAACAAGATCGATGCGATCGTCGCCTCGAACGACGGCACCGCGGGCGGCGCGATTCAGGCGCTTGCGGCACAGCACATGGCGGGCAAGGTGCCGGTGTCGGGCCAGGATGCTGACCTTGCGGCAGTGAAGCGCGTGATCGCCGGCACGCAAACCATGACCGTGTACAAACCGCTGAAGCTGATCGCGAGTGAAGCAGCGAAACTCTCTGTCGCGCTTGCGAAGGGCGAGAAGCCGGCCTTTAATGCCCAGTACGACAACGGCAAGAAGAAGGTCGACACGGTGCTTCTGCAACCTACGTTGCTCACCAGGAGTAACGTCGATGTGGTCGTCAAGGACGGCTTCTACACCCAGGCCCAGCTCGCGAGCCAATGAGCGTAACGTGTGCGTAGTTCGAGCCGGTGTGCCTGGTGTATGCCTGGTATGTGCCAGGCACATCGGCACGACTGCGCGCCCTGCAGCGAGGCATAGCGAATGAGTGAAACATTGCTGACGATGCGCGGCATCGTCAAAGCGTTTTCCGGCGTGAAGGCGCTCGACGGCATCGACCTGACGGTCGCGCCAGGCGAGTGTGTGGGCTTGTGTGGCGAGAATGGTGCGGGTAAATCGACGCTAATGAAGGTGCTGTCCGGCGTCTATCCCCACGGTACGTGGGATGGCGAAATCATCTGGGAAGGCGAGCCGCTGAAGGCCGCAAGCATAAGAGACACGGAACGCGCGGGCATCATTATCATCCACCAGGAGTTGATGCTGGTGCCGGAACTCTCGGTCGCGGAGAACATCTTTCTCGGCAACGAGATCACGCTGCCCGGCGGCAGAATGAATTACGCGGCAATGTATCAGCGCGCCGACGAGCTGCTGCGCGAGCTCGGCATCAGCGGAATCAACTCCGCGCAACCTGTGATGAACTACGGCGGCGGTCATCAGCAACTGATCGAAATCGCCAAGGCGCTGAACAAGCGCGCGAAACTGTTGATCCTCGATGAGCCGTCGTCTTCGCTGACTGCAACGGAGATACACATCCTGCTGGATATCGTGCGCGATCTGAAGCGGCGCGGTGTTGCCTGCGTGTATATCTCGCACAAGCTCGACGAGGTCGCGGCCGTGTGCGACACGATCAGCGTGATTCGCGATGGCCGCCACGTCGCGACCGAGCCAATGCGCGCGTTGACTACCGACCGCATCATCTCCTTGATGGTGGGCCGCGAGATCAAGAACCTGTTTCCGCGTGAAGCCCATCCGATCGGCGAGGTGATTTTCGAGGCCCGCCATGTGACCTGTTTCGATGTCACCAATCCGCGGCGCAAGCGCGTGAACGATGTGTCGTTTGCGCTACGGCGCGGTGAGATTCTCGGCGTTGCCGGGTTGGTCGGCGCAGGGCGAACGGAGTTGATGCAGGCAATCTTCGGCGCGTATCCCGGCGTGAGCGAGGCGAGCGTGGTGATGGAAGGCAAGCCGTTGAAGATTCGCGCGCCTGTCGATGCGATTCGTGCCGGCATCGGCATGGTGCCGGAGGATCGCAAGCGTCACGGCATCGTGCCGGGACTGAGTGTGGGCCACAACATCACGCTTGCGGTGTTGCAACGCTTCGCAAAGGGAGGCCGGATCGATTCCGCTGCCGAGCTGGATACGATTCACACGGAGATGAAGCGGCTTTCAGTGCGCGCGGCGCATCCCATGCTTTCGATTGCGAGTCTGTCGGGTGGCAACCAGCAAAAGGCCGTACTCACGCGCATGCTGCTGACCGACCCGAAAGTGCTGATCCTCGACGAGCCGACCCGCGGCGTCGACGTCGGCGCGAAATACGAAATCTACAAACTGATTTTTCAACTGGCACAGCGCGGCATGTCGATCGTGATGGTGTCGTCGGAATTGCCCGAGGTGCTCGGTATCAGCGATCGCGTGCTGGTGATCGGTGAGGGCGAATTGCGCGGCGATTTCGTCAACGACGGCCTCACGCAAGAGGACATTCTCAGCGCCGCGATCCGTCCTGTGCAGCGATCCACGAACCCAACCGCAGCGAGTGCCGCATGACTCCCGACGTCACTTCCCAATCCGCAGAAGGCGCCGCCCCGCGAGGCGCGTTCGGTGGCACGCAGCGCGTTCAGCAACTATTCGCGCGCTACAAGATTCTCGCGTTACTGATCGCCGTGGCCGTGATCTGGATGTTCTTTTCCTTTCTGACCCACGGCGCGTTTGTGACGCCGCGTAATCTGTCGAATCTGCTGCGGCAGATGTCGATTACCGGCATGCTCGCGTGCGGCATGGTGTTCGTGATTATTGCGGGTGAGATCGATCTGTCGGTTGGGTCGTTGCTGGGCCTGCTCGGCGGTGTCGCGGCGATTCTCGATGCGAACCGGCACTGGCCGATCGGGGTCACCGTACCGGTGGTGATGCTGCTCGGCGTGCTTGTCGGCATGTTCAACGGATGGTGGTCAACGTACCGGCGTGTGCCTTCGTTCATTGTCGGTCTGGGCGGCATGCTCGCGTATCGCGGCATTCTGCTCGGCGTCACGGGCGGTTCGACCATTGCGCCGGTTTCGGACGATTTCGTGTTTATCGGCCAGGGGTATCTGCCGCGTCTCGCGGGCGATACGCTTGCCGTCGTGCTGTTTGTCGTGCTGGCGTTTTTGACGGTGCGGCAACGAAGCAACCGCGAGCGTTACAAGTTGCGGGTGGTGCCGATCTGGCAGGACGTCGTGAAGGTGGTGGGTGCGGGCGTGATTCTGGCCGCGTTTATCGCCACGCTTGATCGCTATGGCGGGATTCCCGTGCCGGTTCTGCTGCTGCTCGCGCTGTTGGGTATTTTCACGTGGATCGCAACGCAGACCGTTTTCGGGCGGCGCATCTACGCGGTCGGTTCCAACCTGGAAGCGACGCGGCTCTCAGGCGTGAATACGAACCGTGTGAAGCTGGCCATCTTTGCGCTGATGGGACTGATGTGCGCGTTCGCCGGCATCGTCAACACGGCGCGGCTCGCGGCCGGTTCGCCGTCGGCGGGATCGATGGGCGAGCTCGATGCGATCGCCGCGTGCTTTATCGGCGGGACGTCGATGCGCGGCGGTTCTGGAACCGTCTATGGCGCGTTGATTGGTGCGCTGGTGATGGCGAGCCTGGATAACGGCATGTCGATGCTCGACGTCGACGCGTACTGGCAGATGATCGTGAAGGGCAGCATTCTTGTGCTGGCCGTGTGGATCGATGTGGTGTCAGGGTCGAATCGGCGGTGAAGAAGGCATCCGGCGGTGCGTCAGGCAAATGCAGACGCGCCGCTGTGCCACTTCGGCGGAAGTTGGGTGAATTATTGGGTATTGCCGCGACGCAGTTGCCGATCAGAGGGCCTGCGCGCCAGCAACGGCAGCGCTCCTGCTGCGTCGCACCGGCGCCTTGGTAGCGGGCTTCTTTGCCGCAACCGGTTTTTTTGCCGGCGTTGTTGGCTTCTTGCGCGCGGTTGTTTTGGCGCTGCTGCTAGTGCGTTTAGCCGGCGCATCCGACACACGCATCTCGATGCGCATGTTTGCCGCTGCCGCCATATTGACTAGTGCATCGAGCGCGAACAGGTTGATCTTGCCACGCATGAGATCGGACACGCGTGGCTGGGTAACGCAGAAATGCTTTGCGGCTTCTGCCTGGCTCATTCCGGCACGCTTGATATGGTCCTTGAGCGCCATCATCAGGACTGACCGGAGCTTCATGTTCTGCGCCTGTTCCGGCGTGTCTTCGATGGCATCCCAGACGCTCGAAAATGTTTGATTGCTCATGGCTTAACCTCGTTCAATTCGCGATAGCGCCTGGTCGCTAGATCAAGATCAGTTTTGCTGGTCTTCTGCGTCTTTTTCTGAAAGCAATGGAGAACATAAACCGCGTCTGCGAACTTGGCCAGATAAATGATCCGGAATGCGCCGTCCGCGTCTCGAATCCGGATTTCCCGTACTCCTTTGCCTATCGTGTTGACTGGCTTCCAATCGTCGGGATCACGGCCTCGCTGGACCTGATCGAGTTGATGGCCGGCGTCACGCCGAGCCGGGAGTGGGAATTCGCGCAAGTCGTCCAATGCACTGCCGCAGAACCTCAATGGTTTTGCATCGATCATTGATGATTATACAAAAATTTGTATGAACGGGAAATCGGCTAAGCCGGGAAGCCGTTGTTTATATCCCGAACGCGCGAGTCATGAGGGGTGCAGATGGACACCATTTGCGGTCGATCAGCATTCTTGTGCTGGCCGTGTGGATCGATGTAGTGTCGGGGTCGAATCGGCGGTGAAGAAGGCACCCGGCGGTGCGTCAGGCAAATGCAGACGCGCCGCCGGCCGAGCTATCAGATGCGTCCGTCAATCGACAAGGCGCTGTTTTCAGTTCACGCCAAGTAACGACTTGGGCTCCATGAATGCTTCCAACCCGAACGTGCCATATTCCCGCCCGATGCCCGATTGCTTGAAACCACCGAACGGTGCAGCCGGTTCGTGTGCCAACGTGTTGATCAGTACCCGTCCTGCGTCGATGCGCGTGGCGACTGCGCGAGCCCGCGCCGCATCGGCTGAGAGCACGTAGGCCTGCAGCCCGTAGCTCGTGTCATTGGCGATTGCAATCGCTTCCTCGGTATCGCGATACGCAATGATCGACAGCACCGGCCCAAAAATCTCTTCGCGGGCAATGGTCATGTCGTTGCTGACGCCGCTAAATACCGTCGGACGCACGAACCAGCCGCGCTCCACACCCTTCGGCCGGCCCTCGCCACCAGCAATCAAACGCGCGCCTTCTTCGATGCCGATGCCGATGTAGCGCTGCACGCGCTCCCACTGTTTGCGGCTGACCATCGGGCCGATCTGCGTAGCCGGATCGCGCGGATCGCCGGCTTGCGTGCGAGCAACTTCAAAGCGCACCAGTTCTTCGAATTCCGCAAGACGGCTCTGCGGCACAAGAATCCGCGTACCGGCGACGCAAGCCTGACCGCTGTTCATGAACCCGGCCTGGAGCGCCAACGGCACCGCTTGCGCGAAATCGGCGTCGTCGAGTATGACCACCGGCGACTTGCCGCCCAACTCCAGTGTGACGCGTTTCAATGTCTCCGCGCCGGTGCGCAGAATCGTCTTGCCGACAGCCGTCGATCCGGTGAAGGAAATCTTCGCCACGTCCGGATGCGCGCTGATTTCCGCGCCGACAGTGTCGCCCCGGCCCGTGACGATATTGAACCCGCCCGCGGGCAAGCCGGCTTCATGCAGCGCCTCGGTGATGATGCGTGTCTGAAGCGCGCTCATTTCACTCGGCTTGATGACGGCCGTGCAGCCGGCTGCAATCGCCGCAGCCAGCTTTCCGCAGATAAAGCCGCCATTGCTATTCCACGGCGTAATCAGTCCGGCGACGCCGAGCGGTTGCATGACGACGTCGGCCATGCCGGCGCGGCGCGTGAAGTCATAGCTCTGCAAGACCTTGATGGCTTCTGCCAGCACGTCCGCCGGGTGTTTCGCCATCCAGCGCGCGCGTGACACCGGCGCACCGTATTCCTCCACGATTGCTTCAAACAGGTCGTCTTCCCTCGCTTGAACCGCGACGTGCATGCGTCCGAGCAGCGCGATCCGCTCCTCTTTGCTGGTGCGGGAAAACGCCGGGAAGGCGCGTTTGGCGGCCGCGATCGCGCGGCGAGCGTCTTCGGCGTCGGCCAGACGCACCTTGCCGATCACCGTTTCCTTAGCCGGGTCGTGAAGATCGAACCACTCCTCGCCGTGCGGGGTGACGAATGCGCCGTCGATATAAACCTTGTCGATTTGTTGCATGAAAGCTCCTACCCAGGAAGTTGTTGCCTCAAAGATAGGCGCATTGGATTAGGCTGACTAGCCATATAATCAAGGATGATTCGTTGAACAGGATGGGATAATGAAGACGCCTGGTTTGAGCGAACTGGAGGGCGTGCTTGCGGTGGCGCGCCATCGCAGCTTCCGCGCAGCGGCCACGGAACTTGGCGTATCGACGTCGGCGCTGAGCCATGCGATTGCGGCGCTGGAGGCACGCATCGGCGTGCGCCTCTTTAATCGGACCACACGTAGCGTGTCCTTGTCCGAAGCTGGCGCGCAATTCGTCGACAGTGTGGCGCCGGCGTTGTCGACCATCCGCGTGGCTATCGAGCAGGCCGGCAGCTATCGCGACACGCCTGCGGGCACGCTGCGCATCAACACATCGACGGGCGCGGCGCGCCAGGTGATGCCCATGCTGCTGGAATACCTGCGGCGCTATCCGGACATGAAGCTGGATCTCGTCGCCGAGGGGCGCATGATCGACATCGTGGTAGAGGGCTTCGATGCCGGTATTCGGCTGGCTGAGACTGTGCCGCAGGACATGATCGCCGTGCCGTTCAACCGGCCGCAGCGTTTTGCAGTCGTTGGGAGTCCCGCCTATTTCGCCGAACATTCGCAGCCGCGCACGCCGGACGATCTGCGTGCACACCGTTGTATCCGCATGCGCATGCCGAGCGGGCGTATTTATCACTGGGAGTTCGAGCGACGCGGCGAGGCTTGCAGCGTGGATGTGCAGGGCATCCTGACGCTCGATGAACCGTCGCTCATCATGGAGGCGGCCCGCGAAGGATTCGGACTGGCGTATATGACCGAATGGAACGTGGCAGCGGATCTGGAGGCGGGCACGCTGCAGCGTGTGCTGGAAGACTGGACGCCGCCGTTCGATGGGTTGTGTCTTTACTATCCTGGGCGACGTCATGTCCCGGCGGGACTGCGGGCGTTGATTGAGATGATTCGGGAGGGCGGGTGAAAGCAAAAATCCGCCACTTCTCGCATTTTTCCGCCGTTCAAGCCAGTTGCGCTGCAGCGTGCCACCACGCGACGAATAACATTTAATGAACTGACACGCGGCTTGCACCGCCTTTTGCTCGAAGGGCATCTGCCTGCACTGTTCAACTCGGCTGAAACCGCTTAGCTTTCAGTCCCCCAGCCACTCTCCCGTCTTATTACTGTTCCAACGAACCAAGCTCCCGCGCCAAGCCGCGCTTCTACAGCTTCTCCGCCACCGTGCAAGCTGATCGAGCCAGATGATGTTAAAGCGCAGAACCTTCCTGCTAGGCGGCGCCGGCGCGTTCGGCGTGCTGCTGGTCGGCTGGTCGGTGCTGCCACCGGGGCAGCGTCTGACTGCCTCCACGCCGTTGCCGGTGGAAGGCAATCAGGTTGCGCTCAACGGCTGGGTCAAAATCGCCGCGGACAACACCGTGACGATCGTGGTGTGCAAAGCGGAAATGGGGCAGGGTATCCACACGGGTCTTGCCATGCTGCTGGCCGAAGAACTCGACGCCGACTGGTCGCAGATTCGCGTCGAAAACTCGCCGATCGACAAGATCTACAACAGCGTGCAGAACATCGTCGACGATCTGCCGTTTCGCCCGGACGACGACAGCACCATGAAGCGCGCCACGGTCTGGATGACTCGCAAGCTGGTGCGCGACGCCGGCACGATGATGACGGGCGGTTCATCGAGCATGAACGATCTATGGTCTCCGATGCGTGAGGCCGGCGCCTCGGCGCGCGCGATGCTGATCGGCGCGGCGGCCGCGCAATGGAAGGTGGCGCCCGGCGAATGCCGTACGGAAAGCGGCTACGTATTGCATGCAGCGGGTCACAAGGCGAGCTTCGGAGAACTGTCCACGATGGCTGCGCAGCAACCGCTGCCACGCAAGGTCGCGCTGAAAGATCCCGCGGAGTTCAAACTGATCGGCAAACCGATGAGGCGTATCGAAGCCGCGTCGAAAATCAACGGCACGGCGCGCTTCGGCATTGACGCGCTACCTGACGGTCTTATCTATGCAAGCGTGGTGATGTGTCCTACGTTAGGCGGCACGGTGGCGCATTTCGACGCCTCGCCTGCCAGGATCATGCCCGGCTTCATCAAGGCGTTTGCGCTAGGACCGTACGCGGGTGGCAGCGGCGGCGTCGCTGTAATCGCCGACAACCCGTTCCGCGCGATGAATGCCGTGAGCGCCATCAACGTGGTGTGGAATGACGGCGCTGCAGCCAATCTGTCGAGCGCAAACGTCGACTCCCAGCTCGGGCAAGCGCTCGATGACAGCGACGGTTACGCCTATTACCACCGCGGCGACGTCGACGCTGCATTGAGCGGCGCGGCGCGAACGATCAGCGCCGAGTACCACGCACCGTATCTCGCGCATGGCGCGGTCGAGCCGGTGAATTGCACGGTGCAGGTTGCGGATGGCGCGGCCACCGTTTGGGTTTCCACGCAAATGCCGGCGCTCGCGCGGCAGCACGTCGCGAAAGTGCTGGACATCGACGCCGACAAGGTCGACGTGCAAACGCAACTGCTCGGCGGGGCTTTCGGGCGCCGTCTCGAGCTCGATTTCATCGCTCAAGCCGCGGCGATTGCGCGTGAAGGCGGCGGCCGTCCGGTACAAACGATATGGTCGCGTGCGCAGGATTTCACGCATGATTTCTATCGTCCGGCGTGCGTGTCGCGACTCAAGGGCGGTCTCGACAAAGACGGCAAGCTCGTTGCGTGGCATGCCACTTCGGCGAGTCAGGCGATCGTGCCGGAATCGCTCGCGCGTTACTACGGCGTGCCGCGCATTCCGATCGACAAGACCACTTGTGAGGGCGCATTTGATCAGCCCTACGAATGGCCCACCGCGCGCGTGGCGCACAAGATCGTTGAATTACCGGTTCCGATTGGATTCTGGCGCTCGGTCGGTCATTCGCATCAGGCGTTTTTCACCGAGAGTTTTACCGACGAACTCGCCTTTGCCGCCGGTCAGGATCCGATCGCGTTTCGCGCGGCGCTGCTCGCGCAGCATCCGCGCCATCTGGCGGTGTTAAGGCGCGTTGCGGCCTTGTCGGATTGGGGGCGTCCCTTGACGCATGCCGCCGATGGCGCAAAGCGGGCGCGCGGCGTCGCGCTGCACGAAGCGTTCGGGAGTGTGGTCGCGCAGGTGGCGGAAGTATCGGTCGGTGCGAACAAGCAGATTCGCGTGCATCGGGTTGTCTGCGTGATCGATTGTGGACTGCCGGTGAATCCAAACCTGATTCGTCAGCAGATGGAGGGCGGCATCGTATTCGGCCTCTCGACTGCGTTGCAGGACGAAATCACCATCATCGGCGGGCAGGTGGCGCAGAAAAACTTCGTCGATTTCCCTGTTGTGCGGATGAACGACTGTCCGGTGATCGACGTCGACATCATGCCAAGCCAGATGCACCCGCAGGGTGTCGGCGAGCCGGCCGTGCCGCCGGTTGCGCCGGCGGTGGCCAACGCGGTATTCGCGCTGACCGGCCAGCGCTTGCGCGCGCTGCCGTTGAGGGTTGCATAAAACGCTCAGATTGACGGAGAAAACATGGGATCGCTAAACATCAACGGCCGGGCGGTCGCTGTGCAGGCTGAACCGGACATGCCGCTTCTGTGGGTGCTGCGCTGCGACCTCGGCATGACCGGCACCAAGTTCGGCTGCGGGGTGGGCATCTGCGGCGCGTGCACGATCCACCTGGACGGCAAGGCGGGCCTTGCCTGCCAGACGCCGATGTCGAGCTTGCACTCACAGAAGATCACGACGATCGAAGGCGTGCAGGGCGCCGAAGCGCAGGCGCTAAAAGCGGCGTGGATCGATCTCGACGTGGTGCAGTGCGGTTATTGCCAGAGCGCGCAGTTGATGGCGGCCTGCGCGCTGCTTAAACAGAAACCCAATCCCACCGATGCGGACATCGACGAGGCGATGTCCAACATCGTGTGCCGTTGCGGCACGTATCCGAGGGTAAGGGCGGCGATTCACCAGGCGGCTGCAAGACGGCGCTCCGCTTGAGGCTGGCATTACCGCTGACAGGAACGCCTGGGTGAGCCGGGCACGAGTCCGGCGCGCTCAGTTCGCCAGCATCTCCACGACCGCCACCACTACCGTGAAAACGCCGATACAACCGCCCAGCGTGGCTGCGCCTTGCATGAAATGCGACATACGTGACCCCGTAACGTGTGGTGTTGAGGTTCGTATTTAACCTGAACTGAAAGGCAAAAGAAAGCTTGTCAATAATAGTGATTTACCCGGATGAGGCGAGGCGGGAAGCTCAGGCCATCGCCCGGTTCGCCGCCAGTACGCCCCAATAGGACGCTTCCTCGAACAGCGACATCCCTGAAAGATCGGCATGGGCGAACAGGATCGGGCCGTTCGCGTCGCGCAAGGCGAGCAGGCCGGGGCGGCTCAGGAAACCCACGTCGGGTGTGGCCATGGCGTGACCGCGTACAGTGATTTCCAGCGCGGCGGCATGGCGCCACAGATCGCGGCCGTAGGCCGGTACCAGGTCGATCGCCGCCTGGGTGCGCAAGTCGTCGGGATGCGCGGCGGCAAGCCAGCGGCGCGTGTCATCGGGCGCATCGAGGTTCAGTGCCTGGTAAGCCGAGAACACCGAGCGCTGCGGCGGCGACAAACGGATCAATTGATGGGTCGAGACCACGTAGCCGAGACCGTCACCGCGATAAACGACGTTGTCCCACGCGAGCGGCACGCCTTGCGCTTCGCGCGGCATGCCGTCCATCAGGAAGTTGGATACCAGCCACGGCGCGCGCGGCGGCAGATCGCGTGCGGCGTCGAAGCCGTAGGCGCGCAGCGATTGCGGCATCACGTGCTGCGCGACGAAGAGCGGCATCGCACAGACCGCGCGGCGCGCTTTCAGCACGAAGGTGGTGGGCATGTTGTTGCTGTCGATGCGAACGCACAGCGCCTCGATGCCACCGGCTTTCTCGTCGACACGCGCTGCGAAGCCGGGCAGCGACCATTTGTGCTCACCCACTCGCTTGCCGATGGACGCGCTCAACCGGGTCACCATGCTGTGCAGGCCATCGGGCCAGGTCAGCACCGCGCCATCCTCCGCGTTGCGCGCATGGCCGCCGCGCGCGGAAAAGTAGTGCAAGCCGGCCCACGCGGAGACACGTTCGTAACCCGCGCCGAAATCGTCGCGGCAGGCGTAGTTCAGATACCAGTGCAGCGACGGCGCGGTATAACCCTCGTCGAGCAGCCATTGCCTGAACGAGCGCTTGTCCAGCGCACGCCATTGCGTATCTTGCGAAGACTGCGCGAGCGGAATGCAGAACACCTTGCGGCCGTCCTTGCCGAACGCCGTGCGCAACGAGTCGGTATAGGCGAAAAAACGCTGCTGCTGGGCGAGCTCCGCCGGGTTGATGCCAAGCGTGGGCACGAGACCGTCCTGCCACTGGCCGTCGATCAGCAGACGTTCGTCAGGCGCATGCACCAGCACGCGTTCATCGAACACCGGCCGCGCTGTGAACGGATCGGCTTCGATGACACCGAGGTCGGCGAGCATATCGCGCAGGTGAGTCGATTCCATCGAAGGTAACGGCAGGTAGTGCGCGCCCTTCGGATAGCCGAGATCGCCATACTGGCCGCCCGCCGCGTTGCCGCCGAACTCCGGTCCGGCCAGCACGACGAAGTCTTTGTGCCCCGCACGCGCGAGTTGCCAGGCGCACGACAAACCCGCGGCACCGGCACCGAGAATCGCGATGTCGGTTTCGATCGTGCCCGAGGGCGGCGGCAAGCCGCGATGGTCGCGCAGCGCGTGACCCTCGCGCATGCCGGGGCTGTCGATCACCGGCGTCGTCTCGATCCAGCCGGTGCGCCCGCAACCGGCGAGCGAAGCCGCCGCGCCGGCGAGCAGAAAAGTGCGGCGGTCCATCAGCGCAGCACGTGCTTCCAGTCCTCGTCGAAAAGGCGGACGAGCGGCTGGTCGTTCAACTGGTTCGGCGCCATCGGCAAGGCCGGCATATCGGCGGGGAAGTGAAACATCTCGACGGCGGTTTGCGCGTCGAGCCAGCGCGTGGGCACCGAATAATGCGTCGGGATCGTGTAATCGCGCCGCTTGCCCGCGATCACAAATCCCCAGTCGCCGAACGAAGGCACATAGCAGTGATACGGCCACGTATTGAAGCCCGCTTCGCGCAAGGTGTCGACGATGGTCCAGTACGCATGCGGCGCGAAATACGGTGAGGTGGACTGAATGACGGCATAGCCGTTCTCCGAGAGATGCCGCGACAGCATCCGGTACACCGGCACCGAATACAGACGGCCCAAACCGAAGTTGGTCGGATCGGGGAAATCGACCACGATCGCGTCGAATACCTCGGCATTCGATTCGAGCCAGCGCACGGCGTCGTCGTTGATCACATGCACGCGGGGATCTTTGAGCGAACCCTGATTGAGTTTGACGAGCGGCGCGGAATTCGAAAACAGCGTGGTCATCGCCGGATCGAGGTCGACCAGCGTCACGCTTTCGATGTTGCGATGCTTGAGAATTTCACGCACGGCGAGGCCGTCGCCGCCGCCGAGCACCAGCACGTGTTTGGCCCACGGCAGCGCTTCGAGCGTCGGATGAATCAATGCTTCGTGATAGCGATGCTCGTCGCGCGAAGAGAATTGCAGATTGCCGTTAAGGTACAGGCGCATGTCGTCGTGCCATTGCGTGAGCACGATACGCTGGTACGGCGTGGTTTCGGAGAAGATCGTCTCGTCGCCGTAAAGACCGTGTTCGGCCCAATGGGTGAGGCGCTCCGAGAGCACGAAACCTGCCGCGAGCAGGCTGATCACGAGCGCGGCACGCGCCAGCTTGCCGGGCACGTTGCTGATTTCGGCGCGGAACGTGTGCGTGGTCCATAACGCAACCAGCGCGTTGAGAATGCCGAACAGGAAGCCGGTGCGCAGCAGGCCGAGACGTGGCGCGAGCACGAGGGGAAACAGCAGCGAGACCGCGAGCGAGCCGAGATAGTCGAAGCTCAGGACATCGCTGACGGTATGGCGAAACGCCTGGCGGCGCTGCTGGAACGCGCGCATCACGAGCGGAATCTCCATGCCGATCAGGACGCCAAGCACCAGCACCACCGCATAGAGCGCCGCGCGAAACGGCGCCGAGAGCCACGCGAACACACCGAACAGCATGGCCGCCGACAGACCGCCGAGCAAACCCACCAGCAATTCGATATCGACGAAGCGATCGAGCACGTCGTCATCGTCGATGAACTTGGCGAGCCATGAACCGACGCCCATTGCAAACAGATAACAGCCGATCACCGACGAGAACTGCAGCACCGAGTCGCCCAGCAAATAACTCGAGAGCGTGCTGCTGATCAGTTCGTAACCCAATCCGCATGAGGCCAGCACCAGTACCGACAGAATCAGCGTGCGATTATGTTTATTCATCGTGCTGGGCACCCCGGTCCGATCTGGATATACTGGCGGCGATTTCTGCGAGCCGTCGATCGGCGCTGCCGGCATAATCAGGGCCGGTAGAAACGGCATGCGCGGCATGCAAAATCCGGGGGAATAAATGGGTGATGCCTTTTCTTATGGGATTCATTTACTGTCGGCTTTTGCGCTGATCCTCGGATTCGCGGCAGTTTACCTCAAGGTCACACCGTTCGACGAACTGGCTTTGATACGCGAAGGCAATATCGCGGCACTCCTTTCCTTTGCCGGCGCGCTGGTCGGTTTCTGCCTGACGCTGGCCTCGAGCATCGCGCACAACTCCACGCTGCTGCTGGTGCTGATCTGGGCATTCGGCGCGATGGTCGTGCAGGTTGCCACTTACGCGTTGCTTACCCGGCTTCTGCCCGGCATGAACCACGCGATCGAAACGCGCAATACCGCTATGGGCGGCTTGATGGGCAGCGCGTCGCTAGTTGTCGGTATTATCAACGCTGCCTGTCTGACCTGATTTCCGTTTAACCCAATTCATACAATTGCCTTATAGGCGGGCGCCTCGCGCGAGGAGTGCACAATGAGTTTCGGATCGTTTATTCGCAAGCAATTTGTCGACGTTTTGCAATGGACGGAAGAACGCGACGGCGTATTGGCCTGGCGTTATCCGATGGAAGACCAGGAAATCCAGTACGGCGGTCAACTTACGGTGCGCGAATCGCAAATGGCGCTATTCGTCAACGAAGGGCGGATTGCCGATGTATTCGGCCCCGGGCTTTACACCTTGACCACCCGCACGATGCCCGTGCTGACCAGCTTGCGCAATTGGGACAAGCTGTTCGAGTCGCCGTTCAAGTCCGACGTGTATTTCTTCAGCACGCGTTTGCAGCTTGGCCGCCGCTGGGGCACCCCGCAGCCCGTCACGATCCGCGATCGTGAGTTCGGGCTTGTGCAGGTGCGTGCATTCGGCATCTATTCATATCGTGTGGTCGACGTGCCGTCGTTTCATCGCGAGATCAGCGGCACGCGCGCGATCTACACCGTCGACGATCTCGAACAGCAGCTGCGCAACCTGGTCGTGACTGCAATGAGCGTGGCGTTTGGAACGGCAGACGTACCGTTCATCGATATGGCCGCGAATCAGGAGCTGCTGTCGCAGCGCATTGGCCAGGCGCTCGCACCGGTATTCGCGCGCTACGGTGTTGCGCTCGATTCGTTCGCCGTGCAAAGCGTGTCGCTGCCTGATGCGCTGCAAAAGACGCTCGATGCACGCATCAGCGTCGGCATGAGCGGCGACCTGAACAAGTTCGCGCAGTACCAGGCGGCGCAATCCATTCCGCTCGCCGCGCAAAACGAAGGCGGCATCGCCGGTGTGGGCGCCGGTATGGCGGCCGGCGCGGCGATCGGTCAGGCAATGACGGGTGCGCTCAACTCGCAGACGCAGGGGCAAACGGAACAACCGGCGCAAACCTCCTCGAACGATTACGTGGAGCGCCTGCAACAACTCAAGACCCTGCTGGACAAGAGCCTCGTTACCGAAGACGACTACGCGAAGGCGAAAGCCGAGATTCTCGCCAAGCTGACGAAATAAACGCCCTCGATGTTCAGTACTTCGTGTCCACAATGCGGCGCACCGCTCGAGTTCCGTTCCGCCGCGGCGGTGATGGCCGTCTGCGAGTCGTGCCGCAGCACCTTGCTCAAACGCGGCGAAGCGGTCGAACGGATCGGCGAGATGGCCTCGGTGTTCGAGGACTATTCGCCGCTGCAACTCGGCGCCACGGGTCTCTACGCGTCGCGTACTTTCACGCTGCTCGGGCGCATCCAGCTACGCTACGACGCGGGCTACTGGACCGAGTGGTACGCCGCTTTCGACGACGGCACGTTTGCCTGGCTCTCCGATGCGTCCGGGCAATACGCGGTTACCACGCAAAAGGATCTTGACGGTAACAGCAGTGCGCTTCCGCCATTCGATTCGCTGAGCCCGGGCGTGCCCTTCGAATTCGGCGGCAAGCGCTATCTGGCGTCGGACATTCGCACGGCGCAATGCGTCGGCGGCGAGGGCGAGCTGCCGTTTCGTGTCGGCGACGGCTGGCAGGCGCGTGTCGCCGATTTCCGCTACGAAGACAGATTCATCACGCTCGACTATTCCGATGCGGATCAGCAGACGGGCAAGCCGGTGGTGTACGAGGGCGAGTCGGTCGAGTTAGCCTCGCTCGCCTGCCAGGGGTTGCGCGACGAAGCGCAGATTCGCGAATCTGCCGGTCGTTATCGGGGCGAGCTTGCGGCATTCACCTGCCCGAGTTGCGGGGCATCGCTTGATTGCCCTGCGGGCGTGGCGAACTACGTGATCTGCGGATCGTGCCATGCGGGTGTCGATTGCAGCGCCGAACAGGCCACGCTGTTTTCGAAGAAGCGCAGCGTCGAGGCCATCGAAACCGCGCTGCAGCTGGGCGCGAGCGCCACGTTCGATGGCGCGAAATATACGGTGCTCGGCTTGATGCGCTGCCGTACTCCTGACGCCGAATCCAGCTGGGACGAATATCTGCTTCACAACCTCGAACGCGGTTTTCTGTGGCTCGTGCATAGCGAAGGCAACTGGGAACGTGTCGATGTGTTGAACCGTTGGCCGATGATCGGCCAGGACGGTCAGGTGCTCGAAGCTGGTAAGACCTACCGTGAGCGCGAGCGCTACGACGCCGAAGTCATGTACGTGGCGGGCGCGTTCAATTGGCGGGTTCAGGTGGGCGACAAGACGTCGATTACCGATTTCGCGTGGCGCGACTTCAAGATGACGCGCGAAACCACCGCCGATGAAATCGTCTGGTCGTGCGCAAAGCCTTTGAGCAATAGCAAGGTAGCCGAACGATTCGGCGTGCCGGAACTATCGGCCGAAACGGCCGGCGGACGTGGGGCCGAGTCCGCGAGCGGCAGCGTGACGGGAAAAAGCGAAGGGCCGAGGAAAGGCGCGTTCGGTCCGTGGCCCTGGATCGCTACTGTCGCAATGGCGTTCATCAACTTCAACAAACTGTTCGAATTCGACGGTTCGACGGTGCTGGTGATCGTCGGCATGGTCGCATTGTGGGCGCCGGAGTGGATCTGGCGCGCCGTGCATGAAGACTCTCATGTGTCGCGCAAGGGCGCGTCACGAAGCACGTCGAGGTAAGCGTGAGACAGCTTTTATACGTGCTTTACGCGCTCGTTGTGATTGTCATGTTCAGTTGCACATCGATGACCGGAAACGGAGGCGGCAGCGGCGGTGGCGGCTATGGCAGTACGTCGGCGCGCAGCGGTTATTCATCATATGGGGCGCATAAGTGAGCGCACTGCCATGACATCCATGCCCACTCCACGCGAGGCCTGCGGCTCACATGTGCTGGCGGATCTGGGCGGAATCGCTGCGGCGTTGCTGCGTGACGCCGTGGCGCTTGAGACGATTCTGGTGAACGCGGCGGGTGCCGCTGGGGCACGGGTGCTATCGGCGCATTTTCATCACTTCGGTGGCGAACATGGCGTGACGGGCGTGGTCCTGCTCGCGGAATCGCACATTACCATTCACACGTGGCCTGAACATCGCTTTGCCGCGCTCGATATTTTCATGTGCGGCAAGGCGCGTCCTGAAGAGGCGGCCGCGCAGATCGCACGTGATTTGCAGGCTGAACTGCAAAACGTGCGGACCTGCGAGCGCGGTTTTCGGGTTGCCGGGTCTTCGCCGCGCTAAAGCGTCGTAAACCCGGTCAGGGTGCTTTGGCGGCTGCCGTGGGCATGGCCTTGGCCGGTGCTGCGGCAGCGGGCGTTGCGGAGGTGGGTCCGGCGGTAGACCCTGCGTTAGACCCCGTATTAGACCCAGTCACCCCCGGCGCCGTCTGCGTATCGGTTTCCCACCCGCCGCCCAGCGCGAGGAACAGGTTGACCTGATCGATCGCCACCTGACCTTCCGCGGCCGCCACCTGAGACTTCGTCGAAGTCAGCGTACGCGTCGCATCCAGATCCGAAATGAACGACTCGCGCCCGGCAAGGTATAGCCGATGCGTTTCATCCGCCGACTGGGCGGCCGACTTGAGTGCGGCACGCAATGCGTCGGCGCGCATGGTGTCGGACGCATAGGTCGCGAGGCTGGTTTCGGTTTCACGCAGCGCGGTCAGCACCACGCCGTCGAACTTCGCCAGCGCGACGGTGCTCGACGCCTGCGCTTCACGCACCCGGCCACGCGCGCCGTTCGTCGGGAAGGTCCAGCTGATCAGCGGGCCGAAAGCCCAGCGCGCCGTGGGCGACGTGCCGAGATCCTCCAGAACGCCCGTCAAACCCGCCGATGCACCGATGCTCACGCTCGGATACAACGCACCCGTCGCCACGCCGATACGTGCGGTCGAAGCCGCCAGTTGACGCTCGGCCTCGCGCACGTCCGGACGGCGCTTGAGTAGCGCGGCGCCGTCGCCGATTGGAATCGGCTGACGGATTTGCGGCAGCGTGTTGCAGGCCAGCACGGCCGGCGGCAAATCGGACGGTGCGCGTGCGAGCAGCGCCGCGAGCCGGTATTGCGCAATCTGGCGGCGCGCCGTGTAGCGGGGAATATCCGCCGCCAGGGTATCGACCTGGGTCTGGTTGCGCGTCACATCGGGCTGATTGCCGCGACCCGCGTCGCGCAGCCGGCGCGACACGTCCGCGCGCTGCTTCTGCAATGCCAGGGACTGCTGCGCGATTTTGAGTTCCTCGGCGGCCGAGCACTGGTCGACATAAGCGCGCACCACATCTGCGACCACCGTGATCCGCGCGAGATCGCCGGCCGCCTGCACCGCTTCCGTGTCCGCCGACGCCGCCTCGACACCACGCCGCAGTTTGCCGAACAGGTCGATTTCGTACGAGATGCTGATACCGATGTCGCCCTCATTGACGACCGGCAGCTTCTCGGTGAGCAGATACTGCTCGGCGGATTCCTGCGCGCGTTCGATGACTGCCGACGTCTTGCCGGAGAAACCGCCCTGCGCCTGCGCCACACCCAGCGCTTCACGCGAACGCGCGAGGTTAGCCGCTGCCACGCGCAAGTCGGTATTCGATTGCAGCGCTGCGTCGACGAGGCTGTTCAGCACCGGATCGTCATAGAGTTTCCACCAGATCGCGGGCACGTTCTGCCGCGTGGTCAGCCGGGCATCGGCGCCTTCGATCGGCGCATTGGCGAGCGGAGCATTGACCAGTGCCTGCTTCGGCAGCGCGTAGTTGGGGCCGACGTTCATGCAGCCGTTGAGCGTGAGCGCCAGCGGCAAGAGCGGCAGCAGCGGTAATAAGGGCAGGGCGCGCGACAGCTTCATTGCGATGCGCCCGAGGTGGCGGCAGCGGACGCCGGTTGAATAGCTGAGGTGGCCGAAGCCGCCGAAGCATCTACTGCACCCGAGGCGCCCGTAGCCGGGTGCCGCTTGCCGCTCAGTGACAAATCGAGCACCGACACCGTCGCCGTGCGTCCGGCGATCATGCGGAAGTCGGCAGGGACTTCGTCGAGTGCAACGCGCACGGGAATCCGTTGCGCGAGACGCACCCAGCTGAACGCCGGATTCACGTTGGGCAGCAGATTCGTTCCCTGCGTGCGGTCGCGATCTTCGATCCCGGCGACGATGCTTTGCACGTGACCGCGCAGCACCTTCGGTTCGCCCATCACCTGGATATCGACCGGCTGGCCGATGTCGATGCCGCGCAGCTTGGTTTCTTCAAAGTAACCGTCGACACGGAACGAATGCATGTCCACCACCGCCAGCACCGCGCGGCCCGCGGAGACGAATTCTCCGGTGCGCGGCGCGCGGTCGTTCAGATAACCGTCGACCGGACTCACGATTGTGGTGCGTTGCAAATTCAGCCTCGCGGTGTCGATCGCGACATTCGCATCGGCCAGCGCGGCCTCCGCCGTTTCGACACGCGAGCGGCTTTCTTCAGCCGTTTCCACCGCGACGAGATTGCCGAGCTTGCGGTTGCGCGCGTCTTCGCGGCGCGCCTGATCGAGGGTGGCGCGGCGTTGCTCCGCGGTGGCCTGGGCCTGACGCAGCGCGAGCGCATAGCGGGCCTGGTCGATCACGAACAGCACCTGGCCTTGCTTGACCTGCTGGTTGTCGGCTACTTCGACCGACGAGATCAGCCCCGAGATATCCGGCGCGACCTGGATCACGTCGGCGCGCACGTGGCCGTCGCGGGTCCAGGGGGCGAACATGTAATAGGCGACCAGTTTCCACAGCACGAAGGCTGCAACCACGACGACGATCAGGGTCAGCAGAATTTGACCGAGGGAGAACCAGGTTTTTTTCACGTTATTAGTCTGTGCGAAACGACGACGACAAGGCCCAGCACCAGCACATAGATGCCGAGATCGAAGATGGAACGGTGCCAGACGAAGCGGTAAAAGCCGACGCGCGCGAGCACCGTACGAATGACGAGGTTGATCAGATAGGCGATCAGCATCAGCACGAGCACGGCCGGCACGAACACGCCGAAGATATCGATTTCACCGATCATCGCGGGGGCTGGCAAAGGGTTGGAGGGGGTGGCGGAACGGGCGCATCAGGCAGCGGCCTCCGGTTCGGGCGGCGTGGGTGTGATTAGCGTGGCCGGAAACAGCGAAAGACGCAAGCCGACCAGTGCGTGCAAGGCCTCGCGCAAGTGGCGCGCCGAGGTTTGCGAGGTCGGGCCGGGCGCGCCGGCATTGGCGAGTCCCTGTGTCGTAACGCGCGCCACCGCTGTGTCGATCGACGACATCAGGCTCTCGGGCACCGGTTGGCGCGCGCGCTGATCGACGCAGGTTTCGAAGTACTGGCGCACGTCTTCGAGGACGTGATCGATTGCGGCCGGCGCTTCGCCGCCGAGCTTGCGGGTCAGGCGGCGCAGATCGAGCGCGTTGAAGGCAATGCGCAGATCGCGAAAGCTTTCGATCGACGGATGGCGATGGTCGTCCGTGGCGGCAAGGCGCGGGATCAGTTGCATCAGACGGTCGAGCATGCGCGCGGCGAGGTTGCGCGGGTCTTCGATGGTTCGGGTGGAAGCGGTCAGCGCCACGTCGGCCCAGCTCGAGCGCAACAGCCGGGAGGCCGCGAGCTCGGCGCCGAACGGCCTCGTTACGCGGGTCCACAGATAGGCATACAACAAGCCTGCGAGACCCGCGAGATTGCTGTTCAGGAAGATCAGGAAGTCGGCCGAGTAGGCATCCTGAATGCTGATGAAGGTGGCGGTATTGACCGCCACCAGCACCGTCACCATGTTGAACGCCGGACGCGGGATCAACGTGCCGACGAGGATGAACGGCGCGGCGAACAGGATGACCAGCATCGGGAAATCATGCACGTGTGGCAGCACGGCGAACAGATAGATGCCGGCGGCCACCACGCTGATCGCCGTGGCGACGAAGAACCTGAACACCATGGGCGCGGGTTCGTCGAGCGCGGCGAAGAAGCAGCAGGCAACCGCTGCCAGCGTCACCGCACTGGCGCCGTCTGCCCAGCCTGAACTGATCCACAGACTGCACGCAATGATCACCGCGGCGCCCGCTGAAACCGTTGAAAACAGCATGATGCCGCGGTCGAAGAACCGTTCGGTGCCGCCGAGCCGCCAATGCCGGAAACGTGGCCGCCACGAGCCTTCTTCGCGCGTGATGATGATGCGCAGCGAGCGGCAGTCCTGCCAGACGTCGATCACCTGTTTCATACGCCATAGCGCGTTCGAAAGCAGCGCGCCGTTCCAGCTTGCCAGCGCGGCCGGCGGCGGCTGCATCGCGGCGATGCGCTCGCGCAAGGCATTGGCTGCCGCGTCGGGGTGATAGCCCCCACTGGCTGCGGGAAGGGGAGCGTTGAACCACTTGGTGACGTCGTTGAGCAACGCTTCGAGACCTTCTGGCCAGGTTTGCCGGCCGCTGTTATAGAGGGCGAGCAGCGGATCGGCCAGCGCCGACATCATGGGCAGCAGCAATTGCATGCGCCCGCGCAACTCATGAGCGCGGGCCAGGATATCCGGCCGGGTGTGGTCGTAGGCAAGCTGGCTCAGCAGCAGTTCAAGCCCGTTGATCGTGGTGGCGATCCGTTGACGGGCCCCCGAAATCGCCGCGCCCGCAATACGCCCGGACAAGGTTTCGGTCGCATAGAACGCGGCGTCGCGAAACCACGCGTCGGTCCGCTCGATAATGGTGGGCGCGAGCCGGCTAGGAAACAGCGAACTGCCGACGATGCTCGCGCACACAATGCCGAGCGTGATCTCTTCGGTGCGGCTGATTGCCAGATCGAACACGCCGCCCGGATTGGTCACCGACGGCAATGCGATGATCGGCATGGTGTAGGCCGCCAGCATGAACACGTAGCTGCGCGCGGTGCGGTCGGCCACCGCCAGATACAGCAACGTGCCGGTCCACAACGCGACGACCACGCTGAACAGATACGGCGATTCGACGAACGGTGGCACCAGCAGCACGGCGGCCGACGCGCCGAGCGCGGTGCCGAGCGCGCGATAGAGCGCCTTGGAGCGGGTTGCGCCGACAAACGGATTCGACACGATGTAAACAGTGGCCATCGCCCAGTAGGGGCGCGGCAACTCGAGTGCGAGCCCGATATAGAGCGCAATCATCGCCGCGGCAAACGTCTTGACGGAGAACAGCCAGTCGCGGATGGAGGGGTAGGCCATAAACCGTTACTCGGGATCCCTGGCGTTGTGTGCCGCCGCTGTGTCGGCCGTGAAAGCGGCCAGCACTCGCAAGGTCGCTTCGAGATCGCTGCGCGAGATGCCTTTCAAAGCTTGCGCCCGCAGCGTGTTGAGCTCTTCTTCCATTCTGGCGGTGACGGCGCGGCCTTCTTCGGTGAGCACCACCGTCTTGGCGCGGCGGTCTTCGGGATCTTCGTCGCGGCGCATCAGGCCGGCCGCGCACAGCTGATCGAGCAGCCGCACGAGCGAAGGTCCTTCAATACCGATGTGATCGGCCAGCGTAACCTGCCGCACCGCTTCACCGAGCCGGCTGGCGGTGAGCAGCGGCGTGGCGCACGCTTCGGAGACATTGAAGGCCGCCAGCACGCCGTGGCTCGTGCGCCGCCATTTTCTGGCAGCGACGACCAGGGTGCTGCTGACGGTGCGGCGCAGGGCATTGAGATTCGACATGGCCGACATTGTATTGCCTAAATATTCGTTAGCAAACTATTGAATCGGGGATTTTTTGTGACACACGCTTTTGTGGCGCTGCCATGAGAAGCCGGCGTATTCAGCCGTGAACGCGCGCCTTCACCAGTTCGATAAAGCGGGTCGCCGCACTATTGCGCAGTCCCGCTGGGTAGGCAAGATGCAGCGGAGCACTCAACTTCGCGGGATTCTTCAACGTGCAATATACCGTGCCCACCTGGTCGTAACGTTGCATCGATGCCGGCACCAGTGTGACCCCCAACCCCGCTGCAACGAGATTGATGCCCGACACCATGCGCGGCACCTCGCGCGCGATCCGCGGTGCGAACCCGGCTTGTCTGCAGGCCGCCAGAATGTCCGCATACATGCCGGGTGCTCCCGGCCGGCGCACCAGAATGAAGTCCTCGTGCGCCAATGCCTGCAACGACACCTGAGGACGGTTTTTGCCCGCTCCCTTCAGCAATGGATGCCCAACGGGCAAGACCACCACCATCGGCTCGTCGAGCAATAACTCGAAGGCCACGCCCTCGCGCGCATCGACCGGCTTGCGGAGAAACGCGGCCTGGATCTGCCCCGCGGCCAAACGCTCGATAATCTCCGCCGCGTTGAGTTCGGCAAGTTCCACGGCGACCTCGGGACACACCGCGCGAAAGGCCCGGATCGTCTCTGTCGTGAAGGGATGGAACGCAGCCGAACTGGTGAGGCCAATCGAGATCGTGCCGAGTTCGCCGCGCGCAATCCGGTGCGCCTTGTCCACCGACTGCTGCAACTCCAGCAGCAAGCGTTGGGCGTCTTCCGCGAAGGCCTGCCCCGCGGGCGTCAGGCTCACGCCACGTGGCATGCGCACGAACAGCTCGAAGCCGATCTCTTCTTCCAACGTTCGAATTTGCTGCGAAAGCGGCGGCTGTTGCATCGCCAGCCGTTCGGCCGCACGCGTGAACTGGCCTTCTTCGGCAACCGCCAGGAAGTAGCGCAAGTGGCGAAGCTCCATGGTGTTCTGTCTCCTCGATCGTGTTCAGCGTTCGGCTCATTGCCATATTTTATGGATATGGATAGTGCCTGAAACAGGTATTTTACATTTACCATATCCGCTCCTACGATTTCATCCATCGCGTCGACAATATCGGTTTTGAGTGTTTGAGCCTTTCAACGACGGATTTGACGATGTGCCGCGTTCAAGACGGTGCACAGTAAAGTGATCAGGAGCAAGCTGGATGACATTCAATCTTTCTCGACGCATGGCGCTGGAGTGCGTGGCAGCTGGCGCCGCCATGCTGGCCTTGCCGGCACAACCGGTATGGGCGGCGAATCTAAAACCTGTCGCGACGATCTCGGATACCCGGTTCACGATCGACACGCCGCAGGGGCAAGCTGAGTTTCCGCTGTATCTGTCGAAGGATTGGACGGTTGCGCAACCGCAGGTCACGCGCGCAGTGATCGTGGTCCACGGTAAATTGCGCAACGCGGACGTGTATTTCCGCACCGCGCGGAATGCACGCGAGGCCGCGCACGCCGACCCCGACAGCACGCTCCTCGTCGCGCCGCAATTCCTCGCCACGCTCGACCTGCGCGTGCATGACGAGCCGGCCGATCTGCTGCGCTGGAAGGGCGATGCGTGGATGGGCGGAGAAGCGGCTCGGGGGCCGTTGCCCATCAGTTCGTACGCGGTGCTGGACGCGATTGTCACGCGTCTCGCGGATCGCAAGCTGTTTCCGAATCTGCAGCACGTGGTGGTCGCAGGGCATTCCGGCGGCGGCCAGGTCGTGCAGCGCTATGCTGTGGCGGCGCGTAACATCGACGTGCTGACCCGTGAAGGCATCGACGTGCGCTACGTGGTGGCGAACCCATCCACGTATGCCTATTTCGATGCGCAACGGCCGAACGCGCAAGGTGTCGCGGCGCCGTTCGATGCCGCGCAATGCACCGACTTCAATCAGTGGAAATATGGCATGGACAATCGGCCGCCGTATCTCAACGACCGCTCACCCGCGCAACTCGAAGCGGCTTATGTGTCGCGCCGGATCGACTACCTGGTCGGCGGCGCGGACAACGATCCGCAGCAAAGCGCGCTTGACAGGAGCTGCGCTGCAGAAGCGCAAGGTCCGCAGCGCTTCGCGCGCGCAGAAGCGTATTACCGGTACATCCAGGCGCGTCATCCGGAAGGTTTGAAACAGAGCCTGCATATCGTGCCGGGCGTCGGTCACGACGGCGCACGCATGCTGACGTCGGTTTGCGCATTGTCGGCGATGTTCGACACTAAGGGATGCGAGCAATGAACGAGGCGAGCTTGAATCGGCATGACGGTGCACTGTCCGTCACGGAAGCATCGAACGATCTGAGCCCTTCGATGGTGCGACGCGCGATCTTCGCCTCGGTGCTCGGCAACGGGCTCGAGTGGTTCGATTTTCTGATCTATGGCTACTTCGCCAAGATCATCGCGCAGGTCTTCTTTCCTGGCGGCAGCGGCTTCGTGTCGATCATGCTGACGCTCGCCACGTTCGCCGTCGGTTTTATCGTGCGGCCGATCGGCGGCATTCTGCTCGGCATTTACGCGGACCGGGCGGGGCGGCGCAAGGCGCTTTCGCTGCTGATCATCTCGATGGCGGCAAGCACGCTGTTGATGGGTCTCACGCCGGGTTATGCCAGCATCGGTATCGCGGCGCCTTTGCTGGTGGTGTTCGCGCGGCTGTTGCAGGGCCTCTCGGTAGGCGGCCAGTTCGCGACGGCCTCGGCGATGCTCGTCGAGTACGCGCCGCCGCATAAGAAGATGTTTTACGGCAGCTTCAACATGTCGGCGCAGGCGTTTGCGTTGCTGCTTTCATCGGGTGTCGGCTATCTGCTCACCACGCAACTCACGCATGAGCAACTGGTGGCGTGGGGCTGGCGCCTGCCGTTTCTGTTTGGCGCGCTGGCCGGACCGTTTGGTTTCTACATCCGGCATCGTGTGGCGGAGTCGCCGGAGTTCGAGCGCCTGCTCGATCAGCAGGACAAGCCGCCGCGCGTGACCGTGCGCCAGTTCTTTCGCGACAATGGCGACGCGGCGATCTGCGCGATGGGTGTGATCATTATCGGCGCGGCGACAAATTATGTATGGCATTCCTATCTGTCGGTTTATGTCGAACGGCAACTGCATTTGCCCTTGTCCACGGCGCTGCTCGGCGCGTTCGTTTCCGGCGTGTTGAATCTGTTCCTGTTTCCGTTGTCCGGCAAGCTTGCCGATCGCTATGGCGCATACCGTCTGTTCTATCCAATCGTGATCGCGTGGATGGTGTGCGTGTATCCGCTCTATCATTTCGTCGTGACGAATCCGACGCCGGGGCATCTGTTCATCGCGCAGATGGTTGCCACGGTATTCCTCGCCGCCATGTCCGGTTCGCACCCGGGCATGCTGGCGACCTTGTTCCCGGTGCGCAGCCGTTCGGCGGGCGTGGCGCTGTCGTACAACATTGCGGTGACGCTGTTCGGCGGCATGGCGCCGCTCACCATTACCGGTTTGACGCATCTGACCGGCAGCAGTCTGACGCCGGCTTTCTATCTGATTTTTGCCGGTTTCGTATCGTTGGCGATGGTGTATTTCACGCGCTCGGGACGTGAGCCACGCGGTGCAGCCGCGAAGTTCGCCGCTCGGCGTTAGCCGTCACTCGCCAGATTTATTGGATTGACCTGAGCTTATTGCATGACCCAGCCTTTGATCACAGATGACGAACGCGCGCCGAATGAACATCCGGTTGCGGTTGTCGCCCATCAGCATCTGCGTGTTGAGACGCGAGCGGGCAACGGCACCGTGCCGGTGTTCGCAAACGGCAACTGGCTTGTGCCGCTGCCCGGCGTCAGGCGCGCGGTGATTCTGATTCACGGACGCTTGCGCAATGCGGACGCGTACTTCGATCTCGCACAGCGTGCTTGCGCGCTGGCCGGTGGCGATGCCGCCGAGACGCTCTTGATCGTGCCTCAGTTTCTGGCGAGTGCGGACGTCGGCGCGCATGCGTTGCCGGCGTCTACGTTGCATTGGGAATGGACTAGCTGGATGGGCGGTGAAAACGCCGAAGGTCCGGCGCCGATCAGTTCCTTCGATGTCCTCGATACCATTCTGCAGACGCTGGCGTCGCGCGAGCAGTTTGCCGGGTTGACTGAAGTGGTGATCGCCGGGCATTCGGGCGGTGGTCAGGTGGTGCAGCGTTATGCCGTGGTGACGCGAGGTGAGGCGCCGCTCGTGGGGTGTGGAATCGCAGTGCGCTATGTGGTTGCGAATCCTTCGTCGTATGTGTACTTCGATGCGATGCGGCCGACCGCATCCGGCGAATTCGTGGCGTTCGATCCGGTGGCGTGTCCGTCTTTCAATCGCTGGAAGTATGGGCTCGATGATTTGCCTGCTTATGCTTCGAATGGCGGAGGTCCTGGTTTTGCTGATGCGCTCGAATCGTTATATGTGCGCCGCGATGTCACCGTGCTGCTCGGCGGCGCGGATTGCGATCCGCGGCATCCGGCACTCGATCGTTCATGCGCCGCGCAGACGCAAGGCGAAAATCGGCTGGCGCGCGGACTAACTTACGCGCGCTATATGGCGTTGCGGCACCCCGAGGCGGCGAAGCATCGGACGTTTGTGATCGACGGCATCGGGCACGATGCCAAGGGAATTTTTGCGTCGCCGCATGGGCTGGCCGCGTTGTTCGGCGCTGCTTCCTGAAACCTTCCGGTGTGGTTCGACATTCGCATCCAGGATGAGCTGCGAGATTCATTACGAGGCGCGGTCCGGGACGTGCGGCGTACATGTGTTTCGAAGCGTCATGGGCACGAATCGTGCTGCCACGATATGGCCACCTTTCGAAGGACTGCGCCGACATGAACAAAACCCGAACCCTGGCCGTTGTGATCGCCGCTCTTTCGCTGAGCGCCTTGCTGCCGTGCAGCGCGAATGCCGACGATGCGCCTAGCCCGTGTGCGTCGCTCAAACGGATCGTCGCGGCGGCGCCGGGAGGTTTGGCCTCGTTGACGCCGGACGACGGCAAAGGTGTTGCACAACCTTACGGCGACGACGCGCTATGTTCGGCGAGCCATGGCAGCTATCAATGCACGTGGACGCCGCACCAGGACGCCGGTTCCGCCGCGGACGCGTTGCAGGCCGTTGCCGCCGATATCGCATCGTGTTTGCCGGACGCGACGCATGACCAGAATTCGCCAGGACGCCAGCACTTTTATCTTGGCACGCGTGCGAGGCGGACCGATATCACGTTGACGCGGGCCGGTTCGAACAAGCTGAGGCTGCTCGTCTCCGGCAAGTGAGCGGGTACACGCGTGTCAACGCGGTTTTTCTCGCGCGACCGCCGCTGTTACTGTGACGCCGGCCACCAGGTCCAGCCACGTCGCGAGTGTCGCAACTCGACCATCGAAAGCGGTGCGATCTCAATGCGCGGAAAACTTGCCGGCGATGCGCCGAGCACATGAACAATGGCGGCCCGGATCACCGGCGCATGCGTGACGGCGATGACATTTTGCGTATGGTGCGGCGCGCTGCGTGTCCTTGCGCTGCTGGGCGCGTGATTGTTTGCGCCATCCGCTCCATCGCCTGACGCACTGTCTTTTGCATGGATCATGCTCTTGCTCAACTCATCGTCGAGCGTATCGAGCCACCGTCCTATCCGCTTCACGAGTTGACTGAATGATTCGCCGCCGTGTGCAGCGGCGTCGGGATCGTGCGTCCATGCGGCGAGGTCTTGCGGCGCTTCGACGGCGAGATCGGCGAGGCGGCGGCCATGCCAGCGTCCGTAATCCAGATCGGTCAGTCCATCGTGGACCGTTGCGGCGAGACCCAAGGCCGATGCCGTATCGCGCGCACAAACGGCGGGGCTGACGAAGACCACGACGTCGTCCTGAATCGACAGACGCGCACGCGCGGTGCTTGCCTCGGCGAGGCCGCGTGCATCGAGCGGATCGTCGGCGGGAAAGCGGGCCGCGCGCATTGCCGCGGTCGACGCGTGGCTGATCAGTAACAGCCGTATGTCCATTCGGTTCATTTCCATAGAGACCAGGTCAACGCGGAACGCATGCGATGCAGGCTGCGCATTACCGGGCGGCAAAGTTTAACGCGTAGAATAGCGGCACTGCGAAGCACGGAAGCCGGTGAGAACCCGGCGCGGTCGCGCCACTGTAATCGGCATCACGAGCCGAAAGCCAGACCCGAGCTTCGCTTCATTCCTCTTCAATCGACTATCGGGGCGCGTAACCCCCAGGAGATGTCCACTATGTCCAACGCTGTTTTTGATTCCGCGACGCAACCCGTTGCGCAACCCACGCCGATTCCGCTGCGTGAACTGCTGCCTTGGGTCGTGTTCGGCGGCTTGCTGCTGTTGCTCGCGATTTATTTCGTTGGTGCGGAAGAAGGCGCCACCTCGCTGGTGCCAGGCATGTACGTGCATGAGTTCGTACACGACGGCCGCCATCTGCTCGGCTTTCCCTGCCACTAACGGAGTCGAACATGGTTGGTAAATTATTGGTGCGCGGGATGCTTGCAGGCATCGCCGCCGGATTGCTCACGTTCGGCTTCGCCAGACTGGTGGGCGAACCGCAGGTCGACCAGGCGATTTCCTTCGAGGAAAAGGCCGATGCCGCCAAAGGCGAAGCGCCCGAACCCGAGCTGGTGAGCCGCGAAACGCAAGCGGGCCTGGGACTGTTGACGGGGGTGGTGACCTATGGCGCCGCGTTTGGCGGGCTGTTCTCGCTGGTGTTCGCCTTTGCGTACGGCCGCGTCGGTGCATTGAGTGCGCGCGCGTTGTCCGCATGGCTTGCGCTTGGCGCGTTTATCGCGCTGGTGATCGTTCCGAATATCAAGTACCCCGCAAATCCGCCGTCAGTGGGCGACCCCGAGACGATCGGGATGCGAACCGGCTTGTTCTTCCTGATGATCGCGATCTCGCTGGCTGCTTTGGTGTTCTCGCTGAAGGTACGGCGCCGCGCGGCGCTGAAGCTCGGTGCGTGGAATGGCTCGATCGTGGCCGGCGTGGTGTTCGTCGTGATCATTGCTGCCGTGCAGTTGTCGATGCCGGTGATCAACGAAGTGCCGGCTGCCTTCCCGGCCGTGCTGCTGTGGAAATTCCGCGTCGCGGCAATCGGCATGCAGGTGATCATGTGGACGACCATTGGGCTGCTGTTTGGCGCCCTGGTTGAGCGAAGCAAACTGCTGGGCCCCGCGAACCGCGGCGTGGCGAAGTCCGCTTACCTTTGATGTATGACGGCGGGACCGCGTCAGCCGCGGCGAAGCCGCTTACTTATTGACGCCCCAGGCGGGACCGCGTTAGCCGCGGCGAAGCCGCCTACTTATTGACGCCTTGGGCGGGACCGCGTTAGCGGTCCCGCCGACGTGCAGCGTAAGAGAAGCCAAATACATCAAGTACTTGGCGCGCTTGCCAGAATGTTATCCACAGGCTTGCGAACATTTTCTGTGGACAAGTTCTCCCGCAGCATAACGATATGCGAATCGCTTGGTTGCCCGAAGCCGGGGCACATCCGACACTCACTCCAATCTCACGCAAACCGAGCCTGGAGCCATGTCGAATACGTCAAGCCCGCGCCCATCATGGGCCACCCAGTTCACGGCACTTCTGCTGCTCGCCGCATCGGCAATAACGGCGACAACGACAGCCGTGGCCGCACCGCCTTCAGGCGAGCCGATTCTGATAGGCGTAAGTGGCCCGCTAACCGGCCAGAACGCGCAGTACGGCGCGCAATGGAAGGCCGGCTTCGATCTCGCCCTGGATGAAATCAACGGCCACGGCGGCATCAATGGCCGCCCGCTGAACTATGTCTTCGAAGACAGCCAGAGCGACCCGCGCCAATCCATCACGATCGCGCAGAAATTCGTCAACGACCCGCGCATCCTGATCGAACTCGGCGACTTTTCCAGTCCGGCCTCGATGGCCGCCTCGCCGATTTACCAGCACGCCGGCCTCGTGCAACTCGGCTTCACCAATTCTCATCCGGACTTCACCAAGGGTGGCGACTACATCTGGAGCCCCTCGGTCAGCCAGGCCGATGCCCAGCCGTTGCTTGCCGATCTCGCCGTCAAAACGCTCGGCCTCAAGCGTATCGCCGTGCTCTATCTGAACACCGACTGGGGACGCACCAGCAAAGACGTCTTTGTCAAAGCCGCCGACGAACGCGGTGCGCAGGTCGTCGCGGCCGAAGGCTATCAGCCGACCGAGAAGGATTTCCGCGCGACACTGGTACGGGTGAGCGCGGCGAACCCGGATGGCATCGTGCTGATTTCGTACTACTCCGACGGCGCACAGATCGCCCGCCAGGCGCGGACGAGCGGCATCAACCTGCCGATCGCCGCGGCCAGCTCCGTGTATTCGCCGAAATTCCTCGAACTCGGCGGAGCGGCCGTCAATGGCGTGGCGACGAACACCAGCTTTTTCCCCGGCGAATCCGGACCGGAGGTGCAGAGCTTCGTCAAACGTTTTGAAGCGAAGTACCACTGCGAGCCGGACGCGTTCAACGCTTACGCGTACGACGCCGTCATCATCGCGGCCTACGCGTTGCGCGCCGGTGGCCCTGAGCGCAAAGCCGTGCGCGATGCGTTGCCGAAGCTGCACGACATTCCGAGCGTCGTGTTCGGCAAGGCCAATTTCGATCCGGCGACGCGCCGTGTAATCGGCGTGAAAAACATCAACGTGGTGGTGA
Source organism: Paraburkholderia fungorum (assembly GCF_003610895.1). Lineage (GTDB taxonomy): Bacteria > Pseudomonadota > Gammaproteobacteria > Burkholderiales > Burkholderiaceae > Paraburkholderia > Paraburkholderia fungorum_B. The sequence continues at coordinate 285,936 of NZ_MCAS01000067.1, forward strand.
AGAACGACAAGTGGGCCTTGCTTGAGGGCAACGCAACGGTTGCGCAGAAGTAGGCGTCCCAACGTCCGTCGAACCATCCGATCATTCACGCCATTCAGACCGCTTTCGCCATGAGCCTTTTACTCGATCACATCGTGATTCGCGTCCACGACCTGACGCAAACCATAGAAGATTTCACCGCGCTTGGTTTCACCGTGCAACAAGGCGGCACCCATGCCGATGGCGTGACGCACAACGCGCTGATCGGTTTCGCCGACGGTAGCTACATCGAACTGATCGCTTTCTTGCAGGCGGCGCCGCAGCGCCGCTGGTGGGACGTGGGGCAGCGTCACGGCGATGGCTTTGTCGATTACGCCCTGTTGCCGTCGAGCGTGGGCGCCGTGATCGACGCCGCGCATGGACGCGGGTTGCAATACGACGGTCCGCAGGCCGGTGGGCGCGTGCGTCCGGATGGCGCGCGGCTCGAGTGGCAAACCGGCCGGCCGCAGACCAGCGACTTGCCATTCCTGTGCGGGGATATCACGCCGCGTGATCTGCGTGTGGCGGAGGGCGCCGTGCGTGAACATGCGAACGGCGTGCGAGGCGTCGCGAGTTTGACTGTCGTGGTGGAGGATTTGAAGGTGAGCGTGCAGCGGTATCGGGCCTTGCTTGGTCTTGGGGCGGCTGAGGCACGGCCGGTCGCGTTGCCGGGACTGGGGGCGGTGTCGGCGACGGTGTCGATCGGCGATGTGTCCGTCGTGCTGTTGAGCCCCGTGCATGTCGATGCCGCGAGCGTCACCGCGGAAGGCGCTGCGCTGCGCCGGCAACTCGCCACGCGTGGGGAAGGGGTGTTGGGAGTTGCGCTGCGGGCTGACGGTCGGGCTGAGTCACGGGTGCTCGATCGTGATCGTACGCATGGGGCGTGGTTTGAGATCGTGGCCGGGTGAGGGGGTTCGCCTTTCGCCTGTCAGCGCGCAGGGCCTAGGAACGTATTTGTATCAATGGCTTGGGATCGTTGTGGGGGTGTTATCCACAGGCTTGCGAACAAAAACTGGGGATAACTTTGAGGCCGCCCTTCGGACGGTTGGTCGTTCCGTTTTTGCCTGTTCTTCACAGGCCTGTTGTTTTGGAATCGTGCTTTAAGTCGCGATTCGTCTCGTAGCGCTTTCTTGCGTTACTAGTCTTCTCTTCGGGCAACGTACTGCGTGGCCCGCTCTATCTCCTGCCGTTCCTTCCCGCCCGCATTGGCTTGTCTGCGAGCATCCAATCATTTCCGCGTATGCATACCTGGCGTTCGGCCTTCTGCTTTTCTGATTGCAAAGCGTTGATGACTGACGGAGCTTTGCATCATGCCCTACGAATTGCGTCGGAGGTTGGACGGTAGCGTTTGAGCCGACATAAAGAAAATACAAATTTAGGAATTGTCGGATAGCCAGGGCCTGAAGGCTCCTTATAGGGTACTTGGGTTTCAAGCAGGTACAACTAATAAGGATAACTATGAAAAACAACAAATTTCACAGAGGAAGGGCAGCCACAGCGTTCCGTTTACTGGCTGCGTTCATGCTGCTCCCGGTCGCGCTCGGAGCAGGCGCGGACGACTGCTTCACGCTTTACGCCAAATCCGGAGCCACTCAAGGTTCGCCAACCTGCAAGATTGACGTTACCAGCAATACGCCTGGCGGGATGGGTAACTACGCCTGCATCAATAATCTTGCTCTGATCGAGCAGTGGTGCAATTCAACCGACAATCCGACTGATGACTCCTGTCCGGTGGCAGACCCGGTGTTTCCAGCAAACGGTAACGTCATTGTTTCCGAAACTGATTTTGCTAGTGGTGACACATCTCCACTTGTCTTTAAGCGAACCTATCTCTCGAAGCCCTACGACAAAACGCAGACAGCGATGGGTGGTTACTGGGTCAACAACTGGCAACGCAGACTTGATCTGTCGGCGGTCGATACGAGCACGCCGAAAATCGCTGCCTATCGGGGTACCGGACGACCTCTGATATTCAAGTTGATTGACGGAGCGTGGGTCGTGCCAGGAACCGCCGGTCTTTCCCTGACGAAAGCTGGCGACGGGTACTTCTACCTCAAGGACGAACGGCTTGGTACGACGGAAGCCTACTCGGAAGCTAACGGTAAGTTTTACTCCGAAACGACTCGCACGGGCTTTATCCGGAAGGCGATGTATGACGGCAAGCAGCGGCTGTCGGTGATCGCCGAATGGCCGGCCGATAACGTTGTAGCGGAAACAGTGACGTCAATTCGTATGGAATATGACGACAGTGGCCGTATCGTTACGCTGGTGGATCCTTTGGGAATGCCGACATCCTATGCTTACGACGGAAAGGGCAATCTCGTTTCGGTAACCGCACCCTATGACCACGTTCGTCAGTATCTGTACGAGGACGCCCGCTTTCCAAACGCATTGACCGGCATTAAGGACGAATCCGGCTCACGGATTGCAACGTGGAGCTACGATTCCAGCGGACGTGCAATCTCGGTCACCCATCCCGACACGACACGGAATGTGTCGCTCAGCTATCTTTCAGGGACGACGACGCTCAGCGACATGTCCGGCACCACGACGTATTCGTTCGATGTCGGAGACACGTTGCGCCCTCGAACTATTGCTACGCCAGATGGCGCGGTATCGAGAGCGTGGGATACGGCAGGGAATCTGAAGCAGAGGCAGACGCCCGACGGAGGTGTCCAGTACACGTGGGACAGCGTCAACCGGCCAACGAAGGCAATTGCAACGATTGCTGAAAACAGGACCGTAACGACGGTCGAGTATGCCGACGCTAGTTCGTTGCGTCCGCATCTAGTTGCGACCCCGGGCAAAATCCGTGCGTTTGTCTATGACGCGCAAGGCAATGCCACGGGCTACGCAGAGGTCCAAACGACTGACCTTACGGGCGAACAGGGGATGCTGGCGGCCGCGACTGGCAGCAAGATGACGGTGGGCGCTAGCTACGATGGAGCAGGCCGTCTCCTGTCCGCGACGGTCATCCAGGACGGCCAGAAGCTTGAGGACTGGACCTATGCTTACGATGAAAAGGGCAACATCGCGACGACGAAGGATGCCGTTTCGGGTTGGACGATGCGAACGCTTGAGCGTAACGCCGCGAACCGTGCGACACAAATAGCAGGTAACAGCGGTCAGGCAAGCATTGCTTACGACGAGCGTGGCCGCGTAAAGTCGTTTCAGTACAACGAACCGGCAAGTTTGGTAAACGGCGGCCTGTCCCGCGTACTGGCAGTCGACTATGAGTATGCTGCGAATGGCGCGGTGTCGTCACATTCAGCGAAGGTCTCAACGAATGGAGCGTGGTCGCAGCCGATCAGCGACGCTGAGCTAGGCGTGTGGCTGACCAACTGGGAGTTGGGCAATGATCCTGTTGCACCACCCCCTATGCTCACGGGAATCAAGGCTGATGCCAGAGCCTTCGTTCCAGATATGTGCGTTGAATGTTATGTGGCGTGGAAAGCGAAGTTCACGGGGAAGCTTTTCGGTAGCGAATTGAGCGAAACGCTTCCGAAGTGGGGCGAGACAACGGAACTGATGCTGAGCGATCAGTCGCAGATTCCTTATCCTACTCTTGTGCCGGATCTGACCAGTTCTGCGAAGAGATCAATGCTTTATAGCGCTCTTTTTGGAGCAGCGAGCGGTGACGGGGGAATGGTAAAGTGCGGTGGGCGTGAAGGCCATGAGGCTGCATGTCATGCAAAGTATGAGGTCGACCTGGATTTTTGCATCCTGGCAGCCAAACCGAGGGGCCAGCGAAACTACGCTCTATGTAAAGAGAACGCGTTCGACAGATATCAACAGTGCAGGGGATATTAATGGTTAATCATCCGCCGTATACCGTAGTCCTGACCTATACCGATGATCCTCGGCAATTGACGATACAAGCAGTGGATTCCAGCTTAGTGGCTCCACTCGTCGCCGGAAAAATGGAAGTGCCATTTTTTTTGGATGACGAGGAGTTCAGGTTTGACGACGAATTGGCCCGGCAGCTTGGGGTCGCTATGCTGAATCTGATTGCAGCGGGCAGGCCTGACGTCAAAAAATACCTCACTCTTACGCAGCATCCAATCGACAGACCGTCAGAAGAGTAACAAATTGGGGGTAAGCGCCTTACGATCAACGTTTGGTCATGCCCCCGAGGCGGCGGAAGCGGCGCCGCTGATACTCGAAGGCGAAGATGCAACTGTCCCCTTTCACGATCGTCCGACGGAGCTGCGCGCGCCGTCGCGGTCATTCAGAAACAGTCGGTGAAATCGGGGCGGCTGTTTCTCACTGATCATCCTTACTCTCGGCGCGGCACCACAGATGAGCCGATGCTCTTACTACGCACGCGCGCAACTGCGATATCAGACAGTTCGTTCCGGCAATAGCGTATCGCGCCCTATCGCCGAGGCGAAACGTCCTGCCGCAGTACCCAGAGTGCTAGCACTATTTTGTGTATACGACCGCCATTACCGACCGGGCGCTTGGCGCATCGTCTTAAATTGCGCGTAACTAAACATCTGGAAATGCCGGCTACCCTTCAGTTTTGCAATGACCTTTGAGTCGTCGGGCGGTATTTCTCCGAACATTTCGTAGTGAAATGCAAGCGTGCTCACATAGTTGACGGTTGGCTCGATTGAGTGGAACCGCGTGTAGCCACCGGCTTGCACGGCGTTCCAGAATACCCTATCGCCGCTGATGCTTTCGCGCGCGTCCTTGAATAGCCACGCGGCGCAGGCGGGAAAGGCGGAGCGCGTAAGGAAATAACAGTTGGTGTCGTTGAAATCGACGCTGTTCGATTCTTTGCAGATGCCGAGCATCCGGCCGTCGGCGGTGAATATCGTTCGTGTCGCCGTGACGACTTGCGCACCGGTTTCCTCGACGATCGTGCGCATCGTTTCGACATGATTTGGCTCATACCAATTGTCGGCGTCAAGAAAACAGATCGCATCAAATCCATTCGCGGCCGCGCAAGCGGCACCTACACCGCGAGGCGTGTCACCGTAGTCGGCGTGATTGGGGATCTTGATGTGGACCACAGCTGGCCAGCTATCGACTTCGGAGTCAGGGAACCCATCGGCGACCATAAAGTGAGTCACGTTGCCTGCTTGCGCAAGAACGCTTTCGTGACATTTTCGTAAGACGTGGCGCGGCTCTTTATAGTAGGCGCTAATGACAGCGACTCGCATGAAGGCTGGTTGTGGGATTGGTGGAACGGCGGATTATATCTATCGGCGCCGACCCCGGATTATCTTAAATACCAGTCGTCCGGGGCACCACTATGTACTCACGCAACAATGTCATTCGCTATGCAGCGCTGGCGATCAGGGTAGGCCTCACATCGCCAGGAAGGCGTGCGGTGCTTGATGGCCAGGAGCGCCGCCCGGTTTAGGATCACGTCGCGTCATGAAAAATCACCCCAAGCGTATGCCGATGACCCGAGCGCAACCGGCTCACGCCGTGCCGCAGATTCACGCGGTACACGCCACGCGTGCCCTGCACCGGCCGGTGATGAACCGCAAACACCACCGCGTCACCTTTGCAGAGCGGCACGACTTCCGTGCGCGACTGCATCCGCGGACGCTGCTCCGTCATCACGAACTCACCACCCGTGAAATCCTTGCCAGGCTCGGACAGCAGAATCGCGATCTGAAGCGGGAAGACATGCTCGCCGTAAAGATCCTGATGCAGGCAGTTGTAGTCGTCGGTGGCGTATTGAAGGATCAGGGGCGTCGGACGCATCTGGCCGGCGGCGTGGCAACGCGCGATGAACTCGTCGTGCGCGGCTGGATAGCGCACATCGATATTCATTACCTCGTTCCAACGATTCGCGACCGGCGCGAGGCGCGGGTAGAGCGCGGCGCGCAACTGCGCCACCCGATGCGGCAGCGGATACGCAAAGTATTTGTATTCACCACGGCCGAAGCCATGCCGCGCCATCACGACACGGCTGCGATACAGGTCGTCGCGCGGGTAGAGTGCGCTCAGCGCATCGCATTCCTGCGCACCGAGCAGATTGCGTAGCATCGCGCAGCCGTAGCCATTCAATTCCTCTTCGACATCGAACCAGTCGATCGCGTTGACGCGCTGCGTAAGCGAGCCAGTGGCGGACTCCCGCGCTCCCGTGTGTTTCGGTTCGAGCTCGAACCCCAGCTCAAGTTCCAACGCCGGCAATTGCGAGTGCGGGTCCTTCGCGACCGTATTCATGAGCATTCTCCGTAAGGCGATTCATCGAACGATAACTGAGTGTAAGCACGCGGCTAATGCGATGCACTCCGACTCTTGCTCTTCAATTCCCGTATCGTTATGACCACGCCGCCTGAATCCTGCCGGTTAAGGGCGGGGGAAATCGAAAATGCAATCCTCGTGAAACCTGAGGCGAGGTTCGTAGTAAAACCCTATCTGACCCAACCAGCGCATTCGGAGACTTTGCCCATGTCCGCCTCCCCAGAAAAACTCGATGACTGGCTCGACAAGGAAGCGGTGATGGAAGACGACATCACCGCTTTTCCGTTGACGGCTATGGCCGCGACCCTGGCGCGCGAAGAAAGTGGCGATAACGTGCCGCCGCTCTGGCACTGGCTGTACTTCCTGCCGGTCTCGCCCCTGTCCGAGGCCGGCCCGGACGGTCATCCGAAGCGCGGCGAGTTTCTGCCGCCGGTGTCGCTGCCACGCCGCATGTGGGCCGGCGGACGCCTGACTTTCCACGCGCCGCTCAAAGTCGGCGAACACGCGAAACGCACATCGACCATCGTCAATATCGAAGACAAGACCGGCCGCTCGGGCCGTCTCGTGTTCGTGACGGTGCAGCACACGATTGAAGCCGGTGGTGAACTGAGGCTGGAAGAAGAGCACGACATTGTTTACCGTGACGCGCCACAAGAGGGCGGCCGCCCGCCGCAAGCGGCACCTGCGCCGGAGGGCGAAACGTGGCGCCGCGCCGTCGATGCGGACGCCGTGATGCTGTTCCGCTACTCCGCGCTGACCTTCAACAGCCATCGCATCCATTACGACTACCCGTACGTGACCGAGGTGGAGGGCTATCCCGGCCTGATCGTGCACGGGCCGTTGATCGCGACGCTCCTCGTCGATCTGGTGCGCCGCGAGCAACCGGATGCGACGCTGCAAAGCTTCGCGTTCAAGGCGGTGCGGCCTACCTTCGCGGGTCAGCCTTTCACGGTATGCGGCAAACCTTCGGCCGACGGCAAGACGATCGATCTGTGGGCCAAAGACCACGAAGGCTATCTGACCATGCGTGCTACGGCGGTGGTGGCTGCGTAGAAGATATTTCCAATAAGAAACGAACGCTCGCCTGCTGGTACGCCGCCAACCGACCGGCAACCACGCGCCGGCCGTTCAGCGCCGCCCGGCGCCGGCGAGCCGTAATCAGCCATTGCAGGCCCATTCACTCGCCCAGACCCGCAACCCCGGGCAAATCCGCTTGCCGCCATAAAATCCCGCGTGTATAGTTTCCGAACTTACTCTTGTTTCGTATCGGAAATTAAAGGGATTTTCATGGACGCTTCCACCATCCTCGCCGACCTCGGCATCGCCCACGCGGCGCAAGCCGGCGACATCGCGGTTCATTCGCCGATTACCGGCGAACTCATTGGCCGAGTGGCCAGCAACACGGTGGCGGAAGTCGATGCGGCCCTCGCCCGTGCGAAAGAGGCATACACCGCCTGGCGCAACGTTCCGGCGCCGCGCCGCGGCGAGCTGGTGCGCCTGCTCGGCAATCGTCTGCGTGAAAAGAAGCACGCGCTCGGCAGCATCATCACGCTCGAAACCGGCAAGATCCTGCAGGAAGGGCTGGGCGAAGTGCAGGAAATGATCGACATCTGCGACTTCGCGGTCGGGCTGTCGCGCCAGTTGTACGGTCTGACGATCGCCTCGGAACGCCCGGGCCATCGCATGGCTGAAACCTGGCATCCAATGGGCACGTGCGTCGTCATCTCGGCGTTCAACTTCCCGGCGGCAGTATGGTCGTGGAATGCGGCGCTTGCGCTCGTTTGCGGCAACGCCGTGATCTGGAAGCCGTCCGAAAAGACGCCGTTGACCGCGCTCGCGGTCAACCAGATTCTCAGCGAGGCACTGCAGGAGTTCGGCGACGCGCCGGCCGGCCTGACCGCGCTGATCAACGGTGGCCGCGATGTGGGCGCGAAGCTGGTGGCCGACCCGCGTGCGTCGATTGTCAGCGCCACGGGCAGCACGGAAATGGGCCGCACGGTCGGTGTCGAAGTGGCGAAGCGTTTCGGCCGCTCACTGCTCGAACTCGGCGGCAACAACGCGGGCATCGTCGCGCAAACGGCGGATCACGAGCTCGCGATGCGCGGCATCCTGTTCTCGGCAGTGGGTACGGCGGGGCAGCGCTGCACGTCGCTGCGGCGCCTGTTCGTGCATGAGAGCGTGTACGACAAGACCATCGAACGTCTGAAGCAGCTGTACAGCAAGGTGCCGATCGGCAATCCGCTCGAGAAGGGCACGCTGATGGGGCCGCTGATCGACAAGCAATCGTATGTTCGCATGCAGGAAGCGCTGCAGCAGGCCACGGCCGAAGGCGGCAAGGTGTTCGGCGGCGAACGCGTCGAGGTAAAGGGCCATGAAGGCGGTTACTACGTGCGTCCGGCGATCGTGGAAATGCCGTCGCAAACGGCGGTGGTGCTGAGGGAAACTTTCGCTCCGATTCTGTACGTGCTGCGCTATTCGGATTTCACGGATGCGGTCGAGGCGAACAACGCGGCAGTGCATGGTTTGTCGTCGTGCGTGTTCACGACCGATCTGCGCGAAGCCGAACGCTTCCTGTCCGATTCGGGCAGCGACTGCGGTATCGCTAACGTGAACATCGGGCCGAGCGGCGCGGAAATCGGCGGCGCGTTCGGTGGCGAGAAGGAAACGGGCGGCGGTCGTGAGTCGGGCTCGGATGCGTGGAAGGCCTACATGCGCCGCGCAACCAACACGGTCAACTATTCGTCAGCGTTGCCGCTCGCGCAGGGCATCGACTTCAATATCGGCTGATAGAGCGGCGGCGCTATTCGTGGAGTCAGTCTTGAGTTCCAAAGTCGTGATCGTCGGCGGTGGGGTGATCGGCAGCTCGATTGCATATTTTCTGCGGCTTTCTGATCCGTCGGTTAGCGTCACCGTGATCGAACGCGATCCGACGTATGCGCGGTCGTCGTCGGCATTGTCGGCCGCGTCCATTCGTCAGCAGTTCTCTACGCCGCTTTCCATTCAGATGTCGTTGTTCGGCATCGAGTTTCTGCGCTCGATCGGCGAGCGGCTCGAGATCGACGGTGTGAAGCCGTCGATCGATCTGCACGAAGGCGGTTATCTGTTTCTCGCCACGCCCGCCGGTGAGGCGACGCTGCGTGAGAATCACGCGCTGCAAACAGCGCTCGGCGCGGATATCAGTTTGCTCGCCAAAGACGCGTTGCAGGCGCGCTTCCCCTGGCTCAATACCGAAGATCTCATTGCTGGCGCTTACGGCGAAAGCGGCGAGGGCTGGTTCGACGGTTATGGCCTCGTGCAGGCGTTGCGCAAGAAGACCCAGGCGCTCGGCGCGCGCTACATTGCCGCCGACGTCACCGCCCTGCATCGCGACGGCAAACATGTCACGCAAGTTCAAACCGCGAATGGCGAGGTTTATGCCTGCGACTTCGTCGTGAACGCCGCGGGCGCGTGGTCGCGCAAAGTCGCGCAGATGGCCGGCATCGATCTACCGGTGTTCGCGCGGCGCCGCAGCATTTTCAATGTCACGTCGCCCGCGCGGCTCGACCATTGTCCTTTGCTGATCGATCCGAGCGGCGTGTATTTCCGGCCCGAGGGCAAATCGTTTATTTGCGGCACCTCACCGTCAGCGGACAACGATCCCGATGATTTGCCGCTCGACGAAGTCGATCACGCACTATTCGACGATGTGATCTGGCCAACGCTCGCGCATCGCGTGCCGCAATTCGAAGCGCTGCGGGTGCAGAACTGCTGGTCTGGCTACTACGAGTACAACGTGCTGGATCAGAATGCGATCATCGGCTATCACCCGGATGTCGATAACTGCATTTTTGCCAATGGCTATAGTGGGCATGGTCTGCAGCAAGGCCCGGCAACCGGCCGCGGTATCAGCGAACTGATTCTGCATGGCCGCTACACGACGCTCGATCTGGGCTCGCTGGGCTTCACCCGCGTGCTCGAAAACCGGCCGATCGTGGAGAAGAACGTGGTTTGACCGGCTTGATCGAAGCGGGTCGAGATGATGCGGAAAACGCAATACGTAGTGCGTAGATATCGTTTGCCGCCCATCCGGACGATGATCACAATCGACGCCGGTCTTCCTTCAAAAAGATAAACGGTCCGTCACCATGTTCACGTTCAATCCCGCATTCGAAGCGCCGAGCGGTTCGCCGATCCGCGAGCTGTTCAAGTATCTGGCGCAGCCCGGCATGATTTCGTTTGCCGGCGGTTATCCGGCGAGCGACCTGTTCGACCGCGAAGGTCTCGATGCCGCCGCGGCGCGTGCGTCGCAACAGTCCACGCTCTGCCTGCAATATGGTCCGACGGATGGCCTCGCCGTCCTCAAGGAGCAACTCGCCCAGTTGATGACGCGGCGCGGCACGCCTTGCGCCCCGCAGGCGTTGCTCGTCACGACCGGTTCGCAGCAAGGTTTCGATCTGCTGCTGCGCGTGATGGTTGCACCGGGCGACGTAGTGCTGGTCGAACAGCCCGCCTATCCGGCCACTTTGCAGGCGCTCAAGCTGCAGCAAGCCGATGTGGTGACCGTGCCGGTGGATCAGAACGGGCTCGATGTGGACGCGCTCGCCGCGTTGCTCGAAGCGGGCACATTAGCGCGGCCGCCAAAGCTGCTCTACACCGTTGCGACCTTTGCGAATCCAACCGGCGCGACGTTGTCGCTCGAGCGCCGCATCGCGTTATTGAAGCTGGCGGCGCGTCACCATTTTCTAATCGTCGAAGACGATCCCTATGGCGACCTGCGTTTTAGCGGCGCGGCGTTGCCGTCGTTGCTGGCGTTGAGCGACCAGGTGCCCGGTTCACGCGACTGGGTGGTGCATTTCTCGAGTCTGTCGAAAATCGTCGCACCGGGTCTGCGGGTCGGCTGGATGGTCGCGCACGCGGAAATCTTGCGCCGCTGCCTCGTCGCCAAGCAGACCGTCGATCTATGCAGCTCGCCGTGGACTCAGGCGATTGCCGCCGAATACCTCGCGAGCGGCGCGCTGGAGCGTCATTTGCCACGAATCGTCGACGCCTATGCCGTGAAGTGCCGCACGCTGTGCGATGCGCTCGACGAGCATCTGGGCGACGCCATTGCGTTTCATCGTCCTGCCGGCGGCATGTTCGTGTGGGCGCGACTGACGGGCGGTGAGAATGCATCCGACACATTGCGTGCGTGTATCGAGCGCAACGTCATGTTCGTGCCGGGCGTCGCATTCTATAAAGACAATATCGATCTGGCGGCACTGCGTTTGTCATTTGCCGCGCCCGGTGTCGCCGAAATCGAAACCGGGGTGCGGAGAATGAAGCAGGCGCTCGCACTCGTTTGATGGCGGCAAAGGCGGCTAACACGGTATTGGCGGAAAAGCAGTAAGCGCAATGCCTGAAATAACCCGGCGGGCACGCGGTGCACCGTCGGGTTTTTTATGCCAACGCTAAATCACGGCGATTTAGCATAGGTTCACCGACCCGGTAAAGCCGCGTAATGTCACGCGCAGCCCGACGCCGCTCGCGGCCCTCGCCCCGCTTCGCTCCGGGCTGCAGATGCGTGCGTCGCTTCCTCCGTACGCCGTCTCCTTCTTTGCATGTCGTTTTAACTCAAACGGCTGTTTCGATTGCGATGCGTTTTCTAATCGTTTAATTCCCTTCTGTTCAGTATTTCCGTCAAACTTATGAAACATGGTTGATTGTTAAATGGCGTGTGCCGCTGGTTTTGAGCTATAAATATCGGTTATGATCGCTGCCTTCGGCGAATGATTCCGATGAGTTAATTCATCGGCCATCCACGTTAATACCGTCGCATCGAACCAGAAAAAATCAGATGAAGATGTCGCGCAAAAAGATTGTAATCCTGGTGGTCGGTCTTCTGGTCGTGGCCGGCGTGGTCATTCAGGCGGTGTGGCGTCCATTCGCGCATCGCAAAGCCGCCGAGAATAGCGAAATCGTGCTCGACATTCATCACCCGGACGCGGTGATCGACAGCGAGGCGCTCTCGCGTTTGCCACGCGACATTCTGCGCGTGCCGCTGTTGCACGACGTGCTGACTCAGGACTTCGTCGACTATTACGAATCGAACGACACGCGACTGTCCACCGAAGGCGCGCTGCGGCGTCTCGCATTCGAGCATCAACTGGACTGGCGCGATGAGCTGATCCGCCGCGTCTTCGACGAACCCGCGCATGTGTTGCTGTGGCGCTCGCCGGACGGCCGGCTGGGTTATTGGGTGATGTCGATCCACCGCAACGGTCTGGCGAAGCTGCTGCAGGGTTTCGGCAACGTCGCAGCGAGCGACTCGCAGTTGAGCCAGGTCGCCAAACTTTCCGGCGACGTTCCGGTTTACGCGTTGAAGCTGGCGGTAGGCCGCACGATTCTGTTCGCGACGAAAGACGACCGCCTTGTCGTGATGTCCGCACCCGGCGTGCTGCTCGATCCGAAGGGCGGCTTGCTGGGCGAACGGGCCGACGCTGTGTCCGAGATGCTCTCTTCCGGCCGCGACGATGCGGCGCGCGCCTATCGGCTGGACGCGCCTGGCGATGCACCGAAGGGGCACAGACTGGTGGTATCGGCGAACTATCTGTCGTTTGGCTATCAGGCGTTTTTCTCCGGCATCGATGCACTGCGATTCGATTTTTCGTCGAACGGGGACGCGGCTGCGAACTGGCAGACCACTGCGCTGATCGAGCCGGGCAAGTTGCCGCAAGCGTGGAATAGCGCCGACTTGTGGCGCGCGCTGCCTGCCAATCCGGCGGCGTGTACGAGCCTGCCGGCCGACTGGAAAGAGGCGTCGGGTCTGTTGGGCAAGGTCGCCGATGTTGGCGCGGACGGCGCCGCTGCGATCGGCGATCAGCTCACCGGTCCCGCGGCCGTCTGCTGGTATGCGAAGTCCACGCTGGTCGCGCCGGTGTTTGTCGCGCGCGTGAAGACCCAGGACGCGGCGAGCATCGCTGCGCTGAAGGCTTCGCTGGGTAAGACCTTTGGCGACGTGATCGGCGCCTACGAGGCAAAGGCTGCGCAATCCGGCGACGCCGGTTCGGGCTATCGCCGCCTGCCGGTCACGCAGCACGACCAGGGCGCGGGCGTCACCGTGTGGCAACGGCCGGTCAGTGCGCGCTCGGGTACGGCTTTGTCCAGCAAGGCGTCGTTCGCAGCGCAATTGTCGGCGGAGCGGTATTTCCCGGTGACGCTCGCTCTGGCGCACGGTTATCTGATCTTTTCCCCCGATTCACGTCTGGTCGACGACACGCTCGCCGTGCTCGACAAGCGCTATCCGGCGCTCGCCGATACGCTCGCGCCGCAACGTCTGCCGCGTACCATCCTGACGCTCACGCCTTCGTCCGCGGCCGCGTTGATCGAGCGCGAAGCGGGTGCGGCGCTGCCGGCGGACCAGGAAGCGGTGTTCCGCAATGCGTCGCGCACCCATCTCGTGCCGAAGCTGCATGCGCTTGCACACTACCCGCCGGTGTCGTTGACGCTGCCGCAGGAATTGCCGGGTTCGACGGGCTGGGTTCCGGTCGAATGGTGGTTCGATCGCCCGCAGGCGGGTGCGGCTGGCGCTGCAAACGCCGGTGTGGCGGATGCCCCTGCGGACCAGCCCGGCACCGAGGGCGATTGAATGCGCCACCTTCACGTCTTCGACGTGGCATCCGCGACGGATGGGCGCGCAGCGGCGCCAGCGTCCGCGTCCGCGCGCGCTCCTGCGGCGCATGCAATCGCTCACGCATGCGGCACGCCGGCTGCCGCGCGCCGCAAGTGGCTCGCGCGCGCTGCGTCAGCGCTCGTCATGGCCAGCCTTGCGCCCTATGCAAACGCGCTCACCAGCACCGCTGCATCGCCCGACCCCGACGCGCTCTCGCCGCAGCAATCCGCTGCGTTTCGCGCCTGGTTCACGCGTATCGTCGACCAGCAAATGCGCCGCGGTCCGACGCCGCGCTGGACCCAACGCGATTGCGCGGGTCTCGTGCGCTTTGCCGTCGGCGAGACGCTTAAGCCGCATGACAGCAAATGGCTGCGCGCCAACGGCATGACCAGTCTCGCGGACGCGAGCAGCATGCCGCCCGAACTGCAACTGTCCGCCTCGCAACGCACCATCGCGAATCGCTGGACCCAACTCGACGGTTCCACCGGCGCGTACGCGTCGGCGATCGCGCTGATTCAACGCAATAGCCGGTTTGTTTCGAAGGACGTGAACCAGGCACTGCCTGGCGATCTGCTGTTCTTCGACCAGGGCGACGACCAGCATCTGATGATCTGGCTGGATCGCTACATCGCTTATCACACAGGCACCGTTACGCCGACCGATACCGGTTTGCGCGCCGTGGCCGTCTCCGACCTGATGCAATGGAAAGATTCCCGCTGGCAGCCGCTCGACGGCAATCCGAATTTCGTTGGCGTGTTTCGTTTGGACTTTCTGACACCATGACCCGAATGCAATCCGTCACTGCGTCGCGCGCCTGGCTCGGCAACTTACCTCGTCGCGCGGGTGTCGCGCTGCTAGCGTTTTTCGCGGCCATGACGCTTGTCATCGCGCCAACGGCGCATGCGGATGACGACGCATCGAGCACCGCGGCGGATACCAACATCGCCGCGAACCCGACGCTGCAAACAGCGCCGTCGAGCAACTTCGCTTCGCAGAAGGTCGACGGTCAGCCCTTCTTCCTGCTCTCGGACGCGAGCTTCGGCAGCGATCAGCTGGCTCAGGTGCGTCTCGAAGCGCCCGGCCGCGAGTTCAAGGATGCATTGCAGGCGTACGGCGGAGCGGACATCGTCGTGTATCGGGTGCCGAAGCCGTTGGACTTCCTGAAGGCACAGAAGAATCTGCATCGGCTGAATGTTGCGCCGAATTATCAGGGTGAAGGGCTGGCGAATACGCTGGCATATCTGTGGGACCGCTGGTTCACCGAAGCACGCCGCGCCTGGCAACGGGTACTGTCGTTCGCGACGCGCAGCAAGGTGACCCAGGCCGAGCCGCAATTCAAGCTCGGCGAAGAGACTGGCAAGCAGACGCAATTCCGGCAGAACACGCAGTTCGCGCCGTTGAAAGGCTATGACATGGTCGCGCGCTTTCGCTATCCGATCTGGGACGCGAAGGTGATCGAGCCGCCCAAGGGCGTGAATCTCGAAGGCAGCAGCAGTAACTTTATCGAAGCGAGTTCGGGCAACGTGATGATTCCGGTCGGCAAGCTGCCGCCGGGGCTGTACATCGTCGAGGCAGTGATCGGCAACTATCGCGCGCATACCTTGCTGTTCGTGTCGGACACGGTTGCGGTCGTGAAAGCGGCGTCGAGCGGCATGCTGGTGTGGACCGCGCGGCGCGATAACGGCAAGCCGGTGCCGAATACCGACGTGAGCTGGACCGATGGCGTAGGCGTGCTGCAAAGCGGCGCCACCGGCAACGACGGGGCGCTGGTGCTGCAACACGTGAGCCCCGAGCGCAGCTATGTGCTCGGCACCGATCCGCAAGGCGGCGTGTTCGTCTCGGAGAATTTCTATTACGACAGCGAGATCTACAACACCAAGATCTATGCGGTCACGGACCGTCCAATGTATCGGCCGGGGGACGCGGTGCACGTGAAGTTTATCGGCCGCACGTTCCAGAACGCGACGCAGTCCACCGCGCCCGCCGAGGCCGATATCAAGCTCGACGTGCTCGATCCGAACGGCTCGCCGGTGGCGAGCAGCAAGGTGCATTTTGCTTCGGACACGGGCGCGGATGCATCGTTTACGCTTCCCGCCGATGCCACCGCCGGCGGCTATACGCTGCGCTTCGACTACAACGGCGATGTATACGGCAGCGCATTTCGCGTCGCCGAATATGTGAAGCCGCATTTCGACGTCAACCTGTCGATGGATAAAGCCGACTATGCGACGGGCGAGCAACTGAAGGGCAAGATCCAGTTGCGCTACCCGGACGGCAAGCCGGTACGCGACAGCAAGGTGTCGGTCACACTGCGGGCGCAGAAAGTGACGATCGTCGACGGTGAATTGCGTTATGCCGGATTGTTTCCGGTCAAGCTGGAGCAGCAGGAACTCACGACCGACAGCGACGGCAACGCGAGCCTCACGCTGCCCGCCGCCAAAGAGCCGAGCCGCTACGCGTTGACGCTGTTTGCGCAGGACGGGGCGGCCTACAAGGTGCGTGTGACACGTGAAGTGCTGATCGCACGCGGCGCGACGCCTTATCGCCTGTCGACGGCCAAGTCGTTTTCGCAACCGAAGGAAGCGGTCAATTTCGATCTGCAGGCGCTCGGGTCGATCGATCCGTCTTCGCACGCGCCGGCCAAATGGGAATGGACCCGCCTCGAATCGCAGACACACGGCGAAGGCGCACTCAAGGGCGCCACGACCGGCGGCAAGTTGTCGTTCCCGGTGCAGTTCGATGAACCGGGGTCCTACATGCTGTCCGTCAAGGACGACACGGGCAATCTGCTGGCCGCTGCGAGCCATTGGGTCGCAGGCGATGGGCTGAAGGCGATCCCGGGCAGCGTCGAGATCGTGTTCGATCGCGACAGGTACAAGATCGGCGACACCGCCGAAGCGCTGATCACCTTCCCGATGCCGGTCGACGACGCACTCCTGACCTTGGAGCGTGACAACGTCGAACACCGTGCCTTGCTGACGGCCGGCGGCGACTGGTTGCAACTGCAACGCGTGGCCCCCTCGCAATGGAAAGCGCGTATCAAGGTCGGCGAAGAATTCGCGCCGAACATGACGTTCTCGGTGCTGTACGTGCATGCAGGCGAATACGTGTTCCAGAACGCGGGCATCGTGGTCGCGCAACCGCAGATCGAACTGAACGTGAAGAGCGACAAGCCGGTGTACGGTCCGGGCGATACGGTCACGCTGAATTTCGACAGCACGTTGAACGGCAAACCGGAAGCGGCGAACCTGACGGTGAGCGTGGTCGATGAAATGGTCTACGTGCTGCAGCCGGAAATCGCGCCGAATATCGTCGACTTTTTCTATCACCCGCGGCGTAACAACGTGCGGACGTCGTCGAGTCTGTCGTTCATTACGTACGACCTTGCGCGCTCGCCGCTGAAGGGTGCGCCAGGTGGCCCGCAACGCGCGAACTACAACGAGCGCGGCGTGAAGGTGCTCGAACGGCCGCGCCGTGACGATCAGGACACGGCCGCATGGGAAGGCACGCTGAAGACCGACGCGAACGGGCATGCCACCATGACGTTCAGGATGCCGGACTCGCTGGCCCGCTGGCGCGTGACCGTGCGAGCGGCGGCGCCGGACGGCATGGTCGGTCAGCGCACCGCATACGTGCGCTCGGACAAGGCGCTGTATCTCAAGTGGAGCGGTCCGTCGCATTTCCGCGTCAACGATCAGCCGGCCATCGACATGATCGCCTTCAATCAGACCGACGCGGATGTGGACGCCGAGTGGCTGGTCGACGGCGGCGGTCTCTCGTTGCACCAGAAGGTCACGCTCAAGCGCGGCGCCAACTATCTGCGTCTGCCGACGGGCGCGTTGAAGGCCGGGGTGATCAACGCGAGCTTGCGTCGTGCGGGTAAGGACGTGGATCGCCTGCAGACCACCATCCAGCTCGATGCGAGCGGCTGGCTCGATCTGCATCAGAACACAGTGGCGCTCGACGGCTCGAACAAACCGCTCAATCTGCCGCAAGACGCGCAGGACGTCAGCGTGCGGTTCATCGGCAGTGCCGCGAGCCAGTTCGCACGCGTCGCCGACGATCTGATCAATTACCCCTACGGTTGCGCCGAACAGACGTCGAGCCGCCTGATTCCTCTGGCACTCGCGCACGATGCGATCGGCCGCGGCCTCAGTGGTGACAGCGGCGCCAACTCGACGCAGGGGCTCGAAGCGCTGTTGCGCAACCAGCGCCAACGTCTGGCGATGCTGGCGGGTGTCGGCGGCACGTTCGGCTGGTGGGGCGATACGACCGGCGGCAGTTCGCTGATTACCGCCTACGCGTACTACGCGGACTGGCTCGCGAGCCGCAGCCTGGGTATTACGCTGCCCGCCGACAACTGGCAGCACGCGATGGATGTCTATCGCGACGCCGGTGCGAAAGAGCCGCTGTTGCATCGCGCGTTGGCGCTGTGGTTCATGCAGCAGATGGGCTTGCCGGTCGCGACGCCGGTTTCGGGCGTCGCGGCGGACCTGATGAACGATGCGGCGGCCACCGGCAAAGCGCCGTCCGCTAGCGTCACGTATGGCGCGTCGGACAGTATCGTGTTCGCGCAAGCCGATTCGCCGCGCGGCAAGCAGATGGCGACGCTGCTGATCGCCAACCTCGCGCGCAGCACGAGTGCGCAACTGCCGGATGGCTTCGACGCGGCAGCGAGCGCCGCGCGTACGGCTCTCGCCAACGATTCCGCCCCGCTCGTACAGAGCCTGCTTTACATGACGGGTGGCGACGGTGGCGCGGCAAACGACGCATCGGCCTTGCTCGCGAAGAGCAGCGCCGACTACCCGACGCTCGATCGCGCGCTGACCCTGCTGTGGGTGCGCAAGGCACTCGGCGGCGACACGGCGCCGGCTTCGTTGCCGTCACTGCAAGGCGCGGGCTGGACGCGCGCAGCGACGCCGACCGGCACGCCGCTCTGGAAGTGGACCGGCGCGGCACGCCCCGAAGGAAGTCCCCTTGGGGGACCGCCCACCACGCTCGACGCAGGCGGCGCGCGCACCGATGTGAACGCACTGGTGTCGTTCCGCAGCCATACGAGCGAGGACAGCCGCCTGAACATCACGGTCGAACGCCGTTTCTACAAGCTCGAGCCGGTCGAAGTGAAGGTCGATCCGAAGAAGGGTGACGCCGGGAGTCAACTGGGCCGCTCGGCATTTACCGCGCGCCTCGTGAAGTCAGGCGATGCGATCGACAGCAATGCGCTGTACGTCGACGAAGTGACGCTCACGCCGCGCTCGGGCAACGCGTACCACTACGGTCTGCTCGACGTGCCGCTGCCGCCGGGCGGCGATGTCGAGGCGACCAGCTGGGGCGTGTCGATCGACGGTTTGCCGGGCGCAAAGGACGGGGCGAGCGGTCCGCAGCCTTTCGCGCGTGCCGCGTCGTTTGAGATGGGCGAGCTGGCTTATCACCAGCCCGTGCCCTTGCTCGATCGTCCGGTGACGCTGCGGCAACTGGTGCGCTTTGCCTTGCCGGGCACGTTCGCGTTGCCACCGGCTCGCTACTTCCGCATGTATCAGCCGGACGCGAAGGCGTTCGAAGGCGGCAAGAGCGATCGCGTAACGACGCTGCGCATTCAGTAAGCGAGACCGCCATGTTCTCCGTCCTTCGACACTCGCGCGATCGTCTGGCCGCTACGCTGCGGGTTGCGCTCATGGTGGGGGCGGGGTGTGTGTTTGGCGGTGCGGGCGCGAGTGCTGCTTCGGTTGCGGCTGCGGTGGCTACGTTGCCGGGCGCGTCGCGGCCTGTGTCGCCGGATACTTCCTCGGCGCAACTGCTGCGCTTTGCCTGGTTGCGCGACAGCCAGGCGCAGCTTTGGCAATTCAACGCCGCGGCCTCCGGTGCCGCGGACGGTCTCACGCCGCAGTCCGCGCGCCCGTTGCCGTCGAACCTGAAGACGCCGCTCGGCAGCGTGTGGAAGCTGTTCGTCTATGGCTATCTGGTCGACCGCAATATCGCCACGCCGGACTACGTCTGCAACGGCGGCGATCCTGAGGAAGTGTATTGCTGCATGACGGGCGGCCACGTCGACCGCGAACACGCGCTGGTGCAATCGTGCGGACGCTTTTTCGAGCCCGCGCGCCTGCAACTGGACCCCGCCGATTGGCGCAAGTACTGGACGGCCGCGCATGCGCCCGTCTGGCTGCGCGACCTCCACGCCATGACGCCCACGCACCGCGTGCCGGTGTCCGACTTGCTTGCCGCATTGCAGGCGATGCCGGCACGGCCGCGCGAAGCGGCGGCGAACACGCTGGTGTCGGTGCTGACCAGCGGGCGCGGTGAGGGCACCGTGTCGGTCTACGGCAGCCTGTTGCGCGCCAAGACCTGGACCATGCCAGACCCGGCCCGGCCCGGCGCTTCGATTGGCGGCGCGGCTGGCTGGCTCGCCGACGGCACGCCGGTATGGCTGGGCGGCGCCGGCGGCAGCGCGCGCGTGCTGGCCGACGCCGCGCCGCGCATCGCGCCGCTGCTCACGCAAGTGAGCGTGCCTGATGACAACGCCTGCGTGCTGGTTGACTTCTTCAGCCGCTACCCGATTCGCGAGGTGCTCGGCGACAAAGGGCCGGCGGCGGCGCCCGAGGGGCCGCTGCGCGGCGACTTCCGGGTTGGCTTCGTCAACGGCAACTGGGCGCGTGTGGAGAGCCGCGGTGAACTGCGGCTCGATCGCGATCCCGCCGGTGCGCTGCAGATCGTGGGCCGCTTCGGCATGAATGACTACGTCGCGCGGGTGGTCGAGCGGGAAGGCGACACGAGCCAGCCGGAAGCGGCGAAAGCGCTGGCGGTGGCGGCGCGCTCTTACGTCGTGCAGCACGGCAATCACGATCACGGCTGCTTCCGTATCGACGACAGCAGCAGCACGCAGCGCGTTCTGCCACGCGCGCCGACCGCTGCCGCACGGCGGGCAGCCGATCTGACCGACGCGCTGGTGCTCACCGGCGTGCCGGTTCAGTATCACCACGACAAGGCCGCGCCTGGCCAGATGAGCTGGCTAGCCGCGAAGGCGTCCGCGCAAACCGGTCTCACGTTCGACGCCATTGTCTCGCGCACCTGGCCGCAAGCAACCTTGACGTCGTTCGAGAGCCCGCTGTCTGGCGATTGCACCCAGGTGGCGGGCGCCCAGCAATGGCTGCAGCGCAACGCGCCGCTGTGGGCGCGGCGCATGGACGGCGCGGCCGGCTACGAGACGCCCGATCTGCCGGCCGTATGCGAGGTGCGCGAAGGGCGGCCCTATGCGGACGCGCAGCGCAATCGCGTGTATGTGTATCGTCTGCAGACCGAAGAGGATCGTATCGCGCTGGCGCATGAATATATTCACCTCGCGTTCCAGCATCATCCGCGTGGCCTCGATGAAGCGTTCGTCGAACGTACCGCGCGCACGCTGATCCGAACGGACAGTCCGATCCAATGAACTCGATCTCGCGTTCGCTTTCGCAAATGTTCCGCGCGCCGCCTTCAATGCGCCGTGTTCGGATTTCTGCGACGGTTGCCTTGCCCTCACTTATGCGCCGCCGTCGAGTTCGCATGGCAATTACCTTGCCGGCTCTTACGCGTGGTTTTCGAGTCCGCATGGCCATTGCTGCGGCCTCGGCTGCACTGGTGGCGGCGACGAATGTGCAAGCGGCAGGCGCGGACGACGGCAGCGGCGCGATTGCCGATCTGACCGGTGCGTTCGGTGGCTGGCGTCACAGCGGACTAACGAACGAGGGCGAGCACTTTGTCGCGGCGTACCCGCGCCCGCCGGTCGACCGTGGTGCACAACGCTATCGCACGCTGATCGAAGGACGGCTGAGGCACTTCGACAAACACGCGCGCAAGCCGCCTACACTGATCGTCAACGGCAACCCGACGCCGCTCTATACCGACGACGAAGGCGCATTCGCGCGCCCGTGGGCGTTCGGCGCGGGGTCGAACAGCATCGAGTTCATTTCCGCTGACGGCAAGCAGCACCAGCGCATGCAGTTCTACGAAGCCGACCACAGCAAGCCGCAGGCGAAGCTGCGCGCGATCGTCACGTGGGATGACCCGAAAGCGCAGGTAGATTTGCACGTGATCACACCGGACGGCCTGCATGCGTTCTTCGCCAATCCCACACTCGAAGACGGCAGCGGCTTCGACGTCGACTCGGTGGACGGTGCGGGGCCGGGCATATTTTCATCGGCGGCGCCCGAGCATGGTACGTGGTTGTTCTTTTTGAACTACTGGGGCAATTTCGATTCGACCGGCTACAACTTCGACGCCGCCGCGCACGAGCGCGACGTGATTACCGCGACGTTGACGCTGGTCTTCAATGAAAATACGCCAAACGAGCGGCGTGAAACGATGGTCGTGCCGTTGCGCAAGATCGGCGACCTGTTGCTCGTGAAAAGCGAGCGGCTTTGAGAGCGGGATGGGAGCAGTGACGATGAAGGTCAAGACGACGAGTTGGGTGAAGGCTGGCTGGATGATGCTTGTCGTCGCCTGTTTGCAGGTTGCGACGGTAGCGCACGCGAGCGATATCGACTTCGGCGCGCCATTGAACGGCTGGCGCAATACGAGCGGCGACAGCCAGCGCTATACCCAGGACGTGCATTACCCGGCCGTGACGGTGACGACACCCGAAGGTCAGTCGAAGTTCGCGCTGATCGAAGGGCAGATCCGTAACACGCCGAAGAAGAAGGGCACCACGGTGGGCACGCTGGTGGTCGACGGTACGCCGTTGCCGCAGCGCATTGAGGAAGACGGCAAGTTCTCGCGGCCTTATGCGTTTCCGTCAGGCAGCAACGGCGTCGAACTGCGGGCGCCGGACGGTTCACGCAAGCGCGTGCAGTTTTACGACGCGTATAGCGGCAAAACCCAGCCGAAGTTACGCATCGTGCTCGCCTGGGACACCGACGGCACTGATCTGGATTTACATGTGGTTTCGCCGGATGGCGTGCACACCTGGTACGGCGACCGGGTTGCGCCGAGCGGCGGCTCGCTCGATGTGGATGTGACGACCGGCTATGGTCCGGAGATTTACTCGTCGGCGGCGCCGTTGAAGGGCACGTATCTGGTCTACGTGAATTACTTCGGCAACGGGAATAGCGGCAGCGATATGACCGTCGCTCAGGTGACGATCATCACGAACGAGAATACGCCAGACGAGAAGAGCGAAACGATTCGGGTGCCCATGCGCAAGCCGGGCGAGCTGACGCTCGTGAAGACGTTTGTGATGCCCTAGCGAGGGCGGTGAGGCGGGGTGTTTTTTGGCGGCGCAGCCGGGCGCCAGAGACAATCGGCAGGAACGGTGTTGAATCCCGGCATGCGCTTGCCGTGCTTGGGGCACGACAAGCGCAACCGCTTGCTTAACGGTCGAGGAACGACTTCAGGCGGTCTGCGCGGCTCGGATGCATCAGCTTACGCATTGCCTTGCTTTCGATCTGACGAATCCGCTCGCGCGTGACGTCGAACTGCTTGCCGACTTCTTCAAGCGTGTGGTCCGACTTCGTGTTGATGCCGTAGCGCATGCGCAGCACCTTCGCTTCGCGCGGCGACAGCGAGTCGAGCGCGTCGTCGATAGCGGCGCGCAAGTCGGCCTGCATGGCTGCGTCAGCCGGCGAGGAAGCTGCCGAATCTTCGATCATGTCGCCAAGCGTGGCGTCGCCGTCATCGCCAACCGGCGTTTCCATCGACACCGGCTGCTTGGCGATCTTCAGAATGCCGCGCACCTTCTCTTCCGACAGTTCCATGCGTTCTGCCAGCACCGACGGATGAGCTTCCTGACCGGTCTGTTGCAGGATCTCGCGCGAAATTCGGTTGAGCTTGTTGATCGTTTCGATCATGTGCACCGGCACGCGAATCGTGCGCGCCTGGTCGGCGAGCGAACGCGTCACAGCCTGACGAACCCACCACGTTGCATACGTCGAGAACTTCCAGCCGCGACGGTATTCGAACTTGTCCACCGCCTTCATCAAACCGATGTTGCCTTCCTGGATCAGATCGAGGAACAGCATGCCGCGGTTGACGTACTTCTTCGCGATCGAGATCACGAGACGCAGATTCGCCTCGATCATCTCGCTCTTGGCCTTGCGCATCTTCGACTCGGCCGCGACCATCTGACGATTGATCTCTTTCAGATGCTTGAGCGGCAGCGAGACGGTAGCCTCGATGTCGATCAGCTTTTGCTGTTCCGACTGGATTGCCGGGAGGTGGCGCTCCAGCGCCGCGCCAAACGACGACGACCCGCGGGCGGCGCGCTCGGTCCAGCCGAGGTCGGCTTCGTGACCCTTGAACGACTCGATGAACTGCTCGCGCGGCATGCCGCTCTTCGTCACGACGATTTGCAGGATGTTGCGCTCGATCGCGCGAACCTGCGCGACCTGGCTTTGCACGTCGCCGCACAGGCGGTCGATTGTGCGAGCCGTAAAGCGAATCTTCGCGAGGTGTTGCTGGATCTCTTCGCGGGCGCGCTGATAGGCTTTCGACGTGACGTCGCCGCGCGTGTGCGAGGCGTTCTGCTGGTCGGACAGAATACCGACCTGGGCGAAGATTTCCAGGCAGTCGCTGGTGAGTTGCTTCAGGCGTGCTTCGTCTGCCGCCGAGGAGTCGGCCGGACCGGCATCGTCGTCGTCTTCGCTATCGCTGTCGTCATCGTCGGTCGCGTCGGTGTCAACGTCCGCTGCGGCGTCCGCGCTGGCGTCTTCCGCGGCGACCGTGTCTTCATTCAGACCGTCGACCAGTTCGTCAATTCGCAGTTCGCCGTCCGCGACCTGCTGGGCGCTCGCCAGAATGGCGGAAATCGCGAGCGGGCAAGCGGCAATCGCCTGCACCATTTCGTGAAGGCCGTCTTCAATGCGCTTCGCAATTGCGATCTCGCCTGCACGGGTCAGCAGCTCGGTTGCGCCCATTTCGCGCATGTACATGCGCACCGGGTCGGTCGTGCGGCCGAACTCGGAATCGACCGTCGACAACGCGACTTCGGTTTCCTCGTCAGCCTGATCGTCCGACACCACGGCGGGGGCGTTCGAGTTGAGCAGCAGGGTTTCCGCATCCGGGGCCTGCTCGTAGACCTGCACGCCCATGTCGTTGAAGGCGCTGACAATGCTGTCGATCGCCGCCGTTTGCGCGAAGTTGTCGGGCAAATGGTCGTTGATCTGCGCGTGGGTCAAGTAACCTTGTTCCTTGCCCAACTGGATCAGCGCGCGCATCTGGCGCTGACGCTCTTCAGCTTGTTGCGGCGGCAGTTCAGCCGCTACGGGGATCGCTTTGCCTGCGCCTTTGCCCTTGGCTGTACGGCCTGCGGGCGCTTTGGCGGTGTATCCGGCAGTTTCGTGTTGCGAATCTTCGCGATCAAAAGGGTTCACGTATTCTCCTCTAGAGGCTTCGCTATGAGACGCAAGACGCGACCGTCAGGCGTTTCGAGCATGGCTCAACATCACCTGAGTGACTCAACGCGGTTGTTTGGCTGTGCTCTGGGGAGCAAAAAAGATGAGCCCGCACGAAGCGGGCCGATAGAAATGTGCGAAATTCGCGCGGCTCGCATTATATACGACCTTGCGCCTTCGCGCTCATTGTGCGTACACCTTTTGTCGTGCGCTCTTGCCGCAGGCCTGTTTGGGTGCCGCTGGCTATCGAGTGGATGCTCGTCATAGGCGACGCGTCGACAGATCGACATGCCTAGGAACAAGCCTCCTACTATAGATGAAGTCGCGCGCCCTCACACGGTGTCCCCACATTCTGCCACCTCGCTATATATAGGGGCGTCGTGGAAGGATGCAAGTTCTAGCGTTGATTCGCCCTTGCTCAAAAGAAAATTCGCAGAAGGGGGTTGACGACATGCCGACCGTTCTCCATAATCTCGTTTCTCTGCTGCTGATGCAGCGACGCAGAACGAAGCGGTGCCGGTGGTTGTGAAGTGTGCGACGCGGTGCTGGTTTGGTGGTGAATGCGTACTCGATCTTTAAAAATTAACAGCCGATAAGTGTGGGCGCTTGATGCGAGACGCGAGCCGGATTCTTCGGAGTCTGGCATAAGCGAAAGTATCAAGTCTCACACTAGTATTAAAGGAAGGTTTTCCTG
>NZ_MCAS01000068.1 GCF_003610895.1 Paraburkholderia fungorum
GCGTAAGCGGCTCGTCGGTGGTATCGACGTTCACGCGCAGCGCAACGGGCAGGTCGTTGAATTTATCGACTCTGCCGTGTGCGTCTTTCGGGTACCACTTCGCCGGATTCGTGTCGCGCTGCACGTAGAAACGCAGCGCGTCCTTCAGCGTATGGAAGCGGCCATTGTGGAAAAACACCTGCCGCGTTGCTGTATTACGCAGCGACACTGACTTGAAAAGTCCGCAGTTGCTCGTGTCGCTCGACTGGTCGGTGCGCAGCGGCCCGCATAGACCCATATCGAAGTACTTCGGGTCTGCATTCGCACGCAGTTCCGGATTGCGCGGCACACCGAGCGCCTGAAAGTTGAAGTCGGTGAAAAGCGGATGCGAGCCGTCGACACCCACCTGGTCGATGTGACAGGAGGCGCAATTGCCACCCGCCGGGTCATCGAACAGTTTCTTGCCTCTCAACTCTTGTGCCGTCAGTTGGACCTTGCCGTCGAGGTAGTAATCGAACTTGCTGGTGTAAGGATGGAAGCTCGGGTCTTCAAGCTCGAAACGCTCGATGGCGTACATCGCCTGGGCGAACGCTTTCGTACGGTCGGCGAAAATGTTCTGACCGAACACTTCCCTGAAACGTGCGGCATATGGCGCCTGCTCCAGCTTCGCAAGCACGGCCGCCGGATCCTTGTTCGCCATCTCGTCCGGGTTGAACAGCGGGAAGCTCGCCTGATCGTGCAGGCGGTTAAAGCGCCCGTCCCAGCCGAAGCCGCCAACCGGCGCGTTGTCCGTCTCGCTCAGCCGCTCGGACAGGCTCGCTGCCTGCGCGTGACTCCACATCGGCGTGCGGTTCAGCACGTAGCGCAGGCTTGGCACGGCGCGCGTGCCTTGGCGGTGCATGTCGGGCCCACCGAATTGCGCGGCGAGCCCGTTAGGCGGCCCGTACGCGTGCGACGGGCTATGACAGCTCGCGCACGACATCTTGCCCGACGCCGACAACGACGCATCGAAGAACATCAGCTTGCCGAGCGCCGCGGCATCGCTGTAGACGGGCGGCGCGCCGTTCGACGCCGCGCCCGCTGCCATCGGCAGGAGCACAGTGCCCGCCAGCACAGCGCGCACTGCGAATCGCGTAGCGAAAGCTATCATCGGCTTAAAGGTTCGTGAAGATGTCGTTGCCGAACCCGACCAGCCCGGCCTGCCCCGCGTAGCCCAAATGCCCCAGCTGGAAGATGTCTTCAATGCTCTTGAGCATCGAGTAGTGGTTGTACTGCACCGTCGACACCGTACCCGGCTTGATGAACTTCGAGATCATCACCGCTCCGGTCTGATCGCCGCCAAAGCTCTGCTTGGTCAGATTGATGGTCGCGCCCTTGTACGACAGCGACGAAGTCTGCGGAAACGCCGGCAGATTCGGTCCCGGCTGCTGGCTGCAGCAGGTCGTACCCGAGAACGTGAGTTGCGTTTGGCCCGCCGCGGGTTGGGTCACTGACGCGTAGCTGCTTTCATCGAAGTTGATGATCAGCAGGCCGTCCTTCTGGAACGCCGGCGAGGCGGTGATAATCGGCACCCACTTCTGCAGGAACGCGTTCGCGCTCGTCAGCCCACCCGGCTGGCCGTTCACGCACGGCGAATCGTGACCGTCGTCGCACAGATCTGGCGTAATCAGGTTGAAGTTGGCGGTGGTCGAGATCGACTGCAGATCGGTCGTAAGCTGGTTCAGGTTCACGACGTTCTGGCCGCAATCGGGCGAGTCGATGATCGAATGGAAGTACATGAACGGGTTGTGACGCGTCGCGTACTGATCGCCCTGCGGAACCGCCGCGCTCGGCGCTTCCCCAACCTGCGTGAGGTCGGTTGTATTGAGCGTCGGATGACCACAGGTGGCGGCTTCACGCGTCGGGTCGTTGCCCATATCGTCCTCATAGCCCTTCCAGGTCAGGCCAGCGGCCTTTAGCTGGTCGGGCAGCGTCTTGACGCTGGCCGGGTACACACAGCCCGAGCCAATCGCCTGGCCGTCCGGCGTCATGCCGGTGAGCGTGAAATCCTGATAGATCGGGCAATCGTTATCCGTTTCCGGCGTCGGCGCCTGACCGCTGATCATCGAGATGTAGTTGTCGAGACTCACGTGGCCCGTGCCGTAGTACTGCTGCACTAGCGCGCCTTGCGACACGAGCGTCTGCGACAGATACGGCGCCTTGCTATTCGCGCCGAACGTGGTCGCGTAGTTTTCGTTTTCGAGCGTGATAACGAAGACGTGCTGAATCTGCTGCTGTCCGGTCTGCTTGAGCGACGAGGATGACGAGCCGCACGCGGCGACGACAACGCCAATCAAGGCAGCAGAAATGGCAGCGAAAAGTGCGCGCATCCAGGTGCGTTTTGACATTCGGTTCCCTTTTGATTGTATTTTCATGATCCGATCAAATCGATACACGTTTAATTTATTTTGTATACCGAATTAAATTGGATTGAATCGCTGAATCTGCAATTATCCTTGCGACTCGTTGGTGCCAAAACCGGTGTATCCCGCGACCGGGATCGCTGGTTTAGGTGCATGGCGAGGCTAACACGGCGCATTCAAGCGCATGTAGTCCAACCCGACTAAGGGGAAACGACGAATGCCTGGGTTGAGCACCATGCAGCCGCCTCGCGAACCCGCGTACGAACGTCCGTTGAACGTATCCAGTCGGCCTGTCGTGCTACAGTCGGCAGATCCCGTTAACATAGGTTTCTTTGTCGAAAGGTATCGGCTCATGACTACGCTAGCCAATCGCTCCAACACCGCACTTGTCGTTATCGATCTTCAGAATGACGTCGTCGCGAACGTATATCGGCGTCGTGAAGTACTCGACACTGTCAACATGCTTGTTGCACGGGCACGCAGTGCACAGGTACCGGTCGTTTGGGTTCGCCATGCCGACGAAGACCTGAAAGCGGGTAGCGAAGCGTGGCAGATCGTTGCCGAACTGGCTCCGGCACCGGGGGAAGCGATCGTCGAAAAGAACTATCGTGACGCGTTTGAAGACACCGATCTGGAACAGGTGCTATCGAGGTTGGGCGTTGGCAAACTCATTGTGACGGGTGCACAGACGGACATGTGCATTCGCTCGACGCTGCATGGCGCACTCGTACGCGGCTATGACGCGATTCTCGTCGGCGATGCCCACACGACGGAAGACATGACGCAATGGGGCGCACCGCCGCCGGATGGCGTAATCAGGCACACCAATCTGTACTGGAGCAATCAGCGAGCACCGGGTCGCGCGGGCGGCGTCATCGAGAGCAAGGACGTCGATTTCGCGCTCTACGGTTGATGAGGACGGTGCACGGCCGGTTGACTCAGTGAATCGGCGCGAGGGTCGGCTCGGTCGAGCTCGCGTCTAATGAAACACGATTGCGCCGTTGTTCGCACACATGGCAAAGGCCTTCATCCAGTCAGCATAGGATTCGCGAAAATCCACGTCGGGAAGTTGCGTCGCCTGATCCTGATACTGAACGAAATCCTGGTGAACCTTTTTGCATACCTCTGGACCGATCACGCCTTCTGCGTCCGAGAAATTGATCAACTCCCAGAAAGGCCCGTGATCCAGTTTCCACACTGTCTCGTCGTACCGCGATTCGGTCACACCATTTCGAACGGACAAACTCGGCTGGTATCCCGCGAGCTTTGCCAGCCGATTTCTCCATTCGTTGTAGCCGGAATACGAGCCTGCTCTAAAATCAAAAGAAGAGCTGAAGTGGTACACCTTTCCACTCTCAAGCCCACGAAAACGTTCGGGAAAATCGACCGGAGACAAGACGACCTGACTGTTTCCCTGTGGTATCCCGTCAGATGCAACAACAGGTGATTCGACAATCGTTAGTCCGCTGTATGCGGTGACATCGAGTCCGGCGTGTGCCACTGACGCAAACAGATAAAGAAACGAGGCTAGAAAGACTGTTTTTTTCACGATGAGTCCGCAGATCTGGCTAAGGTCGGGCACCCGCCCGTTACCGTATTAACGGCTCTGCGGACAGATACTGAAGAGACCATGTCGCCCCTGGGCTGGCGAGTGATGCGCCCCTTCACACCCGCAGCCATGTCCCCTTTCGGCATACACCGGTCTTTGATCGACCTCCCACGGCAGGCCCTATCATCCAAAGGATGATCATCGTCGGGTTAAGCGCGAGGGGGTTTTGCTACTGCCTGATTGCGGTTTCCCGCCCCTGTGCGAACAGCGACTTCGTCGAAAATCGTCTCGGCGAATTCGGCAGCAACCGGCATCTTTGTATCGTACATCATGACGAATTCAATCTCCGGCAGTTCCGGCAGACCCTCGGAGACACCCAATTCGCGAAGCTCGTCGCCGATCGCGTTACGCGCCACCGGTGCAATAGCGATGCCGGCTCGCACAAATGCCTGGATGCCGGTGATACTCGGACTTTCGCATGCGATTCGATAAGGCATGCCGGCTAACGCGAGCGCCTTGACGGCTGCCTCCCGGTACGGACATGGATTAGGGAAACACGCGAGCGGCACATCACCTTCGGGCAGGGGTTCGTGACGGGCAAACGCCCAGACGAGTGGCTCCCGCCACAAAGTCGCACCTTTGTCCGAGTGCGAACACCGGCTACCGATCACGAGATCGAAATCGCCGTTTGCGTGCCGTCGAAACAGGCTCTCGCCAATGTCGACTGTCAGATCCAGCAGCAAACCACGGCGCGCAACGCTATAGCGGCGCATCGCATCAGGAAGCCAGCCTCCCGCAAAGTCCTCCGATGCACCAATGCGCAACTTGCCACCGAATACGTCGGCAGGTCCCAACCTGGCCCGGGCTTCCTCGCTCAGATTGAGCATTGCACGAGCGTATCCGAGCAACGTCTGACCATGCTCCGTGAGCGCGACGCTACGCGTATTGCGCACGAGAAGCGCGCGGCCGATCTGTTCCTCCAGACGGGCCACCTGGGCGCTAACCGCGGATTGACTCAGATTCAGTCTGCGACCCGCACCAGTAAAGCTCCGCACATCGGCGACGGCAACAAACGTATGAAGTAACGCGGTGTCGAGGGGATTGTCCATTAATCACTGAACCGGGTTAATTTAACCAATTAATATCGTTTCTAAATTATAGGCCAACTCGATACGCTGTGAATCACAGTAGGCGAGCGCGCATCCTGCGCCCCGCCGCCCCCTTGGTAAGGAAGGGTTTCATGACACGCGTGCTCTATATCGAAGGCTCACCCAACAAGGAGTATTCGGCATCCATCGAGGTGTGCAATGCATTTCTCGATGTGTACCAGCGGGCGCATCCCGATCATGTGATACAGAAGCTCGACATATGGGACCTGGAGATGCCCGAGTTCGATGGCGACGCCCTGGCCGCCAAATACGCCGGGCTGAGCGGAGCAGCCTTGACGACGGCGCAGGCGGCGGCATGGCAGCGTATCGAAGAACTCGCGGCGCCATTCCACGAAGCGGACAAGTTCCTGTTCGGCGTGCCGCTATGGAATTTCAGCATCCCGTACAAGCTTAAGCATCTGATCGACGTGATCTCGCAGAAGGACGTGCTGTTCACGTTCGATAGTTCAGGTTTTGCGGGTATGTTGCGTGGAAAAAAAGCGGCGGTCGTCTACGCGCGCGGACTCAGCTACACGTCGCCGGGTTCATTTACGCCGGCCAGCGAGTTCGACCTTCAGCGCCCCTATATGGAAACCTGGCTCAAGTTCGTAGGTGTGGAAGACGTCGCCGGCATTGTCGTCGAGCGTACCTTGTTCGGCCCAGACGGAAAGGCCGATCGAAGTAACGCGATCGAAGAAGCTCGCGCGATCGCACGCGCGTTCTAACCCTGTCGAACTTCGGCGCAATGCGGGCCGCCTGACTGAATTCAGGGCGTGCATTGCGCCGTGGCACTACACCGGGTAGCCATACTCGACGCCAGGCATTCGCTGAGGCGTCGGCGCACGAATGCTATGCTGCACTTCCGCGATTGCCGTTGCGGACCATTTTTTGTGCTTTTTCTCAGGGACTTTCCGAACCTTTCCCGGTCTTCTCTCGCACTCAACACCGATCGAATCCATGAACCGTTCTTCTCCCACACCACCCTCCTTCACCCTGCGCGAACTGCAGCGCGAGGAACTGGTGCGGGTCTGGACTATCGACCGCAGCGAGGTAATCCATCATCTGTACCGTCTGAAGAACGGGCAGTTGGAACGTTACCCCGAGTTTTACGACATGCACGGCTGGCCCGACGGCGAGCCGGAGCACTACACGCCGCTGCTGCTCGACTGCTACGACCGCGGTGGCTGGTGCGCGGGCCTCTTCGATGGCGAGCGGCTGATCGGCGCGGCAATCGTCGACAGCCGCCGGCTCGGTCCGAACGCGGACATGCTGCAATTGAAGTTCCTGCACGTGAGCTGCGCGTATCGCGGCCATGGCGCGGGCCTGCAGTTGTACCGCGCGGCGCAGGCACATGCGGCGCATGCCGGTGCTCGACGCCTGTATGTGTCGGCAACGCCTTCCGAGCGCACGGTGGATTTCTATCTGCGGCTGGGCTTCGTGCCGAGTCCACAGCCGGACCCGGCGTTGTTTGCACTGGAGCCCGAAGATATACACATGGAAGGCCCAGCGCTCGAGCGCTAGCGCGCCGCCCTCACACGGCAATCACCCGTGCAGCACCGGACATTGCCTCGCGCTATGTCAAACATGCAATGGTCGTTCATGATTCAGTCTCGTTACCTCTTCTTTTAATGTGACTGATGAGCGGGCATGCGTTGTTCTGCCCGATTGCCTTAAACATGGTTAGCCTTAGTCACATGACCTGTCTTGACAATCGTATCGAACCTCTATAATCGCACTTCATTCGTGGACGCAAGGAAGATGGTATGCCCGCTGTATTCTTGAAGCGCACGTTGACGTGGTTTATTCCTCATGTTTAGAAAAATCGTGCCTTTGGCCTTGGTCATCGGACTCGCAAGCTTGCCTCTCCGCGCAGAAAAGCCGGCATCGTTTGCGATCAATATCCTGGAGAAGGATGCCGGTAACGTCGGAGACGATGGCTGGGTAGCATCAGAAAACCTTATGGGCGATTTCACTGCGAGCATGCCTGGGCTATACACCGCTGACGTGAGAGTATTTTCGCCTTCAGCCGGCGAACCTGAGAAACCTCTCTCGCTTGAAACCATGTTCGCGACATCCAGAACTGGAGTAGAAGTCCAGGTGACGCGGCTTCAGTACGTAGACTCAACTCAGGCGAAGGCCCGCTACGACAAGCTGGAAAACGAGCCGCAGGTGCAAAATCGCTTCGGGGTGAAGGGATTTCCTGCATTCCAGTATGAGAACGTCCGAGCGGACAATTCGCATACTGAGGTATCGCGATTCATACTGGTTCAGAGCGACATATTCTGGATGCAAGCAGAGGGCTCAGACGGCGCAGAAGTCAGGAAAATCGCAAATCATGCCTTTGATTCGATTCAGTTCTATGAGCAGTCGCCGCGTCCCAGAATCGCAAGCCCGGGCGTTCAAGCAAAGTAGCTGGCCTTCAGCCATTCGTCCACGTCGAAGTCTCTGGCAACGATCGCAGAAATTCACCCCAAGCTCCAGAGCCCGTCTCGTCCACAGCGAGGCGGTCAAGACTTTCCTGGCCCAGCCGCTTCTTCCACCAGTTGCTCCACGAACGTAGCAGTCAATGGAGAGAGCGTCCCATTTTTCCTCATCAGGCACGCAATCTCACGCGGCCAGTTTGCACGGGTGGCCGATAGCACCTGAAGCCCCAGTTGCTTCGCGATCGGCCAATGCTGTGTGCTGCAAATACCTAGCATGTCGGTGTTCGCGATCAGGTAGAACACCCCCATTGGCGAACTGTAGTTGCTTTGGACCTGCACTCGTGGGCCGTCGAGGCGGTGCTTCAGAAAGTACGCGTCAATCTGTTGCCGGACCGATACGCTCGGACTCGGCAAAATCCACGGGTAGCGGCTCAAGTCCTGTGGCGTCGCCGCTGTTTTCGACGCAATCAACGGGTGCTCTTTCCTGCATACGACCGAGGTAGTTTCATTCAGCAGGGGGACAGCGCGCAAGTCTTCCGGCATGTCGACAGGCATGGGCGACACCGCCACGTCGATATCGCCTTCCAGCAGCGCCCGAATCAGCGTGTCGGACAGCTGCACTGTCAGATCCAGGCGCAGCGCTGGACGCTTCTTGAGTAAGGACAGAAACGCTCGATCCACCAGCGGCTCAGTCGCCGGGGTTGCGCCGATTCTGACTTTTGCCAGCTCGCCCGAATAGAGCTCAGCGATCTGCCCCAAGGTAGCTTCGTACGCGGCACGCAGTGTCACGGCGTGTCGCTGAAACTCGATGCCGTATCGCGTGAGCTGCATGCCTTTGGGTGAACGCTCGAATAGAGACACACCGAGCTGCGACTCCAGCCGGCGGACGGCCTTCGTCAACGCGGGCTGGCTAATGCCCACCTGGGTTGCAGCGCGATGCAGCAGCCCAGTCTCCGCCACCGCCAGAAAATACGTCAGGTCGTCCAGGTTCACGATAACCAATGGTTATTGAATGCGAAGCAAGTATGCTTGCTCTGTCATTTTTCGCTGTCAATACTTCTTTCACTTTGCACTCGCAAGCGGGAAGGGATATGGAGATGGCGAACGCAGCAAATCGGGCGGTCGTCGCCGCGACTGACCAACGGCGGCGCCTGCGCCGGGTCGTCATGGCAGCTACGATCGGCACCGCGCTCGAGTGGTTCGACCTGGTGGTTTACGGATTCTTTGCGGTTGTTATAGCGAAACTGTTTTTCCCCACCGAAAGCGAGCTCACGTCGCTGCTTCTGGCGCTCAGCACGTTCGGCGGTTCCTACCTGATGCGACCGCTGGGTGCGCTCCTGCTCGGCTCGTACTCTGATCGCGTCGGCCGGAAAAAAGGCCTCACGCTCAGCATCGCGCTGATGGCAGTTGGTACGCTGATGATTGCAGTCACGCCGTCATACGCCTCCATCGGTTTGGCAGCGCCGGTCATTGTCGTGGCGGGCCGGCTCATCCAGGGCATTTCCGCTGGTGGCGAGTTCGGCGCGTCCACCAGTTTCCTGGTTGAACACTCGCCACGCAGTCAGCGCGGGTTTTACGCAAGTTTCCAGATGGCCGCGCAAGGCGGCACCGCTGTCATCGCCTCGCTCTTCGGTACGCTGCTGACTCGCTACCTCACGCCCGAACAACTCCTGAGCTGGGGTTGGCGCGTTCCGTTCGTCTTTGGTCTGTTGATTATTCCGGTCGCCTATTTCATTCGCCGACATGTCGACGAGACGCCGGTTTTCGTCCAGGACACTCACGCAGGCAGTCCGATACGCGAAACGTTCTACGACAACAAAATGCGACTCGTACTCGCCATCGGCATCTATGTGCTCGTCACGGCCTCGTCGTACGTGATCATCCTGTACATGCCGACATTCGCGATCAAGCAACTCCATCTCGATCCGTCGCTAGCGTTCGCGGGAACGCTCCTGATGGGCGGGATGCAGATGATTGCCTGCCCCATTGCCGGCGCGATTGCCGACCGGGGCGGCCGCAAGCGTGTCTTGCTGTTTGCGGCCGTCACGCTGGGTCTCGTCGTCCTGCCGCTCTTCGCATGGCTGATCGCCAGCCCCTCCCCTGCCGTGTTCATTGCGATCTGCGCGATCCTCGGTCTGATTGTCAGTGGATATCAAGGACCGATGCCCGCCGTTCTCAGCGAACTCTTTCCAAGCCGCGTGCGTACTACCGGCCTCGCGCTCACCCATAACCTCGCTGTCGCGATCTTTGGAGGCTTTGCTCCTCTCGTGCTGACCTGGGGTATGAGCGTGACCCAAAGCAAGTTCGTGCCGGCGGCATACGTGACGACGGCGGCAGTCATCAGCGTCATCGGTCTACTGATTTGCATTCGCAAATTTGGCGACGACAAGCCCACTGAATAAGCTTGATATTCCACCTGCAGACAGAATCATGAACACCAAACCTAACATCGTTCTTATCGTTGCAGACAACCTGGGTTGGGGCGAACTGGGTTGCTATGGCGGCGGTAAGCTCATCCGCGGCGCAGCAACGCCACGCATCGACGCGTTGGCGCAAAGCGGCATGCGCCTTCTCAACTACAACGTTGAAAGTGATTGTGTCCCAACGCGCAGTGCGCTGATGACGGGCCGGCATCCGATTCGCACCGGCGCATTTCAATCGGTTCCGCCGGGGCTGCCGCAAGGGTTGAAACGCACGGAGTGGACGCTCGCCGAAATGGCATCTCAAGCAGGCTACGCCACTGCGCATTTCGGAAAGTGGCACCTGGGCGACGTGCAGGGCCGCTTCCCTTCCGATCGCGGGTTCGACGAGTGGTACGGCATTCCACGCACCACCGACGAGACCCAGTTCACCACTTCGATCGGCTTCGACCCTGACGTCGCGGATATCCCTTACATCATGGCCGGCAAGAAAGGCGAGCCGTCGACGAATGTGAAGGCGTACGACCTCGACACCCGGCGAACGATCGACGAAGAACTGGTCGAGAAGTCGAACGAATTCATTCAGCGAAACGCGCGGGCTTCAAAGCCCTTCTTTCTTTACTTGCCATTGGTTCACCTTCATTTTCCGACGTTACCGCATAAGGACTTCGATGGCGTAACTGGTATGGGTGAGTTCGCCGATTCGCTTGCCGAGATGGATTTCCGGGTTGGGCAGGTGGTTGATCAGATCGACGCGCTTGGGCTCGCCGACAACACCTTGTTCATCTTCTGCAGCGACAATGGTCCGGAATTTCGCGCGCCTTATCGCGGCACGGCCGGCCCGTGGACGGGTACGTATCACACCGCGATGGAAGGCAGCCTGCGCGTGCCGTTCATCGCACGTTGGCCCGGCAAGATTCCGGTCGATGTCAACAATCAGATCCTGCACGTAGTCGATCTGCTGCCGACCATCGCAGAGGTGATTGGCAGCACGCTACCCGAAGACCGACCGATAGACGGCGTCAGCCAGCTCGATTTTCTGACGGGAAAGAAACCGGTATCGAACCGTGAAGGCTTCCTCTTCTACATCAAGGACGAATTGCGTGCGGTGAAGTGGCGTGACTGGAAACTCCACTTTGTCTGGGAACCCTATGTCAATGCCGGAGCGAACAAGCTGGAATCGCCTTACCTCTTTCACCTGATTCAGGATCCGAAAGAAGAGACCGATATTCTGGTGCGTAACACCTGGGTGCTTGGCCCCATGCTGAAAATGGTCAAACAGTTCAAGGAAAGCGTCAAAGCGCATCCCAATACGCCTCCCGGCGAACCCGACTGATGTGGTCAGTCAGGTTCGGTGCTTGCAGTTTTCCTCTTACGACGTCGACATGTTATGGACTACTCCCAGAACCCATGATGTGAACACGCCGCCTCGTCTTCGAGAACTGGACCGACAACCTCGACACTTCGTTGACCGCGCAGAAATACTTCGCGGCATGGCAGAGAGAACGTCGGGTTCTCAGGATGTCCCCCCGTGAGCCCCAGCAGCCGATGTTCGGAAAGGGCATAGACGACGCGTCCGATATTGCACCAATAGATTGCGCCCGAGCACATGCAACAGGGTTCGGCACTCGTATAGAGCGTGCATCGGGAGAGTTGCTCCGGTGAGAGCAGACGCGCGGCTTTAGCCGCCGCGACCAGTTCCGCGTGCTGGGTCGGGTCGCCCTGCGGCGGCATCGAATTGTTGCCGGCTGAAGCTACGATGTTGCCATGCTCGTCCGCCACGATCGCCGCGAACGGGTGGCGCCCGTTCCGCCTCGATTCGTCGGCCAACTCAATCGCGGCGCGCAGCAGCGCTGCATCACGTTCGTCGAGTTTCGCCGGTTCAAAAGCCATTTCTGCATTCATTGGAAATTCTCCGCTGTTTTCGTTTAGTGGATGGGGTCGGTAGTTCAATGCGCTTCCGTGCCGGCGCCACCGGGGATCGGGTGCGGCGTCTCATATGCGTTCGTCTCACGCCGGCCGCGGTTGAGCAGGACGTTGAGCAAGATGGCTGAAATTGCGCCGAGGAAGATGCCGCTATCGAGAATCAGCTTCGCGGGTCCGCTGACGTGAGCGAAAAGCGCGGGAAAGGACATCGGCAACACGCCGACGCTCACCGACACCGCAACAACGATCGCGTTGCGCGTGCCGTCGAATTTCACACGCGACAGTTCCTGAATGCCCGCCACGGTTGTCATTCCAAACATCACGATTGCGCAGCCGCCGAGCACGGGCCGCGGCACCGACGCAATCAATGCGCCAAGCTTCGGGAAGAGTCCCATGACGATCATGATGACGCCCGCTGACGCGACAACGTAGCGGCTTTTCACGTTCGAAAGAGCGATGAGACCGGTGTTCTGCGTGAACGCGTTGTATGGGAAGCTGTTGAAAATGCCGCCGAGCATCGTAGATAGTCCGTCGGCGCGAAAGGCATTGCCGAGCGTTGTCTGCGTGGAGGCGCGGCCTATGATCGTGCCGATGGCGAGCACGTTGCCCGTGGTCTCCGCCATGATGACCAGCATGGCCAGTGCCATCACGAGAATCGGCGTCACGGCGAAACGCGGCATCCCGAACGCGAATGGCGCGCTGATCTCGAACCACGCTGCGTTGCCGACGTGCGCGAAGCTCGTCATACCGCACGCAGCCGCGATGATCGTGCCGACGATCAAACCGATCAGCACCGACAGATTGCCGACGAATCCCTTGAAGCGCGCATAGACGAACAGCGTGACGCCAACCGTTGCGAAGCCGAGCAGAAGGTTGGCGGCGGAACCGAAATCCGGTGCGTCGGGGTTGCCGCCGCCGAGCCAGATCGCTGCGGCAGGCATCAGCGAAACGCCGATGATAGTAATGAGGCTACCGATCACCACGGGCGGAAAGAATCGCAACAGTCGACTGAATACGGGCGCGATGAGGACCGTCAGCGCACCGGCGGCAATCACCGACCCGAACACGTGCGCGAGGCCGTATTGTTTGCCGATCATGATCATCGGCGCGATGGCGATGAACGAGCAGCCCTGGATCAGCGGCAGCCGCGCGCCGAACTTCCAGATGCCGATCGTCTGGATCAGCGTTGCAATGCCGGAGGTCAACAGGTTGGCGTTGATTAGCGTGACCATCTGCTGTTGTGTGAGGCCCAGCGCGCTACCGAGAATGAGGGGCACGGCCACAGCACCCGCGTACATCACCAGCACGTGCTGCAATCCGTAGCTCGCGAGTTGCCGCAGCGGCAATATCTCGTCCACCGGATGAGTGCTTCGCTTGCTCATGAATGTCTCCTGATTTTCATAATGGACCGGGCGCGAGGAGCCGTGACACCCGAGGGAAATCCCTCGTCCGTTGCGGCTCGCCATGCATCGACCGGTGCGCCATAATCCATCACACTTCCGATGAAACCAAATGATCATCCATCGGTTTTTTCAATACATCAGGTAAGCGCAATGCGCTATTCACTCGACCAGCTTGAGATATTTGCCCGCGTCGTGAAGACGGGCTCGTTCTCCGCAGCGGCGCGCAGCATCGGCAAGACACAATCGACCATTAGCCTCGCGATCTCAAACCTGGAGGTGGATTGGGGATTACCGCTCTTCGACCGCACAAGCAAACTGCCAGTGCTCACGCCTGCCGGCAGGAAACTGTTCAATGAAGTGGAACTGGTGCTGGAGCGTTGTCTCGATCTGGAGTCGCACGCGAACGATCTCGGAGAACTGGTCGAGCCCAGGCTCACCCTCGCGATCGAGGTGCCTTATAACGCGGTAATGCCGGTGCTCACCGACTTTTCCGCGCAGTTCCCGAACGTCGATCTCGATGTTCGCCATCCCATTCACGGCGATGTGAATGACCTGCTTCTGAAAGACGAAGTCGATCTGGGCGTCGCGTTTGCCCAGCCGGCATATCCGCGCGATTTCGGTTTTTCTCAGATGGGGAAGCTGATTCTCGCGCACGTTGCGCGACGCGGGCATCCGCTCACGCACCAGAAAAACGTGAGCTTTGCCGAGTTGCGCTCACATCGCCGTCTGGTTTTCAGTGCCCATAACAACACGCTTCCCAGTACGGAATACCTCGACTCGGCGCGTTGCTGGCAGGCAGAAAGCTACCTCGCGCTTCTCGAGATGACGCGAGCGGGTCTCGGCTGGACGACGCTACCGCGCCAACTGATCCTGCGCGAGCTGGAGGAAGGCGAGTTCGTCGAACTGCAACTGGCCGCCTATCCGCACACAGACTGGCTGGTCGGCGTCGACCTGATCTGGTCGAAAGCTCGTGTACTCGGCAAGGCGGGCGCGTGGCTCAAGTGCCGGCTGCAAGACCACAAGGTCTATGAACTCGATCGCAACGGCAACTCGACTACGCTTTAGCGACACCTGTCTTGCGAACGATGCTTTCGCACCAGGTGCGCCATAGGACCATTGCGTATCGATTGAAGCCGTCTGCTGCAGACCAGCTACGCGCCGAGGACGACAGCACGCTGCTATTAGCTGCAGTCGTCGCCACGCAGATGGGCATCGACCTCGGGGGCCAGCCGCAACGCATGGTCACGCGCGAGATCGTGATTTCCGCCGGAGATCACTTGCAGGCGTGCGTTGGGAATCAGCTCGAGCAATCTCCGGCCTACTGCAACGGGACTGTATGGGTCTGCATCTCCCCAAAGCAGGAGCACCGGCTGGGCAATTTTGCCTAGCTCGCTCGTGAGGTCGGATCTGAACGATACAAACCACTCGGGAAAGGTGGGGTTGGCATTGATAAATCCCTCACGCCAGTCTTGTGCGCCCAGTTCACGCGTATCGATTCCACCGGATGTCACCGCCAGAACCAGATGCGTGACCAGGTCAGGTTTTTCCAGTGCCGCCCGGATCGCGATGACACCCCCCATAGACTGGGAAATGAGAGCAGTCGGTTGATTGATGTGGGATACGACTTGCCGAACAAGGTCATCGAAGTTGTTGATATCCGGGGCAGGCGGCTCCTGGCCAAACCCTGGATATCCAAGGATCACCTTCTCGGCGTTGATCGATAGCTGATTCGCTAGCGGCTGCCAGAACGCGGTATTGCCAGAAGCTCCGGGCAGGAAAAGCAGTTTCGACGGTGTACGCAAGCGCTGTGTCTCCGTGGCGATATGAACGCAGGATCGTTGATTATCGC
Source organism: Paraburkholderia fungorum (assembly GCF_003610895.1). GTDB lineage: Bacteria > Pseudomonadota > Gammaproteobacteria > Burkholderiales > Burkholderiaceae > Paraburkholderia > Paraburkholderia fungorum_B. The sequence goes on from NZ_MCAS01000068.1 coordinate 15,100, forward strand.
CGAGCATGAAGCTTCGCGTTGGGAAGCAACTTGCGGCGAACGATCATCAGGATACAAACACCAGCCGATGCCACAATATTGACCGTTGGATAAAACGCAACGTCACGCTATTTCGCGGGCAAAGACCTGACAAACGTGAGAGCCGAGTTCAATAATTTCTGGCGTAGCGCGTCGTTTCCATACACCTCCGGCGCGACCCGTACCCAGCCGTGCATTCGCCGGCCGCGCGAGATCATTGGAACGATGCCAGGTATCTCGAGCGCCCAGCCGTCATTGTCCTTACCCAATCGCACCAGCATTCCATCATCACGCGCACCGCACAGGAGGTTGCCATGCGCCAGCCATGCCCAGCCACCGAACATGGCCTTCTCCGCGATGTCCGGCACCGACCTCAGGTCGTCGTTCAATAATTCTTCCAGACCTCTATCACGCGCCACGTCGTTCTCCTACTCGCCGTTCGATACGGACTCGCTCAAACGCTAAGCCATTCGAGTCTCTGGAGGTATCGTCGACAACTGACGAGTGATAGTTTCGACAGCCTGCTCAACTGAAACGTTAGCTGTGTCGACTACAAGATGCGCTGAATCCCATGCATCGTACTGACGTTCAAGCACACCTTGCCATGTCGGCAGCTTGTGGCCCGGTATATCCGCCTGGCGTCCCTCGACCCTCAGACGGTGCGCCGTCGCATCGGAACAAATCAGCTCAATCTCGAAGATGGGCACACCGGTTTCGCGCGCCACACTTCTCCAGGCGTTGCGTGTCACATGCAGCGCATTGACCGAGTCCGCGACAACGGTCAACCCGAGGCGCAAATTGTCTTTCGCCACTGCATATCCGGCGAGATAGCCGGCGGGTCCGATATCCACCTCGCCGCTCCCGGATGCGATAAACGCCTGTTCCAGGGTATCGATACGCAGATAAACCGCGGCGAGCTTGCGAGCGAGTGCTTGCGCTACCGTTGTCTTGCCGGTGCCCGGTAGTCCTGCGAAGGCAATCAACATTTTCGACGCTCCCACCCTATCGAGTTTGGTCTGATTGTCGCGGATTCCCGCCGCGATCTCCAGTGGGCAGTATCGGCCGCACTGAGACGGACGAAAACCGTCTCAGTGGACGCATCTTCGACGGATTCGGCAGCGCTGTTCTGCTACTCGCTGGCTTTTCTCGATCGCCTAGATGGATGCCGCGGCGGCGTCTCTTGATGCAGTGGCGCTTTCCGACGACCCGCTTCCACGTTGTGAAGCGTTTCCGGTAGCGATGGGTTCTCCTGCTCGCTGCGCCACCTCTTCTGCGAGCAGGTTCGCCGCATGGCGTGCGGTGATGCGGCTTTGCGGAACGCCCTTCGCATCGAGTGCAATGACCTTGTACAACTCGCGGTCGCATTCGAGTTCCTGCTGATATTGTTCCGCCGTATCCACCAGCAGTTCGAGGAGCGTCTGACGACGCCGTCTTTCCTCAAGCGTGATGGAAGGATTCCTACATATCGAGGACGCAAGTGTGATCATCGTATCCAGTTGACCCAGGTGCCGGTTGCATAAATCGAAGGCGGAAAGGGCAAGCTTTTCGTACTGGAGTGCGTCGACAGGCGGGCGCGAAGCGGGTTGGTTTTTGGTGGACTTGCTCATGGTGCGATCTCCCTGTTACTTCTCGGATCGCCCGACACTCGCTGAGAAGGGGTGAGCGGGCACGAAGCGGGTTAGCAGACCGGGACACAAACAAACCGGCGAGCCTTGCGGCTCCCCACCAAGGCCCGCCCATTGAAATATAGACGTGCAGAGGTAGACGCACGACCCGCCTGAGCGGGTGTGCGGTTTGCGTCGCAGGCTGCTAAACCTGGTCACCGGGTGTTTCCCGACGACTTGATAATTATAAAGCAGCCAACCAAGGCTGACTTCAACCTTGTAGGCTAATTGTTTGATTTGGCCGAACGGATGAGGAGACTTAGGACGCGGCTGGCGAGGGTACCGTCGCAGCCGTCAGGAAGAGGTCAGGGTGAAAAAAAGACCGCCGTCCATGAGGGCAGCGGTCTTTTTTACGTGGGAGGCAAACGAGCAACTCGAACACTAGCGCCTCATTGTCATCCTCAATTGCTGCTATTGAGCAGCCGGGGACACTGTGCTCGGGGTTGCTAGCGTATTGTGACTCCCGGGAAGGTTGGTGAGGGACGTCGCGTTATTCGGCAGGCCCGAATTCGACGGCGCGTTGCTCATGCCGCTATCCGAGTTGGCGGCGCCAGGTGTGCCGTAGCCACTCGTTGCATTGGTGGCCGCAGCGGGCGACACGGTGGTCGGGGTGGCCAGCGTGTTGTTGGCCTGCGCATAAGCGCCGCCCGACAGCGCGAGTGCGGCGACAGCCGCGATTAATGTGCTGATTGCCTTGTTCATGACCGGCTCCTCCTTAATTGGATTGGAATTTCGACACAAACGATCCATTCGTATTTCTGCATAGCCACATACAGTGCGTCGACAGTGCAAAATCGAGTGCATATCACGTGATCTCAATTTTAGGAAAGCGATCGCCGATCATTAAGCGCATTGTTCGCAACGATCTATTTCAATTTCCGGAATTACCGGTAATGGGTGGCGGTCCCCAATCTCGGGAACCGCTCTGGGGCATGCGTTAATAGCGTATGTCATCGATTTTTTATGCAACTTCAAGTTGCGATGCGACGAAAGCGTCATCCGATTCAATCTGCATGTCGGTGACTTCAACTTTCGCCGTCGTTGGGTCGAAAGCTATTGGGCGAGTTTCTCGTACAGTGACCAGACATAGCCGTCGGATTTCAGTCCTACGCGAATAAAACCAAGCGACTCGTAGTAGGCGCATAGCTTCGCATTCTGGACATCGCAATCGAGGCGAACAAAACGCCGGTTCACGCTGCTCACCTTGTTGGCGCACCAGTCAAGCATGAAACTCCCAAGACCGAGCCCGTTAAAACCGTTTCTCACACAAAGCCCGTGCACATAACCGGCGATCGGTTCTTGCGGCCCCCAGTGGCTGTCTTCGCCAAAATCGAGCGAAAACGTTCCGACAAACTCGCCATCCTGCTCGACGACATACACGTCTCTTTGAGTGACATTGTTGAGTACCCACTTCTCGGAAAATCCATCCCCTTCCTTGCCCCACACATAATCGGAATGCGTCACCTTCTTTGCGTGTGCATCGTTACGGATTTTCGTAAGAGCCGGTACATCCGCTTCTCCTGCCATACGGATGATTCTTCTTGTCATCACTTATCCCTTTGACAGCGACCAGAGAAAGAATGCTAACAGCAGCTTATCCGGGCCAGCGTCCCGCCCATGGCGCGGATTGCTCCAGTTCGTAAGCCAACTCGAAAAGCATCCGCTCATTGCCGCGACGGCTGGCGAAATGACTGCCGATCGGCAGCCCGGAGGGTGACGTAATTCCTGATGAATTCCTCGCCGTCCACAGGTAGCCGGGCCTCCTCGACTCGGTGGCCTAAAGCCCGGCAAAGGTGCGCCGTACGCTCAATTTCGGCTTTGACAGACGCGGTGGGTTCCTGCCCGTAAAGATCTCTGGTTGCAAAACCGATCGTTCGCCGTATCGAAGACGGGCCCGAGATGAAGCCGATTGGCGGTAAGGGCGCTGCCGCATCCTGCCGCTCGTTCCATGCGAACAGACGAGCGCTGTCACGGACAGATCGGCTGACGCAATGCTCGACCCCCACATCCTCTGGACGGGTACCCGCTCCGACCGTGCGTCCACGGCTCGGCTTTAAACCAAATACACCACAGCATGAGGCCGGGATGCGGATCGAACCACCACCATCGCTGGCGTAGGCGATGGGCAGCATTCCTGAGGCTACGGCAGCGCCGGCGCCACCTGAAGAGCCACCGCTCGAATGGTTCAGATCCCACGGGTTGTGGCATGCACCCAATAAGACGGATTCGGTCGAGGCGTTCAGCCCGAACTCAGGCGTGTTGGTCTTTCCCAGGACCAGAAAGCCGGCCGCGATCGAGCGCGCTACGCTCGGCGTTGTCCCGGTAGAGATGTGATTGGCGAAGAGCCGCGAGCCGGAGGTTCGGCGCGTTCCCTTCAGGTCGGTGAGATCCTTGATCGCGTAAGGTACGCCCTTGAATGGGCCATCCGGCAACGGGCCTTTCGCGGCAGTTCTCGCCTGGTCGAAGAGGGATAGAACGATCGCGTTAATCCTGGGGTTCAGCGTTTCGATGCGCGCGATCGCGTCTTCCAGAAACTCCGACGGTGTGGCCTCGCCTTTAGCGATCATCTCGGCCGGGCGGTGGCGTCCTTTGGCACTTCGCAGAGTCGACGGAATCGGAGGGAAGTACGCCCTGAAATCCGCAGGGAAACTCACTAGTGTTTCATTGTTGACGATCTACAGCGCGATGTCGAACGACCCAAACTGGCCGATCTTGCCCGCCCGCAATTGTGACGAGCAGACAGGTTCAGAGAGTGGTTCCGCTGGTGCTTGCTTGCCTGTCAGCGAGCAAACGCTCTTTACGTTAGGATGTCGGCAAATTTGTATTTTCGGCTGCGTGTATGAGAGGTGAGCAGAGGCTATGTCGTCGTCCGCTGATCTTGAAACGGCGGTCCAATACCGACATCCAGGTTCACACCGAAAGGAAACGTAATGACAACAGTAAATGAAAGACTGGCGTGGCGCTATGCCACCAAGAAGTTCGATGCGACGAAAACCGTGCCTGCGGATAAGCTTGAACGTATCGTTGAAGCGGTGCGTCTGGCGCCTACCTCAAGCGGACTCCAACCGTTTGAGTTGTTCGTAATCAGCAATGCGGACATCCGCGCAAAGATTCGGACCGTGGCCTGGGACCAGGCGCAAGTGACCGACTGTTCGCACCTGCTGGTATTTGCTGCATGGGACGACATCACTGCTGACCGCGTCAATATGATGTTCGACCTCACCAACGAAGTCCGAGGTTTCAAAAACGAGGGTTGGGAAAACTATCGCCAGATGTTGCTCGGTATCGTTGCCGATCGAGGAACGGAGGCGAATTATCACGCCGCCGCGCGGCAAGCTTACATTGGCCTCGGCGCTGCCTTGATTGCAGCGGCTTTCGAAGACGTTGACGCCACGCCGATGGAGGGATTCGACCCGGCGGCGGTCGATGAGATCCTCGATCTGAAATCGAAGAACCTGCGAAGCGTTGTCATGCTGCCGCTTGGGTATCGGGCAGCCGAAGGGGATTGGCTTGTGAACTTGAAGAAAGTCCGGCGTAGTCGAGATAACTTCGTCACTGAAGTGAACTGAAACGGCGCGGAATGCGACTGACGGGCGATTTGGTTCGGGTGCCGTCTCAGGCAATATGATTGCTATGCGGCACATTGATACGCCACAGAGTCTCGAATGCTTGCAGCGTCAATTCGTGCGCTTCGAACTGCGGATCGGTGTTTATCGCAGTCAACGCGGGCACCGCCTGCAGACCGAGTTGTGTTCCCAGCGTCGCGCTCTTTTCGTCCGCAAACCCAACTCGCCCATCGCGAAAGAATTCAAGCTTACGGATCTCGTAGCGATTTCGGTCGAGCAAGGACACCAGACGAACTGGTTCCGCGACAAAATCGTGCTTCCACGCGACGTCGATTGCGATCAAACCGTCTTCCATTCCCCATTCTCCGCAAGCATCGAAATAGCTCCCATTGACGCTCCGGACGCATCAACCAAGTGCGTTTTCGCAGCCACACTGTAAATCGAGCGTGGCGTTCAACCATGCCAATGCATCCTCACCGGTACCGGACGAAGCAGACTATCGCGGCAACGAGAAGGACCGCGCTGATAAGCGAGAGACCCGCGGCCTGCACAAGATCGTAATGATATTGGTAATGAAAGGCGGTGGGATCAGTAGCGAGCGAGATGGTACTAAAACCCCGACTGCCTTTCGGGATCACGCCGCTTTCAGACGCCCTATAGGTGACGCGCCAGTCCAAGTAGGCGAGCAAGCCAAAGAAGACTGCACTTCCGCCAAAAATGTGCGGCCCCTTATTCTTCATGTAAACCCTCTCTTAGTGGAGTATGCATCCACACGTGTGCGCCAAACACCGCAAACGGAACCGCTACCGCGTCCAAGACATCTTTTGCAGAACCACGCGATAGCCGTCGCACGTAACAATACGCCCGCCTGGCACCATGGCAGCGGCAGCATGGAAAACGCCACCATGCACCAGCCGAGCGTGCCTACTCCGAACCCTGTTCAACCCTGTCTTGCGACAGCAGATCGTCTGCACTCCTGGTCGCGCGGTGAAAGCACACCCTGTTGCGTCCCGAACGCTTTGCCTCGTAAAGCGCGTTGTCCGCTCTCGTACTAAGGTGATCAAGAGTCTCTCCCGGTCTCCAGTTAGCTATCCCGCCGCTGACGCTATATGTGCAAGGCCCAGTAGCCGTGATCACGGGCTTTGCGCTGACTGCGGTACGTAACCGCTCCGCGAGCCGTTGCACATCGTCTGGCTCGGTTGCCGGCAGTAGCACAGCAAATTCCTCGCCGCCCAAACGCCCGAACACGTCGCTACGCCTCAGCTCCATCTGAGTCACGCGGACAAATTCGCGCAGCACGGTATCTCCGCCAGCATGACCGAACGTATCGTTGATCGACTTGAAATGGTCGAGGTCGACGATCAGAAGCGAGACGGGCGAACCGTTCCTGCCCGCTTCGCGCAACCGCGTCCGTGCGATGGCTTCGAAGCCCTTACGCGAGAGCGCCCCAGTAAGGAAGTCCCGGTTCGCGGCCTCGCGTGCATCAGCAAGAAGTACGTTGTGCACCATCATCATCGCGGACATCGAAAGCGTCGGCATAATTGCGGCCGCCGCGACAAGCAATATCACACTGCCCGTGGAGGCGAACATCTGCGGGCTCGACACGCCGTCCAACGTCATGAAATAGATTCCTCTCGCGACCTGGCATATAGCAAAGAGGAGTGCCATCACAGCCGTGACCCAATAAGGATAGGCAGCGCGCCCAGATGGACGGTGGCGGAAAACAAGAAGCGAGATCGCGAGGCAAACCACAGCACCGAACAGTGCTGTGACAAGCACCCGAATGGGAATGCTGTCGAAGGCGTAACGCCAGTAGACAAGCGCAGCACCAAGCGGTAAAAGCGAGGCGGTCAGCACAGGCCAGTGGGTCGGACGCCCTAGAAAACGTGCGCAGCCAGCGTAGTACGTAACAGCTGACAATGCCATCAACATGTTCGCGGCAACGACGGACAGGGTATCTGGAATCTTGCCACGCATCAGGATCAACGCCAATGCAATGACCATCCCGAGATTAGCGGCGAACCATTCACGAACGCCGGGTATCCCCGACAGAAGCAGGGAACCGAGCAGCACCAGCAATACCGTGCTCATGAGTGCGGATGTGGCGATAGCCACTGCGGGATCTAGCATACGAGTGACATAGTCCGGAAACAGGCAAACAGTCAGAGCCAAGTCCACTGGTTGTGGCGAGCCCTCCGCGTGTTGCCGCGCGGTTTGTCAAAAAGGTCACCGGCGCCGATTCGTCATGAGGCGACAGCATATCGGCGATTGTCGGCGACCTATGCACCGATGTCGAACGACCGAACCAGGCCGTCAATGGACAGGCGGGAAGACGGCCGTTCGACTTCCTTAAAATAAACGGGCACCCAAAGAAGTCTAATGGGTGGAATGGGAGCGCCTTAGGGAAACGCTGATTTACTCACCTGCTCACCCCACAGCCCCTTATTGGATCGTGACCGATCGCGTGAAATCAACCTTCAATCAGCGCTTTCTTAGGCACACAGTCATTAACGGCAGGCACTACTGGAACTTTAGCCCACGCAAAAAAGGCGAGCATTTACCTAAAGAACTGAAGCGCTTGACTACATAAACTTCAGCAACATCTGACAGCAGTTACCCTTACTCCTAATTTTTCATTGTTTTATGATTTCCGGTCGAATTAATATGAAAAATTGTAGGAAAGCCAATCGTGAGCAGGGGCAAGTTGCGCGGAGATCTGGAGTCCATCATGAAGTGCGGCGTGCTGTACATCCTGCTTACACTCTCAGGCTGCTCGCTGACTCAGGAAAACCCAGCTCCGGTCTCGTTTTCCGATAGCGGCGCCCCTTTTCTGTGTCTGTTTGAACCGCTGCACTGGTAAAACGGTCGCATCTTCTCGTCGATCTCTCGCCTCACTGCCACGTGTTCGCCGAGACCGAATTTGCGGATTGTCGACGATCTTCATGTCAACCTCCAATGAGCGAAGCTAGTCGAGCACTGCCGGATGCGGTCGGCGCATGTCGACCCAAAGGAGCCGATGGAGGTGGCGAATCGCCTGCCAGCAACCGTGGAGTTCAGCGCAGCGCCAGTCATGAGTCCACCCGTCGTGCCGCTACGCATGCTCAAGTCCTCATTTCTCTGACCGCCCGTTCCAGATTCGCCCGCATGATCACACGATGAAACGGCGCAATCGTCGCAAGATAGATACGTCCCAGTCTGTTATGGCAATGCACCACCGTCGCCGCGAGCAGTTCTCGCCCATTTGCCGCATCGGCGCGAAGTTGGATGGTGACGCGGAAGTCGAGATGCCGGTCATCCGCGCCCACGATCAACTCCGTCGCACTCTTTGACAGCAGCGGAAAGAAGCCGATAACTGGCCCACGCGCTGCTCCAGCAAGACCGACGGCGTGAGACGATTTGACGTTGACTGTCACCATCACTACATCGCGGACACGCAAGAGTGCACGAATCCACCACGCCTGCCGCTCTAACACGATGCGTGCCAGCGCCTCCAGATCATCGCTGGCCTCTGCCGGCAGTCGAATTGCAAAGGCGTCTGACAGGTCTGCGCCGACGTAGAGCGGCGCAAGTACGCTGTTGCCAGGCATGGGCACGGCGTGCGCTTTGGTCATGGATGCTTCACCTCAGTCTTTGTCCAACGTCGCAAAGAATCAACGGCCACCATACTGCGTGCCCCTTGCTCGATACTGGATACAACCAGCCCTTCGTAGACGCCATACTGCCCCGCAGGCAATACCGGCCGTAATGCCTCCAGCATTTTCTGTGTACCGAACAGGCGTTCGACAACCCAGCCGACCAGATAGAGCGCGGCAAGACATCCGCCAGCCGTCGCGACATTGCCACTGCTCGTGAACGGCCTGTCGTCCAATTCCACGCCTTCTGCGTGCAGGGCCGCTCGCGCATCAGGATGTGTTGTTGCTCGGTGTTCCGGAAGCAAGCCCAGCCGCGCAAGAATGAACGCACCCGCACAGATGGAACCGATCAATTGACGCCCTGGATCCAGCTGGAACGCCCCCATGAAGGTTGCGTCCGAGATGGCAGCCGGCACACCCTCTTTACCGCTGGCGAATAACACAACATCGGCATGGTTGGCCTCTTCGAGCCGGCCGTGTGTGTGGATCAGCAGACCATTTGAAGATCGGAGTTCCGATTGCTTGCCCAATATGCGAACTTGCCAATCGTCTCGATTGCGCCCCAGAATATCCCACATCAGGAACAGGTCGATGTCGGTGAATTGCTCAAAGGTGATCAACGCGAGTTGCTTCATTGGTGGCTCCGCTCACTGCTCCTGATTGCCTGCGATCAGGAACAAACACAATGGAAACCGCAGTCTAGCGACGCCGGCACGACCATACACAGCCTGTACGTTATCGGTATAACCAAATGTTGACACGAGATCAATGGATTGCTGCTGGGTTCGATGCCCTCGATCAGGAAGGATATCTGGGTGTTTCCGCCGAGCGCCTGGCTCGGCGATTGAATGTGACGCGCGGCTCGTTCTATCATCATTTCCGCAGCAAAGAGGACTTCGTCCGTACCCTGCTCGTGCAATGGGAGTCGGACTACACCGACCGGATGCTCGCGTATGCGGCTGAGGGGCGCACCCTGGATGACGTGCTGGCACGTTACCTGGTGGTGGCCGCCGACAAACGGCCGCAGAGAGAAATCGAAATTCGGGCATGGGCGCGCCAAGACCCACTGGTTGCCGAATACCAGGAGCGGGTGGATCGCACCCGATTGTCATTCGCCATCTCGGTTTGCAGTGCGAGGATAGACAACCCTGTCGATGCGGAACTCATTGCGCGCTTCGCACACCTGTGTCTGATCGGCGGACAGCAATCAGGCCACAGAAATCAACCCTCCGATTTTTCTCGACTCGCGCGAACCGCGCTTACGCTGTTGGGGAGTTCGCTGCGCCCGAGTCAGCTTTAACCCTGGCGCGCATCGATGCGTTCGAAAAGACGGCTCCGAGCCGGACCGGCGGCAGTCAACGACTGACATGGGTGGCGTGGCCCGGCCTGCCTTAAGTCTCAGGGAGCGGGGTTTGGGTTGTGCCTCCCCGCACCCCGCAGACAGATGCCGTAAAAACGATCAACGCGTCTGTCCGTCAATCTGCTGCCGTAGACGTTTTTCCTGATCCTGAAGCTCGGGTGTAAAGGCTTCACCAAAATCCGCAGGCTCAAAGAAGGGCCGAATCTCGATCTCTGAATCACTCACCATCGGATTCGGGCAGCGCTTGACCCATTCAATCGCTTCGTCCATCGATTGAACTTGCCAGAGCCAGTACCCGGCGATCAACTCCTTGGTCTCGGCAAATGGGCCTTCAACGACGGTTCGATCCTTCCCTGAAAACCTCACACGCACGCCTGCCGAACTCGGCTTCAGCCCGTCTCCGCCCTGCATGATCCCGGCCTTCACCAGTTCCTCGTTATATTTGCCCATCGCCGCGATGAGCTCCATGCTTGGCATTTGCCCGGCTTCGGACTCGGGGGTTGCCTTGACAATGACCATTACACGCATTTGGGGTTCTCCTTTGAGGACGATAGTGTTTGGAGGCAAAAGCGCCTCCTGTGACTACGACGAATGATCGTGGGAGAAATCGACATGCGCAAGACACGATTTCGCAGCTTCTTCTGAACGCGGCGAACATAGTCATGCATTGGCCGCCGCGAAACGGCCCCAAGCGGCGGAGCAATTCTCTAACTCGCCCTTCCGCTAAAACTTATGCCGAACGCCTACTCGCATCAATGCCTGGCGATCGTCGCTGGACGGCGACGACTGGTTGTTGATCGATGCCACCGCCGGCCGGTTGCGCGAATCCGTGCCCGACGCCTTCTGGTAAACGCCGATCAGATACACGTCCGTGCGCTTCGACAGAAAATAGTCGAGCCCTGTCATGATCTGGTGGTACGTGGCCCCATCGTTCTGCCCGGTGCGGGTCGCCACGCTGCTTCCCCGCGTGTAATCGTAGGCGATGCCTGCGAAGAGAGAAGGCGTCAGGCGATAGCGGAAATTTGCTTCAGCATTGTTGAAATGCACGCTGCCGGAATAGCCGCTCGGATTCGGTCCGCTGGTTGTGTCGCCCAATCCTTTGAAAGCGACATTCGAGTACGTGAACCCCAGCGTTGCAGGGCCAAACGTGTAGGCGCCCCCCGCCGCCGCAACCTGATATGTGTGGGCGGACATAAAACCACTATAGATCGGATAACTACTATTGGCGCTCGCCGCCGACGGTGTGCCGGTCGTCGCATTGCCAAAAAAACCCAGATTCGGATTGCGGACGTTCATGTAGCCAGCGCCGAGCGACAACGGTCCATTGGAGTAACCCGCGCCGATCGACCACGACTGATTGCGCGTTGCATCCCCTGCCACACCACCGGGACTGTATAGGCCGCCGAAAGAAAAACCGCCGTACGACAGGCTTTTGAACTTGATCGCGTTGTTGGTGCGAACCGTGTTATTGAAATTGTCCAGATCGCCGGGATGAGCGCCCACGTTGCCGGCCCATTGATTGCCGGCTTCGAACGGACCGACAAAATCGGCGCTGACGTCATACTGCCGCCCCAGCGTTACCGTGCCATAGCGGCTCGAGAGACCAACATACGCCTGCCGACCGAAAAGCAGGCCGCCCTGGCTGATTTTTCCGGAGTTCAGATCGAACCCATTCTCCAGCATGAAGATCGCCTGCAGACCACCACCCAGATCTTCCGCGCCACGCAGCCCCCATCGGCTGCCTTGCATCACACCGCTTTGCAGCGCGTAGGAGCGGCCGCCGTTCAGATTACTGTTGTAGTTGAAACCTTCGTCGATGAGACCGTATAGCGTGACGCTGCTTTGGGCCTGGACTCCATTGCAAATCATGCCGCAGGCGGCAACGGTCGCAAAAGCGATTCTCTTCATGAAGCGTCTCCTATATTTTTTGTGGAATGACGGAGCGTTTGCGTTTGACGCGGACAAAGCTCCGCCCTGCGCGAATGCTTTTTTCATTCGAGCGAGAAAGCGACTTTCGAGGTGAATTGACTACAGGTTGAAACGTTCAGCGCGCGTCGCCGGCATCCATTGGACGCGGCGATCGAACACCGGCGTCACACGCGCTGAGCTGAAGCACTGCCCGCTCCGTCAACGCGACGCCTGCTTTTACGCGTGATAATCATTAAAGCCACTACGGCGATCACGGCCAATGCGACAAGCGGGCTCAACGCGGTGGAATAGCTGCCGGTGTGCTGCTTGATCTGAGCGACGACATTCACCATCAACCCGCCGCCGATCAGATTGGATATCGCGTTGATCCCCGCCACACCGGCGGCCATCGTCTGCGGCGACAGTATCTGGCTGGACATTGCCCAGAATGGCCCTTTGAACGAGTAAGCGCCGACCAGGCAGCATGTCAGGCAAATCAGAACAATCGGTAAAGACACACTACCGAAACTGATCACGGCAAAACCGGTCGCCGTGAGCAACAGTGGCACCGCGGTGTGCAAGCGCCGTTCGCCCGTTTTGTCCGAATGACGTGCCCAAAGAATCATCGCGACGATAGTGATCGCATACGGAATCGAGTTGATGAAACCCGTCTCCGTATTCGTCAAACCGAACGACTTGAGAAACTGCGGCTGCCACACGGCCAGCACGCTGCTGGTTGCCGAAGCTACCGAGCACAGCAGCGCCATGACCAGGAAATAGGGATTGCGCAGCAATGCCCACAGGCTCAAATGCCCCACCGCGCTGCCTTGCGACCGCTCGCTCGCAAGACGCGCCTCCAGCCAGTCGCGTTGCTCGGGTGTCAGGAAGCGTGCGTTCTTCGGCGAATCCACAAGGATAAACAATGCGGCAATACCGAGTAAAACGGCAGGAATGCCTTCAAGCAAAAACAACCACTGCCAGCCGCGCAAGCCACCCATGCCATGCAGTTTGAGCAAAGCGACTGACAACGGTCCACTCGCGAAGCTCGCCAGCGCATTCGACGTCGCGACAATCCCGAGCACCTGCGCGCGATAGCGCTTCGGCAGCCAATAGCTGAGATAGAGGATCGTGCCCGGGAAGAATCCGGCTTCCGCCAGGCCCAGCAAAAACCGCATGACGTACAACGAATTCGGGCCGACGACAAAAGCCATCAACGAAGCGATCAATCCCCACGTAATCATGATCCGCGCGATCCAGCGCCGGGCGCCGAATTTTTCCAGCGCGAGGTTGCTTGGTACTTCGGCGATAAAGTACGCCACGAAGTACAGGCTGGCGGCAAAACCGAACATCGAATGAGACAGCCCCAGATCGGCGTTCATCTGCAGCGCTGCGAAGCCGATATTCACTCGATCCAGCAGCGCCATGAAATACGACGCCATCAGGAACGGCACCAATCGCAAGATGACTCTGCGCATCGTGCTGCGTTCCAATACGGATACTTCGGGTAGTTCTACCTGCATTGTCTCCTCCAATTTTCTGGCTGGCGCCGCCGTGACGGTCCCAGCTTTATGACCCTTTGCGAGCCGCCTCCGGCCCCTCTTCGGGTTCAATACCGCAGCGCGGAAGCGGCCACCCAACCAGGCAGTTGATCGATGCGAGCGGGCGCGGACAGTTCGTAATAACAGGCCCCTTGCGAATCGGCGCCCACCACCGCATGCAAGCTGCCGGACGGAAAAAAGACCAGCTCTCCAGGGTCTGCGTCGAGAACGGCGTCGTCGATCTGAATGGACACCCGCCCCGAAATCACGACCAGCATCTGTTCATGCGGATGGTGATGAAGTCTGCCGTCAAAACGTGTTCCGCCCGCTACGACGACCTTCATCGCAGAGATCTTTTCCCCGCAAACCGTTTTGCGGACCATTCCTGGCCGGGCGCCATCGGCAGCGGGAATGCAGGTCCAATCGATCAGCATGCAGTGTCTCCTCCTCGTTTGTGCGCGTTGTGCTGGATGCACCCTTGTCATCCGTCCCGACCGAACACTAACCTGTAAGAAGACTTAGGTAAAACGCATTTATCGGCGCTACTATTCTCTTTTTTCAATCAATCGGATGGAGCTGGACCGTGAGCGATCTGCCCGTACCTGTGACCCAGTTCAACCTGCGCCTGCTGCAGACCTTCATGCTGGTCGCCGAAAGCCTGAGCTTTCGTGACGCGGCGGAGCAGACTCACCGGTCGCAGTCCGCGGTGAGCACGCAGATCAAACAGCTGGAAACCCAGTTGGGTATGACACTGCTGCATCGCACGACGCGCAGCGTCGTACTCACGCCGGAAGGCCGCGAGTTGCTGGAGGGAACCAAGCGCGCCATGCACGAGGTGAATCTCGGGTTGCGCAAGATTCGCGAATCCGCTGACATCAAACGCGGTCGCGTTTCGCTTGCGTGTTCGCCATCCGTTGCCGCCAACCGATTGCCCCAGATTCTGGCGACGTTCAAGAAGGTGCACCCCGGCGTACACATCAGCCTGATGGAACAGCACTCCGCCGAGATCTTTCACATGGTTCGCCAGGGCGACGCCGACTTCGGGGTCGGCCCGCGGGTCGACGCGGTGGACGACGACATCTGCTTCGAGCCGATTCTCGACGACCGGATCATGGCCCTTGTGCCGCGCGTGTTGCTGGCCAGCACACGTAAGACGATTTCGCTCAAGGAGCTGGTTACGATGCCGCTCCTGCTCCACACGCCCGGCAGCGCGATGCGCCGCATGATTGAAAACGCGATCGACGCGCAGTCGCTCAAATTCGAAAACAACTATCAATGCATGCAGATGCAAACGCTCGTCTCCATGGCGATTGCAGGCATGGGCGCGGCCCTCCTGCCGCAGTCGGTGCTCAAGGGCGTCGCCTCGTCGAACACGCAGACGCTGCGCCTCGTCGAGCCTTCGCTGACGCGCCAGGTGTGCCTGATTACGATGCGTGGCCGCAGCTTGTCTCCCGCAGCCGCGCAACTGGCGCAAGTGGTACGCGAATTAATCGACGATGCGGTGAAACCTTCGCGTCGCCGAACTGCAGCGACGAACCATTGATCTATTAAACAGAATAATTGGCGCAAATTATCTGATTTTAAAAAATATAGATTCGGCTCACGCTTGAGTCCTGACGTGCCACCTTACCGGCACGAAACACAAGGACTCAAGCTATGAAAATTGCTCGCCTAGAGGCCCATCACCTCGCCAATATCCCGATTCAACCGCCGCCGTTTCGCAAGCTGCCGAACGTCGAGCATGCACTGATCGTAGAGATCGAAACCACCGACGGACTGATCGGCTATTCGATGGGCGGTTATACGCATCCCGTCGTCGTCGACTTCCTTAACAATCATGCGGCCGATCTGCTCGTCGGCGAGGACGCTAGCTGCATTGAGAGGGTTATTGCCCGATTCGATCGCCATTCGGTCGTTCGGTTCATGGGCAGGGCTTATCTCTCGGCGCTTGCGTTGGTCGATATCGCGCTATGGGATCTGAAGGGAAAGTCGCTCGGCGTGCCCGTACACAAACTGCTCGGTGGTGCGCGCGACAAAGTCGAGGTGTATGTCACTCACGGCGCAGCCTATGGCGGTGCACCGGTGTACGGCGTCGAAGAACTGGCGGCAGAAGCCAAACATCTCGCCGAACTGGGCAATCTGCATTTGAAGAACACGGTGGGTCGCCAGAACGTACCCAATCCTGCTGACGACTACATCCGCATGAAGGCCATGCGCGAGGCGGTCGGCCCAAACGTGAAACTCGCGATGGACGGTAATTCGCGGATGACCGTTGCGCAAGCAACCAGGCTTTGCCAGATGACTGAGGAACTCGATATCTCGTTCATCGAAGAGCCCGTCATCGACAATCATCCGACGCTACTTCGCGAACTTCGCGGCAAGACGTCGATTCCCATCGCCGCAGCCGAGAATCACAAGTATTCCGCGCGCGATCTGCTGGTCAACGACGCGGTGGACATTCTTCAACCCAATGTCACGAATGACGGAGGTTATACAGCGGGATTGTGTATCGGCATGCTCGCGCAGGCATTTGGACGATCGCTCGGTCACGGCAACGGCAGCGGCCCGCACAACATCGCGTTGCAGGCGGCGCTATCGAACGGCGGCATCGTCGAGTACCACTTCCACAAATGGATGGCCTACAACGCGATCTTCGAGAATGTGCCGCAACCTGAGAACGGTTATCTGCACGTTTCTCAGGAACCGGGACTCGGACTCAATCCGAAGCGCGGATTGATCAAGGAATTCAAAAAGGTGGACCGTACGTCACTGCTGTTCAGCCAACCCGGCGCGATGTAACGCAACTTTCATCGCGTCCTGCGCCCCGCATGCCAACGCAGTTCGATGGCGCGGCCACCACGGTTGCCTGCTGCCGCGAACGGCGTTTTATCCACCTCTTCCTTCCACGGAGATCCAATGATCGATGCGCGACCAACACGCCTACGCGGCGTGCTCGCTCCCGTCGTAACACCGTTCCATGCCAATCTGGAAGCAAATGCCACCGAGTTTGTGCGCCACTGCAGATGGCTGCTGGAAAACGGAGCCGGCCTTGCTATCTTCGGCACCAATTCCGAAGCGAACTCTCTGTCGGTGGCAGAACGCATCCGGCTGACCGATACGCTGCTGGAAGCCGGCGTGCCCGCGGCCTCCATGATGCCGGGAACGGGGACGTCGTCACTGACCGACACAGTGCTACTCACGCGGCATGCGGTTGACGCCGGCGCTGCCGGCGTGTTGATACTGCCGCCCTTCTTCTACAAGAAGATCAGCGACGACGGACTGTTTGCCTACTACGCTGAAGTGATCGAGCGCATTGGCGACGCACGCATGTCGCTATATCTATACAACATACCCGCGCTATCGGGCGTGCCGATCACGCTTGAGTTGATTGAACGTTTGCTCAAACGATATCCTGAGACCATTGCGGGGGTGAAGGACTCGTCCGGAGATTGGCACAATACGAAGGCCATGATCGATGTCTTCGCACGAGATGGTCTCGACATTTTTCCTGCCAGTGAGGCGCTGCTGAGCACGGCACTCCCGCTCGGCGCGGCGGGATGCATCAGCGCGACGGCGAACGTCAATCCTGGAGATATCGCGTTGCTCTGCGAACGGCTGCGGAACGAGAAAGCAACCGCGCTACAGGAGAAAGTGACCCTCATACGGAAACTGTTCGAAACCGTGCCGATGATTCCGGCAATGAAGCAGGTTATCGCTTATGGCACGGATGATCGGGACTGGATGACGGTTCGGCCGCCGCTTGAGCAACTGAAGCCGGACGGCACGGCAATGTTGATCGATGCCTTGACTACAGCTGGGTTCGATTTCAAACGTTTGAAGCATCGGTTAGCTCATTAGGACGGGCGGAACGACCACTCTAAGGGCGGGAGTGGTGCCACTTCGCGCTTTACGGCTATACCCGCTCGCGGCCGATCTGGGCCTCATGACGACTGGCTCAGGTCGACGCCGAAGCGGACGCTGGCCGCGTCCCGCAACGGCCATTCAGCGCGTGTTCAATAGCATGCCTGTCCTGTTTGCTCCGGAAGTATTTCTATCCCGCCCGCGGTCATGCGATGTAGGTAGCTTTAGTCAGCAATTCGCCAAGGCGTATTGAAACCGGGTCTTCCGGTGAACGCCGCGCTAGAAAGCGGTCTTGTTCTCGACGCGCCGCAACTGCGCTCGAGCACGCGTGCGAGCCGGCCGAGGTCAATACACCTTGAAGCTTTCGGCGCGCGCCATCAATGCCAGCCCAATCACGGCTATACCCGCGAAGAGCGCTGGCAGCAGGAAGACATTGGGAAGGCCCAGGGAGGCGACCCCGAAACCGCCTGCGACACCTCCTAATGCCGAGGCGAGGGCCGTCGAACTCATGAAGATTGCCGACGCCGTCCCTACCGCCTCGGGAAGCAGGCGTTGAGCGACGATGATGCCCAGAACCATAAATATGCCCCAAACACCACCCATGAGGATCTGTCCGGCGAACATGCCCGCTGCGGACGACCAGAGCGCAAAGCAAAGATTGGCAAACACGCCAATGGCGGCTGCGATGCACATCAACCACACGTTGCCAAGCTTGCGGCCCAGCCCGATGCTGAAGGGCATGATGAGTAGCTCGATGAATGGCTGTATCCCGATGACTGCTCCCCGTACGGCCGGACTTAGCTTGAGGTGTTCTTCCATGTAGATCAACAGGAATCCGTACTTCACCGGCTCCCCTGCGTAGACCAGGACGAACAGTCCTGTGAACGTCAGCAGCGGCAGCATGGCACGTAGCTTGGCGTGACGCGCGGGCTCACTCGCAGACTCCGGCTTCAGCCTGGCAGGTGGGTTCAGCGTTCCGAGAGGTGCGATCTGTAAAAGCATGCAGATCGCGGTCATCCAAAGCATGGGGCGCAGGCCATAGGTAGCGGCCACCCAAGCGCCGAGCACGGGTCCAACTATCCATCCGCCGGTAAGCGCCATACGGATAATGGCAACGACACTTTCATTTGTATCGTCGGGCTTGCCGCTAAGTTCATCGTGGACAGCCGCAAAAATTTGCGAGGCGGTGGCACCGGAAACCGCCAGCAAAACGACAGCGATGATGAAGGGCATCCAGACCGAAGTAGCAAGGGCCAGCCCCGCCCAGCCCACGAAACCCACCGCGGCACACACGCGAAAAAGACCGAGGCGATTCCCTGTGCGATCGGAATAGCGGCCGACGAAATACCCCGCGACTGGAGCTGCAAGGCTGGTCAGGTAATAGAACCCGGCCAAGCGCAGCGAAGCGCCGAGTTCGTTCACCAGGAACAGAACGATCTGTGGTGCGGCCGCTGATGCGCCGAGACCCGACAGAAACATCGCAATTGTTGCACCGAGAAAAAGCCTCGAAGCTGCAACTTGACGCAATGCAGATTGACTACCGGTGTGGACAGATACCGTGGCGGATTGACTATCGCTTTGGTCAAACATCGTGGAACGAACCTCCTGGTTATGCTCCTGAGTTTGTTCGGCAGCGACGGTCCGCACGCCACGCACACTAGAGATTATCGCAACCGCTTCTGGACAGCCGTGCCCATATTTACTCAGTGCGAACGTGTCGCCCCTTCAATACTCCTGTGCTTGATAGGCGAATGGTTGAAGTTCATGAATGGCCGGATCGACACGTACGGCAGATTCAAGCTCTGCCAGATAGCGCCGAACCTTGCTCAGAGGATGATCGGGAAACTGGGCATCAAACTTCTGATCATCGGCCTGGTTGCGCATGAACGCAGCGCGATAGTCCGGGTCGTAGGGGTCCTGAGCCCATCCGACTAACTCACCTGTTACTTCGTCGATCTCTGGTGGTCCCATCAGAACCATAACGGCAGCTTCGCGCATACCGGTGACGCCCTGCTCGATGCTTTGTACCTTAATAACGTAAGAGCGGTCGGCAAAGGGCAGCGTGTAGGAGCCGACAAAGGCGAAACCACGTATTTGCTCTATTCGCGCCTTGAACAGCGTGCGCACGGCGCTTAATGTATTCAGTTGCGCCAGCTCTGTCTCAACCAGAGCGAGACCGGCCGCCTCGGTTGTGCGACGGTAAAACGCACGCAGCGCATCGACGTCGTCGATGGGCGCTCCAATGTCGGGCACGGCCATAAAGAAGTTGATCGTCAGCACATCGCCCACAGCGTTGTGAAAAACGGCGATGCGTTCATCTTCCTGCTGAAAGGCCCATTGTGCCGGCAGTTCAAACTGTTGGCTCAGCCTTGGGGTGGCTGCGGCGTCCTGAACCGGGTGGACTGAGAGTTCTTGCCGCTTGCGTCCCAACAGCGCGCCAACCAGAGATCGGAACGTCATGCTGCTGCTCCTGAGCAACAGGTCGGGTTCCAGATCTTCCACAGGGCGACGATGCGTACAGGGCCAGGTTCGCAGCAAGTTTGGTGCTTGACCCAGCCAGAGGTTTCGTCTGTGACGCCACTTGGCATGAGTGCCGGTAACTGGTTCATCCTTGACCCCGTTGTACACGAATGTTGTGAAAGTTTTTTCTTGTGCCGGGCCGACAAGCTTTTCCCCGCGCAAGCTTCTACGAATCGTGATGCGCAATTTGCGCGCACATTTCTCGGCCGTCAACACGAATGTCTGTCATCGGCCTTCTTTCGAGGCACTGCGAGGTAGCCTCACCCGTCCTCGCGCCTTGCATTGTCGGTGATTCGAGCAGCTGATGCTACTGACCGTTTCTGGCCGTCTACCGCCTCGAATCGTCACCACCCTGACATTCGTTGCCCGTCGCCGATTTGCCTCACATCTTTGCGCGTAGCCTGATCCGCTTTCCGCCCGCACGGATTTATAGTTCGTCGTCGGTTTCTAAAACCCTCAAATCTTTTTCGGCGCGTTAATAGGCGATCACAAAACGGCGGCGAGTAAAAAGCGTTCAATCGCTAATGATTATCCGGCGGGTGATTGCGGTCTTCATTGCCACCGCGCGCCTCGCCGCCGTGCTCACCGGACGGACCGCCCGGGTGCCCGGCAGTCTGTCCCTGAGGACCGCCCATTACGTGTCCAGGCGGCTGCGCAGGCCCGTGCGCATATCCCGGCTGCGGCTGCATCGACCCATGCGCGTATCCCGGCTGGGGTTGCGGCTGCGGGCCGCCGTGCATGACCGGCCTCGGGTTCACAACCGGACCGCCCTGCGCCGGCGGACCACCATGCGGCGGCGGACCGCCCCGCATCGGCGGCGGACGATTCGCCCACCGGTCCCGGTCGTGATACCAAGGCTGGCCGCGATAGTAGTGATCCCAGTAGGTCCCGAACGAGAACGTCACGATCGGAACTCCAATCTGCACGCCGTAAGTCATGATCGGCACCTCGGTGCCCTGGTACGGATAGTCGAGATACTCGCCGTAGACCCAACCGCGCAGCCCGGGCGCGCCGACGTCGCACCAGCTGTAATCGGCAACGCAGCCGTACACCGCTAGCTGCGCGCTCGGCGGCACTTGCGCGACCACCGGATACTCCCCGGACGGCCCCGCATAAACGTCCACGGGCTGATTCGTATACGCCAGCGATTGAGCGAACACCGCGCCGGACAGCGCCATCAGGCAAACGCCTCCCGCAATGGTTCTAATGATGATTTTCTTTTGCACGATTCCTCCCTCTGAAAGAGCGGCCGATGCATGAGGTGCGCTATTCGTTTCGTCCCGGCCAGAACGGTGCGTCGATAGCAACGCCACATTGCTTTGACAAGCCTGGTGGCATTTGAATTGCACCCGACTGTCCGCGCAATTACGGTTTGTCAGCGTTGTTACCGTTCAGCAATTTTCGTGCTTGCCCGCTCTCTGACCGACAGTCTGCGGTCTGGTGACGTTTTTTGAGGGTTATACGACCTTTGCGCCATCAGAGTCGCCTTTCATAATTCACATGAAAGACGGAAACGTGCAAAGCGCGCCAACATGATTGCCCCTTGCACGTTCGGCTTGGTCAACCACGAGGCAGAGAAAGGAACCCAGGATGAGACTTAAGAACAAGTCAGCTTTGATCACCGGCGGTACTAGCGGCATTGGTCTTGCAACCGCCAGGCTCTTCATTGCGGAAGGCGCACGAGTAGCGGTCACTGGTCGCGACGATGCCGTATTTGAGCGCGTGCGGGCCGAGCTTGGCGAGAATGCGCTCGTTCTCAAGGGCGACGTACGTTCGATCGCGGACATGCGGGCGATTGCCACCAAAGTGAAGGAGAAGTTCGGCGGCCTGGATGTCGTGTTCGCCAACGCTGGCCGAGCTTTCCCATCAGCCATCAACGACATCGACGAGGAACTGTATGACGAGATCATGGACATCAACGTCAAGGGCGTGGTGTTCACGCTTCAGGCGGTGCTGCCGGACTTGCGAGAGGGTTCCTCAGTCATTCTCAATACATCGTTCGTCGCGCAGACTGGCAAGCATGGCATCTCGCTGACTGCGGCGGCGAAAGCCGCCGTACGATCACTTGCCCGCAGTTGGTCCTACGAGTTTCTCGACCGCAAGATCCGCTTTAACGCGATCGCTCCCGGCGCAATGGACACGCCCCTGATCAGCAAGTGGGGTATGTCCGACGAATGGGTTCGCGACCGCAAGGCGGAGTTCGCCCAGGCTATCCCGGTGGGCCACATGGGCAAGGCCGAGGACATTGCCTACGCCGCACTCTATCTCGCTAGCGACGAATCCTCCTACGTGGTCGGCACCGAACTGGTCGTCGATGGCGGCACCTCGCAACTCTAAGGCTTCGGCCTCCGATTCCACAGCCCTACGCGAGGTCCAGGCTCCTCCACTTCTCAATCACACGCCCGCCACGCTTTTCGTCGTGGTGGTCCTGCAATCCGGCCCAACCTGACTGCGCTCGCAGAGGGGCCGATGTACAAGGAGAAATTATCTTGACCGACAATAGTAAAAACAACGCGGCCGGCGAGCGACCGATCGGCGCGGGCCATTCCCGCCGCGATGTTCTCAAGCTTGGAAGCATTGCCACGCTCGGCGCCATCCTGGGAGGCGGAGCCCTGCTTGGCCGCGCCACTTCCGCTTTTGCGCAGGCAGGCAGCGAGGGAACGCTCTCTCCGACCGATCCACTCGACATCGTCATCGCGGTTTATCCCGGCGGGACGCTTCTCGATTTTGCCGGCCCTAGCGAGATTTTCCACCGGCTACCGAATACGAACGTTCGCTACGCGAGCCTCGATGGTGGTTATGTGCCCCTCGAATTTGGCGTCATGTATGGCAAGACTGAACGACTGGCCGACATCGAGAAGGCAGGCCTGATTCTGGTTCCTGGTGGATCCGATCTGTCCGCGCCGATGCAGCCGGCGTATCAAGCGCAGGTTCGGCGTCTGGCCGAGAGCGCCAAACATGTTACGTCGGTTTGCAACGGGTCGCTCGTGCTCGCCGCAACAGGCGTTCTCAAGGGTAAACGAAGCGCCTGCCACTGGGCTTTCGTCAACAAGCTGTCCGAATATGGCGCCATCCCCGTGCCGGATCGCTTCGTAGAAGACGACAACGGCCGGTTCATGAGCGGCGGCGGCGTAACGGCGGGCATCGACTTTGCGCTTCGCGTTGCCGCGAAGCTGCGCGGTCAACAGGCCGCCGAGTTCACGCAACTCGTGATCGAATATGATCCCGCGCCCCCGTTCCATTCCGGCCATCCCAGAGATGCCCGGCCAGAAGTCCTTGCGATGGTCGACAAGGAACTGCCCGGCGCATCCAGGGGTCTCGCCCGAATTCCAGGGGTTCGCTGAAACGCTTCCAGCGTTATGCGGGGGGCCGCACCACTGGCCTCGATGAAGACCGCAAACGACATTGTCTGCACCATTTGTCCAATCCGGTGCGGACCTCTCCAATTCAAGCCAGGATCGGAAATCATTCAATGCGACAGACTCGTCTTTGTGCTGCGGCCCTCGCGGCCTGTTTGACCCTTTTCGTTTTTGCGCCACCTGCAACTGCAAGCGACTCCCTGCGTCCACCCGAAGCGGCAATCAAAGCCGAAAACGCACGATGGGCGGAAGCTTTCGGGCGAGGTGATTACGACGCGATAGGTCGTCTCTATACGGAAGATGGTGCACTTTTACCACCTGGGGGCGACCGCGTCGCCGGCCCCAACGCGATCGCCGAATACTTCACCAAAGGATATGCGGGATCCACGCCAGACACCGTATCCTTCGGCAATTACGAGTTCTACGGCAATGATCAGACTGTGACCGAAGTTTCGGATGCCGAAATTCACGATCACAATGGAAAGCTCAAATTTCGCGGCAAACAGATCCTCATCTTCCTGAAGCAGGGCGGCGCCTGGAAGCTACATCGCGACATCTGGAACAGTTACACCCCTTGAGACCTGACGCTCGTTAAGAGGCGGCGAAAGTCTCCTGGACGGTGGGTCTGACAGCAGTGGCGCGATCTGTCGGAATTGGATCCTGCGGCACACGGCTCGCCGCCCAGGCTTCCCGCTGGGGCAACGATTGCTGATCCGGCTGATCAACCGGAATATGAGTTTGGCAAACAATGGCGTACTGCAAACGCCAATCGGTCATTAGATGAATACCGACCAAGTGACGCACTGATCTGCCGTCGATCAGCGCTCACCGTTCAATCTGCTTTCGCGTCGGATCGATTGCGGTGGATGTCCAAGCAGTTTGATGAAAGCCCTTCGCATCCGTTCCGGATCGGCAAATCCCACAGCCAGAGCAATCTGTTCGATCGGTTCGCTACCACTCTGCAGACGCAACCGCGCAGCTTCAACACGCAAGCGCTCGACCGCTTTAGCAGGCGTCTCACCCGTTTCCCGGCGAAATGCTCGCCCGAATTGCCGCGGACTTAATCTTGCGGCATCGGCGAGCCGCTCGACAGGTAGCGCTTCAGCCAGATGTTCTCTGGCAAAACTCAGAGCGATGCGGATACGATCCGACTCCGGTTCCATTTGCGACATAGCGGAGAATTGGGACTGGCCTCCGGGTCGGCGATACGGAACGACCAGATACCTGGCAACAGCGCGCGCAATTTCCGCGCCCATATCTCTTTCAATCATGGCGAGCGCCAAGTCTATTCCGGCGGCGATGCCGGCCGACGTCCAAACACGGCCATCTGCTATGTAGATGCTGTCGCCCTCGACCCTGATGCGAGGGAAGCGCGACTGCAAATGAGCAGCGTACCGCCAGTGTGTTGTTGCTCTCAGGCCGTCCAACAAGCCAGTTTCCGCAAGCAAAAACGCTCCCGTACAGACGCTTGCCACCCGCGAGGCTCTGGAGCCCAATTTCCTGGCAGCGGCGATGTTCTCCGGTGTCTGCATCGGATCGATATCGCCGCCCACGAATATGACCGTGTCAAACGTGCGCCTCCCGATCGGCTTTGTCTCGATCGGAAGGCCTACATTGCCAAGAACGGGGCCTCCTGACTGCGAGACCACATGAAGTTCATATGGGGTATGGCCAGCGGCTGTGATCACCTGATTAAAAGCCGAAAGTGGTCCGCCCAGATCGAGAGCATCGTAGCCACGGCAAACGAAGAATCCAATTCGATGCATGGTGAAATAGTTATCGAAGCCGTCGAAGTGACATATTTTACGGAGAACCCTTGAATAAAGCCATTTCGGATTTTCCTGTTTGGTGGCTGATAGCAGGCGCCACGCAACCACTTCGCACTCGCAATCGAACGTCAGCGGCCGGCTTAAGCTGACCTACGCGCTCCGCAGACCGGCGACCACGTCAGTGGATGAAGTGCCACAACGCCCTTTGTCTCGTCTGTGGACTGCTAACAGATTCAAGCCGCATTCCGAATGTCCGCTCATGGCCACGTGCCGCCTCATGCATGAGGCATGCATTCCCCGTGGCGCGCCATGCGGCGACCGGTAACTCGCGGCTCGAGGCGATCGCCGAGTTCGCCAGTAGCAGCCATTCGCCATAGGGTTTCGGTGCTGGTAGGATTCACATCCGGTCGAGAGGAATCGAGATAAATCAGCCAATGAAATTCGACATCGAAGGTAAGGCGGCATTGGTTACGCCGACTCCCATACAGATTGCTCGCGCGCTCAAGTCCCTGCGAAGTTACGGCAAGTCGTCCTACGCGTCATTAACTGACGCCGCAGGCAACTATGTGCAGGTAGCCGGAGGTGGCGTCAGCTGTATGGTTGAGCGCTTCGATTCCGGCGCACATCGTTGGAGGGCGTTTCACGACAACCCGTCTCCTGTGCGCCCGGATGGAACGATCCTGGTCTTCAGCGCAGGCAACATTCCGATGCAATCGGACGAATGGTTTATGGCTGATCAGGTTGTGGAAGTATTTCTCGCCTTCCTCAGCGGTGCACCGTATCCGCCCTTTGTGCACTGGCGACCAGCGCCGGGCTTTTGACCTTGGGCGACGAGCCAGGATACGCTCTGATCGGCTTCTGGAACTCGCGCTGTCAACGATTTAGAGCTTCGGCGCGCCTGGCCGAAACTGGTCGCTTTCTGCCTGACAGCGATCGGCAGCACACGACCCTGAAGAGACTTGAGCTTGCTCGCTAGCCGACAGTTCTAACCCGCAACAAGCGCACCGCGCCGGTGCTTGAGATATCGCTGTCATTCCGGTTCCTGGTCATCCACCAAAGGCAATCAGCGTTTGTTCGCTCCCGAAAGCATCTTCGCGCATCGAAAATAAAGTTTTCACGGAATCGGCCGAAAACCGATTAAATATCGCTTCTCGACCAGGTGAACAAAACGATCGGAAGTATGTACGTCGTCGTGAACACGACCGGACAAACCACCCTCCATCCACTACATGATTTCAACACCTGACTTCCACCGCCGCTGGCGCATTGCGGTGGTTCCGCTATCGATGGTCATTGCCGGCTTATCCGGGAACGCGACTGCGATGGACTGGACGCCGATGCCGACAGATTCCACCCTCACGTACCTGACCGAGTCGGCCATTCGTATCGGTGACGACGTCTACTTCGCAGAGCAAGGTCCGGTCTATCGCATGGAGCGCGGTGGTGAAGCAGTCCGCGACGATACGACACAAGCAACGTCGCTCGAGGAAATCGATTGCGCAGCGCAGCGCGAACGAATGTTGCTGACCGATACCTATCAAAGCGGCAGATTCCTTCGGCTATTTGAGGACGCGTCCAGATCTTACAAGCGGGCGGTATTCAAGTCGGGTAACGAGCCCCCACCGCGTCTTGCGAGACTGAAGGCGATGTGCGCGTTACCGCTGCATCGGGAGCGTCTCGTCAACGTTGGCAGAGGGGACGGAGATACGCTGCTTCAGATCGACACGCGCAGCGTGCACGATTCTGGAAAGTTGAGACTGGTTTGGGCACGCATCGACTATCCGAAGATGACGCTCAATCCACCCTATGGTGCGCCATACGATTCAATTCGCGAATTGATCGCTCTCGATTGTGCCGCCGGCAATGCGCAAGTGCCAATTCGCTACTACTTTTCACCTGGCGGCGACATTACTGACGCGACGAGATTGCTCGATGCGCCTCCGCCCGCCTCACCGATTGAATCCGATCCGCTGATTGCACAGGCCGCGCATGCCGTTTGCGGCGCACCAATCGATCCTGAGCACTTCGCCGGCCCGATCGGTGGCGACGTTGTCCGCAAGAAGCCGGAAACCCCTGAGATGCCGGCCATCGAAGTCGGCCGGATAGCTGACGATGTACGGGCCGCGGCGGACGCATTCGGTCGGGCACTGCCCGGTGTCGCACGTTTTTCAAAAGCTACCGTTGTGGAGACGATGTCCAGTTCATCACCCCAGCTTCCTCAATCCAAAGTCGTGATCGAATTGCAACCGCAGTCGGACGGTACGACGTTGTTGCGAGAATCCTACTCAACCTTTTACGTCGATCGCGCTTCCGTCGGCGGGTTTGCGCAACTTGGCTCAAGGATGATCACCAACACGCCTGAGAGCAGCGGGAGCATTACCGAGCAACTCAGCGCCGCGGTATCGATGTTCGATGACGGAGCGACATTCGACTATCGGAGCAGCTTGAGAAATTCCGGGCTGGGCAGATTAGTCAAAGACGACGAAACCTGCCGAGTCGGGAAACCCATGGACGCTGCAATGTTGAATGCCAGGCTTGCGGGCCGTGCGTGGCCTGTCGATTGTAGTGGCGAAGGTCGGCCGCGGCGGTCGGGCTACTACGTGGAAGCGCTTCGTTTCTTCCTCGTCACGGAAAGCGAATCGGATAGCTACGGCAAATCAACTGCTCATATCGATTCCGTCACCATCGAGTAGTGGGTTGCCTTGGATACGCGCGTGGCTCGTAGGAATCTACGGGCCTAAATTGTTACCGATCGGCGGGCGCTATCGACCAGTCGCTGTTGGCCGGTCAGTGCCTCATGCAATCGGCACACACTCCCAGCCTTCCGCAGCATAGCTATGGAGCAACGCGACTCCAAAACAGCCGCTCCCCCTCGTTGTCGATCGCTCGTCGAGGCGACTTGCACTCGCATATCAATGCGATGAATGGCAAATCGACCATCGACAGCCAGCACCAACGGCACCCTGGGATCACAAATACTCGTCGGCAAGTGCCGATAATGAAATAAAAATGAAAGAATAACGATTACCGATCGCAAGGTCGAAGTACGCGCCCTTTCAATTGGCCATTTAAAACTTCGATTAGAAAAATACGCATCGCATAACGTAAAGTCCGCCCATTTATCTGGAATGGATATATTTAATGAATTTCTTGCGGGAAGATCTGCCCACGCCTACTATTGCCGAAAGTCTATTCAAATACGCAATAAATAAGACTCGGGAGGACACCACAATGACAGGAAGAGACAGCTAATCCGAGGCTTCCCGGGACGGTCGGCGACCGCTGGGATGACCTCCTCTGCCGCCCCAGACATACAAGATGCCGGGGGGGGCGAAATTACTCGCCATTACTAACGACGCCGCATCCGCAAACTGACGGGTTAATCAATTACGCCCCTACGCCGGAAACCTGTACAGGATTTATTTAAAAATTACATCGACCGGCAAAGCGAATGCTTAGGCAGTTTGCATAAAGAGTTGAATACCAATTAATCCGGGGAGTCAAACATGGCTTTCGATATACCTGTCACGCGCCGTACCTTCCTGAAAGTCATGGGCAGCGGCGCGGTAGTCGCGATTTCCATCAGCAGTCTGCCGGCGGCGGTCCTTGGTTCGTCGATGCAGACAGAGCCGGACAACGGGCCGCCGTGGGCGCCCGATCCCGGCAAGGCACGCTGGCGAATCGACGGCATCCCCAAGGTGACGGGCCAGAAAATCTACGCGCGCGACTTC
Source organism: Paraburkholderia fungorum (assembly GCF_003610895.1). GTDB lineage: Bacteria > Pseudomonadota > Gammaproteobacteria > Burkholderiales > Burkholderiaceae > Paraburkholderia > Paraburkholderia fungorum_B. Next base: position 44,026 of record NZ_MCAS01000068.1, read on the forward strand.
AAGGCGAGCGATTTCGTCGGCTGGCCGCGACAGGAGAACTGGCTGTACGCGCTGCGCTGCAATCGTGTCGACCGGGTATACGAAGACTACGACCTCAGCATGCTGCCGCCCGAGTTGCGGCCTGTTGCGATTGTCGATAACGACGCGCTGCGCGCTCAGGAAATCGCGCTTGCCCCGGAGACCGATCCGATCGCAAGTCAGGATATCTACTGGATCGCTCGCAAAGGCTATCCGGCGGACTGTTTCGGCCAACCTGCCGCGTTGTTGATCTTTGCGAATTTCGACGTGTACCGGCGTGCGCGCAAGCTCCTCGAATTCAATGACAACACGATTCGTTACGGTGCGACGATAGACCCGGACAGCCGCACCAAGCCCGTCGCTTTTACTCCCACCACAACCTATGTGCGCGACGACGAGACGAACTTCAACTACGTCAAGGACTACCAGACCGGGAGCGACGGCAAGCCCACGCCGGAATATCTGAAGGCACTCGAAGAAGCACGCGCGAACATCGACACTGCCATCCAGCACAACGCGCAGCAGGGGGCGTGGTTTAAGGCAGGTGCGTCGAACGATCAAGGCTTCATGACGCCTGCGATAGACCCGGTGTTCATGGAGCCGGAATCGGGCCTCGCATGGTACGACGCCGCCTCGCGCGAACTGCGTCTCGTACTGGGCACACAATCCGCCAGCGAGGATGCCAGTGGTGTGGTGGCGTTGTTCAAAGACAGCCGGGTGATCCCTCAAAGTGTGCACATCGTCGCGTGCTATCCGGGCGGGGGTTTTGGTGGACGCGATCGCTCGTATTTTCCGCTTTACCTCGCGCTCGCCGCGCCGTTTGCAAAGGCCCCATTGCGCTGGCAGCAATCGCGCTACGAGCAGTTCCAGGTCGGTCTCAAACGCTGCGAAACCCAGTTTACCGAATCGCTGTGGTTCGACCGCGAAGGCAAGCTCCAGGCGCTCAAATGCGATTTCACGATGAACGGCGGCGGCAAGAAAAATCTCTCGCCATACGTCGCCCAACTCGCGGCGCTCAGTGCGATGAGCTGCTATGAAATTCCGCGTGCGAACGCGACGGCCGAGTCTCTGTACACGCCTGAAGTATTCGGCGGTTCGCAGCGTGGTTTTGGCGGCCCTCAGGCATTCATCGCGGTCGAAACGCTGATGGATGAAGCCGCCGTCGAACTGGGCGTGTCGCCATTTACGATCCGCAGAAAGAACCTGCTTGGGCAAACCCCTTCGCTCGGCAGAGGTCGCGCGATCACCGGCGCACCGATCCTGTTCGACCTGCAATTGAACAGCGTGCTCGACCGCCTCGAAGAACATCCGCTTTGGCAGGAGCGCGACAAGACGCGTGCGCAGCGCGAGGCGCAGGGCCTGAAGTACGGTATCGGTCTTGCGATGGCGAACGAAGCGTTCGGCACGTCTGGCGACGGTATGTATGGCATGGTGCAAATCCTTCCGGACGGCAGCCTGCGTGTGATCACGACATACACCGACATGGGCAACGGCGCCGCCACCACGCTCGGCCTCGCGCCATCCGAATACCTGGGACAGAACGCCCAGTCGATCGCGATGAGCGTGTTCGAGCCTTTCGAGGCGTTGGGCCTGAACGGCACCGCTACCCCACAGAAGCAAACTGACGTGCGCTACACGTCGGGCTCGTCGAGCGCGTGTCTCGGCGCGTTTCATCAATATCACGCGGTGAAGGGAGCGGCGCAGGCGTTGCTGCTGGAGAGCGTGCTGCCCGCTGCGTCAACGCTCTGGCATGAGAATGTGAAAGCCGCCGACATCAAATGGGTCAACGGCGCGCTGACCGCACGCGGCATCAGCAAGCCACTGCCATGGAGCGATCTGGTTGTCCAGATGCGCAACATGAATCTGCCCGCCGTCGCGGCCGTCCATGCAAGCTACGCCGGCTCTTTCTGGACCGGCACCTATCCCTTCAGGTCCGGACCGGCCGACGTCGAATACGACTACGTCGCCGTGGGCACGAATCCAGACAGCCTGACGCCGCTGTATCGCGAACTGCATCAGCCGGTGATCAACGGCGCGAAATTCCAGCGCACCACCTACGCGCCCTCAGCTGCGCTCATCGCGCTGGCGGTCGATCCTGCGAATGGCCGCGTCAAGGTCGAGCACGTGGTGTCGTCAGTGAGCGTTGGGCGTCTGCTGTGCCCGGAACTGGTCGAAGGACAGTCGCAGGGCGCGGTGGCAATGGGGATTGGCAACGTGCTGACCGAGACCTGCCCGCTCGGCAACGAGGGGCCGGGGGGCGGCCGTTGGAACCTGGACCGCTACCAGATCTCGCGGTTGACCGACATTCCGGTACAGACGCTGATCGCGCTACCGCCGCCCAACGACGATCCCGGCAACGCGCGCGGCATTGCAGAGGCCGTCATGTGCCCTATCGCGCCAGCCTTGCTCAATGCGCTTGCAATGGCAACGGGTCATCGCTTCAGAGAAACGCCGGTAACGCCGGAACAGATTCGGGGAGTCTTGCAATGAGCGGCACTATTCGGATGTACATCAACGGACATGCGGTCGAGGCGCAAGCCGCCGATGGCGACATGAGCCTGATCGACTTTCTGCATGAGCGGCGCGATCTCACGGGCACCAAACTGTGCTGCGGAATCGGCGCATGCCGGGCATGCACCGTCGGCACGCGCAATCTGATCGACTCGCCCATGGAAAAAACGCTTGCCTGCTCGACGCCGGTGAGTGCGATGCGGAACATGCACGTCTACACCGTCGAAGGCCTCATGCAGGATGGCAAGTTATCGCCGTTGCAGCAGAGCTTCCTGGAATCGTTCGCCTTCCAGTGTGGATACTGTGCGCCGGGTTTTCTGATGGCGGCCACCGCGATGCTCGATCACCTACAGTCAAATCCCGTCAATGTCGCGCAACTCGACGAAACCATCGAGACATGGGTTGGCGGCAATCTGTGCCGCTGTACCGGCTATGTCAAGTACATCGAAGCGATCCGCAAGATCGCCGCGCCGTTCGCACGTAACGGAGCATGACCATGACAATCTGTTTGCGTGTCCTGCTGCTGTTGCTGCTGACGTTCGCAGCACGCTCCGCGTTCGCCGCCGACGCGGCGGATCAGACGCTTCTTCAATATGGCCAGCAGTGCGCCGATGAAGTCGGAGAGATTCCCGCCTTCAACTGCAACGCCGGCACCACGGTGCCGATTACGGTGAACAACCACGTGCCCGGGCGTTACTTCGCGAACATGACCTGCGACCGTCCCGCGTTGCTGCCCTATGAATCGCCCACTTCCGGCCCCTGCACGCCGTACTCGAAGATCCTCAACCTGTCGCACGGCACGACGGAGATCTCCGCGTTCTGCCGCCGCAAGATGATTCGCGCAGACCGAAGCCCTCTCTACGACGAAGTCGACATCGTGCTGCACAACACAGCTAACGGCAAAACATGCTGGTTCCATGCGGAGCATCCGGGCAGTGCCGCAGGGTTCAACGCCTCGCGCGTACCGCCGCCCAACGAAACGACACCGCCGCCGGGTCATGTTTCCGCAGAGGCATTCTGGTGGCCGCCCGCCGCGACCGCAACGAAAAAGTGCGTGTCGTGCCACGATGCCAGCCCGGTGATGTACAGCCCGTGGCTCGGTCAGGTCTGGGATAAGGTGCCAACCGATCCGTGGGGCAGATACGTCAATATCGGCGACGCCTTCGCCTCGTGGACGTCGCTTGCGATCAGCACGCCCGGCAACACCTGCATCGGCTGCCACCGCATCGGCAACCAGCATAGCTGCGACATTTACGTTCCGCTCGCGGCGGGCATGCTGCCGCCGCCGAAGGGCAGCGACAAGCTCGCTAGCAGCTATCCGCTGAACCACTGGATGCCGGTCGACAACAACCGAAGCCAGGCAGAGTGGGACGCCGCGAGCGTTGATTCGGTCAGGAATCTGCTGACCTGTTGCTCCGAGCAGGGGAAGAACGATCCGAAATGCCACTTCACACCCAATGCGCAAGGCGGTGCAAAAGGCGGCTGAAGGGGAAGGCTGGCAAACAAACGTGAAAAACGGACGTGAGAAGCGGACGTGAGAAGCGGACGTGAGAAGCGAAACACCTATACCTTGAAATCCGTAAGCATGACGCCCTCCCGAATACGCGCGAGGGCGTCAACCACATAGTCGACGGCGGGAACGGGCGGATTGTTCGGATCTGCCCAGACAAAACCGGAGCATTTTTGTGGCTCCATGTTCTTCAGCACACCTTCCCATGACCGGCATGACAGAAAAAAGCTAATGCGGTTCTGATCCGAATCGCGACGCATGACGAGCCTGAAGTCCAGCGCCCCAGGCGCGATCGTCACGCCGGCCTCTTCCTTCGACTCGCGAATCGCACACTCCACTATCGATTCACCCGGCTCAAGATGACCCGCGACCAGCGCGTACTGGCCGTCCCGGAATCCGGTGTTGGCTCGCTGGATGAAAAGACACTCGCCCTTCTCGTTCAGGAACAGCACATTCACGTCAACAACGCTTTGCAGTCGGGTCATTTTTTAGGCACCTTGGATAACCTCGTCACAGAAACTTCGCGGCGCTTCCACCAAAACCGCCATCTTACGGGGCCGCCCGCCCACTGACACATTTTGTGCACCGCACCCAAAGCGCGAGCAAAAAGTATCAGCCGTTTCCGCCTTTTGCAGTGGCTGGCCATTGGCCGCGCCCACTACAGTTCTCCTCACCGTACGCTTGCTGTGCTCCCAATCGCAGCGCCGTATGGCGATGCCAAAGAACATTCCAAAAGCGGAGACGAGCGTGAAACCAGTTCAATTATTGACAGCTTGCGCATTCCTGAGCGCAAGTTTTCCGATGCTAGCGACGGCACAGACCTGCAACGTTCCCGTGCTCAAGGTGCTGGCCCAGAAGAGCCTCGGCCTGACGGTCATGGAGAAGTCGCTGCCCGACTATGAAAAGCGCAGCGGCACCAAAATTGAAATCAACTACTTTGGCGAAAACGACCGTCGTTCGAAATCACGGCTCGACGCGTCGACAGGTGCAGGTTCCTATCAGATCTATTACGTCGATGAGGCGAACGTCGCCGAGTTTGCATCGGCGGGCTGGGTCGTTCCGCTGCTGAAGTACTACCCGAAAGACGCCGACTACGACGACTTCCTGCCGGGCCGCCGCGCCGTGGCGAGCTACAAGGGTGTCGCCTATTTCGCCCCGCTGATCGGCGGAGGCGACTTCCTGTTCTACCGGCGCGACCTTCTCGAGAAAGCGCATCTCCCGGTGCCGAAAACACTCGATGAGCTCGTTGCAGACATCAAGAAGCTCAATGCCCCGCCCAACATGTACGGCTGGGTTGCACGCGGGCAACGTGGTTCGGGCATGAACGTGTGGCGCTGGGCGCCGTTCATGCTGGCCGAGGGCGGCACCTGGACCGACAAGAACCAGGCGCCGGATTTCAATTCGCCGGCCGCGGTGAAGGCCACGCTGCTGTATCGGGACCTCTTCAAATACGCGCCGCCGGGCGCGGCGACGTACGACTGGAGCAATGCGCTCGAAGCGTTCCGTTCCGGCAAGGTCGCCTTCATGATCGAATCGACGCCGTTCGCCGACTGGATGGAGGATCCGAGCAAGTCCAGTGTGGCCGACAAGGTGGGATACGTCAGGCCGCCGGCACCGTTGCCCTCGGCTGCCTACGGTCATGGTCTCGCGATTTCCTCTGTCGGCGCCAAGGACGAATGCACGCGTCAGGCGGCAGGAAAGTTCATTGCTTGGGCCACCGGCAAAGATCAGGAACAGGCCCGCCTGCGCGACAACGTCTTTAGCGACTACAACCGCTCGAGCACGATCAAGAGCGATTACTTCCAGAAGCACGTGAAGCCGCAGATTCTCGCCGGCCTGAACGACACCAATCCGGTTACGAAGGTGACGATCTGGTCGAGCCCGCAGTGGCCGGACATCGGCGACAACCTCGGTATCGCGCTGGAGGAAGTGTTCACGGGTACGCAGCCGGACGTTCAGGCGACCTTGAACGACGCCGTTCAATACGCTCAGGATGCGATGGAACACGGCGGCAAGAAGTAGCGTGGGCGCCCCTTGCCGCGCGACATGCGCGCCAGGGGGCAATGCAGATCCGGTCGTGGTCTCACGGGAACACCCGCTTCACGAACGCCACGCTGTTGGAGAAATCAATGTTCAATCGGGGCAAAACCAGCCTTCCGTTCGTATTTCTAGGGCCGCCTCTTGCCATGATGGCGCTCCTGGGTCTCGTGCCTACCATCGCGGCAATCAACCTCGCGTTGAAGAATCGCGTGCTGCGCTACCCGGACAGCGAGTACGTCTGGCTGCGCAATTTTTCCCGGCTGTTCTCGGATAGACGGTTCCTCAATTCCATCGAGGTGTCGGCCATCTGGGAATTTGTCACGGTGGTCGGCGCAGTCGTGGTCGGCGTTCTGATCGCGATCTATCTGTTCGAGCAGATTCATGGCCGGATGCGTAGTGTCATTTCGCTCCTGCTGATCGTGCCCGTGCTTCTACCGCGCGTGTCGGCGGCCTTCATCTGGAAGTTCATGTATTCGCCGCTCACCGGCATTCTGAGCTGGTTTCTCGGGCTGCTGGGAATCGACAACACGGCGTTTCTATCCGATCCGCACCTGGCGCTGTATGCGGTGGCGCTCGTCGACATCTGGCAGTGGGGGCTGTTCTTTGCGGTCGTCGTATTGAAACTGCTTGAAACGTTGCCGCCCGAACCGCTCGAAGCCGCCCGGCTCGACTATGCACGCACCTGGCAGGTCTACGCGTATATCGCGCTGCCCATGCTCAAGGTGCCGATCATGAGTCTCGTGTTCATCAAGATGGTCGAATCGCTGCGCTCGTTCGATCTGGTCTATGTCATGACCAAAGGCGGCCCTGGAATCACGACTGAAACCCTCGACATGTACGCCTATTCGCAAGGTATCGGGTTGTCCGGCAAGGTTTCCTATGCGTCGAGTATGGCAGTACTGATGATGGTTGCGACCACGCTGATTTTCACTTTCATCTGGAAGCGGGTGAACAAATGGGAAGATTGATTTCGCGTAGCGCCGCATGGTCGTTCGGCGCGGCGCTCGCCATCCTGGCTGTGTTTCCGATCTTCTGGGCGTTTCTCAATTCGCTGAAAAACCTGCTCGATATCGTTACGCCAACGCCGCGCTTCATTTTTACGCCGACCCTCGACAACTACCGGCAGGTCGTGTCGAGCCCCGAGGTTCTCATTGGACTCGCCAACAGCCTTTCTATCGTCGGTTGTGCCGTCTTGCTGGGCGCGTTGCTTGGTGTACCCGCGGCTTATGTGATCGCGCGCTATCACGTGCCTGGCAAGCGCGACATCCAGTTCTTTCTATTGTCGCTGCGGTTCCTGCCGCCGGTCGCGGTTGCCATCCCCCTGATTGCGATATGGGTCGATCTTGGCTTGTACGACACGAAGCTCTCGATGGTGGTGACTTATCTGCTGGTCACGTTGTCGACCATTACCTGGTTGTCCATTCCGGTATTCCAGCGTCTGCCGCGCGAAGTCGAAGAAGCCGCCACGCTGGATGGTTACGGCCCGTACGGCGTGTTCTGGCGGATTGCCTTGCCGATCAGCGCCACCACGCTGATGGGCGGCATCGTGTTCAGCTTCGTGCTGGTCTGGAATGAACTGATGATTGCACTCGCCTTGACGTCGTCGAGAAGCGCGACGCTGCCCGTTGTTGCCTCCGCATTCACTTCGCTCGGGCAGGAGGTGCCGTGGGGCGTGATCAATGCGTCCACCGTCCTGCTCGCGCTTCCTCCGATCATTTTCGTCGGCGTTCTGAGCCGGCTGTTGAATTCAATGCTCAAAGGCAAGTAAGGAGATCGTTTTGAAAGCCCTCGTACTCGAAGAAGCGCGCCAGCTCGCGCTGCGCGATATCGACCTGCCGCTAGAAGTCGGTCCTCGCGACGTCAAGATCAAGATTCACACGGTTGGCGTTTGCGGTAGCGACATCCATTACTACACGCACGGACGCATTGGGCCGTTCAAGGTCGATGCACCGATGGTGCTGGGTCACGAAGCGTCTGGCACGGTGGTCGAAACGGGCAGCGAAGTCACGCACCTGCATGTGGGCGACCGCGTTTGCATGGAGCCCGGCATTCCACAATTCGACTCACCGGCAACCATGCGCGGCCTGTACAACCTGGATCCCGCGGTGCGTTTCTGGGCAACACCGCCCATTCACGGTTGCCTGACGCCGTATGTCGTGCATCCGGCGGCGTTCACCTTCCGGCTTCCTGACAATGTGTCCTTCGCGGAGGGCGCGATCGTCGAGCCGCTATCCATCGGACTGCAGGCCGCCAAGAAGGCCGCGATGAAACCGGGAGATGTAGCGGTCGTGATCGGCGCTGGTACGATCGGCGCGATGACCGCCCTGGCCGCGCTGGCGGGCGGCGCGTCGCGCGTCATTCTGGCCGACATGGTCAAGGAAAAGCTGGCGCTCTTTGCCGGCAATCCGGCAGTGACAACCGTGGATGTGCGCGAGCAACGGCTCACGGACGTCGTTCGTGAAGTCACCACGGGCTGGGGCGCCGACGTCGTATTCGAAGCGAGCGGCAGCGCGAAGGTCTACGACGACCTGTTCGATCTGCTCTGCCCGGGCGGCTGCGCGGTCCTCGTCGGCATGCCGGTCGACCGCGTGCCGCTCGACGTCGTCGCCATGCAGGCGAAGGAAGCGCGCCTCGAGTCGGTGTTCCGCTACGCGAATGTGTTCCCGCGCGCACTGGCGCTGATCAGCTCAGGCATGATCGACGTAAAGCCGTTCATCTCGCGCAAGTTCGCATTCGCCGACGGCCTCAAAGCGTTCGAAGAGGCCGCAGCCGGACGCCCGAACGATGTCAAAATCCAGATCGAGATGGACTGAGCCATGGCCAAAATCGTCTGCAGAGGTCTCACGAAACGTTACGACGGCGGCCCGCCCGTGCTGCACCCGCTCGATATGGAAATCACCAACGGCGAGTTCGTGGTGTTGCTCGGACCATCCGGATGTGGCAAGTCCACCATGCTTCGCATGATCGCGGGTCTCGAAGGTATTAGCGGCGGGGACCTTGCGATCGGTGACACCATCGTGAACGACTTGCCGGCACGCGAGCGCAACGTCGCGATGGTGTTCCAGAACTACGCCCTGTATCCGCACATGACGGTGTATGACAATGTCGCGTTCGGCTTGCGTCGATTGAAGGTACCGGCTGCGGAGATCGATCGCCGCGTGCGGGAAGTCGCTGCGATGCTGAACCTCGACGCGCTGCTCGATCGCAAACCGCGCGCCATGTCCGGCGGACAGCAGCAGCGCGCGGCGATCGCCCGCGCAATGATCAAGACACCTGAAGTGTTTCTCTTCGACGAACCGCTATCCAACCTCGATGCGAAACTGCGGGCCCAGTTACGAGGCGATATCAAGCGGCTACATCTGCGCCTGAAGACCACGACCGTGTACGTGACGCATGACCAGCTCGAGGCCATGACGCTCGCCGATCGCGTGATCCTGATGCGAGGCGGACGGATTGAACAGGCCGGCACGCCATCTGATCTCTACCATTTCCCGCATACGCTGTTCGCCGCGGGGTTCATCGGCACACCTGCCATGAATTTCCTGTCCGCGACGGTCGAGCGAGCAGGTGAAGCGTGTTTCGTCCAGGTGCAGGACCAGCGCTGGGCGCTTGCCGGGCCGCGTTTCGCAGCGCTGCAGGCCGGCCAGGCGGTGAAGCTGGCGATCCGGCCGAACTATCTGAAGGTGGCCTCCGCCGACGACGAAGTCGGCTCGCTAAGGCTTCGCGGCAAGGTGGAGCTGATCGAACTGCTGGGCGCGGAGGCGCTCGTCACGTTCGAATTCGCCGGTGAACGCCTGGCCGCGCTGGTGCCGGCGAACAATCTGCCCGAACTGGATAGCGTGGTAACGTTTCAGTTCAAGGTCGCCGATCTGCACGTTTTCGATGCCCAGACCGAGCAAAACGTGTCATTGCCCGTTCCTCAAAGGACCCGGGCAGCGCTCGCCAGTCCGCCGCATCAGGACACGGATGTACAGGGAGCGGCTTTGCATTAACACAAGAAGACGCGGCGGCGAGACGGCCGGGAAGGAGAATCGGTATGAATCCAGATCTGGAGTTAGTGCACACGCGACGGGACGAGTCGTTCCGTGCCTGGGTGCACGACTATCCGCATACGGTAGCGAAGTGGCACTTTCATCCGGAGTACGAGATTCACGTCATCCGGGCGTCGACCGGCAAGTTCTTTGTCGGCGATTTCATCGGCGACTTCGCGCCAGGCAACCTGGTGATCACCGGACCGAATTTGCCGCACAACTGGATCAGCGAAGTCGGCGAACGCGACACCGTGCCGTCACGCGACGTGGTTCTGCAGTTTTCGCGTGACGCGGTCGAACGCATGGCGGCCGCGTTTACCGAGTTGCATTCGATTGTCGGCCTCGTCGACGATGCGGGGCGCGGCATCCAGTTTCCGGACGCGGTGGGTCTGGCCATTGCGCCCATGATGCTGGAGCTTGCTGTTTCACACGGTTGCCGCCGCGTCGAACTGTTGATGGCGATCTTCGACAGGTTGTCGTCGTGCACGGAGCGCACCCTGCTGGCGGGACCCGCATACGACGTCAACGCGCATCGCTACATGCAGTCCACGATCAATCAGGTGCTCTCGTACATTCAGCAGAACCTCCCGGGCACGTTGCGCGAAGCGGATGTCGCCGAGCTTGCCGGCATGAGCGTGAGCACGTTCACACGCTTTTTCCGACGGCACACCGGGTGCACGTTTGTGCAGTACCAGAACAGGCTGAGGATCAACGAAGCGTGTGAACTGCTGATGTGTTCGACGCTTAGCGTGACGGAGATCTGCTACCGCATCGGTTTTAACAATCTGTCGAACTTCAATCGTCAATTCCTTTCAACGAAGGCGATGCCGCCGTCGAAGTTTCGCGCGCTGCATCAGCTTAACGAACACATGATCGCGGCTTGATGTTTTGCTTCGGCAAGACCAGCCGGCCGCAAGAACCAGGACGACACTCTTGACCTTCCTTGGAATCGACCTTGGGACCTCCGAGGTAAAAGCGCTACTCACAGACGACGAATCGCACACACTCGCCACCGGCAGTGCACGGCTTGAAGTCGAGAAAATTCACCCGCACTGGTCCGAACAGAGCCCACAGGCGTGGTGGCACGCCACACTGGATGCCATCGCGCAGGTGCGGACGTCCAATCCCGCCGGTTTTTCGGCGCTACGCGGTATTGGCCTATCCGGGCAGATGCATGGCGCGACCCTGCTTGACCGCACCGGTCAGGTGTTACGCCCCGCGATCCTGTGGAACGACACCCGGGCGTTTGCCGAATGTGTCGAGCTTGAAGCGCTGGTTCCAGAGTCGCGCTCGATTACCGGCAACCTCGCGATGCCGGGATTCACCGCGCCGAAACTGCTCTGGCTGTCCAAATACGAACCGGCCGTGTTCCGCGCCGCGCACAAGGTCCTGTTGCCGAAGGACTACGTGGCGTGGCGGCTCACTGGCGAGTTCGTCTCCGACATGTCCGATGCGTCGGGCACGCTGTGGCTCGACGTCGCGAAACGCGACTGGTCGGACAGGATGCTCTCCGCGACCGGCCTCTCGCGTGAGCACATGCCGAGGCTGGTGGAAGGCAGCGAGGCGGCGGCACAGTTGAACGATACTTTACGGCGCGAATGGGGCATTGCAGGTCCGGTGCTGCTGTGTGGCGGCGCGGGAGACAACGCGGCTAGTGCGATCGGCATGGGCGTTGCCGAGGCCGGTAGCGCGTTCCTGTCATTGGGTACGTCGGGCGTGCTGTTTGCCGGGACGGACCGGTTTGCGCCGAATCCCGCACAGGCGGTGCACGCTTTCTGCCATTGCTTGCCGGATCGGTGGCATCAGATGAGCGTCATTCTGTCGGCGGCGTCGAGTCTCGCGTGGTTGTCCGAGGTGCTCAAGACGGATGTCGGCGAGCTCGCGCGTCTGGCTGAGAATGCCGATGCGCAGGACGCGCCACTGTTTCTGCCGTATCTGAGCGGTGAGCGTACGCCACACAATGACGCGAATGCCAAGGGGGTGTTCTGGGGGCTAACCGGCGCTCACGGTGAGGCGGAGCTTGCGTACAGTGTGATGGAAGGTGTGGCTTTCGCGATGGCCGACGGTTACGCGGCGCTACAGGATGCCGGCACGACGCTGGACACGGCTTCTTTCATTGGCGGTGGCTCGCGTAGCCGGTTCTGGGCGAAGCTTTGTGCAACCGCGACGGGGGTTGCAATGCGCCGTCATGATGGTGGGGACGTCGGCGCGGCTTTGGGCGCTGCACGGCTGGCACGGTTGGCTGTGACGGGGGAGAACGTTACGGAGGTGTGTGCGGCTCCGGCAACGATTGAGGTATGCGAGCCGGATGCGGGGCAGCGGGCTTTGATGGAGGATCGGCTCGCGCGGTACCGCAGGATATATGGGGCGCTTAAGGACGAGTTTTCCAGATGAATGGCGGCTGTTTGCCATCATTCTGGCAAGGAGTTCAGTTGCGCCGGTGAGGATTTAATTCCAGCAGCTGGCGCGCTAACTGACTGCCGATCACCCGGCCACATTTGGCGCAAACTCCATTGTCGGTTTCTTTACCTGTATTAGCCCGGATCGGACCTGACAGGTAGTCGGGGAAGCGAAGCCAAAGACGTTAATCAGTAAGGGATCGGTTTCTCTCTGGCGACTTCGAGTGAATCGAGGAAGGTACGCCCAGGCGTCTTGCCATAGCACCATCGCCCCTGATGTTTGCGCTCATTGCTGTACTGATCAAGCCATGCGTCCAGATCCCGCATTGCCTCGGAACGCGATGCGAGAGGAGTCGATGCCGGTCAAGGTGGTGCTCGACGATCTGGGCCTCCAATCATTTCCCAAGACACGTGGCGGAAAATACATACACATTGTCGTACCACTCTCGCGAAAACGAGGGTGAAAGAACGCGCGCTATTGCGCCTCTTATTGTCTTGTAGTTAGACGCGCCCGCACTATACTTCCTTCGACTACGACGATCTCCAGTTGATAAGAGAAAAATCCGGCGAGATACCAAAGCTTCCGCAAAGTCGAAATATAGGGTCCCGCAGATCGGATGATCTGCCTCCTTGATGCGGCACGATCGATAATTAAGCATTTGATTTACTCCAGAGTGACTTCCTGTATTTCATACGCAGTACTATTTTTTAATAACCACCGCGGCAGTCGATAACAGCGTCTGGGTAACTAACGCTCACGATCCCGTTCAAATGGTTCAGATTCCTGACCTCTTCGACGGTTTGCGTGCTTACCGACAATCCCTCGGGGAAACACCGTACCGCGCATGCGCACTCATCAAATGCGAATCGAGATGCGAAGCTCGCACTCGCAACAGAGAACGGTGGAATGGAGGACTGTACGACCGCTTTCAAATCCGGTTCGTTATGCGTTGCTGCCGAAAGCCAATAGGCTTAGGCCGGCCTATCGAACCTCCGTAGGGTGGAACTATCGACCATTAGGGGTACCGCCATGACAGGAATCTCATTGAAAGGAAGCGAAAGAAAGGCTTTTCGCGGAGCGCGATCCGTAGGTAAGGCAGATCCCACAGAGCGACTCATAGTCACCGTTATCGTGAAGGGTATAGCGGATGACAAGCTGAAGGAGACCGCGGACAAAGCTGGACTTACTCCACGTAGCCACCTCAGCCGGGCAAACTTCGCGACCCAGTTCGGCGCGCGTGCCGACGCTGTCGCCGCCGTTAAGAATTTTGCGGCCACACACGGTCTAGGAGTTGTCGATGAACACCATGGGAGTAAAAGAATAAGACTCTCTGGGACGGTCGCGCAATTCAATGATGCCTTTGGCGTAGACCTGCAAACATACGAATATGCAGGGGGAAAATATAGAGGGCGCGAGGGGGCGGTTCATCTGCCCGCCGAGCTGGAAGATTCGGTTGTTGCCGTACTAGGCCTCGATAACCGGCCGCAAGCCCAGCCGCACATCCGCAGGCGTAATACGTCGCCCGCAGCAGCAGGCCACGCGGCGCCTGCAGATGAACCGCAGGACTTTACGCCCAACCAGGTGGCCACGATGTATGGTTTCCCGGCAGGAACTGGCCTTGGCCAGTGCATAGCACTGATCGAACTTGGGGGCGGATACGCAACCGCGGATCTCGGCACTTACTTTGGCGAGCTAGGCATTGCGACTCCGAACGTGTCCGTGGCAATGGGTGAGAATACGCCTACGGGGAACCCAAGCGACAACAACGACGGCGAGGTCAATCTCGACATCGACGTCGCTGGCGCAATAGCACCGCAAGCCAACATAGTGCTTTATTTTGCGCAGAACTCCGACGATGCGTTTCTCAATGCTGTGACAACCGCGATCCACGACACGACAAACAACCCGTCGGTGATTTCAATCAGTTGGGGTGGCGCTGAGTCGACCTGGACCAGTCAATCCATGACGGCATTTGATCAGGCATTCCAGGCCGCCGCGACAATGGGCATCACAGTGTGCGTTGCTACTGGGGACAACGGTTCAACGGACGGCCAGAGTGACGACGCAGATCATGCTGATTTTCCAGCGTCCAGCCCATACGCGCTCGCGTGTGGGGGCACGAGCATCGCTGTCTCCGGCGGCCAGATAGAGAGCGAGACGGTGTGGAACAACCTTGCTAGCAACGACGGTGCTACTGGCGGCGGCGTCAGCAGTTTCTTTCCAATCCCTTCCTGGCAATCCGGACTGCAGGTTACGGAGACGGGCGGCGCTTCAAGCCCATTAACTATGCGCGGGATTCCCGATGTTTCTGGAGACGCGGATCCCGATACGGGATACGCCACCCGGGTTGACGGACAGGACCAGGTAGCCGGGGGGACCAGCGCGGTCGCACCGTTATGGGCCGCCCTGATCGCGCGAGTCAACGCGAACAACGGTTCTTCGGCGGGCTACATAAACCCGCGGCTTTACGCGAGTGCCGGCAGCCTGAAGGACATCATTTCCGGGAATAACGGTACGTACTACGCAGCACCTGGGTGGGACGCCTGCACAGGATTAGGAAGTCCTAATGGCCCAGGCATTCAGGGAGTTGTCTAGCGTATGGGTGAGAACACGCCGGGGGGTCCTCTGTATCGCCGTTGTTTAGCGTGCCCGCCGCTCTGGCCAGCAGCGGCGCCGTGCGCGAACATGTGCCGGTTCAACCAGACCCCCTCGGTATTCGCCGGCATTGGAGATGTTATCGAACGACGGAAAGCGACCAGTCACTGCCTGACGACGATCGGCAGTACACGCCCCTGAACGGACCGCGGCAAGTCCCCGAAACAACCCATCGCCAGAATGGTGCTGGAGGAACACGAGCATACGTTTTAGGTACGGCGACGTAACTTGCGCTGCTGCAGCGACACCAATCGTTCGATAATTTCTTCGGGCAGTTTGCGTTCCCGAGCGATTGCTACGGTGTCGCGACCTACCGAGTCTGGAATCGACGGGTCCGCTCCGGCGTCGATCAAGAGGGCTAACGTGGCGAGCCGCTGGAGCCTCGCCGCATAGAAAATGGGTGTCTCGCCATGCGCCCTGAGATTCAGTTCAGGCTTGGACTTCAGCAGTGCGCGACATACGCCCACGTCGTCGCGCCATACTGCTGCCCAAAGCGAATAGCTGGCGTTGGCGCCACGCCGCAAAAGAAACTCGATCAAAGGAAAATTTTCTCCACGGGCGACCGCATACCATAGCGGCGTGGCCCGAAAATCCCCTTCGTCCTCATCCATTGGCACGGCCTGTTCGAGGTCCGCACCCGCTTCGAGCAAAGTCGTGATGGTCTTGATGCCGTTCGGCTCGACCAGTTGTGGACTACTACCAGGCTTGACTGCGCATGCCCGATGCAGAGCGGTGTGCCCCTGCGGGTCGTTTGCCGCGACAAGTTCAGGGGCCGCAGCCAATAGTGCAGCGACTGTCGGCCAATCCCACATGCGGGATGCGGAAATTAGTGCTGTTCTCGACGGCTTACCCATTTCGTCTCCTTACTTGATCGCGAGCGCTCCGATTCGAGCAGCGCTAATTGTCACAAAGTTTAGACTGTTAGATTGTCGTCAATCTGGGGGCAGTCCAATGGCCGGTTTTGGCCGGAACCGGCCTGATGATGATCTAGCGAAGTGGGTCTTCGTGATTCCGTCGGCGGAAGGCTGGAGTCGACCCGGAACCGACTTTCGCTGTTCCCGGTAGCGGTCACTCGTGTGAGGAGCTTAAGCTACCCGGCACACCAACATTCTAGAGACCACCAGAGACACGGCTGACCTTCGAAATTAAAGGCTCTTGCGTGCAAAATAATCCGACATCGTCAGCAAATAAGCTCTTAACTGTTCTGGATCGCCGGAGAAGTCTTGGATCAAACTGAACGTCCCGTGCTTGCTAACCGCATAGGCCCATTTGATGCCTAAATGAGCGTTGTCGTCTAGGGCGATTGCCGGGTTGGTAAAGAAGAACCAGCAGTGTTTCGCCTCCAAATAGTGCGTATGCAGAGCATCGAGACATTCGTTGTCAACTGCGTCTCCCAAGTGAAGCAACGCTTGCTCCCTCGCAATTCCACGAGCTTGCTCCAAGCCGATTTCTTCTTTGGTCACCATGATTTCGTTTTATCAGCACACGGGTAGGCTTTTATTTAACACTCTCGATCGTAGACGATCTTGCTACTGCGGTCGAACGTCTCTTCATGGCCGGTCACTGCCCCATGTAAACGGCATGGACCGGCCGATCCTTCGCTGCCGCAGTCGGCCCTTCCCGACCCACAACGGACCTTCCCCTGGCCCGATAGCGGTCGCTGGATTTACACGTCGCTGGCGAAGGTAACACGCACGGACGGCAGTAATCCGAGCTGTGCCATGCAATTCAAGACGTCTGAAATAGAAGGAGTGACGTCTCGGAACTCACAATTCAGCGCACCCGTGATCTCTTCGTAGCGCAACGCTACCAACGTGCGCTCAGTGTCGGTCGATTAGGCTTTCCAGCCATTGAGCGACATTGAGTACCGCCTGAGGATGCGAGTGTGTCGAATGAACCATAGTGCCATCACTTTGCGGCGCAAACTTCAACATCGAGTGGTCGCCCTCCGGCGTCTCCGACGACGAAACGAAAATGTCAGGACAGAAGATCAGGCGCCAGTCCCCATAGGCCATCGCTTTCGCAACGGCCAGCCAGAATGAGAAGGCGGCAATCGGTACGGCCGCGGCCACCAGCACCATCGGTTCATCGTTTGGCGGCCGGACCGTCTGCAGCAGATGGGCTGCGGCAATCGATACCAGACCAACCAGATCGACAGCCATCCACGGCCCCGCCGGACCCCGGATCACATAAGCGATGGCGCAGATGAAGAACAGGTAGCTCATTGCATACGGCCAGTGAAATTTACCCTTTGCGGCATGCGCGGTGGCCTTCAGCTGCGACAGCACGCCAAAACAGACCTCATGCAGAAAACTCGCGAACCGCAACCCAGAGTCAGCTTCATCTCCGATCGCGTGGTAGATCTGAACATCTCGAAAGTTCACGGACTCGTGTGCGGGGTTCATTTCGTTTGCGTTCGAGCGGCGGCAATAGGCCGACAGCCCAAGGTCAACGAACAAGGTGGGAATTGCCGCCGCAAGAACTCCGTAGGGCCAGTACAGGCCGAGTGGCACCAGAACCGCCGCGACGGGAATCTGGATGGCGAGGACAAAGCCAATGCTGTTCAATAAAATCAAGCCTCCCGCTGTGCGCGTAATCTTCCGTCGGTATATGAACGGCGGGGAAAGTAGACAGACGCCGTGAACTTTGGATGCGGTGTCGGGATATAAGTGCGACATTTCTCGGACGATATTGCCCCCGTGACTATGCGCCACGATGTAGTGCTTGCGGCCAGGCGAAGCACATAGCTTTTCGGCCAACGCCCGAGCAGCTTCACTGCGTGCCTTCGGGGTATTTGCTCCACTCCATGAAAATCGCGCAAGCTTCACCTTCTGCCTGATCTCCTCGATCGCCTTCCGCATATTGGAACCGGGAAGCGTCCATGCCGCGTTGGGCTCAAACGTGCCGTGCACGAGGTGAACAGTGACTTCGGAGGTGTCCGCGGGCTCACCGCCGTCCAACTCGTCGACCTGCCGCGATTTCATGATCGATCGCCATGCGGAATGAATACCGCGCGCGATCCGAAACAATGCGTAAATGATGAGGGTGACGGTGATGAGAATGGCTACCGGAACCGTGAGCAGGCCGATAGCAACGGTCTTGACAGCATAATCCAGCGCCCCGACACGATGTCTGCCGACAAAATATAGAAAGGAAGCGCAGAAGAACACCCCGAGGGCAAACATAACGCCAGCGCCCAGCACAATCATCCCATCCAATACAGTATGCGGCCACAGCACGACATTCTCCTCGTCATAGGTTCAACACGGCCCGATGATCCGAAGCCGCAAGTCTGTTATCAACGGCACGAACCGGGAGAACTTGAGCGCAGACGGAAGGCAGTGGCATTGTGATGATCCACGCAAAGAGCGCACTTATTGTCAACAATCCGGGCCGCCACCTCCAACGGCCGCTCATGGCCGGAACCGGTCCGATGTCGATCTAACGAAGTGGGCCTTCGCGGTCCCGTCCGCGGAAAACTGGAGTCGACCCGTAAGGGTCAGGCGCATTGTCCCAAAGCGGACGTTGAATCCACCCGTATAGAAAGCAATGCGTTGGGTGGATAAAGACTCATCGTCGTCCCCTACGACTGGCTGGCCTCACGTGCCTCAATAGCCTGTATAGCCGCTTGAGCTGACGCCTTCACGTCGCGCTTTCGAGACTTTAGGTTTTGCGCAAGAGCGGGCAGAGCTTTGCGCGTACCAATTTGGTAAAGAGTGGCGTGGCAGTATGTTGCGTCATAGGGATCCGAGGTGGTCGCGAGAATCTCCAGCAACCTATCTTCAGCCTCGGCATTCTGGCAAAGCTTAAGAGACAGTATTGCGGAATACCTCACGCGCCATCGTTTATCCTTGAGAAGAGAAAACAGCGGCCTTACATCGACGCTCTCTGGCTTCGGAATATCGGCTAGCAGTTCAAGGATCCCTGCCAGTGCATGCTTGTCGCTCTCCCTGGATGAATATCCAATCAGGCGTGACGCACACTCCTCGCTGAGGCAGTTCGTTCCGATCTTACCGATTATGAAGTAAGCCGCTGAACGCTGTTCCCTTTCAGGCTTCTGATCCAGGTACGCATCGAGTTCGTCAACTAACGTCTTGTCGGCAAGCAGTTCCGCTTCGCGATGCGCCTGCCACGAGATTGAATTGTCCGAGTTGGCTAGCTTCTCACGCGCCGTCATCCGTTGGATCAGATCAACGAGATCCTGCCGCATTACCACACCTCACGAAAACATATTCTTGAATGTAACGGGTCGGTCGACTGAGCGAACGGTGGCCGACTCGGCAGTTCAAATTGTCAGCGATCGAGGAGGTGTTGTCGACGGTTCGGTTTTGGCCGGACTCTGCCTAATGATGAAAGATCCAGTTCGCCGCCTTCTCCGCCGTTCGCTAACCGACCGTCCCTTCGCCGCTTCCGAGCGGTAAAGCAGTCGTTCGCTCTCTGGCGTCAGTCAGGTGCAATTCCAGAACGGTTAGCAAGCAACCACGCTAAAGCCGTTCGGCCAAAAAATTTTCGAGGTAAGCCAACACCTCGTTCGGGGCATCCTCAGGCAGCAGATGTCCACCAGGCAGTCCGCCACCCGCCACATTTTCAGCCCATCTCGACCACGTATCGATGGGCGAAACATTTCTCGCCTTTTGCTCTGTTTCACTCCATAGCACCAGCATCGGACAGGCGAGCTTTCGGCCCGCTGCAAAATCGCTCGCGTCCTGTTCCAGATCCTCTGACGTAGCGGCGCGATAGTCTTCGCAAATCGCGTGACGCACGTCCGGGTTTCGGAATGCGGTTCGATAGGCTTCTAGCGCCAATGGATCGATCCGCTCGATTCCTCCCGCCATCTTCGCGAGCGCAGCATCAATGTAGGCGTCTGGATCGGCCGCCAGCATCCGCTCGGGAAGGTCCGAGGGTTGCGCCAGAAAAAACCAGTGCCAGGCATTCAGCGCAAAAGTCTTGTCGATACGCGCGAAAGCATCGAGCGTGGGCACAACGGTCAGCGATGCATAGGCAGTGACACGCTGAGGATGATCCAGAGCAAGCCGGTATCCAGCGCGAGCGCCTCGATCATGTCCGACTACGGCGAACTGCTCGTGCCCAAGCCGATCCATCAACGCGACGAGTGCGCTAGCCACGCGCCGTTTGGTCCATCGCGGCTGATCGTTACGTGTCCGGCTGCCACCGTATCCCGGCAGGTCCGGCACGACGGTGGTGTACGACTTGGTGAGCATCGGCGCAATCAGTCGCCACGCGACGTGGGTCTGCGGATAGCCGTGTAGCAGCAGAACCGGTGGTCCCGCTCCGCCGATGACGCCCTGAAACGAAACATCGTCGGTTTCGATGTCGAGCCTGGCGAAACCAGGAAAAAAATCCGCCGCCGCAGTGCGTTCGACTTCGGGTTCCATGGTTACCTCCCTGTGGAACAGCACTTCATTTCCCCGACACCGATCTGACGAACTCGGCAAGATCGTGATTGAAGCGATCGGGTTCTTCGATAAACGATGCGTGGCCCGCACCAGCGTACACTTTGCTCAGAATGCGTGGATTCAGCGCGGTCGCGCGGGCCAGCGTGGTGGGCGTGTCGACCAGAGCATCGCGGCTGCCGTATATGAACAGCAATGGTACGCGCGTCTTGCTGAGCGCCTCGGCTGCAAACACCGTCATCGTCGGAATTTCCTTCTGCATGTCCCACGACGCTAGCGCGGCGTTGGCGAGCAATCGGCTGAAGGTGACTTCATCCGGACGATGGTTAAAACACAGCCCAATGAAGGCACGCTCGCCATCGAGATGGGTTTTCAGGTCCGGCGAATTCATGTCGCGATAGACCTCGGGGTGATCGACTATCTGACCCGGCGCGAGTTCGACGACACCATCGACGTACACGGCGCCGGCGATGTTGTTATCGCCATATGTTGCGAGGTAGTTCGATATCACCACACCACCAAGCGACCAACCGACCACGACGGGGTTTTTCGCATGCGAGCCGTCGATGACCGCTTCGAGGTCGTCGGCCCAACGGCGTCCATCGTGATACGGCGTGGCACCGGATGGTTTATCCGACAGGCCGTGGCCGCGCAGATCGTAGATAATGATCCGGTATTGGCGTAACTCGGGGCTTTGCACTTGCGCTTCCCAGTTCAGGCGACTGCCAAGCAGGCCGTGAATGAAAATGACCGGTGGGCCGTTGGGGTTGCCGCTTTCCTGAACCGCAAGCTTTACACCATCCTTCGATGTAACCATATAGCTTGTCGGAGCAGCGACCGCGCCGGGTATCGACGCACATAGCATTGCCGCCGAGACTGCGGCGGTCAGCAGATAACTGAGCATTCGGGTGGGCATCAAGAAGTCCTCAAGGTGAATCAGCGGCCCAGTCTCAACCCTCACACCAATGTCAGGGTCAAGCAATTTGTGCTAGCCTGCTTTTCATGGACAAGATGCCCCCGAAGGAACTACTGACTATCGGCGAAGTTTCGCAACGCACCGGCGCAAGCGTGCGATCGATCCGTCACTACGACGAACACGGTCTGCTCGCCTCGGTGCGCGCGAGCAATGGATACCGCATGTTCCCCGACAAGGCGGTCACGCAGGTCAGGCAGATCCAGCGTATGATCGCGACCGGTTTCACCATTGACGACATTCTCGGCTTCCCGGACTGCATGCTTCTGATCGAAGGCGCTCGTTCATGCGACCAGATCACCGATCTCCAGCGGCGACGCCTCGAAACCATCGATCGTCAAATCGCGGATCTCGAACGACGTCGCATGAGGCTCATCAAAACCTTGTCAGAAGGCGCGATTCCGCCAGTCGAGTAAGGGGCGGCGTTCGAATGGCCGGAACCGGCTCGATCTCGCTCTAGCGAAGTGAGCCTTCGCGGCCCCGTCCGCGGAAGGCTGGAGTCGCGCCATTACGGCCGGTAGGGGCAACGCACAGGTGACACCACATGGTCGCCGTCCGTTCGCAGAATTCCCAAAACCTGCGACGTACCGAGTTTCAGGATTCATGCGACGCCACCCCGGCGCGCACTTGGTGACGGCAGCACGTCATCGGTCTTTGGTCGAACAAGCCGCGCCGTGGGGCAACGTGGAGCCCATGGCGGACATTGAACCGGCAAATCGATCGTGCCTGCCCGCTTGAAATGGTTAGCCTAACTACTCAATCTCGGAGTTAGCGTAATTTTCGAGGCGGCGCCAATTGCGGGTCAAAAGTCTGCCGGCGGAACGAAGCCGCCGAATTCAGCCTCTATCAATTGGGCTAGCTTGAGCGGCGTCCGATCTTCGAATGCCGGTCCGACAATCTGAACGCCGATTGGAAGACCCTCCGCTGACATACCGATAGGAATGGACGTCGCCGGCAGGCCCGGAAGCGTGGCGACGCCTGGCCATATGAGTTGGTTGCCGTAGGGATGGGGCTCACCGTCAATCACTATCTGCCGTGTTTCCCTATTCGAATGATCGTGTGAGAACGCAGTCACGGGCGAGACGGGACAGATCAATGCGTCGAACGCTTTGAAAAACTCACGCCATTGCGCACGCAGTTGGCAACGGGCGTTGTTCGCTACGATCCAGTCGCGGTGGCTCAGCACCGCTCCACGAACCCGCTCGGCGTCCAGGCCGGAGGCCTCTCTGGGCATCGCCGCCGCCTGCTTCTGAAGATTGGCATAAACGTCCGCGGGCCAGTTCAAGGCCAGAAGGGACATCAGCATGCGCATGTAGAGCAGCGCGCTATCTCCGAGATCAGGAAGCAGCTCGCTTTTATACGCGACCCGAACGCCGGCTCCCTCAAGGTGTTCGGCAAGCGTCCCGATCGCGAGCCGCACGGCGCTGTCGGTCGGCAGGAGCGGATGCCTGTCGAGGACCAACACGCGAAAGTCGCTCAGCCGATCATGTCGCGGAGCCGGCATGTCGAGCCTGTAGGCGATCCCCGTATCGATCTCGTCCGGCCCGGCCATGACATCGAAAAGGAGCGCAAGGTCCGCGGCGCAGCGCGCCATCGGCCCGACAACCGCGAGATCGATCGTATCGGGCAGGGGCGCGTAAGGCGGTGGGACATGTCCGCGTGCCGGCACGACCCCGAGCGTAGGCTTATGGGCATAGACGCCGCAGAAATGCGCCGGCATCCGCAGCGATCCGCCGAGATCGGAGCCGAGCGCAAGCGGCACGTAGCCCGCGGCAAGCGCAGCGGCCGACCCGCCCGATGACCCGCCAGGCGAGCGGGTCAAGTCGTAGGGATTGCTGGTGGTGCCGTAGATGTCGTTGTAGCTCTGCCAGTCCCCAAGGCCGAACGGAACGTTCGTCTTGCCAAGGATCACGGCGCCCGCGGCCTTCACGCGCGCCACCGGCAGCGCGTCCTCCGTTGGAACGAAGTTCTTGTGCTGCGGAAAGCCCCACGTCGTCGGCAGGCCCGCGACGTTGAAGGATTCCTTGACGAGCAGCGGAATGCCAAGGAGGGGCCGCCGCTCGCCCGTCGCCAATGCGTGATCGGCGGCGCGCGCCGCGTCACGCGCCCGATCGAAGTCGCGCACACAGACCGCATTCAGCTTCGGGTCAAGGCTTTCAATTCGGGCAATGGCAGCTTCCGCAAGTTCGCAGGCCGAAATCTCCCTGGCCGCCAGCGCCGACGCCATTTCCCGGACAGACTTGTATTGCCATTCGAAGTTCGTCATGTGCACAACCGCTCCCGATGCCAGGCAAGGCGCCCCGCCCGAAACGAGCTGATGGCCGCCATCCACTCCGCGGTGATGTTAACTCGCGGGATAGTAGAGATCAAACGAGCACACGTTGTTTTGCAAACTCAATCACGAAAATTGCCGCTATCGCCGTCCACTTTTGCGGTCAAACTCGGTCGTACAGGATCGTGCGCTACGCGCCACGAGAATGGTTCATGGGAGACGGACGGGGCTGTCCCTAGATTGCCTCCTGAATTGCGTCCCTGATCCAGCCGGTGAAGGCGTCCATGGTGGCCAACGTTCTGGCGGGAAGATGCCGATCCCGCGGATAGAGGATTGCAACCTCGGGCGCGGCCGTTTCCAGCTTCTTCAGCACCCTCTCCAGTTTGCCTTCCCGCAAGGCGGGTGCCGCTATAAAGCTCAGGCTCTGGACTATCCCCATCCCCGCGATGGCGAGTTGCAGGCGAGCGTCAGCGTCCCCGATGGCTGCCACCGTTTGTGGAAAGCGCGCCGCCCGCCTGCCCGTTTCCTCGAACTCCCATTCCAGCCGCGCTCCCGGCTCTGGAAGCAGAAAATCTATCAGGTGATGCTTCGACAGACCTTCCAGGTTTCTGGGTCGCCCCATCCGGCGAAGGTACTCGGGCGACGCTACAGTCACGCGCTTCGGCTTGCCGAGGGGTCGAAATACCAGATCCTGATCTTCAAGGCCTCCGATTCGTACAGCGAAATCGATACCGTCGCGGACAAAATCGCTGCGGGAGTCGCTCATGATCAATTCGACCCGAATGCGTGGATGCGACTCGAACCATTGAGGAAGACGAGGAATCAGAATGGACCTTGCCACTGAAACGTTCGCGCTGACTCTCACTCGTCCCGCAAGCGCCTCGCGCGACTCCGAAAGCGATGCCTCCACTTCGTCGAGCTCGCTGATAACGCGGCGGCAAACTTCGAAATAACGGGCTCCGGCCTGAGTAGGCGCTACAGCGCGGGTTGTACGCGCGAGCAGGCGAACGCCGATGGATTTTTCGAGGCCGGCTATCCGCTCCGTCGCATTCGAGGACGACATATCCAGAGCCCGCGCGGCTTTAGCGAACGACCCGGTCTCAACGATGCGGACGAAAAGGCGCATCGCAGCAAGTTGATCAAGGCGCACTGATTGCTCGCTTCAGACGAATAAAGTCTTCGTATTTTACGGTCTAGGCGATTTAAAGCAAAAGACTTATCGTCCGAACTCCGCGACATTGCTAGGAGTTCTCGAATGAATTACGTAACTTTTGGCCGATCTGGCCTGCGGGTTTCCCGCCTCACTCTCGGCACCATGACATTTGGCTCGGGCGACGGCATCTGGGCTTCGATCGCCGGCCTGAGTCGTGATCAGGCGTCCCGGCTTGTCAGCATCGCAGTGGAGCACGGTGTCAATTTGATCGATACCGCCGATGCCTACTCCCAGGGCCAATCCGAACAGGTCGTGGGACAGGTTCTGACGGATCTTGGACTAGACGAAACACGGATGCTGGTCGCCACGAAAGTGCGTCTGCGCACCGGGCCAGGGCCCAACGAAGTTGGACTGGGCCGCTCGCATATCATGCGCACGGTTGAAACCAGCCTCAAGAGGCTCGGTCGGGATCACATCGATCTGATGCAGCTTCACGACCGCGATCCGCATACGCCCCTTGAGGAGACGCTGCGCGCGCTCGACGACCTGGTGACACAAGGCAAGGTCCGTCACATCGGCGTGTGCAACTTCAGCGCGTCTGACCTCGAACAGGTGAACGCCATCACCGCGCAAGCGCATTGGGCGCGAGTAACCAGCAATCAGGTACATTACTCGCTTGCGGCGCGCGATATCGAACATGAAGTTGCGCCAGTAGCGCGCCGGCATCGCATGGCCCTGATGGTATGGAGTCCTCTGTCTGGAGGGTATCTCAGCGGCAAGTACACCCGTGACGGAGGTGCAATTGCAAAGGGGCGACGCACCAACATGAACTTCCCCCCTATCGACCCCAGGACGGCCGATCCGATCGTTGACGAACTGCGTCTGGTCGCTGCGGAACTGAGTTCGACGCCGGCTCAGATCGCGCTTGCATGGCTACTTGGTCGGGATGAGGTCGACACCGTTATCGTCGGAGCCAGTTCAGACGCGCAGCTTGCCTCCAATCTGCAGGCTGGTGAATTGCAATTACCCCCGGAGATTCGCGATCGCCTCGACAAGGTTTCGCAGGCGATCGTCCCGTATCCGCACTGGATGCAGCACTTCCACGATAGAGATCGTGTTTAACGCAACGCCATATGCAACGATGCCGTAGCTTCGACATGAGGCCGCTTTCGAGGGCTTCCTGCGTCAAGGCTGCGACTCGTTTCGCCGCGGCCAGCTGGTTAGCGCGAGGGTCCGCCCTGGATCACACTTCGGCCAGTCGAGATGAAAGCGTGACTGTCTCGTCCTGGCCGGACCCGCTCCGACGCATACCTCGATCACTCGCTGAATGCAGCAGATATGAACCGGACGAGAGTCTTCAGGGTCGTGTTTGGCGCTGCCAGCAGTTCGCCGCACGTGAACACGCCAAAGCCAAGGGCATTACGCACGGCGTCTAAACCATCCAGTGAGCGACATGCGCTCGCGCGTCGCGGGCAATACTTCGTGCAGCATATCGGCGGATAGAAACATCGCGATCCGGCTGCCGACCGGCGAGATGTCCCACATGTCCAAGCCCTCCGGATGCAGTCGCAATTCACCGCCATGCTCAGGCAGCCAGTCTGCATTCAGATAGACGACAACCGACACGGTGCGGCTGTCGTCGTGGCGAAACTGATCGCGATGTTGCAGATACGAGTCGCCAGGCGCGTAGAACGCGAAATGGCTCTCGTATTCGTCGAGTCCCAGAAAGAACCTGCGATTCAACGCGATACGCAGCGTTTCCATGATCGCGAGATATCGATCGCAGGCTTCGGATTGCCCCGCCTCCAGCCAGCGAATCCGGTCACCGCGTACACCGGGCTGGAGCGAACGCGCCGCACCCTGGCTGACCCGCGCCAATGCGAGCGTCCCGGCCACCTCAAGCGCTGCACATTCCAGTGCGAGTTCGAGTGTCAAGTCCGGTGGAAGAAAATTGTCCTGTTCCGACCAACCATGGTCATGAAGAGCATCCAGGATTCGTCGATGCCCTCCATCTCCGGGCGCTTCGGAATGTGCCGACGAATGTATGCGGTTCACTGCCTGTTCCTTCGAACGAGGGTGCTGATTGGAAATTCGAACTACTGTCCGAGGGATTTGATCGAGGTGGGCTTTGATCTACGCTGGGTTCATTGTGGAATGCGCTCAAGCGCTATGAGTCGCTCCAGAGCCGCCCTTCGACCTGACGCGGCCTCAAGGCAGCTTCGAACATGTATCGGCCGCGCCTGCAGTGGTGTTGGCCGACGTGCGTGATCGGAGCGCGGGACTGCAGCGAAAGACTCTACGCAGCGTGAACTTTATCTCCTACGCGTCAGGAACTTCGATTGTCCCTTCAAGATATTGAACGGCCTGGCCAGAGATATACACCCGGTCGTTCAGTACGCGGCAATAGAGCAGCCCGCTGCGGCGTGACGCCTGCAAGGCCACGAGTTCGGGCTTGCCCAAACGCTCGGACCAGAATGGTGCAAGCGCAGCGTGAATGGATCCGGTCACCGGGTCTTCATCGCCGCCATTGGCAGGCCAGAAGTAGCGGGACACAAAATCGTGGTTCTCACCGCGCGCCGTCACGACCACATCGAGCGGAGCAAGCGTTGACAGCAGATTGAGGTCGGGAACAATGGATCGCACTTCGTGTTCGGTTGCGTAGACGGCGACGTAGGCTTGCTGATTTACCAGTATTTCTTGAGGCCGTATCGAAAGCCCCATCGTCAGGTTGTCGGGTATCTCGTTCAATTGCTCAGGCCGACGCTGTGGGAAGCTCATTTCAATCAGACCGTCGTCCATACGGCGAACAGTAAGCCGACCGACTGCCTTCGCAACAAATTCGATGACTTCCAGATCGTCACATTGCTTGAAGATCACATATGCACTTGCCAGCGTGGCATGTCCACAAAATGCGATTTCGGTGAGAGGCGAAAACCAGCGCACGTCGAACGCACCGTCAGCATTTTTCACGAAGAATGCTGTTTCGGACAGATTGTTCTCGGTAGCGATCGCCTGCATCAAGCTATCGGGCAGCCAGTGTTCGAGCGGCACCACCGCAGCGTAGTTACCCTTAAAGACTTTGTCCGAAAATGCATCGATCTGATAGATCGGGAGTTTCATGAAATGCTCCTGTTCAAAGCGATAGGTTTGTCAGCAACCTGCAGTCCAAAGCGTTGAACACGATATCAGCCCGTTCAGTTGGCCAACATGTACAGTTTTCGATGCTGGGGAGAAAATGCAACCGTGGTCAGTGGCCATCCGCCTGAGCCGACGACGCGGGGCAGAGGCCGAGTGTGAAGGTACGTTGTCTGGCTAATGCCGATGTTAGAGTGTCCGCGTGAGCGAGCGGTCGGATGTCCGTAGGTGGTGAGCTCCGCCCGATGATGAGGGACCCAGTTCGATCCACAAGAGGCAGTCCGCTTTCTCGTTATCAGACATTCGCGGACAACGTTTCCTATTGTTCGCTCGCAGGCCACCGACTCTCCGTCTAAATCTACCACGTCGATACAACTGATGCCGCAGCGCGAGGCCTAAACCCCGCAAGCATCTCCAGCGGCGAATGCCGGCCGCGTCCAGAACCTCCAGTCACTAAATTGCCTAGCCGTTCTCGCAATCGAGCTTCTTTAATCGCGGCAGTGCGTCGACGATCTTCTTCAGTTCATCAGTACGTTTCGGAAAGATGGTTCTGAACTCATCACTTAGATAGCGTTCGACAAACTCGAAATCCCCGAACAACGTGTGAGCCAGGCATACCTGGACACCTTTCTGTTGCTCCATCTGATCGTATGGTAAGTTCTCGTGTCGCGTCGTGTAGACGGGCGGGAGTGCCTTCAAGAGCGCCTCTTCGCTTCCCAAGTCGTAGTGAGTTTCAATGAAGGAGATACCATCCTTCATCATCGCAACAAGGACAGGATATGCTTCAGAAATGTCCAGAGTGATCCCCTCGACAGCTGGTGTGGTCTTCGCCGCCGTGAGGAACGCATCCTTTTCCTCAACGATCAGGGCACCAAGCCGCAGATGTGCTGGCATGTGAACCAGCGCATGCGCGATCACCTGGAAATTGACTATCGATGTCTCTCGGACCGCCCCAAACAATTGCTTTGACAATCTCATCGCGCGCTTGTTATTTAAAGTCACACCGGGTTGCAGTGGTGTCGTACCTCGTTCGAATCCGAAACCTGGGTGCACGATCAAATCGGTGTGTTTCAAAGACTTGTTCTTAAATTGACCGGAAGAGAATTTCCAACCGGAGAACTCGTTTGCGACAATGTTGCAGATATCGTAGAGATCGCTTTTGAATGTGCTCACGTCTAAAGTCCGAAACGTTGAAATTCCAATACATTCGTAATTTAAGTGCGATTGGCGGTTCGACTACGAGTCGGATTGTCAGTGATTTCTGCGTAGTTGTCGAAGGACTGCTCTTGGCCGGTCACTGCCTCATGTAAACGGCATGGACCGGCCGATCCTTCGCTGCCGCAATCGGCCCCTCCCGACCCACAGCGGTCCTTCAGTCCACTTCAAAGCGGTCACTCGTTCCTTCGTAGCCGAGCGACGTCAACACAAAGTCGTCCGGCTAGATATCGGTCAACCATCCCTCCATCCTCATTCGCTCACGAACCGTCTCCGCGCGCCAAGTCGTCAAGACGTCGCGGGCAGTGTGGTAGGCCCTGTCAGAGAGCCAAGGTTTGACTGACTCAAACCGTTCCAACCAGAACCGTCCTGCGGTGGATGGAGCGTCCGCCTGATGCAATGCGCTATCGACGATATTTGCTGCTTCCAGTTCCAAAAGTGCAGCGAACGTCGGTTCATCAAGTTCCGCGCGGGTTCCAAGGGATGGAAGAGGAACCGAGTAAGAACCGGCCGCTTGGGCAGAGAAGAGCGCATGACGATCTGCCAGGCAAAAGAGATAGACAAGCGCCTCGGCCTCTTCGCCAATGATCTCCCGTATCTCTGGGCGTCGCTCCAGTGAGACGGCTCTTTCACGAAACTCTTCAGTCCCATAGATACTGTGAAAGGCACCGGCTGCAACTAGAGCGCGTGGGCTGCCCCATGTCTTAAGCCATCTGCTGGTCTCGACAAGATGCGATGTGAGCGGTCTTCCAAAATGAAAGATCTGATCGGTGCCGAACTTGCGGACTTCGCGTTGTAGTTGCTCAAGCATGAGCCCCCTCATGGTCAACGGTGCTGAATTGTTAACGATCCAACCCAACCTGTCGGACGTCTCAAAGTGGCCGAACTCTGCCGGATAGCGCGCGACCCACCTCGACCCCGAGCGATCAATCGCCCCGCCGTAAAGCAGCCGTTCATGGCGCAAATGAGGGAACGCTTTTGTTATCTACACGACGGATGCTTACCACGCGGGCTGGAAACTCCTTCATGTGTTGAACCTCAACGGTCTCGCCGACGTGGACTGACAGAGTGGTCGGCGTGGAGATGGGGCCATCTGCGAGTTGAACGGTAATTGACTCGCGACCAAGCGCGATGACCTTGCCTGACTCGGTGACCGTCGGCTGCGACCTGAATTCCCGCATTTGCTGCCCAGGCAAGACATCAAACACATAGGTAATCGCCGCGATTGCCGATATGAGAACCACAACTGCCCGCTTGTTCCCCCACAGTACATCAATCCAGAGGCTCAAATTAAACAAACGATCTCGCTTAACCATTTGTGCGTAGTCCAAGCAGTGGATTGAGTATTTGCAGAACGTCGGCAACGCCGACAACTCTTGACCCCTCAGCTACTTCAATACGTCGGTCAATCCAAAATGTATGTGGATAAGCCTCAGGTGAAAGGAGCCACACCTCTGCCTTGCACTGCTGCCCTGTGCAGACACCCGTTGCGTCTACGAACTCGTGGTGAGCGGAAGACCAGTAATCGGCACGCACCTTGTAGATTGGGCGGTAGCCTGAAATGACCTCCTTCAATGAACCATCTGATCTATGAGCCGTTAAAGAGAAGTCCACTATCAGGTCGGCTTGACGGGGCGGGCGAACCATACGTTTTATGTGTGCGTGGCCTGAGACCTAGGAAAACTGATTGTCCACATTTAACTCGTTCAGTCGAACGGCTGTTCCTGGCCGCAATCAGCCTGATCGAGCGGTCACCAAGTTGCCTGATTTTACCGTCTCAAGGTGGTGCCGGATTTTGCTCCCCCGATACCAACCTACGAAGGTATATAAAGCGCCAAACCCGAATGCCAAGTCCATCCCTATCGCTAGCCCATGCTCGCCTCGGCCCCAAGACCAAAAAGAAGCGCCCAACACGAGTACGATGAGAAATAGACTGCCAAATAGAAGTGCAGAGAATCGCAACGAAGAAGTTGAGGGGGCGCCCTCAATCCGACCAGTTTGATGGTCGATCCAACCCTCCAGCGTCTGCCAATTGCCGGCCTCCCCAAGCAGGGCGGTAACCGTCATTTTCGGTTCCACGCAAACTTTCCCACCAATTTGCACCGCATATTCATGCCGGCCATTCGCAACAAAATTGAATATAGTAACTGGTCCGAATTTCGTCACCGCGTGGGTTAGCGCTGAAACATCATCGAATGTCACGGTAGTTTCGTGGAAGTTCATTTTTCTTGGTCTACGTAAGCGAGGACATCGAAACCAATTGTCAACGATTCACCGCAGGTCGTCGAGCGACTGTTTCTGGCCGAACCCGGACTATTGGCATTGCGCGAGCGCGCCCGCAGTCATGCGGTGCAGATGGCTTCGGTCAGCAGTTTGCTGAGGCGTATCGAAACCGGATCTTCCGGCGACCGCCGTGCCAGAAAGCGGTCCAGCTCCCGACGTGCGCCAGCTACGTCGCCGCCCCTTGCGAGCACGAACGCAAGCGCGATGGGATGCTGGACGTAGTTGTAGAATCCCAAGCCCCCTGTCGACAGATAGCCTCGCAGCCATTCGAATGCCGCAACAACATCCTCGATCGAATTGACCCGTCGCCAAAACTCGTCTGCGCGCGCGACTGCCTTATCGACGATCGCTGCCGACCTTTGAACGACAATATTCTCTCCGCGAATAAGACTAACGTCCAAGACCCTGTCGCGCGCGTCGACAGCGAGATCAAACATCGCAGATTTATTGGTTCGATGCCATCGAACAGAGCTACCCGATACGTGCGGGACAAAGTCAAAGGACAGGCCCCATCGTGGCGCTATTACGCCGCCTTTCCATGCCTGAAATGCAAACATCTGCCGTATGGGCGTTCCATCAAATCGTACCCACTTTAGCGGTGCCACTGCCTCAAATCCCCTCCCGTCTAAAGCCGCATCAACAATGGGGGAGATCACTCGATGCGCAGCCTCCAAAGTCACGATCTCGAATGGTTCAGCCTTGTGAGTATCTTTGCGAGCGCGCTCAAACCACTTGCTGATGCCCATTGTCGCAACGCCTTGTCTGGAGAGGAAAACAGTCGCTATTGGCCGGAGTTGACCGGGAGTGGCCGACATTTTATGCTTGCAATTGTCGACGATCTGTACACCGCTGTCGAACGTCCGTTCCTGGCCGAACTTCAGCGCTCGACCCACAACGGTCCCTTGCGCTTCCAGTAAGCGGTCATTCAAAACGCACAAGACAATCGCTAGATCGCTGTCCTGATACGATCGGGCGCATCGACTTCTCAGAGGCCAACGATGGACTGGAACAAGATATATGGCAAAGTGTTTCACGACGATGCTGGCGAAGAATACGGGGTTATCCGGACGCTTCCACAAGGCGACCGAAATGAGCTTTTCAGCTCGTCCTTCAAGCCATTTGCCGTCGATGACTGCGGGAACTACTTCCTTCGCACCGACGATGGCGTCTCTTTTTGGGACCACGAAACGGGCAACGTCACAAGGCTCGCAGCATCCGAAAACGCGTTTATCGACCGACTTACCGAGCCGCGGCCAGTCACGCTAGAGGAAGGGCAAGTGCGACGCGCGTGGATTGACCCTGACTTCTTGAAACGCCTGAACAAGAAGTGAGGCTGACCGGTCGCTTGTGGCCGCCTGCCGTCGCCTTTGGTCTCGTCCGTGCTTACCACCAACGGTCGAAATCGGCGAACTTACGGTGAACCACCGCAAGATCGTCACGATGAAGTGGCGCCTGAATCATCGTTTTACAGACCATTCCAGTTAGATGAGCCCTTGATCCTTCAAAAGACACCTGACAGCTGATCGCTGACTTCAAAATACGCAGCGCAACTCTGCGGTCCATATCAACCAATTCTGGATCTAAGCAATCATTGGAGGCCAGTCCGCGTAAGAACGAATCCCAAGCCGAGCAGGATATCCATACATGATCGCGATACTCCAGCCTTTGCTCGAATTGGTCTGCTTTCACGGCGACAGTGCATTGCATTGAGGGGAGACGTTCGTCTATTCCCACAACGTCAATGACGACGCTGAACGGATCTTGAAGAGCGATTCTCATGCGACTTAGGGCCTCAGGTCTGGTATAGGACGACAGCTATTGTCAACCATTTAGCCTCGATCGGTGATTGGCCGCTCGTGGCCGCACAGGGACGAACGGAGAGCATCGCAGGTTTGCCGAACTCCACCTGATACGACTGGCTGTGCGCGACCCTGAACAGTCTCTCAGCGTTCTCGTCAACGGACGGTCGGGCGCAACAAATTTCCATCCTGCACTGACGCAGCCACCCACTCAACTTCTTCCGGGATGTCGATATAATGATTTTGCGGCGAGGGGACGGACACCCCGCAAGGGGAACCAGAGGGTAATGCTGACCGCGCCCAGGGCCTTGGGCACCGTCTGCGTAATAGTCAGGCGCAGACCTTGCCTCGCTGCACATCTACAACACGACGCGGGTCTTGAATCGAACCGATACGCCGAGACTACAGCAAAGGGCCGGGGGCGGAGAGTATGGCAATGAAAGACAAGGTCATCGCAGTCATTCTCACCGTCCACGGATTGTTGGGCGCTGTCTGGACTTTGTGGATTGCATCCACTCACGGCAATCCCCCGCTTTTTCTGATCAGCAATCTAACGTTAGCGGTCGCAGGTGCAACCGCGGGTTTTGGTTGTCTTAAGGAAAAGCGCTGGGCGGCTTATCTAGGGCTGTGTTTCTGGGCAATCCAGATAGTCCACGTACTGACTCCTCATTTTCAGTTTTCGTTCACTCTAGGCTTCAACGCTGTTCTGTCTGCCGTCTGGTACGGCTTTGGTCAAATAGGCGTGAACGTGTTTGCACTCGTCATGCTGGTCTGGCTCACCCACAGGATTAGCTCACCCGACAGTTCGTTTCATGGGTCAGACGCCACTGTTACTGTCTGAGTTATTTCCGATGTCCATAAGCCGCAAGAGACATGCGCGTTTATCCAAGGCCCACGGTGCTGGACAAAACCTAATGCGAATTGACTGTAATACTTGCCAAGCAAAGTCAAAGGGAATGGCCTCGCAGTTCGATCGTTGACAATCGACCACTCGATGTCGAACGGCCGAGACTGGCCCAACGCCGTCTCATGCGACCGGCAGCACGCGACCCAGCACGGTCAGTCACCGCCCTTCATCGCAAGCGGCTGCTTTGACGGTGCGATGAGACATTGCGACGTCCCCTTCGATAACCTCGGTTAACGATTCATGGCCCGCAGTTCAGTTATATCTGAAGGCTGAGTTGGGACCACAGCAGCTTGAACCTGAGGGTGTTTTGCTTCACCGTCTTCACCCGACAAGTTTCAACATGTCCAGCGCAGTACCGTCCAAGGGCGGACGAACGAATTGCGAACTGACCAGCTCAGTTCGCGATCGTAGCGCCAGGGATTCAAACGCCGTACAGGCGTGGTGAGACGCCAAGTGCCTTTTTGAACATCGTGGAAAACGCCGCCGGACTGTCGTACCCCAATTCCAGAGCCACCGTCGTGACGGACGTTCCCGATGCCAGGAGCGTCAATGCATGCGTCAGACATGCCTGCTGCCGCCACGCCACGAAACTCAGGTTGGTCTCCGCACGAAACAGTCGCGTGAACGCGCGGCGGCTCATATGCAGGTCAGCACTCCACTGGTCTGTGGTCTCACAGACACGCGGTTTGAGCAGAAACCGCTGACAGCGTTCGGCGAGAGCCCGATGCTCCGGATACTGGAGCGACAGCGGCAACACCTCAAGACGCAGCACCTCATGATGAATCAAGGCCATCAGTGCACTGGCCCGAGTACCTGGCGCGTAGTCAACAGGAAGATCTAACGCGTCAGCGATGAGAAGGCGCAGTAAGGGTGGAATCGCGACCACCTGTGCCTCCGCTGGCATTGCCGTCGTCTTACCTGGCTCCAGATACAGACTCTGCATCTGCACGGATCCGACGGCCCGCACGCTGTGCTCGATTTTCGGTGGAATCCACATGCCATGCCGCGGCGGCATCACCCAGGATCCACGCGATGTCGTCATCACGAGCGTGCCCGAGGTACCGCATAACAGCAGACCGCGCCGGTGGGAGTGCGGCGGAATAACGTGGCCATCAGGGTAGTCATTCCCCACGGCAATAATCGACGCTGCGGCGTCATCAACAGCGTCGATCAGCATGTGGCGTACCATGGCCCACTCTCGTATAAAGCTGGCCCGACTGCGAAAGTAGGCCCTTGCAGGAGAGCCTATTATTGCACGCACATTCACCCCTCGACGCACTCCCTGACGTCCAGATCTCGAAGTCACACGGTGCAAAATCCATCACTTGCGATCGCGATCGGCTCTTCGTTGCCCAGTGTCCCCGTAACCCGTATTCGGGTACAGAACCTGAAATCGGACCACTCCTGAAGATACAGAACTTATGAAACAAGAAACTGCAATCGTCCATCTAGGAAGAGAGACTGCAAGCGCGGTCCGTGCGGTGAATCCACCTCTCGTGAGAGCGTCGACCATCGTCTCGGACTCGCTCGCTACCTTCAGGAAAGGCTATGGCGAAAAGGTATTTGACTCCCTGCGGTATGGCCGCTCAGGCACGGCGACGACATTCGAACTGCAGCGAATGATGGCTGCTCTTGAGGAAACCGAAGGGTGTATTGCGACAACCAGCGGCCTGTCTGCAATCGTCGCGGTCCTGGCTACCTTCAGCGGTCCTGGCCGTCACGTTCTGGTCAGCGATGGTGTGTATGGCCCGACAAGGGCCTACTGCGAAAAGGTACTGGTGCCTGCCGGGACCGATGTTGAGTTCTACGGCCCAGCCGACGACATCAAAGCACGCATTCGAAAAGACACGAGCCTGATTTTCGTTGAATCGCCAGCGTCATTGACCATGGAGATGTACGACATACGCCAAATATGTGCCATGGCGAAATCGGCGAACATTCCGGTCGCAGCCGACTCAACATGGGGTACACCCGTGTTTTTCAGGGCTCATGCTCTTGGAATCGACCTCTCCATCCACGCGGCCACCAAGTACATCAACGGACATTCCGATCTGTTGCTCGGACTGATCACGGGAACGAATGACGCGCTCGAGAAAGTGCGGGCGCAATGTGACCTCAATGGCACACACGCGGCCCCCGACGCTTGTTGGCTTACTCTTCGTGGTATTAGAACGCTGTCCGTCCGGATGCGTCGGCATCAAGCTACCGCCATGGAGCTTGCCGAATGGTTACAGAACCGTCCGGAGGTGCGTCGTGTGCTATTTCCTGCGCTCGATACTGATCCCGGCCATGACCTCTGGCGCAATCAGTTTTCAGGCGCAGCGGGCCCGTTCACGATCGAGCTGACAAAATGCGATGAAGCGTCGTTCGCGCGATTCATCGACTCGCTTAGGCTCTTTGCCTTGGGGACGAGTTGGGGCGGCTTCGAGAGTCTTGTCATGCCTGCGATTCCTCATCACCTGCGCAACGCAGAACAGGCTGACGAGGGCCGTCTGGTGCGGCTGCACATTGGTCTTGAAAGCCCGGACGACCTCCGGGCCGACCTCGAAGTGGCGTTTGCGGCGATGACCGGCACGCTCTGATGCCTGGTTGCGCGCGAGGAAGCATGGCCATTCAAGTTCGACGGCATCATGCAACTCGCGCCAATGTCGGCTTCAAGCTGCCGTGCAGACAGGCGGAGAACGTCGCCGGACGATGCCGCGCTCAGGGCGGCCAACCCGCAGCGCTCTTCACGCCTCAGCGCCGGCGAGCGTCGATCAATGCTGGCTTACGGCTTATTTATCTCCTTGGCGGCTATTCGCGCGTGACCGGCCGTTACGAAAATCCGGCTGAGTGTCGGATTCTGGCCGAAACCGGCCTGATTTCGATCTAGCAAAGTGGGCTTTCGCGATTTCGTCCGCGGAAGGCTGGAGTCGACACCCGAGCCGTCATCCGGGTCGCCATGTCAGCAACGACCGCTTTCCAATCCCGAACGGACATTCGCTCGCATCGCGTCTGCCGTTACGAGCGCTCGGGGCCGGTGGGTCGTTAGCGGCTATGAGGCATTCGCTCAGAAGCACTAACTGAATCTCGATCAGATCCCCGCATGCATCTGGCGATGCGCGTGGCCGCTGTGACTTTGTCGTGACGCGCCGCTATTTGAACTTGACGAGATCCTTGAATATCAGTTGACCCCAGCTATTCCCGCGCGCATGCACAAGCAGTCCACCTTCCGAAAGCCCACCGAGGTTGATTGGCGCGAAACCGAGCTTTTCCGCAAGCGCACCAACCTCCGCTGCTGCGCCGTCATCGTCGCTCGCCAGGAACACGACTCTCCTGCCACCGTGTACGGCCGGGTCCTGGTCAAGGACGGCAGCGACCAGATGGTTGAAGCCTTTCACCAGCCTGGCTCCGCTGAACGCCTTCGCGACGAAAACTGAGGACGGGAGATCGTCCAGCTCCTCAAGCGGGGCTAACGTGTTCATCGCGTCGATGATGGTCTTTCCTTTCCAGTTCGGCAGCGCTTTCGCGATCTCCGGGTGCGACTCGAAACGGACAGCTAAAAAGATGGTGTCTGCCTTGACGGCTTGCGCCAGGGTTTTGGGAATGATTCCGGGTCCGATCGCGGCGGCGTCGGACGCAAAGCTTTCCGGGTCGCGCGTGGTTGCAACGGATACTTCGATACCGCTGCGGGCAAACGCCTTGGCAAGCGCGTAGCCGATCTTGCCGAAGCCGATGATTGCGTAGCTCATAAGTTCTCCTTTGATTTTTCGGCGCGCTCAGAGCTTGTAGCCGCCGCTCGCTTCAATCGTCTGACCAGTCACCCAGTGGCCGTCATCGGAGGCCAGAAATGCCACGACGGCGGCGATTTCCGCAGGCTCGCCAAAGCGTCCCAGCGCGATTTCGGCCTCGACCGCTTTTACGAGTTCGGGATTCTCCCGGATGGCGGCGTTCACGTCCGTTCGCGTGTAGCCCGGCGCTACGGCGTTCGCGGTAATCCCGCGTGGCCCCAACTCGGACGCGAGCGCATGGGTCAGGTTGTTGATGGCCGCTTTGGCCATCGAATAGACGGGTGCGGCTGTTACGGGCTTCGTGGCGGCAGCGGATGAGATGTTGATGATGCGTCCACCATCTGCGAGACGGTCCAGAGCAGCCTGAACGATGAAGAAGGGCGCGCGGGCGTAGACCGCAATCAGGGTGTCCCAACTCTCCGGCGTCGCGTCCTTGAAGCCAACCCAGCCGGAATTGCCGGCGTTGTTCACCAGAATATCGAGCGCTTTGCTTCCCTTCCGCCTGGTGAACTCGTCATCGAGTCTCTCAAACAGGGCCGGGACGGTCGCCGGGTCAACGAGGTCCGAGTGGATCGCGAACGCGGTGCCTCCCGCTTTCTCGATGGCCGCGACCGCTTCGTCTGCGCCGGATTTGCTGGCGTTGTAGGTCAGCGCGACCGTCGCGCCATCCTTTGCAAGACGTTCGGCGATGGCGCGGCCAATGCCCCGCGATGCTCCGGTAACGAGAGCAGTTTTTCCTTCAAGAGATCGTTCCATTTCATTTTCCTCAGTGGATGTGTGCATAACCGGATCACTGGAGTGACCGGCCGGGCGTGGCACGTCAGATTTGCGCCAGGCCGCCGTCAACAGCGACTTCGCTGGCGGTCATGAAGCTGCTGTCCTGTGACGCGAGGAAGGCGGCCACCGCCCCGATCTCCGCCGGATCGGCCATGCGCTGGAGCGGAGTCATCGAGCCGAAGGCCTTCACGCCTTCCTCGCCCAGCGCTTCCTTCGCGAGTTCGGTCGCCGTCGGCCCGGGCGACAGCACGTTTACGCGGATGCCGGTGCCCTTCAGGTCCGCCGCCCAGGTCCGCGCGAGGTTGCGCACTGCCGCCTTGCTCGCGCTGTAGGCGCTGAATGCCGGGGCGCCCGTGGCGCCGGCGCTCGATCCGGTCAGGATGATCGAACCACCCGCACCCATCAGCGGCAACGCCTGCTGGACCGTGAAGATCGAGCCCTTTACGTTGGTGTCGAAGATTTCGTCAATGTGCCCGGATGTGATCTTGCCGAGCGGAAGCTGGCTTCCCGCCCCGGCATTGGCGAAGACGATATCGAGCGTGCCGCGCTCGGCCTTCACCGCCGCGTAGAGTCGGTCGAGGTCGGCCAGATTGGAGACAGAGCCCTTCACCGCGCGGGCATTAGGCCCGAGGTCGGCCAAAGCCGCATTGAGTGCATCCTGCCGGCGGCCGAAGATGAAGACGAATGCGCCTTCCTCGATGAAGCGCTTTGCCGCGGCGAGGCCGATGCCGGTAGCGCCGCCGGTGACCACGGCGGTCATTCCATTCAGTCTGTTCATTTCATGTGCTCTTTCATTGGAGTTGCGTGGAAGCTGGAGAAATGCCATACAGCGCTGTATTATATGGATCACCGATCCACATAAACACTATATGGATCACTGATCCACTTGTCAACATCTCCTATGCGAGCCGACGCTCAAAAAAATCGCAGCCAGATCCTCACAGTCGCGCGTGACGTCATCACCGAGCATGGTGCCGACGCATCGATGCGCGACATTGCGCGCCGGGCCGGCGTCGGGTTGGCCACACTGCTTCGTCATTTCCCGACACGCGAAGCCCTATTCGAAGCCTTGCTATGCACTCATCTGGACGCACTGACGCAGAAGGCAGCCGAGCTCGAAACATCGACTTCGGCTGACGAAGCACTTCTCATCTGGTTTCGGGAATTGGTGGTATTCACCCAAAGCTACAGGGGTGTTGTCGCCATGATGGCGGCAGCCCACACGAACACGGATTCCGCGCTTTATGCGTCGTGCGCAGCGGTGCACTCAGCAGGCGCGCGCCTACTGCTCCGCGCTCAGGGCGAGGGAACGGCACGCGCCGATATGAATGGGGACGACCTGTTCGCCCTGATAACGGCCCTCGGCTGGGCGGTCGACCAACCCTCATTCGCGCCACGAGCGGATCATCTCGTTCACCTCATTACCAGCGCCATCCTGACAAGTCGGCCTGGCAACGATGCCAGGAAGGCAACGCGGCGAATCAAATTGCCGACGGATACTTCGTGCCAGGGAAGCCTTGGGGATTCGGACTAGATGGCGGAAAGCCGGCTGGAGCCGACACTCGAATGGCCATTAGTGCACTTGAGCGATTGGCCGCTTCTGGCTCGACTCTGCGTGATGCAGGTGGCGCGCAGAACCTGAAATTTGCGAGTTCGCGATTGGTCGAGGTCGACGGGGAACTCAACCGGTCGATGCAATAGTTTGCTGGAATCGCTCGGCTGGCGTCTCGCACTCCATGGTCCTTCCCGGACGCTCGTTCAATCGTCTCGCCACGGCGCTGTGATTCGATCAGCTGTGTACCTCAAGGGATCGGCATCGCTTGTGCCTTCGGATGGAACATCGCGAGCCAAAGATACGTGAGGTACCAAAGGCCTAACGGGTAGTTTCGTCGATCGTGCAGTGCCAGCATTTTGACAAGGTCGAAATGATTGGTAAGAGCCTGAACCGGCGGGTCCACAAAAACAGAGGTGCCAGCAATGTGGGCCATGATCGACCTCGCTACATGGGCGTAAGCCCACGGCGTCGAGGTATTTGTCTCAAGCACGCCAGGTGCCAGGAGAAACAGGTTGGGGGCGTCGATTGAGCGAAAGGCGGAGTAGCAGCGCGCGGAGATTTCATTCAGTCCTCCTGCCGTTGTCAGCGAATCCAGCCCCAGGTAGCCAAGTTCCATCGCGTACCCGGTTCCCCAAAGCAACAGATCCGTCCCGATCTCTTCACCGTTCGCGAGGCGAATCGTCTGGCCGTGGACGGACTGCACTTCACCGCGGTGGCGCTCGATACTGCGGAAACCCTGGATCATACGTGGCCGGCCCGGAATGAGCTGGTCGTGACGGATGTCGAAGTCGCCCTCGGGCATGATCTCCGTGATTCCGGCCTTCTTGTACCTTGCCTGCAGGTCCTCGTTGATGCGGCGGTTCAACGCGCTCGATGAAAGACCAAGCATCTGGTATTTCGCCAACAGGCGCATGTCGATCCCGAGATACTTGGCCTGGCGCGTCGGGCGCATCCACTTGGTGGAACGATAGACCCACGCAATGCTCTTCGCCTCGTATGCGAAGCACAGGTCAAGCAGATCGTACGCCGATGCGCCACCGCCCACGACAGTGACGCGCTTGCCTTTCAACTCTTCCGGATTACGCAGTCCGAACGAGTGATATTCAGTGATCGCCGAATCATCCCGTTTGACCTGCGGCACGACGGGGCGATTGTGTCCCCCTGTTGCGGCGATGAGCCACCTCGATTGATACAAGGCGCCCTCTGTTGTCACTTGCCAGCCGCCTTCGCCGGAATGTGCGCTCGTGACCGGTGCATTGAGGACGATTTGAGGCGCGAGATCGAACCGTTCGACCCAGGCCTCGATGTTGCGCAAAACACCCGGCTGCCTTTCTTCGGACAGTGGGACATCGCCGAGCGCCCAGTCTTCCTTGCGAAACTGGATGTCCTGCCACGAGGGAAGATCGCGCCACAGTCCGCCGATTCGCTCACGGCGCTCCAGCAGCAGCGTCTTGAGCCCGGCATCTTTGGCGTACTTCAGGCAGATGACACCGCCAATGCCACCGCCCACGATAACCAGATCGAGATCCGAGCCTGTGGTCATGATGTTCAACGTCCCTCACACTCAACCCCGGAACGACCTGGTTCGCCTCAGCTACACCAGTAAGCGCCAGAGTTGACCAGCCCATTGCGGGTCAGGATGTGTTCCTCATACGAAAATGCCCCTGGTTCTAATAGGTAGCAAACGAAATGTCCCTGAAAAGTATAGGCCGCGGATGCTGAATTTGAAGTAGCGCGGCGATATTCACGACGGTTCGCGTGAGCTGGAAGTTGCTTTTGAGGGCGCGTGCCGCTGATCGGGCAGGAATAGTGAAAGCACGCCGCCAATGGCCAGCAACACCACGTTGCAGCCAAGCGCGACGGCAAATGCGTGACCGAACGCAACTGCTCCGCGACCGGCACCCAGTTCGGCATAGAACACGCCGCCGATGATCGCGACACCTAGCGCCGAGGCGATCTGAAACGTCGAAATGACAATTCCAGAAGCAAGACCTGCATGCTTCGGCGCAACCCCACCGATCACCGCCTTGATGACTGACGGCATGACCGTGCCGAACCCCAGCCCGGCGATCGCCAGACCCACATGAAGACCGCTCGCCAGCATTCCCGCCACCGCAAAAAGCGCGACACTGAAGCCGACCACCTGCAAGGCGAACCCAACCGTCAGGGCGAGCTTTCCAAGCCGCTGCACGACGTGAGCGGAGACAAGGGACGCCAGGAAATAGGCGACGGCGTACGGCAACGTCTCCAGGCCTGCTTGAAGTGGTGAGAGATGCAAGCCTCCTTGCAGGTACACGGAGAATGTCAGATAGAACGACGAGAGCATATACAACGCGAATGCCATAGCAACGCCGACCGCGAAGCCCGCCTCCCGGAAGAGCGCGAACTCGACAAGGGGTGAACCACCCCTCGCGGCCAGGCGCGTTTCGAAGCGCACAAACAGCGCGAAAACGAACGGCGCTGCGACGAGCATCGCGATGATCCATATCGGCCAGTTGGTTTCCCGTCCTTCGACAAGCGGATAGACGAGAAGGCCGAGGGCAACCGAGAGCAGCACCACGCCGCCAATGTCGAGACGTTGGGCGTGCTCAGCCCGCGAGTCACGCAGAAACGCGAGACCGCCGACGAATGCCACAAGACCGATAGGCACGTTGATCAGGAAGATAGCCTGCCAGGTGAACCCCAACGGATGGAACGATACGAGCGCGCCGCCCAGCACCTGGCCACAGATGTTCGCGAGGCCGAACGTTGCGCCATAGAGTGCGAGTGCGCGTCCCTGTTCTGCGGGCGGAAACAATACGCGAATGGAGGCCAGCACCTGAGGCGCCATGACGGTCGCGGTCAGGCCCTGCAGGATGCGCGCCGCGACGAGTGCGGTAGCGGACGGTGCCAGTCCGCACAATGCCGACGCGAGTGTGAAGCCGGCAACGCCGGTCACGAACATGCGCTTGCGGCCAAACAGGTCGCCGAGCCGCCCACCCGTGATGAGGAAAACTGCGTAGGTTGCCGCATACGCCGAGATGACGAATTCGATCTCACCAGACGTGGCGCCGAGACTCTGCCTGATTGACGGAAGTGCAAGGTTGACAACGTTGAAGTCAAGGATCGGAAGGAACGCCCCCGTCAACAGGACGGGTAGCGCGAGCCAGCGCCGCGGGTCGGCTGTGTGCGTGTCGAGCGAAGAATGCAGGCGCGCTTTGTCGAGTGTGCTCATGGGTGTCATCGTTCGTCGAATGGAGATGCGAGCGTGATGATTGACCGGACCGGTGGTCGATGAAGAGCACTATGCGATACCACTTGCCATAACTCAATGGGATGAATGAATATATCAGTGATAACGTTTGGAGATGATTATCATGGCAAACCTGGATGTCGACGCGGTGCGCGCCTTCACACTCGTCGCGGACTTTCAGAGCTTCACGCGCGCCGCAGAGGCGATGGACACGACACAGGCCGCGATCAGCATGAAGCTGAAGCGGCTGGAGGACCGGCTCGGCCAGAAGCTGATCGAGCGCACGCCGCGGCTAGTACGGCTGTCCGCGCGCGGAGCCTCGTTTCTGGATGCTGCGCGCGAGTTCGTCGCGGCGCATGAGCGCGCCCTCGCAGAGCTAGCGGGCACCACACGGCGCCTTGCCCTCGGTATCAGTGACCATATCGCGGGCCCTGATCTGCCGGTCCTGCTCACGCGGTTGCACGCTTACGATCCCACCTTGCTGATCGAAGTACAGATCGAGTCGTCCCGCGAACTGCTCGACGCGTTCGAACTCGGCAAGCTCGACGCTGCGATCCTGCGTCGCGAGGACGACCGCCGCAATGGCGAAGTGCTCGCGCTGGAGCCGTTGGGCTGGTTTGCATCGCCCGGTTTCGTGCATCGTGCAGGGGGGCCGCTGCGACTCGCGTCGCTCTCGGCATCGTGCGGAATACGCAACGTGGCGACGCGCAAGTTGGACGCAGCGGGGATTGCCTGGGTCGATGTGTTTATCGGTGGGGGTACAACGGCCGTTACTGCTGCCGTATCGGCCGGGCTGGCCGTCGGGGCCTTCGCGCATCGGGTCGCGCCGCTCGGTCTCATCGAAGTCGGCGCGCCACTGGGCCTGCCCGCGCTTCCTCCGTCGGAAATTGTGCTGCACTCCAGCCTCTCGGATACGAAGTCGCGTGAAGCCTTGCGTACGCTTGCCGCCGCATTTCGGGAGCATCGACCGGCGATCCGATAGACGGCTCGCCCGAGACTCGAATGATGTGCTTTGTGAAACTGTGGAGCGGCCGTGACGGGAACCTGCGTCAGGGAAAGTGACCGTGGTCCGGCAACCTTCCTCAGCGCCTGGGTCGGGAAAATATGTTGACGAGATTTCCATCCGGATCGCGCAGCAAGAGAGAGCGATTGCCCCACGGCATCACCGTCGCCGGCATGACG
This sequence comes from Paraburkholderia fungorum, assembly GCF_003610895.1. Lineage (GTDB taxonomy): Bacteria > Pseudomonadota > Gammaproteobacteria > Burkholderiales > Burkholderiaceae > Paraburkholderia > Paraburkholderia fungorum_B. The sequence goes on from NZ_MCAS01000068.1 coordinate 88,858, forward strand.
ATTTCTGTTCCCGACGCATTCATCCGTTCGAACACTGCATCAACGTCCTCCACTTCAAACTCCAGGATCGCCGACCGATTCGCAGCCGCAGTGGCGGCACCGACATTAAACAGCTTGATCAGGTGCTCGGACGAAATCGCAAGCACCGCCCCTCCGAATTGGATTTCCGCAAAGCCATCAGCCGGCCGTGCAGCATCGAGACCGGCAAGCCTTTGGTAAAACTCGATCAGACCTTCGACATCCTGGGTAACAACGCGAACAGACGCAAACTTCATTTTGAGCTCCTGACCAAGAAAGGGAACTCAGTCTAAGAGACCATACTGTCAGATTCTGGCAGTATGGTGCGGCTGGCTACGTGGTTTACCTTGCGCCACTTGCGAAGCAGCGTTGATCGTCTTTCGGGGTAGCGCTCCTCCATTTCCTCGACGTTCAAGATGCGATCCGAGCGGAAATTCCGAAAGTCTGCGCGAAGCTCACACCAGCACATCAGCACCCGGGCCTGGTCGAAATACACCAGCGCAAATGGCCAAACTATCCGTTGCGATTCAGCACCGCTGCCGTCCATATAAGTAATATTGAGCTTTCGCTCTGCCCGGACCGCCGCGCGCAGGAGGTCCGACGAGACTTTATGGGCAGGCCTCTTTAACGGCGCACCGACCAGCAGCGACGATTCGTCCAGTTCGCGGCGCAGTTCAGTGGGCAGCACGGCAGCTATCTTCGCAAGCGCGCTCAGCGCGCCGTCCGATAGCGTCTTGTCGCAGCGATCAGCCACCCAGCGCATGCCAAGAACCAAAGCATCGAGCTCCTCTGAGCGGAACATCATTGGCGGCAGCATGAAGCCCGGTTTCATCACATAACCAACCCCCGGCTCCCCCTCGATCATCGCTCCTTGCGCCTGCAAACTGGCGATGTCCCGGTATAGCGTGCGGATGCTCACACCGAGTTCCTCGGCCAAAGCCTGGCCACTCACGGGACGGCGGTAGCGCCGTAGCACTTGCAGGAGACTAAGAAGACGTTCGGAACGGGTCATACGTTGATCCTGATATCGGCGCAAGGAAGCTCCGCCGCCCAAGGTCCGCGCCATGGCAAGTTTGCTGCGGGACGTCCAGCGGAAATAATTCAGGTATGCAGCGGGAAAATTCGATAGAGCGCCCTGCTCACTAACCTGCTCCAAGACTGGCGTTGCTCGTCCCCACGTATCAGGGCTGAGGTTTGCCGCGGCCACCAGCGGATTTGCCAGCCGGCTTGACTGAACCCGCAGCTGGCTTGCCGGCGGGTTTGCTGCGTGGCTTTTGTACGCTGAACGGGCTGCCGCTGGAAAAGCCGGTGCCTTTACCCGTCGCCACAGCGCGCTGCGCCGCAGGCTTACGTTTGTTTTCGCCACTCTGCGGGCGCGGTTTTTTGCTGGGCACCTGCATGGCGCCCGGCGCAGCTTGCTGCACTTTGGGCTTCTTGGGCTTTTTGGGTTTCTTGATGATCTCGCCCGTCGCGCTGGTTTGCGGCACGCGGTGTTCGGCTTCAAAACCCGGCTCTTCTTCACGGCGCAGCGTTTGCCGGATCAGCGCTTCTATCGCAGCCAGTTGCGGCGCTTCGTCGGCACATACCAGGGACACCGCCACGCCGCTCGCGCCCGCGCGGCCGGTACGGCCGATACGGTGCACGTAGTCTTGCGCCACGATCGGCAGATCAACGTTGATCACCAGCGGCAGGTCGTCGATATCCAGCCCGCGCGCAGCCACATCGGTGGCGACCAGCATCTGTACTTCGCCCGTCTTGAAGCGTTCCAGCGCACGCAGGCGCGCAGGTTGCGGTTTGTCGCCGTGGATGGTGTCGACCGCATAGCCCGCTTCATCCAGCATGGCCGCCAGGTAATCCACGCCAATGCGGGTTTTGACGAACACCAGCGCGTGCTCCCAGTTGTTCTCAGCAACAAGGTGCATGAAGAGGTCAGGCTTGTTCTTTTTATCCACCGTCACCACCCACTGCTTGATCCTGCTGGCCGTGGCGTTGGGCGGACTGACGCTGATATTGAGCGGGTCGCGCAGAATGCCCGCCGCCATGGCACGGATATCATCGGTAAACGTCGCGGAGAACAGCAGCGTCTGGCGCTCAACGGGCAGGGCAGCAAAGACGGCGTTGAGTTCGCGCGCAAAGCCCAGATCCAGCATGCGGTCGGCTTCGTCCAGCACCAGCGTTTGTATTTCATCAAACTGCACTGCGTTCTGGCGATTCAGATCCAGCAAACGGCCCGGCGTGGCAACGAGCACATCTACGCCTTTGCGCAACTTCATCATCTGCGGGTTGATGCTCACGCCGCCATAGGCGGCCAGAAATCGTAAGTCGAGACCTTTGCCGTAAGCGATAAAGCTTTGCAGCACCTGTTCGGCCAGTTCACGCGTGGGCACCAGCACCAGAACACGCGCGCGGTTGCTGGACACCGCCGGGCTGTGTTGCACCAGCCGTTGCAACAGCGGCAGCGCAAAACCCGCCGTTTTGCCAGTGCCGGTCTGCGCCGCAGCCATGACGTCCTTGCCCTTGAGCACAGCAGGAATCGCCTTGACCTGCACCGGCGTAGGTGTCTGGTAATTGAGGTCCTGCAAATTACGCAGCAAGGGATCGATCAGGCCAAGCGAGGCAAAAGACATTGGCGTATTCCGGGTTAAAACCGCAATTCTAGCGGTTACCGTCTGATTGCACCGCGCAGATCAATGGTCAAGAAGATCGATGTTGGTCGCCACTGAAAAACGTACGGTGCCGACACGCTGTACGACGAGACGGCGATGGGCAGCATTGCCGCAAGCGCCAGATAAGCCTTTGCGCGATGGGCTCTGCCATGGCTCACGCGTGTTGATTTCCTGTCGGGCAGTTTTCGACCCTGAGCCGACTTCCGGCATATCGAGCACCAATGGTTCTTTAAAGAGTGAAGCGGACTTTCGTCGCGGAAAGGCTGCTGGTGGGTCATCTGCCTGAGCCGACGTTCGCTGATCAAAGTGGTGCGGCTGTTGTGTCATCGCCGCGCCGGACTTCGCGGAGTCTGCTCCCGAGCGGTTGCCTCAGGACTCAGGAACTATCTGTTCTATGAATGGGACGTCAAGCATCTCCGCAACCTGCCTGAGTTCCGATGGCAGACAACTCTCAAGCACAAGGATGACCCGCACCTGAGGCGGCCCGGCAGGATGGTCGACGCGTGCCTGGGCCTCCAAAACCGCCCGATATTTGACTACCTGAAAGAGTCCACGGCGGTAGTCATCCAGGTTCCCGTCCGACACACGCGATTTCACCTCGACACCAAGCCACATCGTTTCGGACTTGAACATGACATCGAGTCCGTCACCAGAGTGAAGTGCATGCTCTGTCTCTTGGAGCCAGCAGTCGACTGGCGCGTCGAATAGCGCCGGGTTGTTGAGCACGAAGCGTTTCAGGGCTTTGTGGGCTTGCGACTCGCCTCCACCCCATCCACCGTTGCGACGAACCTGATCGGGTGGAACACTCGCCTCTGGCAAGCTGGCGATTCGCAATATATCGTTCCAGCGACTTCCATAGCTAAGGACGCGACTGTACTCGAGCATCACTCTCGCCTTCCTGTCCTTGTAGGGCAGCGATTCATAGCCACGCCATTCATTCTTTAGTCCGCTACCAGGCAACCCCGCATTCTGGCCAGACGAAAGAACTACTACGGACGTGAGCAACGGTGGCGGATCACGGTAATCCAAGCCGGCGCGTTCAATGATCGCAGAGACCCTGCCCAATACCTGACCCAAGCCGCGGGGCCATGGCTCACCATGCTTATTGCGTCGACCAAGCTCTTCTGCCAGATCCGAGTATGTGATCGTCTTCATCACATTGTCGGTCTGACGAAGCACGTGATGCACCAGAAGCGGTAACGCAAGACGAGCATATTCATCGTTGCTCAGATCGCCGTCTGCGGGCTGGTTGACGAGATCTTCTTCGCTCTCGAAAACCTTTCGGCTGTCTGCTGGGCTGCTTGCCTCGTTGCGGTTGCCAACTTCTCCATCATTGTCGTCCTGTACGGAATTCTCTAATTCGTCGCCTTGCTCGCGAGCGTGTTCCTCTTCATCCGCATTGGCGGTCGCGGCGACTGAATCAGGTCTCCGCCGATAAACAGGTATCTCAGCGGTCGTCTCTACGAGCTCGAACAACGTCGGGGCAATTGTGGGATAGTCATCGCGCTCGATTCCTCGACGATCGAACTCACCGTCGATGTCGAGTCGCTCCTTGAGGTCGTCCAGACGCAACCCTACCCAGCCCCGCAACTGGGTCACCCGGTTCAAATAAAAGTGCTTTACCTTCCGTTGCCCAGTTTCCAGCAGTCCGGGATGTGGTTCGACTTCGTAACCGAGCACTGGAATCCTTTGTTCAACTGCCCGGTCCAGATTTTCACGCGCTTCTTCGCCGTGCTTTTGCGCAACGCCCTTCCACCGCCGGAGTTTCCCACCCAAGCGCACGAACCGCCTCGCCTGTCCCGTCTCTGGATCGCGGACACTCACAATCTGGTCGCTCCAAAGAGCACATACAAGCACTCTTTCGTCAATAGTGAACGCATTCCACGGAGTATCGAGACGGGCAAAGTTAGAGTTGCGCTGGTAAGTATCGAAGCCGCATGCAGTTAGCCAAAAATCATGCGATTTGAGTTTTTCGTCTTTTGCCACGTTTTTTATCGCCCAACGTATTGATAGTGATCCTATCGGCGCTGGCAAATAAAACTTTAGCGCCCGCGGGCGAGTCGATGAAGAGTCCCTCTATTCGCCCCGCTCGTTGGCAATGAAGGCTCGTGGCTGGCGAAGAGCGACTGTTCGCTGCGCGGTGCGATCATCTCAATGTCCAGTCCTCGGATCGGACGCGGTCGGCTCAGAACGCCCCAAAGCGGCTGTCCGAAGGCGCGTACTTCCGACGACCGCTTCCGGGCTAAGCGGTCACGTATGAACTGTTTGGGCCGGCGATCGATTTTCTGATCCGATGGTCTCACAGCGTCCAGATAAATCAAGCACCGATCGGCGCGTTACAAACAGGACAATGTCTAAACCGCGAATTGACTCGCGTAGTAGACGACTTCTTTCGCTTGGAATCCCAGCAGGCAGGGCAATATAGCCCATCGTCTTCCGCAAACTGATAGCACCCCCATTTTCGACCCGTCGGCTTCGTGTGCGGAGACTCTGATGTTTTACTCAACAGCGCATTCTCCTCCTGCAGCGAAACGATGCGCTCTTTGAGTATCGCAGCCTCGAGTTTCAGGTCTGCAAGCTCATTTGAGAGATCGGCGAGTAGATTCTTGAACTCAGCGTCCTCGATGTTCTTCGAAATTTCGCGCAACCGCTTCGCCAAGGTGATCGCGGTGCTTACTGTTCCGATGATGTCCATATTCCGTCTGTTGTATTCGTTGACATTTTTAGGTTTTGAGCATCTTAGGAAGCACGCTTGCCCTCGCGCGCTTTGGGATAGGAAGCTTGCTAGGTGCCGCGCCGGACCTAGCGACTACAGGCACCAAGGCGCGCCTACAAATTTCTCGGTATATTACCGTTTCTCGAGTGGGAGGCAAGCGTCGAGAGCTCACGCAACAACCGAATCAGACACCGCGATGGCGAGTTGCTCAGCTCAAGCTCGTTTCGATGGTAGTAATAGCCTATCGCGGACTCGAAAGCCTTGGGTTCCGGTACTTCGATCACGAGACCCCATTCCGCAGCGTCGCCTTCAGATGGCTAGTCAAGAATGGTCTTTCAACGTTGCTGCACCAAATAACGTCTGGAACACAAGATGAAAAAGATTTCAGATCTGGGTCCAGAAGATGCCGCCAAATACTTCATGAAGGGCAGCAGCTACTTCAATGGTGATCTCCCTAGTTATCTTAGTTTTGAACCTATTCTTGCAGGAGTCGCCGCAGTCTTAAAAGGCGGAAATTACTCTAGCCTCGCGAGCAGCAAACCCGAACATCTTTCTGACGTGAACTACAGCTTCATCGCGAACAAAGATGGGCGCTTCGCGTGGCGCCCTTACGAGCTGATGCACCCCGCCATCTACGTCGCGCTCGTCAATCTTTTATGTTCGTCGGGGAATTGGTCAACGATTACGAAACGGTTTGCGTCGTTCGACGAAGCGTGCGTCACTTGCTGCAGCGCGCCGGTAATATCTGTCGACCATCAATCAGATCAGGCAACTCAGGTGAAGAAATGGTGGCAAGAAGTCGAACAGAGGTCCCTTCGCTATTCACTGGAGTTCAGTCATGTCCTTCACACCGACGTGACGGATTGTTACGGCTCCCTCTACACTCATAGTATCGCTTGGGCGCTGCATGGACTCGAAACGGCGAAGACGACAAAACCCAAGGGCAGCCTGCTCGGCGATCAGATAGATACCCTCATCCGTGCAGGTCGATACGGACAGACCAATGGCATTTCGCAAGGGTCCGTTCTAATGGATTTCATTGCTGAGCTGGTGCTTGGCTACGTCGACGAATTAATCACAAAAAAACTGAAAGAAACCGACGATTTCCGCATTCTACGATACCGAGACGACTACCGAATTTTCACGAACAGCGACGTACGGGCGGAAGAAATTCTTAAGATAGTTAGCGACGAACTCAGGTGTGTCGGGATGCGTCTTGGCGTGTCGAAAACTTTCATAAGCACAAACGTGATAGAAGGTTCAATCAAGCCGGACAAGCTGGCCGGGATTGACCTCGCCGATTTGGGTGACACGAATGCGAAGACCATACAGAAGCAGCTACTTCGTCTTCATTCGTTCGGCAAGCGATATCCCAACAGCGGCGCGCTCCGTCGTCTATCCGGAGAACTACATACAAGGGTGATTCAACAAAAAGTCGAACCCGATGATTTGGAAGTTCAGGTCGCCATCGCAACGGACATCGCGGTGCTTTCGCCACAAACATTTCCAGCGATCGCAGGTATCTTGAGCCATCTCATTTCGTTCCAGAGCACTGATGAGAAAAACCGACTTTGGAACAAGGTTTACCAGAAGATGAGCAAGGTGCCATACAACGGGTATCTCCAGATCTGGCTTCAGCGAGTGACGAAGCCCAAAAGCGTCGGCGTCGAGTACGTAAGCGACGAACCCATTTGCAAGATTGTGAACGGCGAGACCATAGATCTCTGGAACAATTCGTGGATAAGTTCAGCAGATCTCAATGCCGCGCTGAATGTATCAAAGATCGTGGTCAAAGAGGCGAGCGACACGCCGGAGGTCGTCGCTCCGAACGAAGTGGAGTTGTTTCAACAGAACGCGTGGGCGTACTAGCGAGCTGACTGCTTTCCCATGACGCTTCAGCAGATACTCCGCCATTGAGCTCTAATCGAGGTTCGTGGCTTTCGCAGTGGTAATTTGAACCTGTCATGGTGGCGGTAAGCTACGCATAAAATTCCTGCTTCCGGCCAGCGACAAAAAGTGAGAGCGCCGGCTCAAGTGCTGGCAACGGCGCCTCGAGCGACCGGGCCGCACCTGCTTAAACGACCGTTCCTGGCCGACGAGCGACGACGAACTTCAGGCCGCTTGGCCGAACTGGCGGCGGTATTTGATAAACCCACGTTTTCGGTCACCACTGAAACCGACTTGCTCGAAGAATCGGTGTGCGCGGACGCGAGACGCTGAGCTAAGAAGCATCATTTTTGAGCAGTTCCGTGACAGGCAAAATTGCTCGACCTCACGTAGGAGCGCCCGCCCAACTCCATTTCCCCGGAATTCCAGATCAACGACGAGATTCTCCACTACCGCAAAAGGCTGTCCGGCATACATGGCATCTGAACAAAGACAGATCAAAACAGTGCCCCGAACATGGCCCTCAATCTCGCAGACCAGCAGCTGAGTGCGAGCATCTTCTTCGAGAATCTGAATTTGTGACTCCGTTGGATTGACGTTCTCGTCGTTGACCAACTGACGATACAACGACTGGAGGGCATCAGCGTCTGCGCGCCGTGCCGTTCGAATGGTCAGCAATGAGTTCATAAGGGTCATTGGGAAAGCTAAGACGAGTCTAGACGACGCATGGTTCGACCGACAGCCTACAGCATGCTCTCTTTGGCGAGCCTCTGTCCGGCTCGCAGGAAGCCGTGTCTTTCAGAGAAGCGATGGGCGTCGGGTTGGCCATCGCCGCCCGTCACTTCCAACTTCACGCATCCAACCATGTTAAACCACCGTTCCACAGCCGCAATCATGGCACTGCCGACACTGCCTCCCCGGTGGTTCTCGTCGACGACCATGCTGGTAATCCGTCCCAGATATCCGGCTGCGAGGACCAGCGGAAGCGCGTGTACGCTGACACTACCAACAACTTTGTGATGCAAGGTGGCCACGAATATTTCGTCGGCCGGGCTACGTACCAATGATTGCAGCTTCTTCAGAAATAATGCGGCGTCGCCTCGTACCCAAGCTGATGCAACAGCTTGGCGATTGAGCAGTGGTGGGACAACTGCGATTCGCGTGTGACGACCGCATCGTTTTGCGGTTGCGTGTTCCGGATGCGTCTTCTGTCACAGCCTTCGGGATGTTCTTTTTCATCATCGATTGTGCCCTTGCCGTGTGTAGCCGCACGCGCACTAGCACTCCGATTGTTGAGGATCCTGGTACTGCAGTCGACCGTCTCTTCATGGCCGAATCCGGTCCGACAGGCGAACGATCCTGAAGACGTTGCCATGGGCTATTTTAATCTCACACGCTCGACCTGCACGACCAATTGGTTGTCGAAGTCGCAACTGGTTCAGAGTTAAAAAGCACCCGTACCTTCAATCAATTGCGCCAAGACGGATCCACCGCGAACAACAACGTGCATGTCGATGTCCCGTGACGTGCACGTTTCGATGTTTGACGGACACCTCATCAAGACACATCCACCACCACTTTCCCCTCGGCGGCTCCGCCAACCATCAATGCGTAAGCGGACTCCGCGGAACTGAGATCGAAGCGGCCCGGATCGAGACGCGGCGTCAATTTCCCTGCTTCAACCAGGCGGGTGGCCTGCTCCAGCATCTCGCCGTGGTGTGCCCGGTTCTGTCCGCTCAAGAGAGGATAAAGTGTAAAAACCCCTGAATAGCTCGCCTCGCGGAAGGAAAGAGGCGCAAGCGCGTGTGTGCCCCATCCGAGCGCACTGACCACGTGTCCGAAGTGCTTCACTGCCTGGAAGCACGCGTCGAGCGTCGCGCCGCCAACGGTATCGACGACGAGGTCGAAGCCCTTCCCACGCGTGCAAGACTCCACATACTGTTCGACTGTCTGCGCGGAGTAGTCAATTGACGTTGCACCAAAACGCGCGACCACCTCCTGATTCGCAGCACTGGCTGTCGCGAACACGTTCGCACCGAGCGCCAGCGCGATTTGCACGGATATATGGCCGACACCGCCTGCGCCGCCCTGCACGAGCACGGTTTGTCCCGCTTGCAAATGCGCGCGATCCACGATGCCAGACCACGAGGTAATGAACGCCAGCGGCAAAGCAGCGGCCTCGCGGAACGACAGATTAGCCGGCTTGCGTGCCAGAAGGCTCGCATCGACCGAAGCGTATTGGGCCAGCGACCCTTGAATACCGCCAACACCGCCCGTCATTCCGTACACTGCATCGCCCACTTTGAAGGCGGTGACGCCGGGTCCAACCTCGTCGACCACGCCTGCCATGTCTATCCCGAGTATCAGGGGCAACGGATGCCTTGCGTGATCTGCCGTGCCTGCTCGAATCTTCGTGTCCAGTGGATTCAGACCACTTGCCTTGATACGGACTCGCACCTCTCCTTGCGCCGGTGCCGGCACGTCAAGTTCGGTAAGTTCAAGTGGACCGTTGTAGCGATCGAGGACGAGCGCTCGCATCTTCATGGAAACATCCTTCGTGTGACCATCAATGGTCTCGTTTATTTCATAAACAGCTTGCCACGCAACAGGAGTCTTAGCGTGGCGAGAAAAAGACCCAGAATTGCGAGGACGATTCCGAACGAAGAAGCCGGAACCGGAAAGTGACGCACTTGCGGTGACACTGAGACAGTGGACATAACGGGCTCCGCAGTCGGATGCCTTGCGGGTGACGCACCGTCTGGGAGACGCGGACCGTGGTAAGTCGTGACCTCGATACTGAAGTTGACGGCGCCATGATCGACCCCACCGACTTTCGGGCACCACTTGTTGTTAGCGCCGAAGCGCCTTCCGTGCAGCATAGGTGCGGCAGATTGATAAGTAAAGCCGACACTAGAACAGTTGAGAAACCGCAGAACCCGGCCATGGAGACTGCCGTTTTCGCGCCAATCATCAGAAGTCCGGAATATAAACGAAAGAAAAAATAGGGCTGATGCAGGCAGGATGAAGGCTCCTGGAAAGGCCACGCCGTGGCATGACGACTCCAGCCACCACTCTCGATCCCCGATGACAATTCATTGTCAACGAGGATCGAGGTTCCGCCGTTTTATCTAAGCGGATCCTGCACTATGGCCTGCTCGTCTGTCGACCAGATGACAGCCTATCCGGGACCCGATGCATTCCGCACGTGAGTGCGAGCGGTCAAGCAGACCGATCGCACCTCAATGCAAGAGCGTCCATCGAAGCATGGCATCACGACAAGCTGCGCAAGTGCGCCATCGCCCGCTCTTTTCCCAAGAGCGGCGACGGTCTGGGTTGTCCGATTTGTCCGGGGCCGTCGCAGCTCCGCTCCATCAGGATCAAACGATGCAGAACATCACGCGCATAATCCTGGCCACTTCCCTGCTCTCAGGGCTCATGTCCAGTGCTTTGGCCAGTCAGAGCCTGCCCTCAACTGGTGCACCCAAGGTGACGGCTACGGTGAGCGTCGATCCGAATGCCAGAAAGAAATCCGTGGCGCCATCCTTCCTTGGATTGTCGATGGTCCTGAGCGAGACGCCTTACATGGTGGGGACCAGCACGTCGCCCAATCCGCATTTCCGGCAGCTTCTCGGGAACCTGTCGACCTACAGCAACGGGCCCATGGAAATCCGGGAGCTGAATGACGAAGCGTTTGGCCCCACGACGATTTCCGATCATCTTCCAGCGCTGTCGAATCTCTACCGGGACACACAATCCCCACGGCATGGCGTCAAATATTTCATGGGTGTCGACTTCTTCGGTAATTTCGACGCGCAAGGCAATGAGAACGGCATCGCGGCCAGCCAGGCGGAATCGTTTCATAGTCTGCTGCCACAAGGCAGTGTGCTGAGCTACGAGATCGGCAACGAACCCGATCTGTACAACGCCGAGCACTTCCGGTCGAAATATACCTATGCGAAGTACAAGGTCCAGTACGAACAGACGGTCGCAGCCATCGAGAGCAAAGGGACCGGCGTGCCGATGGCAGCACCGGTTTTCTCGGGCTATCCGGGCGGCTTCATGAAGAGCCTCGACGATTTCATTGCGTCCGAGCATGCACACCTGGGCATGCTCGACCTGCACTACTACGGCGGAAGCCACTGCAACGGCAAGGTCGTGCCGGCCGACTACCTGCTCTCAAGCGACGCCATCAACCACCCGACATCCACCGTGAGTCCCAACCGGATTGGCGGCTACATTGCCGCCCTGAACCGTGCCGGCCGCGGGAACGTACGTATCGGAGAAGTGAACTCCGTTGCCTGCGGTGGACAAGACGGCGTGAGCAACACCTTCCAGTCCGCACTGTGGGTGCTTGACGAAGCAATGAGCTATGCAGAAGCCGGCGTGAGTGGCATCAATATCTTCACGATCGCGAACGCCAATGCCTACTACACGCCGTTCCGCTTCAGTCACACGGGGACCTTTCCCGAGAGCGAATACACGATCTCGCAGATCAACCCGATTTATTACGGCATGCTGACTGTTGATGAGATGCTGCAATCGAAGGCGGCGCTGCTTCCGGTAAGCCTGTCGACGCCGCTCCACATCAAGGCGTATGCGACGACAGACGAACACGGCAAGATTCGAGTCCTGCTCATCAACAAGGAAGAAGATCAGGCCGGTGATGGCGATGTCGTACTGCATCTGACACGGCATGGTGACGCCATGGTCTCGGCCCTGCGTGCCACCAACAACGACTACCGGGTGAGCGACTACACGCACTACACCGCCGACGACAAGGTCACGCTGGCCGGACAGACATTCAAGGTTACAGGAGGCGTCCAGGACGGCGTCCTGCACGGTACCAGGGAGAGCACGACAGTGCATCCGAAGGATGGCGTCTACATGGTGTCGCTACCGCATGCCAGTGCGGCCATCGTAGAGTTTCGCTAGGCCTGCCTGGTGGGGATGAGGCGCTCTCCCTGCGCGGAGTCCCGCTATAGACAGAGCTCACCAACGTATCGAACTGATTCTGGTGCGCCCAGTCGGCGGGGCTTAGGCGTCTTGATTAATTCGGCATTGCTTCCTCGTGATGCGAGCGCTATCGCAGCTTCCGAACTGCAACTGCCACGGAGTTAATTCAGGCGACGGCCTTCTGCTCCCCGGCAGCTTGCTCGCGCATACGACGTGCTTCTTCGCGCAGGAACTGCTGGTAGTCGTCCAGATCGCCGTCGAAGGGCTCGACGCCACCCTTGGTAACGAGCCAGAACTCGTCACATACCGCGCGCAGCAGGGACCGGTCGTGACTGACCAGCAACACTGTGCCTTCGAATTCGTTGAGTGCCATGCCTAGCGCTTCGCGTGTGGCCAGGTCGAGGTGGTTGGTAGGCTCGTCGAGCAGCAGCAGGTTGGGGCGCTGCCACACGATCATGCACAACACGAGCCGCGCCTTTTCGCCGCCGCTCATCGTGCCGACCGCCTGATGGACCATGTCGCCACTGAAGTTGAAGGTGCCGAGGAAGGTACGAAGCGATTGTTCCGTGCCGCTCTGACCGGGGGCACGCAGGTGCGCAGGCGTGTCCTTGGCAAGGCGGATCATGTGTTCCAGCGGCGTGTCGAGGGGACGCAGTACGTCGAGCTCCTGCTGTGCGAAGTAGCCGATGTTCAGGCCTTTGCCTTCGCTGATTTCGCCGGCAATCGGCGCCAGCTCGTGCGCCACCGTCTTCACCAGCGTCGACTTGCCCTGACCGTTGGCACCGAGAATGCCGATGCGCTGCCCAGCCAGCACGGAGCGGTTGATGCCCCGCACAATGACCGTTGGCGGCGTGTCCGGCGCTGCGTCGGTCGGCGCGGGATAGCCGAAGCTCGCGTCCAGCATCGACAAAAGCGGGTTCGGGACGTTGAGCGGCTCCTTGAACTCGAAGGTGAACTCCGCGTCGGCAAGCACCGGTGCGATCTTCTCCATGCGTTCGAGCGCCTTGACCCGGCTCTGCGCCTGCTTCGCCTTCGAGGCCTTGGCCTTGAAACGGTCGATGAACTTCTGCAGGTGGGCGATCTTGTCCGCCTGCCTGGCCACCGCGGCCTGCTGCAACACGAGTTGCTCGGCGCGCATCTCTTCGAACTTGCTGTAGTTGCCGCCATAACGCACCAGCTTGGCGTTGTCGACGTGCACGGTCACCTGCGTCACCGCGTCGAGGAATTCGCGGTCGTGGCTGATCACGACCATGGTTCCTTCGTAGCGCTTGAGCCACGCTTCCAGCCAGACCAACGCGTCCAGATCCAGGTGATTGGTCGGTTCGTCGAGCAAAAGCAGATCGGACGGGCACATGAGCGCGCGCGCCAGTTGCAGTCGCATGCGCCAGCCGCCGGAGAAACTGTTGACCGGCTGGTCGAGCTGCGCGGCACTGAAGCCCAGGCCCAGGATCAGCGCCTGGGCACGCGCGGGGGCATCATGCGCGCCGGCGTCGTGCAGGGCCATGTAGGCGTGCGCCATGCGCATGCCGTCGTCGCTGGCCTCAGCGGCGGCTACTTCGGCCTGCGCGGCCAGCAGTATGGTGTCACCGTCGATGACGAAGTCGGTCGCACTTTGTTCGGTCTCCGGCATCTCCTGCGCGACCTGGCCCATTTTCCATGCAGCGGGAATCGAGAACTCGCCGCCATCTTCGTGCAACGTGCCGTTGAGAAGGCCGAAGAAAGATGATTTGCCGGCGCCATTGCGGCCGACAAGGCCAATCTTTTCGCCGGGGGTGAAGGTGACGGACGCGCGGTCGAGTACGACATTGACGCCGCGGCGCAGGGTGACATTACGGACGGAAATCATAAGGAGCTACTTCGGAGAGGATAGGCATGATAGCCGACCGGACGTACACGGCTGCCTCTTTTCTGGCCGCACGAGGGAAGAGCCGCTTGCGCTTTGCGGCGCCCACCGGCCGCAAAGCGAGGCGGGCACTGGCGCTCAGGGCGATCCGGCTGCGGGGTCAGCGATCAGCCCGGCCGTGGCGCGCTGCGCGTAATACTCGGCCATCAATGCAGTGGGCACATTACCGGCACCTGCACGTGAGCGGGTCATGGGCGGCATGACAATACGATTGGGCAACTCCAGGTTGCCCATACGGTAAGGCGTGAACAACACGATTCAGCGCTCCTGTGAGTGGGTGCGGCCGCTGCCGGACAGCAAGACTTCCAGATCGACGGTCTCGGCCATTACGCGGTTGCCTTCGTCGCCCGGATGCAGGTGATCGCCGGAATCGAAAAGCGTGCCGATGCGGGTCGGATGAGCGGGATCGCGTAGTGCCGCATCAAAGTCGATGACGGCATCGAATGCGCCGCTGTGACGAATCCACTCGTTCACCTGCTGACGCAAAGCCTCCTTGGCGGGCTGGTAGTAGTTATCCAGCGGTGTGCCGGGCAACGCGCCTTCGAAGGGCGTGAGCGTCGCGCCAATCACGCGCACGCCACGGTTATGGGCTTGCTCGATCAGTTGGCGATAGCCCGCCGTGAGCGCGTCCAGCGCCGGACGCGAACTGGTTGGCGCAAAGGCCGTCCCTGGCCAGGAAATGTCGTTGATCCCCAGCATCACAATGACGCTCTGCACACCCGGCTGGGCGAGAGCATCCCGGTCGAACCGCGCCAACGCGTTGACGCCCATGCCATCAGACAACAGGCGCGCGCCGGAGATACCTGCATTGATGACCGCCACCCCATGCGGCGCCAATCGCGCGGCGAGGAAATCAGGCCACCGGCTGTCGTTGTCCAGGCTGGCCGTGGCGCCGTCCGTGATGGAATCGCCGATGACCGCGATCGTGCGCGTGGTTGGTGTGGCCTCGACGAGAATCCCGGTCAGCAGCGGGCGCGCTGTAGTGTGCTCAAAATGAGGACCGGATTCGTCCAGTTTCGCGGCAGCAGTCTGGTCGTTGGAAGCGATCCAGCCGGTTTGACGACCATCCCAATGGAAGGTGGACATCGGCGTTTCTTCCGGCAAATACACGCTCACCGCGACCTGCCCAAGCGCGGGCACGGACAACGCAACAGGGTCGCTGACCAACGACGCGCCAGGCAGGATCGTCGCAATTTTTTGCCCGCCAAAGGTGGCGGTGTGCAGGCTGTCGGCGAACACGGCGCCGCCCGCGGCCGGCAGCCCGATCGTGGCCTTACCCACGGTGACCGGCTGCTTTCCAAAGGCATTGGACAACACGATGCGCACGCGCGGCCCTCCCAGACTGACACGAGCCACCTGACGCACCGTCTGGTCATGTAGCGCGGCAGGAACGTTGGTGGGAAACAGGAAATCCGCGTCCCATACCGGCTGCGGACTGGCGGTCCAACTGGCTACCCAGTTGGAATCGGCGGCGTTGGCGCGGCCAGCAGGAACAATTGCGCCGGCCGTAAGCGCGAAGGCCAACACGGCGCATGTCGATGGCCTGGAGAGTTTTTTCATATCAGTGAATTCAATGGCGGCATGAGCGTCAATGATGAATTCAACGACGAATATCGAATAGACTGTCCCCAGTAAAAATATTTGTGAGTTGAATTCACCTAGGAGGCCGACATGGCTCGTCTTGAGGTCAACCGATCTGGCGAACTGGAAGTGTTCGTCCGTGTAATTGAGCTGGGCGGTTTCTCGGCGGCTGCCCGTGTCTGCGGGATGACGCCATCTGCCGTCAGCAAGCTGGTCGGACGCATGGAACAACGCCTTGGAACGCGGCTGATCAACCGATCCACGCGGCAGCTTCTACTTACTCCCGAAGGCTGCGCTTTTTATGAGCGCGGCAGGCGTGTGCTGGCCGATCTGGACGAAGCGGAGCGTTGCGCCAGCGCACACATCACGCCCAGGGGCAGACTGCGGGTGAACGCGAACGTGCCGTTCGGACACCACTTCCTGCTACCGCTTGCGCCGGAATTCCTGGAGCGCTATCCCGATGTCACACTGGACATCGTGCTGACCGATGAGGTCATCGACATTCTGGAGCAGCGTACCGACGTGGCGGTTCGTGCAGGCCCACTCAAAAGTTCCAGCCTCATGGCACGCAAGCTCGGTCAGACACGCATGGTCATTGTCGGAGCACCCGGCTACCTGGCGCGTCACGGCACACCCTCCACGCCAGATGAGCTGCGCCGGCACAACCTCCTCGGGGCGAACTACGTGCGCGCCCAGCCCGGCTGGCCCCTGCGGCACGAAGGTACGGATGCGGTGCTTCCCGTAACTGGAAACGCCCAAGCCAGTGACGGTGAAGCCTTGCATCGTCTGGCGCTCGCCGGGTTGGGCCTGGCGCGCCTTGCCGCCTTCCAGGTTCGGGAAGACATTGCTGCCGGCCGCCTGTCGCCAGTGCTCGAAGCATTCAATCCAAACGATGTTGAAGAAGTCCATGCCGTCTTCGTCGGACAAGGTGGCTACCTGCCCATGAGAGCGCGAGCTTTTCTGGATTTCCTCGCGGAACGGGTCAACATCTGCGAACACTGATTCTGTTTGACATAGAGGGGGACGCTATATGCGAATGTCAGGAAGGCGACCCGCAACGCCACCACCTGAGCGCCCCACCACTGTCCACTCAAACCTTCACTTTCCCGCCGGCCTTCCCAAGCGTCCCGATCTTCTCAAGATCAAACGGCGTATCTCTAACCCTCTTCCCCGTCAACCTGAACACCGCATTAGCCACCGCCGGCGCCACCGAAGGACTCGATAACTCCCCCACGCCGCCAGGTTTCGCGGGATCCCCCTGCACGATCAGAATATCCACCTCCGGCATATCACTCATCCGCATCACGCGATACGAATCAAAGTTTTTCTGCTCCACCTGCCCATGCCGAATATCGATGCGATCCGCCGTCGCGTGTCCTAGCCCCCACATCAGCCCGCCATACAGTTGTTCTTCAACCCCACCCGGCGACACGGCCAGCCCGCAATCCGCCACACAGGTCAGCTTCTCCACCACAACCGCGTCACCCTTCCTAACAACTCGCGCTACGACGGCAACATAGCTGCTATACGCCTGATTCGTCGCAATACCCAACGCCGTACCAGCCGGCAGCGCCTTTCCCCACCCAGCCCGCTGCGCCGCCTCGCGCAACACCGCCTTATGCCGCGGGTCCTTCATATACGCAAGCCGGAACTCAATCGGATCGCGCTGCGCGGCATGCGCGGCTTCATCCATGAAAGATTCCACCGCGAACACGTTCGGGATATAACTCACCGCGCGATACCAACCTGTCGGCACACCGGTTTCATGACGCACCCAACCAATATCCACGTGCGGCGCATCGTAAGCGAACTCATACTTGCTGATCGCTTCGGTAGTGCTGTAATCCATCCGGTCCGGACGATCGAAATAACCCGGCTCCCATTGTTCCGGCGAAGCGGGCATCACCGCGCGCAACTGCAATGTAGTGAGGTTGCCATGCGCATCAAAAGCGGCCTTGGCGCGGTGATAACTCGCCGAGTGATAAAAGAGCGCACGCATTTCATCTTCGCGGCTGTTCATCAGCTTGACCGGCTTGCCGACTTTCAACGCAAGCCATGTCACTTCGAATAGCCAATACTTCGATTCACGCGAACCGAAGCTGCCGCCCGACACAAGCTCATGCAGCACAACGCGTTCAGCAGGAATCCCACCAATCACCTCAGCCGCTTCCTGCACCGTTGAAGGCACTTGCAACCCACCCCAGTACTCAATGTGGCCGTCTTTAGCCCAGGCAGTGACATTGATCGGTTCAAGCGCGTTTTGCGCCTTATAGGGCATCGAATAGGACGCCTCGATCACCCGCGCGCCATGTGGCCATGCCGTCTTCGCGTCACCGGTTTGAATCGTCGGCACAACATGCGCGACAGGATCATCGAGCCACGCAGCCTGACGCGCGGCGAGCGTACTACTGTCGAAGGTCTCCAGCGGACTGTCTTCCCACTCAACCTTCAGCGCAGCCTGACCTTGATGCGCCGACCAGTAATCATCGGCCAACACGGCGACGCCCGCCTGGTTGCCGCCGAGAAGATCAGGACGGCCAGGAATCTGCAACACCTGCCGCACGCCCGGCACGGCTAACGCGGCCTTCGCATCAACACTCCGCACGCGTGCATCGATCACCGGTGCACGCGTGACAACCGCCACCAGCATGTCCGGCAACGACACGTCGATGCTGTACGGAAACGCCCCTCTCGCTTTCAGATCGGCACCACGCTTTTTCTGCAGTTTGCCGATGTATTTGAACTGCGACGGGTCTTTCAACACGACATCTTTCGGCGCGGGCAACTGCGCTGCCACACTCGCCAGCGAGCCATAGTTCGCGCGCTTACCGCTGGCCTTATCGACAACAAAACCGTTCTCCGTCGAACAGGAAGACGGCGCCACATTCCATTGTTTCGCAGCAGCACCAATCAACATCGCACGCGCGGTCGCGCCGGCACGCCGCAAGCGCTCGTATTCAAGCGAGACGCTCGTGCTGCCACCTGTCGAAAACACCTTCCACAGCGGATGAATATAGTCGCCGAAGAACGGATTCTCCGGCGTGATCACCTCCACGCGAAACGGATCGACATCGAGTTCTTCCGCAACCACGGCAGCCAGCGCGGTTCGCGTACCCGTGCCCGAATCGTGCTTATGAACCACAAGCTTGATCGTATCGTCGGGCAGTACACGCACCCACGCGTTCGGTTCGAATTCGCCGGGTTGAGGTTTCGGGTCGCCGCTCGCGTTCGCATCCGCGGCAAATGCTTCAGGCAATTGAAACCCGATAGCGAGACCCGAGGCCAACAACGCCGAGCTTTGTTTGATGAAGCGTCGGCGTGCGGCACCATGCGCATCTTTCAGCGCCTGTTTATCGTTGTGCATGTCAAACCTCCTCGTTAGCGGAGGCGGAGGTAGGGGAGCAGACTAATGCGCACGCCGGCGCAACCGACGCCAATGCCGCATCGCCCGAAGCCGCACGCTTGATCGCCTTCCTGATCCGCGAGTAGGTCCCGCAGCGGCAGATATTGCCGGACATCGCCGTGGCAATCGTTTCATCGTTGACAGTCGGCTTATCCTTCAGAAACGAGGCCGCCTGCATCAACTGACCGGATTGACAGTAGCCGCATTGCGGCACGTCCTCTGCCACCCACGCGAGTTGCAGCGGATGTGTACCGTCTTTCGACAATCCCTCGTTCGTCGTGATGCGCTTGCCCGCCACCGCGGCAATCGGCAACAAACAGGAGCGCACGGCCTCGCCTTCCAGATGCACCGTACACGCGCCGCAAAACCCGCCGCCACAGCCGAATTTCGTACCTGTCAATTTGAGCCGGTCGCGCAACACCCACAACAGGGGCATGTCTTCCGGTACATTGTCGAGCGAGTGCTGCGTGTCGTTGACCACGATCTCGATCATGCGTGTCTCCTGAATGTTGTTGTGCAGCGCGGCGTGAGGCAGCGTGGAGTACGTGCCGCCAGGGCCGGGTGCTTGCGGTCATTATTGAAAGCCGTTAAACACAACGCCAGCGACGATTTCTTCCATCACCCGTAAGTCCGGCTAACACCCATGTTGAAGCGCTACCCTTCCATTCAGTCGATGCAGGCCTTTCTGCAAGCGGCGCGCGTCGGCAGCTTTTCGAGCGCGGCGCGCCAGTTGTCGCTCACGCACAGCGCGATCAGCCAGCAGATCCGCACGCTCGAGGAGTTCGTCGGGCAACCCCTGTTCGTGCGCGAGAGCGGCCGCGTGGTGCTCACGGATGCGGGCGTGCTGTTCGCCAACCAGCTGGCGGATGGTTTCGAGCAGATCGATCGCGCGTTGTCGTCGGTGAAGGAGCGCATGGTCAAGCAGTCGATCACGCTCGATGTCGATCCCGAACTTGCGCAGAGTTGGCTGGTGGCGCGCTTGCCCACGTTGCTCGGCGCATTGAGCGGTACGTCGCTCACCGTGCTGTCCACGCCGCGCTACGAGCGCAGCGCGTTCGACCGCGTGGATATCGCGCTGCGGTACGGGTATGGGGAATGGGATGGCTTCGAAAACGCGCTGATCTGCGGCGATCGATTGACTGCCGTGGGTTCGCCCGCGCTGCTTCAGGCGCGCGGGCTGGGCCTGCCGCTCACGCCGGAACAGGTGCTCGATTTACCCTTGCTCGGCTACACGAAACGCTCGTGGATTCCGTGGCTCACCGCGGCAGGCTTGCCGGCGGTCGAACCGGATGCCGTCGCCGTGTTCGACAACGCAGCAGGGCTGATTGCAGCCGCCAGCGCGGGTGTAGGTGCCGGCCTGGCGCGCGGCCTGCTCGCAGCGGACGCGCGACGCGCGGGGAATCTGGTCGAACTCACCCAGGTGGAAATTCCGACGCATTACAACCTGTATGCCGTATGGCCGCGCGAGAAAGCTGAACGCGTCGCGCCGTTAATCGATGTGATTCGCGAGCTGGTCGCGCAGGCGGTCGGCGCGCACTAGCGTTAAGCTCAGCCGCTCTGCGCATTCATGTCCATGCTGGTGGCCACCTCGCGCATCGTGTCAAGAAACAGCGAAAGCACCGGCGACGCATCCTCAGCACGATAGCGCGCATGCAACGACACCTCCGGACGAGGTGCTGCCAGCGACACGAAGGCGACGCCGCCGGTCGTCAATTGCCGAGCCGAGGAAGGCAGCAGCGCCACGCCCAGGCCCTCGCGCACCAGACACAGCAGCGTATGCACCTCGACCACCTCCTGTTCTATCTGCGGTGTAAACCCTGCCTCGACACAACAGTCCTGCAGAAAGCGCGCAAGCTGCGACTGCCGCAAACCGAACGACACAAACCGCTCGGTCTCCAACTCCCTCAACGCGATCTCCTCACGCGCGGCAAGCCGATGCCCTAACGGCAGCGCCACCACCGCCGATTCGCGCATCACCACTTCACTGCGAATTTCCGGGTCCTCGTGCGACACCCGGAAAAAGCACACATCGAGGCGCCGCTCCTTGAGCGCGAGAATCTGCGCAGCGGGTGTCATCTCATGCAGCGTCCACTGCACCTGCGGATGTTTCTCCGCAAATACCCGTAGCGCACGCGGAATCGGCTCGACCATCGCCGAGCTGATGATGCCGATCTCGAGACTGCCCACCTCACCGCGTCCCGCGCAACGCGTCAGATCGATCGCGCGTTCGAACTGCGCGAAGATCAGCGGCACCTGCTCTTTAAGTGTTTTCCCTGCATCAGTGAGTTCGACACGGTGCTGCGAGCGCATGAACAACGCAGTGCCCATCTCCTCTTCAAGGATACGAATCTGCTGACTGAGAGGTGGCTGCGAAATGTGCAGCCGCGCGGCTGCCCGGCCGAAATGCAGTTCGTCGGCAAGTACCGCGAAGTAACGCAACAGCCGGATGTCCATATCGCAAACGTATCAAGATCGTGGTTAAAAAATATTGTACAGAGCGTTTTTATCTTGTGAGACTGCATCGCAAGCAGCAGTGCACATCAGTGTGACACTCGATGCCGGCGAGGGGAAGGCGCTCAAAAATGGCGCCTTGCAAAGGGCCGCATGGGCAAGCCCGTCTGGGCTCCGTTCCATCGATGCGCCTGCCCGCGATCCGGCAACTGGATACACCAGTTCCTCTCAAGGAGATCGAGTACATGATCATCGACACCAGCTGTTATCCGACCAATCTGGTCGACCTCGCCTGGCGCCACGACGGCGAGCCATTTACCGGTGAGCGTCTGATCGCAACGATGGACGGGCCGTACCTCATCAACGGCAAGCCGCGCCGCATCGACAAGGCATTCATTCAGCCGCCGCAAGGCAACACGATCTATACGTGGACCGACGGCAACCGCACGGGACGCGAGTCGATCGACGACTACATGGCGTACACCGTCGAAATGACGCAGAAGTACCCGGACCGTCTGATCGGTTGCTTCGTCTACAACCCGCGTTGCGGCCCGGAGAACGGCGCCGAAGCAATCGAGTTCTACGCGAAGGAACACGGCTTCAAGATGGTGCAGCTGCAGGCCAATATGCACGCCTATCGTCCCGACCGCGCGCTCGACTGGCTGCGGCCCGCATTGCGTAAATGCGCGGACCTGGGCCTGCTCGTGAAGCTGCACACCGGCGACGGGCCGTACAGCATTCCGAGCGAATGGTACCCGCTGATCCGCGAATTCCCGTCGGTGAATTTCATCATGGCGCACTTCGGTGTGCAGACCGGTGGCGTGTATTGCTTCGAGCCGTATCAAATGGCGCTCGATACACCGAACGTGTATTGCGAATCGAGCTGGTGCCTGCAATCGCGGATCGTGGAATTCGCGAAGGTGCTGCCGACCCACAAGATTCTCTACGGCTCGGACACGCCGCCGAACGAACCCGGCATGTGGCTGCGATTGCTCGAAGTGTTGTGTCACGAACCGCCGCAAGGCCTGAATCTCGACGAAGACACGCTCGAGGATTATCTCGGCAACAACCTCGCCCGCATGATCGGCATCGAGCCGAGCGCGCCGCCGCGAAGCGTCGAAGAAGCGCAAGCCTATCTGAAACACCATGCCGGCGCGTCGCACAAACACGCCGCCCAGGCATCACAAGCAGCCTACGCAGGAGCCCGCTGATGATCATCGATACCCATCTGCACCCGACCAATCTCGTCGACGAAGCGTGGCGCCACACCGGCGAGCCGTTCACCGGCGAACGCATGCTGAAGATGATGGACGGTCCGTACATCATCAACGGCAAGCCGCGCCGCATCGACATGGGCTTCATTCAGCCGCCGCCGGGCAACACCGGCTATCGCGACGGCAATCGCCGCGGCCGTGAAGGCATTCGCGATTACATGTCGTATATCGCCGAGCTGACGCAGAAGTACCCGGATCGGTTTATCGGCAACTTCACGTACAACCCGCGCTGGGGCCCGGAGAACGGCGCGGCCGAACTCGAATTCCACGTGAAGGAGTACGGCTTCAAGATGCTCAAGCTGCACGCGAACATGCACGGCTATCGGCCGGATCGCGCGCTCGACTGGCTGCGCCCGGCAATGAAGAAGTGTGCGGAGCTCGGCGTGGTGGTGCTGATTCACACCGGCGACGGACCGTACACGATTCCGACGCAGTTCTATCCAATCATCCGCGAGTTCCCGATGGTGAACTTCATCATCGGTCACTTCGGGATTCAAACGGGCGGTAACTACTCGTTCGAAGCGTTCTGGATGGCGATGGATACACCGAACGTGTATTGCGAATCGGGCTGGTGCTATCAGTCGCGCATCGTCGAATTCGCTCGTGAACTGCCGCGCAACAAGATCGTGTTCGGTACCGATTCGCCACCGAATGAGCCGGGCATGTGGCTGCGCGAGCTCGAAATGTTGTGTGGACCGGCGCCGCAAGGTATGGATCTGGACGAAGACGGTCTCGAAGACTACATGGGCAACAACATCGCCCGCCTGGTCGGCATCGAACCCACCAAGCCGCCGAAGGATCTGGCTGAAGCGGAAAAGCGCTTGAAGGCGACCTACGTGAATGACGTAACGCAGCCTGCCTGACGCGTTTAGCGCTTGCTGTAAGGCAGGCGCGGCTCACACCGCGCCTGCCGGTCCCGACAGTCCGCTTTCGTTATCGCTTTCGACGGAGTTCACTATGGCGGATAACCTCTTCCGCGCCACGCAGGATTTTCATCGCTTTGCTCATGCGTATCGCGAGCAGTTTCCCGACGACGTATTGACTATTCAGCAACCGGTGGCGGCGGATCAGGACGTCACCGCTATCGTGGCCGAATTGGCCTCACGCGGACGGCATGACATGTTGATCTGCGAAAAGGTCGACGGTATCGCGACACCGCTGGTCACCAATTTCTTCGCTTCACGCACGCGTATTGGCCGCTTGTTCGACGTCGATGCGTCTGGCTTGTTCGACGCCTACCAGCAGCGTGCGAATGCACCCATCGCGCCGGTTTTCGTGCCGACCGGTCCGGTTCTCGACCAGGTTATCGAAGGCGACGCCGTCGATCTCGCGCAACTGCCGATGATCCGCCACTTCGATACCGATCGTGGTCCCTACATCACCAACGCGGTAATCGTCGCCGAAGACCCCGTGACGGGCGTGGCGAACCTGAGCTATCACCGTTCGATGCGGCATGCCCGCAACGCGCTCGCAACCAGCCTGCATTCGCGCGGCCATCTCTGGCGCATGCTGCAAACCGCCAAAGCGCGCGGCGACACCTTGAAGGTCGCGATGGTGATCGGCGCGCATCCGTTGTTCATGCTGGCCGCTGCGGCGCGGGTGCCTTTCGGCACAGATGAGCGCGCCATTGCAGGGGGATTATTCGGTGCGCCGCTGCAACTGGTCCGCACACCGCGATATGGAATCGGCGTGCCCGCTTCCGCCGAGTTTGTGCTGGAAGGCACGATCGATCCCGACGCTCATGCAGAAGAAGGTCCGTTCGGCGAATTCACGGGCTATTCATCGGACCGCTCGACCAACAACGTGCTGCGCGTCGACACGATGATGCGGCGTAACGATGCATGGCTTGTCGATGTCGTCGGTGGTCCGTACGCCGAGCATCTGACGCTGGCCCGCTTGCCGCGCGAAGCGGAAATGAGCGAGAAGCTGAAGGCGCGCTTTCCTGCCGTTACCGCACTGCACTACCCGAACTCGGGCACGCACTTTCACTGCTACGTCGCACTGAATCAATCGCGCGACGGCGAAGCACGTCAGATCATGCTCGCGCTGCTCGGCTGGGACCCGTATTTGAAGAACGTGGTGGCGGTGGATAGCGACATCGACATCACCAACGATTCGCAAGTGCTGTGGGCCATCGCCACGCATTTCCAGCCGCATCAGGACATATTTATCGTCGACGGTTTGCCGGGCAGTCCGCTCGACCCGTCTTCGTCCGCGGCGGGCACCACGTCGCGCATGGGCATCGATGCGACGCGCGGTTCCCACTTCGACGGCATCCGCGCGAAGATCAGCGAGAGCGCCATGCAACACGCCGTCGATATCCTGGCCCGCGCCAGCGCCGGAGCCCGACCATGACCCCGCGGCGACTCGTTGTCGGCATCAGCGGTGCGTCCGGTTTCACGTACGGCGTGCGTCTGCTGCAACTGCTGCGTGAACTCGGCATCGAAACGCATCTGACCGTTTCGCGCAGCGCCCTGCTGACCATGACGCACGAAACCGACTACAAGTTCGCCGAAGTCAGTGCCCTCGCCAGCTTCACCTACCGTTGCGACGACATGGCCGCGGCGATCTCCAGCGGCTCGTTCCGCTCGCTGGGCATGATCGTCGCGCCGTGTTCGATGAAGACGCTTGCCGAAATTGCCAGCGGCATGTCGTCCAGCCTGATCTCGCGCGCCGCCGACGTCACGTTGAAAGAGCGCCGCCCTCTGGTGCTGCTGGCACGCGAGACGCCTTATACGCTGGCGCATCTGCGCAACATGATCGCCGTCACCGAAATGGGCGCGATCGTCGCTCCGCCCGTGCCGGCGTTTTACGCGCGCCCGGTTTCACTCGACCAGATGATCGATCACACGCTTGGCCGTGTACTCGATCTGTTCGGTCTCGAAGCGGGCACCGTCAAACGCTGGCGGGAGCAGGACATATCAACCGAAGTGGAAACGCAAACACACGCACCGCATATCGCCTGACAAGTAAAGACGCACGAGTAGAACCGCACGAACCGCAGCACGACCGAAGAAACGGAGATGAGTCATGAATCACATTCACACCACCCACAACGAAATCGAGAAAATCCCCGTCACGGTGCTGACCGGCTTTCTCGGCGCCGGCAAAACAACGCTGCTCAACTACATTCTTCGTGAGAAGCACGGCCGCAAAATCGCGGTAATCGAAAACGAGTTCGGCGAGATCGGCATCGACGGTGGTCTCGTACTCGAATCGACCGAAGAGATCTACGAAATGACCAATGGCTGCGTCTGCTGCGTCGGCGCAGTGCGCGAAGACCTGGTGCGGATCGTGCGCATGCTGGTGGAACGGCCGGACCGGCTCGATCACATCATCGTCGAAACGAGTGGGCTTGCCGATCCGTATCCCGTTGCGCAGACTTTCTTCCTCGACGATCCGATCGCGAAGCAGGTAACGTTGGACGCGGTCGTCACAATGGTGGACGCCAAGCACATCGCCGCGCATCTGGACGATCTGGTGCTCGACGGCAGCGATAACCAGGCGGTCGATCAGATCGTCTGCGCGGACCGTATCGTGATCAATAAGGTCGATCTGGTGAGCGTGGCAGATGTTGCCTCGCTGACGCAGCGCATTCGCGGCTTGAACGCCACGGCGGAGATCGTCGAATCGAGCTACGCCCAGATCGATCTCGACAGGATTCTCGGTGTCGGTGCAAATGAGTTCTCGCAGATTCTCGTGGAGACGGATGGCTTGCAGGAAGAAGAGCACGGCCACACGCATCACCACAACGAGCATGACGAGCACGCAGCACACCACGATCATGAACACGCCCATCATGACGACGATCACGACGACCACCAGCACGACGAGAGCGTGTCCTCGGTCGGCATCGAAGTCGATGCCGACATCGATCTCGACGCCCTGCAAGTCTGGCTCACCGAACTGCGCAGGTCCGACGCCACCAACCTGTTCCGTATGAAAGGCATTCTCGCTTTGCAAGGCCAGTCGCACCGCTATGTGCTGCAAGGCGTGCACAACGTGATCGAACTTCGCGCGGCGCAGGTGTGGGGCGCTGAACCACGCTCATGCCGCATTGTATTCATCGGACGCGATCTCGATCGCGCCGCGCTGACCGACCGCTTCCATGCCTGTCTTGCCGTGCCAATTACGGCCTGACGGGAGATTCGGCCGGCGCGCGAAGTGATGCTGCACGGCAAGGCCGTGCGGCGCGTTCTGGCCAGAAACCGAAAATCGCTGTGCTGCGACTGGAGTGAGTGATTTGCATGGGACCCACTTCAGCCGACAGCTTTGCGTGACAAAGGAGACACGTCATGAACACCGCCATACATCCCGTCGATCGGATTCTGCCGAAGCGTCAGATGATCACGCTCGGATTGCAGCACATGCTAGTGGCTTACATCGGCGCGATTGCTGTTCCGTTGATCGTCGCGTCGGCACTGAAGATGTCGCCCGCCGATACCACCGTCCTCATCAGCACCGCCCTGTTCTGCTCGGGCATCTCGACGATCCTGCAGACCGTCGGCGTCTGGAAGTTCGGCGTGCGCCTGCCGATTCTGCAAGGCGTCGCCTTCAGCAGCGTCGGGCCGGTTATCGCAATCGGCCTGAGTCCGGGTGTCGGCTTCGCCGGTGTGTGCGGCGCGGTGATTGGCGCAGGTCTCTTCACGATGTTCGCCGCGCCCCTCGTGGGACGCTTACGAAGATTCTTCCCACCCGTGGTGACCGGCTGCATCGTGACCGTGATCGGTTTGCAGCTGTTCCCCGTGGCGTACCAATGGGCCGGTGGCGGGGAGGCTGCGCAGCAGCAGTTCGGCGCGTTGCCCTTCCTGAGCGTCACGCTGTTCGTCGCCATAGTGATTCTCGGGATCAACCGCTTTGCCGGCCCGTTCCTGCGCAATCTCTCGGTGCTGATCGGCTTGATCGCGGGCGGCATTCTGGCGTGTGCGCTCGGCATGGGTAACTTCACGAGCGTGAGCGCCGCGCCGTGGTTCACGCTGCCCATGCCGTTTCACTTCGGCACGCCCGTGTTTTCGGTGGTGCCGGTGCTGACGATGATCGTCGTGATGGTGGTGCAGATGGTCGAATCGATGGGACTGTTCGTCGCCATCGGTGACATCGTCGACAAGGACGTGAGCGAGGAAGACGTAGTGCGCGGCATGCGTGCGAATGGTCTGGCGAGCGCGATTGCCGGCATGTTCGCGGCGTTCCCCTTCATCGCTTTCATGGAGAACGTCGGCCTCGTGATCTTGACCGGCGTGCGCAGCCGCTGGGTGGTGGCGATCAGCGGCGTGCTGATGTGCGTGGTGGCGCTGGTGCCGAAGATCGGCGCGGTGGTCGCGTCGACGCCCGCAGCCGCGCTCGGTGGCGCCGGTATCGCGATGTTCGGCGTGGTGGTGGCTGCCGGTGTGCAAACGCTCGCGAAGGTGGACTTCGAGGGCAATCGCTACAACGTGCTGATTGTCGGCTTCACGATCGCCACCGCACTGATTCCGGTGATGGCGCCGCAAGTCTTCAAGCACATGCCCGACTGGACACAACCCTTTTTGCATAGCGGAGTGGTGCTGGCGTGTCTGGTGTCGGTCGTGCTGAACGCGGTGTTGAACGGCGCGCACGAAGAAGAAAAAGTCGTCGAGACACATAGCAATCTGGTGCGCGAATCCTAGTGAGCGGATAAGCGATCGAGGCCGCAGGACGAGCGCGGCCGTCGAGCCTCTGTGCAACGGCGGCCGCTTCGAAGTATCTGAGAGGACATTGAATCGTGAGCATGCAAACTGAAGCGTTGCTGATCAAGAACCCCGCCGCGGTGATGAGTGGCTTGAGCGGCGGCGCGGCGCGCTTAGGCCAGGTCGATCTGCGGGTTCGCAACGGCCGTATCGAGACCATTGCGCCGAATCTGGAGCCGCGCGCCGATGAACGCGTGATCGATGCGCGCTCATGCGTCGTCTATCCGGGTTGGGTGAATACCCACCACCATCTGTTCCAGAACCTGCTGAAGGCGGTGCCGTCCGGCATCAACGCCGATTTGCAGGAATGGCTGGCGGCTGTACCGTATCCGCGGCTTGCGCGCTTCACGCCGGATCTGGCGCGAGTCGCCGCGCGCTTAGGTTTGGCCGAGTTGTTGTTGTCCGGCGTGACGACCTGCGCCGATCACCACTACCTGTATCACGCGGACGGCACAACGGAAACCGGCGATCTGCTCTTCGACGAAGCGGCCTCGTTCGGCATGCGCTTCGTGCTGTGCCGCGGCGGCGCGTTGCAGGCGGCGGGCGATCATCCTGGGTTTTCCAAAGTCGCGCTCAAGCCGGAAACGCTCGATCAGATGCTGGCGGATATCGAGCGTCTGAAGTCGCGCTATCACGATGCGGGTGCGGCTTCGATGCGTCGCGTCGTTGTTGCGCCGACCACGCCCACATTTTCACTGCCGCCGGAATTGCTGCCCGAAGTCGCGCGCGCGGCGCGGCGCATGGGTCTCAGGTTGCACACGCATCTTTCCGAAACCACCCGCTACGTCGACTTCTGCAAGGAGCGCTTCAACAAACTGCCGGTCGAGTTCGTCGCCGATCACGAATGGCTCGGGCCGGACGTCTGGTTCGCCCATCTTGTGCATCTGCAAGCAAGCGAGATCGCCATGCTTGCCGAAACCGGCAGCGGCTGCGCGCACTGTCCGGTGAGCAATGCGCGCCTTGGCAGCGGCATTGCACCGGCCCCGCAAATGGCGGCGGCGGGCGTGCCGATGTCGCTCGCCGTAGACGGCGTCGCCTCGAACGAATCCGGCAGCATGACCAACGAAGCGCACTTCGCCTGGCTAGTGCATCGCGCGGCGCAGGGTGCGTCGGCGACCACCGTCGAAGAGACGATTCATTGGGGCAGCGCGGGCGGCGCGGGTGTGCTCGGCCTGGATGCGGTCGGCACGCTTGAAGTGGGCAAGGCGGCGGACTTCGTGCTTTACGACGTCAGCGATCTGCGCTTTAACGGTTTCCATGATGTAGCCGTGGCGCCGGTGACGGCGGGTGAACCCGCGCGGGTTCGCTACAATGTCGTGAACGGTCGCGTCGTGGTGGATAACGGCGTAATTCCGGGCCTCGATCTCGAACGGCTTCGCCATGAAGCGGCCGAGGGCGTGAAGCAACTACTCGCCGACTAAGCCACGCACGCACGCAGGACCATAGGAACACGCCGCAATGCGACACGAAAGAATCCGGCTCGGCATTCTCACGCCTTCGTCGAACACGGTTTTAGAGCCTTTGACCGCAGCGATGCTCAGCGAACTGCCGCACGTCAGCGCACACTTCGCGCGCTTCACGGTCACGGAGATCGCGCTATCGGAGCATGCGCTCGGTCAGTTCGACGCGAGCCGGATTCTGGCCGCGGCGGATCAGCTGGCGGATGCGCGTGTGGATGTGATCGGCTGGAGCGGCACGTCGGCCGGCTGGCTCGGCTTCGAGCGCGATCAGGCGTTGTGCCGCCACATCACCGAAGCGACCGGCATTCCCGCGACGACCTCGGTGTTGGCGCTCAACGAAATCCTCGCCAAAACCAGTGTCCGGCGGCTGGGTCTGGTGTCGCCGTATCTCGATGAGGTTCAGCAACGGATTGTGCGCAACTACGAGAAGCTCGGGATCGAATGTGTCTCGGAACGCCACCTCGGCTTGCAGGACAATTTCAGTTTCGCTGAAGTGCCGGATGCACAGTTGGCAATCATGATGCGTGAGGCGGCATTTGCAAGACCCGATGCGGTGACGACCTTCTGCACGAATCTGCACGCGGCGCATCTGGTGCGTGCGTTTGAGATGGCTACCGATATTCCCGCTTACGACACGGTGGCCACGGTGGTTTGGAAGGCGTTGAGGATGCTGGAGGTGGATACGGCGCCACTCGCCAGTTGGGGCCGGTTGTTTACCGACGTCGTGTAACGCTGCAGGGTCAGGGCACCGCGACGGCCTACCGGGTTTCGCGCGCCACCCCAACCCTCAATCCCGCATGTGCCAGTGCGAGTTAGCGTGACATCATGTTCATGCTTACGTTGTGCATCACCCACACCGTGCCGCCAATCAGAATGATCGCGGCGACCGCGGTATAGCACAGCGCCATCACATTCCACCGTTGACCGGACGACGTGTTCAGATGCAGGAAGAACACCAGATGAACGACGATCTGCGCAAGCGCAAGCACGGCCAGCACAATCATTGCGGAACGCGGCTCGAGCATGCCATTCATCACCAACCCGAACGACGCCGCAGTCAACACCACAGCCAGTACGAATCCGATGATATAGCCCGAGAGACTTCCGTGCCCTTCTTCATGAAGTGATTGCGTATGAGCCATTTAGAGCACGCTCCCAAGATAGACAAACGAAAACACGCAGATCCACACAATGTCCAGAAAGTGCCAGAAGAGACTTAGGCAAGTGAGGCGCGTAATCTCGCGCTCGGACATCTCCGGCTTGAGGACAATCTGTACAGCAAGCACGGCCATCCAGATGAGACCCACGGTGACATGCAAGCCGTGTGTGCCGACAAGGGTGAAAAACGATGAAAAGAACGCGCTGCGACCAGGACCCGCGCCTTCAGCGATCAGGTGCGAAAACTCCTGTACTTCGAACCAGAGAAACGCCAGACCCAGCACAAACGTAACTGCCAGCCACCCGAGCACGACGCCGGACTTGCGTTTGTGTGCGCCGAGCATCGCGAAGCCGTAGGTGATACTGCTAAGCAGCAGCACGGCGGTTTCCAGCGCGACGCCCGGAATATCGAACAGATCCTTGCCTGTCGGGCCGCCCGCGAACTGATGCGCCATCACGGCAAACACCGCGAATAGCGACGCGAACAGCACGCAGTCGGTCATCAGATACAGCCAGAACCCGAATACCGAATGGGACGGCGCGTGTTCGCTTTCCAGCTCGCCCAGCGCGGCAAAATTGGTTTTCTGCAACATCAGTTGACCTCCGCAGCGGCAAGCCGCTCGTGACGCTTCGTTTCGCTTGCCTTGCCGCCCTTCTCTTCCGTCTTCCGGACTGTCTCCGCCGAAATGTAATAACCCTCGTTGTCGCCGAAGCTGCGCCCGATCACCGTCGCCATGATCGCGACGAGCGCTGCCACCGCGAGCCATGTGATATGCCAGACCCCCGCGAAGCCCAGCAACAGGCTGAAGATGCCGATAAAGAACCCAGCGCTGGTATTCGACGGCATATGAATCTCGCTGTACACGACATCCTTGCCAAGGCCTCGTCCCGTTTCCTTCATGTGGGTGAACGCGTCGAGTTCATGCACCACCGGGATCGTGGCAAAGTTGTAGACCGGCGGAGGCGACGATGTGGCCCATTCGAGCGTGCGGCCGTCCCACGGATCGCCCGTGACATCGCGGTACGCCGGCAGCTTGCGATTGCGCACGCTCACCACCACCTGCAGCACCTGGCAGACCACGCCGAGCGCGATCAACACCACGCCACACGCCGCGACAATCAGCAGCGGATGCCAGGCCGGGTTGTCGTAGTGATTCAGACGGCGTGTCATGCCCATGAAGCCAAGCACATAGAGCGGCATGAACGACACATAGAAGCCGACGAACCAGAACCAGAATGCGGCCTTGCCGAGTTTCTCGTTCAGCTTGATGCCGAACACCTTCGGGAACCAGTAGTGAACACCGGCCAGGTAGCCGAACACCACCCCGCCGATAATGGCGTTATGGAAGTGGGCAATCAGGAACAGACTGTTGTGCAGGACGAAGTCGGCACCGGGAATCGCCATCATCACACCAGTCATGCCGCCGATCGTGAAGGTGATCATGAAACCGATCGTCCACAGCACCGGGGTGGTGAATTCGAGGCGCCCGCGATAGATCGTGAACAGCCAGTTGAATATCTTCACGCCGGTCGGAATGGCAATGACCATGGTCATAATGCCGAAGAACGCGTTGACGTCCGCACCCGAGCCCATCGTGAAGAAGTGATGCAGCCAGACGAGGAATGCCAGCACCGTGATCACGCAAGTGGCGTAGACCATGGTCTTGTAGCCGAACAGCGGTTTCCTCGCGAAGGTGGCGATCACTTCCGAATAGATACCAAACGCCGGCAGAACCAGAATATAGACCTCGGGGTGCCCCCAGGCCCAGATCAGGTTCAGATACATCATGGCGTTGCCGCCGCCGTCATTCGTGAAGAAGTGCATGCCGAGGTAGCGGTCCAGACCGAGCAGCGCGAGCGCAACGGTGAGAATCGGGAACGTTGCCATGATCAACACGTTCGAACACAGCGCAGTCCAGGTAAACACCGGCATCTTCATCAGCGACATGCCGGGCGCACGCATCCGGATGATGGTGACGAAGAAGTTGATCGCGGTAATCAGCGTGCCCACGCCCGATAACTGCAGACTCCAGATGTAATAGTCCACCCCCACACCCGGACTGAACTGAAGTTCCGAAAGCGGCGGATACGCGAGCCAGCCCACCTGCGCAAACTCACCAATCACGAGCGACAGGTTCATCAGGATGGCGCTAATCGCGGTCATCCAGAAACTGAGCGAGTTCAGGAACGGGAACGCCACGTCGCGCGCCCCGATCTGCAGCGGCACGATCAGATTGAAGAGGCCGACCATCAGCGCCATCGCCATGAAGAAGATCATGATGACGCCGTGCGCCGTAAAGATCTGGTCGTAGTGATGCGGCGGCAGATAACCCGGCGAATCAAAGGCAAGCGCGAGTTGCAAACGCATCATCACCGCGTCGGCAAAACCGCGCAGCAGCATCAGGACCGCGACCACGATATACATCACACCGATCTTCTTGTGATCGACGCTGGTAAGCCATTCGCTCCAAAGCCATTTCCACTTGCCGAACCACGTCAATGCACCGAACGTGGCGAGGACAATGATCGCCATCAGGGCGCCCGCGCCCATGATGATGGGCTGATCGAACGGAATCGCCGAAAGTGTCAGTTTTCCGAACATGTGTTACCCCTTCGTACTGCAATTGCTGTTCCGCAGATCAAGAACGTGGCCGTTGTTGTACTTCGCAATGATGTTGTTAAACAGCTTCGGATCGACCGAGGAGAAATAGCGCACCGGCGCCTTCTCGCCCGGCTGCGCCACCATGCTGTATTCGTTCATGTCGAGCCGGTCTGACGACGCCTTCACCTTTTCCACCCACGCGTTGAACTGCTCCGGGTTGACGGCGAGCGCACGGAACTTCATGTCGGAGAAGCCCCGGCCGCTGTAATTAGCCGATACGCCCGCAAAATCACCGGCCTCGTCCGCGATGAGGTGCAGCTGCGTTTGCATGCCCGCCATGGCATAGATCTGGCTGCCCAGTCGCGGAATGAAGAACGAGTTCATGACCGAGTCGGACGTGATCATGAAATTGACGGGCGTACCCACCGGGAAAGCCAGTTGATTGACCGATGCGATACCGAGATCCGGATAAATGAAGAGCCATTTCCAGTCGAGCGCCACTACTTCGACATTGATCGGTTTCACCGCCGACTCAATGGGCTTGTAGGGATCGAGCTCGTGCGTGGTCCTCCACGTCAGAATGCCAAGGCAGAGAATGATGATGGACGGTACAGTCCAGATGACCACTTCGATCGCCGTTGAATGCGCCCATTTCGGCGCGTACGTGGCATGGCGGTTGCTCGCGCGATAGCGCCACGCGAACCACAGCGTCATCAGAATGACCGGGACCACGACAATTAACATCGTGAATGTTGCCGTGCCAATCAGCGATTTTTCGGCGACACCAATGCTGCCCTTCGGGTCAAGTACATCGAGGTTTCCGCATCCGGAAAGGCACGCGCTCAGCACGGCCGCAATAGGTATCGACGCCCGGCTATGGGCTCCCTTTTTCTTCATCTTGTCCGGCTCTCATAGAACTTTCGGCTAAATTCGCTGCGCCCATTGCAACATGGGACACGCACCCAGAATGCGCATGCCGCAGGATTCTACGAAAGACGGAGGGAGTGAAAGTTGATCCCAGGTAAGAGAACCGCACAGAAATCGTGTTTTTTGGAAAAGAATTGTCAACGCCCCAAAATTGACTTCCTATGGGGCGTTGCCAGGTTCAGTCTCGACACATTTGAATTGGAAATTTCTGTCAGATCACAGAGAGCAAGCTTTGCTTCGCCATACGAATTGTTTTATTTTTTCTTCAAACGGTTCCTGCCGGATCTTCCGCGTTCGCTAGCCACTCCTGGAGCGTCACCTCCACAGTGATGAACGACAGATTCGTGCCGCGCACCACGCGCCCGGCAAACACCTGGCTGTCCGTGCCGGACAGAATCGCCGTA
The DNA here is from genome assembly GCF_003610895.1 of Paraburkholderia fungorum. Classification (GTDB taxonomy): domain Bacteria; phylum Pseudomonadota; class Gammaproteobacteria; order Burkholderiales; family Burkholderiaceae; genus Paraburkholderia; species Paraburkholderia fungorum_B. The sequence continues at coordinate 123,966 of NZ_MCAS01000068.1, forward strand.
AGCTCCGTCGTGCCTGTATCGTCACGACCCGGCACGGCACACGCAACTTCGCCGAACAGCCCCACGATCTCGACGCCCGGTCCTTCGACGACCTGCGTGATCGCCCCGGCGCCCGTGCCACTGGCCAGATGGCCGTCAATCAGACTGCCGACCGCGCTGCGCACCACCGCGCGGCCGATGCCGTACTGCGCGCACAGCCGCTCAAGCGATTCGACGATGTCTTCATTCGGCTTCAACCGTGCGATCAGCGTGCGTCCGTAACTGCCGGCTTCGAGTTTGACCTCCGACGAGTTGGATAGCGAAGTCATGCGGCATCCTCCATCGTCGGTCCGAACAAGGTGTAGCGGGTTTCCTCGTCGACGTATTGCGTGAAGCCACCGTGTGCAAACGCGCAGAGCCGCAACACCAGCGGCTCGCGGCCCACCTCCAGGCGATCGAGAATCACGTGGCCGCCGTGCAGCCGCCCGTCACCGCCCACGAACGCACCGTGGCAATGCAGCGCGACGCTGCCCGCACGGTCCTTACCGATCGTTACCGCGCCGTGAAGCAACGCGACTTCGTGGTTCTCCATGTTAGGGGTGCCGTAGATGTAAGGCCGCTCGCCTTGCGCGGCCTTGATGACGACGTGGTACTGCAGCGCGCGCGCCGAGCCGCTACAGATCCGGCCAGTCGCGCCACAGAAACCGTGCTGCAACATCAAGTCGCGCAGCACCGTGCCGGCGTTGCATCCGCTGGGTATTTCAACGCGCAGTTCGCGCGGTTCCCGCACTACCGTGGCCAGCACCCGCGGGTGAGCGGCTGCGCCTGGATGGCGGAAAGCTTCTGTCTTTGACGTCATGGAAGGGTCAGGTAAATTACGACACCCGTTCTTAGCAACTTCAATGCCATTGGAACGCGATGCGCAACGCACACGGCCCGGCAGGCCTCAGCGCGGATGAACCTGCCGGCCGGTGCGCAACATCTGTCGCGCGCGCTGCTACAGGTGTCGTGCGTATGTCATGCAGCCGGGCTGCGCGCTAGCTGCCTGATCGCGTACCGACCAAGCCCAGTTGCGCGGCGATATCGACAAACCGTGCCACGCACGGATTCAAGGTATCGGGACTCCACACCAGCGCCACGTCGACATAAGGCGCATGCTGCAACGGCACGAACCTGACGTTGTCCGCGTGCGTGCTGCGCATCGAGCTATGCACGAGCGCAACGCCGAGTTGCTGCGCGACGAGGTTCACGATGGTCTGCTGGAAATTGGTTTCGAGGCGGATACGTGGCGTAAACCCCGAACGCCGGCAATGTTCGACGATCGTGTTGTAGATGAACGGCGAAGCTGCATGCGGAGAGATGATGAACCATTCGTCGCGCAACTCGGCAATGGAAATCGCCGCCCGTGTCGCAAGCCGGTGTCCTTCGGGCAAGGCGGCGACCAACTGCTCGCTGAAAATCGTGCGGGTCTCCAGTTCGACTGCGGAGTCCGACGGATACATGATGCCGACATCGGCCTTGCCGGCGCGAATCTCGGCCACCAGCAAGGTGGGAATGCTTTCGCTGAGCTTCAGCTCGACGCGCGGAAAGGCCGATGCGTACGCCCGCGTCAGCGCCGGCACGATGCTGTACGCGGCCGCGAACATGAAGCCCGCCATCAGCGTGCCCTCCTCGCCGAGGTTGGCGGCACGCGCATGGCCGCGCGCCTGGTCGACGGTCGCCATCACCGTCTTGGCGTCGCGATAGAAGCGATGCCCCGCTGCCGAGAGCCGCACGCTGCGGCGCGTGCGATCCAGCAGCACGACGCCCAGTTCCGCCTCCAGCAAGGCAATCTGCCGCGACAGCGGCGGCTGCGAGATATTGAGCAGTGCCGCCGCCCGGCCGAAGTGCAAGGTCTCCGCAAGTACGACGAAATAACGTATTTGCCTCAGCTCCATGCCAGCCCCAAGTCCGCCCAAAGTCCGCAAAAGGAATTCGACTTATACCTTACCGGTATCAGTCGTCGCATCATAATGTATTGGAGACTATTAATGAATCGCACTATGCTTGGTTTCGGAGACAAACCGCTGGCAGTTTTTCCGATCCGCCGGGCCACAAGCCGGGCCGATCCTGCCAATCAGATACATAAAGAGAGATGCCATGACCGCCCACGACCCGTTGGACCGCGCCCGTGCAGACTCATCTCGCTCATCGGGGCTGCCACTTGGCCAACTATGCGGCGACGATCCTACGATGCTGGCCACGCTGGCGCGTGCCCGCCTGCTCATCGACCGGCAGCTTCCCATTCTGATTCTCGGTGAAACCGGCACCGGCAAGGAATATCTCGCGCGTGCGCTGCACGGCTACAGCAACCGCCGGCAGGCAGCGATGGTCTCGGTGAATTGCGGCTCGATCCCTGAGAATCTGATCGAGAGCGAACTATTCGGCTATACACGTGGCGCGTTCTCCGGCGCACTGTCGACCGGCATGAAGGGCAAGGTCGTGCTTGCGCATCGCGGCACACTGTTCCTCGATGAAATCGGCGATATGCCCGCAGCGCAGCAAACTCGCCTGCTGCGCGCGCTGTCTGAGCGCGAAGTGACACCGATCGGCTCAGCCCAACCGATCGCGGTCGACCTCCAGCTGATCTGTGCGACGCATCAGAATATCGAATCGCACGTCGAAGCAGGGACGTTCCGCGAAGATCTCTATTACCGGATCGCGGTGGGCATCGTGCATCTGCCGCCGGTGCGCGAACGGCACGACCGCGCATGGCTGCTGCAATCGATCCTCGAACGTGAAGCACCGGGCATGACGCTCGAGCGCAACGTCGACAGCGAAGCACGCGAAATTCTGTTGCACTGCAAATGGCCGGGCAATCTGCGGCAGATGCGTGCCGCACTTCAGTATGCCTGCGCGGTGAAGAGCGGCGACCTGATTCGCGCGGGCGACCTGCCGGCCAATGTGCAACCCGGTAAAGGCGTGAGCAGCCATATCGGTCTGCGCTCGACGTATCACGCCGCGTTTCAGGCAACGCCGCAACCGTTCGCCGCCTCACGGGAGAGCGGCGGGCACGCCACCTCGCATAGTGCGCGGTTCGCAGACGCGTCACGCCTGCCCGTCGCGCCGCCCAGCGAGCGCGACAACATTCTGCGCGCGCTGTCCGCCAGTCGCTGGAATATCTCAGCCGCGTCGCGCGAACTCGGTATTTGCCGCGCGTCGCTCTATCGCAAGCTCAGGCAGTTTCGCATTCCGCACGTGCGTGACCTGGGCAGCGACATGCTGATGGCGGATCACGGCTGAGTGGATGCCTCGACACGGCGAGGCGGCGACGCGTCCGCCGGAACACGCGCGCCGTCGAACCCTATCGCGATGGTTCATTCCCGCGCCGTGGCCGCTTCCGCCGCAGGCCGTTTGAACATTTGCGCAACGATCACGCCGACGAGCGCGGTACCGCCGCCGAGCACGTGATACATATGCAAGGTTTCGCCGAGCATCGCAATGGCGATCAACGCGGTGGCGATCGGCAGCACGTTCATGAATAGCGCGCACCGATTCGGGCCGAGATGCTTGACGCCCTGCATCCAGAGAAACGGCAGCACCACCGAGGCCAGCACGCCGGCATACAGGATCAGCGGCACGCTCGCGCGCGTCGGCACAGCTTCGGCGGCCGGCAGGCGCAGCAGCATCGGCAGCATGAACAGCAACGCGAACAGCGCCTGCAGGTAGGTGGATTGCCACGACGGCAACCCCACGTGCCAGCGCTTGAGCAACACGCCGTACAGCGCATACGCAAGCGCGGCGAAAATCATCAGCAGATCGCCGAGATGTGCGCCATTGGCAAGCAGCATTGCCGGATTGCCTTGCGTGATCAGATACACCACGCCGGCCAGCGACAGAATCCCGCCACCCACCATACCCGTGGTTGGCGCTTCGCCGAGCAGCAGCGTGCTGGCGACCATCGTCATCAGCGGCACGAGCGCCGTGATGATCGACATGTTGGTCGCCGTGGTGGTCTTGGCCGCTTCATACGAGAGACTCTGGAACAAGGCCATCGCGAGAAAACCGAGTACGGCGAGCTTCGGGAGTTGCGGCACGATCGCCGCCCGATTGCGCCAGGCGGGCTTCAGTGTGAACAGGCTCATCAGCGCGACCGCGAGCAACAGACGGTAGAACGTGATCGCCGACGGGTCGATGGTATGGGCGGACAGCTTCGACACGATGACATTACCGGCCCACAGCAGGATTGCCACAAAGGGAAACAGGAAATACGATTTCTTCATATCACGCTCTGGCTGATTGTCGACAAGGAATCGGGGGCTCCGAAGTGACATGCATTCTTGCGCTCGCACGCAAGGTCCGTCTCACGCCAAAAGGTCTTTATCTGTCGCGAAACGGTCAACCATCCGATAAAGGGCAACACCACGAATGAACGCGCGAACTCCAATGCCCGCGGCACACCACACTGAAACGCCCACCGCACCCGGCGCGCATGTGCCGTTCGAGAGCACGCCCATGCCGGTGTCGGCCATGGCCGCGTGGTATCCGCACGGCACCGTGATTGCGCCGCACCGTCATCGGCGCGCGCAATTGCTCTATGCGATCGAAGGCGTGATGCTGATCGAATCGGCAACCGGCTCGTGGGTCGTGCCGCCCACGCGTGGCGTATGGCTCGAACCCGAGGTCGATCATTCGGTGCAGATGAGTGGCGATGTGAAAATGCGCACGGTGTTCGTCGAACCCGGCGCGACCGCGCATTTGCCCACTCGCAGTTGCGTGGTCGAAGTCCATCCGCTGTTGCGCGAGCTGATACTCGCGGCGATCGACGTGCCGCCGGACTACACCGACGGCTCGCGCGACGATCATTTGATGCGCCTGCTGCTGGCGGAGTTGAATGCGGTGCCGTCGCTGCCGCTCTATTTGCCGTGGCCAATCGATCAGCGCTTGCGCGAGGTATGCAACAGCCTGTTCGCCGCCCCCGACGACAATCGCACCATCGGTGCATGGGCCAGCACGCTCGATGTCTCCGAGAAGACGTTTCACCGCTGGTTTCAGCGCGAGACCGGCCTGACGTTCGGTCGCTGGCGTCAGCAGGCGCGGCTTCTGCTGGCGCTCAAGCGCCTCGCGCATGGCGAGAAGATCATCGCGGTCGCGCTGGACCATGGCTACACGAGCCAAAGCGCTTTCGCGGCGATGTTCAAACGGCATTTCGGCGTGGTGCCGTCAGCGTTTTACGCGTAGCTCTTGTTGCCGCCCGGCGCGACACCAGCAGACGGTAGACCGCAGATGGCGCGCCGGCAAGCTCAAGAACACGTCAACGGGCCGCCATCCCCTCCGCCGTCACCGCTTCTTGCGGCGCAGCCAGCAAGGCCTTGATATCTTTCTTGACGATCTTGCCGTAGGCGGACTTGGGCAACGCCTCCCAGAACACGCAACGTTTAGGCCATTTGTAGCGCGCGAGATGCGGTTCGAGATGCGTCAGCAAGGCGTCCTCCTCGAGCGCCCAGCCTTCGCGCCGCACCACTACCGCAACGCCGACTTCCCCCCACTTGGGATCCGGCATGCCGACCACCGCGACCTCCTGGACGGCCTTGTGCGTGAGAATCGCTTCTTCGACTTCGCGCGGATAAACGTTCGAACCGCCGGAGATGTACATGTCCGACGAACGTCCGGTGATGTACAGGAAGCCCTGTTCGTCGAGATGCCCCAGATCGCCGGTATGGAACCAGCCGTGGCGGAAGGCCTTTTCGTTCGCTTCTGCATTGTTGTAATAGCCGACGAATACCGCCGGGCCGCGCACGCAGATTTCGCCGCTCGCACCCGCCGCGAGGCGATGGCCCTCGTGGTCGAGGATGCCGATTTCAATGCCGGTTCGCGCGTAGCCACAGGTGCCGACGCGGCTGTTGGTGGCCTGGTCGTCGGCGGTATGCAGCGAAGGCGGCAGCACGGTAATGTTGCCGGTCACTTCGCCCAGCCCGTAGTACTGCACCAGCACCTTGCCCAGCTTGCGCAGCGCATGCTTCTGGTCCTCGCGATACATCGGAGCGCCGGCATAGATCATGTATTTCAGCGAACTGTGATCGTAACGGTCCACCGATTCGTGCTCCGTCAGCATCTTGACGATAGTCGGAACGGTGAACATGTTATCGATACGATGTTCCTGCACCAGCGCCCACGCTTCTTCTGCGTCGAGCTTCTCCGAGGCCGGCAGGACGCTCGCCGCCGCGCGCGCGACGTTGACCATCGCGTGAATGCCCGCGCCGTGCGATAGCGGCGCCACCACCAGCGAGCGCGATTCGTGCGTCAAGCCGGGCATCAGATCGGCAATGTGGTTGGTCAGTACAAACGCCATCTGCCCATGCGTTAGCACACCCGCTTTCGGGCGCCCGGTGGTGCCGGACGTATAGAAAAACCACAGTGGGTCGTCGCGGTCCACGTCCACCGCGGCGAACGGCGGTGCGTCCATCTGTTGCGCGAGCGTCTCGTAGGCGAGTTCGCCCACCCGCGGCGTGCCGATCGCGATCACATGCTGCAGGGCGGGCGATACCGCGCGCACCGCATCGACGTGGGCGTCGAAACCGGCTTCGTAGATCATGGCCGCCGCACCGCTCGACTCGCCGAGATATGCCGCTTCCGCCGCGGTAATCCGGCAGTTGGTCGGCACCCACACGGCACCGAGTTTGAACGCGACCCACGCGCTTTCGAAAAGCGCCAGGTTGTTGCGAGAATGCACGAGAATCTTGTCGCCCTTGCCGATGCCGAGCCGGCTCAAACCGTGCGCGACCGCGTCGACGCGCGCATTGATGTCGTGCCAGCTCACGCTGCGTTCGGCGTGAATGAAGCCGGGTTGATCGGCGTGACGCCGGGCTGCGTCGGTCAGCAGATTCCCGAGGTTCATGACGGTGGTCAGCATAAGCCAGTGCTTTGAAGAAAGAGAAGGGAAGAGACACGCATGGTGAGTCCGGGTGATGGGATGCCTTTCAGCGGCGTGCTTCGAGAATGCTCAGATAATTGGTCACGGCCGCGCCGCCCATGTTGAAAACGCCGGCCGTGCGCGCATTTGGAATCTGCATCGCACCGGCCTGGCCGCTGACCTGCATCGCCGCCATCACGTGCATCGATACGCCGGTCGCGCCGACCGGATGCCCCTTTGCCTTCAGTCCGCCCGATGCATTGACCGGCAAACGCCCTTCTTTCGTGGTGACGCCGTCAAGAATCACGCGCGCGCCTTGCCCCGGCTCGGCGAGACCCATTGCTTCGTACTCGATCAGCTCGGCGATCGTGAAGCAATCGTGCGTTTCGACCAGCGAGAGATCGTCGAGCGTCATGCCGGCTTGCGCCAGGCCTTGCTGCCACGCGCGCCGCGCGCCTTCGAACGCGATCGGATCGCGCCGCGACAACGGCAGGTAGTCGCTCACCTGCACCGTCGCGCGAAACTCGACCGCGTGACGTGCACGCCGCGCGATGTCCGGTGACGCAATGATCAAGGCAGCCGCGCCGTCCGAGATCATCGAGCAGTCGGTACGCTTCAGCGGCCCGGCGACGAACGGGTTTTTCTCCGACGGCGTGCGGCAAAAGTCATAGCCGAAATCGCGCCGCATGTGCGCATACGGATTCGACACGCCGTTGTGATGATTCTTCGCGGCAATCGCCGCCAGCGCGTCCGACTGATCGCCATAGCGATCGAAATACGTTTGCGCGAGCTGACCGAAGATGCCCGCGAATCCGCCGGGTACGTCCGCCTCCTCGCTCGCATACGAGCACTTCTGCAGGACCTTGCCAACTTCGGCGGTCGGCAGGCTCGTCATCTTTTCGTAGCCGATCACCAGCGCGCACGCGGAACGTCCCGAGCGCACCGCATCGAGCGCGGAGTACACCGCGGCCGAGCCGGTCGAGCACGCGTTTTCGCAGCGCACGGTCGAGGTGAAGCGCATTTCGGGAATCGCGTTGAAGACGAGCGCCGACGGAAAGTCCTGGTAGACAAACCCGCCGTTAAACGTGCCCACGTGAATCGAATCGATCTGACCGGCTTCGACGCCGGCATGGTCGAGCGCGCCGAGCGCGGTGTCGGCGATCATGCGCTCGATGTCCAGCGCGTCGAGTTTGCCGAACGGGATATGGCTCCATCCGATGATGGTCGGTTGCATTGCGAACAACTCCTTGGCTTGGGAATGAAGGCTCTTTAGACGGCTCTTAATGCAAAAGCCAGGCCAGGCCGCCCCCTCGATCACGACCACGATCCAGCCGGCAACAGCACGCGTGACGCGAAATGCCCCGCCAATGCGTGGCAAGCCAGGCAACGGCGGCTAATCCCGCGCTCACCCCACGCTCGAACCCGCCGCTCCACGCCCCGCCCACGTGCGACACAAAGCATGCGACAGGTGTCGCATTCGCTCGACACCTGCACGGCGTCCGCAGCCTGGCAATAACCCGCCCTTACCGCCTTGACGCTAATACCCATCAGGCTCCCGTCGAATGGCATCCAATTTGCTTTGAGCTATCCGCCAGCCCTCGAAGCGGCAAACATAAAACCCAGGAGACAGACGATGAGCGTTACCACCCGGCGCGACTTTCTCAAATGCGCTTCTCTTGCCGCCGCGGCGTCGTTCGCCGGTCTGCACGGCCGCTCCGCGCACGCCGCCGAATTCACCCTCAAGTACGCGAACAACCTGCCCGCCACCCATCCGATGAACATCCGCGCGAAGGAAGCCGCGGCGCGCATTGCGTCGGAAAGCAAAGGGCGGGTCGATTTTCAGGTGTATTCGAACAACCAGCTGGGCAGCGATACCGACATGCTCTCGCAGGTCCGCTCGGGCGCGATCGACTACTTCACGCTGTCGCCGCTGATTCTGGGCACCCTCGTGCCGGCCGCGCAGATCACCGGCGTCGGCTTCGCGTTCAAGGACTACGACCAGGTGTGGGCCGCGCTCGACGGCGCACTCGGTGCGCGCGTGCGCCAGGAGATTGCGAAAACTTCGGTGTTCGCGTTCGACAAGATCTGGGACAACGGCTACCGCCAAACCACCACCAGCACCAAACCCATCCACCTGCCGGGCGACCTGAAAGGTATCAAGCTGCGCGTGCCGATGAGTCCGATCTGGACCTCGATGTTCCAGGCACTCGGTGCGTCGCCGGCCAGCATCAATTTCTCCGAGGTGTATTCGTCGCTGCAAACGCGGGTTGTGGAAGGTCAGGAGAATCCGCTCGCCACCATCACCGCAGCCAAGCTTTACGAGGTGCAGAAGTATTGCTCGATGACCAATCACATGTGGGATGGCTTCTGGTTCCTCGCGAACAAGCAATCGTTCGCACGTCTGCCGAAAGACCTGCAGAGCATCGTGCAGAACGCCGTCAACGATGCGGCCATGCAGGAACGCGCGGACGTCGCAAAGTTGAACGCCTCACTGATGCCCGAGCTGAAAGCGAAGGGCCTGCAGTTCAACGACGTCGACATCAATGCGTTCCGCAGCCAGTTGACTTCAACAGGGTTCTACGCCGACTGGCACAAGAAGTTCGGCGACGACGCGTGGACCGCCCTCGAAAAATACACCGGCAAGCTCGCCTGACGCGCCATGCATCTGACCTTGACGAAGAAACTGGAAAACGACGGCTGGCTCGCGCGCGGCCTGACGACGGCCGTCGATTGGGTGATGCACGGCGTAGGCGCGGTGGCGGCCTGCCTCGTGGTCGCCGAGACGGTGATTCTGCTATGCGGCGTGATCTTTCGTTATGGGCTGAACCAGCCGCTGATCTGGTCCGACGAACTCGCGTCGATCCTGTTCAGCTGGCTGGCCATGCTCGGCGCGGTGCTCGCCTTGCATCGCGGCACGCATATGCGCCTCACCGCGATCGTCACGCGTTTGCCGGAGAAGTGGCGCGGCTGGCTCGAAGCGGTCAGCGCGCTCACGGTCTGCACCTTCGTCGCGCTGATCATCACGCCGGCCATCGAGCACATGAACCTGCAGATGCCGGTCAGCACGCCCGCCCTGCAGTTGCCGGACGGCTGGCGCTGCGCCGCGTTGCCGGTCGGCGCGGCGTTGATGCTGATGGCGGCGCTCGCCCGTATCGCGCGTGAAGTGAGTCCCGCACAGTTCGCGGGCGCCTTGCTCACCGCGGGGGCGATCGCCGCCGCGTTGTGGATCGCGCAACCTTATTTGCTCGCGCTCGGCAACCTGAACCTGATCGTGTTCTTCGTCGTGCTGGTGGGCTTGTGCGTGGCGGGCGGCGTGCCGATCGCATTCAGCTTCGGCACCGCGACGCTTGCCTATCTGGTGCTGATGACGCATGCGCCGCTCGGCATTGTTGTGAGCCGCATGGATGAGGGGATGGCGAACCTGGTGCTGCTGTCGGTGCCGCTCTTCGTGCTGCTCGGCGCGTTGCTTGAATTGAGCGGGCTCGCGCGTTGCCTGATCGACTTCATGGCCGCGTTGCTCGGCCACGTGCGCGGCGGTCTGCAATACGTGCTGCTCGGTGCGATGTTTCTGGTGTCCGGTATCTCCGGCGCGAAAGCGGCCGACATGGCGGCCATTGCACCGGCGCTGTTCCCGGAAATGCAGCGGCGCGGCGCGAAACCCGAGGAACTGGTCGCACTGCTGTCCTCAACCGGCGCGATGACCGAAACGATTCCACCGAGCCTCGTGCTGATCACGATCGGCGCGGTGTGCGGCGTGTCGATCACCGCGCTGTTCGTTGGCGGGATCATGCCGGCCGTGGTCGCGACGATCGCGATCGGCTTCGTCTGCTGGCGGCGTGCGCGGCACGAACCGGCGAGCAACAGCACGCGCGCGCCGTTACGCACCATTTTGCGCACCTTCGTGATCGCCCTGCCCGCGCTCGCGCTGCCGATGCTGATTCGCGTGGTGGTGATCGAAGGCGCGGCCACGGCCACCGAGGTGTCGACCATTGGTATCGCGTACACGCTGATCGCTGGCGTGCTGTTGCATCTGTGCGGACGCCGGATCGAATGGCGCCGCTTCTATTCCCTGCTGCTCGACACCGCCAGTTTGTCGGGCGCCATTCTGCTGATCATCGGTCTGGCCACCGCGATGGCATGGGCGCTCACGCAATCGGGCTTCTCCGCCTCGCTGGTGGCGGCGATGGAACAGATACCGGGCGGTCCGCGCGCGTTTCTGTGCGTGTCGATCGTGTTGTTCGTGGTGTTCGGCAGCGTGCTCGAAGGGATTCCCGCGATCGTGCTGTTCGGCCCGCTTCTGTTTCCAGTGGCGCGAGCGCTCGGCATTCATGACGTGCACTACGCGATGGTCGTGATCCTGTCGATGGGCCTCGGCCTGTTCGCACCGCCAATGGGCGTGGGTTTCTATGCAGCGTGCGCGATCGGCAAAGTGTCGCCGGATCGGGTTGTGAGCCGCGTATGGGGTTATCTCGGCGCGCTGTTCATCGCGCTGCTGGTGGTCGCCTTCGTGCCGTGGCTGTCGATTGGATTCCTGACGTGAATGCGCATTGATGCGCGTGCTTCGAAGTCTTTTTTCAAAGCTTGTTTAAGCCGATTTCTTTCCGCTGTTTCCGATCATTCGAGAGTTCGCTGTGAATCTGAATACTGAAACTTCCCGCCGTACCCCGTCTGCCCTCACTCATCCGCGCGTCGCGCTTGTCACCGGCGGCGGTGCGGGCATCGGCGCGGCCATCTCGCAGCAGCTTGCTGAAGCTGGGCATATCGTCTTCATCGGCGACATCAACGCGCATACCGCGAACGATCTCGCCGGTTCGCTATGTGCCGCCGGTCACGAGGCATATGCCGTGCAGCTTGACGTGTCGGTGCCCGCATCGATCGACGCCGCGTTCGACACCATCGAGAGCCAGTTCGGCCGCTGCGACATTCTGGTGAACAATGCCGGCATCGCGAAGACATTTCCTTTTCTCGACTACCCGGTCGAGCATTGGCGCAAAGTCTTCGACGTGAACGTCACCGGGCCCATGCTGTGCGGCCAGCATGCCGCGCGGCTGATGCGCAAGACCGGCTGGGGGCGGATCGTGAATATCGCCTCGGTCAGCGGCTTGCGGGCAAGTTCGGGCCGCACCGCCTACGGCACGTCGAAGGCCGCGGTGGTTGGACTCACTCGACAGATGGCGATCGAGCTCGCCGAATACGGCATTACGACCAACGGCGTCGCGCCAGGACCGATCGACACGCCGATGACGCTCGATCTGCATTCGCAGGTCGCACGCGACAACTACACGCGCGCGGTGCCGGCGAAGCGCTACGGCGTCCCCGCGGAAATCGCCGCCGTAGTCCAGTTCCTGTGCTCCGAGCAAGCGTCGTATGTGAACGGCCAGACCGTGCCGGTGGATGGCGGCTTCATGGCGGCGGGGGTATTGGAGATCTAAGGGGCGCCATCACCAGCGGCAAGCTCTCGCCAACCGGTGATGGACTATCCGTCATAGCGTGGATCGCAACGGAGGCGGTAGCGCGGCCAATCGCAAATGTTCGACGCCTGCCGCGAGCGCAAGCGTCGATTGTTGCCCGTCGCGCAGGCGAATGCTGATCGTCCGTTCACGCTCATCGCGCGAGCCCACCGCGACGAAAATCGGCACCTGCTTTTCACGGGCATCCACGATCTTCTTTTCGAGCCGCTCAGGCCGGCCGTCGAGCAGCGCCCGGATGCCGGCGTCTTCGAGCGCCTGCATCACTTCTTGCGCGTAAGCCGCGTTTGCATCGCTAATCGTCGCGACCACAACCTGTTCCGGCGCAAGCCACGCCGGCAGCCATCCTTCGTGATGTTCGAGCAGCATCGCGATGAAACGCTCCATGCTGCCGAGCACCGCGTGATGAATCATCACCGGCCGCTCGCGCTCGTTACGCTCGTTGACGAACTCCGCGTCGAGCCGCTCGGGCAGCACGAAATCGAGCTGGATCGTGCCGCATTGCCAGCTGCGCTCACGGCTGTCCGTCAGATGAAACTCCAGTTTCGGGCCGTAAAATGCGCCCTCTCCTTCGAGTACATCGAATTCAAGCCCCGCGGCACGCGCGGCATTGGCCAGCGCCTCCTCCGCACGATCCCACGTTTGATCGTCGCCCGCGCGCATCGCCGGCCGCGTGGCAAGCGCGACTTTGAAGCCTGGGAAACCGAGGTCCGCATAGACCGCACGCAAAAGCGAACAGAAGCGGCCGACTTCGGCTTCGATATGCGCCTCCGTGCAGAACACATGCGCATCGTCCTGCACGAATGCACGCGTACGTTTGAGCCCTTCAAGCGAGCCCGACGGTTCGTCACGATGACAGGCGCCGAATTCGCTGTAACGAACCGGCAACTCGCGATACGACCGCACGCGCTGGTTGAACACCTGCACATGGCACGGGCAACTCATCGGTTTCAGGCACAACGCCCGTCCTTGTTCCGCATCGCCGTGTTCCACAGGGCCACGCTCCGCCTCGGAAAACGAATACATCGCCGCGTCGAACTTCTCCCAATGGCCGCTTTTCTCCCATAGCGAGCGCGCCAGCAATTGCGGCGTACGGATCTCGCGAAAGCCCGCGCGCCGCATGCGGGCGCGAATGTAGTCTTCCAGCACGCGGTAAAGCTCCCAGCCGCGTGGGTGCCAGAAAACCATGCCGGCGCCTTCTTCCTGCTGATGGAAGAGGTCGAGTTTGTTGCCCAGTACGCGATGATCGATGTCGTTCACGGTGACGCTCCATTTGGCTTGAAATTGCACATACTGCGGATCGATGCCGCAAACGGAGGTCCAGAAACGCCAAAGGCCCCGTCCGTTTCCGGCGGGGCCTTCGGTGGTCTGCCACAGCTTCCTGCTTCTAGCGTGCACAACCTCCGGACGACCCGCCTGTGAAGGTGGTCGTCGTGGTGGTGACGGCAGCGAAGGGAATCGAGTGGAAGTCCATGGATCGACAGTAAACGATTTTGTCAGGGTACGTCAATCGCAATCCTGGCGAGCGCCGCCAACCTGAACCGCCGCACCCTGCGACGAATCCTGAGCGGCACGGCGGTCTTGTGGCGCTGGCCCCGAGCGCGAAGCCAACATGAAGAGGTTAAATGCCAGCGCGAGCAGAACAACGGCGCCGCCGATCAGACCGAACGCCGAAGGTCGTTCGTCCAGGACCAGCCAGATCCATACCGGCCCGAGCAAGGTTTCGAGCAATAGCAGCAGGCTAAGCTGGGGTGCCGCAAGAAAGCGCGTGCTCAGACCGATCAGGCCGAACGCGATCGGCACCACCACGGCTGCCTCAATGCCCATCCAGTGCCATTGCGATGCTTCTGCAAAGGCCACGCGATCGAGTAATGGTAAAACCGCGCATGCGCTCAGCAGGCCACCCGCGGCTGGCGCCAGCGTCATATTCGCCTCGCTTTTGCGCGACACGACAAAGGCGGCACTCATCGCCAATGCACTCGCCACCGCCATTGCATTGCCCGACGTCTGCAGCTCGCTGATGCTGCCATGCTGAACCAGGCCGACGCCACCGAGTGCGACCAGCATCGCCAGCCAGGTCGGCGCGGGCGTCTGTTCGTTCAACACGATACGAGACAGCAGCGCCGCAAACAGCGGCGCGGCGGAAATGATGAACAGCACGCTTGCCGCATCGGTAAGACGCAGCGCATACACAAAAAATAGCGAGGCCGTTCCATAGCAAAGCGACGCCATCCAGAACAGGCCTTGCTTGATGGAGCTCGCCAGCAGGGTTCTTCCACGTGCAAAACAGCTGCACGCCGCCACGCTGGCGGCGAACATGAGTGCGCCGCGCCAGAACACGATCTGAAACGGATCGACCGGACCGACAAGGCGGACCAGCAAGGTGTCCACGCTCAGAATCAGCACGCCGAAGCCTGCGTACACAACACCGCGCTTGCCGTCGCCACTCATACCTGTCACTTCAGAAACGGCATAACGTAGCGCTCCAGCATCAACGTGACAGCCTCGCGGGCGTATTGCTGGGCCTGAGGTGCCTTGCTGGCCCGCGGCCCCGCCACGTTCAGCGTTTCGATGTTATATCGTTCGACGAACCGTCCGATTTCTTCCGCCGCGGCAGCTTGCAGCGTTGTAGCAGCGTCGATGATCTTCACCGGCTTGCCGCGCGCCACGCACCATTCGCAGGTTTCGAGCGTACCGCCGCTCAAACTGCCGAAGTGAATCACCACGGTGCCGTCGGTATCGAGCAGATTCTGCAGTGTCCGCTCTTCATAGCCTGCATTCGGAAGTTCGGTCAACGGATACCGGTCCGGTATCGGTCCGTCCTCCGCCAGTCTTCCCGCTGGGCACCATCCACCGCAGGGAAATTGCATCTCCAATGCAGCGTCCAGCGCGCCGCGGTCGACGCCGGTTTGTCCGCCGGAAACGATCCGATTCAACAGGCTCACCATGATTGCTCCCCCTTCTCCTTCTGACGCTCTCTAACGACGCCCCGCCCAATCCGGCGAGGCGCCCGGTCTTTATTGCGCGCCCGTTCGGCGCGTCGTTCTTATTGCCACTCGATCGTTGCGGGCGGTTTGTCCGTGATGTCGTAGACGACCCGGCCAATCTCCATCTGGTCGGTAATCTTCTTTGATATTTCGGCCAGGTAGGGGAATACCTTGCGCGAGAAATTCGCGGTCATCGAGTTGGTCGACTCCACCGCGCGAATCACAATGGCCTGTTCGTTCTTCACATGTTTGTCGCCCTTCACGCCGAGGCTCGGCACATCGACGAGAATGCTGAACGCCATCCACACGTCGCGCGACACGGGCGAATTGTTGATCACATCCTCGACAATTTCAGTGGACTGCCGGACCAACGCGACCCGCTCACGCGTCACTTCGCCCTGCACGCGAATGGCAAAGCCCGGACCCGGAAACACCTTCTTATGCACGACATAGTCGGGCAGGTCGAAGTACGCGCCGATCTTGCGCACCTGATCCTTGAACAGATAACGAAGCGGCTCCAGCATGTCGAAGTTCAGCCGCTCCGGCAGCCCGCCGACATTGTGGTGCGGCTTGATCTGCGAAGAGAACTTTGTGACACCGCTCTCCACGACGTCCGACCAGATCGTGCCTTGCGCGAACACTTCGGCGCGCTGCTGTTTGGCCACCACTTCAAATGCATCGATAAACGCCTTCCCGATCACTTTGCACTTCTGGAACGACTCGGTTACGCCGGTCAGGTCCCCGAAGAATCGATCGGCCTCGCGAATGATCTGCAGATGGATATCGTTGTCGGCGCAGAATCGTTCGACTTCGAATTCAGTCTGAGTGGGCATCAAGCCGCTATCGACATAAATCGCAACCAGTTGGTCCTTATCGACGCTGCGCCGGATCAGCTTCGTCATCACATACGAATCGACGCCGCCCGACAAACCCACAATGATGCGGCGATCCTTGACGAAAGCCCTGATCTCCGGAATCCTCTGCTCGACGAACGCCTGCGGCGTCCACTTTTGCGCGGGCTGCGCGCCACAGATGCGCAATGCAAAGTTGCTCAGCATCGCCGTACCGGATTCGGTGTGCGACACCTCGGGATGGAACTGCAAGCTGTACAAACGCCGCTTGGGATCTTCGAGCGCCGCAATCGCGCCGCTCGCGCTGCGCGCAATAACGCGGAACGCGTCAGGTACGGACAACACCGAATCGTTGTGACTCATCCACACGGTAATCTGCCGTTGCTCCACACCCGCGAACAGCTCACCCGTTTCGAGCACATCCACTTTGGTGTCGCCGAACTCCGACTGCTCCTTGCCGACGCTGCCACCGTACAGACTCGCCAGCAACTGGTGCCCATAACAGAGCCCCAGCACCGGCAAACCGGTTTCGAGCCAATCACGGTCGAAGGCAATCTCGTTCAGCTTCACCGAAGACGCGCCACCCGAAAACACCACACCCTTCAACTGCCGCCCGCCGTCGCGAACGTAGTCGCGATACTTCAGATCCGCAGGCACGATTTCCGTGGGCACGCCGATCGAGTCGAACGCAACCTTGATCAAATGCGTGTACTGGCTACCGAAATCGAGTACAACAATCATGTCCTGGCTCATATCAATTTACTCCGCTTTCCTTTGCCTGTTTTTCAATGAATCGTTCGATCTCTTCGGCATCCTGAAGGCCGAATTTGCCGTTCTCGACAGCGGCGCGCACAAGGCAGCCAATCTGCGCAATTGACGTGATCTTCGTCACCCGCAAACGGTGCTTGATGAGCGCGTCGAGGCCGTAACTCAGGATCGTGTACAAATGAATCTCGCTCGCGAACTGCCGCAGGTAGTCGACCACCGGCTCGACCGTCCGCCCTGACACCAGCGTGTCGTCGACAATCGCGATCTTGCTGCCGTGTTTGGGATCGCTGCCCACCAGCCGGCCACCTTCCGCATGCCGTTTTTCGTCCTTCCGATAAAGCGACAGCGGGGCGGCCAGATTGTCCGAACAACGCGACGCAAAATAACTGCCGCCGCTCTCCAGTCCACATACATAATCAATGCCGTCCTTCGCCATCTGCTCGGATAACAGATTGGCCAGCGTTTCCCTGACTGGCTTATGCGGCAGCATATTCTTGAAGTTAATGTGAATGGGTGAACGTCGGCCGGGTTTTACTTCGATATAACGCTCGGCACGATACGCAATGACATTTTCCGTGTTGAGAATCAGATCAATAGCCACATCGCTAGGGGACATTTGGCCTCCTGCTTTCTTTTAGAGTTGAAGTCGTCGTAACCTGTCATGCATTCGCAATGCCCGGCACGACGCCGCGCGCGTGCCCCGGCAATGCGCCGCGCGGCACGTCCAGGTGTTCATGAAAGATCGGGTTGGCAACTGCGTCCGTTGCAAGACGCGGTTTCGGCGAGCGGGCGATGCGCTCGCTTGTCTGCTGAGCCGCTACTTCGAAGTGAGCCAGACGCCGAAAATGATCGCGCCCACGCCGGTCAGTCGCGTAAGGTCCGCTGGGCGCGCGGTCGCGCCAAGCCAGCCAAACTGGTCGAGCAATAGCGACACGATGAACTGCGTGCCCACAATGATCGTGAATGCCGTGGTCAGACCGAGCCGCGAAGCGGTATAGCCGATCGATCCGGCGATCACGAGTCCGAGCGCGCCGGCGGTTAGCGCGTACCAGGGCACGGCCATCCACGCTCGCGTGCTGCCATCGCGAAGTGTGAAGAGCAGCACGATCGCCAGCACGGCACCGCTCATGTAGTTAATGAAAATACCACCGGTGGTGCCGACGCTTTTTTCCATCACGCCCATAAACTGGCCCTGTAATGCCACGGCACACCCGCCCAGTACAGCAACCGCAGTTAATCCAATCACATTGCCAGACATAATATTCACACTCGAATCATCAGCATAAGTTGACAGGACGGAATTTTTATTCTTCCGCAGATGACGCGCGATTTATCGATTGCCAGGCCCGTATGCCTGTCGTATAAGCGAACCCGGCACAGTATCTACTTGTCCCGTTAAAACCTGAAACGCTATATTTTCACTTCTGCCGTTAAATCGTTTCACAGTGAGGAGCACGCTTGTGCTGTCGATAGAATCGCTGCAACTGGTCGACCTGATTGCCAGAACCGGCAGCTTTACCGCCGCGGCGAAGGCATTGCATCGGGTGCCGTCGGCGGTGAGCTACGCGGTCCGGAATATCGAGGAGGAGCTTGGCGTCGAGCTGTTTCGCCGCCTGCACCGAACCGTCGTCTTGACCGAGGCTGGCCATCATTTCGTCGACGAAGCGCGCGGCATGCTTAAGAAGATGGACGAAATCAAACGCGAGACGCTGCGCGTGGCCAACGGCTGGCAGCCGAGCCTCTCTATTGCGCTCGACAACATCGTGTGCGCCGACCGCATCAGCGCGTTGATGGCGGACTTCTACCGGCACTTCGACAACGTAGAACTCATCGTGAGGATCGAAGTGTTCAACGGCGTATGGGAAGCGCTCGTCACCGGCCGCAGCGACATCGCGATTGGCGCGACCACGGCGGTGCCGGTCGGCGGAGATTTTCAGTTCAGGGACATGGGTTCGATTGAATGGGCGTTTCTGGTGAGCCGGAACCATCCGCTCGCCACAGTCACGACGCCCTTGAGCAACGATGTGCTGGCCGCGTTTCCGTCGATCTGTCTTGAGGACACCTCGCGAGATATTCCGAAACGCACCACCTGGCTGCTGCCGAATCAACGCAGACTCGTAGTGCCTGACTGGCTGCGCGCGATCAATTGCTTCACCGAAGGTTTGGGAATCGGCTACATGCCGGTGCATCTTGCGCGACCCTATATCGAGTCCGGCGCACTGGTGGAAAAAACGGTCGAGCATCCGAAGGCACCCGCGCCCTGTTGCGTCGCCTGGTATGGCGGAAAAACGCCGCCGGTGCTGGACTGGGTGCTCGACTATCTGGGCGACAGCGAGAAACTCCATCGCGAATGGATATCGTGAGCACGCCGGTGTCACTACCCTGAATCTTCAGTCCCACGTACTATAGCGGGCAGAAGCGTGGCTGCCGTGCCTGGTGGCCCCTGCGATTCACACTTCAGACCGACCGAGCCCTTCATCTTGACCATCCATATCCGCCCCGCCCACGCATCCGACGCCGCCTTGATTCTCCGCTTTATCACCGAACTCGCGGTGTATGAAAAAGCGGAGCACGAAGTTGTCGCAACTGTTAAAGACATCGAAGCAAGCCTGTTCTCCGCAACGTCCACAGCGAAGGCGTTAATCTGCGAAATGAACGGCGAGCCGATCGGCTTTAGCGTCTACTTCTTCTCTTACTCGACGTGGCTCGGCAAACAGGGGCTTTACCTGGAAGACCTCTATATATCGCCGGCAGCGCGCGGCAGCGGTGCCGGCAAGCAGATGCTGCGCCACCTGGCCCAGATTGCATGCGAGAGCGGCTGCGGCCGCTTCGAATGGAGCGTGCTGGACTGGAACGAACCGGCAATCGGCTTCTATGAATCGATCGGCGCGAGCGCGCAAAGCGAATGGGTTCGCTACCGGCTGGCGGGCGATGCGCTCACGGCATTTGCCGATGGCAATAGGTGAGACACGCTTGCCTCCGGCCACGCATACCGTCAGGTAGCGAGTAATGCGTGCCTTGTTTATCTGCAGCAAGAACCGCCTGCGCAGCCCGACCGCCGAGCAGGTGTTCGCCAGCTGGCCGAACGTCGAAACCGATTCGGCCGGTCTGGCCGCGGATGCCGACGTTCCGCTCTCACCCGAGCAGGTTCGTTGGGCCGACATTGTCTTCGTGATGGAGAAAGCACATCGCGCAAGGCTGTCGGCAAAATTCCGCGCGTGTCTGAACGGCAAGAAAGTGATTTGCCTCGATATCCCCGACAACTACACGTTCATGCAGCCCGAGCTCGTCTCGCTGCTGGAGCAAAAGGCGGGCAAGTTTCTGCGGCGGAAGTAGCGCGCGGAGCATGGCCGCGCCGCCGCGAGTCGGCTAGTCTGCCGCCCCGCTTGCAGCCGGCTCGACTTCAAACGCATCGCCCGTGGCGAAGAATGTGCCGCCCGCCACGTAATGGCATGTGCGCAGATTGGGATCGTCGCCGAAATGCCAGCGATTGTTCGAATACACGCGGCTGTCCGCGTACGCCGCGACCACTTCGCCGATGATCAGATCGTGCCGCTGGCTATCGTCCGGAATCACCTTGCATTCCATCCACGTGATGCAGCCGGCCAGCATCGGCACGTCGATTTCCTGTGCCGGGAAAGTCTCGAGATCGAAGGCCGAGAACTTGTCGAGTTCAGTGCCCGCGTTGGTGCCCACCGCCAGCGTCTGCGCGGCAAATCCACGGCTCGGCAATTGCAGCCCGAACACGCCGCTCGCTTCGATCAGTTGCCGCGTGAGCGTGCGGCTGTCCACCACCACCACGACTTTCGGCGGGGTGAAGTCGAGCGGCATTGCCCACGATGCCGCCATCACGTTCGAGCGGCCGCCGTGCGCGCTGGTAATGATCGTGACGGGGCCATGATTCAGTAACTGCGTGGCGCGCGACAATGCGACGGGTTCCCGGGTGACTTTCATAGGTGCTATTCCGCATCAAATGGATCAGGCAAATTGTAGCGGCGACGCGCAAAGCGGATGGAATAGCCCTACGAGCGACATTCGGGCAAGCCGCCGCGCCAGGAGATCAGCGTGACTTCCACACGCGGGTGCCATTTCCAGGCGATTCAGGCGAGAATGCAAAACCGCCACCCACCGATGGAAAGACCGTGCGTATCGTCTGCTTGCATACCGCTGACAGCAATATCGCCATATTCGACGCAGCCGCCCGCGCCGCCGGATTCGAGTCGCTCGAGTTGACGCATGTGGTCCGTGCGGACCTGCTCGCTGCCGCTGAGCGAGCCGGCGGCTTGACCGACGAGATCGCAGCGCAAACCCGCGAGGTGCTCCTCACGCTAACGGACAACGCAGACGCCGTGTTGCTCAACTGTTCGACGCTCAGCCCCTCAGTGGACGACGCCCTCGGCGCGCGGGCCGCTCCGGTGCCTGTTCTGCGGGCCGACGCGGCGTTGGCTCAACACGCGGTAGCGGGCGGCGGCAAGGTTGTCGTGCTATGTACCGTGTCCACCACACTCGACCCGACCACCAGCCTGTTCGCTCAAGCCGCCGCGCGTACCGCCGCGGAGGTTAAGGTTCAGTTGATTGACGGCGCGTGGGACCGTTTCAGAGCAGACGATCAGGCGGGCTATCTGTCCATGATCGCCGCCGCTACGGATGCCGCGTACGAAAGCGGCGCGGACGTGGTGGCGTTTGCACAAACATCGATGGCAGGCGCGGCCTTGCTGGTCAAGGCCGGGACAAAACCGCTGACCACGCCTGCCATTGCGCTTGCCGCCGCGGTCCACGCAGCCTCGCTCGCCGCCTGAGGCACGATGTTCGCCGAGTACATCGTCAAATGGAACTTGCTGCCGGACGGCGAGCCGATTCGCACGCATAGCAGCCGTCTGCTGCCAGTGCGGCAGCACGGCGTCGCCGCGATGCTGAAAGTTGCACAGGAACCCGAAGAGAAATTCGGCGCGCAGTTGATGGTCTGGTGGGACGGCGACGGTGCGGCCCGTGTGCTCGCGCATGATGCCGACGCCCTGCTGCTGGAGCGCGCCGTCAGCGATCGGTCGTTAGTGGATCAGGTCCGCACGGGCGGCAGCGAGGCGGACGATCACGCCATCGAGATCCTCTGCGCCGCCGCTGCACGACTCCACGCGCCGCGACACAAACCGCTACCCGAACTGATCGGCTTGCCGCGCTGGTTCCAGAGTCTCTGGCCCGCCGCGGAGCAATACGGCGGCTGGCTGGCCGGGAGCGCGAACGCCGCACATGCGCTGCTCGCCACGCCACAAGACCCGGTCGTGTTGCACGGCGACATTCACCACGGCAACGTGCTCGATTTCGGCGCGCGCGGCTGGCTGGCGATCGACCCGAAAGGTCTGTACGGTGAACGCGGTTTCGACTACGCCAACATCTTCTGCAATCCGGACATGGCGTCGGCGCTAGTGCCGGGAAGGTTTGAGCGTCGCGTCGAACGCGTGGCGCAAATCGGCGGGCTCGACAGACGCCGCCTGCTGCAATGGATTCTCGCGTGGTCGGGTCTATCCGCGGCGTGGATTCTCGAAACGGGCGAGACGCCGGACATTGATATGGAGATCGGCCGAATGGCGGCTGAAGCGCTGGAGCAGAAGTAAGCGACAGAAGCAAGCGCCGCGGGCTGAGAAGAAGCCGTTATCCCGAAGGCGGCCGCTAACGCGTTGGCGTTGGCGTTGGCGTTGGCGTTGGCGTTGGCGTTGGCGTTGGCGTTGGCGTTGGCGTTGGCGTTGGCGTTGGCGTTGGCGTTGCCAATATCGTCAGGCGGCAGCCGGTCAGCCGCCGCCCGGGTATTTCGTCAATCAATGCGGCGCCTTGCCGTTTGGCATGGCGTCCAACGGTTTGTGCTGGTCTTCGCCGAGTCCTGGGAAAAACGCGTTCCATGCGGCGCGCACGCCCTGAGCCGCAGTGGCCTCGGCGCCGATCGATTCTGCCTCGCCGTCCACAGCTTTCGACGGGTCGGCGGAGAGGCCGCGCCAGTGCGTAAACACCAGCAGCGGTTTTTCGGTCCACACGCCGTCGCCGTATTTCGCAAATGCAGTGTCCCCGCTCGTCAACTGCACCTCGTACCAGCCTTCGCGGACGGGGGTATGGGCAGCGAGCTCAAACCAAGCGGTCGGTTCGATTTCCTTCATGTCGTCTCCGGTCAGATAGATCGTCATAGATAAGCACAACAAAGGCATGCTTCATGCCCGCGCCCGGCAGCGGCTCGGTCCGCGAGCGGCACGTGTCACGCGATATTGCAAGGCGGTGCGCTGGGCATGACCTGCGGGCGATTCGTCGACGTCGCGCACGTCAGAATCACCGCGCATAAGCGACACGATAGCGCGACATGGGCCGCACGGACAGACGTAAAAACTTACACGACGCGTGCGCGCGTTGCCTTACTGCTTGCCTTGCCTGCTGCCTTGCCGCCCGACTCGCCCGCCACCTCACGCGCCAGCCCGGCCAGCACGCGCACGGCGGGCGGCAGTTGTCCGGCAGGCGTGCTGCCATAGCCAATCACCAGACCATTCGCCTCGTCGCGCTGTTGCAGCGCAAAACCCGACAGCGCGCGCGGATTGAGCCGTTGAGCAAGCGCGCGTTCGGCAAGGGTCCGATCGGAAATAGACGGCGGCAGGCGCAGCGTCAGATGCATACCGCAATTGCCGCCCAGAATCTGCGATGGCGCGAAATGTTCGGTGAGCGCATCGCGCAGCGCCTGCTGGCGCTCCCGATACAAGCGCCGCATGCGGCCCAGATGCCGCCCGAATTCGCCGCTGTCGATGAAATGCGCCAGCGCCAGTTGCTCCAGCCGATGCCCGCCACGCAGCATCTCCTGCAACGCCACCGCGGTGTGCGCGGCAATGATGCGCGGCAGCACCACGAAACCGATCCGCAGCGCCGGAAACATCGTTTTGCTAAACGAGCCGACGTACAAAACCGGCGCGTCCTCGACCAGCCCCTGCATGCTGGCGATCGGCTCGCCGGTGTGGCGGAATTCGCCGTCGTAATCGTCCTCGATCAGCCAGGCGCCGCAGCGGCGCGCCTGCGCGATCAACTCCAGCCGGCGCGCCACCGACAACACCGCGCCGGTCGGATACTGATGGGCGGGCGACGTGTAGATCAGCTTGGGCGGATGCGTACGCCACGCCTCGGGCGGCACCGCGATGCCTTCGGAGTCGACCGGCATCGGCAGCATGCTGAGATCGCCGAGATTGAACGCCGCCTTGGCGCCGCGATAGCCCGGATCCTCCACCCACGCGACGTCGCCCGAATTGGTGAACAGCCGCACGCACAGGTTCAGCGCTTCCTGCGCGCCTTCGGTGATGACCACCTGCGAGCCCTGGCAGCGCACGCCACGCGCCATCCGCAAATGCGCGGCGATCGCGTCGCGCAGCGCCGGCTCGCCCGCCGGGTCGCCGTAGCCGAGCGCGAGCGGCAACGCGCGCTCCATCGACCGCTCCAGCGCGCGCCGCCAGGCGGCCAATGGAAAATGGTCCAGCGCGGGGGTGCCGGGCGTCATCGGCAAGGTGTTGTCCGCATGGGTACGGGTCGCCGCGAACTGCGCGACGCGCGCCGCGTAGGCGACATCCGGCGCAGGCGGCAGGGTTTGCGGTTCACCGCGGGCTGCCGGACTGGAAAGCGGACTCACGCGCGTGCCTTTTTTGTCGGCCACCACATAGCCGACCGCAGCCAGATGCTCGTACGCGATCACCACGGTATTGCGCGACACGCCCATCTCCGCCGCCAGCAAGCGCGACGACGGCAGCAGCGACCCCGCCGGCAAACGCCCGGCGAGGATTGCCTGCTGCAAACGCTCGATCAGTTGCTTTTGCAGCGGCACGGACTTTTCGGCACCGGCTGCGGCGCCCCCGGCTAAGGCGCCCCCGGCGGTCTTCGCGGCAGGATTGGTGAGTGGGCCAATGATCTCGATCATCTTGTCTGGACCTATCAAATGCTGTTCCGCTGGATCTTTTTAACATACCACGTTTGCCGTATCGTTCTCCATAAGCAACGACGATCCCTATCCCCAGGAGAACAGACATGGAATCCAGACTTAACGCTTTTGAGCAGCCCATCGGCGTCCCCGTGCCGGACTGGAAAGGCGCTCAGGCGCCCGGCCGCGAGCCGCTGACAGGCCAGTACTGCCGGATCGAACCGGTGAATGTGGAGCGCCATGCGGCGGATCTGTACGAGGCCTACAGCTCGGCGGCCGACGCCCGCGACTGGACCTATCTGGCGGTTGGACCGTTCGAGAGCCTGGCCGCCTATCGCGAGCATCTGACGCGCATGGCCGCGTCGCCTGATCCGCTGCACTATGCGGTGATCGATCTGGCGACTGGCCGGGCAGTCGGCACGCTCGCGCTAATGCGCATCGACCGCGCGAACGGCGTGATCGAAGTCGGGCACGTCACCTATTCGCCGCGCCTGAAGCGCACACGCATTGCCACCGACGCCATGTTCCTGGTATTGCGCCATGTGTTCGAGGACCTCGGCTATCGCCGCTTCGAATGGAAGTGCGATTCGCTCAATGGACCGTCGCGCGCGGCGGCACTGCGCTATGGCTTTACGTTCGAAGGGATCTTCCGCCAGGCCATCGTGTATCACGAGCGCAATCGCGATACCGCGTGGTTTTCGATCATCGACAGCGAATGGCCTGTGCTGCGCCCGGGCTACGTAAGCTGGCTCGATGCCGGCAACTTCGATGCACAGGGCAAGCAGCTTGAACAGCTGGCGGATCTGATCGCACGGCAACGGGCGGCGGCAGGCAAAGCCGGTTAATCGGGAATACGGAAGCTGATTTCAGGCAACGCCTGCCATTCGCCGCAGCACGATGGTTGGCTTGCCTTTATACGTCGTGTGATGCTGCTCGCGATAACCGCACTTATGCGCGACACGCAGCGACGGCTGGTTTTCCGGCGCGATGATGCAGACGGTCTCCCCCTCGGGCCACTGCGTATCGGCCCAGGCGAGTGCGGCGTTCACTGCTTCGGTCGCGTAGCCGCGGTTGTGCACGGCGGGGTCGAGTGCCCAACCGATCTCCGGCGTGTTCATCAATGAAGGCTCGATATCGCGGTGGTAGTCGGCAAAACCGACTTCCCCCAGGAACCGGCCGCTATCCTTTTCCCGCACCACCCAGTAGCCGTATCCCATCATCGCCCAATGCCCGGCGTAGCGCAGCAACCGCGCCCAGACCTCTTCGCGCGTGAACGGCTTGCCGCCGATGTAGCGGATCACTTCGGAATCGGACCACATCGCATAGCTCTCGAGGAAATCGTCGCGCGTATGCGGGCGCATGATCAGACGGTCGGTGGTGAGGAGCGTGGGGCGGCTGGACATGGGCGGGCTGTGGTTGGTATGGACGCTTTAGGGTTAAGAGGCGTTGCAGAGTGCCTGGCATGATCGCAGATTTTTTGCGCGCCGGGTTCGTGGCGAAAATCCGGAGCAGCGTGTCGTGGCGATGCTCGCCCCGCACCGCAATCGCCGGCATGCGAAGAGGCTTCGCCTCAGCTTCAGGGCATACGCGTGAGCAGCCACGCCGCCCCTCACACCAGCTCAAGAAACCGCGCCAGACACGGGTTGCGATTAGCCGGCGACCACGCCAGCACCTGCTCGATCAGCGGCGCATCGACCAACGGACGGAACACCACACCCGCGAGTTGCGCCTTGCGCATCGACGCCGGCACCAGCGCCACGCCCACTCCTTCGTCGACGAGACTCAGCACGGTCTGCTGCAACTGCACTTCGAAGCGGATATCCGGTTCGAAGCCACCGGAGCGGCAATGCTCGAGGATGGTTGCGCGCAAGCTCGGCGCGACTTCCTCGGACGCCAGCACAAATGACTCGCCTGCCAGTTGCGCGATCGCGAGACGCCGCGCGCGGGCCCGCGGATGACTGCGCGACAACGCCACACACAAGGGCTCGCGCAGGATCGTGCGCGTCACGATGCCCTTGTCGGGCACACCGGGAAACATGATCGCCGCGTCGATCTGACCGGACAGCACTTGCGCGGCCAGATCGTTCGACACGACCTCGCGCAGATTCAAGGCGACCTCGGGAAACGCAGCGCCGAACGCGCGCGCGTAGCCCGGCACCACGTTGTACGCGGCGCACATGGTGAAACCGATGGCGAGCTTGCCCGCGTCGCCATGCGCCGCCGCCCGGGCATTGCTGACGGCTTGCTCCACCGACGCAAGAATCGCCTTCGCATCCGCGTAAAAGCGCTCGCCCGCCGCGGTCAACGTGACACTGCGCGGACTGCGTTCGAGCAGCGTCACACCCAGGCTCGCCTCCAGTGCCGCCAGTTGCCGGCTCAACGGCGGCTGCGACAGATTCAGGCGCGCAGCCGCGCGGCCGAAGTGGCGCGTCTCGGCGAGCGTCACGAAATAGCGTAACGGCTTGATATCGATCACGACGCCCTCGGGCTGGATGACGATGCAGAAAAGGTATTGCTGGAGGCAAAAAACAGTATTGGATTGTATCAACGCAAGTCACTAGGCTGGCGCATTGCGCCATGCGCCCATGCTCTCCTTTGCATCGATGTTCGCCACTCTCGAGATTCTGCTTCCCGTATTCGGCCTGATTTTCGCGGGCTTTGCATGCCGCCGGCGTGGCCTGCTCGGACCGAACAGCGCGTCCGAACTCAACCGTTTCGTCGTCTGGCTGGCGCTGCCCGCGCTGCTGTTCGACACGATGGCGCATGCCACGTGGCAGCAGCTCTACCAACCGGCCTTCGTCGCGGCATTTTCGATCGGCTGTATCGGCGCGTTTCTGCCGATTCTCGCCCTGCGTATGCTCAGCGGGCAGCACCTGGCCGACGCGAGCGTCGATGCGATTGCGGCCTCGTATCCGAACACCGGTTACATCGGCTTTCCGCTCGGCATGATTGCGTTTGGCTCCGCCAGCCTGACGCCGACCACGATCGCCACGATCCTTGTCGCGTGTGTGCTTTTCGCGCTTGCCATCGTGCTGATCGAGGTCGGCTTGCAGACTGAACGCGCGCCACACAAGCTGGGCCTGAAAGTGCTGGGCTCGCTCGCGCGCAATCCGTTGATCGTGTCGCCGATTGCGGGCGTGCTGTTGGCAAGCACTCACGTCGCGCTGCCGCAAAGCGCGGAGACCTTTCTGAAGCTGCTGAGCGGCGCCGCCAGTCCCTGCGCGCTGGTCAGCCTCGGCTTGTTCCTCGCGGAAAAACGTCCGTCGTCCGAAACCGGAGCGCGTGGCATCTCGCTGCTGCTGACCGGTGTCAAGCTGCTGGGGCAGCCGGCACTGACCTGGTGGCTCGCGGCACGCGTGTTCGGACTTTCATCCGCGCTGGTCGAGATGGCCGTCGTGCTGGCCGCGCTGCCCACCGGCACCGGCCCATTCATGCTGGCCGAGTTCTACCGCCGCGAAGCGCACATTACCTCGCGCACGATTTTGCTGTCGACGGTGGGATCGGTGGCGACCTTGTCCTTGCTGCTGTTGCTGATGGGGCATCGTACGTAGGCTGAACCGCGGAATATCCACCGTCGCGCGCCTCGCGCTATGCTTCGCACACGGGCCACCCAGGGTCCGCGCTCTTCATGCGCGAAGAGCGAACCGTGAACAGCGAAGCGAACCGCCGTGCCCAAAGCCCGCCCACCCGAACTTCACGACGACGCCGACGCCCGCTCCCTTGCGCGTCACTATCCGCGTGGGCTGCGCATCGATCCGCATTCGCACACGTGGGCGCAGGTGCTGTACGCGGTCTCCGGCGTGATGTGGGTGGAGGTCGGCCGCGAGGCGCTGGTGGTGCCGCCGCAGCGCGCGGTCTGGCTGCCGGCCGGCACCGTCCATTCCATCCATATGATGAGCGAGGTGGAGATGCGCAATATCTATCTCCACGAGCGCAATGTCGGCCATCTGAGTCATCGCAGCGACGTATTCGAGATCAACGGCCTGCTGCGCGAACTCATCACGTCGATCGCGGAGTACGAGCTCACCCATGCGCGCGACGATACCTACCTCGAAGCCGCCTATCGTCTCGCGATGCTGGAGTTGGAGCACGCGCCCCGCTCGTCACTGCGCATCGCCCTGCCCGACGCGTCGGACCGGCGGCTCGACGCACTGTGCCGCGCGGTGATCGACAACCCTTCGATCTCGATCAGCTTCGAACAGCATGCGGCATCGGTCGGCGCCAGCGTGCGCACGCTGGCGCGCCTCTTCACGCGTGAGTTGGGGGTTGGCTTTGCCGAATGGCGACGTCAGGTGCAACTGGCGGTGGCCGTATCGGGGCTCGCCGAGGGACGCCCCGTCAACAGCATCGCGCGCTCGCTGGGCTTCCAGCCGAGCAGCTTCAGCGATATGTTCCGCCGCGAGTTGGGTGCGTCGCCGACGGGCTTCGACCCGGGCGGCACGCTTAGCGAAACGGCTTCCGAAGCGCCGATCGAGCCGGCACACGGCAAGCTGTCCACGGGCGGGTAGACCCTTCGCGCCAGCAACCAGAAGAGCACCCAGCGTGGTCTGCACACCGGCCCACCGCACGTTTTGTCCGAAATTCGAAAGTCTTTGTCTCAATGCTTTTGTATCTGCCATCTAGACTACGCTCATCCGCTGCACGATGCGGCGCAAAATCCGACAGGAGTGACAAGCGATGAAAGCGATTCAGTTCAAGACTTTTGGCAACCCCGAGGTGCTCGAAACCGTCGATCTGCCGACGCCCCAAGCCGACGCGGACAGCGCGGTCGTGCAAATCAAGGCGGCCTCGGTGAATCCGAGCGACGTCAAGAACGTGTCCGGCCACTTCGAACACACCGTCCTGCCGCGCACGCCCGGCCGCGACTTCAGCGGCGTCGTGGTGGACGGCCCGCAAGCATGGCTCGGCGCCGAAGTCTGGGGCACGGGCGGCGACATCGGCTTCACACGCGACGGCACGCACGCCGGGTTCATCAAGATTCCGCTCACCGCCTTGTCGCGCAAGCCCACCACGCTCAGCCATGCGCAGGCCTCCGCGATCGGCGTGAGCTTCGTGGTCGCGTGGCTCGGCACGGTCGAGTACGCCCACCTGCAAGCGGGCGAGACGATTGCCGTGATCGGGGCGGGTGGCGCTGTCGGCGGCGCGGTGGTGCAAATCGCGAAAGCGCGAGGCGCGCGCGTGATCGGAGTCGATCGTCATCCGCTTTCCGCCGGTACGCCCGCAGCCCAACTGCTCGACGAGTATGTTCCGCTCGACGAAAACGCGGTCGCGCGCCTGAAAGCACTAACAGGCGGCGCCGGCGCGGACGTGGTGTACGACACGGTGGGCGGCGTCGCGTTTCAGACCGCATTGAGTCTCGTCAGGCGCCGCGGCCGGGTGCTGGAAATCAGCGCCACGGGTCAACGCCGCGTGGAGTTCGACCTGATCGACTTCTATCACAACGAAACGCAACTACTCGGCGTGGACAGCGCCAAGCTGGGTGTCGCCGAATCGGCGCCGTTGATGACCGCACTGGTGGAAGGCTTCGAAAGCGGCAAGCTGCAGGCGCCGGCCATCGCACAGGAATTCCCGCTCGAACGGGCCCGCGAAGCCTATGAGGCAGTGGCCGCCGGCGCCCGTGGCCGGATCGTTATCACGATGTAATTGCCGAAGCGACCGGCGGGCGTGGCAGCCCGCATTTCAGATGGGTTTATCACACATGAAAGCGTATTTGATCTCGCTTATTGCCGGCGTCGTGGTCGGTTTGATCTACAGCGTCATGCAGGTGAAATCGCCCGCGCCGCCGACGATCGCGCTAGTCGGACTGCTCGGCATGCTGGCCGGCGAGCATGTCATCCCGCTCGTACGGACATGGCTGGCCGCCGGTATTCATTGACGCCTCGCTTCTGCATCCCTCATGCACGTCCCTTCGTGCCGATAGCTTTTCCATCACCGCGCGCCACACGCTAAGATTGAGCCCGCCGGGCCGGCGGGCAGCGCTTGCAGCGTCGACCGCGCATGGGCCACCGCCATGCGCGACGCCCGGAGATCACAAGAAAAGCCTCGCTCGGAGAATCAGATGTCTGAAGAATATGAAGTGCATGGTCCGCACGACCATGCGGTTGAACACGCCGGTCACCACGACGAGGACCCCTTTGCCAGCCGCATGGCCGTCATGACGGCGATCCTCGCGACGATCGGCGCGCTGTGCGCCTACCAGAGCGGCAACAGCGAAAATCTGGCGCTGTACTACAAGAACGAAGCCGCCATTAAAAAGACCGAAGCATCGAATCAATGGAACTACTACCAGGCCAAGGGCGAGAAAGAGAATCTCGCTGAACTCGGCGCAGCGCTGTCGCCAGGCAATACCGACGCCCACGCCAAGTTCCTCGCCGACGTCGACAAGTACAAGCAGCAGAAAGAGCCGATCCGCGCGAAGGCCGAAGCGATCGAGAAAGAGGTCGTGGACAACGACGCTAAAAGCGAAGCGCTGCTGCACGGCCATCATCGCTGGGCGCAGGCCACGACTTTGATTCAGGTGGCGATCGCCCTGTGCGCGATCACGTTGCTGACCCGCAAGAAATGGCTGCGCAATCTGTCGTTCGGTATTGCGGCAGCGGGTGTGATCACGGCCGTCATGGCGTTCTTTTCGGCCTGATTTCTGGCCGGATTGCCCGACCGGCGCCGAGCATGCAGTTCGCGCGACGAGCGGTTACGCTACGCTTTGCCTCGGTACTCTCGTCCGCCGTGCCGCCGCATGTGAGCGTCGGCACATTTGCTGCCATGCTCGGCATGATCCGGTAAGTTGCGTGCGATTCAATGCGTGCTGCCGCGCGCAGCACGCTCGAGCAGCAACTCGCGCTCGCGCGCGTTGCGCGTCATGGCGGCGGCGCGTTCGAATTCGGCGCGCGCCTCTTCCACGCGGCCGAGCTTCTCCAGCAGATCGCCGCGCACGCTCGGCAGCCAATGATAGTTCGCGAGCGACGCGTCGGCTGCCAGCGCGTCGACAATTTCCAGACCGGCAGCAGGCCCGAACGCCATGCCGACTGCCACCGCCCGGTTCAACTCGACCACCGGTGAAGGCGCCACCTGCGCCAGCGCGTCATACAACGCGACGATCTGCACCCAGTCGGTCTCTTCGGCACGGCGGGCTCGCGCATGGCACGCGGCTAACGCGGCCTGCAACGCATACGGGCCGCTCGCGCCGCCCAACGCGTGGGTGGTGGCGAGCGCAGCCAATCCCCGGCGGATCAGGAGCGGGTCCCAGCGGCTGCGGTCCTGGTCGAGCAGCAATACCGGCTTGCCGTCGGCGTCGGTCCGCGCGTGAGTGCGCGACGCCTGGATTTCCATCAACGCGACGAGACCGTGCACTTCGCTTTCGTCAGGGACAAGCCCGCTCAACACACGCCCGAGCCGCAGCGCTTCCTCGCACAACGCCGGACGCATCCAGTCGTCGCCGACGGTAGCCGAATAGCCTTCGTTGAAAATCAGATAGATCACCTGCAGCACCGAGGCGAGCCGCGGCGCGCGCGCATCCGCTTGCGGCACTTCGAACGGCACCTTGGCTGCGGACAGTGTTCGCTTGGCCCGCACGATGCGCTGCGCGATGGTCGGCTCGGGCACGAGAAACGCACGGGCGATTTCTTCCGTGGTGAGGCCACCGAGCAGGCGCAAGGTCAGCGCAACGCGGGCGTCGGTGGACAACACCGGGTGGCACGCGGTGAACACCAGCCGCAGCAGGTCGTCGCCGATATCGTCGGCGCGCGCGGCATCGAGGCTATCGACGAAATCCGGCACCAGGTGCGCCTCCAATGCGTCGAGATCGTGGCCCAACGCCTCACGCTTGCGGGCATGCAGCGCTTCCTGACGCAAGCGGTCGAGAGCCCGGTTCTTCGCGGTTGCCATCAGCCAGGCTCCCGGGTTGTCGGGCACGCCCGCGTCCGGCCAATGTTCGAGCGCCGCCACCAGCGCGTCCTGCGCCAGCTCTTCCGCGAGCCCCACGTCGCGCACGATCCGTGCGACGTGGGCAATGACCTTGGCGGATTCGATCCGCCAGACAGCCTCGATGGCACGATGGGTAGCCTGCGTCGTCACGTGATCAGCCCGCTGCCTTGGCGTTCGGGTCCATGTAGATCAGCTCCCAGATGTGTCCGTCGATATCCTCGAAGCCATGCCCGTACATGAAGCCGTAGTCCTGCGGCGCGCGCGGCACCGTGCCGCCGGCGGCGAGCGCCTTCGCGACCAGCGCATCCACCTCGCCCCGGCTCTCGCATGACAGGCCCAGCAATGCTTCAGTGCTTTCCTTCGGATTGCAAAGCGACTTGCGCGTGAAGGACTTGAACAGGTCCTTGACCAGCAGCATGGCGTAGAGGTTTTCGCCGAGGATCAGACACGCAGCCTGCTCGTTGGTGAATTGCGCATCGAAGGTGAAACCGATCGCGCTGAAAAACGCTTTCGACCGTTCGAGATCGTCGACCGCGAGATTGACGTAGATCTGCTTATGCATGATGGAATCCATTGATCCTGCGTTGATCCTGCCGCGTGCCCGCCTGTGCTGCGGGCCGGCGCATTCAACTCGCCTCGGCAAGCGTTTTCAGATTGCTCAGGCCGCCTTCGAAATCCTTGCCGACCATCCGGTCCATGCTGACGAATACCTGCATCAGCTTCGACAGAAAGGGGGCGGGTCCGTGCATCGCCCAGGTGACCTGGGTCTCGCCCGCCTCCGGCTTCAGCTCGAATTCGGCGATGTTATGCGCCTCGAACGGTTTGATGAAATCGAGGTTCATCGTCACGCTCGACGGCGCCGCCGTATCGACAATCTCCATCTGCCCCACACCGATCTTTTCGCTTTGCCATGCATACCGCGCACCCTTGCCGCCTTGCGTGCCGCTGTAAGTGCCTTGCGTCGCGGGGTCTTTGCGCAGGAATGGATTCCAGCGATTGAACTGATGCAGGTCGTCGATCAACCCGTAGACCCGTTCAGGCGGCGCCTTGATGCGCACGCTGCGTTCGATGCGAAAGTTGTCGGGCCGCGTCGCCGCGTAGATGAGCAGTAGACCCACCGCCGCGACGACGGTAATCAAAATGGCTTTGAGCATGATGAATCCTTTCGATGTAGCCGGATCGGCGCCTTATGCGGCGCGCGGATCGGCGTGGCGATCAATGTTGGGCCGCAATCAATGTTTGGCCACGTCCAGTTTTTTGAAGCGCTCCAGTTCCGGGCTCGGCTCGAAGTCTTCGAGCTCATACAGTTGCCGCACTTCGATTTCGCCGTCGGCCTGTTCGCCGAACGGCGCCGGGAATCGCCGCGCCCATTCCATGGCTTCTTCGCGGGAACGAACCTGAATCAGCGTATAGCCGGCGATCAGTTCCTTGGTTTCCGCGAACGGACCGTCGATTACCGTGCGCTTGCCTGCGCTGTAGCGGATGCGCCAGCCCTTCGAACTCGGTTGCAGCCCGGTTGCGTCGAGTAGCACGCCGGCCTTGGCCAATTCTTCGTGGTAGGCGCCCATCGCGGTCATCAGGGCTTCATCCGGCGACCCGCCGGCTTCGCTGACGGCCGTGGCCTTCACTATGATCATGAATCGCATCGCAATCGCTCCCTGGGTGGCGTGTGGTAAGTAAAGATGAAGAGCCATTTGCGGTTCCTGGCTCCTTACTCACACGACGAGCGACGCGTGACCGGATCGACATATTTGTTACCGATCCAGGGAAATCCCTAAGAAAATAGCGCGAATAGGTAACCCCAAGCGAACCCGGGCGAGCCTGCTTAAAGGAAACAGGGGCCGGTTTCGCGGACTTCGACACTGCACCATGAAGCGGCCGGGCAGGCTTGCGCGATCGCCACCGCTTCTTCACGGGTTTCACAATCGAGCAGGAAGAAGCCGCCGATCATTTCCTTGGCTTCGGCGAACGGGCCGTCCAGCAGCTTTGGCTGACCGTCGCGCACCTGCACACGCACTGACTCGGTGACCAGTGATTCGACGGCAAGCAGCTTGCCGCGCTCCTTGAGGTCGGCGGCAAAACGCACCATCTGGTCATAGACCTCGCGCCCCGCCTGCTCGCCGCGTTCGACGCGCTGATCCGGGGGTTCGACGATAAGCAGCAGGTAGGACATGGTGTCTCCGATGGATCGCGCCGCGGACGTGAACGCCAGACCGGCGTACGACGGCAAGAACGCGCTTACAGTTGGGTGGCGAAGGGCAGTCTAGCAAGCGCGAATCACTCCAGCAAACCCGTTTCGCCGCCCGGATGCCGTGACACCGCCGGCTCTACGGACACTCGTAAAACGGCTGCGGCATGGGAATTGCTGCCCGCTTGTGTATCCACACACATCCGAGGTGACATCATGCGGAATCTATCTGGTCTGGGCATCGTCGCAATGGTATTGACGCTACTGGCAACCACGACCGGCTGCACCCTTGGCGGCGCGGCGGCAGGCGGCGTCATCGGTAATGAGGCGACCGATCACAGCGCGGTCGGCACGGTCGGCGGTGCGGTGGCCGGCGGGATTATCGGACACGAATTGGGCAAGTAATTGAAAACGCTGAACCTGAACGGCGGATTCCCCGGCGCGCGACACAAGCGCGCCGCTTTGAAGTATTCTCCGAACGCGCTAAAGCCCGTCGTGAAGGCGCCGTTTAACGCGCCGTTTAACGATTAATTGCAGGAGATAATCCGCATTTAATCCGGCGGCATCGCACGGCATACACAGAACACCATCAAACTCATCGGCATACCTGGTTTGCCGGCAGAACAAACGAATCATATATACGAAGCATCGGGGAATTTCATGCATCGATCGTTAGTGCGTAGCGGCGTCGCGACTGCCGTGGCCTTTGCCTTGCTCCAACTGAGCGCTTGCGGCGGCGGCGGTTCCAGTTCAACGTCATCGTCGGGCACGCCGGCGGCCACGGCCGGCACGGTCAACGGCACGGTCGCGAGAGGCACCGCCGTGGCGGGCGCAAGCGTCACGCTGACCGATGCGACCGGCGCGCAGGCCTCCACAAGCACCAACGCCCAGGGCGCATACACGATCGCGGTGAAGGGAATGACCGCGCCGTTTCTGATTACGGTCACGGATCCCACCGGCGCCCAGGCCTCGCTCGTCTCCGTGCTCGCCAGCCTGCCGAACGGCACAGCGCCGGCTATCGTCAACGTCACCACGCTGACTACCGCAATTGCCGCCATGCTGACGGCTTCGGGCAATCCGGCCGACCTCGGGTCCACCACGGCGCTGGCCAAGGTGACGCTGCCGTCCGTGCAGATCGCCACCCTCACACTCGACGCGATACTGGCGAAAATTCTCGCGCAGAACGGCATCCAGGCGGTGGGCTTCGATCCCATCGGCACGGCTTTCACGCCGAATCACACCGGCGCCGACGCGGTGATCGACACGGTCTCGCTCGTATCGGCGGCCAACGGCGGCCTGTTGCTGGTGTCGAATGCGGCGCCGGGCACGACAGTCGCCCTGAACAACCAGACCACCCAATCGGTCAGCCTGGCAGCACCGGCGGTGGCGGCGAACTATCTGGAGCCGCTTGCTGCGTTGCTGAACGCCTGCGCGGCAAACGGCACGCTCAATACATCATGCTCGCCGGCAATCGACTCGACCTTCCTCGACAACGGTTCGACCGACCTGGCCATCGGCCACGGCCAGACCGATGCGAGGTTCAGTGGCGCGGTATTCGGTTCGCCGAAGACACTCGCCTTTTTCACGCGCAACGGCAAGCAGCTGGCGCTCGTGCAATTGCCGTTTACGCTCGCGAGCGGCACTTCGGGCGGCGTGCTCTACACCATCGCGCAACAGCTGCCCACGCCCGTCGCGCTCTCCAACGGCACACAACTCGGCTGGGATCTGATCGGCAACCAGTCGCAATTCGCTGTTTCGATCATGTCGCAAATCCAGCGCCGCACCTTCCTCGACTCGAAGCCTAACGACGTGAACCGTTATGAATCGGGTCTGAAGGTCGCGATTCCGACCGCTTTGAATCCGACGGTTTATTCGGCTTCCGTCACCGGACCGGGTCTCACTGCGCCGGTCTGGCTGATGCCGCGCAATGCGCTCGGCGGCGACTCGCTGGGTCTGTCGGATCTGCCCTTGAGCGCGGCGCCGGTTTCGCCTGCAATGACGGGCAGCAATACGGAGCTGTACCGCTGGTCATGGCAATCGCTTTCGTCGACCGCGAGCTTCACGCCGGCCTCGAGCGGCTATTACTCGGCGCAATCGGTCGACGCGAGCACCGTGCCGCTCTACGCAACCTATACCGTCACGTTCTACGACAGGAACGGCGCGCAGCTCGGCCAGTCGTCGATCATCAATCCGGGCAGTCCGTTGAACGCGGCGGCGGGCAGCACGGTCGCGTGGCCGACGCTGCAGCCGGACTTCGCGACCCAGTTCCTGACGCCCAGCGGATCGCTAGCCGGCGTGCAGTACGCGATGAGCGTGACATGGTCGAGCGTCGTGACTGGACCCAATCCCACCTATCCGGTGACGTCCGTGCAGATTCAGGCCAACACGGGAACGGGCTCCGGTTCCAGCACGGCAATCTATGGCTTCTCGACCGGCGCGCCGAACAACACAACGGTCGGCCAGTATCAAACCACCGTCCACTCGGGGATCAATTCCACGGGCGTGCAGACTTGCACGAATTGCCCGTTCCCGGCGTTGACGACCGGTGGTTCGCGCCTCGTGCAACTGGGTGGTGGACAGAATGGGACCACGTACTACGATATGACGCAGTACAACAACTAGAGCGGCGCGCTAAAACTTTTCTACCCAGGGGCGTAGTTCAACTTCCCACGTCCACGCGCTGCGATGCTGACGATGAATATGGAGGTACTCCTTCGCTATGGCGTCGGGGTCCAGCCATTTGTCGTCAGCGCTGCCATCGTCCGATTGCACGCGACTACTGGCGATACCACCGTCAATGACAAAGTGGGCAACGTGAATATTTCTCGGGGCAAGTTCCCGGGCCATGGATTGGGCCATTCCTCGCAACGCGAATTTACCCATCGCAAATGGCGTCGAACCCGGTAGCCCTTTCACACTTGCAGTAGCGCCGGTCAGGAGGATGGTGCCGCTGCCTTGTGCGAGCATTCGAATGGCGGCGGCCTGGGCTACAAGAAAGCCACCGACCGCGGTCACTTTAAGCGCATCCTCGAGTTTCTCAGCCTCGATGTCTTCGACCGGGGCGCGATAGCGGCCACTCGCGTTATAGACCACGAGGTCAGGCACCCCGAACGAGTCTTCTACGCTGTCAAAGAGTACTTTGACATCGTCCGGCCGACTTGCGTCGCAACTCAAGGCGAGCGCGCCGGTCTCGTCGACAAGGTCCTTCAGCTTGCTGGTATCGCGGGCTGCGAGCGCGACCTGCATACCCTCTGCTGCAAACAGCCGTGCGAGAGAGGCACTCAAGCCCTTTCCCGCGCCCACAATCAGAGCCGTCTCGGTTCGATTCATGATGCCTCCGGATTCAGCAGGAACTGGCACAGCGGCGCATGTTGTCTGCTCGTCCCTGTTCGCGCTGTGTACCTCGCTGATTGTAGTCGGTTGACCGGTATTCTTCAGCGCTCACCTCAAGACGCGGTCCTGGCAAATATCGGCTGCATTTCAAGGGAGTTCAGGGCACCGTCCGCGACCGCGGCACGGCGAACATACGCGCGGCAACGATGCCGCCAATCGCACCACCGAGATGGCTTTGCCACGATACGCCCGGATAGTTGGGCAGCAGGCCATACAGCATGCTCAATCCGTAGCTGCTGGCGACGAATAGTGCGACCAGAATCGAGAGGATGCCGCGTGTATAGAAGCCACGTGCGACGAGATATCCGGCGTATCCGAACACCACGCCACTCGCGCCGATGTGCACCGAATACGGCGCACCGAGTAACCACGCACACAATCCTGCGCCGAGCATGGCGCCGACGGTCGCCTGCCAGAAGTTCGCGATGCGCGGCCACATGGTGAGCCAGCCGAGCACCACCAGTCCGCCTGTGTTAGCCGTGATGTGCCAGAGTCCGGCGTGCAGCCAGGGGGCGAACAGGATGCCCTGCAGGCCGCCCAGTGTGCGCGGAACAACGCCATGACGGTTCAGATGCAGGAACGGCATCGCGACCGACAGGAAGAACGTCGCCCACATCGAGCCGACAAAGAGGGCGAGCAACACGACCCGATCCTTGATCCGGTCGACGAAAGAACCTGTGGCGCGCGGTGAGGCGGTTGAAACGCCGGGTTGCGACATTCGACTCTCCAGGGTGTGGTGTCGGTGGGTTATCGATAACTACGTCGGCGAGCCACATACGAACGAAACAAACCTTGGCCGCATTCGCGACGAAGCCCGTGGGCAATCCAGGCTCTCGGGCTGCAAGACGGCGCCCCAGCGTAGAATCTCCCGGTCTCGCAGGCGCTGCGGCATGTCACAGGACCCGATATGGAAATCAAGTGGATTGAAGACTTCATCGCGCTTGCACGATATCAAAGCTTTTCACGGGCAGCAGAATTCCGGAACGTCACGCAGTCCGGCTTTAGCCGGCGAATCCAGTCGCTTGAGCAGTGGGTGGGCGCCGACCTCATCGACCGGAGCAACTTTCCCCCGACACTGACGCCCGCTGGACGGCTGTTCCAGGAGGCAGCCGAAGATATTCTCGAGAAGCTCTTCGACACGCGAGCGATCATCCGCACCGAGCAACGGATGGCCGGCAAGGGCCTGCAGATTGCAGCCGGCCACACCATCGCGCTGAGCTTTCTGCCCGCATGGCTGAAGGCGCTCACCGCGCATTTTGGCGAGGTGCGCGCCCGGGTCATTCCGACGAACGTGCACGATTCGATTCTGATGCTCGTCAACGGGAACTGCGAACTGATGTTTGCGTATCACCATCCTGAGTTGCCGCTGCATCTCGACCCCGCGCGATATCAGCATCTGACCGTAGGCGTCGATACGTTCATGCCGGTCTGCAGACCCAATGAACGCTCGGCGCCCGCGTTCCGGTTGCCGGGCACGGCGAACCGTCCGCTGCCGCTCATCTCCTATACGGAAACCAGCTATTTTGGCCGCTGCCTCGCGTTGCTTCTTGGAAAAGCAACGGCTGCCCCGGCGCTGCAGCTTCACTACGAGTCGGACATGGCGGAGGTACTGAAGAAACTCGTCATGGAAGGGGAAGGCGTGGCGTGGCTGCCAAAAAGCTCCATCGATACCGAACTCGAATCGGGCGAACTGGTCGCCGCTGGGCGCGCCGAATGGCATCTCGAAGTCGAACTGCGCGTGTACCGTGACGCCTCAAATCGCAGCGAGTTTCTGGAGACGCTCTGGGGACATATTCGCGCCGCCTCACAACCCTCCTGATAGGGTTTTCACGGGTTATGCGAAACTCGCATAACCACATGCAGTACTAGCATCGACATCTTTTTGATGTTCCTTAATATCCGTCCAACCACAAAAACCTGCTGACTCAGCGAGTTTTCGCCAAGCATGCGCCCGGTGTGCAGTCGAGCACCGTACGCCCTCCCAGGACGGGTTCAAATGAAGAATCGCCTCACACTCTATATTTTTGTCGGCATG
Organism: Paraburkholderia fungorum; assembly: GCF_003610895.1. Taxonomy (GTDB): domain Bacteria; phylum Pseudomonadota; class Gammaproteobacteria; order Burkholderiales; family Burkholderiaceae; genus Paraburkholderia; species Paraburkholderia fungorum_B. The sequence continues at coordinate 164,380 of NZ_MCAS01000068.1, forward strand.
GTGCTCGGCGTCATTGTCGGCTACATCTGCCACCGGTCTGTCGCGGATGCCGCTGAAGCGAAAACCATCGCCGGATACTTTTCAATCATCACCGATATTTTTCTTCGTCTCGTGAAGATGATTATCGCGCCACTGGTTTTCGCAACGCTGGTTTCCGGCCTTGCGGGCATGGCGGGAACGAGCGACGTGCGCCGCATCGGCTTCAGGTCGGTGGGGTGGTTCGTGTGCGCGTCACTGCTGTCGCTCGCCCTCGGTCTGGTCCTCGCGAACCTGTTTCAACCGGGGGCCGGGCTCCATATGGTGCAGACCAGCGCCGATGTCTCCACAGGTCTGAATACCGCAGGCTTGAACTTCAAGGACTTCGTCACGCATGCGTTTCCGACCAGCATCATGGATGCCATGGCCCGCAATGACATTCTTCAGATTCTGGTCTTCTCGGTGCTGTTTGGCGTCGTGCTGAGCGTCATCAAGACCGACTCGCGCGTGGCGCCGTTGATCGCAGGCGTCGATGCCCTCGTGCCTGCCATGCTGAAGCTGACCGACTACGTGATGCGTCTCGCGCCGATCGGCGTCTTCGGCGCGCTCGCTGCGGCCATCACCGTCCACGGCCTGGATGTATTGACCACTTACGGCAAGCTCATCGGCAGTTTCTATGTCGGCCTGGTGTTGCTTTGGACGCTGCTCGTCGCCGTTGGCTATTGCTTCCTGGGCAAGCAGATCTGGACGCTGTTAAAGGCGATTCGTGAACCTGCCATGCTCGCGTTTTCGACGGCGAGCAGCGAGGCGGCTTACCCTCGTCTGACTGAAAAGCTCGAAGAGTTCGGAGTCGACAAAAAGGTGGTTGGCTTCACCTTGCCGCTCGGATACGCATTCAATCTGGACGGCTCGATGATGTACCAGGCGTTCGCTGCGATCTTCATCGCTCAGGCCTTCGGTATCGATATGCCGCTAGGCACCCAGATCATGATGCTGCTCGTGCTCATGGTGAGCAGCAAGGGCATGGCAGGCGTCGCCCGAGGCTCGGTGGTCGTGGTTGCTGCCGTCGCGCCGATGTTCCATCTGCCGCCATCCGGCGTCGTGCTCATTCTCGCCATCGACCAGGTCCTCGACATGGGACGAACCGCCACCAACGTGATCGGCAACAGCATCGCGACGGCCGTCATCGCGAAGTGGGAAGCGAAGCGCTCAGCCAAACAGGTAAAGCATGCCGGCGACGCTGTTTTCGTCCAACTGCAAGGTGAGACGGAATGAAGGAAGTGAAGGAAAGGAACATGCGCAAGTTCGGCGTGGTGGGTGGGTTGGGGCCGCTGGCCAGCGCGGACGTATTCTTCAAGCTCGTCAAATCGACGCCCGCGACCAGCGACGCTGAGCACTTCGACGTCGTATTCGAACAGCACCCTTTCGGGAGTTCGGGAGCCGGCACTGAGGCCACGACACAACGAAAGCTCTATATCTTCGACCTGATTAGCCGCTTCGAGAAGCAAGGCGTCACGACGGTTGTGCTGCCCTGCTTCCTCAGCCACACGTTTATCGATGAACTGAAGGCGAACTCACCGCTGCAAATCGTCGACATGGTCGAGGCTGTTCGCAGCCATGTCCGGCGGAAGTTTCCTGCCGTGCGTCGAATCGGCATCCTCGCGTCCGACTACACACGCCGAAAAGAATTGTTCGAAAAGTATTTCCCGGCGCCTGAGTTTGAGATTGTTTATCCCACCGTGCGAAACAACCTCGACCTCGTCACCCAGGCCGTCTATGGGCCGGAGGGCATCAAGAGCGGAAATCTGAATGGCCGGCCCGTCGAGCTTTTGCGCGAGGCGTGTGAGGACCTCATCGCCCAGGGCGTCAACCTCATCGTCCCGGGGCTGACCGAGATCGCTCTAGTCGCGCAGGAGCTGGGGCCATTGCCTGTGCCGCTGATCGATTCGAATCTGGCGTATGCGCAGTACGTCGTATCCGGTCAGTACTCTTCGCCCGAAACACTGTTCAAGGTCGGCGTGGTCGGCGGAGTTGGGCCCGCGGCAACCGTGGATTTCATCCACAAGATCGTCAGGAACACGCCGGCCAAACGCGACCAGGACCACATCAAGTTGCTGGTCGAACAGAACCCGCAGATTCCGGACCGCACGGAAAGCCTGCTTGGCGATGGACCTGACCCGACCATCTCCCTTTACGCGACATGCAAGAAGCTCGAGGCCGGCGACGCGGACATCATCGCGATCCCATGCAACACCGCTCATGCGTTTGTCGAGCGCATCCAGCCGTATCTCAGCATACCGATCGTGAACATGCTGACGGTCACCGTCGGCTACCTTCGCGAAACCTTTCCCTCGCTGCATTCAGTCGGTGTGCTGGCAACTTCGGGAACGGTCGAAAGTGGCGTCTACGAAAAGGCGCTCACCTCGCAAGGGTTGCAGCAGGTCGTTCCGGGACCCGCGTTGCAGGCGCGCGTAATGGATGCAATTTACGGCAAGGAAGGCGTGAAAGCCGGGTTCACGACCGGGCAGTGTCAGTCCGATATCGCTGCTGCGATTGATGGACTCATTGCCCAAGGCGTGGAAGTTGTCATCCTGGGTTGCACCGAGTTGCCGCTACTGCTTCCGCAGACGGAATTCGTCGGTACGAATGGCAGATCGGTCCGCCTGGTGGACCCTACAGAGGTACTGGCCCGGCAGTGCGTCGCATACGCCACTGCAGCATCGGAATCGCAGCGCCCATAGGCGATCGATCGAATCATTCTTTCCCCCGGCCCGTGGTATACAGAGGCGTCGGGTGTTGCACTTCGTCCAGGTTTTTTACCTATCAAGGATCGTTATGCTCACGGCCATCGAACGCATCGAACACGACCTTCTCGGCGACCTCGCCGTACCCGCGGCAGCCTACTATGGCGTCCACACGCTGCGCGCGCTCGAGAATTTTCCCATCACGGGCATTCCGATCTCGGTTTATCCGAATCTCATCAACGCGCTTGCGAACGTTAAAGAAGCGGCTGCGCTAGCGAATTACGACCTCGGGCTGCTCAGCGAGCTCAAGATGTCGGCGATCGTGCAGGCCTGCAAGCAGGTCCGTTCCGGTGTCGCCCACGATCACTTTGTGGTTGACGTGATTCAGGGCGGCGCCGGCACCTCGACCAACATGAACGCGAACGAGGTCATCGCCAATCTTGCGCTCGAGCACCTCGGGCACGAACGCGGCGAGTACCACATCCTTCATCCCAACGAGGACGTCAACCTCGGACAAAGCACCAATGATGTCTACCCGACTGCATTGAAAATCGCGACGTACGCGGGAATCGTGCAACTGGTCGACGCAATGGCCGTGCTCCGGGCGTCGTTCGAACGCAAGGCCGAGGAGTTCAAGGACGACCTGAAGATGGGGCGGACTCAACTGCAGGATGCCGTTCCCATGACGTTGGGACAGGAGTTCAGCACGTTCGCTGTCATGCTCGGTGAAGACGAAGAGCGCCTCAGAGAAGCGTCGAAGTTGATCTGTGAGATCAACCTGGGCGCAACGGCCATTGGAACGGGCATCAACACGCATCCCGAGTATGCACCACTCGTATGCCGCCACCTGAGCAACGTCACGGGTATTGCGTTGACAACGTCACCCAACCTGGTCGAAGCGACACAGGATGTCGGGTCATTTGTGCAGTTGTCTGGTGTGTTGAAGCGTGTTGCCGTGAAACTTTCCAAGACGTGCAATGACCTTCGGCTCCTTTCAAGCGGCCCTCGCGCAGGTCTTGGGGAAATCAACCTGCCACCGGTTCAGGCTGGCTCCAGCATCATGCCGGGCAAGGTCAACCCGGTCATTCCTGAAGTGGTCAATCAGATAGCGTTCGAGGTCATCGGCAATGACGTGACCGTCAGCTTTGCCGCCGAGGCCGGGCAGCTTCAACTCAACGCGTTCGAGCCCATCATCGCGCATAGTCTCTTCAAGAGCGTGGCCCATCTGCGGGCAGGATGTTTGACGCTGGCGTCCAGATGCGTCGACGGCATCACCGCCAATCGGGACCGGCTGCGGTCAATCGTCGAAAACTCGATTGGTATCGTGACCGCGCTTAACCCATACATTGGGTATACGCACGCGACGGAGGTTGCACAGGAGGCGCTCGTATCCGGTCGAAGCGTGGCGGAAATCGTGATTAGCAAAGGGCTGCTGAGTCAGACCCAACTCGACGAGATCCTGCAGCCCGCGATGCTGACCCAGCCTAGAAAAATCGCGCCGGCTGATTGAAGGTTGGACGACCGGGGCGGATGGTTCGCTCCGGTCCGCGGGCCTGAGTACCCACAAACGCCCAGGCGCTCACCGATCTTAGACGATGCCCCGCAGCGTGCCGTTGGCACGATTCGCCAGGATGTACTGCAGCTTATCGAGCGAAAGCGGCTTGGTCAGATGGAAATCGAAGCCGGCCGCCAGTGCCCTCGACTTGTCGGATTCGGACGCATAGCCCGTAAGCGCTACGAGCATCATGTCGTCGAGTCGGCGATTCAGGCGAACCGTTCGCGCCACCTCGAAGCCGTCCATATCCGGCATCCCTACGTCGACGATTGCAACCTCAGGATGCTTCTCAGACATCAGCCGTACAGCATCGCGCCCATTGTCCGACGTTGTGACCTCGTGACCCTCGAGTTCGAGCAAGGTGCTCAGCGCCCGGAGCACGTCCTGATTGTCGTCGACCAGCAGCAGACGCGCGGGCGCGGGTGTCGCGCCAGGCACCTTGCGGGCTGCACCGTCTGTATCCGCTGCCATCCGGAGTATCGGTAAGCGGAGCGTCACAACCGTCCCTTTGCCTGCCCCTTCACTCCTGAGGGAGATGGTTCCGCAGTGCAACTCGACCATCCGCTTCGCCACGGCGAGCCCGATTCCCAATCCACCCTCGGAACGCGCCTGACCGTGGGCGGACTGCGCGAACAGATCAAAGACATGGGGCTGAACCGCGCTATCGATTCCCATGCCGTTGTCCGAGACCTCAATCGTAACCAGGCCGGCCGATTCTTCGCTCGAGCCGTTTGCCTCGACGCGCACGTCGAGCTCGATCGTGCCTCCGACCGGCGTATATTTTGCCGCGTTCGAAAGGAGGTTACCCAGCACCTGGCTCAAGCGGACGTGGTCGGCGCGCACGTAGACCGGCTCGTCCAGCCCCGTGATGTTGAGCGTATGCCTGCGCGACAGGATGTGATGCCTGATGGCTGTCACGGCATCGAACACAATCTCGCTGAGTGAGGTGTCGCTGTGCTTGATCGCGAGCTTGCCATGCTTCAGACGGGCGGCGTCGAGCAGGTCATCGACCAGCGTGCGCAGATGCCTCATCTGGCGTTGCGCGACAGTCAGCACTTCGACAGCTCGTTCGTCTTCCGCACAAAGCCGTTTTGCTGCACTGATCGCGCCATCGATCGGTGTCATCGGATTTCGCAGCTCGTGACTGAGCATTGCGATGAACTCGTTGTGCCGCCGGTCACTCTCTTCACCGCTGTCGCGCGCGTTGACAATGGTCAGGCCGGAGCCCGCAAAAACGGCGAGATTCGAGAGCAGTCTGACGTCCTCGGGATCGAATCTGCAATCCTCCGCATGCGACATCACCCAGATTGCACCTAGCGCTCCGTTGTCAGCCGGAATCGGAACGACAATGCCTTCAGGCACATTCACGCCCGGAAACCGCAGGCAAGAAAAACGGTCCTGCGGATTGATGAAAAGTTGCGGGCCACCCGATTCCAGTGTGACGCCGCATGGACACTCATCCCACTTAGTGGTTTTGCCGCGCAGGGCAGCACAAAATCCAGCAACGGCGAACCACCGAAAAACCTGATTGCCTTCAGGCCCTTCGACGAGACTGATACCCGCGCTATCAGCATGGCAAAGCGACAGAGCCGTGTCCGCGATGGCCTGCAGGAATTCGGAGCGCGGCCCTGCCTGCACTCGGGCGAGTGCCACAAGCGCCCGGTTCTCGGCCGCATAATCTGCGGCGCGGGCCGGCCTGCGGGCGAGCTCATCCGTTTGACTGGGCGCGCGATTGCTTTCCATGACTGACAGAACGATTGACGAGGTAGAGAAAGTTCGAAGGTGAGGATGCCGGGATGCTGCCAGCTCGATCGGTGGGCGCAAAAGCGAGATTCTTCACAGCGGCGAATTTCACATTACGGGAGGGGCAGCACAAAGTCAACGGGGGTTCGTACTCGCTTGCCTGCCGGCAAAATCGGCCTCGGTCTACAGAAGGCACGGCCGTGAAATTGCTCGCGACCCATCGTCCTCAAACGGCCGGCGCGGCCAGATTTTAAAAGACATGTAACGCATAAAGAACGGGCTGTTCGATAGGCGTTCCCGGGTGCGAAGACATCTGCCACAGCTCGGGTTAACAAAGACAGTTCGACTGTCAGCCGTGTGCATCGATCCAGGCGCGAGCCCAGTCCAGCCCGGCATGCTGCGCTTCTTCCTCGGTATCAAAATAGCCGAGGATGCCCGACGCTTCAACCAGCTTCCCACCTCCGGTAATCGTCCCACTCGCCGCATAGCGTTCCGGCTGGAGAATGCCTTCCTGCTGCAGGATGGCATGCCCCCACACGCTATAGCCGTTGTAGGTCTCCGATTCCATCACCGGATGACCTCAGCCGGCATGCCGCGAGCGTCAACCCGGAGCACGTTTCCTTCAGGCGTGATCTGCCGCGGAATCTGGGACATATCCGGCTCGCTTGCCGGTGGGTCCCTTTGTATGTTGCTTTGCTTGGCCATGAGTTTCGGCGCCAGCGCCGGGGCGTGCCGCGCGTGAACTTTCATCGTGCGAGGCACTGCGGGTCGGGGAACCGTCAGCTTGCGTGCGGCACCGCCCCTATGGGGCGCGGTTGCACGGGCCTCCGGCGGATTCCAGACTTCAATGTAGCCTGCCGCGTGCACGACCGGCGCGAGCGTTGCCATCAGTAAGGTCAGTACGGCCAATCCAGTTCTTTTCACGAGTTCTCCTTGCCTGCTTTCCGTTGCAGCCACGCTTTGCAACCCACACCCCGGCCGACACAGCTGCCATCGCACCCGGGACAATAATGCCGGTCTCGTATGTCAGCATCGACGCGCCAGACATTGTCGCTGGCCGGACTTGCTGTGCCCACCGCGTTGCCATTTTCGCAGGCGTAGAAGGCCGGCTCCCCAGATTCTCCACGCCTGAGCGCATCGTCAATCGCCTCGTCACCAAAGACTGAGCGCAATTCCATGATGAAAGCGGTCATCTCGGGCATGGGATGGACGGGCCTGCGAACACGTGCATCCATGGCTCAATCCCTCAATTAAAAAGTGCCAGTTCATTGCCGCGAAATCGCGCGCTCAATACTGTATAAATATACAGGTTTTTCAGTGCGCCATGTCCATTTCCCCACTGTGGCATCCAGGCAAACTGGGTTACCTTCATAGGTCTGCAAAAAACTGAAAGGCTGGGCCTTGCTCGCGCATTTGAGGTCAATCAACCGCCTTGAGTCATGGGTTCAGTCATGTCATGAAGGACGATGAATAAACAACGTAATCACCGTACAGTGCATCATTTGCGCCTCGCGCTGCTGGCAGCGATCATCGCAAGCTCGACCCCCGCCTTAGCGGCGAGCTTCGACTGTAATCGCGCGCGCCTGCCGGACGAAAAAGCAATTTGCGCGTCACGACAACTCAGCGAACTGGACGTCGAGATGTCTGTGCGCTACCAGATGCTGATGGGTCTCGTTGCCATGGGCACGCGCGGGGACATGGGCGAAGAGCAACAGTCCTGGTTGAGCGCGAGGAAGAAATGCGGCGCGAACCAGGCGTGCCTTCTTACCGCATACCGGCAACGAATTCAGACGCTAAAGGGCGAGTACGCCAACCTGGCTAGCCGTGGGCCATTCTAGGCGCCGGGCTGCGCTATACTCGTCCTATGAAAACGACTCCGACCTCGCCGACCCTGTACCGTTGGTGGCGCGCCTGACTTGGGCGGCCCGTTTTCACACGTACATTTACAACGTGATGCCGCCAGTCCTGGCGGCATTTTTATTTTTGCGCGCGTATGACTGGTGGTGTCCCCAAACACCAAACTCACCATGTCACACGCGAACCAACCCATTATCCTCACTGGCGACCGCACAACCGGTCCCTTGCATCTCGGCCACTACATTGGCTCGCTGCGTGCCCGCGTGCAGCTTCAACACGAAGCGCAGCAGTTCCTGCTTCTCGCTGATGCGCAGGCCATGACCGACAATGTCGGCCGGCACCAGAAAGTGACCGACAACGTGATCGAAGTCGCGCTGGACTACCTGGCTGTCGGGATCGACCCCGCCAAATCAACCATCGTCATCCAGACGCAGGTGCCGGAGCTCGCGGAGCTGACGCAATACCTGCTCAATCTCGTGACAGTGGCGCGCCTCGAGCGCAACCCGACCATCAAGGCGGAAATCGTGCTTCGCGGGTTCGAGCGCGACATCCCCGCCGGCTTCCTGACTTACCCGGTCAGCCAGGCGGCCGATATCACGGCGTTCAAGGCGACGCGCGTGCCCGTCGGTGACGATCAGTTGCCGATGATCGAGCAAACCAATGAACTGGTGCGCCGCTTCAACAACACGGTCGACAAGGAAGTGCTGGTCGAATGCGAAGCGGTGCTCTCGCATGTCGCGCGGCTTCCGGGGATCGATGGCAAAACCAAGATGAGCAAGTCGCTCGGCAACGCCATTACGTTGGGCGCAAGCCCAGACGAAATCACCAAGGCCGTGAACAACATGTACACCGACCCTAACCACCTGCGCGTCAACGACCCGGGCCAGGTTGAGGGTAACGTTGTGTTCGCCTTCCTCGACGCGTTCGAACCGGACGTACCCATGGTCGACGAGCTGAAAGCGCACTACCGCCGCGGCGGTCTCGGCGACAGTGTGGTCAAGCGCGTGCTCAACGAGCGGCTGCAGTCGATGCTCGCCCCCATTCGGGAGCGCCGCCGCGAGTTCGCGACAGACCGTGCGGAGGTGCTGAACATCCTGCGCCGCGGCACCATGCGCGCCCGGGAAGTGGCGGGCGCGACGGTGTCAGAGGTTAAAGGCGCGCTCGGTTTGAATTATTTCCAGAACTGAGCGAATAAAGTCCGGGGGTGGCAGCCTCACGCTTGAGCGCGCGGCAACCATTCCACCCCTATTCATGCAGGCCGTGTCCACGGACCTGCGATCCATGCCCGGTTAAGCAGTGACCGGCATAACGGACGCTCCGCGGACGCCTCGGCAGAGCCGGGAAGGCGCATTGGCTTTCCGGAATGTGTCGTTGTACGATTTGTATGAGTAACGAAAGCGCAGTCGCAATCACGGCGCGTTGCGGAATCCCCAAGCGCTTAAGTATTCGTCGCTTCTATCAGGCACTTGCGGCCTGCGTTCATCCTGCCGTATTCGAGGGCGCCCCGGAAATGAACTCCCAGATTTTCGTATCGGCAAAGCCAGAAGCAGGAACGTCCGAGTCGGCCGCCGGCGACCACCACTGCGGGAAGGCGGATTCGATAGCCCTGTCCATGTCGGCGGCAGAGGGGTTTGCATGCCTCGCCGCGTCAATTTCCGCCGATGCCGCCCGGTTCGCCCGCGCATTGCATCAGAAAGCTGACCCCGAGGTGTTGCACAAGCTTCGCGTCGCGCTGCGCCGCTTGCGTTCGCTCTGGTGGGCATACGAACCGCTACTCGACAAGAAAGACTCGGCGCTGCAGCGTAGCGAGTTCAAATCTCTCGCCAACGCGGCTGGCAAAACGCGTGACTGGGATATCCTGCGCGACCTGCTCACAGCCGACCGGTCGATGCAACACACATTTGCCGCGTTGCTCAAATCTGTCGACGAGCATCGCGCCGACGCGCTCTCATTCAGTCGAAGAATCATCGGAAACGCCGGTGTCGAGCGGATACTCCAGCGCGCGCTAACGGGTGCGCAACAGCAGTTGAATTCGCGATCCGCCATTCCAATGCTTGCCTCGTTTGCCGAGGAGCGCGTTGCATCAGCCGAAAAGGCTTTGAGAAAGCGTGTGAAGCAGGCGGCATCGGAGAAACATTCGGGGTACGTTGCGCTTCATGAAGTGCGCATCGCGGGGAAGAAGCTGCGCTATCTGCTGGAGTTCTTTTTACCGGTGCTCGATGGCAGTCATCAGCCCGCCATTGACCGGTTGACCTCCGTGCAAGACGAGCTCGGCAAGCTCAACGACCTTGTCACGAGCGAAACCTTGCTGCGCGAGTATGCGTTCCAGCTCGGCGCGTCAAAGGCGCTCAAAGAGGCCGTTGGGTATCTGCAGAACCAGAAGAAATCTCACATGCACAACGCGCACGAGGCATTGCGCACGGCGTGGTAGAGGTTCGACCGTCGCGTCGCCCCACCCAGATCCGACCCGATCCGCACGGGCCTGGTATCGTGAAGCAATCTGATGACCACTGCAGCCGCCCGTGAACTGCACGCGCCCGGCGCGCCCCGTACAAAGCCAATCGTTTCAGCAACTTGCGGCGCTTGCCCGTGAGTTTTCCACAGCTTTGCAAACAGTTTATGTGGACAACTTAAGGGCCATACCCGTTTAGCGCCCGCGTCAAAGCGTTCCTGAAAATGTCACAAACTGTATATACTGTTTATACCTTTGTTGGTCAGGACACGCACCACCGCTCATGCTGGCGCGGGTATACGGAGATTCGCATTCCCTGTGCATCTGCTTGAGCAACGCAACGTAGTCGCGCCGCCGCCGTTCGTACGAATCAAGGCATTGTGTAACTGAGCATTGCGTCGCAGGCAAATTTGCCTGAGGAGCGAAGATGTCGGATAAGCATCTTTCCAGCAGGTTTGACTTTGACCTCAACCTGCTGTTGACCCGGTTGCTCGAAATGGGCGGCCTGGTGGAAGCGCAGATTGCCTGCGCGATGGAGACATTGAACACGTTCGATTTGGCACTTGTTGAACAGGTTCTCGAGGGCGAGCACCGGCTCAACGCGATGGAAATCGAAATCGACGAGGAAGTGAGCAATATCATCGTTCGCCGGCAGCCCACCGCCCGTGACCTGCGACTCCTGATGGCCGCCTCCAAGTGCATCACCAACCTCGAACGTGCCGGCGACGAGGCACGGAAGATTGCGAAGCGAACCCGCCGCATTGCGATGGCGCCCACAGTGCAGGCCGTCAACATCGCTGAAATCAAAGCCTCCGGCAAAATGGCCGCGGATATTCTTCGTCACGCGCTGGATGCTTTCGCGCGAATGGATACCGTTGCCGCCGCGCAGATTGTCCAGGACGACGAAGCCATCGATAACGAGTTCGTGGCCTTCGTGCGCAGGCTCATCACGTCCATGACGCAAGACCCCCGGACCATTGCAATGGGGTTCGATTACCTCTCCATAGCAAAGGCCATCGAGCGTATCGGCGACCATGCCACCAACATCGCCGAACTTGTCGTCTACATTGTCAAGGGTACCGACGTTCGCCATGCGCCACGAGAATTGATTGCGCGTTGCTAACATTGGTCGATAAAAATTGGCGTTGTTTCGATTTCAATGTGCGCACTGTGACGAATGGCATGAAAGCGAGCCAAGTATCGGCTTCGACAGCGTGCGTGGCAGCGACGTCCATTCGCGGCACGTAAAGAAAGTCGACACTACGAATGCCGTTCTCGCCAAGTCATAACGCAGGCGAGAAAACAATGGACGCACGGCGACCCGCTCAGGAAAGTTTTCGACCCGTGGTTATCGGCCATTCCAGACTCAATCTTTAGGTCTGCTGTTGCTCAGCACTAAATTAAAAGCGAAAACCGCCGATCAACTTGGAGCCGTGAGATAAGCCGGAGATAATCGTGGCCGCGCCGCCGCGATGATTTTCCGTGGACACGTCACCGTTACATCCCAGTCAGCTCTGGTATCGCCGCTCGTGCTTTTGCTCGGTTCGGATACTGGGTGTGCCCAAAATGCAATGTACTAGAGTCGCATCAATGAGAAAACTTCTCTTCCTGACGGCCGGAGTTTGTCTCCTGCTGTCGAACCAGGTGGTCCTTGCCGTCGATGGAGCAATGCCATTCACCTTGACTCCTGCTTCGCCCCCCATCTCCGGGGCTGCAGGAGCAATGCTTGATGGTCAGGTCAGAAAGCTGGGCTTTGACCCCGACAGTGAGGCTGGAAAACTCGTCAGGAAGTGGCTCGTGCAAACGCTGACGGACCCGGATTGGAGGAAAGTCATGGCGCCGCCCAGTGGCCGACCAGGTGATAACCCCTCCGACGCCAGCATAGCGAACAGGCTCGGTGCAACACTGTCGCCTCACGAGCGCGAAACGCTGCTGCGGTTGTTTCTAAGCTTCGTTTCCGGATTAAAACCAGAGGAGTGCGGGCAGATACTGGGAAGGAAGGGGTCACTGCCTGGCACCAACATCCTGTCTGCCAGGCAACTTGACGCGCTTCTGACATTGCTGAACTCCGCAGTGAAAAAGAGTGCGCGCGGTGACATGCCCAGCGAATCCTACTCGATCGCCCAGGCGCTTGATGCGGATAGCACGATAGAGATGCAGACGGAAGCGGAGCTTCGCAAGAACAAGGAAATTACCGAGGCCGAAATGCAAGACTTGCCCGCGATTTTCAACGGCAGGCATGCATGCATCGCCGCGTCGGCGGTCATTCGGTCAATGCTGGAAGCGCCTGAACCCACGAAAACAATAGCGTCCTGGGATTTTCTCTCGTCTCCGTGGCATGGCAGCGCCAGCCAGTATGTCCTGCGGACCGCGGAACACTATGCCAACAACGAGTTCGGCCTCGACAAGTTGCCCGCGCAGCTTGCGAGCCAATTGCCGGCATCCGGCTCGAAGCCGCTGGGCTTTCGCAGCGTGGCGATAGAAGGAGATTGGGAGAACCAATCGCATCCGGAGTTCGACGGACGGTATCGCAAGACATACTGGAACCTTCACGACACGGGAGCGGTGGCGACCTTCCTAAGCCGGGCTGATGCTGACAAAGAGGTGGTATACGGTCGTTTCGCAACCGAGTTCGGCTTCGCCGGCTTGAGGGACCAGGAAGTCGGAACCGGGATTCGGATTTCGCCACCAGCGGTGTTTCCGGCCTCGCAATTTTCAATGGCGAGCGAAAGCAACGTTGTGCCTCAACCCAACAAAAGTTTCCGGGTTCCGGCAACTCAGCCGTCAGTTGACGATGTGGGCGATTACCAATGCCAAACCTATGGAAAATACCCCGCATCGAAAGTGTTCAAGGATCTGACCGGCGACGCGGTGGATGTCAGTTGCCACGCGGTGTCGGTTACAGGCGTGACGAAGTATCAGGTCCGGGAAGCTTACCTGTACGACTACAGCATCTCGGTCAGGCTGTTTGAAATCGATAAGGACGGGCTCACCGTATCGCGCATTCGCGATGTGACGGTGACTCAGTAGACCTGCATACTTGAGCTACGACGTTTGCGTCAATTTCGGCACCCCTGCCCGAGCTCGCAGATCGCCCAGTATCCTGGCGGCTTGCTCGACTGCGAACGCTTCGTGAAGCGCATCGGCAACTCATCATGCAGACTCGCAGGCCAAAGCAACCGGCCCGCGAGTCTGCATCAACAACGCATCACGACGCTTTTTCCAGCTTCACGATAGTCAGCGTGCCGTCGACGTCTTCAACGCGGACCTTAACCTTATCGCCTTCGTGAATCTGCTTGATCATCGCGGCATCCTTTGCCTTGAAGGCCATGGTCATTGCGGGCATTCCAACGTTGCGCAGCGCGCCGTGCTTCAGCGTGACCATGCCGGAGGCGGCGTCGATCTTCCTCACCTCCGCGTCAGTCAGCGCCGCGTTCGGCGACTCCGTTGAAGCAGCCGGCTTCGCCGACATGTTCATGCCCGCCATGTCATCGCCAGCAAATGCAGGCGCCGTAACAACCGCGCCGAAAGCAGCAAGCGCAGCAAACGAAACAATCAGGTTCTTCATCAAATCTCTCCAGTTTGAGGTGTTGGCACGGTTGTGCCGGGAGGTACTGCATGAGGAAGCCGCGCGTCGGGCAAACGCTTCGCGCGGCGGCGTTGCAGCAGAAACCACGCTGCGGGAATAACCAGCATCGAAAGAAGGGGGGCCGTAATCATCCCGCCGACCATCGGTGCCGCGATGCGTTGCATGACTTCCGAGCCGGCGCCGTGTCCGACCATGATGGGGATGAGACCGGCAAGCACGACGGCGACCGTCATCGCTTTGGGACGCACACGCTGCACGGCCCCTTCCCGGATCGCGTCGAGCAGCAGCGCTTCGGTCAGCGGCTCGCCTGCGTCGAGCCGGCGATTCAATGCGCCCTTCAGGTAAAGCAGCATCACGACGCCGAATTCCGCAGCCACGCCCGCGAGCGCGATGAATCCCACGGCCGTCGCGACCGACACGGCATGGCCCAGAATCCAGATGAACCAGAAACCGCCGACCAGCGCGAACGGCACCGTCGACATCAGCAGCAGCGCGTCGGCAACGGAGTTGAACGTCAGGAAGAGCAGCACGAAAATGACCACCAGCGTCACGGGAATCACAGTGCGCAACTTCGCCGCCGCGCGCTCCAGGTATTCGAACTGACCGGACCACGCGATCGAATATCCGGCAGGAAGCGTCACCTTCTCAGCGACCGCGCGCTGCATGGCCTGCACGGCCGAATGCAGGTCCGTGTCGCGAATATCGACGTACACGTAACCCGCAAGCCGCGCGTTCTCACTGCGAATCATCGGCGGCCCATCGGCAATCGTGATGTGCGCCACGTCGTCCAGGCGGATCTGCGCGCCACGGTCTGTCACGACCGGCAGCTCGCGCAGCTTCTCGAGCGAATCGCGGATCTCGCGCGGATAGCGGATGTTGATCGGAAAGCGCTCTCGTCCGGCAATGACCTCGCCGACGTTTTCGCCGCCCACCGCCGTGGACACGATCGACTGGATGTCGGCCACCGCAAGGCCGTAGCGTGCCGCTGCCAGCCGGTCGATATCGACGTCGATGTATCTGCCGCCGTTCAACCGCTCAGCCAGCGCCGACGTCACACCTGGCACGGTCTTGACCGCCGCTTCGACCTGCGCCGCAACCTTGTCGATCTGCCCGAGGTTGGGACCCGAAATCTTGACCCCAACCGGCGTCTTGATCCCCGTCGACAGCATGTCCAGGCGATTGCGGATAGGCGGAACCCATACGTTCGAAAGCCCCGGCACCTTGACGGTGCGGTCCAGTTCGTCGACCAGTTTCTCCGGCGTCATGCCGGGCCGCCATTCGTTGCGCGGCTTGAACTGGATCGTGGTCTCGAACATTTCGAGCGGCGCGGGGTCGGTTGCCGTATCGGCGCGGCCGGACTTGCCGAACACGGTCTGCACCTCCGGCACGGTCTTGATGAGCCGGTCAGTCTGCTGCAGCAGTTCACTCGCTTTTTCCGCCGAGATGCCAGGCAGCGCCGTCGGCATATACAGCAGATCGCCTTCGTCGAGCGGCGGCATGAATTCGCCGCCCAGCTGCGAAAGCGGAATCACCGACGCAGCGAGCGCCACCGCCGCGAGGCCAATCGCGAACCACGGACGGCGCAACGTCGCCTCCAGCAACGGCCGGTACAGTCTGATCAGCACACGATTGATGGGGTTCGCGTTTTCGTGCGGAATGCGGCCGCGGATCAGCAAACCCATCAACACCGGCACCAGGGTCACCGACAACCCCGCCGCCGCCGCGATCGTGTAGGTCTTGGTGAACGCCAGCGGCGCAAACAGCTTGCCCTCCTGGCCTTCGAGCGAAAACACCGGGATAAACGAGAGCGTGATGACGAGCAGCGAGAAGAACAGCGCCGGCCCGACCTCGGCGGCCGACACCGCAATCAGTTCCCAACGTTCAGCCGGGGTGATGACCCTGCCGGGATTCTCGTGCTCGAACGCTTCGAGATGCTTGTGCGCGTTCTCGATCATCACGATGGCCGCGTCGATCATCGCGCCGATCGCAATCGCAATACCGCCGAGCGACATCAGGTTCGCGTTCACGCCCTGATACCGCATCACGATGAACGCAGTCAGCACGCCTAATGGCAGCGACAGAATGGCAACGAACGCGCTGCGCAGATGGAATAGAAAGACCGCACACACGAGCCCGACGATGATGAATTCCTCGACGAGCTTGTCTTTCAGATTGTCCACCGCGCGTTCGATCAGCTGCGAGCGATCGTACGTCGTCACGATTTCGACGCCCGCGGGCAGCGAGCGCTTCAGCTCGGCGAGCCTGCCTTTCACCGCGTCGATGGTCGTCAGCGCGTTCTTGCCGGAGCGCATCACGATAACGCCGCCCGCGACTTCGCCCTGACCGTTCAGCTCCGCGATGCCACGCCGCATCTCAGGTCCGATCTGGATACGCGCGACGTCACCCAGCAGTACGGGCGTCCCTGCGTCGTTAGTACGTAGAACGACATGGCGGAAGTCATCCAGCGAGCGCAGATAGCCTGACGAGCGCACCATGTACTCGGATTCGGCCATCTCGACAACGGATCCGCCCGACTCCTGATTCGCCTTGCCCAATGCGTCGGCGACCATCGTCTGCGTAATGCCGTACGCGCGCAGTTTGTCCGGATCGAGCACAACCTGATACTGCTGCACCATCCCGCCGATACTCGCGACCTCGGAGACATCGGGGACTGACTTCAGTTCGAACTTCAGGAACCAGTCGTTGAGGGCGCGAAGCTGCCCGAGATCGTGCTGTCCGCTCCGGTCGACGAGCGCGTATTCGTAGACCCAGCCGACCCCGGTGGCGTCGGGTCCGAGCGAAACCGTCGCGCCGCGCGGCAGCCTGCTCTGCACCTGGTTCAGATATTCGAGCACACGGGAACGCGCCCAATACTGATCGGTCTTGTCGTCGAACAGGACATAGACGAACGCATCGCCAAATGACGAATACGCGCGAATGGTTTTCGCGCCCGGCACACCGAGCAACGTCGTAGTGAGGGGATACGTGACCTGGTCCTCGACGACCTGCGGCGCCTGGCCCGGGTACGAGGCCTTGATGATGACCTGCGTATCGGACAGGTCGGGCAGCGCATCGAGTGGCGTCTGAGTCACCGAGTAGACGCCCCACGCCGTCACGAGCACGGTGGCCAACAACACCAGAAAGCGATTGTGGATAGACCACCTGATCACGCGCGCGATCATTTGGCACCCCCAACCGGTTCGACCGTGGTCAACTGGTAGCCGCTGTCGGTCTGACGGAATGCGAAGTGCATGACGTCACCGGGCTTTGCGTCCGGAAAGGCGGCGGGCGACGGTTTGCCGAATGTCATCGTCATCTTGCCCCAACCGAGGGCGGGGACCGGCTGGTGGGAAAATGTGATGTCTTCCGCGGTCACCTTTTCGACCTTGCCGGTGGTCTCGTAGGTTTGAGATGTGCCGGTCGCAGCGGGAGCGCTTGCACCTGCACTTGCACTTGCGTTTGCACTTCCACTCCCCGCCAGGCGAGGCAGAACCGATTTCAGGCTGGCCTCCGAATCGATCAGAAACTGACCGGACGCCACCACCTGATCGCCTTCGGCCAAGCCGCTCAGCACTTCGGTTTCATCGCCGGTATCTTTGCCCACCGTGACATTCACCGGCTGCAAACGGCCATCGCCATTCCTGACGATGACGACAGTGCGCTTGCCGGTCGCAATGACCGCCTCGGACGGGACGAGCAGGCGCGAGGCCTGCTTCTGCGCGCCGACCCGCACACGCATCAGCATGCCAGGCGTCAGCTTGTACGCGGCATTGTCGATCTCGAGACGCGCCTGCAAGGTGCGGCTGTCGGTGCTGATGCCCGGCAGAATTTCGCGAATCCGCCCTTTGAAACGCTGGCTGGGATCGCCCGCGAATGCCGCATCCACCGTCATGCCAGGCTGCACGCTCAGTGCCAGCGATTCCGGTATCTCGACGATGAGCCACAACGACGACAGGCCCGCGACCTTGGCGAGCGTCTGCCCAGGCGCCACCATCGCGCCATCACGGACGTTCAGTTCGCTGACGACGCCCGTTTCGGGCGAGCTCAGCACGACATGCGTCTGCGCCTTGCCGGTCCGCTCGAGGTTCGCGACGACGCCGTCGGGAATCGACA
Organism: Paraburkholderia fungorum; assembly: GCF_003610895.1. Taxonomy (GTDB): domain Bacteria; phylum Pseudomonadota; class Gammaproteobacteria; order Burkholderiales; family Burkholderiaceae; genus Paraburkholderia; species Paraburkholderia fungorum_B. Next base: position 182,409 of record NZ_MCAS01000068.1, read on the forward strand.
TCGCCCGCATGCGCGCGCGAGCGGCGTCGAGCATGCTGCTGTCCATCCCGCTACGTTTAAGCGCGAGGTACTCCTCCTGCGGCGCCAGCCAGTCCGGCACAAAAAGCGACGCGATCGGCGCGCCTTTCGCGATTCGCTGCATCGGCGCGCTCGCATACAGATGGTCGATATAACCCGTGACGCGCGACTGCACGACGTCAGCGTGCGACTCGTCGAACTGCGTGGTGCCGACCGCATCGAAACCGTCGGCGACGTCCTGCCGTCGCGCCGTGGCGTAGCGAATGCCGAGGTTCTGCTGCAAACCCGGATCGATCTTGATGCCGCTCGCGCCGGCGTCGTCGGCGAAGACCGGCTCGAGTTGCATGTCCATGAATGGCGACTTGCCCGGTTTGTCGAAATGCTGATTCGGAACCATCGGGTCGTGCCAATACAGCACCTTGCGCCCCGTCTTCGGATCGATCTTGCCGCCCGTAGCAGACGTCGCGGCGGCAGAGGCGGGACCCGCCTGCATGGCATGACGCGCGCCGGCAAGATAGCCCGCGCCGGACAGAGCCACAGCGGCGAACGTCAACAGGACCGCGCGCACCAGTTGTTTCTTTTGCATGATGGTCTCCTTCACTGGCTCACTGACATCGACGGGGGCACCACCTGATATTCGAGCTGGGCCCACGTCTGGGACACCTCGCGCCGAAGATCAAGCACCTGTAGCTGGACGTCGAGCAATGCACGCCGCGCCGCAAAGGCGTCCGCGAGCGACCCCGTCCCCGCCCGGTAGGCTGCGGCAGCAAGCTGGACACGGCGATCCGCGGCGGGCACCAGGAAGTCAGTGAGATGAGCGATGCGCTCGCGGCCGCTGGCGAGCATGGCCGACTGCGTGCGGATATCCGCCTCGACCTGGCGCTGCGCGTCTTCGTACATCAGCCGCGCCCGGGTGCCGAGTTCCGCCTTCTCGGCCGCATCGCGGTCCTGACGATTCTTGCGATTGATCGGCAACGGAATGCTGACGCCGACCGAAACCATGTTCGAGTACTGGCCGCCGCGCTGCTGATAGGAGACTTCCCACGTCCAGTTAGGACTGCGGTTGCTGTTGGCGACGGCCGTATCGGCGTCGGCAACAGCGATGTCACGCGATGCGGCCATGAGCACCGGCTGAACATCGCGAAGCTCGTCGGGCGGCAGGGACGCCACGTACGATTGCGGCGCGGGTGGATCGCCGCTCACATCAACAACGGAGGTGGCGGTCCAGCGGGACAGGCCGATCAGAGCGGTTTGAAACGTCTGTTGTGCTTTGAGCTGCTGATCCTGCGTTTGCGCGAGCATCGCCTGAGCTTGCACGACGTCGGCCGCCGTCGCCTTGGCTCCGCGGTAGGAGGCTTGTGTCGCCTCCAGTTCGTGCTCCATATGACGCAGCAGGTCCTGCTGCAAGGCGAGCGCCTGCTTTGCATAGACGGCGTTCAGCCACGCCTGCGCCGTTTGTTGCCGTGTATTCGCGAGTTGCATCAGATATCCGGCTCGCTCGCGGTCCACCACATCGTTCGCCCACGCGGAACTCAGACGGCGTTTATCGGCGGATACCCATTCCTGTTCGATGCCGATACGGCGCATCGTCATGAAGTCCTGACCGATGGTGAAACGTTGTCCGCCGTTTACCGGCAGGTTGTCGATACCCGCCTTGAGCATCGGGTCGGGCAACTGCCCTGCCCGCACCGCGGCATTGGCGCTGGCGCGCACGGATGCCTGCGCGGCCCCCATGGCGGACGAACGGTCGGTCGCGGCCTGAAGCGCCGCGTCGAGTGTGTAGCTTGTTTCCTGAGCGTGCGCCGCGCCGCTCGCAAAAATCAGCGCGGCGAAAAGCGAACGCGCGCGCAGTGGTGCACGCCGGTTTGACGGCGTGCGAAGAATGAATGGCATGTTCTAACCCCAACGGCGAACTCCCAAAGGGAGTCCACGTCCTGGACGCAGGACGACCTCACCGCAAACGCGGTGAACCTGTCAGCAAGGGATTAGATGGCGCGAGGCGGCCGCCACAAGCCGGTCGGCTCACGAACCGGCAGTGACTGCGTGTAGTGGAAAACGACGGTACTCAATAAGCCGGCAGGCCGGGTTATTCCGGTTGGAGAAACCGGGTGATACAGACTGCCAAGCTGGCATTGCGCCGTGACTTTGCAGAAAAAACTCTTAACCTTTTCGGTCTGCGATGAATGCATGGACTCGCAGCCCGGCATCTCTGCCGACATGGCGTCGCCCTCGTCGGCGCTCATGCTCATCTGCATGGGACACGCTCCAGTCAAGCCGCTGGCCGCCAGCCCACTAATGGGCAGCGCAGCGCACAGCAACAGGAGGAGCAAAGTCCGCAGAAATTTCATGACGGAGATTATAGCCGCGGTACTTTAATCACGTGCATCGCGAATGCATCGGATTTACTGGCAACAGAATGTGCGCTGAAGTAACGAAAAAACGCCCAGCTCAGGGCGTTTTTGTGCGCGCGATAGTCGCCGCAGGGCTGCGATACGGCTTGTTCAAACCACCGCTTCGACAACAGCCTGCGCCCGGGCCGATCTCATCAGCCCCTCGACCATCTTCGCTTCCGCGTTCGCGATTTCGCTCAACGATGCGGCGGCCAGTTGCCCGTCGAGAATCGCCAGCGCCGTGCAAAGACGGGCGTATTCGCCGTCTTCCAGCATCCAGGCACCGTCCTGGTGCTCACGCGCGTCGAGCTCCACCATCGCCGCATGCGCGCTTTCGATATCGGCAAGAACGTCCTCTCCAAGACCCAGACGCGCCAATTCTTGCGACACCAGCAAATGCCGGCTCAAGGTCAGGTGCAAATCCCGCGAGCCCCGGCCGCGCCGGAAGGCATCGAGGGCGGTGTAGCACTGCAGAAGCATCGCCGTGGTGACCGGCTCGTGGGCGGTGCGGCTAAAGGTTAGCGCGCGCAGCAGCGGAGACATGGCCGACTGGGTGTGCTTGCGGACTCGCGATTTACTGGACATATGGATTCAACCTCCTTCGCTAACTCTCGGCTTTGCCACCGAACGTTGTGCTCTCCGGTGGCAAACGCCGCCGATGGACCGGCGGCTTGACAGGCCCTTAATTTGAGTCTGTGCAGCCATCATGGCAAGCAACTATTAAGACAGACTTAAACGACTTAAAGTCTCGATTGCGTGTGACATCTCGCTGCGCACGAACAGACTTTCTGCTGCGGCTGCCCCGAAATGCAACGCTGGCATATAGGTTCGGACCGGCTAAATACAAGCCGTATTTTTCGCATCGACGAAAAAAAACCCTGTTCCCGCGAGGGAACAGGGTTTGACAGGATGGAACGGTCGTACAGGCGCGTGGATGCTTGCAGACCTAAAACCCACCTAAACCTTCAAAGCTGTTGCTGCTTGCACTGCTACGTTGCTACTTGCACTGCTACTGCGTCACAGCCCGGTCCCTCGCCATCAACAACACCGCGCTGCAACCCCCTGCTGATTCGCGCGCATGGATACTGCGATTGCGCGCTGTTTGCATTGCTTCGACTTCCTACTGCTTTACTGCCCTGCCGCCCTAAACAACCGCGGCAAACTGCCATCAACGGTACGGTTCAAAACAACGCGGGGGAAGACCGCGTCGATGGGCTCGGTGACTTGTCGCTCCATGGAAAACAGTTTATGCGAGCACACGCTAATGCAATTGCGCGAAACGAGGGGCATTGGCAGGCCAGTTTGCCGAATCGGCGCGGCGCGGATTTCCTCAGACCTGAGCGATGAAATGGAAGGGTCGAAACACCGGCACGTGGTAAAAAGGTGCTGCTAGCCGCGACCATTCTTATTCGCCACCCACGCGCCGGAGACGCTCCCCGCATGTCCGATCAAGAACCTGCCGAATCTGCCCTCACCCTGCGCCCAGCGTCAGAAGCCGACGAGCACTTTCTCTTCGAACTGCGCAAGGCCACCATGACCGAGCATCTGGCGCAGGCCGGCGAGCCCATCGACGATGCACAGCATCGCGCCCGCCTGCTCCACCGGTACGATGCGGCGCGCGTGATCTGCCTCGACGGCGTGCCGGCTGGTTTGCTGAAAGCGTATCGCACCGCGACGGAATGGGTCGTCGTGCAATTGCAAATTGCGCCGGCCCGTCAAGGGCAGGGCATCGGTGAGCGCGCGCTGCGCACCGTCCTGCTGGCCGCGCAGGCCGACGCATTGCCTGTCACGCTCAAGGTGCTCAAAGGCAATCCCGCCAGGCGGCTCTATCAACGCCTCGGCTTCGAAATTGTCGGCGAAGACGAAATACAGTTTCACATGAGATGCACGCCGCACGCGTCAGCGCAAACTCAAGCAGAATGAGCGTCTGATAAAGACGGAACCGCAACGGACCTGGTTATGACCTTTCGCGACACTTCAGCCATTCAGAGCTGGCACGCCCACGTTTACTTCGATGCAGGCAGCCGCGACGCCGCCTGGGCCTTCCGCGAACAGATCGAAGCGCACTGGAACGGCAAACTGCAATTGGGCCGCTTTCACGAACGCCAGGTGGGGCCGCATCCAATGTGGTCGTATCAGCTCGCGTTCGAGCAGGACCAGTTCGCTGAACTCGTCGGCTGGCTCACGCTGAATCACGGTGCGCTCGATATTTTTCTGCACCCGAATACCGGCGACAGCCTGCGCGATCATCGCGACGCGGCGATCTGGATCGGTCATTCGCATGACCTGGTGTTAAGCGCGTTGAACTAACGGGACAACGCGTCCTTAATCACACAGCCACGACGCGTGGACCGCTAGTGCGCTCACATATTCGAATACGAACTGCACCAGCCGCGCGCGGCGACCTGTTTGTCGCCAAACAGCGTGCAGCCACCGTAAGCGTCTGTGGTTTTGCCCTGGAATAGCGAACAGTTGGCGCAGGCTTGTCCTGCGGCATAGTCAGGGAATTTCGCCTTGTCGACTTTAGATGCGTCCTCGGTATAGCCGACGGCTTGCGCCTTCGGATCGGCTTCGCTCAATCTGTTCGCGGTGTCGGCGAACGCGAGACGGGACAGCACGAGCGATGAGCTCGCGCCCACACTCAGCATCAGAAAATGGCGGCGTGAGGTTTTCATCTTTGTTGGCTGGGCAGTAGGGATGCGCGTCAGGCGGGATCAATCAAGGAATCGCGCGAACCGTTCGACCGGTTCGCGCTCGGTGCGCAGCGTGTTGACCCGCGCGCTTTCGTCGGCGAAACCGAGCGACATGCCGCACACCAGTTGCTCCTCGGCCGGCAGACCGAGATGCTCGGCAATCACGCTGTGAAACGGCGTAAAGGCGGCTTGCGGACAGGTATCGAGGCCACGTCCACGCGCCGCCGTCATGATCGCTTGCAGGAACATGCCGTAGTCGAGCCAGCTGCCGCGCTCCATCACCCGCTCGATCGTAAAGAACAGACCGACCGGTGCGCCAAAAAACCGGTAATTCTGCGCGTGCTGTTCATGCATGCGCGCCTTGTCGCCCTTTTCGATGCCGAGCAGACCATACAGGTCCCAGCCGATCTTGCGGCGGCGGTCGATATACGGCGACACCCATTGATGCGGGTAGTAGCGATACTCTTCCTGATACAGCGCATCGCGCTGGGGGTCGTCATACGCGGCGACCAGAGCCTGCGACAGTCGCGCGAGCGAATCGCCCGTCACCACGTACACTTTCCACGGCTGGGTATTGGTGCCCGAAGGCGCGCGGCTGGCCGCTTCGAGAATCGCCTCGATCTCGGCGCGCGCAACCGGCGTGGGCAGAAAAGCGCGGATCGAGCGCCGCGAGATCAGCGCGGCGTCGACCTGATTGGGGGATGTGGTCATCGGCAGAATTCCGGCAGGGCCAACGGTTTTGACGGTCTGCGAAGATTCTAGCGCGAGCGCCCTGTTTCTCGCTGGCGGGCGTGCAGGGCTCCGGGCATACGAGGCGGTATCCGTGACCACGCGCATCACGTACTGGCCTCCGGCGTGATGTCTGCATTGCGCCTGGCGTAGCGCGCGCCGTTTCGAATGCGCCTCGCCCGTCGCGCTCTTTAAATTAGCCCCACGCACACAGCCGCGGCGATCGACCCGATCACCAGCACCGCGCCGACAGTCTTGCGTTTGTTCAACTCCGTCCAGAGCAGCACGCCGCTGAGCGACAGCAGAATGATGCTGCCCGCCAGGGTATCGATCAGCAACACCCAGCCGACGCTCAAGCCCACGCCCTTGTGCAAATTCGTGAGCGTCGCGAGAAGCGAGTTTTCGCTGCGCTTGACCGTCACGTAACCGTTGCCGACCCAATACTCAGCGGCCGTGTTTTCATGCGGCGATGCGAAGTTGAGCTGCCAGTGCTCCGGCTGGACCATGCTGTGCTCACCCCATGCAACCGGATGCGCGGGTTCTTTCTGCGCGCGTCCCGGGTTGCCGGCCAGTTTCAGTTCCTGCTTGAGCCACTTGCCGAGTTCGCGCGGCGTTTGCGGCGCCGGTTGCGGCAACGGCACCTGCACGACCGACACCTGCGGTTCGCCGGTCGACACCTTGAGCGGTCCGCCGCGATGATTCAGCAGAAAGCCGGTGGTGCCAAACAGCAAACCCAGCGCCGCGCCCCACAACCCGATCCAGCCATGCACTTTGCGCAACCATTTGACGAAGGTGGCGCGGCGCGAGCGCTGCTGCCGTGTTTTCAGTTCGTCACGTTCGAACTGCTGCGGCCCGCGCGCCGCGGCGTCGCTTGCCACAGCCGGTTGAAATTCAATAACCTCGGGTCCGCTCACGTTTCGCTCCAGGTGCGCAACAGGTTGTGATAGCAGCCGACCAGGCTGCGGCGCGCCGCATCGTCGGCCTGTGTGGCGTTCAGACGTTGGATCGCCGTGTCCATATCGAATAGCAAGGCGCGCTGCGTGTCGCTGCGCACGAGGCTTTGCACCCAGAAGAAGCTGGCGAGGCGCGCACCACGCGTGACCGGCGTGACCTGATGCAGGCTCGTGGCCGGATAAACGATCATGTCGCCCGCCGGCAACTTGACCTGCTGTACGCCGTAGGTGTCTTCGACAACGAGTTCGCCGCCGTCGTATTCGCCGGGTTCGGAGAGGAACAGCGTCACGGACACGTCCGTGCGCAGCTTCACGCCGTTGGGCAGCACCCGCACCGCACCGTCCACGTGACTGCCGAATTGCATGCCGCCTTCGTAACGATTGAAGAGCGGCGGATACACCTGGTTCGGCAACGCCGCGCTGATGAACAGCGGGTTGCGCTCGATCGACGCGAGAATCACATCTCCGAGCTCACGCGCAAGCGGTGAGTGCTCGGCGATCTGCTGATTGCGTTTGACCGGCGCGCCCTGATAGCCGGCGGTCGCGCGGCCGTCGACCCAGGCGTCGCCCGCGCTATCGAGCCGTTCGCGCACAAAGCGCAACTGTTCGGCGTTCAATACATTCGGAATATGCAGCAGCATTTTGAGTTTCCCTGGGCCTCGTTACACCGGCCTGCCGTTTGCGAAAGCGGCAAGCCTACCGTATCGATGAGGCACACTTCAGAAGCGGTAATCAACCGTCGCCAGCAACGTGCGTCCGATACCCGGCACGGAACGGCCGCCATCAGACTGAATGAGCGCGTCGTAGTACATCTTGTTGGTCAGGTTCAGCAGGTTCAGCCGAACGTCGTATTTCTTCGCGTGATACGCGGCGGTCGCATCCCAGCGGGTATAGCCCGGGACCTGCACGTAGTTCGTATTCGAGGCATAGCGCGGCGACATATAGGTCGGGCCGCCGCCGATTTCCCAGTGCGGCGTGATCGCGTAGGTGGACCAGAGCGTGAGCGTGTTGCGCGGCGTGTTGGCCGGCGTGTGCCCTTGCGTCCCGTCGAGCGCCTGCAGGACGACGGCGTCCATGTATGTGTAGCCGCCGAAAATCTGCCATTTGTCGGTAATGTGGCCCGTTACGCCCGCCTGGAATCCGTCGACGCGAATGTCGCCGTCGAGTTCGTATTCGGTCGGCGAAACTTGCGTACGCGCATTGGTCATCTCCTCGCGGAAGAACGCGGACGTCACCGAGATATTGCCGCCCAGCAGATCCCACTTGCCGCCGACTTCATAGGACCGGGTCGACTCCGGCGCAAGATTCTGCGTCAGGTTGGTCACCGTCAAGGCTTCGAGCGAGGGGTCGAACGACGTGCCATACGACACGTAGTACGACTGCCAGTCGGTCGGTTGATAGATCACACCAGCGCGCACGCTGGTGAAGAAATTGGTTTGGCTCGCGTAGAGCGGCGCCGTGATCGAGTTATGAATCTGCGCCTGGAAGCGATCCCAACGCAGGCCGCCGATCACCTTCCAGTGCTGACCGAGCGACACCGTGTCGTTCACATAACCGGCGATCTCATTCGAACCGGAATTGGCGTAGTTGCCGACCGTGGTAGTCACACCCGCCGGCGACGACAGATACGCCGGGTCCACCATCGAAACAACCGGCAAGTTGTTGCGCGTGTACGCCTGGTTCGAATAGCTGTCGTGGCCGAGTTCGATGCCGGCAATCAGATCGTGCTTGATCGGGCCGGTGTTGAATTTGTATTCGAGCGTCGTGTCGTTGTACAGCGAGTGGTTCTCGATCACGCGGTCGTGGCTTTGCAACTTGATGAACAGTTGCGACGGCGACAAGGTCGTGTAATTTCCGTTGGTCAGCGCGGTACTGCTGGCAAGTGGTCCCGTCAGTACTGCCTGGGGCGCGGTTTCGCGCGCATCGGTCAGCGAGTGTGAGAACTGCGTCTGGTTTTGCAGCGTGAGGTCATCGGAGAACTTGTGCTTGATGCCCGCCGTAAAGGTCTGGACGTCCTGGATCGTGCGGTCGGTAGTGAGGCCGTAGAAGGTATTTTTCGGCACCGGCGAAGGATGTCCGTTCAACGCCTGCACGCCGTAGTCGGGCATGTCGTAGTTGTGCTGGATCAGCGCGGAGATCGTCACTTCGGTCGGCGTGCCGATACCGAAGCGCACTTCCGGCGCGATGCCGTAGTCCTTGTTCTTCATCTCGTCGCGCGTCGAGCCGAGACTCTGGCCGAATGCGTTCAGGCGGATCGCCGAGGTGTCCGTCAGCTTATGGTTCACGTCGACGGTGCTGCGATAACGGTCGTCGGTGCCGATCATTCCCGTCACTTCCGCCGAGTCCTGCAGGTTCGCTTTCTTGCTGACCTGATTGATCACGCCACCCGTCGAACCACGGCCGAACAGCATCGACGACGGTCCATAGAGCACCTCAAGCTCTTCCAGGTCGAAGGTGTCGCGATAGTACTGGTTGCGATCGCGGAACCCATCCAGATAGATGTCGTTCTGCGCGGTGAAGCCGCGCAAGTTGATGTTGTTGCCGATCTGGCCGCCTTCAGCCCCACCGATGGTCACGCCCGGTGCATTGCGCAACGCATCCTGAAACGACGTGGCGCCTTGAGAGGCGAGCACCGACTTGTTGATCACCGTCACCGTCTGCGGAATGTCGCGCAATGCGGTGGGCGTCTTGGCGCCGACGGTCGAGCGCTCTGCCTGGAAGTCCTGTTGTTCTGCCTGCGCCGCGACGCCGATCGTCGGCAAGGTTGTGTTACCGGCCACGGGATTCGTCGGTGCGTTCTGGGCCGACGGCTGCGATGCGGCTTGCGGTGCGGTCTGCGCGACTGCGGGCGTGGCGAAGGGCACGGCAAAAGCTAGCGCTAACGCAGTCGCGAGCGGCGTGTGATTGAACATGGGAAATCCGGTCAGAAGTGCGCTTGCCCGATCCGCATGTTCGGCATGGAATCGATGACAAAACCGCAATTGGCTGGCTGCCGCTCTCCTGCTCAGAGCAAAGACGACGCGATGGCTGGCTAGTGGTTAAATGAGAATCGCTATCATTCCATATGCATAACAACGCATCAATCGCGCCAAAGCTTACCTGCCGTAATTGAATTGTTTCTGTTTTTTACCAACGTATGGCGTTCGTAATTTCCAATGCGAAATCGTTAGTCCTGCATTACACGTTTGTAATTCTCCACAGCGCTCTGCAAAGACGATTCTTGCAATTCATCAGATTGAAAACTTTCTAAACACTGACGATTTGCGCAATCTGCATGTGCGTCCCATCGAACAGGAAATCGCCGCACCGTTTATCCTTTTCGCAACACAGCAACCCGCAACCGTTCCGTCCTGCTTCGGAGTTGACCATGCAATACCGCAAATTCGGCCACACTGGCCTGACCGTTTCGCGCCTGTGTCTCGGCACGATGACCTTTGGCCTGCAGACTGAAGAAGAGGCCTCGCATCGCATTCTCGACACGGCGGCGGACGCCGGCGTGAACTTCATCGATACCGCCAACGTTTATCCGCTCGGCGGCGGCGAGAGCATTGCCGGACGCACGGAGGAAATCGTCGGACGCTGGCTCAAGGGCAAGCGCGACCGCTTCATTCTGGCAACCAAGGCGGTCGGCAAAATGGGGCCGGCCGCGTGGGACCAAGGGGCGTCGCGCAAACATCTGCTGGACGCCATCGACGCCTCGCTGCGCCGTCTCGGCACGGATTACGTGGACCTGTACCAGCTCCATTCCGACGACGCGAACACGCCACTCGATGAAACGCTGGAGGCGCTGGACGTGATCGTACGGTCGGGCAAGGCGCGCTACATTGGCGTGTCGAACTTCCTCGCCTATCGGCTGGCGCGCGCTGGGCCGCGCCGACGTCTTGCGCGCAGCGCGGTTCGTGTCGGTGCAGCCCCGCTACAACCTGCTGTTCCGGCAGATCGAGCGGGAATTGCTGCCTTTGGCAGCCGAGGAGCAATTGGCCGTGATGCCGTATAACCCGCTCGCGGGCGGCTTGCTGACGGGTAAGCACCGCGTGGATGCAGCGCCCACGTCAGGGCGATTCACCGAAACCGTCGGCAAGGCAGGCGCGATGTACCAGGAGCGGTACTGGCACAAGCGGGAGTTCGAAACGATCGAAAAGCTGAAGGCGATTGCGGCACAGACGGGCGAGTCGTTGACCCGGGTTTCGCTTGCCTGGGTGCTGGCCAATCCGCTGATTACCTCGGCGATTATCGGCGCCAGCCGCGCTGAGCAGCTGGGCGATACGCTGGCGGCTTCGGAGCTCGCGCTAGATGCGCAAGTCAAGGCGCAGCTTGATGAGACCACGCTGGAATATCGCTGGGGCGATGCGGCGAGGTAATGCGTAAGGTTTGACGGCGTCGGCCGATTGTCCGGCCGACCACCGCAAAGGCAACAGAAATCACCGTCCGTATCGTAGTACCGTACTTGTGGCAGCCAGGACATGATCCTTCATTGCCGCCTGCAACGCGTCTCGTGTCAATCCCGCCGGCAATGCATCAGGCGGCAGGTCAAGCGCATAAATCTGCACGACATAATGATGCGGCGCATCGCCGACCGGCGGACATGGCCCGTAGTATCCCGGCCCGCCAGTCCGGTTCGTTCCCGCCACACTCCCTGCCGGCGGTGCAGCACCGCTGCCCAGTCCGGTCACCGAAGGCGCGACGCCATATAGCACCCAGTGCACGATTCCCAATCCCTTCGCGCCGTCCGGGTCGAATAGAGTGACCGCGTAACTCCTGGTGCCGGCGGGTGCGTTCCTCCATTGCAAGGCCGGTGACACGTTTCCGCCACCGCAATTGTTCGCGCTCGCCGCATGGCTCGAATCCAGCGTGCCGCCATCTGCCAAACCCGGCGACGACACCGCAAAGCCATCCGCCGCCCGGACATTTGCCGTAGCCAGAACCAGCGTGGCGCACATGCCGACGGTGAGCAGGCGTCGCAGATCGCTGGCGTCATTGGGTCGAATCATCGCTGAGCGTCTCCCGTTTCACTTGAACCGGCCGGTTCGCGCATTGGCCTCCGGCAACTGCCGGGTCTCGCGCAGCGACTTCGGATGCCACAGGCGCGCGCCGCCTTCGATCCCCGCATCGTTCGATACCGTCGCGACGTTCGCGGGCAACTTGAAGGTCAGCCGTGCCGCGTTGCCGCCACCGATCCACAGCTTGTCGTAGTTCACCAGCGAATCGAGAATCTCGATCACCTTCTCGACCCGGCGATTCCAGCGCTTATTGCCCGCCTTCTTGCGCGCCGCGTCGCCGATGTACTCGTCGTACGCTACGCCCTTCTTGCTGACGGGATGATGTGCAAGTTCGAGGTGAGGCATCAGCTCGCCATCGCGGAACAGCGCCGTGCCCGCGCCCGTGCCGAGCGTCAGCACGAACTCGAGCCCATGACCTTCGATCGCGGCAAAGCCCTGCATCTCGGCGTCGTTGATCATTCGCACCGGCAAACCGCCCAGGCGCTTCGCCAGCGAATCCGCTAGCGGAATGTCGTGCCAGCCTTCAACGCCGAAGTGCGGCGCCGTGAGAATGCGATTGTTGCGCACCACGCCGGGAAAGCCGATCGACATCAGCGAGGGCGGCGCCTCTTTGACAAGCGGGTCGACCAGCTTCGCCAATGCATCCACCAGTTGATCCGGTGTGCACGGATGCGGCGTCGCCACGCGCAAGCGCTCGGTTTTCATCTGCCCGTCCGCATCGATGATCGCGGCTTTCAGGCCCGTGCCACCGACATCGATCGCCAGAATTCGCTCGGTACTGCTTTTTACTTTCGTCTTACGTGTGGCCACGGTACCCCCCGATTGTGTTGGTGCATCTCACGATTTACTTCTTTTCCACGGCATCCTGCTTCAGAGGCCGCCATGCATGGCCGTCGTGCGCGAGCAGCGCGTCTGCTTCAGCCGGACCCTCGCTGCCGGCCGGATAACCACGCACGGGTATCGCGCCGCCGGTCTTCGGGTGCAGCACGTCGTCCACCGCGCACCAGCTCGTTTCGATGCTGTCGGCGCGCTGGAACAGCGTCTCGTCGCCGAGCATGCAGTCGTACAGCAAGGTTTCGTAGCCCACGTTGGCCCGTTCGGCGAAGAAATCGGCATAGTCGAAAGACGACTGAACCGCGCCGATCTGCATCACCGGCCCCGGTGTCTTCACGTTGAAGTCGAAACTCGTGCCGTGCGCGGGATCGATACGCAAGGTCAGCACATTCGGCGTCAGCGCGTCGACCGGCGTGTCGCGGAACAGACGGAACGGCACGGGTTTCAGTTGCACCGAAATCTCCGTGCGGCGCGCGGCAAGCCGCTTGCCGGTGCGCAAATAGAACGGCACACCCGCCCAACGCCAGTTCTCGACGTAGACCCGCGCGGCGGCGTACGTTTCCGTCGTGCTGCCAGGCGCGACGTCCGGCTCCTCACGATAACCGACGCCTGCCGGCCCTTTTTCGTACTGGCCGAAGACGACGTCGTCGGCGGTAAGCGGCTGGATCGCGTCCGAGATTTCGGCCTTCTTGTCGCGCACGGCTTCGGCGTCGAACGAATTGGGCGGTTCCATCGCGACCATGCCGAGCAACTGGAACAGATGGTTCGGCAGCATGTCGCGGAACGCGCCGGTCTGCTCGTAGAACTTGCCGCGCCCCTCGACGCCGATCGTTTCGGCTGCGGTGATCTGCACGCTGTCGATATATTCGCGCCGCCAGATCGGTTCGAACAAAGCATTCGCGAAGCGCACCGCGAGAATACTCTGCACGGTGTCCTTACCGAGAAAGTGATCGATCCGATACACCTGCGACTCGTTCGCGTACGACAGAATGTGCGCGTTCAGATCGCGCGCGGAGGCGAGATCGGTGCCGAACGGCTTCTCGATCACGATACGGCGGAAGCCGCCGCCCTCGGCTTCTTTCAGCAAGCCCGCGTGGCCGAGATGCTCGACGATCGGCTTGAAAAAGCGCGCGCTGACCGCGAGGTAAAAAATCACATTGCCGGCCGGCGACGGGTCGAGCTTTTGCTTGAGCTTCGTGAACGTGTCGTCGGTTTCGAACTCGCCGGCCATGTATTCGAGCCGTTGTGCAACCCAGTCCCACGCTTTGTCGTCGAGCTTGCCGGCATGGAAGGTGCTGGCTTTGTCGGCGGCGAACTGTTGCAGCGACTGGTGCAGCCCTTCGCGCCATTCGCTCGTCTCGCGCTCGCCGTGATTCACGCCGATGATTTTCATGCCATCGTCGAGCAGGCCGTCCACCGCGAGGTTGTACAACGCGGGCATCAACAACCGCTTGGTCAGGTCGCCGGCCGCTCCGAAGATCACCAGCGTGCAGGGCGGCGCAGGATGCTTGCCGGCCGGCGACGACGGCGCCTGATGCGGACCCGCACTGACTTTGCAACTGGGTGCCTGGCTGGCGGAAGTTGGGGTGTTCGGAGTAGTCGACATGGGATTCACTTAGGGAAGCCAATGGAACGGACGTGGCGATACATGAAAGACCACGCTTGAAGCCACTCAGTTCAAAAACAAAGGCTAAACCTGCCCGGCGCGCACGCCGTATGGCTTATGTAACCTCGCGGGCGGCTGGATCGCCGCTCGTTATCCGCTGCATAACTCTCGCTACTTGGTCGCTGCCGTCGCCAGCGCGGACGCAGGTTCGGGCACAGACTCGGGTGCGCTTGCCGGAGCAGACGCCGAAGCCGCCGTTGGCATCGGCGCCTGCTCCGGCTCGCCAGTGAGCGGCACATTGCCCGAGGCGCCCATTGCCCGCGGTTGCAGGAGCAACGCCACCAGCCCGGACCAGCCGGTTTGATGCGAAGCGCCGACGCCACGCCCATTGTCGCCATGGAAATACTCATGGAACAGCACGAGGTCGCGCGAACGCGGGTCGGCCTGCAGGAGTGGATACGCGCCCATTACCGGACGTTCGCCGTTCTTGTCCTTCAGGAACAAGGTGGTCGCCCGGCGCGCCAGTTCGTCGCCGATTTCGCTAAGCGAGAACTTCTGCCCCGAGCCGGTCGGATACTCGACGCGAAAATCATCGCCGTAGTAGCGATGAAATTCGTACAACGATTCGATCAGCAAATAGTTCACCGGCATCCACACCGGCCCGCGCCAGTTCGAATTGCCGCCGAACACGCGGGTGTCGGATTCAGCCGGCAGATACCGGACGGTGACGCTCGTGCCGTTGTGATTGAACTCGAACGGGTGGTCGCGGTGGAATTGCGACAGTGCCCGCACGCCATGGTCCGAGAGGAATTCGCTTTCGTCGAGCGCACGGCGCAACAAGGCCTTCATCCGATGCCCGCGCAAGAGCGAGAGCAGCAACGCATTGCCCTTGCCGGGTTCGTCCCAGCGCGAAACCAGCCTTGCCAGATCGGGGCGATGTTCGAGGAACCAGACGAGCCGCTCGCGCAAACCCGGCAAATGACCATGCAAACGTTCTTCGAGTACATGCACGGCGAAAAGCGGAATCAGGCCGACGATCGAGCGCAGGCGCATTGGAATGTTGCTGCCGTCGGGCAGGCGCAGCTTGTCGTAGAAGAATTCGTCTTCGCTGTCCCATAGGCCGGTTTCGCAACCGTCGTCGCAACTCACGGCTTCGGCGATATACAGGAAGTGCTCGAAGAACTTCACGCCGATATCGACGAACACATGGTTCGCATACGCGAGTTCGAGCGCGATCCGCATCAGGTCGAGCGCGTACGCGGCCATCCACGCCGTGCCGTCGGCCTGGTCGATATGGCCACCGGTGGGTAGCGGCGACGAGCGGTCGAAAATGCCGATGTTGTCCAGCCCAAGAAAGCCGCCCTGGAAAATGTTGTGACCGTCGGCGTCCTTGCGGTTCACCCACCACGAAAAATTCAGCAGCAGCTTGTGGAAGACAAGTTCCAGAAAATCGCGATCCGCTTTGCCCGTGAGCGCACGGTCGATTTCATACACGCGCCAGGCAGCCCAGGCATGCACAGGGGGATTCGAGTCACCGAGCGCCCACTCGTAGGCGGGCATCTGGCCGTTCGGATGCTGATAGCGGTCCTTCACCAGCAGTAACAATTGACGCTTGGCAAACGCGGGATCGATCAGCGCGAACGCGGCCGCATGAAACGCCAGGTCCCATGATGCGTACCACGGGTATTCCCATTTGTCGGGCATCGACACGATGTCCGCGTTGCACAGATGCCGCCAATCCGCATTGCGACCGTGTTTGCGGGACTCAGGCGGCCTGGGTTGCAGCGGATCGCCTTCGAGCCAGCGCTGCACGTCGTACTGGTAGTACTGCTTGGACCACAACATGCCGGCGAGCGCCTGGCGCTGCACGAGGCGCGCGTCGGGGTCGGTGATCTCGTGCTGCAGCGCGCCATAGAACTCGTCGGCTTCAGCAATGCGACGGGCAAACACCGCATCGGCATCGAGTTGCGCGTTATCGGGACTCGACTGCGGACGCCAGCGCATGTACACCACGGCGCGGCCATGCGGACCAAGTTCGATCGACGCGTGCGCGGCCGCCTTGGTGCCGGCGTCGTGACGAACCGCCTGTTCCTCGCCGTGGACAATGTAGTCGTTGAAGCCGTCCTTGAACGGCCCAACGCCGTCCATGTTGAACAGGCGCCTGACGTTGGTGTCGTTTTCACAAAACAGCCACGCCATTTGCGGCGCGTCTTTCGACCACGCCGTCACGACGATCGGCTCATGACCGTGCTGACGGCCGACCACATGTGCTTCACCGTTGTGGTCCTGGCCGGCGACGAGCGACGGCTTGTCCTTGTTCTCCTTCCACGACCACGAATTGCGCGCCCAGATCTGCGGCAGCACATCGAGCGAGGCGGCCTCGTCCGCACGATTCTCGATGGTCACGCGCATCAGAATGTCGTCGGGCGCATGTTTCGCGTATTCCACCTGCACGTCGAAGTAACGCAAATCGTCGAACACGCCCGTGTCGAGGATCTCGTATTCCGGCATGTCGCCGCCACGCCGCGCGTTTTCCTGCACCAGGTCTTCGTACGGAAAGGCGGCATGCGGGTACTTGTAGAGCATCCGCATGTACGAATGCGTCGGCGTGCCGTCGACGTAGAAGTACAGCTCCTTCACATCCTCGCCGTGATTGCCCTGCGCGTTCGTGAGGCCGAACAGGCGTTCCTTCAGGATCGGGTCTTTGCGGTTCCACAGTGCGAGCGAGACGCACCAGCCGAGTTTGTCGTCGCCGAAACCGGCAATGCCGTCTTCGCCCCAACGATAGGCGCGGCTGCGTGCATGGTCGTGGGGAAACGAATCCCAGGCGGTGCCGCCCGGGCTGTAATCCTCGCGCACCGTCCCCCACTGACGCTCGCTGAGATACGGCCCCCAGCGCTGCCAACGGGCGCAGTCGGCGGAGTGCAGGCGGGAACCTTCGATCGTGGCGAGCAGATTGGCAGCGCGCAGCGGTGGCATGACGGAGTCCTTGCGTCGGGCCTGGCGGTGGGATACACATCGTAGCGCGGTTTACGCGGCGGTGGGCTCCAACTCGGCAAGCAGCTTTTCAATGCGCAGCAATTCCCCCAGCGACCACGCTTGAAACGGCGTGCCGGCGGGCGTATGCGGCGCGTCGCCGTCGGCGATTTCGGAAAGATGGTCGAGGCCGGTGTGATCGAGATGCGCGTACGGGGGGTCGAGAAAGCGCGCTCTGACTTGTGCACGGGCATCCGGCTCGGCGCCGTGAACCCGCAACCACGCTTCGACGAACGGGCCCAGCAGCCAAGGCCAGACCGTCCCTTGATGATAGGCGCCATCGCGCTGCAGCGGCGTGCCGCCGTAGTGCCCGCGGTAGGCCGGATCGGACGGCGCGAGCGTTCTGAGGCCGAATGGCGTGAGCAGGTGCGCCTCGACCTGATCGACCACCGCGCGCGCCGCCGCGCCTTCGAGTAACGGAAACGGCAAACCGCCTGCGGCGAAGATCTGATTCGGGCGAATCGAGCGATCCACGGCGCCTTTGACAAAATCCACGTCGACGTTATCGACAAGCGCCTGGGTCGACGGATCGGTAAAGCGTTCATGAAACGCTTGCCATGCTCGCTGCGCGGGCACCTGCCATTGTGGGTTCCACATTGCTGCAATGCGCAATGCGTTGATCCAGAGCGCCTGCACTTCCACGGGTTTGCCGATGCGTGGCGTGACCACCCAATCGCCGACCTTGGCGTCCATCCACGTGAGTTGAACGCCAGGGACGCCGGCGCCCAGCAGACCGTCGTCAGTGGATGCCTTGATGTTGAAGCGTGTGCCGTTCGTGTAGCCCGTGAGGATGGTTTCGACTGCCTGCTGCAGGCGCGTTCGGGTGTCCGCTTTCGCGTGGTTCGTCGCCAGATAGTCATGAACGGCGACGACGAACCATAACGATGCATCGACGGAGTTGTATTCCGGCGTGTCGCCATAGTCGGGGAAACGATTTGGCAGCATGCCGGCGGACAATGTGCCCGACCATTCGAGCAGAATTGCCTCGGCTTCGTCGAGACGGCCTGTCGCGATCAGCAGGCCGCGCATGGCGATGAACGTATCGCGGCCCCAATCGGTGAACCACGGAAAGCCGGCGAGAATCGTGCGGCCTTCGCTGCGCGCGACGATGTAGGCATCCGCGGACCGCTGCAAACGTGAGCCGAATACGTTACGGCGCTGCTGTTCGATGCGTGCGAGTTCCGTTGCGTGGGCCACGGCAGGTTCGGTGCTTACCGGCGCCACGGCCAACGCCGGGGACACGATCGACGCGCTGAGGATCATTACCGCTTCGTCACCCACGAGATCGAAGCTGAACACGCCGGGCGTGGCGAGGTCTTCGCTGAAATCGAGACCGCGCTCGCGCTCGCGAACGTAGCAGAAGTTCCGGTACCAATCGGGCGCATGCGTATACGCGCCGTTCGTCACGACGTCGATAACTGGAAGATCGCCATAGGGCTGCCAACTCACGCAGGCCGGGTTGTCGCTCGTCCGCGCATTGAAGTTGAACGCGGGATTCTCATGGTGCAGTGCGTGGTAATCCCGGCCGGAAAGCAAGGGCCGGACTTTCAGCGTGAACGCACCAGAAGCAGACGCTCGGCCCAATCCTTCCAGCCGCCAACGCAAAACCGTTTCGCACGTCGCCTTGCTCACGAATACTTCGGCCGTCACCACGCTCTGTGGATCGAGCTGGAAGCGCCACGTGGGCCACGGCTGCGTATTGAACGCGAGAAGACTCGTCGTCAGATCGGGATAGATTACGTCCGGCACGTATCGCTGCATGCTCAACGGGTAATGCTTACCGTCCGCTTCGAGCCACACTTCGACTCCATTGACGAGCACCACGCGCCCGCCGGGCGCGCGCGTGGCCGTGAGCAGCAACGCGTGATAGCGGCGCGTGCGCAGCGTGCCCACGGTTCCCGAGGCGAAGCCGCCGAAGCCGTCTGCTTCGAGCCATTCGTCTTCGAGACGCGTGATGTCGAAGGGTCTGTCGATGTGTGTCATGCGCGTACCGGGTTATGCAAGCCGCAATTCGTTCGGTGTGCCTGGACTTCAGGCGCGTGCCGCTACCGTGAAGATTCTCCTGCTTATCGCTTTCCATTTCCTTTCGTCTAACTGACGAATTTAATAAGCTTCGCTCACTCGCAAACGTTTCACAATTATTTCTCGAAAGGATTGGAGACTGCATCCGCTGCCACAACCTGGATGCAGACATGAGAACAGACACTCGCCTCGCCGGCGTCGTTCTGGTTGCACTCGCAACTTGCGCAACTTGCGCATTAAGCGGTTGTGGCGCCGACGACTCCGCTCCAGCTTCCACGTCTTCATCGCAAACCGCCACGAATAACGCCGCCGCGCAAAGTCCCACGACTGTCCCCGCGGCCGGCATGCCTGGCGCATCGGCGCCTCTTGCAGCCGACCCTGCTGCCGCGTCCGACGTCATTACCCAGAACATGCAAGCCAGCCTTGCTGCCGACAGCCAGCAAGTCGCACCCGTGATGCATTACGCACCTGGCGACAGCGCCAATAGCAACTGACCCTGATCCCCCGGCGCGCGCGAGGCGCGCTATTCTTTCCCCACCCGCAGAAGGTGATATTCAATGACATCAAATAGCCGTCGCCGTTTCCTGCAGACCGTGGCTTCATCCGCCGGCGCTGCCGCCGCGTTGACCGCGCTGCCCGAGTCCATTCGCAATGCGCTCGCCGTGCCTGCGTTCTCGCGCACCGGCACGATCCGCGATGTCGAGCACATCGTCGTGTTCATGCAGGAGAACCGTTCGTTCGACCACTACTTCGGCCATATGCGTGGCGTTCGAGGTTACAACGACCGTTTCCCGATTCCGCTGCCGGGTGGCCAGCAACCCGTGTGGTATCAGCCATCGAAGCAAAATGCGGCGCAACCGGTGCTGCCGTTCCATCTGAACACGGCGACGACCAGTGCGCAATGTATCGGCGACCTCGATCACTCATGGTACCCGACGCACTACGCGATGAACAACGGTGCGTACAACCAGTGGCCGCAGTACAAGACCGACATGACGATGGGCTACTACCTGCGTAGCGACATCCCGTTCCACTACGCGCTGGCCGACGCGTTCACGGTGTGCGACGCCTACTTCTGCTCGCTGCCGGGACCGACGCACCCGAACCGCTCGTATCTGATGACCGGCATGGTGGACCCGACCGGCACCATGGGCGGCCCGCTGCTCGACAACAACGATTTCGTCGACGGCGATGGTCCGCCGAACTATCAGCTGCTCTCGTGGACGACGTATCCGGAACGCCTGCAAGCCGCGGGGATTACGTGGCAGGTGTATCAGCAGGGTCTGACGGGCGCCGATCCGTTGAACGGCAACTACGGCACCAACGTCCTGCAGAACTTCGCGAATTTCATCAACGCGCAGCCGGGCAGCGCCCTGTACGAGCGCGCGCAGACCGTGCGTACGATCGCCGACCTGAAGAACGACGTGCTCGCGGGTAATCTGCCGCAGGTATCGTGGCTGTGCCCGCCCGCCGCGTACTCCGAGCACCCGAGCTATACGCCCGCATACGGCGCGGAATACACGTCGCAGATTCTGGATGCGCTGACGTCGAATCCCGAAGTCTGGAGCAAGACCGTGTTGTTCATCATGTACGACGAGAACGACGGTTTCTTCGATCACCTCGTGCCGCCGCAGCCGGCGACGACGCCGGCCCAGGGCCAGTCGACGGTCAGCACGGACGGCGAGATTCACAACGTGGTGAATCCGGCGCGCGGCGGCAGCTACACGGCAGACGGCTTGCCATACGGCCTCGGCCCGCGCGTTCCAATGACGATCGTATCGCCGTGGAGCAAGGGCGGTTTTGTGTGCTCGCAGGTGTTCGATCACACCTCGGTGATTCGCTTCATCGAGACGCGCTTTGGCGTGTACGAGCCGAACATCACCGCATGGCGCCGCGCCGTGTGTGGCGACCTGACCACCGCGTTCGATTTCCGCACGCCGGACGCTTCCGTGCCGACGCTGCCGGACACGAGCAACTACCAGCAGATCGCCAACGAATGCTCGTCGCAGCCGAAACCCACGGTACCCGCCACGCCGGTCGCATTTGATCCGCAGGAAAGCGGTATCCGTTTCGCCCGTGCATTACCGTACGAGTTGCACGTGAACGGTCATGCAGACGTGAAGAAAAACACGTTTGAGATCGTGTTCGCCAATAGCGGCCGTCAGGGCGCGCATTTCTACGTGTACTCGACGAATCGCACGGACGGTCCGTGGCGCTACACCGTCGAGGCGGGCAAGTCGCTCAGCGAGAGCTTCGACCTGACGACGACGAACGGCGTGTACACGTTCGAGGTATTCGGACCGAACGGTTTTGTGCGCAAGTTTGCGGGCAACACGCAGACGGCGACGGCGCAAACAGCACAGGCAGCGGGTTGGCATGGCCACAACAAGCCCGCGGAGCCGGAAATCAAGGTGCAGTACGACGTTGCGAACGGCAATGTGTTTATCAAGTTCAGCAACAAGGGCGGCGGCATTGCACGCCTGACGGTGACGGACAACGCGTATGGTGCGCGGACGCGTCCGGTGCTGGTGCCGGCGGGAGCGCATATCGAAGAGGGTTGGGTGCTGGCGTCGAGCCATCACTGGTACGACTTGACGGTAACGAGCAACGACGACGCCAGCTTCTCGCGCCGTGTAGCGGGGCACGTGGAAAACGGCCGGCCGAGCATTAGCGATCCGGCGGCCGTGGCACCGGTGTTGGTAGTGAGTTAAGGGCGAGCGGGGGAAGTAGATAGGCCTCGATTGGGCGGCGGCCTGTGCACCGCTCGATCGAGGTTTAAACGTGCGATGTTGTCGCGCTCGAAGAATGTGGTGGATGTCTTAGGCCGATTGGCCAAAGTTAGATAGTTAGCTTAGCAAAGTGAATTTTAAGAGAAGGGCGCACTTATAATTTCGCGGTCGTCAAAACAATGACGACCGGGTGTGAGAGCCCGACTGCCATTGCCTGACAACCTGCCACGCAGGTCGTTTGCCTCTGCGCGTCCATTCAACGGGCGGGCCGCGGCGAGGGAGCCGCAAGGCTCGCCGGTTTGGGCTGGCACCGGACTCTCAACCTCGCTACGTGCCCGCCCACCCGTTTGCCGCGAGTGTCGGGCGATTTCGAGAATCCACCGGAAATCGCGCCATGAGCAAACCCGCTGAAGCAAATTATATGTACCCTCGTCTATCTGCGAAGCCCGCTGAATACAAGCGTCTCGCGGATGAGATGGTAGAGGTGACCCGCATTTACGTCGAAAGACTTTCGTCGCTGGCTATGTTAGCCAGGACGCTACGCAAGGGTATTGCGATGAACCATTGCGACCGTCGCGACCAGATGATGCTTGCGGAGTTATTGGAGCGTACGGCGCATCAGTACGAGACCGAGGCGAACATTGAGCGGGGGAAGATTTCGGTCGTAATGATTGATGCGGAGGAAGCGGAGCTGAACGCTGCGCGCCGCAGAAAGGGGATGGGCGAATCATCGCCGCGGGGGAGAGCGCGCGGGAAGGCCGACTCCGGGGCAACGGCATTGGCATAACACGCGGCTGCACCTGCACGAGCAGGCGGATCGCGTTACGGATCAAATGGCGCGATGTATGTGATGGGAAGGAAGTGGGACGGTAGGCAAATAGCACGAGCCGAGGCTGACGCTGCAACTCGTCGCGCTGGAGCCTCTGTGACGCCAACGACAATCGTTTTTAGGAAGTACCGCGTCGGCGCTGCGCGCGCCGAACGGTCCTTCATAGAACCACCCACCACGAGTCGAAGCCCTTGGTTTCTCTGGCAGACCCGTCCGCGACGCACGTAGTGCGGAGTGGGAGCGGATGAGCCCTGTGCCACTAAAGCCGAATGTGCGAGAGCACGGATTCCAGATGCACCACTACCGTGGCTGTGCGGGGGACCCACTTATGAGCTGGCGGTGTAAAGCCGCTTTCTTTGCTTATCTTTCTTTGCGGCGGCAAAGAAAGTAAGTGCCGCCCCGCACAGGGGCAACACTAATAAACCACTAACACAACAAGGAAAGGCCAAAAACCGCAGGCACACAACCAAGCGCCGCGAAGGCAAAAAAAACCGTCAAGCCCCCAACAAAACCCCAGTCCTAAAAGCCCGCGTGCCAGTAACCCGCCCCAACGGCGCCCCAGCCGTCACAAACCGAATCGCGCGCCGCATATAAAACACCCCTTCGGTGTTACTAAACAGCGTAATAGTCTCATCAGTCAACGGATCGACGATATCAAACAAAGCCTGCCCGACACGAATCGTGTCCCCAATCTTCGCGCGATGAACAAGAATCCCGCTGACAGGCGCATAGAACTGTTCACTACCGGCAAGCGGCGTCGCAGGCGACAACAACTCAGGCAACGGCTTAACCACATCAAGCTTGATAGCCTTACGCCAGGCAAGATAATCAACCAACGCGTCGGCATCTTCCTGAGCAACTTCATAAGAAACATCCCGCTGCCCCCGGCATTCCACCGTGACAGCAATCGCCCCATCAGGCACAGGCTTATCAGCTGGCATTTCCCGCTGCAACTTCCACCACAACAAGCTATGCGTCTCATCAAACGACTCACCACCCGAGTTAGTGGCCAGCAACGAAGCCTGCGCCCCCAAATACCGTGACAAAGGCTCAAACTCAGGCCACGCAGCCTCACTGGTATAGAGATGCATCGCCGCTTCCAGGGAGCAATGCAAATCGATCACAACGTCCGCATCGAAAGAAAGCTTCAGCAAAGCCAATTGCAGCGACTCGAACTCAGTCAACGGTTTCTGTTCCGCCAACTCAGCCGCGATCAACTCACGAACAATCCGCCGATTCTCCGCAGCATCCGCACCTAGCATCTCTTTGGCCCGCGTCACGAGCCTCGGAAACTGCATGAAGTGCCGATTGAAGTTCTTGCCGCTCCCCAGATCGAAGCGCCCAAGAAACTGCCCGAGCACATACTGTCCAAGTCCAACAGGATTCGCCACCGGCACCAGCACGATTTCCGCATTCAACGCGCCCTGCTTCTCCAGTTCGAGCAATCGACGCTTAAGCAAAACCGTCGTCAGCATCGCCGGTGTTTCATCGGCATGCAGCGACGACTGGATATAGATCTTCTGTCCGCTATCCATCGGACCAAAATGAAACGACACCAGCTCGCGGTGCGTGCCGATAGCCGGCGAGAGAAGCGGAATCGATTGCTTGTTCATGAACGGAAGGTTTGAAGACGAAGAATAGGAATAAAAGAATCAATTGCCGTACGGATCGAAGTCGAAATACTTCTTCGCGATCTGCGCATACGTACCGTCCTTGCGCATCGAAGCAATCGCCTCGTTAATAGCTGCCTGCACAGCGGTCTCGTCCTTGCGCAAACCAATCCCGACACCACGATCGCCCATCGAAAGCGGCTCGCCGACAAACGCAAAGCCCTTACCCGCCGGCGTGCGCAAAAAGCCGTAGTCCGCTTCGACGGAACCGAGCAACGCACCATCGAGACGGCCGTTCTGCAAATCAGCGAACACCTCATCCTGACTCTTGTACGCGACCACATGCGCGCCAAGCGGCGTCCAGTTCTTCAACGCATACCCCTCGAACTGTGTCCCCGTCTGCACGCCAATCTGCTTGCCGGCCAGCGCATTCACCCCGCCCGCGAGCGCGGAACCCTGACGCGCAATCAGCCGTGATTTGAACTGGAACAGCTTCGACGAGAACAGGATCTGTTGCTCGCGCTTCTCCGTGATCGCCATCGACGAAAGAATCGCGTCGATCTTGCGTGCCTGCAACGCCGGAATCATCCCCGAGAACTCGAGCTCGACCCACTGGCAACGCGCATGGATGCGCCGGCAGATTTCGTTGCCGAGATCGACGTCGAAACCTTTGAAGCTGCCGTCAGGCGCCTTGGCGTCCATCGGCGGATAGCTCGGATCGATACCGAGACGCAACGTGGTGGGGTCGGCGGCAAACGCGGCGCTGCTGAAAGTCAGCGCGGCGCTCAAGATCATCAGCGGGATTTTCATGGGGGACGAGTGTGAGTTGGGCGGATTAGTACAAGGTACGGGATCATCCTATGCCACCCCAGTGCCTTAAAGCAGTCCCGAAAGTAATATCATGATCACTTTTACCGATCACAGAGACTCCTGATGGCGTTGACGATATCCCAGCTACGCGCATTCACCGCCGTGGCCGAGCACGGCAGCATCCGTGCGGCAGCGCGGGCGCTCGGCATCGCCCAGAGCGGCATCACGCAGCAGTTGCAGCACCTTGAATCGATGCTGGGCGCGACCTTGTTCACCCGCACGAACCGCGGAATCGCGCTGACTGCGCTCGGCCAGCGCCTGTTGCAGCGGGCCGGCGCGATTCTCGGCGAATGCGAACGAGCCGAACAGGAAGTGCAGCAATTGCGCGGCGACTACGCAGGCGAAGTTACGTTCGGCATGACCACCGAGCCGCTCGTCGACGCCCTGGCACCGGTGCTGACGGAATTCCGCGCGCGCTTCGAGCGGGTCGCGGTGCATTTGCGCACCGGTACGTCGCGGATGATGATTTCGCGGATTCGCGAAGGCACGCTCGATTTCGCCGTCGCGCTGGTGTCGAAACATACCGACACGGCGGATCTGTCGGTCACGCCGCTCTATCCGTCCGATCCCGTGATTGTCTGCCGTCGCGGTCATCCGAAAGCGGGAGCGACGTCGCTCGCGGAACTCGCCGATTGCACGTGGGTGGCGACGCGCTCGCCCAATCTCACCAGCGACCCGCAAATCAACCGCCTAACCCATCTGCTGGAAAGTCACGGCTTGCCGCCGCCGAAAATCATCGCGACGGTAGAGGGTTTGTACGAAACGCTGCATCTGGTCGGCGCGACAGACTGCCTGTCGCTGGAGGCGTCGATCGTCGCGAAACGCGGGCCGTTTGCGAGCGTGCTCACGTCGATCAATGTGCGCGAGCGCGCTGTCGAACAGAACGTGTGCCTGCTGCAACGCGCGGCGATTCCCGTCACGCCCGCAGCTCAGGAACTCGCGACGATGATCGCGTCGTACACACGCACGGTGCGGGCGCGATGACGCCAGATTCGTGTGGCGTGGCGCTGAGCGTTGACACCCCGCACGGCGCGCGGCCCCTTCTCGCTCAGCCCAGCGTTTCGAGCGCGATCAATTCGCCCATGGTCTGCCTGCGCCGAATCAACCGTGGCTGGCCGTTCTCCAGCAAGACTTCGGCTGCCAATGGCCGGCTGTTGTAGTTCGATGACATCGACGCACCGTACGCCCCCGCGTCGTGAAACACGATGAAGTCTCCCACTTCCGGCGTCGGCATGGCGCGGCTCGTGACGACGCCCCCCGCCTCCTGCGTGAACACGTCGCCCGCTTCGCACAACGGGCCGGCCACCGAGAAAGCGCCAACCGGCGCTGCGCTCGGCAAGCCATTGGCCTTCACCATCGTCATCTCATGACGGCTGCCGTAAAACGACGGTCTCACCAGATCGTTGAAGCCCGCATCGACGAGAGCAAACTGCCGGTTCGGCCGCCGGTTCAGCGCGTGCACCTCGGCAACCAGCACGCCCGCTTCCGCCACCAGAAAACGGCCCGGCTCGATTTCCAGCCGCACGGGATGCCCGAGATGCGCTTCGATCTGCTTGCGCGCCGTGTCCCAAAGACGAAAGTAATGCTCGACGTCGATTCGCGGTTCGCCTTCGCTGTACGGCACCGATAGACCACCGCCAGCCGAAATCGCTTCGATATCGTGCCCCAGGCTTTGCACCGTTTCGACCATCGCATCGCACACGCGCGATAGATGGGCGTAGTCGACGCCGGAGCCGATATGCATGTGCAGTCCGACCAGCTTCAAGCCATAGCGCCGCACCATGGCTATCGCCAGCGGCACGTCGTCGAGCCAGATGCCGTGCTTGCTTTGCTCGCCACCGGTGTTGGTTTTGTTGCTGTGTCCGTGGCCGAAACCGGGATTGATCCGCAGCCACACACGGTGGCCTTCAGGCGCATGCTGCCCCACGCGCTCAAGCATATCGAGCGAGCCGGCGTTGACCGTGATGCGATGCTCGATCACGGTGGCCAGCGTCGCGTGATCAATGAGATCCGCCGTCAACACCACGCCCTCAGGATCGCCATCCGGCGTGAAGCCCGCCGCGAGACTGCGGGTGATTTCGCCCAGAGACACGGCATCGACCATCGTCCCTTCGTCTCGCATCAGCTTCAGGATATGCACGTTCGAGCACGCCTTCTGCGCATAGCGGATCACGTCGAAGCTACGCAATTCGGCGATACGTTGACGAATCACGTCGGCGTCGTAAACCCACAGGGGCGTGCCGTACTGATGCGCAAGTTCAACGAGTTGCTGTGGATTGAAAGGGGTCACGGTTCTCGGCTCTCTATTTCGAAGCATGGATATGAGCGACATGATGCGGAGAATCGATCATTCAGTAAAATACCTATTCTTCACAGTCCCATTCATTCCTGATATAGGTCTCATGACGCTTACCCATCGGCATATCGAAGTCTTCCGCGCGTTGATGACGGCAGGCAGCGTCACCAAAGCGGCCGAGATGCTCTTCACCTCGCAGCCCACGGTAAGCCGCGAACTCGCGCGCATGGAGCTCGTCATCGGCTTTGCCTTGTTCGAACGCGTGCACGGCCGATTGCGCCCAACTCTGGCCGCACTGACGTTGTTCGACGAAATCGAGCGCGCGTATATCGGGCTCGAACGGGTAGCATCCACAGCGGCCAGCCTGCGCGAATTTCAGGGCGGCCAGCTTTCCATCATCGCGTTGCCGGCGTTTTCGCACTCGATCCTGCCAGGGGCATCCAAACGTTTCCACCATGCACAGCCCGGCGTAAGCCTCTCGATCGCGACGCAGGAATCGCCGTTTCTCGAAGAATGGCTGACCGCGCAGCGCTACGACCTCGGCTTGACCGAACACGGCGCGCCGCCCGCGGGAACCCGCCTGACACCGTTGCTCGAGGTGGACGAAGTCTGCGTGCTGCCGGATGGTCATCCGTTGCTTAAGAGGCGCGTGATCGAGTTGAAGGACTTCGCGAATCAGCCGTTCATCAGCCTGTCGTCGAACGATCCGTACCGGATTCAGATCGACGAAGCCTTCACGCAAGCGGGCGTCGCGCGCCGCCAGATAGTCGAGACGCCCACCGCTGTCTCCGTTTGCAGCTTCGTGCGGCAAGGCCTCGGCGTGGCCATCGTCAATCCGCTGACCGCGCTCG
The DNA here is from genome assembly GCF_003610895.1 of Paraburkholderia fungorum. GTDB lineage: Bacteria > Pseudomonadota > Gammaproteobacteria > Burkholderiales > Burkholderiaceae > Paraburkholderia > Paraburkholderia fungorum_B. The sequence continues at coordinate 210,875 of NZ_MCAS01000068.1, forward strand.
ACTTCGCGGGGCGCAATCTGCATATCCGGCCGCTCGCCGTGTCGTTGCCATTTCGCGTGAGCGTGATTCATCCTGAGCATCGTCCGAGCCATCCGCTGGCCGGCGCGTTTGTCGAAGCGCTGCAAAGCGAAGCCGCCGCGCTACGACTACAATTAAAAACCCACTCAAGACGTAAGCAGCAGTAAGGGCGCTGTTCGACGATCAATCCGCGCCACGTTGACCCATCAACAGGAGTTTCCCAAATGATGAATCGAGACAACCCCGTCTGGCTGATTACAGGCTGTTCCACTGGTTTCGGCCGCGAACTGGCCAAGCTGGTGCTGGAGCGCGGCTGGCGCGCGGTGGTCACGGCACGCGACCCGTCGAAAGTGAAAGATATCGCCGAAGCACACGGCGAGCGAGCGCTGGTTCTGCCGCTCGACGTAACGAACCGTCAGCAGATCGACGACGTGGTCACGCAAGCCACGCAGCGTTTCGGGCGCATCGACGCGCTCGTCAATAACGCGGGTTACGGCTATCTGGCCGCGATCGAAGAAGGCGAGGACGACGAAGTCCGCGCCATGTTCGAGACCAACGTGTTCGGTCTGGTCGATATAACGAAGGCCGTGCTGCCGATTATGCGTAAGCAGCGCAGTGGCCTGATTGTGAATGTCTCGTCGATTGGCGGCATTGCGAGTTTCGCTGCAACCGGTTATTACCACGCCACCAAATATGCAGTGGAAGGTCTGTCCGAATCGCTCGCTGCCGAGGTGAAGCCGCTCGGCATCGACGTGCTCATCGTCGAACCCGGTCCGTTCCGCACGAACTGGGCAGGTCCGTCGATCAAGCAATCGGCGACGGTGCTCGACGACTACGCGGCCACGGCCGGCGAGCGCCGCAAGCAGACCGAAGCGCGTAGCGGCAAGCAGGCCGGCGATCCGGTGCGCGCCGCGCAGGCGATCATCGAGGCCGCGCTGTCGGACAAACCGCCGCTGCGGTTGCTGCTTGGCAAGGTTGCGCTCGAACTGGCGCGCAAGAAGCTGGACTTCATGCGTGGCGACTTCGATGGCTAGGAGGCCACGACGGTTGGCGCGGATTTTCCGGAAGGAGCGGGTTAGGGCCGCTGTGTGGCCCAGCGCTTGGCCGGGGCCGCTTGAACCGCAGGACGAGTTTAAAACTCGACCAACGCAAAGTCTTCCTTGCCCACATCGCACAGTGGGCAACGCCAGTCGGCCGGGACATCTGCCCAGCGGGTGCCCGGCGCGATGCCTTCGTCCGGCAAACCGGCGGCTTCGTCGTAAACCCAGCCGCAGATCACGCAGACCCATTGTTTGAAGTCGTCCGCCGAGGCCGCGCTGTCTATCGCCGCCTGCGGCGCCGCGGCCGCTTGCGACGCGGGTGTCTCATCGAGGCTCACCACCAACGGCGCCGCGGTGCCCACGCTGCTTTCAGCGAGGCGTGCCTGCAGACTTTCCAGCAACCGTTGCGCTTCAACTTGCGTCAAATCGATCCAGTACGGATCGCCGGCACCGTCGTTGAGCCGTTCGGGGGAAAACTGGATTTCTACGGCTACGCCCTTCTTGTACATGGCAAATCGGGATATCGATGCAGCCGGCGACGAGCGCCGGCTTAGGGTCGGATGCTTGCAGCGAACGCTGCGTGGCGGGGAATTGGCTTAAACGAACTGGTTCAGCACGATCGCCGCGATCAGTCCGGCGGCGCCGATAATGCCCAGCAATTGCAGCAGCGTGAGGGATTTACGGGATGTAGTAGGGATTTGTTGCGTAGTCACGGGGGTGTTCTTAAAAGTCGGAAAAAACGAAATGGTACACGGGTCGGAGGCCGGCGCATCTCGATTGGCGCAAACCCGTGTGTATCGGATGCCATTATCGCCGCTCGACCGGCCCGAATTCCCCACCGGGTGGAGATGGACTCATTCCCCATCGTGTGGAAAACCCGCCTACGAGAGAGCCGCCTCGCCGGTACGCTCAGACACCGCGTTCACAATCGCGGTAACGGCTGCGGCGTCGAGCGTCAACCCGATATGCGCCACGCCCGGCACGATCGTGACCGGCACGACGCGCCCTGCTTCCTTGAAGACCCCGGCAAATGCCTCGGCATTAAACGCTTCGTCGTTCGCGCCGACCAGCACTTCAATCGGCTGCCGCGTCGCGCGGATATCCGCGCGGTAATCCTCATGCGGACGAAAGTTCTGCATCAGGTTGTACGAGTACTGTGGCGTGAGCCTCGCCGCCGCCTCGGGCGACAGCGCATAAGCCACGGTCGGCAGATGATTGAACAGCGTGATGCGCAACTTGTTGAGGATCACCAGCACAATCACGCGCGGCAGCCCGATATTTACCCACCCGCCGACGGAAGGGCGCGTGGTTGGTGCGTCCTGATGAATGAACGGTGCAAGCAGAACATAGCGGTCGAATGCCATTTGCCGCGCATCCCCCGCGAATCGCAGTGCGAAGCCGCCACCCGCGGAAAAACCGGCCAGCGTACGCGGACCGGCCGGCTGAACCGCGTCGATAAAGTCGCTCAGATCGTCTTCAAGCTGGCCGATGTACGCGATCGTGCCTTTCTTGCCCGATTCGCCGTGCCCGCGCATGTCGGGCACGTAGACGTCGTAACCGGCCGCGGCGAGCACATTCGCCAGGGTATGCAGGCTCTCGCTGCTTGCCGACGAGCCATGAACCAGCACCACGCTGCCTCGCGCGGGCGTTATCCCGCCCGCGTAGTGCCGATAGACGAGCTGTGCGTTATCGCGCGCGGTGTAGCGCTCAAGGGAAGGTAAACCGGAAAAATCGACCGACTTGAAAGGCTCGTTGATCGACGCGAGCGGCGCCGGCTGTTTGGGGCCGCCCTTCACCAGCGCCACCGCCATGATGGCGAGGCCCACAAGGAACACGACAACCGGCATCACTGCATGCAGTTCGGTACTCATCGAATGGACCCCTCAAGCGAATCGTTATGATTTTGGCTTTTTTCGATCGATGAGTCCGCGCTTTATGCGTCTTATGCGTCCTGTTTTATCCGGCGCCGCTCATCGTCGCCGACGATTGTACGGTCAGGTGCAGCGTCAAAAAACTCGAATATCAGGTATTCGACAATGGGTTACCGTGACGCGAATCCCAGAAGCGGATCACCGCGGTGTCACCCGTGCCGGCCCCGACCACCTGATCGGGCGCGCCGCTCTCACGCAGCAAGTCGCGCAGTTCGTTGATGACCGGAAACACCTCGTGATTCCAGTCCGCGCCCTGCGAGTCGTGCGCGCGTTGCTCGGCTTCGACGATCTCGCGGTCTTCCTTGAAAATGCGTTCGGTGAACCATACGAGCAGCGGCCACGCGAGATTGAGCACGCCGGGAATTCCCGGTTTGCGAATCGACAGCAGGCCGAACGTACGGTTAGTGCGTTGCTCGCGATCGAGCGGCACGTAGACGATCCACAAATCCATCACCAGCGTCTGTTCGGACGTGCGGATCTGCAGCGTCTGATACGGATACTCGGTGCGGATCGTCATCACGTCCTTGTCGTTGTCGCCGCCTGACTTGCGGCTCTGGCCGAACACGATCGCTTCGCCGATCGGCTGCTGGCCGGCCATGCGCGCAAACGTGTAATCGACTTCGACCCAGCCTTCGCCGCGCCGCCGCCCTAACGAACGCGCGCGCATCTGCCCCATCTGCCGGCGGTGCAGGAACTGATGGTTCATGTCCATCAGGTTCTCGTGCATGAACGAGTAGTGGCAATTCACCGGACGGCCGAAACGGCGCGTTTTGTACTTCTTGTCGGAGACGGAGCCGAACGCGGGCAGCGGCCGCTCGTCGGCTAAAGCAGCATTGCCGGGAAAGACGAAAATCAGTCCTTCAACTTCGCGGCAGGGATAAGAGCGCACACCATTGGGCAGACGTTCGCGGCCCAGATACGGCACGTCGATGCACTTGCCCGAGCAGTCGTAGGTCCAGCCGTGATAGCCGCAACGGATCGATTCGCCGTCCACCACGCCCTGGTGCAACGGCACCTGACGATGCGCGCAACGATCTTCAAGCGCGAACACCTTGCCGGACTCCGTACGCGCCAGCACGATCGGCTCGCCCGCGAACGTCACACCATGCGTCTTGCCCCGCTTCACTTCATGCGACCACGCGAGCGGATACCAGTAGTCGGGGTGAATACCGACGCGGCGCAGATCACGCACCGGTGCGTCGTGGGTGGCCTGATTGGGCGCGCCTGCATTTCCGTCTGCTGGGGCGTTGGTTTGCGCAGCTGCTTGGGCAGCTTGCGTATCGACCGGCGCATCGACGATGTCTTGTTCGAGCGGGGGAACAGCATGCATGTGTGGAGCCTCCGTGCACGAGCGGATGGAAGGTCGCCGCCCTGCAATTCGCAGGCCGGCATCGTTGCACAGTCTACTAGAACCCGAAGCCGCCTGGTTCAATAGAGGCACGGCGCGGCCCTGCCCCCGCCGCGCAGCCCATGGCCGCAGCGCACCTGTCTGCCACCCGGAGTGCGTCAAATAAGAGGATTGGCTAGCGGCTTTCGTCGTGCGTGACGAGACCGGAGCGGCGTTGCACGCCCCACGAACGGCCGCCGCGCAGGAAATGCAGCCAGCCGAGCAGCGCGCCGACGTGCCGCACCAACTGGAACGTGAACGGCTCGGCGATTGCCGCGAGGACCGCCATGCGCAAACTGGAGCCTGTGCGCAGGCCGGTCCAGCGGCGGTACAGATGGATACACCAGAGATAAAACGCGAGGTCGATCGCCGTTTTGATGCCGATCACGCTGAAAATCGACACGACGAGCGCGCCATGCCCGCCAAACAGGAAGGTGAGCAAGAGCGCGAAGGCGGTCAGTCCGTAGATCGGCTGCATCGTATCGATGGCCTTGACCGGCAACATCAGCATGCCCATGGTGCCGTAGCGCGGGTTGCCGGTCATGTCGCGATTCCAGTATTGCGTCTGCAGAAAGCCCGCAAACCAGCGGCGGCGCTGCCGCAGGAAACTGCCGAGGTTGCCCGGCGCATCGGTACGCGCACGGGCATCGCCGATCACGCGGACATCCCAGCCGAGACCATGGTCGACCGAATAGCGCCGCAGCCGATGAATCAGCTCATAGTCTTCGACCAGACACTGCGGATCGAAACCGCCCACATCCACCAGCGCGTCGCGCTTGAACGAAGCGAAGGCGCCTGAAATCAACAGCAGACTGTCGGCGCGCATCCACGCAAAGCGGGCGATGAAATTGCGCATGTACTCGTAGGTCTGAAACCACTGGAATACGCGGCCCGAAACCGATTTTCCGCACACCGGCACCAGAATGCCGGCCGCCGCGACCAGCTTCGGCTCTCTCGCGAACGCGGCGCGCATCGCGTAGGTGGCGTCGTCTTCGAGCAGCGTGTCGGCGTCGACGGTCATGACGGTGTCGGTGGTCATGACCGTGATCGCGGCGTTCAACGCGCGCGCCTTGCCGCCGTGCGGCACGCGCAGCCAGTACAGGTTGGGATAAAGCGTACTCCGCGCGCTCAGCACGCCGTCAGCGGCGGCAGCGAGGCCGAAGCGTTCGGTGAGCAGCGTGTGGGTGGCGTCGGTGGAACCGTCGTCGGCGATCACGATTTGCGCCGGGCCATGCGTCTGACGCAGCAGCGCCGCGAGGGTGACCGGCAACACCGCCGCCTCGTTGTGCGAAGCAACGATCACGCCCATGCTGGGTAAGCTGTGCGGATCGACGTCGGGCGAGAGCGGCGCAGTGGGCCGCATCAGCGGCAGTGTTTTCCATGTGACGAACGCGAGCAGCAACGTGTCGTACACGACGTACGCAATCCCCGTCGACCACGCCACCACGCCTTGCAAAAAGAACGCGCGCGCGAACAGCAGCAGCCACAACACGACCACGCTGAGATGAATCAGCGTGCTCAGCAGCGTGGTGGGACGCGGCAGAATGCGCGGGGAGGCAAGGGCGAGCGCCTGTTCCAGAGTTTTCTTCAAAATGACTGCTGTGTCCGTCGTTGATACGGTTATTAGAGTGAAATCAAAGCGATAGTGCTTACGGCACCATGCGTTTCAGAACCGACTTGCGATCGATCCATTGATGTTTCAACGCGCCACCGATATGCATCGCCAGCAGCGCATACAGCGCGTAGCCAAGCCACGTATGCAGAGCGCCGAAGCGATCGTGCAAGGTCTCCTTGAGCGCCGGGTCGAGATGCATCACATAGCCGATGCGCGGCCAGGGGAACAGGTTGAACAGACGCATCGGATGCGTGGCCGCGTCTTTCCACGCGGAATCGTGCAGCCAGCCCGATAGCGGCAACGCAATCATCAACAGATACAGCAGAAAATGAGCGACATGCGCGGCGATCTTCTCCCACGACGGAAACTCGCGCGGCAACGGCGGCGGCTTGTGCGAGACGCGCCATAAGATGCGCATCAGCGCGAGGCCGAGCACCGTGATACCGATCGACTTATGGGTATCGACCACCGGGCGCACCCAGTCGTCGGGCCATGATTCGGCGCTCAGGCCGAGTACGACATTGCCGATCATCAGCAGCGCGATCAGCCAGTGCAGCGCCATTGCCGTGCGGGTGTAGCGCGACGGCTGCAGGGTGCCGGCCGAATCGGTCAGGGAGTTCGCGTGGGTATTCATGGGTCGTTCCGTCTGCGAATGCGTTTTCAGCGAAAGCTATTTGAAAATTCGGCCATGCCGGAACAGGTCCGGTCGCGCCGCCGTATCAAGCTAACGCGTCAGTGTGCCGTTTTATTCCGCCGGGCGCTTAATTGTGTGTTTCAGTTTATTTCGGCCGCGCGTGGCGAATCATGCGCTGAGCGCAGCTCCAACACGCGTCTGCAAGGTCGGCAACACCTCCGCTTCAAACCACGGATTGCGCTTGAACCAGGCGATATTGCGCGGCGATGGATGCGGAAGCGGCATCGCGGTGGGGCCATATTCCCGCCAACGCAGCAGCGTATCGGTGAGCGTCGGCCCGAACGCGTCACCAAGACCAAAGCGCTGTGCGTATTGACCGATCAGCAACGTGAGCCGCACCTCGCGCAACTGGGCGAGCAAGGCCTGATGCCAATGGGCGGCGCATTCTGGGCGCGGCGGTAAATCGCCACTCGCGCCTCTGCCTGGAAAGCAGAATCCCATCGGCACCAGCGCGAATTTCGAGGCGTCGTAGAAGGTCTCATCGGCGACTCCAAGCCAGCTGCGCAACCGTGCACCGCTCGCATCGCTCCACGGAATGCCCGAAGCATGTACGCGCGCACCGGGCGCCTGGCCGATGATGAGAATGCGCGAGTCGGCCGACGCCACGACGATCGGCCGCGGCGCGTGCGGCAGCACCGGCGCGCACACCGTGCAGGCACGAATGTCGCGCAGTAGCCGATTGAGGGGAATGGTTTGCCTTACGGTCATGCTGTGGCGGAGATCGGGATTCGGTTTCAGGCGGACAAAGCATGATGCCGTCCGGTTGCGCCTGCGCGCGGAGTGTCGGGGCCGCGGTATCGACGTGGTGCGAATCCGTGACGTGCAAGACTTGGGCGAGCAGCAGCAAGCAGTCGGCCATGATACGCCTGTGGCACTGTCACTGCTTCCGGGCACATCACCACGTAACGGTAGTAGTCACCGGGTTCGCAGTGCGCTCACGTAACGATAGTCGATATGCACGGGCGCAAGCGTGCCCGGTAGCGTTTCGCGATTGAATTGTGGGTTAGTGCTTATGCCCAAAGCACGCGTGCGCAGCTTCTGCAGGCGCCACGCCGGCTTTAAAGTAGTGTCGCAAAAGGCTCACCGTTTCCGCGTCCGGATGATAGGACAGGTTGATAAATTCCGCCTTGACCGCTTCGTCATACCAGGCGCACACCCAGACCTGCAGCGCAACGAGATTTTCGAGCAGCATCTGCTCCGATCTTTCAGGCATGGTGATCTCCATTGGCGTGCTCGCAGGTTTTTCGTTATTGGTCTCCATAAAAACTCCCGTCAACCCGTACGTCCGCGGGCGTGATGTTAAACAACCGGCCTCGGGCGACAACACGCACCACGCGTACGGCTTGCTCAATGTTTCTCCGGCTCACGGCAACTCGCCCGCGCCCAAGGTCACTGATCCGTTCAGCGGCACGTGAACCTGTTTGCTTCTCCCCATATAGAACAATGTTGTTGACGTTCCACCTACGCTGGTCAGCGTCACTGAAGTCGGTACCGAATTAGTCCATGCCAGGTCGATAGAGAATCCGCCCTTGGCACGCAACCCGCTCACGCTGCCGTTCCCCCACTGCGATGGAAGCGCGGGTAACAACGTGATCGATGTCGTTCTGCTTTGCAGCAGCATCTCGCACACCGCAGCAGGACCACCCATGTTCGCGTCAATCTGAAACACTTCAGGCCCATCGTCGTAAGCGTCCAGCATGTTCACAAAGCTGCCGTTTCCTGGGTTAGAAAAGGTCACTGGCGTGAGCAGCAAGGGAATCATTGAATACGCTATCGACGGTTGCTGCAATTGAGCCCAACATGCCATTCTCCAGGCCATCCCCCACCCGAAACTGGCGGTGCCTCTCGCCGTCAGGAGCGCCTTGACGCCGTTCATGAACGTCGGATCGCTGTTGATCGAAAGGCGCTCCCCCGGGAAGAGTCCGATTAGCGGCGACAGATGGCGATGCGTGGGATCGGATTGCTCCGTTTGAGCATCGTATGACGCTTGCATCCACTCCTCGAGCATATTGTTGTTCTGAGGATTCAACTGGGGAAGATAGAGATTCGACAGCAACGCGGTGATGGTCGCAACGTAGGTCGAGTCGACTCCGAGAACCGACGCGGTCTTGAGATAGTTTGTGAAGAGATCCCAAACCAGCTCCTGCGCATAGCTAATGCCCTGCAAATAGTTTCCGTGCTCGGGTGACCAATCGACGTCGTCAACGAGCTGCATCAACGCCGATCCATCCGGATTCGTACCCGTTTGAACCGACACCAGACGAACCTCCCAGAACTGGCATGCAGATTTCAGGATCGGATAGATCGTTGAGAGATAGTTGCGATCTACCGTGTATTCGTAGTGTTCCCAGAGATTCCGGCAAATCCATGCATTTCCGGGTGGGTGCCATTGCCAGGCTTGAGACCCGTATACATTTGCCGAGATGCCCACTGTCCAGCCTGCAATCTTTCTGCTGGAGTTTGCAAAGGGATTGCTCGAACTGTTGAAACTACTTTGTGTCAAGGTTTCCCAGTCTTTGTACTGGCTGAGAACGAAGTTCAGGAACGGCTCGAAACACTCCGGTAGCCCGCCCCGGTCTGCGAGCCAGTAGGCCATCTGGACATTGATGTCGGTGTGATAGTCCGAGAACCATGCTGGATCATTCGTCGTGTTCCACAGTCCCTGCAGATTCATCGGCAAGGAGGTACGCGAGGATGCAATGCTCAGATAGCGCCCAAACTGCACATACAACGATTCCAGCCAGGGATCGGGTGGACTGCTCGGCGCAGCACGCGCCTGCAGGCGATCAGGAATCGTCAACGCATTTTGAGCGGCAGTTGATGCCCCGAAATCCACGCTGAATCTTCCGAACAGGGGCTGGTAGTCCGCGAGATGATTGGAGAGCAGTGTTCCAAAGCTACTGCCCTCGGCAGCTGCGATCTGGCCATGGGCCGTGTCCAAAGGTGATCCACCGCCCAGATAGTGATCTGCACTAATGCCGTCATAGTTAGTGCTCGCGGATACCAGAATGGTGAGGCCACTGCAATTCAGGAAGACAATCTGATCACCGTTAACAGCCAATTCCCCGTCGTCGGGCAATATCTTCGCGCACGCGCAATAGAGTTCCCCGTTAGGTAAGCTCCCAGAGAAAGATAGCATCTGGGCACTCCCATCTTTGAACGTTGTGGCGCCTCTGCCACCGTCGGCAAGAGCAATCGATCCGGTATAAGAATTGGGTGTACTGCTGGTTAGCCGAATCACCATGACATCATTCGGGAAGCTGCTGAAAATTGCTCTCTCGTAGTTGACCTGATTGACGGAGTAGGCTGTTCTGACAAGCCCATTGCTGATATCCAGCAAGCGCTCATACTGAGTCGCGTTAGTGTGCGTGGGTAGGCTTATCGTCAACGTACCTAGCGTTTGATAAGAACCCATTCCACTCGAGGTGTAGGCGTAATCCATTATGTTGGACTGCCCGGACCAGAGGGTGATGTCGTTCAGATAGAGCAGTTCCTGCGTAGGCGCGCCGCCAACGAGCGCCCCAAGACGGCCATTACCGATCGGCAAGCCCTCATACAGCATGTACGTCGATGGCGACGCATTGGCGCCAATGGAATCGGGAGACTGTCCGGCAGCGTAGGCGTACTTCATTTGTAACGCTTGCGCATCGGGTATCAGGCTCGCTGTCGCGGGTTCCTGACCTGAAGCAGGACTGGAACCGGCAGTGGGCGCAGAGGCGGCGCCAGCAGCGGGACCGGCTCCTGTTGTTACTGGCTGCGAGCCACCCGAATTCGCGGAGTCGGCATTGCCCCCGCACGCGTACAGATACGGCAAGATCGGTGACAATCCGCCGAGCTTGATCAGGGAACGGCGCTTTGCACTTGGTTTGTTTTCCATCGATGTCTCCGCTACTGCTGGTCTGTTTTTGACAGATCCGCCGGCACGCCCGGCTCCTGCCGACAAGATTCTCTATTTCAGTATTTTTTGGATTACTAACTACGTATGAATACGGACGACGAGATAAGATCGAGGCCGGACCCCGTAGGGGGTCCCGGCGCTGACTGAAGGCACCTCCCGCGGTCCGGTGTTATTAGTTGGCTGACAGCCAGGCTGAATAGTCGGGAGAGTCGTTAAGTTGAACCGGCACGCCGCCTCGAACAGTTCCCAGATTGACGAGCCGGACACTTTCGAGGCCGTCGGACGGGTTGCCGTTGCTGGTCACCGCAATGGCGATCGTGTTTTGTCCGTTGGGATTGAGAATGCCATTGGGGACAACAAAGGTATGTTGTGGTCCAACATTCGCAATGTACTGACCCATGTTCCAGCCATTCACGAAGATCAGGGCGCGATAGTTCCCGCCAGTGATCGTGCCGTCGGCGCCGCCGATCTGAATGCCGACCGACACGTCATTCCCAGCCGGGATCGATAGCGGGAAGGTCGTCCTGAACCATGAAGTGCCCGCGTACGCCTGTCCAGCCGGCAATGTGGCAGCCGACCAACCCGCGGCCGGAAATCCTGCGAGATACCAGCCGTTGCGCTCGCCCCATAGTCCGCCGTTGTTCATCGGACCGCGAGCGGTGTCCCACAGATCTTCGCCACCGGCATTGCCTTGTATCTTCCACGCGATGCTCGTGGTCGAACCGGAACCGAGAGAAACTGAAACCAGCCCTCTTCCCTCCTTGTGGCCGTCATTCGCGTACCAGTCTTCGTTGTGCCCATTATTTCGAACCATTGTCGCGATAACGTGCGGCCCTGGCGCCAACGTCGCCGGGACGGTGAACGTGCCGCAAGTTGAGCCGCCCAGTACATTCTGTCCGAGATAATTGCCGTCAACCCAGACCTGATCCAGGCCGGCCTGGCTCCCACAGTAATTCAACGTAATCGCAGATACGTTCGAAGTCGAAGTGAATTTTCCGCGGTACCAGACGTCGCCATGATGGAAACCGTAGTCGTCGGCGGTGAGCACCGGCTGTCCGGACGGCGGAGGCGTCGTGCTATTGGTCGATGTCAACGAAGCGCTAATCCATTTCGAGTCATCAAACGCGGATTGTGCTTCGGGCGACTCCTGCATGTAACGCCACGATTGCGCCGTGAGATCAGGGAGCGAGACAGCGTCAGGTCCACTCAGCGCATTTTGCGCCAGGAGGCTTCCCGATGCGGTCGATTGGCTGGCAATAGCCGCGCCATTCCAGGAGACTTGCTTGATCGCCGCCGGCGCCCATACCTCCAGCGAGCCCGCCGATACCGTGTCGCCGGTCATCCCGAGAGTCGTCCCGCTAATCGCGGCCGTGCGGAGCAGCGCAGGACCTCGTGCGAGTATCGGGCCGGCGCTGGTATTTTGCCTCCAGAAGGTCGCCGCGGTATTGTCGTCAGCGATAAGCAACATCAGCGGGGTGGCGCTACCGCCGCCGGATATCAGGATTCTCGTCAACTCGTTGTGCTGATAGTTCAACCGCAGCTGCCCTGTGGAGGGATCCCACGCCTGACTAACGTTGCTGGACGGACCTCCAATCACCGACACAGTGGGTTGCGAGGAGAAGCGCAGTACTGTCTCCCCATCTTCTGCCTGCCGGCCATACAGCAGGACGACGTCGCCCACCGCAGCCGACAGTTGTGTATCGAGGTCCGACGTCGTGTAGACAAGATGATGCTGACCGAACGAGTAGTTCGCGAGCAGCAGTTTGGAATCTGCACCGTTGAGTCTTAACGTCCCTTGCTGCGGCACGGTGAAGCCACCGTCGGGTGTCACGACCGGGAAAGTAAAGGTGTCGTTTGAAGTCGCATTTGAGGGCGAGTGCAGGACCGTGTACAGATTGGTTCCGGAGGTATTGTCCACTCCGTGCAGAATCTGAATGGATTGCGATGACGCGCTAACGGCGCTTCCAGCGTCAACATGCATGATCGCGGGAACACTTTGGACAAAATTGCCCAGCGCCTTAAGCGTAGCCATTTTGGGCCGCAACTGGCGGCCCTCGTCTATCGCGGCACCGTAGTCATACGACGTATACAGCCCGGTAGACGGCAACCAACCCCAATTCGTGCCACCAAACGACATGTAGATGTTCTGAATCGCGAATCGGTTCGCGATGTTGGTCCCGTAGAACAGCCGTTCGAAGTTCGAGCCGGCGCCCGCTTGAGACATGCATGGATAAATGCCGGAAGATCCCCAGTTGTCAAACCAGCCGCCTTCCATTTCGGCGATGAATCCAGGCGTATAAGGTGAAGCTGTCGCCCCGCCCTTCGCCCCTCCAGTGCTAAACAGACCGTACCACCCCGCACCCGGGTTACCGGTGCAGTTTGTCTGTGGATAGTCGTCGAATGCATACAGGTCGACCGGGCCGGTTACCACGCCTGGAATCGGGGAGTTTGCCGGAACGAAATTGCCGTTCGGCCCCGGATCATTGTGGAAAATCGGCACCGAAATCCCATCCGATCGGGCCCAATCATGAAGATCCTGCATGTAGCCCGTCTGGCTGGTGTCCTGCATTTCATTTTCGATCTGATAGAGGATGACCGTACCCTGACCCGTGGTCAGCTGGTGTCGAGCGATGATCGGGTTGACTTTGCTCATCCACTCGCGCGCGGCCGCCAGGTAATCAGGCGCGCTGGTGCGGGCTTTGCCGCTCTGCGTAAGTAACCAGCCAGGAAATCCGCCGGCGTCCGTCTCCGCGTTGATGTATGGGCCGGGGCGCGCAATGACATAGAGGCCCGCTTGCGCCGCCATGTCGAGCAGCGTATCCATGTCACGGATTCCCGTGAAATCATAGGCTCCTGCCTTCGCGGAGCTATAACCCCAGTCGAAGTAGATGGAGACGGCGTTAAAGCCATTGGCCTTGAGTTTCTGCAGGACATCGAGCCACAGACTAGGACTCGGCAACCGGAACGGATGAAATTCACCGGACCAGATCGGCGTAGTTTTTCCGTCGACCCTAAGCGTGTAATGGTCCCAGCCGATCTTGTGCGCAACGAGCTGCGGCGGAGTGCCCGACGGCAGACTTGGCAGGGTGGGGCCGGCTCCAGTCGTCGCGCCTCCCGCGCTGGTGCCGCTTGTCGTGCTGCTGCCGGACTCCGGGTTATCGCTTCCGCCACACGCACTCATCAAGACGGCCCCACATGCCGCCGCCAACAGCAAACCAGAAAGCTTCATGAACATCTCCCAATTGCGCCGGCCAATTGATCACCTTACCGGCGCCATATATTTTGGAATGCGAATCAAATTACCAACAAACGCGTCCAGATGCGATCTCCAGACCACGTGGTTCACAGAACTTTGAGTTCTCCGGCCGCTCACGCAGCGAGTTCTTCGTTTGAAACAGTCTCCGCAGCCGCACGGAACTACGCCAGGTCATTCCAGAGCAGAGACGCAGTTGCTGCCTGCCGCACGTCATTCAATCCAGCCAGCATCCTCCAGATCGAATTCCGGGGTTAGGTCTTTATCGCAAAGGGAAAGCACGACGGTGCCCGAACGGGTGTTTCCTCGCGTGCGACCGCGCCACGCCAGTTCGCGCAACCCACGATTGACCGTATTGACATGCAAGCCAAGAAAGTCAGCCATCAGTCGTTGAGGCGGCAATTTTTCTCCCGGCCGTACGAGCCCGGCATTGATCGCATCCTCGATCGCACTCGCCAATGCCAGATAACATGGCCCCGGATACCCCGAAATTGAGGGCATCCAGGCTCGTATGGTCTTTTCCGATACATCTTGATTGAAATGATCCATGAAGCCTGCTCCGAACTCAGTCAAGCGAACTCCGCGATGTTCCGCGCGCGTGCTCCGTCAGATACGCAACCTTCTGCGCGACCCACACCACCCGTAGGCTGCGCGGCGATCCCGCCCGCATCCCGTGCAGGAAAGATCGTCCACCGCCGTTTCCCCAAGGGGCGGCGGCGGATCAGGTCACACCTAGTTATCGAGGAAGAGTTCCTCGACGTCCGGCGCGTAGCTAGTGCTCTGGCCTGAAACCGTTGCGCCGGAGATCGACACGCTGTTTGCGCCGGCCATGAGGCTCAAAGGTACGGGGACCGTGCCACCGTACGTTCCGGTCGGAGGGAACGTGACCACTACACCGGTGTTTCCGTTTGTCGTCACCGTGGCGTAGCGAGGATTGGGATCGTTGTTGATGTAACTGATGTACGCAATTTCGGTGATGGGGCTTTGCGCGTTAATTCCACTAAAGGTCATGGTGCCATTTCCCGGTCCACCGATGTAACCCACTGCGCTGCCGGACATGAAACATTGTGAGCAGCTATAGGATCCGGCGCCTCCCGACAGACTGGTGCCAGGCGACGTTGCGTCATAGTCCAGGGTAGACACGGCGGGTTGAAGCAACCCAGTCGTCAGATCCATTCCGAACGCGTTGTCCCACTGAGGCAACCTGACTGTTCCGCCGTTGACGGCGAGCGGAAGCCAGACGTAGGAGGAGTTCTGAAGGTAATTGCCGTTCCACCGGTCACCCATGTACATGTACGTGGTTCCGCTACTTCCTGTAACCGGCAGGACATAGGTCGCCTGGGAAGAGAAGGTATTTGTCCCTGAGGGGGCCAGCGCTGTCGGACCGGTCCATGGACCCGCCGGCGTGCTTGCCGCCATGTAGAAGTTGCCGTTCAGATTCCAGCCCGTCAGGCCTGAGCCGATTACGAAGTAGTAGCCGTTGGCCTTAAACATGGTGGGTGCTTCGAGTGCGACCCACTGATTCGGACCGCCTATGGTGTAGACCAGACTGTCGACGCTGAGATAGTCGCTCGTCAGTTTATAGATATGTGTCCCGACGCCTCGATCTTCGCTCAACAGATACGCCGTTCCGTCGTCGTCCTTGAACAGCCCCATGTCGCGACTGGAGCTGCTGTTGGGCGGCATGAAGCTGCCCTGATAGGTGTACGGACCACATGGCGTCGTGCTGGTCGCAACGCCGACCTTTGCGAAGGAGTACGATGTATTGTCCACGTGCATATACATCACGTACTGCTTTGTGGTGTCGTTGAAGATGACCTTTGGCCTTTCGACCACCTGACTCGCGGCAATGTCGCCAGTGGGCTGCGGCGAAAGCGCGTTGCCTTCGAAGTGCCAGCTTTGCAGATTCTTCGACGAATAGCATTTTACGTTCTGGAACGTTCCGGACGTTGTCTCTCCGGTTTTGTCTTCGCCAACCCAGTAGTAGGTATCTCCCACCTGGAACATGCCGCCGCCGTGTGCCTGGATCTGGTTCCCGGCGTCATCCTGCCAAAGGGCAGAAGGATGAATGACAGATTGCACGTCGGCAACCGGCGTGGTGGACGGTCCTCCAGACGAACCGGGAGGCGAGCCGTTGCTGGAGCCGTTGTTCGAGCCAGAGTTTGAGCCGGTCGTGGATCCCTGCGAAGACCCTGTGCTGCCGCCGGTATTCGAGTTCGACGCTGATCCTGCAGGCGCACCGCCTGAGTTTGACGCGCTCGGAGAGCTGGGTTTCTGTGCGGAATCGGTGCCATTGTTCGGATTGCTGCTGCCCCCGCCGCATCCTGCCAGAAGCAGTGCGGAAATCAGAGCGCAACAAAGAGGGGATAAGAAATTTTGCTTCACGATTGTCTCCTTCTGTTATTTATGTGCGAGGTCGTTTTTGGGAATTTCCGCCTTCGCTTATAGTTTTCCAACGAGGTCGCCGCGGCTCTACATCGCCATAGTCGAATGGCGATATCGCACCGCCCATTTAATCAAGGCGACGATCTCTCAGTACAATTTGTCTTCAATAATGGGAAACTCCAGAAGATACGCAGACATTAAAAATGTCGCTCACACTATATCCATTCGCAGACCTAAAAAATAAGGTCTGTTCATAATGAGGTTTACCATAGCCAGAGCGGGCAACGGTCCGATCCCTCTCACATGTGTGGGTCTACGTGCCAACCGTAGTTTGACGGCGATTCTATGACAGCGGCACCCAAATAAACAACGCTTTCATTTCCGAACCAAAATTTGGGAATTACTTTGTCTACTCCGCACAAATTCAACTATTTTTCAAATAATGAACAAATAGGATTCCTATGTATACGGCGTTTATTTCATACAGCCATTTAAAAAAATAAATCCATGCCTTGTGACAAATGGAATGCGACGCGGGTTAATGAGCGAGTGCTGTGGATCGCTCCTCGGTACATAAGGCCTGCCTACCGCGACTGCCGCTGCAATCCAACCGTGCAGGCAGCCCTCGTTACCGGATTGAGATCAAAATGAGGTATCGTGACGCACAATGTGGCAATTTTTGACAGTTAAACACTGGCTTTGTAGATTGTCAACACAAAGCAAAAACTGTTTGCACGTTTGCGCCGCCGCGAGGCAAACGATCAGACGAAACGGGCGCTGACACTGCTCATCGCTTCGCAAATCGATAGTGGCCCACGCCCCACTCATTGCCGTTCGCGTAGCCAAACAACTCCGCCACCGCCATATAGAACATCCGCCAGCGCTGCAGCCACACAGCCGCATCGCGCGCTCCATATGTATCGACGAGCATCGGCATCACGCGATCACGCGCCGTGTCGAGCGCAGCTAGCCATTGGTTCGCGGTGTGCTCGTAATGCGTGCCGCTCACCCACCACTGACGCTCCATCCGCAGGTCGTCCTGGAAGTTCAGCAGGAGCGCTTCGGACGGCATCGTGCCGCCGGTGAAGAAGTACTTCGACATCCAGTCGCTGCCGTCCTGTACCTGAAAGTGATACGCCAGCGTGCGATGCACGAAGATATGCACGAACAGCTTCGCCTCGTCGCGCATCCAGCGCGAGATTTTGGCGAGCAGCAGACCGTAGTTCTTCATATGCTCGAACATCTCGATCGACACCACGCGATCGAAACCGCCGCCAAGCTGTGCCGCGTCGAACTCGAAATCGACGACATTGCCCGTAACCACCGAGAGGTTGTGCAGGCCGCGCTCCGCCGCACGCGCTTCGATGAACGCGCGCTGCCCGTGCGAATTCGATAACGCGACGATCTGCGCGCGCGGATAACGCGCCGCCAGCCACAGCGACAACGAGCCCCATCCGCAACCGAGATCGAGAATCCGCTGACCGTCCGCCAGTTCCGCGCGTTCGGCGTAACACTCGAGCATCGCCGCTTCGGCTTGCGCGAGCGTCTCGGCACCGCTCGGGTACAAGCAGCACGAGTACTTCAGATGCGGCCCAAGATGCGCATGGAAGAACGAGGCCGGCACCTCGTAGTGCTGCGTGTTCGCGGCCTGCGTTTCGATGGCGATCGGACTCGCACGCAGCTCGTCCAACAGACGATTGAGCCGTTGCGCGCGCAACTCGCCGTTGTCGATCGCTTCATCGCGCAAACGCTGGCGCATCAGTTGACGCATGCCGAAACGGATCAGGCCGTCAGGCAGCCAGCCGCGCTCGCAGCACTGGATCAACCAGCCGTCGCCCGGCTCGGCAGGCGACGACGGCGGTAATGTATGGCCGGTGGTGGAAAGGCTCATGAGGTTGACTCCCTATCGTTGTTCTGGACTCGTCTGAACATTCGCACGCAGCTTGACCAGCTCGTCTCAATGGCGCGGCGGCCACGGAATCAGCGCGTTGGTGGTGCGCATGTAGTCGGCGTAACCGGCGCGCCTTTTCGCCATGCTTTCTTCCAGCAGCGGGATGCCGGAGAGCTTCAGCAGCAGGAACGCCATCAACACCGGCGGCAACAGCGTGAACCATCCCCAGGGCGTACCGACCGACAGCGCAAGGTAAGCAACCCAATGCACGCATTCAAAGAAGTAATTCGGATGCCGCGAATAGCGCCACAGGCCTACGCGGCAGACGGCGTTGTGATTGGCCGGATCCTGCGCAAAGCGTTTTAGCTGCCGGTCCGCGATGCCTTCGCCGGCTACCGAGACGATCCATAGCGCGATGGCCAACACGATCCATCCGATGGCCGGCGGGCTGCTCCGGTACGACGGCACCAGGAATGCGATTGACAACAGCATCGAGACCACGACTTGCGCCTGAAAAAACCAGAACATCTTGCTGGCCGCCTTGTCACCCCATGCTTCGCGGAAGCGGCGATAACGCGCGTCTTCGGGCTTGCCGTAGTTGCGTTTCCACAGATGCGTACCGAGCCGCGCGCCCCAAACCAAACCGCCCAGCGCGGTCAATGCACGCGAGACCGGGTCGCCGTTGCCGAGCACCGCGTAGAGCACCGCGACGAGGCCAAGCGAATAAGCCCAGACCGGGTCGACCATGCCGGCGTTCGTGGTCTTCAACTGCCACGCCCAGACGATGCTGAAGATCACGACAAGCCCAATCAGGGCGGCCACGGCGGCGGCGAGGGGCGGCATGAGATCCTCGTTCAAAAAGCGATACGGCTTATACGCTGTAAGGGCCCGATCGGATGCGGGGTAAACACGGCATCGGGCACCCCTACCGCGTTAGTCGCCGCCACCCGGTGAGGCAAAACCTTCTGTGCCCAACTGGTCGGGGCGCTGCGGCACACGCCTGAAGCGCGATGTGTCGTAGCCCATCGCATCGAGCCGGTGGAGCAGCGACCGATAGGTGGCCTCGCTCATGTCGGGTTCACGCGAAAAAATCCAGCCGAGATTTTTGCCGGGATAACCCAGAATCGTGTAGTGATAATCGGGGTCGACGTAAAGGGTCAACTGCGTCACGCGGACCGGCCAGAACAATTGCACGCTCCACTCGCCGCCTTCCTTGCCTGGCACCGGTGTGTCGAGGAACTGATAGTGCTTTTCAGGGGCGTCGAAACGCTTCTTGCGGCCGTAATACGAATCGTCGATCTTGCCATCCGGCCGCAACTTCCATTCCGCGCGGCTGCCCACCATGTCGCGCTCGGCGAAATACGGAATGTTCGCGATGATGTACCAGGTCCCCATGTATCTGGGCAGATCGACAGGCACCGTTGCAAGCGGTTCGCCGGCGCGCGGGTTGGGATTGGGCGGCTCGTTGGAGCACCCTGTCAGGCACAGCAGCAGAATGGCCGCGGCAGCGGCATGAACAACGCGGCGCATGGCAATGGCCTCCGGCGTAGCGGTAATGAACGTATTACGTTCGACAGGGCCGGATGGATGCGTAAGAGCAAACTCTCCAGTCCGGACACCTGCCCAGCAAAGTAAGGCGTTCGCAACCCGGTCGCGGTATCGTGTCGGCAACGCCCGCCTTCACCGATTCTTCCGCCCATGCCTACCCGCTTCAACGCAGCTTTCACCGCGCTGCTCGCCGCCGCCTTGTTCGGCGCCACCACCCCGCTCGCCAAGGCGCTGCTCGGTTCGCTGTCGCCGTTTCTGCTGGCCGGACTGTTCTACCTCGGCAGCGGTCTTGGCCTGACGGCCGTGATTCTGGCGCGCCGCCTGAAAGGTCACGCCGACGGGCAACCGGCCAATCACCCCCGTTTTCCTCTGCGCGAAGTGCCGTGGCTCGCGGGCGCGATCGCGGCAGGCGGCGTCGCGGGACCGGCGCTGCTGATGCTGGGTCTGAACACCACGCCGGCTGCCACCGGTTCGCTGCTGCTGAATCTCGAAGGCGTGTTTACCGCGCTGATCGCTTGGATCGTGTTTCGCGAGAACGTCGACATCCAGGTGTTCCTCGGCATGGCGGCGATCGTCGCGGGCGGCGTGGCCCTATCGTGGCAGCCCGGCGCGGCCGGCCTGCCTGCGGGCACGCTGCTGCTGATCGGTGCCTGCGCGTGCTGGGCGGTCGACAACAATCTCACACGCAAAGTGTCAACTCACGACGCCATGTTCATTGCCTGCATAAAAGGGCTGGTGGCCGGTTCCGTCAACGTGACGCTCGCGCTCACTTTTGGTGCAACATGGCCCAAAGCCGCGACCGTCGCGCTCGCCATGCTGACGGGATTCGCGGGCTATGGCGTGAGCCTCGTGCTATTTGTCGTCGCACTGCGCAATCTCGGCACCGCGCGCACCGGCGCCTATTTCTCGGTTGCACCGTTATTCGGCGTGACGCTGTCGTGGCTGCTGTGGCCGGAAATGCCGCCGCCGCTGTTCTGGGTGGCCGCTGCATTGATGACCGTGGGTGTCTGGCTGCACATTCGCGAACGTCATGAGCATCCGCACACGCATGTGTCGCTGGACCACACGCATCGCCATCGGCACGACGCGCATCATCAGCACGAGCATGATTTCGCGTGGGACGGCAACGAACCGCACACCCATGCGCATTCCCATGCGCCGATCACCCATACGCACGCGCATTTCCCAGATATTCATCACCGGCATACACATTGATTTCCTGCTTCACTGCGCGGCACGGGCGCCTGCTGCAGTGCAAGACAAAAATCTCTGTGGAACAGGTCATTCGATAGGACGATTCAATTGGCATCGCAGCAAAACGCATCCTCTAATGAAACTCCTGTCGTGCGCGCCCGTTCATGGCAACCCACCTGTCCACCCCGCTTGCCCCGGAGATATCCATGTCCCAACCCGAGCCTAATGTCGACGAAGTGGTGAGAAGCATCGCAGAGGAGACCGACACACCCACGGAAACGGTCTCGAAGATGTATGCAGACACACTGGCCGACTACCGGCACGAAGCGCGTGTGTTCGATTACGTACCGCTGTTCGCCGCGAAGAAAGTACGCGACAAGCTGCGCCATACGTCGAAACACAAACATTGATACGGCGGCGCGCGGAGACCACCGCCTGCTTGATAGCACTCCGGATCGACCGCGCTGACTCGCGTGGCGATTCGCAAGAACGCGTATCGAATTATTTTTCCCACTGCTAGACTCTGACCCGGATACATCGACTCGGGGAAGATGGTATGCGGGTGACAATCGTAGGTGCCGGGATTGCCGGCTTGAGCACAGCGTGGTCGCTCGCAAAACTGGGACACGACATCACGCTGATCGAACAAGGCTCGATTCCGAATCCACTCGCCGCCTCGGGCGACCGGCATCGCATGATCCGTCGCGCTTATGGCGACGCCGACGGCTACGCACGCACCATCGCAGAAGCGTTCGACAGCTGGGACCTGCTGTGGAATGACCTGGGCGTCTCGCACTATGCGAATTGCGGCGTGCTCGGCATTTCGCAGCATGCAAGCGATGGCGCCGAGCAATTCCGCACGGGTCTCGACCGGATGAAATTCGAGTATGAACTGCTCGATCCGCGCGAAGCCGCCGAACGCTACCCCTTTCTCGATCCCGCTACGTTTCGCTACGCTTATCTCGACCACGATGGCGGCGCGCTGTTCAGCGAACGCATCGCACGCGACATGAAGGCGTGGCTCAGGATGCGCGGCGCGGATATTCGCACCCACGCCAAGGTACTCGCGGTCGATGCGCATGCGGCCTCCGTGCGCATTGAGGACGACACCATCATCCGTGCCGACCGGCTCGTGGTCGCCGCCGGTGCGTGGACGCTGCAGCTATTCCCGGCGCTCGCTGAAAACCTGATGACTTATCGCAACGCGGTTGCCTATATGGAGCCGCCCGCGGATCTGGCGGACGCGTGGTTAAATGCGCCCGCTATCGTCGATATTGGCGGCAGCAGCGGCGGTTACGTGTTGCCACCGAGCGACGACATTGGCCTGAAGTTCGGCGCCGGCGTGCACAGATCACGTGCCCCTGATCCTGACGCCAATCGTGTCGCCGCGCCCGGAGAAGGCGACAGTCTGCGCCGGTTGTTTGCGCCGCCGCTCAGGCGCATCGACGAATATACGGTTACCGAAGTAAAAACCTGCATCTACACGTTCACTGCGGACAACCGCTTCTTTTCGAAGCGCCTTGGCAACACGCTGGTGGTGTCGGCCTGCTCGGGTCACGGCTATAAATTCGGCGCAGCGGTCGGACGCCGGGTCGCGCAAGCGCTGGATACGGATGACGACGCCATGCTCGCACGTTGGCTCAAGGCGGAAACGGATTAGTCCTGTTTCTTCAGAACAATGCAACGCTAGCGGTCTAGCCCACGCACCACGGCGGCAAGTCGCGCCACCAGCGCATCTGCTTCGTGCGGCTTGACCCCCGCATAGCCGAGCATGAAGCCGTTGTAGCCCGCGGCGCCTTCAGCCGATGGCTGACAAAACCCGCTGAGCGCGGCGATATGCAAACCGTGCTCACGCGTCGCTGCGCTCACGTCCTGATCGCGCAGCGGCGCATCGAGCCGCATTGTCAAATGCATGCCGCCCCCATCGGACGAAACGGTCACCAGGTCATGCATGTGCCGCTCGATCGCATTCACCAGCGCCGCGCGACGCTGTTGATAGAGGCGCCGCATCCGCCGCAAATGCCGCGCATATTTCCCGCTGTCGATAAAATCCGCTAACGCGATCTGCTCGGCCACTCGCCCTTGCCGGGCGATCTCGCTGAGCGCCTCGTCGATGTCGTGGACAAGATGCGCCGGCACCACCATGAAGCCCATACGCAGCGCCGGAAACATCGTCTTGCTGAAGGTGCCGAGGTAAATCACCGGCGTGTCGCCCGTGAGGCCCTGGATCGACGGCAGCGGTGGGCCGCTATGGCGCAGCTCACTGTCGTAATCGTCCTCGATGATCCACGCACCGCGCGCCACCGCGTTCTCGATGATCGACCAGCGCCGCTCCAGGCTCAACACGCTGCCGAGCGGGTATTGATGCGAGGGCGTGATGTACATCAGGCGCGGTGGCGTCCGGTTCCAATGATCCGGTGTCGGCGCAATGCCGGCGGCGTCGACGGGAATCGGCACCAGTTGCAAACCAGCAGCCTGAAACGCCGCCTTCGCGCCGTGATAGCCGGGGTCTTCGACCCAGACGCTGTCGCCGGGGTCGGCCAGCATGCACGCGCATAGATCGAGACTCGCCTGCGTGCCCGAGGTGATGAACACCTGCTCCGCTGAGCACCGCACACCGCGCGACACGCGTACGTACTCCGCAATCGAGCGGCGCAACGCGGGGTGTCCGGCGTTATTGCCGTAACCGAGTTCACCCGGCTCGACGAGACGCCACGCGCGCTCCATTGAGGCACGCCATTGCGCGAGCGGAAATTCATCGAGCGCGGGCACGCCGGGACGAAACGGCGTGGGATCGTCCGGGCTGGTGCGCTCGCGCGGCAAAGCGGCGACGCGGCGCGACAGGCGATTTGCAGGCACCTGCGCGCCGCCGCCTGCAGTGGCGAGCGAGGCCCCTGAGCCATTCACCACGCTGACGATCGAACCATGCCGGCTCGCTGTGATGAAGCCTTCGTCGGTCAGCCGTTCATAGGCGTAGAGCACCGAGTTGCGCGCAATGCCCAACTGTTCGGCGAGCGCTCGTGTAGCAAGAAGACGGCTGCCGTGACGGATATCACCATCGAGAATCGCGCGACGCAGACTCTCGTAGAGCAGGTCCTGCTGCGTGAGCTTGCGCCCGCCCATTGCCCGTTCGACGTTCGACATCAACAGACCGTAGTCCAAATTCGTGGCTCCAAATTCTAGATGTATTGTGGCGCTAACAATGGTGCCACAAATTTCTTATGCTGACGGTTCCGGAGTCGCCGCCGCTGCGCCACCACTAAATACCGAGAGAGAGGTCGATGCCATGAACACGCCTGCACGTCGCGCCACAACCGCACGCTTGAGCTATGGCGCCGCGATCAAGTGGTGCGTGGCGCTGGCGTGCGCGGCTTATGCCTACGGCCTGCTCGATCCCGCGGCCACTGCACGCGCAAGGCTGGATGCCTGCATCAGCGAAAATCTGGGGCAGCACGGTAGTACAGTGGGCACAGCGGCCGCAACAACCGCCAGCAAAGAAGACCGCGAACAGGCCTTCAGCGCGGCCGTCTATGCCTGTTCGAATCAGCCCTAGCGGGGCAGATCGGCCTGCCCACACCCCTTACCCAACAAGGAACAACACCCATGTCCGAAGCCATCCAGATCCGCCCTGTCACAGCCGCCGACTTCGACGCCTGGCTGCCGCTGTGGGACGCCTATAACGCGTTTTACGGCCGCTCGGGCGAGACGGCATTGCCTCGCGAGATCACGCAGGTCACATGGGGGCGTTTCTTCGACGCCTACGAGCCCATGCACGCGCTGGTCGCCGAGCGCAACGGCCAGTTGCTCGGCCTCGTGCACTTCCTGTATCACCGCCACACCACCATGGTGGCGCCGACCTGCTATCTGCAAGATCTCTACACGCTGGATACGGAGCGCGGCAAAGGGGTCGGCCGTGCACTGATCGAAGCGGTGTACGCACGGGCCAAGGCCGACGGTTTGCAACGCGTCTACTGGCAAACGCATGAGACGAACCACACGGCGATGAAGCTGTACGACAAAGTCGCGGACCACTCCGGCTTCGTGGTGTATCGCAAGGCCTTGTGATACATCGCAGCAGGCCGGCCTGGCGGGCTTCGCACACCCGTTTTACATCCACCATTCCGGCCGCCTGTTTTGCGCGGCGCGGCACCACATCCGCATGTCCGGCGGCCCATCTCGCCGGCATGCGCGCCGCATCGCCTGTCCCGGTTCTCACCGCATTCGTTCCCCGCGCGGCTCAAGTTTGCATGCAGCTTGCCGTTATCGCCATTGGACGGAGCACCATCTGGCTCCCACGCGACCTTGGGCGATCTCCTCATGGAGGGGCGCAAAACGAATCGGAAAACTGTACATGCCTTCGATCATCGGCATCGATCTTGGAACCACGCATAGTCTTGCCGCAGTCTGGCGCAATAACGAGGCTACCCTCATCCCAAACGCACTGGGCGACGTACTGACGCCGTCATGCGTCTCGATCGACGACGACGGCTCGATACTCGTCGGCCGGCCCGCTCACGACCGCTTGCATACGCATCCCGAACGCACCGCCGCCAACTTCAAACGCTACATGGGCACGAATCGCAACGTGTCGCTTGGCGGGCAGACCCTGCGTCCCGAGGAACTGTCTTCGCTCGTGCTCAAATCGTTGAAAGCCGATGCCGAAGCGTTCCTCGGCGAAGCGGTTCAAGACGCCGTGATCGCCGTACCGGCCTATTTCAGCGACGCGCAACGCAAAGCCACACGCATTGCCGGCGAACTGGCCGGCCTCAACGTGCGGCGCCTCGTCAACGAACCGACCGCGGCCTCGCTCGCGTATGGCGTGCATCAGCGCGATAGCGAACGCAAGTTCCTGATCTTCGATCTGGGCGGCGGCACGTTCGACGTCTCCGTGCTCGACTTCTTCGAAGGCGTGATGGAAGTGCGCGCCAGTACCGGCGACAACTTTCTGGGCGGCGAAGATTTCACCGAGGCGCTCGTCGAGTTGTTCTGCCAGCGCAATAACCTTCGAGCCGGGTCGCTCACGCCAATTGCCGCGCAACGTCTGCACCAGCAGGCCGAACGTGCGAAACGTCTGTTCACGCAGAGTAGTGCTGAGAGCGTTACGCTCAAGCTTATGGTTGCCGACCACGAGCATAGTCTCGAACTCGATGCGGCCGCCGCGGAGCGGACCTGCGAGCATTTGCTGCAACGCCTGCGCAAGCCTGTCGAGCGAGCGCTGCGCGATTCGAAGATCGCTGTCGATGCACTCGACGAAATTATCCTTGTCGGCGGCGCCTCGCGCATGCCGATGGTGCGCAAGCTGGTCTCGAAGATGTTCGGCCGTTTGCCCGCCGCCCATCTGAATCCGGACGAAGTCGTCGCGCTCGGCGCCGCCGTGCAGGCAGGGCTCGTCACGCGGGACGCAGGTCTCGACGAAATGGTGCTGACCGATGTCGCGCCGTATAGCCTCGGCATCGACACGGCCATGCAAATCGGCGCCAATCAATATGTGCCGGGGCATTTTCTGCCGATCATCGAGCGCAACACGATCGTGCCGGTAAGCCGCATGCAGCGCATTTTCACCGTGAGCGACCGGCAACAGATGCTGAGCATCAAGGTGTTCCAGGGCGAAGCGCGCTTGACCGCGGACAACGTGCCGCTCGGCGAATTCACGCTCGACGTACCAGTCAGACCGGCTGGTCAGGCGGGCGCGGATGTGCGCTTCACCTACGACATCAACGGTGTGCTGGAAGTGGAGGCGACGGCCTTCCCGGATGGTGTGAAGCGCGCGATGGTGATCGAAGAGAACCCCGGCGTGTTGACGCCGGAAGAAATCAGCGAACGGCTCGTGGCCTTGAGTGCGTTGAAGATCCATCCGCGCGATCAGTTGGAGAATCGCTCGCTGCTCACACGCGCGGATCGCGTCTATGAGGAAACGCTCGGCGAGCATCGGCAATATCTGGCTGCGCATATCGCGCGGTTCCAGTCGCTGCTTGAACGGCAGAACGCCGAGGAAATCGCCCATGCGCGCAACGAACTGAGCGCGCTGCTGGATCGCTTCGATGTGCATGTGACGTATTGATCGGCCATGGATACGACTTCTGCCTATCACTGGCCGTGGGATGTGCTCGGCATTGCCGCGAACGCCGACGAACGCACGGTGCGCCGTGCTTATGCGCGTCTGCTGAAACAGCAACGCCCGGATGAGGACGCTGAGGCGTTTCAGCGTCTGCGGTATGCGTATGAGTCTGCTTTGCAGATGGCGAGCAAAGGCGCGGCGGGGACGATAGCCGCAGGGCCGGTGCATGAGCCAATGCCGGTACCCGTGCATACGCCGATCACGACGCCGGTGCCTGTGTTGCGCACAGCACCCTCAGCGCAAACGACGCCACCGCACTCCAGCCTCACGCAACCGGCGCCCGAAACACGCCTTCGCGAACCCGACGCTTTCGAGAGCGCTGTCCAGCTCTGGCAGAACTTCGTCTCGCAACGAAATCAGCTGGAGTCGCGCCGTGACCTGCAAGATCTGTTCGCCGGCGTCGTCAACATTCAGACGCGCGACGAACTCGAATGGCAAGCGCTGGTTCATTGCCTGAACGAGGACGCACCGGCCACGCTGCGCATGAACCTGAGTGCGGTGCTGGGTTGGCGGGACAACGCCGCCCATCTGCGTCGTCGCAACGCCGCCATTGCAACGCTCGCACTGGACCGCGTGTTCGCCGACGAGGACTACAACGCGTTGCGTCTGCGCTTCACGAATGCCATGGCGCTCCTCGAAGGGCCACAACCTCCGTTGGCTGCCGGCGCCCGCGCACTGCTGCGCGCGGGTGTGCGCACCGAGATGGAACAGTTGCTGACTGCCCTCAGTCGCTACCATCCAATTGTCGTGCGGTTGCTGCTCGACAGCGAGAAGGTCGAATTCTGGACCCGTTGCCTGACATTCCGGATCGGCGCGGGCCGCCTGTTTGGTCCGACGCTCGCGTTGAGCGCCTGGTGCGGCTTGCTGTTCGCCAATGCGTCGACGAGCCTGAAGAGCGACCGGTGGTTCGATCAATGGACGCCTGTTCAGTTAGCCGTGCTTCTTGCCACGCTGATGGTGACACTGGTTACCGGCGCTGCGTCGACCGTCCTGTTGTCCGAATCGCAACAGCAGCGGCTGCGGGCGCTGCGCTCGGTTGGCTGGCTGCGTTACGGCTGGGTCCCGATCTGGCTTGGCGCGACGGCCGCCGCGTTGTGTGACGGGGGCGGCGGGCGCCTGACCTCGATCGCAATGGCCACGCTCGGCGTCTGCACGATATGGGCCGCGTTGATCTATGGATGGCCGCACATCAAGCAACTCGCAATACTGGCCGCCTTCGGGGCAGTCGGGTTCGGCTTCGTCGGCCATTGGCTTTCCACCTATCCTCTCGCATGGCCGATGCCGTTCGCGCACGGTGTGCTGTTCGCTTTCTACTTTTCTTTCGCGCAACTGGAGTGGCGTGGTTGGCTCGCACGCCGACCGCGTCTCGCGTGGGTTGGCGTGGCGATGTGGTTTGCGGGTTTCGTCGCGTTGATCGTTCTGCTGTTGCAACGCGAAGAGCGTTCGACGCAATTCGCGTGGGCGGTGTTTACGGTGATGGCGGCAGTGGGTGGCGTGCTGGCGACGACGCGTTGGAATGACCTGCGCCGGGCCGTGCCGGGGTTCTTTCGCGGCTACGTCCATCTTGTCTGGCTGGCCATTGCTGTGTCCAAGCCGGACATCATCGCTTGTGTGAGCGTGGGGTTGATGAGTGTGTGGATTATTGAGGAGGTGAAGCAGGGGCGGGGGTCGCGGGGAACGGCGCGCTGATCGCGCGCCTCGAAAGTGACGGCACGGATGGGGTCTTATCAGTTCAGGTCCTCGCTATCACTGCCTTGAATAACGCCTCGTCGCGCGTGACCAGAAACAACGCTGGACATCCCGCTCCGAGTACGTGCAGAGGGGCGCGTCTCGTGACTTGATCCCAGAAGGTGTTCGTATACTCATCGTCTGAATTGAGCGCGCTAAATCCCCAACGGTTGACGAAATTTGCGTGCGGTGCGAGCCCATTGCTCCAGTCATAGACGTACCACTCATCAAAGCCGGGGGCAGGAAGCTGCGAGACGGCCTCCACTTTCGGGCTAATCGCCAGCGCCTCAATCTTGCTCCACCCGGCCGCGAACTCATCGGCGGTTGGTGTATATGGGCCGCTATCACAGCTCGCTATGGCGACATACCGTCCTATTAGCAACTGCGGACAACGTTGCGTAAGGTCGTCCATACACGCGTCCGTTCCGTCGTCCCATTCCGCGATCCAATACCCAGCGCGGTAACCCGTTTTCATCATTCTTGCCTCACTCGCATAAGTACACGCGCTCGTCTGCCTACATGCGTGGCCAACCGGGTCCTCACCGACGATTCGTGCGGTCGTCGGGTCCGCAATACCAGTTCCGATAGTAAAACATCGGTACTGCAGCAATGCGTCACCGTTCACAGTTGGGCGACCGCGTCGCAATTGCATTTGGCCGAACGTACCCACGCTCAATCGACCAAAGGCAGCCCAAACTCTGAATCCACCAGTTGGAGGAACCGCGTCGCGCCTTCTGTACTAGGTGCTATCTGTCCGCGCGACTTCGGACACGGACGGTCGAATTATCAGTCGATCGCAGACCACGGCAATCTGCGTCCCGATCGACGGCTCGAAAAGAACTAGCTCCAGCCTCCCATCATGGACGTCCGCTAACCAATGATGTTTAGAATCAGGTTTCAACCAGGAGTCGGTGTCGGAAAAACTGGTAGCCCAAGTCACCCAGTAATCGCTCTCCTCCGTTGAAAATTGTCGTGCGGTGGACCTCAACACTCGGCTTACTACGTTTTGCAACACGAAATCGTCGGCGCGAAACGCTTTAACGCCGAATAACTCGACCGTGCAAAGTTGTCCGGTTACACGTGACAAGCCGATCCGGCATACCGAGGTGCCTCGATCCATGCTGATTGAGACTATCTCTGCATCGTGCAAAGAGAAGTCATCAGAGAGAACATTACCGATATCCATTTTCCGCCCATCATTTCGGTTGCTACGGACCGTGAATAGAGACAGGATCTCCGCGGGAAGAATCGTCATTCTCCTTGCGTCCCCAATCATGCCTGTGCGGCACAGACGTACTCGGGTCATGATGCTAATCCCCATCTAACCATCCGTCAGTGCCATACCTTCGCTCCTGCCAGGTGCCCGGATTTATGTGAACCGACCTTGGCTCGCCCCGATTCGGCGTCTTATTTGGCCTGTTAAAGGTCGAACCGTCAAAGATATCGTTGAACCATTTCGGGACGTCTCCTAAACCTGGATTGCAGGCCGACCCAGTAGAAGGCGGCATAGGCGCCGGAATTGCCTTCAACCCGGACAGATCTCTGGATTCGGAATAGAACTGCCCATCGGATACAACAGAAGGGTCGCTCGGCCCTTCTGTCAGATTGCAACTTCAGCAATACTCAACGTGGCACATAAGAAGACATAAGACAGCTTGCCAGCCGCCTATACATACGGAACTTATCGCAGATTTGAACCGTCCGGATTGATAGCGCCCTCATCCTTCCTAGTCGGGTAGTACACCTTCTTCTCTTCAAGCTCATAGAAGATGATTCCGTGAATGCCTTGAACCTCCGATTTTTTAACTCGACGTTGCCAAATGTTCTTGAATGCTACATCGAGCAATCGTCTGTCATCTCTCGCGTACACCTCATCAATAAACGCGATGTCGGTTTCGCTTGGAAACACCAAAGCAAACTCTTCGTCGGTAGCAGAGAAGACGTCATAGACGCAATTCTGTGCACCATCAATAATTTGAATGTTCTTCATCATGGCCTTGACGGTCTAACGTTTCTGTTGCGCCCTCCGGGAGATTTAACATCCCAATGTGGACCGCCGTGGGCATTTCCACCCTGTCCAGCCGGACACTAGACATCCGCACTAGAATCTTCCCACCCCCACGCAGAGCCTCCTCTTCCTGGATTCGGATTGCGTACCCAATTTTCACCACCCTTGGGGTCCTGGAATCCATCCGCCGCTGAGGGCTTGCCAGGTGCCTTCGGTCCGTTCGGATCATAGGCATTCGATGGCGGCTTCGCCCACGTCGGTCCGTTAGACAGATCATTAAACCACTGCGGAACACCATTTGACTGCCCAGCCCCTCCACCTGGCATCGGACCCGCGGGAACCGGAAAGCCTATTGCCTGCAACCCGGCCGGATCGCTGAACTGAACCGGATTCCCACCTACATAGGCATACGCATTCGTCTGCTCACTCGCGTAGCCTATGGGGTCTTCGCTAATAAATCTGGCTGTGGCCGGACTGTAGTACCGGTTCCGATAGTAAACAGAAGAGGCCGCTCATGTGAACTGCACCCCAAAGGTTGGATCGGTGTCCAACTTTTGGGGTGCAGTTCAAAACGCGGCCCCTCTTCAATTCACAATCCCGCGACAGCTACTCTTCTTTTGGCGGGTCAAACCACAAATCGAAGTGCAGTTCCATATCCATCGCTGCTAATTGAGACATCTGCTGTGGCTTAAGCTCCGGGCCACCATTCCCCGATACAGACGACCAAAAACAACTCACCCTATAAGAGCAACCCATTTCTTTGATTTCATTCATATCAACGTTTTGTCCTCTCAGAGCACTCAGCAAGAAGTCGAGATGGTCCCCAAGGTCTACTGAATCAATACCCCTTGTGTTTAAAAACCATCCAAAAACTCCGTTTTTATTGCTCGTCCAGGTAGGCGATATTCTTATCTTGTGCACCACGGCATCCAAAACCTCCACATCCGGTGCATAGATACAGAGGGTCACGTAGGTCCGCGCGCAAGCTGTCATCTCTCACCCAATATAGTTAGTCCCGCGACTGACCGCCTTTCCCGCTCTTGCCGCCCTTCCCCGCCGGACAGCGTTCTGCAGTCCATTGGTCCCACATATCGTCAAGCATGGGCTTGGAAAAATTCATCGCTCCAGGACGTTTCATGCCTTGCTTTTCATCATGCACCCAATCGCGGAAATTCTTATCGTTGTACCCGTACCATTGGTCGCCCTTATGTAGACCGTAGGGATCGCTGAACTGCACCGGATTGCCGTTGACGTAAGCATACGCATTCGTCTGCCCACTCGCCCACCCAGCCGGATCCTCACTGATGAACCGCCCCGTCGCCGGACTGTAATACCGATTGCGATAGTAGTACATCGGTACTGCGGCGCTGCACGCCATTCGGCAAACGGACGGTCGTGTCGTAACTGCATCGATTCAATGCAGTTCCGCACAATTGATGGCCACAAATGCGCATCGTCGACCTTCAACCACCCCCCGCTTGCGATAACCCATGCCTACGTCCGTCAGCTATCGACACGCGCATATGGCCGAATACCCGACACCGCCACCTCCACACAAGTGACTTGTACATCAAGGCCAATGTTGGGTTCAAGATCAAAGACAAGCAGACCATCCGCTTGTCGGGACAAGGTCATATTCATTACCCAACTGTCCTGAAGCATGGCATTCACGTCTATGTTTGCCACCTTGACGTCCTTCAAGCAGAGCATAACCAGGTAGTCTGTACCTGCGGCGCCGAGCGGTCCAAAGCGGTTGTGCAAAATCTCGAGTTCAAGATCGACAATTTCTCGTCCGTGTCGATCAGACGATGCGCTGCTTGAGGCTTCTCGACATCGCTTGCCCCGCTGCATGCAGATGGAACTTACAAACGCGTCGTGAAAGGAGGGATAGCCTCCGAAGACCTTGACAAGCAGCTCCTTGTTTTTCGCCCAATCCCATCCGTTACCGCCATCCGTGTAATCCATTTTCTGGCTCCCCTACATCGCCCTTAGCGCCACCGTATAGGCGACATCGGAATATGAGTGTTATCTCTACCCGACGGGTCGAAATTATGGCCGTGAGCAGTTCCGTGACTCTCATGGTATTGCGCACAAAGATTCCCTGCGCCGTCAAAATAGTCGACGTCCAGCCCGTTGGGGTTCAGTCTGAATCCGCCCGGTTCATTGCCCGCTAGAGGTACGCCGCGTGCTAACCCTTCTGGATCCGTGTAGGAGATTGGGTTGCCCCCAACATAAGCATACGCATTCGTCTGCCCACTCGCGTACCCTATGGAATCTTCGCTGATGAATCTCGCTGTGGCCGGACTGTAATACCGATTCCGATAGTAATACAGCCCCGTCCCATCATTCTCCCGCCCTGTGTACTGCTGCGAGTTCGGGTCTGCCATCCCGGTCTGCGTCGTCGCCCCATACGGCTCAAACCGGTACTGCGTCTGGCTCTGTTGATTCGCATCTGTCAGCGCAATCACATTGTTGTTCGCGTCGCGCAGCACATACCGGTCCTGACTCGCATCGTCTCCGATGCGCCGGAACGTCAGTTCATCCAGCCCGCTTTCCGGATAGGGCGAAAAGACGCGGATGCGCTGTGACCAGTTCCCGTCCGGCACCATGAAGTTCAGTTCGTCGCCGATCCAGACTGTTTGCATCCGCCGGCCGTTGACCGTGTAATCCTTGCGCCGGTTAAACACGTCATAGCTAAAACTCGCGGTCACGCCGCCGCTTATCTGACTCAGCAACTCCTGTTCGTTCCAGCTGTACTGGCTCACGCCGTCGCTAGCCAGGTTGCCGTTGAGATCGTACGCAAGCGTTTTGCCTGCCCAACGCGTGAGCTGGTTGGCCGCGTTGTACTGTGCGTCGCCTACGGCCTGCGGCAGATCGACCTTCGCGAGGCTGCCGCCGGCCTTGGTGCGCCGTCCTGCCAGGTCGTATCCATATGTCAGATCGCCAAGCACGCTGCCGTCGACGCGTTTGTAGGTCACACCGGTCAACTGGCTTGCCGCATCCCACGTGTAGGTCGCGGTGATGCCGTTGGCGAGCGTCGCCTGGATGCGCCGGCCCAGCGGATCATATGCATAGCTGAAGATTCGCGGCGCTTCGTCGTTCACCCGATACGCAATCTGCGTGACGCGATGTTCCGCGTCACGGCTGTAGTCCACGGTCGCGCGGTCCATATCGATGCCGGCCAGGTCTCGCGTATCGGGTGCGTAGCGATATGACCAGATTCCCTGCAGGGCTGGCCAGTCGAAAGTCCGCGTAAGCTTGCCAGTGAGACGATCGTAGTAAAGGATCGTGCTTGCGATGGACTGGTCCGCATCGGCGTTGCCGCGCTGGCTCGGTCCGTAGTCGCCAATGCCAGTAAGCCTGTCAAGCGTGTTATCCCAACCGTAGTGCCAGCTCCGACTAACCGCCGCACCAGCGGCCTGCCGGAAGTCGACCTGCTTCGCGCGTCCCGCGGCGTCGTACGTATAGGTCCTTACCTGCCCCTTGCGATTGGTCAGCGTTGCTAGTTGACCTGCCGGCGTCCACGCGTATGTCTCACTGCGACCGAGCGGATCGGTTTTGCTCACCGGGCGGCCGATCGCGTTGTAGGTGTAGCGAGTCGTCACGCCCTTCGGATCCGATTGACTGAGCAGATGCCCGGCACGATCCCACGTAAAACGGGTCACGCCGCCCAATGCGTCGGTGATATCCGTAGTCCGGTCCAGCGCGTCGAGCGTGCGCCGGGTCTTGTTGCCCAATGGATCCTGCACGGCCGTCACGCGGCCGGCAGCGTCGGTTGTGTAGTGCGTGGTGCGGTTCAGCGAATCAGTGAAACCCGTCAGGTCGGCACCGTTGTACTCGTAGCGTGTCACGCCCTTCAGCGCATCGGTTACCGTGAGCGGGCGACCCTGACTATCATTCGTCAGTGCGGTGCGATTGCCCAGCCGGTCGGTAACGGTCAGCAGGTTGCCGTTCGCGTCGTAGGTATAGACAGTGCTCACGCCGCGCTGCGGATCGCCTGCCTGCGCCTCAGTCAGTAACAGGCTGAAGCTGTCGAACGTCCGCGTAACCAGTGTGCCGTACTGGTCGGCCACGCTCGTACCGTTCCCGTTCGCATCGTAGGTGAACGTGTACTGGCGGTCGGTCGACTCGAGGTTCGTTACGCGACCGTTGGCGTCATAGGTGAACGTCTGGACCTGCTCGATGGGTTGCCCAGCGGGATACGCATTGCGCACCACGCGTCCGTTCGCATCGAACGCCAATCGACGGACGCTGCCGCGGCGGTCGGTCACGTCGGTCTGAGTTACCTTGCCGTCTGCGAAAGTGTAGGTAAAGCCGAACGTACTGCCGTCCGCGAGGGTCTGGAAAGTGACGCGATCGCGGTCATCATAGGTATTGACGACCTGAAGATTCCCTTCCGGATCGGTAACGCTCACCAGCCGCGACTTACTGTCCCAGCCGTATTTCCATGCACCGCCGCCCGCGTCGATCACCTGCGTGAGGCGGTCCTGGCTGTCGTACTCGTAATTCACCTGACGGTTGAGCGGATCAGTCACGCGCGAGATGAGCGGCGTGCCACGTGCGCCCACGCTCGACGCGAATGTCAGCGCGCGGCCGTTCGGGCCGGTGACACTGACGATTGCACCTGTATTACTGTCGCGCGCAATCGACACCGTATTGCCGTTACGGTCCTGCACACTGCTCAACCGGTACAGACCGTTGACCATGGTGAAGCGTCGCACGCGCCCATCGCGCAGCGTGAGGATCATCGTCGTGCCGTTACGGTCGCCATTGGCGAGCGTGGCGCGGTAATAGTCCCCCGGACTCGTCAAGTCGTCCCAAACCGTGCTATTGCCGGGGCGCGCACTGAATGGGATACGAACACCGCTTGGCAGATACCACTCGACCTTCTGACGCACACCGCTGTCGTCTTGCGGGCTCAGCGTCAGATAACTGTCGTAGACGAACGTCGCCCCAACACCGAAGGCGCCGGCCATCGGCCGACCCAGCTCGTCGTATGCACTGCTTCGATAGACGCGCGCGAGATCGAGCGCAGTCGTGTCGGCAACGCGCAGATCGTGCGCAACCAGATGGAACTGTCCGGTGTACAGCTTGACCGGATCGCCACCCGAGGTACTGCTGCCACATCCAGCCGTGGCACTGCCCGCACATCCGCCGTTGTTTGTATCGCCGCCAGGGCTCCCTGCACCGCCACTACCACCGCTGCCGCCAATACTTCCGAAGCTACCATCAGGATTGTCGCCATCGCTGTTGCCGCCATCATCCGGCGACGGCGACTCGTCCGTGCCGCCAGGCGAACGTCCGGCGCAGTAGTTAGCAATAGCGCCCGTGTTGTAGCAAGCCATGCCAAGCCTGCCCGTTGTAGCCTTCATGATGCAAGCGGGATCGCCCGGATAGGCCCCCGCCGCAGCATACTGCTCGGCACAACTCTCCGCGCGCGCATGCGAAGCCGCAAACCACGACATCAGCACAAAGAGAAATAGAACGAATGGGCGCCGCAGCGCACGACGTGCCGCAAAGGCATCGATGGATTGCATGGTGATCTGAAAAGACTGAAAGGAGGTAAGCCGCAGCGGGCGGTTTATCGCAAGCTGGCTTGAGCCGAGATGGGCGAAACAGGCGAACTGTCGCTTGTCGATGCTCGCAAAGAATCCGCGCCGCCCATCGGCGACGCCGCGGACAGCGTCCCCTGCCTTCGAATCGCCGTGATATTTCCGGCTGCGTCGTAGTCGTAATACGCGGTAGCGCCCGCGACCGTTACCGAAGTCAGGCGACCCAATGCGTCATACCCGTATGTAATGTCATCGGCATGGGCCGACAGTATTGGCGTGGCCAGACAAACCACAGCGCAACAACTAGCCAGGCGCGCAGCGAGCACGCAGTGAAGTCGGCGCCCAGATAGATCGATCATCAACATCTCCCAACTTTATTTATAGGTTGACTAATCAAATGGAAGATATTGAAAAACGAAATAGATTTATAGAGGATTGTTCTCTATCTGAGTAGTAGATGTCTGAAACAGTGACAGTAAAATGATCGTTCTCTGTCGGAGCGCAATTTGATCAACCGAGTGCATTGATCGCGTATGTCAGCGAGCTGCATCGGTACGTGCATTACCGTCCCCCAAAAACAAAGGGCGCACCACCCAGTGCGCCCTTCATCTCCCTGCCATTGCGGTTCTACTTCTACATCAACCGCCCACCAGAACCATCAAGCCTCAAGCTGCTCCAGCACCTTCCCCTTGGTCTCAATCCCAAGAAAGTGCACCGCAATCGCCGCAATAAACGGCACGGCCGCGAGAATATAAAACGCCACCTGCAGATTGCCGCCGATCATCGTCTTCGACACGATGGCCGGCGCGAAGATCGCCGCCACCTTCAGCCACGCGCCGCCCACACCGCAGCCCATCGCGCGGATGCTGGTCGGATACAGTTCCGGCGTGTACACGTAAGCCGTGATGAAGCCACAAGCGAGGAAGCCGAGCGCAAATGCGCAGCACGTCGCCACCACATACACCGACGCGCCGTGGAACACACCCGCAAGGAGCAACGACAGCGCACACGCCACGAACGACAAATTGATAATCGGCTTGCGACCCACCTTGTCGACCAGCAGCGCGCAAGTCAGCGAACCCACCACACCCAGCACCGAAGCCGCCACCGCCAGATTCAACGCCAATTGCAGCGGCGCGTGATAGACCGTGCGATAGATCGTCGGCAACCAGGTCGACAGACCATATTGAATGAAGCCGCAGGTAATCCACAGCATCGCGACCGCCATCGTGCGCTTCAGATAGGCCGCCCCGAACAGGTCACTCATACGACGTTTCGGATGACGATTGGCCATCGCTTCAAACTCGGCCGCATTGGCAACCGGCGGCAGCGAACCCTTCACAGCGCGCTCGAAAGCATGCACCGCTACATCGGCATCGGCCATCCGTTCGCGTTCCGCCAACCAGCGCGGCGATTCGGGCACCAGCTTGCGCAGCACGAAGAACAGAATCAACGGCATGCCGCCGATGAAGTACATCGCCTGCCAGCCGAAACGCGGCACGATCCACGCACCCAACGCGTTCGAGGCGAGCAAACCAACCGGAAAAACGATTTCATACAGCAGCACAAAACGCCCACGGCCATGCGCACGGCTGATCTCGTTGATATAGGTCGCCGCTACCGGCAATTCCCCACCGAGCCCTAGCCCTTGAACCACTCGCAGCGCGACGAACACCGCAAAGGTCGGCGCAAAACCGCACGCAATACTCGTAATGCCGATGATCCCCGAACTCAACGCAATCGCCTTCACCCGGCCCTTGCGCTCCGCGTACCACGGAAACACGAACGCACCGATCAACTGGCCGATCGAGCCCGAGCCGATCAGGAAGCCAATTTCCCACGGCGTCAGATGCCATTTCGCAATCAGGATCGGCAACGTGGCCGCGATCGCGATCACATCGAAACCGTCGAAGAACGTCGCGAGACCGATCAGTATGCGCGCGCGCACCTGCATCGCATTCTTCGGCAGGCGCTCGAGACGCGCGATGATCGAGCCCCGGGTCACGGGGCCTGAGACACCGGCGCTGCTGCGGTCCCCCATAGTGTTGTCGATGGTTCTCATGCCGTGGTGCCGTCCGTAGATGTGGTTAGGCAAGCGCCGTTGAGGCGTCGGTCAGGGTGGCAAGGTCGATAGTCCGGCCCTGGTTCATCCACTTGCGCGACAGTTTCAGTTCGCGCGGCGTGTTGATGGCGATCACGCCGCGAATCGCGCCGTCTTCCAGATGAAATAGCGTGGCGCGTTTGCCCTGCAGCTCGCCACGTATGGCAAGTTGTGCATCGTCCGGAATGTCGCCGAGGATTTGCAGATTGACGTCGTACTGGTCGGACCAGAACCACGGAATGTCCGCATACGGTTCGAACTTGCCGAGCAACGCTTTCGCCACCGAGATCGCCTGGTTCTGCGCGTTGGCCCACGATTCGAGCCGCACGCGGCGCTTCAGCCACGCGCTCGGATGATTCGCGACGTCGCCGCACGCAAAGATGCGCGGATCGTCGGTCGCGCCGAAATGATCGACGACGATGCCGTTCTCCACCTTGATACCCGCGGCTTCCGCCAGCGCCGTATGCGGCGCAAGGCCGACGCCGGCAACCGCGAAATCGGCGTCCAGGGTGGCGCCATCAGCGAAGGTGGCGCGAATGCGGTTGGCGTCGTTCGGATGATCTGCAATCGACACCAGCGATGCGTTCAACCGCACGTCCACGCCATTCGCGCGATGCAATTGCAGCAGAAAATCCGACACCATCGGCGGCAGCGAGCGGGCGCACAGGCGCGGCGCGCCTTCCACCACGCTCGCCTCCACGCCGAGCTTGCGCGCCGTAGCCGCGACTTCGAGGCCGATCCAGCCACCACCCACGACGAGCACGCGCTTGCTTGCGCGCAACCGTTCGCCGAGCGCAACCGCTTCGTCCAGCGTGCGCAGATAGGTGACATGCGCGGTCTTCACGAGCGAATCCGGCAAGCGGCGCGCCGCGCCGCCGGTGGCGATCACAAGCCGGTCGTATTGCACTTCACGGCCCGACTGCGTGCGCACCACGCGTTGCGCACAATCAATCGATGTCGCGCAGTCCGGCTGCCATGCTTCGACGTTCAGCGCGTCGAAATCGCCAGGCGTCACGAGCCGCACGGTTTCGATATCGGCTTCGCCTGAGAGCACAGCCTTCGACAGCGGCGGGCGCTCGTAGGGCAAATGAATCTCATCGGCGATCATCACGAGGCGGCCGTCGAAGCCTTCCTTGCGCAACGTCTTCACAACCCAACCCGCCGCCTGACCACCGCCGATCACGACGATCGTGCGCGGCGCTTCGAGTCCGGCATGCGCGGCTTGCGCCTTCTCAGCAGCAGCGTCAGTCATTTTTCCGCTCCGTCATGAACTTGCCTTCCGGCGCCTTCGCGTTTTTCTGGCGACGCGTATTGCCGTCGATGCCACCGTCGATCGCCCATTCGGCGAACACGGTCGGACCGGGTTCGAAATCGCGCGGCTGCCATTCAGGCGTGAGCTGGTCTTCGTCGGCGTAGTACTCGATCAAACCGCCGGCCGGATTCTGGAAGTACCAGAAGTACGCCGACGAAACCGGATGACGTCCCGGACCGAGTTGCGTATCCCAACCGCAACGGCTGACCTGCATGCCGCCACCGAACACTTCGTGAATATCGCGTACGGTGAACGCGACGTGATTGAGACCGCGCTTACCGCCTGGCAATGCGAGCAGGAAGATGTCGTGGTGGCCGCCGTGCGGTGCGCAGCGCATGAATGCGCCGCGGCCAGGATAACGGTCCGACATTTCGAAGCCGAGCAGTTCCTGGTAAAACTTTTCCTGTGCCGCGAGTTGATTCGTGAAGAACACCACGTGACCCACTTCAACCGGTTCGGCACGTTCGTAGATCGGCGACGGTTGATCGACGCGCAGCGTTTGCCCCCATACGTTCGAAGGCGAGCCGTGAATATCGAGCGTACGCTTGCGGGTCACTTCAACGCGAATCGCCATGCCGTTCGGATCGATACAGCCCACGGCGTCTGCCGTTTCGAAATGACCCGGCTGTCCGGCGAAGCGGCCGCGCAATTCGTCGAGCTCCGCTTTCGTTGCCACGCCCCACGTCACTTCGCGCAGCGTCGGACCGTCTTCGAACGCAGGAGGCAGCGACGGATCGTTCGCGTCGACTGCCAGTACCGTGCAGCCGTTCAGCGTTTCGAAGCGAGCGTGCGTTTCGTCGTGCGCGATCTCTTTCAAGCCCCAATCCGCGAAGAAACGGCGGCAGGTGGCGAGATCCGTCACGCCGTAAATAATCTGTTCAATGCCGAGAATCGTCATACCGTGCCTCTTGCGTATTTAGTTCGCCCACGCCAGCGGCGCGTCGTTCAAGCCCCAGTAGAGGCTCTTCTGCTGCATGTATTCGCGGATGCCGAGACGGCCCTTCTCGCGTCCCATGCCGCTCTCCTTCCAGCCGCTGAACGGCGTCGAGATCGAGAACAGCTTGTAGGTATTGATCCAGATGGTGCCGGCCTCAAGCGCGCGCGCGATCCGGTAGGCGCGTTTGTAATCGCGCGTCCAGATGCCGGCGGCGAGACCAAACACGCTGTTGTTAGCTTCCTTCAGCAGCGCGGCTTCGTCGTCGAACGGCATGGCAACCAGCACCGGGCCGAAGATTTCTTCCTGGCAGATGCGGGCGTCGTTCGTGAGGCCTTCGAGGATCGTCGGCTGAAAATAAGTGCCCTGTTCGCGGCCATCGCCCACCGGACGCTCGCCGCCGCACAGCAGACGGCCGCCCTCTTCCAGACCCAATGCGACGTAACGTTCGACCGTCTCGCGATGCGCCGCGGTAATCAGCGGACCCATCTGCGTCTCGACACGCGACGGATCGCCGACGCGCAGCTTGCGGGCGCCTTCCGCGAGGCGTTTCATGAAGGCGTCGTAGATCGAGCGCTGCACGAAGAGGCGCGAGCCCGCGATGCACGCTTCACCCGACGAACTGAAAATGCCGTACAGCACGCCGTTCACTGCGTGGTCGAGATCGGCGTCGTCGAACACGATGGTCGGCGACTTGCCGCCCAGCTCGAGCGAGACCGGCATCAGCTTGTCCGCGGCGATGCGCGCGATACCACGGCCTACTTCGGTGCCGCCCGTGAACGACACTTTCTTGACCAACGGATGGCGAACCAGCACATCGCCGATCACCGAGCCCTTACCTGGCACCACACTGATCACACCCTTCGGCACGCCGGCTTCTTCGCAGATGCGAGCCAATGCCAGCGACACCAGCGGCGTGACCTCAGCGGGTTTCAATACCACCGCGTTGCCGCCTGCCAGCGCCGGAGCCAGTTTCTGCGCGTCCGAGGCAATCGGCGAATTCCACGGCGTAATCGCCGCGATCACACCAATCGGCTCGTAGATGCTCATCGTCAGATAGTCGCCACGCGAAGGCGTGACGTCTTCGTCGAGCGTTTCGAGGCACGCCGCGAAATAGCGGAACGTGTTGGCCGCGCTCGCCACCAGCACGCGCGTTTCGCCGATCGGCTTGCCGTTGTCGCGGCGCTGCAATTGCGCGAGC
Source organism: Paraburkholderia fungorum (assembly GCF_003610895.1). Classification (GTDB taxonomy): domain Bacteria; phylum Pseudomonadota; class Gammaproteobacteria; order Burkholderiales; family Burkholderiaceae; genus Paraburkholderia; species Paraburkholderia fungorum_B. The sequence goes on from NZ_MCAS01000068.1 coordinate 252,683, forward strand.
GCTTCGTGACGCGCCATGATCAGATCGGCGATGCGATACAGAATCAGCGCGCGTTGATGCGGCTTCAGACCCGACCAGTCCGCGCGGCGCCAGGCGATATCCGCGGCTTCCACGGCTTCGCGAGCGTCGTCGGCATTGGCCGTCGAGATTTCCATGTTGACCGACTGATCCGCCGGATACAGGCTTTTGTACGGGTTGCCACGCCCTTGCCGCCATTCGCCGCCGATGAAAATATCGCCGGTGGGCACGAGGCTGGTATCGAAGTGAGTCATGTCGGTCGTTCCGGTTTGCTTCAGCTAATCAGCTAATGTCTTAAATCACGCAACGGGCCGCGCGATTGCGGAGCGCCCGAATCGCGCTGAACGCGGTCAATGCGGACGTCTTGGGGTTGTCCGGCAGCGGCTTGCCGCACATTTCGAGCGACATCTCGCCGAATGCGCCACGCGCCACGATGCGGTGCACGTTGCGCGTCGTGTTCGGGTCGGCGATCAGGCGGACCGTGGTGTGATCCAGACCCAGGCCGGCCAGCGCGATCGTCGCGGCGACGTTGGCGTTTTTCGGGTACAGGCGCGCTGCTTCACGCGCGCTGCCTTCGAAAATCACGGTCTCCTCGCTCAACGCGTGCAGATTGCAGACCTGCTCCGCGGGCGTGCCGAGCCAGCCAGTAGGCGGCTTGCGCCCCGTGTACAGCACTTCGTCGAGGCCACCCAGCTTGGCGGCGGACAACGCATCCACGCCGCCAATCGCGCCCGACAGCAGCGTCAACGTCGCGTCGCCTTCATCGGCCGCAGCGGCAAGCGCGTCCAGCAACATCATGTCGGACAGCGCGCCAATCGAGGCGACCGCGCAATCCGTACCGGCTTTCAGCAGGGGCACCACGTGATCGACCAGCGCGCTGTGCCCCGCGCATTCCAGCGCGAAATGCGGATGGCTGTTCAACGCGGACACCGACGAGACCACGTCGACCGCGGCACCCACCACTTCACGCACCGACGCCATATGGCGCTCCGGCACGATCACGTGCGACACGCGCACCGTCGGGTCGGACTCGACCGAGCGATACACGGCCTGGCCAATCGCGCCGAAACCAATCATCGCGACATCGACGGGTGCGTGATGCCCTGCGTAGCCAGTCTCATGCATGTTCCGGCTCCTTTTCCTTGACCGGCGGCCCCGCGAACGCGGTGGCGAAAGAGCCGACCGACAGCATGTCCACTTCGACCAGCACGGGGCCCGTCTTCGCCATGCCTTCGCGGATGATCTCCTCGGCCTGGTCGAGCGATTTGATGCGGTAATGCGTGAGCTTCAGGCTTTCGCAGAACTGCGCGAAATCCGGCTGGTGCAGATCGACGTAGCAGCGGCGGCCACCGTATTGCGCGTCCTGAATGTTGCGGATCACGCCGTAGCACTGGTCGTTCATCAGCACGATCATCACGTTGGCGTTTTCCTGCACGGCCGTCGCGAGTTCGCCGACGTTCACCATCAGGCCGCCGTCGCCGACCAGACACACGGTCTTCGCGGCATTGCCTGCGAGCGCTGCACCGATACCCATCTGCATGCCCTGGCCAATGCCGCCGCCGAGCGCATGAACCCCTGCGCGCGGCGAGAAAATCTTCAGCATGCGGTTACCCCACGTGCTGTTCGAGATCGTGACGTCACGCACCCAGTTGTAGTCGCGGCCCACGGCCTGTTGCAGCGCGTCGACGAGGCGCTTGTACGGGCCGAGGCCTTTGCCTACATCCGCGACGGCGCTTTCGCGTGCAGCAGCCAGGTCTTGCGCGAAAGTCGGATCGATCTTCAGACGACCTTCGAGCAACGTCGCGAGTTCTTCGAGAACCGCCGACGCGTCACCGTGGATGAACATGTCGTTGCGATAACCGCGGTTGTCGGCGAGCGCGTCCGCATCGATGCGATACAACGGTTGCGGCAACGCCAGCTTATATTTCAGCGTTTCATTGCCACGCAGACGCGAACCGACCACCACCAGCGCGTCGCACGTCTTGTAAAAGCTTTCGACAGCGGCATGCACGTTGAACGCACCAAGCGTCGCCGGATGATCTTCCGGCAGCACGCCACGGCCTTGCACGCTGGTCACCACACCAAAGCCCAACGCCACGAGACGCTCCACCGCTGCCTGCGCATGACGTGTACCGCCGCCGAGCCACAACAGCGGGCGCTTCGCATTCGCCAGTTGATCCGCGAGTTGTGCGACACGCGTACTGGAATGGGTGAGCCTGGTGACGTGCGGCGCGGCCAGATCCGCGGGCCATTCGATTTCGGCCGCCTGAATGTCGATCGGGATTTCAACGCTGACCGGGCCGCTCGGCGCGGTTTGCGCGACGCGCACGGCTTCGCGGATCGTCGGCAGCGCGGTCTCGACCGAACGCACGCGGAATGCCGCCTTCGAAATCGACTGCAGCATCGACAATTGATCGGGTGCTTCGTGGATGTACGCGAGGTCCTTGTCGAGATATTCCGTTTCAATCTGACCGGTAATGTGCAGAAGCGCCGTGCCCGCCGTCAGTGCTTCGACCATCGCACCCGCCGCATTACCGGCTGCGGTGCCCGTGCTGGTGAACGCAACACCGAGGCCACCGGAAACACGCGCGAGACCGTCGGCCATATTCACCGCGCCGGCTTCGCCGCGCGCGCCGACGTAGCGAATCTTGCCGCGATTGTGGATCGCGTCGAGGATCGGCATGTTGTGGATCGAGATCACGCCGAATGCGGTTTGAACGCCGCATTGCTCGAGAAAAGCGGCGATCAGTTCGCCAACGGTGGTTGTGTTAGACATGTCGTGCAACGCCTCCAGAAACATCGATGTGACTGCCCGTCGTATAGGACGACAGCGTCGTAGCCAGATAAAAGAGCGCTTGTGCGGCTTCTTCGGGGCGACCGAAGCGGCCTAGCGGAATGTTTTTCTTGCGCGCGAGTTCCGCGGTCCAATCTTCCCAGCTCTGACCTGGCTGCGCTTCTTTCGCGTAACGGCGGCGCCATTGACCCGATTCGACGATGCCGATCAGAATCGAATTCACGCGGATACGCTGCGGCGCGAGTTCAACCGCGAGCGATTTGATGAGACTCAGCACGCCGGCGCGCGCCGACGAAGTCGCCACCATGTGCGGCTCGGGTTGCAATGCCAGCAGAGAGTTCACGCAGACCACGGCGGCGTTTTCTCCCGACCCGGCGGCCTCGCGCAGCATCGGCAGAAATGCGCGAGTGGGGCGGATCACGCTGAAGTACTTCAGGTCGAGTTCTTCGCGCCAGGCTTCGTCGGTGGTGTCGGCGAAAGTCGACACGCGCCCCTGGCCGGCGTTGTTCACCAGCATGTCGGTGCGGCCAAAGCGCGTTTGCACCGCCTGCGCGAAGGCACTCACTTCGTCCGCGCTCAGTACGTCGCAGGTTTGTGCCAACAGCTGCGCCTGAGGGAACTGTGCCTTCAAAGCGGCTTCCGCTTGAGCGAGACGCTCGCTGTCGCGTCCGCAGATCGCGACCGAAGCGCCCGCGCGCAAAAACAGTTCGGCGGTTGCAAGGCCGATGCCGGACGAGCCGCCCGTCACCACCGCAACCTGTCCGGTCAAGTCGAATTGAATCATTTGAGCCCCAGTGCTTTCATGTATTTCGTGCCCGCGTTCGGGCCGCCCTTCGGCCGGTAATTGAGCCGCTGCGAAAGTTCGTCTGCCGCGCGGCGCACCTTGTCGATCAGGCCGCTGTCGAGCAGCGAGGCATCGATCTCGTGGCGCGGAATCGTCGTCGTAATCACCGCGACGATGCGACCCGTGTCATTGCGAACCGGCGCGCTCACCACTGAAATGCCGCGTTCGAACGACGACTCGCTGATCGCGTAGCCGCGTTTGGCGTCGTCGCGAATCCGTTCGTACAGGTCGTCGATCGTGGCGGGCGTTTGCTTCGTGAAGCGTTCCAGTTCCGGTTCGGGATAGAGTTTCTTCAACTCGTCGAGCGTCATGTCGCCCATCAGCACCTGGCCGTGCGTCGTCGCGTAGGCCGGCAGCCGCGTGCCGACATTCACCTTCACCGAGCTGAAAATCGGCGCATGGCTTTGCGCTTTGGCGACGAACACCACGTCGCGTCCGTCGCGAATCACGATGTGGCTCGTGAGGCCAGTGTCGTTGCGCAGTGCTTCGATGATCGGCAAACCGAGATCGGTCAATTCGAGCGAGCTCAGATACTCGAACCCGAGCCGCAGCACCGCGACGCCGAGGCGATAGTTGCGGTCCTTATCGGCGCGCTCGAGAAAACCGAGGGATTCGAGCGTTTGCAGCAGGCGGAACACCGTCGTGCGGGGAATCTTCAGGCGCTTGGATAATTCCGGTGCACCGAGAACCGGCTCGCGCGGCGAGAACTCCGTCAGAATCTTCAAACCGCGTTCGAGACCCGGCACGCGATAGCTGATATCGCTGTTCGTGTCTGCGTCGTTGCGGTCGCTGCGATCGCTGTAGTCCGCATCGCGCTCGGCGTTAATTGTGGCGGGCGTGTCGGGCGTCATTCATTGGCTCCGTTGTCCGTCGATTGCGCGGCAGAACGTGTCGATGATCGCGGTATACGCGGCGGGTGCTTCGATATAGCCTGCGTGGCCGGTGCACGGCACGATTTGCAGTTTGGTGCCGGCGGCCAGAGCGAGTCGCTCGCAGGCTTCGGGGGGCGTAATGGTGTCCTCGGCACCGACCGCGACGTTGACGCGACCTGTGTAGCGTGCAAGGTCACTGGCGAGATCGGCGTTCGCGAGCAGATGCGTCGCTTGCGCGTAGCCGTGCGGGATCACGCGCGACATATTCCAGCGCACCCACGCGCGCGCTTCGTCGCTCGCGTTCGCCGACACCATATTGGCGCTGCGTTTTTCCGCGAGACCTTGCGGACCGAGTTCTTTAATCATGGCGAGGCGCTGGTCACGTTTAGTCTCGCGCACTTGCGCCGGCGAAGCACCATATCCGCCTGCCGGCGACAACAACAGCAAGCCCGCCACGCTCTGAGGATTCGTCACGGCAAACGCGCCGGCAATGATTGCACCAAGCGAATGGCCCACCAGCACACAGCGCTCAATGCCAAGCGCGTCGAGCCATTCCTTCAATACCGTTGCGTAACCGCTTGCAACGGGCGAATCGGCTTCTACGGGTGTCGATGCGCCATATCCCGGCGCATCCCACGCCAGCACACGGCGCGTCTCACCCAGCACGTCAAGCTGCTGCACCCACGAAGCCGCGCCCGAACCAATACCGTGAAGCAGCACCAAAGGCAGCGCTGTGCTTTCGACGCTATTCGCGTCGCGATAGCTCAGCGCACGTTGCGATGCCAGCCAGATCTGCTGCGCGGGAAAGCGGGCAAGGCGCGCTTCGAGCGTAGCGTTCTGATCTGCGGTGACGGACGGGACTGCGGACATGATTTCCTTCGCGGGTGATTTCAAAACAACGCCAGTGCTTAAAGGCTTAACGCTTGAGCTTGGCCAAAGGCGAATCCGGCGGATACGTCGGCGTGATCGGCTTGGCAGCGCCGAGCATCACGCACATCAACGCGTCTTCTTCGCCGATGTTCACTTCCGTGCGGTACACGCCTGGCGGCACTGAAATCAGATCCCGCTCGCCCAGCACGGCTTCCCACGTTTCGCCGTCCTTCTCGCAGATCACTTTCATCTTGCCGCGCAGCACGAAGAAAATTTCTTCGACATCCATATGAATATGACTCGGGCCAATGTTGCCGGCCGGGATCACCATCGTCGAAAACGTGAAGCCGCCTGCGGGCACCGTGTTCATATCCTTCGCGACGCCCGTGCCGCCCGTGCCGACATAGCGCATTTGCGCGCGGCGATATTTCGGGTCGTAGTCGGCCTGGAACTTCAGCGCATCCCAGTCATAACGGCGCGTTTCGAGGCGCGCCACGCGGCCGTCCAGCCATTGTGCAAAGCTCGCGTCCGCGGGTTGTTCCCACGATTTGCGTTCGAGTTCGGCATCCGCCATCTCTTTCTCCTTTCGATTCGACAAGATCAATTCATCACGAAGCCGCCGTTGACCGGCAGCAGCTGGCCAGTCACGAAGCGCGCGGCATCGGACAACAGGAACAGCACGGGCCCGGTGACGTCATTGGGCACTTGTGCGCGCGTCAACGCGCGGCCTTGCAGGTAATACTGGTGACGCTCCGCCGGCACGTAGGCGGTGGCTTCGACTTCGGTGAGACCCGGGGCGATCGCATTGACAGTCACGCCATGGGCCCCGAATTCGCGCGCCAGCGAGCGGGTCATCGAAATCACAGCGCCCTTGCTCGCGACATACGCGAGCAGCTTCGGAGCGCCCCACATCGCCGTGTCGGAAGCGATATTGACGATGCTGCCGCGGCCCGAGTCGCGCAGATGCGGCAACGCGGCGGTGCTCATCAACCACGTGCCGCGCACGTTGACGTTCATCACGGCGTCCCACGTATCGACCGACAACTCGTCGGCGAACTTGCCGCCGGAGTTGGTGATCGCCGCGTTATTGATCAGTGCGTCGAGACCGCCGAGTTGCGCCACGGCCTCATCGGCGAATTGCCGGATGCTGGCGGGATCGGCGAGATCGAGCGGCAGATACGTGACCGCATGGCCCTGCTCGACCAGCGACGCCGCAAGCGCACGGCCTTCGTCGTGCAGCACGTCGCCGAACACGACCTGCGCCCCGGCTTGCACCAGCGAGCGAACAAATGCCGCGCCGAGACCGCGCGCGCCGCCGGTCACGAGGACACGCCGGCCGTGGAGTGCGGGCAATGCCGGTGCCGCTTCGTTATGCATGGCTGTGACCTGCTGCGTCGGTTTGCGCGGCACCGGCCTGAGCAACCGCAGCGTGATGCGCTTCCAGATCGGCGAAGTGTTGCTGCGCGCGCTGCCGGAACATGCGCCGCACACGCGTCATGCCGACATCGTGCTGATAGAGGAATTCGTGCTCGCGTGCATTCGGCGCCATGCTTTCGAGAACATAGCGATCCTGTTCCAGCACGGCCCAGTGCAGCCCTTCCAGGCGATTGCGATACATGAAGCGCCACGCATCGCGCTGCCAGCCGGACACCTTGCGCGTGCGCCAGAAGTAAACCTGGCAGTTGTTTTCGTCGATCGGCGTAGCAAAGCCGATGATCCCGAAGTTGCCGCCCGGCCCGAACTTCTTCTTGTAGGGAATCGCGAGACGCATCCACAGCGCGCCGGTTTCGCCGAGTTCGACCCAGTCGAAGTTCACGTCGCGCTGGCCGACCTTTTCGAACATCAGACCCGTTTCCGTCTTGCGCACGCGCATGTCGGCCTGCTTGTCGCCTTCGGCCATCGAGTGCGAAGTCGCGTGCAGGTAAGCGCCGTGCATCGGGTCCATCACGTTGTCGATCGCGTACTGGTAATTGCACTTCCAGTTCGACATGCACAGGAAGTTCGCGTATTCCTCGCCGACCAGTTCTTCCGGCAGCACCAGCGGAGTGGGTTCTTTGTGCGCATCGTCGCCGAACCACAGAAAGATCGCACCGGCATGCTCTTCGACCGGATACGACTTCACGCACTTCTGGCCTTCCAGCGGGCAGTTCGAGACGGCCGGGACTTTCGTGACCGTGCCGCCGCCGTCGATTTCAATGCCGTGATACCAGCACGCCACGCTGCCGCCGAGGTTCCAGCCGAGCGACAGACGCGCGCCGCGGTGCGGGCAGCGGTCTTCGAGCGCGCGGACTTTGCCTTCCTTGTCGCGCCACAGCACGATCTGGTCGCCGAGGCGCGTGATACCGACGGGCGCATCGCCCACCTGCCAGCTCGGCGCGACGGGATACCAGTAATTGCGCAGGCCACGGTTCAGATAGGACTGGATCGGGTCGGCCGCGCCTTGAGTCGTTGTATTGGGGGACGTCATAAAGAGACTCCGGAGACGAAAGCGGTGAGACGTATTCGGAAAAGCGCGCTTATTCAGCGAGCAGACGGAATTCGGCGGCGAGACGCTCGGCATCCCACGTGTTGCCTTCCGGGGTGCGGAAACCCACGCGGTTCAAACCGTCGACAACTTCCTGCAACTCGTTCGCGCCGGCTTCGAACACCTTTTCGAGCGCATCGCCGAAGTCGTTTTCGTATTGGGTCGGCTCGGCCTTGCGCGTTTGCCAGATGAAGTTTTCCGTCTCGCCCGGCTTTTCGATCACACCCTTGCCTGCGACGTTGTTCGGCTGCGGCGCGAGCCACGGTTTCAGGAAGGGATTGAAGTTCACGGTTTGCTCTCGCATGTCATTCCACCTTGATCTGGATTTCTTCACCGGCCAGACGTACCGAATACATCTTCAGATCGCGGCCACCGGGCTCTTTCAGGCATTTGCCGGTCGGGATGTGGAACACGGCTTCGTGTAGCGGGCACTCGACGGTGTCGCCGTCGACAAAACCCTGCGTCAGCAATGCGTACGCATGAGGGCAGACGTTTTCCAGCGCGTACAGCGCATCGCCCACCTTGTAGATGCCGATTTCCGTGCCGTCGAGTTTGAACTCGAGCGGCGCGTCTTCGGACAGGTCGCCGGCATGGCCGGCGCAGCGCCATTGTTCAGTCATTTCTCGCCTTCTCCTGAAGCCTTATGTTCCATACAAGGAACATCAGTTCGTGTATGGATAATTATAGGAGCGGCTTCGGCTCGAGAAAATAAAAATCTGGACTGGTAGGGGAAAACACCGACTGTCGTGTTCGCAACACAGCTTTGCGTGAACCGGCACAGAGGGTTATGTCAGCTCAAGAGCCTTTCTGGGTATGGGTTTGCCCATTATTTTCAGACAAATTCCAAGGCGCTCATGCGGGTTTGTACGGGGTCCGAAAATTTATTTTGACCACTTCCAGACTCACTATACTTTTCCATAGGCGATACAAACGCCCATAGGTGGAACACAAAGCGGCGCAGTTTTGGCGCATAAACCCGAAGCTGCATTCAACCCAAAGCAAAGGATCAGGGACGACGAAATCGGCGCGAGCTATCCGTCGTGTGATCAGGAGAACCAACGGTGAAGCACATCATTGCGGCGGCCGGCTTGACGGCAATCTGCGCAACGACTGGCGCATGGGCACAAAGCAGTGTGACGCTATACGGCAGCCTGGATGCCGGTATCGCGTATATCAGCAATGCAGGCGGCAGTTCGAAGTGGATCGAGGAGCAAGGCAACATGCAGCCGGACCGCTGGGGCCTGAAGGGCGTGGAAGATCTGGGTGGCGGTCTGAAAACAGTTTTCCAGTTGGAGAACGGCTTCTATACGAACACGGGAGCATTCGCCAAAGCGGGCACGCTGTTCAATCGCCAGGCTTATGTGGGACTGAGTTCGGATCAGGTCGGCACCGTGACGTTGGGTCATCAAACGCCATTCAGCTTCGACATACTGGACCCGTTTAGCACGGCGTATCTGGCCGCGAGCTGGTATGCGTTTCACCCGGGCAACATCGACGAACTCGCCGACACCGGCGTGGTGCCGTTCGACAACTCAGTGAAGTTTCGCTCCGCGAGTTTCGCCGGTTTCTCGGTCGGCGCGATGATGGGTCTCGGCAACACGACCAACTTCTCCACCGGCAAGACACTGAGCTTTGCACTTAGTTATGCGAACGGCCCGTTCAAGGCCGGCGCGACCTACGCGAACGAGCATGACCGTACGCCCTCGATCGTGACGACGGGCATCACCAGCTTCCAGGGCGTCGCCTCGGCGAACTACACGGCGGACAAAGTCGAGAATATGGGCGCGGGCGCGTCATACCAGTTCGGCAAGCTGCTGGTACATGGTTTGTACACGCGCGTGAAACTGGAATCGTCCGGTCATTCGGATACGTATCAGAGCTACGACGTGGGTGCCAACTACCAGTTCACGCCGTTCAACACCGTCGCAGGCGGCGCGGCGACGACGACAATGGCGGGCCATCGCTGGACGCAGTTCGAGATCGGCGATATCTACTCGCTGTCGAAGTCGACGCAGTTGTATGTGAATGCGCTATATGAGCGTGCGGGCTCGAATACAGACGCCGCGTTTTTCACGGCGGGGGTGTCGAGCGGCCGGAACCAGACGATCTTCCTGACGGGTATCCACCACTCGTTCTGATATCAGTTCGCCGCAATCAGCTTGCGACGCGCTTGAGCCGCGGTCGGATCGTCCGGCCGCGGTCGATAGCTGAGACGCTCGGACAATTCGAGCGCCGCCTGGCACACCGCGACGATGAGCGGGTCGCGTTCTTCCGCTTCGCCGATATCGGAGCGCGGAATGGTGACCGTCAGCGCGGCCGTGATCTTGCCGCTTTGATCGCGCACCGGCGCACTCACAACCGAAATGCCTCGCTCAAAAGATGCTTCACTCAGCGCGTAGCCCAGCGCGGCGCTTTCGCGGACTCGTCCGTACAGTTCCTCAACGGTTGCGGGCGTGCGTTCGGTGAACCGTTCGAGTTGGGCCTCGGGATACAGTTGGCGCAATTCTTCGAAGCTCAAATCGCCCATCAGCACCTGGCCGTGAACGGTTGCATGCGCGGGCAGACGCGTCCCGACATGCACCTTCACCGAACTGAACATCGGCTCATGGGTTTGCGCCTTGGCGACGAACACCACGTCGCGCTGGTCGCGGATCAGCAGATGTGTGCTGAGGCCGGTCGCGTCGCGCAAACGTTCGAGAATCGGCGTGCCGACGTCGGTGAGCTCGAGCGAACTCAGGTATTCGAAACCCAGCCGCAGCACCGCGACGCTCAGGCGGAAATAGCGGTCGCCGTTCACACGCTCGAGAAAGCCTAAAGCTTCAAGCGTTTGCAGCAGACGAAATGTGGTGGTGCGCGGAATACCGATGCGTTTCGACAATTCGGGCGCGCCCAGAATCGGCTCGCGCGCGCTGAATTCGGCGAGGATGCGCAGGCCGCGCTCAAGTCCTGGCACGAGATAGGTTGATCCGCCAGCGCTCTCTTCATCAGTGGATTCGGTTGAATCGGCGTCTTGTGCGTGAGACAACGCCGCTTCGTCCTGCGAAGCCGGGACGGTCGCGCCACGTGCCTTCGCTTGCTTGCGTCCCGCTCCTGTCTGCTCTTCTTTTGCCATCTTGGCTGCCGTTTCTGCTGTTCATCGGGTACAGATCAACATGATAGCGCGAAGCACGCGGCGCTCATGCATCAAGATCAGTCACCAAGACGTGCGGCCAACGGTACGCGGGAGGCGTGGCGATCCGTGCTTCCAGGTCACCGCCATCGCGTTGCACGGTGCTATCCTGTGCAACGGTCCATCGCGCGAGCGCTCACTGCCGCGCGCTGGTTCCCGCCAGCTGTCCGGAGGCCCCGCCCATGTTCGATTCCGTTCAGATCCAGGTTGCCGACTCACATCTTTATCCAGGTTGCGCCGTGCATACCGCGCACCTGCCCGAGCCGGCCCGCATGGCCGCGGCCATCGTCGAATTCGCGGACGGCTCCGGCGCGCACGCCACGTGCCATAGGCGGACGTTCGACGAACTCGAATTGACCGTTGACGGTTACGCTACGCGCAGGCGTCATCCCGTGGACGCCAAGCATTGGCTTCTGTTCGCGGTCGATTCGACGCACGACAGCTGGCGTGTGAAGCGACGCTTACCTTAGCTGCACCAGGGCCTTCCGGCCGCCTCGCATTTGAACCCCGTGCCGCGCGCACGCCGCCCCGAGCGGCAGCTATCCGGCTGTGTGCGCCCATCACGCTAACCTCGGAACTTACCGATGACAGACAACGACTCCACCCTGCCGCCGAACCCCGACAACGCCCCCGACGATCCCGAACGCCGCCGTGTCTTGACCGGGCTCGCGGCGGTCGGGATCGGACTCGCACTGACCGGCTGCACGACCGAGCAAAATTCTGCGGGTGGCACGGCGCCGCGCAGCGCGGCGGACTTACGGCTCGACGCCGCGCTACGCGACCAGGTCAAGCAGATCGTGGTGATCTACGCCGAGAACCGCAGCTTCGCGAACCTGTACGGCAACTTTCCCGGCATCCAGCATCCGCTCGATGCGGTGAGCGCCGAGCGTTATCTGCAACTCGATCGTGACGGCAAGACGCCGCTGCCGCGCCTGCCGGCAATCTGGGGCGGCCTCGTGCCGCAAGCGCAGGAGGTGGACGGCAAGCGCTACATGATCGGTCAGAAGGATATCGGCAACCTGCGCAACGGTCCGTTCCATATCACCGACGCACAAGGCGCGCCGTTGCCCACGGGTGTGATTACCCGCGATCTGGTGCATCGTTTCTATCAGAACCAGATGCAGATCAACGCCGGGCGCAACAATCAGTTCGCCGCCTGGGGCGACTCCGGCGGCCTGGTGATGGGGCACTACCGCAACTCCGCCGACACGCTGCGTCTGTGGAATCTCGCGCAGCAGTACACGCTGTGCGACAACTTCTTCATGGCGGCCTTCGGCGGTTCGTGGATGAACCACATCTTTCTGATCTCGGCGCAGCCGCCGTTCTACCCCGACATCCACAACAGTCCGGCGAAGAAAATGGTCTCGGTGGTCGACGGCGACGATCCGACCGGCACGCGCCTCAAGCTGGCGCCCGACTCACCCGCATCCGCACTCGACGGTCCGCCGAAATTCGTCAACGACGGCGCGTTTACCGCCGACGGCTACGCCGTCAACACGATGGCGCCGCCATATCAGCCGAGCAGCGTGCGTCCGGCCGAAGGCGGCAATCCCGCCTTCGCCGACCCGTCGAATCCACGCGTGATGCCGCCGCAAAACTACGCGACGATCGGCGACCGTCTGACGGACAAGGGCGTCGACTGGGCCTGGTACAGCGGTGCGTGGCAATACGCGCTGGAGCATCAGGACACGGGCGCGGTGCCTGACTTCCAGTACCACCATCAGCCGTTCAACTACTTCACCAATTACGCGCCGGGCACGGCCGCACGGCGCAAATATCTGCGCGACGCGGGCCTTGGCGATGACGCCTCCACCAACCGTCTGATTGCCGATATCGATGCGGGGCGGCTGCCGGCGGTCACGTTCTACAAACCGCAAGGCGACCTGAACATGCATGCGGGGTATGCGGACGTCGCATCGGGGGATCGTCACATCGCGGCAATCATCGAGCATATTCAGCGCGGCCCGCAGTGGGCGAATACGGTCGTGGTCGTCACAGTCGATGAAAACGGCGGCTGGTGGGATCCGGTCTCGCCGCCCAAGGGCGACCGTTGGGGGCCGGGGTCGCGGATTCCCGCGTTGGTGATTTCACCGTTGGCAAAGAAAGGCTACGTCGATCATACGGTGTACGACACCAATTCGATTCTTCGCCTGATCAGCCGCGTGCATGGGCTCGCGCCGCTCGATGGGGTGGTCGCGCGAGATCGGGCATTCGCGCAGAATGGTCTGGCGCCACTGGGCGATTTGACCGGTACGCTCAATCTGGCCTGAGGTGCTTTTACCTATCGCGAAGGGGTGGGCAGCAGTGCGTCAATCACTGCACCACCCCGTGCAGTTTCGCGATCACCGAATCCGAGATCTGTTGCGCGGTCTTCCTGATCGTTTTTTTCTCATCGCCGCCTGCCATCACGAATTTGGCCGCGATCACGTAGGGATTGAGTTTGATCACCGCGCCAGGTTTGTCCTTGCTGTCGGCCTCCTGGACAGCCTGATAGAGCGGCGGCAAATCGACCGCTCCGAGGCTGTCGCACGACACCGCGACCTGAATATCGTTCTGGCCCGCACCAAAACCGACCATTGCGCGTCTTAGACGATTACCGTCGTCGACACTCAGAAACACGCCTCGCACTTGCCAGCCCGCAGCGGGTGACGGCTGACCGGGCGCTATGCGGCGTGCGTCGACACCGCCTTTTTTCAGATCCGCCGTGAGCGCGTCCGCCATCTCGTTCACGATATCTTTGGCGTGGTCCTCCGGATTCCTGTCTTTGCCGAGCGGCCCCGGGCCGCCCGGCAGCAGGCCACGCAGACGGCGCACGCGTTGCCCCGGTCCGCTGTCGGGTGTCACGTTGGCCACGTCGAGTTCGAAGTCCGACACATAGACGATCGGCGCCGGCGCCGCGAAGGGAGCGCTATCCGCTGCGGCGGTGAATGTCGATACCGCGCCCAGACAGCCCGCCACCACCGAGAGTTGCAGAAATCGACGCAGCATGGCGCGCCTCCGCGAATGTCTTTTTGACGCGGCTATCGTACAACCACCTGCAATGCGCGTCCGTTTTTTCGTGTCTGATCGTCGTACCTTTTGCCTTGCATAACGCGCGCTGCGGCATAGACTGTTAGGGCATCACTTCGCACTTTGTACGGAACCCGCCATGCGACTGACCATCCTCATCAACGGTTCCGATCCCACCGTCAGCCACGACTACGCTGTGCTATGGCTCGACACCGATGAACATCGGTGGTCAAGGGAAGCACATCAAGGGATCGATCTGCCCCCCTGGGGTGAATTACACGACGACAATGGCGTGACCACCCTGTGTGCACCGAGCACGGATGCACCGTTGTGCACGCTGCGCGGATTACACGTGGATCGCAAGCAACATGTGAGCGCGGCACAAGGCGCCGCGGCCTGGACGGCCTTGCCCACGCGCGCGCCGACCAGCGGTTTCTGGCGCCTGCAAGCCGTCGATCGCCAGAACGTGCATGCCGAACACAGCGTGTTCGGTAATTAAGTTCGAGCGCTCTTTTTCGTCGGTCGAAATTTTTACTCGCACACATCGCACCGCGGTGCGTGGGTAGCTTTGTGCGCGGGTTCGATCTTCAATCGCAGGCCATTTTTCCGCATCGCACGCGCTTAAGTCCGTCTTAAGTTTGCGTGCGTAGAGTCGGAACTCCACGCATTAGGGTCGCTGCAAGGCGGCCCGTTTTTTTTGGTGCACAGCTTTCGTCGGGGCTTCGCGCCGTGTGCTGCTGCGGCTCGCCCAAAGCAGCGTGTTCCCCACCTGCTCATCTTCATTCCACGTCGCTCGACGAGGGTTCGCGACGCTATACTTGCGCCCCCGATCCTTCGCCTGACTCACCCATGAAGAAGTGGTTTGCCTGTCTGTTGTTCGCCGTTGCCGCCCACGCGAGCGCGGCACCTTCCTGCACCCAGTTCACCCCGAATGCGCAATGGCCGGTTCTGACCAATCAGAAGATGGCACCAAAAACGCGCATGCTGTGCTACAGCGATTTCGCGGTGCTGCATTCGGGTATCACGCATGGTCCGCTGTGGTCCGCCGAGCATCTGACGCGCGACCATATCGAGGCCGCCAGGGACATGGTCCGCACCAACAAATTCTTCGAAGACGCGCGTTTGCCCGATGGCGAAGGCGCAACGCTCGCGGACTACAAGCGCAGCGGCTTCGACCGCGGGCATATGAGCCCGGCGGGCAATCGCTGGAATCAGGAAGCGATGGCACAATCGTTTTCGCTGGCCAACGTCGTGCCGCAGAACCGCGAGAACAATCAGCGCCTGTGGGCGCGGATCGAAACCTCGGTGCGCAAGATCGCAACGTCGTATGACGATACGTATGTCGTCACTGGGCCGATTTTCAGCGGCCAGCAATTGCAGACCATCGGACCCACGCGCGTCTTCGTGCCGACGCAATTGTTCAAGGTGGTCTACGTGCCGTCCCGCAAAATGGCGTTCGCGGTAGTGGTGGACAACGTCTCGACCAACCGTTACGACATCAGGACGATTCACGAACTCGAGGCGGCCTCGGGCATCCGTTTTCCGGGCATTCCGGAGAATCTCAAAGATCAGCGAGCGGGAGGACTGAAAGGTGTTTAAACCCTATTCGAACGATGACGACGTGCTCAACATTCAGGGCGACGCGCTCACCGTCAGCAACGGCACCACGCGCGTGGTGCTGAACGGAACGCTGGAACTCACGCGGGACCAGCGCGGACTGAAGGCGGCGCTGGCCTTGAAAGAAGCAATCGATGCGGTAGTGGCCGCGTTGCAGGCGCAGACCAGTTTGCCGGCAAAAGTAAAGGACGAACCGGATGCAAAACCGGGCGTCGTGCAGAATCCGTTTCAATAGCACGCTCATGATGCATGGCGAACGTGAGAAGCGTCAGGATTCCGACGACGCGTCGCACCCATGCTATGCGGCGGCGAACGCGCACCCGGTTCATGGTGGACCTCGTCTGAGTATCAGGAAGGGTTCTCCAGATATTCGGCCAGGCGGGTCCACATGGCATCACAGTGAGTCAACTGCTCAAGGGTGACGAATTCGTCCGGCTTGTGCCCTTGATCCATGCTACCCGGGCCGCAGACCACGGTGGGAATGCCCACCTGATCGAACAGTCCCCCCTCTGTGCCGAAAGCGACTGTACCGAAGTCGCTGGAACCGCTCAGCAATGCCACCAGGCGCGCCGCTTCGCTGTCAGGCGCCGTAGCCAATCCCGGGTAGGCACTCAGCGGCTGCAGGCGAATACCTGTATCGGGCTGCACCGCATGCATGTTCGGCAACAACTCGGTCTCGGCGTAATTCCGCAACTCATCCGCCACGTTGTGGGCATGGAAACCCGGTAAGGCGCGCACCTCGAAATCGAACTCGCACTCAGCCGGCACGATGTTCAACGCACGACCGCCCTTGATCAAGCCGGTCTGCACGGTCGAGAACGGCGGATCAAAACGCTGATCGTGATGCTCAGGCTGTGCCAGCCGCGCGCCGATCTCTCCGAGCCGGCCAATCAGGCGCGCCGCATATTCAATGGCGTTGACCCCATAAGGCGCGTAGGCCGAGTGGCAGGCCGCCCCATGCACCTGGCAGCGCATCGCCAGCTTGCCCTTGTGGCCCAGCACCGGTTTCAACTCAGTGGGCTCGCCAATCAGGCACAGGCGCGGCTTGTGCGGGCGCTTTTCCAATTCCGCCAGCATCGGCCGCACGCCCAGACACCCCACCTCCTCGTCATAGGAGAAGGCAAGGTGTACCGGCAGCTTCAGCGTATGCCCCAGAAAAACCGGTACGGCCGCCAGCACCGAGGCGATGAAGCCCTTCATGTCGGCTGTGCCGCGACCGTATAAGCGCCCGTCTCTTTCGGTGAGACGGAACGGCTCCACCGTCCAGGCCTGCCCGTCCACCGGCACCACGTCTGTATGGCCGGACAGGACAACTCCACCGCGCTCGCGTGGGCCGATAGTGGCGAACAGGTTGGCCTTGGTGCGCTCCGCATTGTAGAAAAGCTCGCTCTCCACGCCGAGCTCCGCCAGGTAATGCCGGATGAACGCGATCAATTCCAGGTTGGAGTCCCGGCTGACTGTCGCGAACCCGACCAGCCGTTCAAGCAGGTCACGGCTGGACATTTCATGCATCGCCCGGCACCCCGTAGCTGGGCGCCGCGGTCGGATTTAACGCCCGAGCCAGGTAGTCCTGCATCTGCGGCCGATAAGCTTGCCAGAGCGCATCCAGTTGACCGATGGGGTCCACATCCGCCCAATCGACTCTCAAATCGACAATCGGCCAGCTCACGTCCCCTACTATCTCGAGCGCCGCTGAGTGCACCGGCCCTGCTTCACCGCCGGCCGCCATCGCGGCATGCATGGCCGCGAGCAAGCGGTCGGCAAGCATGCCCGGCGCAGTCTCGAACGCTCGCACCATCGCCTCGATGACCGCTACTCCGGCCAATAGATTGCCGGCGGCTACGCATTGCTCGCCTGTCACAGCGTTATGCAAGCCCAGCGCTTCTTCACCGCTGAAGAACGCGGTTCGCCCCAGGCTATCGATCACCGTCACCTGCCGATACTGACTCCAGCCGTTGGCGCCGAGCGCGCCGTCGAGCGCCGCGGCGGGTTCTATCTGCCGGTTTTCGAGGAGATCGAGAATCTGCGGACCGAGCGCAGGCAAGGTGACATTCTGGGTCGCCACCGCACCGACACCCGCGCGCACCCAGGGGCATCGAGCACCCACCGCGATGCTGGAAGAGCTGATGGCGATCCCAAGCTGCCCGGTTTCCCGGCAACGTCCCACGATAGAGAATGTCATGTCCTGCTCCTTAGGCCTGATCGGGCTTCCAGCCATCCGGAATCACGGCGATCACATCGATTTCCATCAGCCACTGCGGCTGGCCCAGGGCGCTCACCACCAGGCCGGTAGAAATAGGGAACACACCCTTAAGCCACTTGCCGACCTCCTGGTACACCGGCTCGCGATAGCGAGGGTCGATCAGGTAGGTCGTTGTCTTGACGATATGAGACATGTCACTGCCGGCCTCTTCCAGCAGTTGCTTGACGTTCTGCATCGCCTGCCTCGCCTGGGCGCCCGGATCGCCGAGTCCTACCAGGCGGCCCTCGAAATCCGTGCCCACCTGACCGCGCACATAGACAGTGTTGCCGGCACGTACGGCCTGACAGAGATCGTTGTCCAGTGTCTGGTTCGGGTAGGTGTCCCTGGTATTGAACATGCGAATACGCGTGTGCGTAGGTTGGCTCATCAATCCACCTCCATTACTCGGAAAAAGAAACTGCCTTGCAGATTTCGTGGCCGTCTTCCGCCTGGCGTTCCGAGGCGTCACGGTAGGAAAGGTATTGGCGCTGGATGACGATATGGTCGGCAATATGCCTCGCGTCGTGCCAAACACCCCAGATGAAAGCGGAACCACGGCGCGACAGCCACGGCAGCCCCAGAAAATAGACGCCCGGTTCGGTCGAAACGCCACGCTGATGCCGCGGCTTGCCGTTCGCGTCGAATGCGTTGACCTGCAGCCAGCTGTAATCGACCGCATAGCCCGTTGCCCAAACGATCGCGGTCACGCCGGCCTCGGCCAGATCGAGTTCAGGAATGGGATGGGTCACGCATTCCGGATCCGGCAGCGTGTTGCGGGCCTCAGGTTCTTCCGGAAGGTCGAGACCATTGCGGGCAACATAGGCATCGGCTGCATTCAGCAGCGACAGATAGTTCTCATCGCCGCGCGCAAGGTTGTCGGCGAGATCCGATTCGAAGCTCACGACGCCGTCACGGAACGATTTCGTCAGGCCAACCAGCGTCACACCCTGATTGGCAAGGCGCCGGAAGTCGACCGTATGGCCGCCACGCGCACCGCTGACTGCTATGGTGACGTGTTCCTTGCCAGGCCTCATGACCTCCGCATCCCATTCGCCCAGCACGCCCAGCCACCAGCAGAAGTCGCGGTTACGGTAGCTGCGCGGCGGACGATCGTGCGGCCCAACCGAGAGGTACACCTTCTTGCCTGCGCGCTGCAGTTCATCCGCGATCTGCACCCCCGACGATCCGGCGCCGACCACCAGAACCCCACCCTTCGGTAATTGATCAGGATTACGATATTCAGCGGAATGAATCTGTGTGAGTTTCGTTGCACCTTCGGGCACGATCGGCGGGATAACCGGGCGCTGAAAAGGTCCCGTTGTAACCACCACGCGGCGGGTCTCGATCACGCCGTCGGTTGTTTCAACGGTGAAGCCGGGCCGGCCACCATTGCGCACCACCTTGGTCACTTCCACACCCGTGCGGATGGGTGCATTGAACTTCCTGGCGTAGGCTTCGAAGTAATCCGCAACCCGATCTTTCGAGGCAAAGGCGTCGGGGTCCAGATCGTCGAACTCCATTCCCGGAAAACGGTCGTGCCAGGCCGGACCATTGGCAACCAGCGAATCCCATCGTCCCGTACGCCACCGCTCAGCGATACGATCGCGCTCCAGAACGAGGTGAGGCACCCCGAGTTTGCTCAGGTGTTCACTGATGGCCACGCCAGCCTGCCCGGCGCCAACAACAAGCGTATCGATTAACGCTCTTTCAACTGTCATGGTTACCTCCTTCCAGGATCTACCGATGAAAGAAATCTACGCGGAATCACGTCATCTGAAAAACACATTTAAAAAATGCAAGGCATCTGTTTTAGCTATGCAAAAAGCGGGATAATCAGCCTGGAGACAAGCGTTGTGTTCAGCGCTTACAGAATGGTTTTTTCTCAGGGGAACAGTTCAATGGAAAGCCCGCTGCTTCGGTATTCGCTGCGCCAGTTGCGATACTTTGTTGTGACGGCAGAAGCGCTGTCGTTCACCGGTGCGTCGAAAGTCCTGCACATTTCGCAGCCCTCGATTTCCACGGCGATTGCCGAACTGGAGGAATCATTTGGGGTGCAACTGTTCATCCGTCATCACGCCTCCGGACTTTCCCTGACCCAGGCGGGGCGCGAGATGCTCGGCAAGACACGCGACCTGCTAAAGAATGCGGAGGAACTGCAGGTTGCCGCACGCGGAATGGACACTGGCATATCGGGCGGCATTGCGCTCGGCTGCCTGGTCTCGCTGGCCCCGCCGTTGCTGCCGGGCCTCATCAGCCGCTTTGTCGCCCAACATACCGGCGTGGTATTCCAGACGCTGGAGGCGCACCAGGAGGATTTGTTCACGAGACTGCACGACGGCTCGCTCGACCTCGCGCTGACCTACAGCATCGATCTGACCGACGACATCGAATTCCTGCCGATGCTGACGTTGCCGCCGTACGTCATCCTGCCGAGAAATCATCATCTGGCTCAGCATCGCTCGATCGCGCTCGCGAATCTCGTGGGGGAGCCCTACGTGATGCTGGACCTGCCCCACAGCCGCGAATACTTTGCGGCGTTGTTCGACGCGGTAGGCGAGCGGCCGGTCCCGGCGTTCAAGTCCGCCCAACCCGAAGTGGTGCGCGGCATGGTGGCGAACGGCCTCGGATACAGCATCCTGAACTTTCCGCTCAAATCGACCCATACCGTGGACGGCGAGGATTTCGTCGTCAAGCGGTTCAAGGACGACGTGGCGGCGGCCACGCTGGGCATCGCGCAGTCGCGCAACATGAAGCCGAGACAGGTGGTGCGGCGCTTCGCATCCTTCTGTGAAACGCAGATAAAGAAGCAGCACACGAAGCGCTGAACGCTTGCGCCGAAGCCCGATGACCCTGTCGGCGGACATCGGGTATCCGGCTTCGGCACCGGGCGTTAGAACGAGTAGATGAACTGCGTCGCGAGGATGTCGTTGGACTTGCCGTACGAACCGTCGTTCTTCAGGAACACCTGTTTGTTGGCCCAGTCGTGACGATATTCCACCTTCACAGTAATCTGCTGGGTCGGATAGAACAGCAGGTCGAGCGCCGCATCCTGGTGGATCGCACCCTTGCACTCGAAGCCAACGCCGCCGCCAGCCTTCGAATTGGCGAGGCAATCCGCGCCAATACCGAAGCCGTCCGCCGTGTCCATGCCGTTCGAGTTCAACGCAATGCCGCCACCGCCGCCGCCGTTCTTGCTGTCCACCAGCACGTCATAGCGGGCCGTCACACCCATGCGGCCCACCACCGGCAGCGAGAACTTGCGGTGCGCGAGCAGCGAGAGGCCGTACCACTGCGCCTGGCCGCCGTTGAACGCGGCATTCTGCTGCTGACCGTAGTCGACTTCGGCGTTGTACTGAACGTCAGCCTGCGTGTAAGCCAGATCCGCTTCGCCGAAGAAGAACGTGCCATACGGGTTCGGCGCGTTGCCGCCTACGCCGTACAGAACCGGGATCGGGTTGCCGTTCTTGTCGGTCGGTGACGAGGCAGACAGCGTCTGACGGCCGATGTTGAACGATCCGCCAATATCCAGCGCGCTCGACCACGTGTAGTCGACGCGGGCCGTGAACGTCGGGATCTTGTTGCTGCTGGTGATCGGGTCGCCAAACGCGTTGGTGCCGGTCTGCACCACCGAGCCATAGGTACGGTACTGCTCGTTGCCCAGCATGAACTTCCATGCCCAGTTGCTGCCGTCACCCGTGTAGTTCACGCCGACGCCGACATAGCTGCCCGGATCGGAGAAGTCATACAGCAGGTTGTGCGTGAGCGTGAGCATCTGGTTCGACTGCTGCACTTCATAGCCGCCGAAGCTCGGCATCAAACCGGCTACGAAAGTCGTGGTGGCCGTCACAGGCACGGTCACGACTGCCGTATTCAGAATGTTGTTGCCGATGTTGCCGTGCTCGTTCTGCAGCAGCGTGATGCCGTTGCCACGGTTCGGCATCAGGGTGATTTCGGCCGACGGCGCCATCGGGCCGACACCGAAGGTCTTCTTGATGTCGAGGTACAGATCGCCGAACGTGCTGTTGAAGTAGTTGTAGCTGCTTTCGTGGTTGGCGAACAGGAACGACGAGCTGCTTGCCGCGCGGTTGAACAGGTAGGTCGGATCGATGTAACCCGTCACCGAAAGACCGGCGATCGGACCGGTATTCTGCGCGTCCACCAGCGAATCGACCTTCAGCTGCTGGTTGGCGATCTGCTGCTTCATCGAATCGACCTGATCGTTGGTCAGCGTCGCCTGAGACTTGCCGTAGTCCGGCGAGGAGATGTCGACCGGCGCCGCGACCACCGCCGGGGCAGGGGCCGCTGTCGTCGCTGCCGCCGCTTTAGGTTTGCTCGCCACTTCGGAGCGCAACTGCTTCACCTCTTTTTGCAGCGCGTTGAGCTGGGCCTGGAGCGCCTTGATCTGGTCGCTGGTGGCGTCTGCCATGGCCATGCCAGGCAAACTCCCCGCCACCAACAGACAGATGAGCTTCTTTCTCATGCAAATTCTCCTTATTGGTCGTATTGC
>NZ_MCAS01000069.1 GCF_003610895.1 Paraburkholderia fungorum
CGGTGGCAGCAGCGGCGGTGGCAGCAGCGGCGGTGGCAGCAGCGGCGGTGGCAGCAGCGGCGGCAGCAGCGGGAGCGGCGGCTGCGGTTGCGGTAGCGGCCCCGGTGGTGGTTTTGGCGGTGGCTTCGGTGGCGGGTTCGGCGGCGGCTTTGGCGGAGGCTTCGGCGGCGGTCACGGAGGCAAGGGTAGCGGCGGCAACGGTGGTGGCGGTGGCAATGGCGGAGGAAACGGGCACTAGCAGTCGCCCGGATCCCGGGTAGGGGGCCCCCGCGCCCTACCCGTCCCTAACGACAACCTTCCGTATCCCGCCCGCAGTCCCCCGGCAACGGCGGTGATGTCTCGATCCCCCGGTCGAGCGTCACCGCCCGAGGCCGGTTTGATCCGACGGCGCTCGCAGCGCGGCTGACAATGGGCACGAACCCCCGCAAGCCGACAAGCGAACAAGCCGCTCGTGCACACGTTTGAAACCCAAACAATCGATCGCGTCACCCGTGACCGGAACCAAACCGAAACGATTGCCTCATATCAGATTCAACGTTCGATATGAGGGCACCACAACATGCAACGAAACGTCCCCCACCACATGGCGCGCACGGCCGCCGGCCTGCTGATGGTCACCGCGCTCGGCCTCGCATCGCTCGCTCATGCCCAAAACCCGGCCCAAAACCCGGCGCAGGCTCCTGCCATGTCGGCCGAGCCGCAGCCACAAACCCTGTCGCAAGCTGCCCCGCCCGTCGACCCCACCTTCTCCGCGTATTCACTCGCGCAAACCTGCAAACGGAAAAACGACAACGTCGCAGAAGGTCAGTGCGTCGGCGCGATCCGCGGCATCATCCACGGCTATCAGTACGGTGTGCTGTTCCTCGGCCAGCGCGCGTCGCTGCCGGCCAACGAAACGCAGCGGGTATCGCTCTGTTTGCACAACACGCCGGTGTCGTCGATCATCGACGAATTCATCGCCGACGCCGCCCAGGTCAACGAAGATTCGCTCAGGCACACACCCGCTGAAGTTGCCGTTCTGGGTTCCGTGCACCTGCATCACAGCTGCAATTGATAACGCCGGCGCGGCGAGCCGCAGCTCCGGTCGCGCAAGCGTGCCCCGCTGCGATTCGTTAGCGGCCCATTCACGACCTGATAGCGGCCCGCCAACAGCCGCCACGGCGCTTAGAGCATTTCGAGCGGCCGCTTGCTGCGTGGCGGTTTGAAGTACGTGTCGATGGCCGCGAGTTCATCAGCGGCCAGCGCCAGTTGCGAAGCCCGGTGGTTGTCGCGCACGTGCTCGACGCGCCCCGTTTTCGGAATCGCGAACACGCCGGGTTTCTGCAACACCCACGCTAGCGCAACCTGAAATATCGACACGCCGCGTGCGTCGGCAATGTCGTCGAGCGGCGAGCGCTTCGGCAAGCGCGCGTGATCGACCGGGCTGTACGCCATCGCCGGCATATTGCGCGCGGCAAGCCACGGCAGCAGGTCAAATTCCGCGCCACGGCGCGCGACGTTGTAGAGAATCTGGTTGGTCGCGCATGCCTCGCCACCGGGCGTGGCGACGAGCTCTTCCATATCGTCCGTATCGAAGTTGCTGACGCCCCAGTGACGAATCTTGCCCGCGCGACGTAACGCCTCGAATGCCTCGACGGTTTGCGCGAGCGGCACCGAGCCACGCCAGTGCAGCAGATACAGATCGAGCCGATCTGTCTTCAGGCGCTTGAGGCTCTGCTCGCAGGCGGCGATCACGCCGCGGCGGCTCGCGTTGTGCGGATAGACCTTGCTGACCAGAAATACCTGCTCGCGCAGGCCGGCCAGTGCTTCGCCCAGCAGCGATTCGGTGGCGCCGTCGCCATACATTTCCGCCGTGTCGATCAGCGTCATGCCCAATTCGATACCGCAGCGCAGCGCGGCGATTTCCGCGGCGCGCCGCGCCGGCTGCTCGCCCATCTCCCAGGTGCCCTGCCCCAGTTTCGGAATACGCTCGCCGTCGGGCAGGCTCACGCTTGCGATATCGGTCGTCATGCTTTCTCCTCGAAGTGGCTAAAGTGGCAAAGCTGGCTAAGCGGATCGCCGCGCGCGAGGCAACGCGAGCTCGCCGATGCGGCCGTGCAGGCGAGTGCGTGGGCGCACGCTACCGAATTACAGGGACGAGTTTAGCGGTTGCCCGGGCATCGGATCGGGTCCCAGGCAAAAGCCCGCTATAACGGAGCGCGCCGATGTCTTAGAATTGCCGCTTGCCCTTCTTGCGTGAGCCCCATGACCTCTGCCTCGGAAGACCGCTGGCGCGACCTGCGCCCGGACCCGGAAAACGACACGCCGCTGTATCTGCAACTCGCGCGCAAGCTCGGCACTGCGATTCACGAAAACCGCTGGAACGCGGGCGAGGCGCTGCCCTCCGAGCGCGTACTGTCCGAAGCGCTCGGCGTGTCGCGGATCACGTCGCGCAAAGCCATCGCCCTGCTGGTCGAACAGGGATTGATCCGCCGCACTCAAGGTGCCGGCAGCTTCATCACGCCACGCTATGAAGATCCGCTGTCACGCCTGTCGAGTTTCAGCGAAATGCTGCGGCGACGCGGTTTTACGCCGAGTTCAAAATGGCTGTCGCGGGAAATTTCGCCGGCCAACCGCGACGAGGTGATCCAGCTGGGCTTGTCGCCGGCCGCGGCGGTGACCCGGCTGCGCCGCTTGCGCCTCGCCGACGGCATTGTGATGGCCGTGGAGAATTCCACCTTCCCTGCTGCGGTGATTCCCGATCCGCAGGCAATTGGCGATTCGCTGTACTCGTACCTTGAAAATCGCGGACTGACGATTGTGCGCGCGCTGCAGCATTTTCGCGCGGTGAACGCGAATGAAGAGATTGCGCAGCAGATGAGCATTGCTCATAACGAAGCGCTATTGCTGATCACCCGCGTCGGCTATACAGCGGATCAACGGGCGATCGAACTGACTGACACCTACTGCCGCAACGATTACTATGATTTCGTGGCGGAGTTGAGGAAGTAGTCTGTCGACCACGCGGCGGCTTTTCGCGGCGCCCGTGGTCGGGCGCCGTACGCAAAGAACCCGGCCCCGCGCAACGAAAAACAGGCGCCGGACCCGCGAACAGTCTTCACGCCCAGGTCGCCTCGTGCGCCCCTATCCGAGCCGGCGGCAACGCGAAACGGGCGGGCGTCTCGTCCAGCTGCTCGGCGGGCAGCACCCCTAGAACACGCCCGAACTCGGACTGAACGGTCTCGAGGCAATCCCTCACGTCATCGCTCGAAACATCGGGCGCTTTCCAGCCGTCCGGTAGCAATCCAAACGACTGCAGCCACCGTCCGGTCTGCGCGAGCGACACGCGCACGTGCCAGCTCCCACCTTCGGTGGCACGCCGCGCCAATGCGGCCATTGCACCGAAAGCCGCCAGATACCCCGTCGCGTGATCCAGCGCCTGACAGGGTAAATGCTTGGGTTCAGTCCATCCCGCCGCGTCGCGCTCAGTCACAGCAATCCCGCTCGCCGACTGCACCAGGCTGTCGAAACCGCGCCGCCCGGCCCACGGTCCCGTGTGCCCATAAGCGCAAACCGACACATAGACGATGCCGGGCCGCACCCGCGCCAACTCCTCGGCACCAAAGCCGCGCGCCGTCAGGGCGCCTGGCCGATACGCCTGCAGAAACACATCGGCGCTGCCGGCAAGGCCGCGCAAGGTCTCCCGCCCGGCGGCATCGCGCAGATCGACAACAGCCGAGCGCTTGCCGCGCCCGTTGTCGATCACCAGCGGCGCAATATTCGGCAAGTGCGGACCGTTGATCATCAACACGTCCGCGCCGTGCTGCGCGAGCGCGCGCCCCGCCACCGGCCCGGCGATGATGCGCGACAGGTCCAGCACCCGCACACCCGCCAGCGGCCGCATTGCATCGTCGCGACGCGGCGGCTCGACCGGCGCGTCGCCAATGCGCTCGATCTCGAACAGAGGCAGCGCCGCAATCGCTTTCGCCTGATCGAGCGCGGCCCACTCGTCGGGCGAGCGAATCAGGGCCGCGCACAAGCCGGCGTCGGCGAGCGTCTGATCAAGCGCCGCACCATCCCAGCCGCGAATCGCCTCGGCCACCGCCGCGCGATCGTTCGTGCAACCAAGCACCTTCAGCACGCCGGCGAGATGATGCGGAAAGTTTGTGTGCAGTTGAATCCAGCGATCGTCTCGCGTTGCGTAGAAGCCCATCACCGGATCGCGCAAAGCGGGCGGCGGGCCATCGTCGATGCGCAGATAGCGCTCGCTGCGAAACGCGGCCAACGCGCGCCGCATCTCCACGGTGACGTGTTGCCGGCGCCCCGTGCGCAAGCGCTGATATTCAGCTGCGGCAAGACCGGCCGCGGCGATGGTCGCCGAGGCCAGCGTGCCGATCCGGTAGACCGACGGCAGCCCCGGATCGGTGCCGGCGAGTGAAACGGACCTCAGCGCAGTCGGGTCGCATTCCGCTGTCGTCCAGATATGTTTGAGCGCGAGTTCAGGCGTCATGGCGGTCATCTCGTTCAGGTTGTGGGTGTCAGAACAGGAAGAAAGTGAACCGAGTCTAGAATTTCGCCTTGCCTCAATCAATCTTGATTATGATAATCAATATATATTGATTTCTTCGGTTTCCACGTGTTTCCATGCCACCCTCCTCTACCCTGACCGCTGCCGAAGCCGCCGCCGCGCTCGGCATCAGCCTGCCTACCCTGTACGCGTATGTCAGCCGCGGCATGCTGAGTTCGTCGCCGGACGCGCATGGCAAGCACCGCCTTTACGACGCCGACGAAGTGCGGCGGCTCGCGCGGCGCAAGGAGGACGGCAAGCGCGCCGGCAAGGTCGCGCAAAAGGTGCTGGACTGGGGCGTGCCGGTGCTTGAGTCGTCGATTACGCTGGTGGCCGAGGGCCGCCTGTTGTATCGCGGGCATGATGCGATGGAACTGGCGCGCACGGCATCACTCGAGGATATCGCGGCGTTGCTGTGGGAGTGCAGTGCGAGGCGTATCGCCGAGGCGCCGGCTGTGCCGTTCGCCGCCGCGCAGTGGGCGGCGTGGCTCAAGCTCTGGAGCGACAGCACGCCGCTCGATCGCGCGCTCGTGCTGCTGCCGGCCGCCGCGGCGCAAATGCCGCGGGTATGGGCGCTCGGTCGCGACGCGCAACTCGATACCGCGTGCTCGGTCATGCGCTTGCTGGCGGCGGCCATGGTCTCGGCGGCGCCGTCGAACGAACCGCTGCACAAGCAGCTGGCGTCAGCCTGGAACGTACGCAACCGTCAGCAGGCAGGGCTGCTGCGCGCGGCACTGGTGGCATGCGCGGATCATGAACTGAACGCGTCGACCTTCACGGTTCGCTGCATCACGTCGACCGGGACGCATCTGTTCGGTGCGGTGGCCGGCGGTCTGGCAGCGCTGGCCGGACCGCGCCACGGCGGCGAGACGGTACGCGTCGCCGCGCTTCTCGATGAAGCCTCGCGCGCCCCCGATCTCGATCGCTATCTGGCGAACCGGCTCGCGCGCCACGAACACAACGCACATCGGCCGGTGCTGTCGGGTTTCGGGCATCTGCTGTATCCGGAAGGTGACCCGCGCGGACGTCTGCTGCTCGGGATGCTGGCCGACTGCGCGCCCGCCCGCTCGCCGCTGGGCGACGTAGAGAAGCTCGCGCGTACGGTACGCGACACGACCGGCGTGGAGCCGAACGTCGACTTTGCGCTCGCGGCGATCGAACGGGTGCTTGGCCTGCCGGCCGGCGCCGCATTCACGCTGTTCGCGCTGGGCCGGGTGGTCGGCTGGATCGCCCACGCCATGGAGCAGACGCGCGATGGCCGGTTGATCCGGCCACGCGCGCGCTATATCGGGGACGTTGAAGCGCGGGAAGGCTGAAGCGCGGGTGGTGTGGACCCGCGGCGTGGTTGAAGCGGCCGGTTGAGGCTGAAACGCGGGCGAAGATTACGCCACGCCCAACCAGCGCGGCAGCCGGTTCAGCACCGACAATCCGCCCAATGGCCGCATCACCGTGTGCTCGGACCCGCTGGCCATCGCGAAACGCGCACCGGCGCGCCCTGCGCTAACCCATGCCATCGAGCCGCGCGGCAACTCGATCGATTGCCCGGTTGCCAGCCAGTGATCGCCGTGTTCGCCTTCGACGGTCAGCCAGATCTCGCCCGAGATCACCTTGAAGACCGACGGACGCGCGACACGCCAGGCCGCCGCGGGCTCGTCATGTTCCATTTCGAAAATACGGACTTCACGCATCGCTGTTCTCCTTCAAAGAACTTTCCTGTTGTATGGATTATTGACGTGCGATCATCAGATACCCATGCACAGTTCCGAACACTTCCATCGGAACTGTTCAGTCGAAAAAACGGACAGTTGGGGTAAACGCGCCTCTGGCGCGCCCGTGCGGCGCATGCCGTGAAGGCCTCTGGCGCACCAGCTCTCCGCTGGAGGAAAGAACCGCATGAAACTCGAAATCCAACTCGATCGGGACAGCGGTGTACCGCTCACCGAGCAGATCGTCGCCAGCATCACGGCCTGGATCCGGTCGCGTACCGTTCACCCGGGCGCAAAGCTGCCGTCGATCCGCCAGTTCGCCGCCGACTACAACGTGAGCCGCTTCCCCGTGATCGAGGCTTACGACCGGCTGGTATCGCTCGGCTATGTCGACTCGCGCCATGGTTCGGGCTTCTATATCTCCGACCGCCAGCCGGCCAGCACGCAGTGTCAGGGCACCTCCGACCCGCGCCGCGCCGAGGACGAATCGGGGCACCTTCTGCAGCAGTTCAACCACCCGGGTGAGACGCTGAAACTTTGCAGCGGCTTCATCCCCGATGCCTGGCGCGACATGGATAGCCTCGCTCAGGCGATCCGCCACGTGTCGCGCACCGACGCCGCGGCCATGGTCGATTACGCCACGCCGCTCGGCAATCTGACCTTGCGCGAACATCTGCAAAGCCGCATCGGCCAGCTGGGGATTCAGGCAGACGCCTCGCAGATTCTGATCACGAACGGCGCGAGCCAGGCGCTCGATCTGCTGATGCGCTACCTGCTCAAAGCCGGTGACACGATGTTCGTCGAGGACCCCGGCTACTACAACCTGTACGGCCTGCTGAAGCTGCACGGTGTGAAGCTGATCGGCATTCCGCGTACCCGCAACGGCCCCGATCTCGACGTGTTGCAGGCGCAATTGAAACTGCACCGGCCGAAGTTGATGTTCATCAACACGGTGTTCCACAATCCGACCGGCACCACGGTCGCGCCGCCGGTGGCGTTCCGGCTCCTGCAGCTGGCGCGCGAACACGGCTTCAAGATCATCGAAGACGACATCTACGCCGACTTCCAGACCGACGCCACCGACCGTCTTGCGACCCTCGACCAGCTCGAACATGTGATCTACGTGGGCGGCCTGTCGAAGACGCTATCGTCCTCGTTGCGTATCGGCTGCGTCGTGGCGAGCCACGCGATCATCAAGGATCTGGTCGACATCAAGATGCTGACGAGCATCGGCGGTTCGCGCTTTGCCGAGGCGGTCGCCGTGTCGCTGCTGGAACGCGGCGCGTACCGCAAGTATCTGGAGCGGCTGCGCCGCCGCATGCGCGACGCGCTCGGCTCGACCATCCAGACACTCGAAGACGCCGGCTGGGAGGTGTTCGAAAAACCTCTCGGCGGCAAGTTCGTCTGGGCACGTGTACCGCACGTCGACAACTCCGAACGGTTCCTGGCATGCGCCGCGCCGCTCGGCGTGACGGTCATTCCCGGCAGTTATTTCCGGCCGAACACGGCCGCCAGCCCGTGGATCAGGATTCATGTCGCATTCGGCAACGAGCCACGCGCACAGGCGTTTTTCCATGCTGCCGTGGCGTTGCCCGCGGCGGCCCGCGCGGCTTGACCCGCCCTCGGGTCGCGCGTCTATCCGCTGCGCCGGGTCACGCTTTTCCCTAGAATAGCGAGTCCCACAGCCCGTCCCTGCGCGCCCCGCCGCCCTCCCATGTCCACGCCGCCGACCCTGCCCGCCTCCGCCCCCGCCCGCGCTGCTTCGGCCCCCTCGCCCCGTTCGCTCACCGTGATGCTGTGGCTCGTCGCCACCGGCTTCTTCATGCAGACGCTCGACTCGACTATCGTCAACACCGCGCTCCCCGCGATGGCGACGAGCCTGGGCGAGCTGCCGTTGCGCATGCAATCCGTGGTGATCGCGTATTCGCTGACGATGGCGGTGATGATCCCGGTGTCCGGCTGGCTCGCGGACAAACTCGGCACGCGGCGCGTGTTCTTCAGCGCGATCCTCGTGTTCGCGGTCGGCTCGCTGCTGTGCGCCAACGCGCATACCCTGAATCAGCTGGTGATCTACCGCATCGTGCAGGGCGTGGGCGGGGCGATGCTGCTGCCCGTTGGGCGGCTCGCGGTGCTGCGCACCTTCCCGGCGGAACGCTATTTGCCGGCCTTGTCGTTCGTGGCGATTCCGGGGCTGATCGGGCCGCTGATTGGCCCGACGCTCGGCGGCTGGCTGGTGAAAATCGCTTCGTGGCACTGGATCTTTCTGATCAACGTGCCGGTGGGCATCGTGGGGTGCATCGCCACGTTCATCTTCATGCCGGATAGCCGCAACGAGCACACCGGCAAGTTCGATCTGAAAGGCTATCTGCTGCTGATTTTCGGCATGGTGGCCATTTCATTCGCGCTCGACGGCCGCACGGAATTCGGCATCCAGCATGCCACCGTGCTGGTGCTGCTGATCCTGAGCCTCGCCTGCTTCGTCGCCTATGGCTTGCACGCCGTGCGCGAGCCCGCGCCGATCTTCCCGCTCGATCTGTTCAAGATCCACACCTTCAGCGTCGGTCTGCTCGGCAATCTGTTCGCGCGGATCGGCAGCGGCGCGATGCCGTATCTGATTCCTCTGCTATTGCAGGTGAGTCTTGGTTATAGCGCCTTCGAGGCCGGCATGATGATGCTGCCGGTGGCCGCGGCGGGCATGGCGGCCAAACGCCTCGTCACGACGCTGATCGTCAGATACAGCTACCGGCGCGTGCTGATCGTCAACACGGTGCTGGTGGGCCTGACCATGGCGAGCTTCGCGCTGACGGACGCCGGACAGCCGCTGTGGCTGCGGCTCGTGCAGCTGGCGTTCTTCGGCGGCGTCAACTCGATGCAGTTCACCGCGATGAACACGCTGACGCTCAAAGACCTCGGCACCGGCGGCGCAAGCAGCGGCAACAGCCTGTTCTCGCTGGTGCAAATGCTCTCGATGAGTCTCGGTGTGACGGTTGCCGGCGCATTGCTCGCGACCTTCACCGGCCTCCTGCCGCGTGTGACGGCCGCCAACTCGCTACCCGCGTTCCACGCGACGTTCCTGTGTGTCGGCATCATCACCGCCGGCTCGGCGTGGATCTTCGCGCAACTGTCGCCGGACGTGCGCACGCCCGCGAAAAAAACCGATCCTTCGGAGCGGACCTGAGTTTTTGCGCCGGGCCAAGATGACGTTGCGCTCACTCGCCGTTACCCGGCGCCGACCCGCAACGGGGCGCGGGGCGCACCAGTGAAGTGCGAAGCATCGCTTTCGCAGCCGCGCTGGCGCACAATCGGCGTACCAGCCGTGGTAACTGAACGCGCACAGTGTGTTTCCGCTCGCGCATAGTTCTTGCTCGCCTATCCTGTAAACTCACAATTTGCGCGTGCGGACTCGTGCCGAGCATAGAGGCGCGCCGCCACCTCCAGACGAATGACATGATGAGCATGATCGAACTCGATCCTCCCGGTTTCCAGCCACCGCGCCCGATGGCGGGCGACGAAGGCTCCCGGCGCACCGTTCTGTACGGCGGCTACACCGTTTTCAGCGTGTTTCAGCCGGTTTTCTCGGTGTCGCACCGGCGCGCGATCGGTTATCACGCTTCATTGCGCGCGCACGACGAACACGCGCTGCAAGTGCCTTCGCACGAGGTTTTCACGCAGGCGGCACGGCGCGGCGACCTGCTGGAACTCGGGCGGCTCGCCGAATCGCTGCATCTGGGCAATTTCAATGCATTCGACAGCCACGACGAATGGCTTTTTCTGAGCTTGCACCCGGCGGCGCTGATGGACACCAGTTATGGCGATGCGCTGCTCGCCGGCCTCAAGGCGCTGGGCCTGCCGCCGCAACGGGTGGTGCTGGAAGTGTCCGAGCAGGCGGGCGGTGAAACCACGCGCTTCGCCGACATCATTGACGCGTTGCGCAAATCCGGCTTCCTGATCGCGCTGGACGGCTTCGGCGCGAAGCATTCGAACATTGATCGCGTGTGGAATCTGCGCCCGGACATTGTCACACTCGACCGCTGCATCCTCGCGCAAGCCAGTGAGCACTCGCATATCGAACGCGTGCTGCCGGGCCTCGTCTCGCTGCTGCACGAATCCGGCCAACTCGTGCTGATGGGCGGCCTGAGCACCGAGCGCGACGCGCTGATCGCACTCGAATGCAACGTCGACTTCGTACAGGGCGCGTTCTTCGCGGGCCCGAGCGTCGAGCCGGTGAAACCGCAAGCGGCGGCCGGCTTGATGGACTCGCTCTCTGCGGCGCTGCGCGAACGGGTCGCCACGCGCGAACGCGCACAGTCCGCGCGGCTCGCGCCCTACGTCACGGCGCTGGAAACGGCGGCTGCCCAACTCGTGGCCGGGGAATCGGTTACCCAGGCGACCGCGCCGCTGCTCGCGCTCGGCGAAACGGCACGCTGCTTCGTGCTCGACGGTTCGGGCCGGCAGATTGGCGACAACGTGCTGCCACCTGGGCGCACTTCGCAACGTGCCAAGCGCTTCCGGCCGCTGCTGCATTCGGAAGGCGCGAGCTGGGAACGCCGGCCGTACTTCATTCAGGCCATGCGTGTGCCCGGCCAGGTACACCTCACGCCGCCCTACCTGTCGATCAACGAGGCGCACTTGTGCGTGACAGCCTCGATCGCCGCCCACACGCCGCACGGCACGCAGGTGCTATGCGTCGATATCAACTGGGAAGTCGCTGCGCATCGTAATTGATGCAATGGCGTTCTGCTGGATTCGCGCGAGCAGCTTCATGACGGCCGCGCGCCCCAGCATGCGGTTGGCGGCTCGCAAACGCGCCGCGCTGGTGACCGCGCGCAATGCGACGATCTTCACCGAACCGTCCGCCAGAGCTTGCGTGGACACGTCGATCAGCCCGATGACCTCGCCTTCGAAGAGCAGCGCAATACCCATGGCGCCTTCGACCGACACCACTTCTGCATGGCTCGCCTGGTGCGCGAGCGCGGTCACCGTCTCCATCCAGGCCACCGGCGCCAGTTCCTGTGTGCACACCGGCGCGTCGCTGACCACTTCCGGCGCGTCGCTAAAGAGGCGCAGCAAGCCCACTCGATCCTGCGCCTCCAGCGCCGTGCGCAGGCGCTCCACGGTCCGCGCATGCGCGGCCGGATCGGGCCGCTCCAACGGTGCGCCCGCACGCTGCAAACGCGCCCTGGCCCGGTGGACGATCTGACGGCAACCGGCCGGCGTACGGTCAAGGATTTTCGCAATCTCCGCGTAATCGCAATCGAAAGCCTCGTGCAGCACGAATGCGGCCCGCTCGTCGGGTTTCAGGCGCTCCAACAGCAGCATCACGCCGTACGACATCTCCGCGGCGCGCAAAGCCAGCTCCTCCGCCGATGGCGCCACCTCGTCGAGCCATGGCTCCGGCAACCAGCCGGCGGCCTGTGACGCGCGCTCGCGCTGCACGTGACGCAGCCGGTCGATAGCCGCGCGCGTGGTGATCGTGGTGAGCCACGCGGCCGGTGTCTGCACAGCTTGTGTCTCAGCAAGATGCCATTTGAGCCAGACGTCCTGCACCACGTCTTCCGCTTCGGCGCGGCTGCCGAGCATCCGGTACGCCAGCGCGATCAGCCGGGCGCGCACGGCCTCGAAGCTGGATGCCTTGTCGATTCCTTGTTCTGTCATGCGTACACCTCCAGATCTGCACCCGTTTTACCTTGACGCTCGAGCCCTCGCCGATGTGACAGCGCTACGAAAAAATATTCCTGTCACGCCGCCGCCCGCCCCCTCGTCATAGGGACAACAACCCGCGCATCGCGCATGCGGTTGTTCCAATCCGCCGCCACCAATCAGATATCGGCTATCGGCAACTGAGCACCCAAACTGAGCGCCCAAAACGAGGCAAACATGCATTCCAGCTATTCTTCCGTCACCGGTCTGGGTCTCGTGCCCACCGTGATCGAGCAGTCCGGCCGCGGCGAGCGCGCCTATGACATTTACTCGCGTCTGCTGCGCGAGCGGATCGTTTTTCTGGTCGGTCCGGTGAATGAACAGTCGGCGAGTCTGATCGTCGCCCAATTGCTGTTTCTGGAATCCGAGAATCCCGACAAGGATATTTCTTTTTACATCAATTCGCCGGGCGGCTCAGTGTACGACGGCCTCGCCATCTACGACACGATGCAATTCATCAAGCCTGAAGTGTCAACCCTGTGCACCGGCTTTGCCGCCAGCATGGGCACGTTTTTGCTGACCGCGGGCCAGCGCGGCAAACGGTTCGCGCTGCCGAACGCGCGCATCATGATTCACCAGCCGTCGGGGGGCAGCCAGGGCACCGCGGCGGACATTGAAATCCAGGCGAAAGAGGTGCTCTACCAGCGCGAACGCCTCAACGCGATGATGGCGAGGCACACCGGGCGCAGTATCGAGGAGATTGTCCGCGACACCGATCGCGACAATTTCATGTCATCCCACGAGGCAAAGACGTATGGCCTCGTCGACGAGGTGCTGGA
This sequence comes from Paraburkholderia fungorum, assembly GCF_003610895.1. GTDB lineage: Bacteria > Pseudomonadota > Gammaproteobacteria > Burkholderiales > Burkholderiaceae > Paraburkholderia > Paraburkholderia fungorum_B. The sequence goes on from NZ_MCAS01000069.1 coordinate 12,732, forward strand.
AACGCGCGCGGCGCTGAGCGATCCGGGCGACCTGGTTCGTCACCGCGATATGTAGCGCGGCAATGCAGCACTGAGCGCTTGCGCGTCCGTTCCGCTAGGTCCGTCCCGTCGGGTCCGTTCCGTCGGGTCGATCCCGTTGGGGCCGTTCCGCTGGGTCCATCCCGTCGGGTCCATCCCGCTGGTCCGTCTCGTTGCGCCCATCCCGCTGAATCCGCAAGCGCACGCCGGTCTCCTCTCCGTAGCGGGCGCGCCGCCGCCCCCTGCGCACCTCGCGAACGCCGCGCCCCGGACAACTTTCGCCCGCCGTATCGGTGCGCGCGGAACACAAAAGCTGATCACCGTCGCAGGAATCGCTATCATGGTCGCGATTCGTCGAATTCGACGATCGCTTCAATGGAGATATTCATGGCGTCATCCAACGAAACCGTCAGCATGGCGCTATTCTGCGACTTCGAAAACGTTGCGCTCGGTGTGCGCGACGCGAAGTACGACAAATTCGACATCAAGCTGGTGCTCGAACGTCTGCTGCTCAAGGGCAGCATTGTCGTGAAGAAAGCGTATTGCGACTGGGACCGCTACAAGAGTTTCAAAGGCGCGATGCACGAGGCGAATTTCGAACTGATCGAAATTCCGCACGTACGCCAATCAGGCAAGAATTCGGCCGACATCCGGCTCGTGGTCGACGCGCTCGACCTGTGCTACACGAAATCGCACGTCAATACCTTCGTCATCATCAGTGGCGACTCGGACTTCTCGCCGCTCGTATCGAAGCTGCGCGAGAACGCCAAGCAGGTGATCGGCGTCGGCGTGCAGCAATCCACCTCCGATCTGCTGATCGCGAACTGCGACGAATTCTTCTTCTATGACGACCTCGTGCGCGAGAGTCAGCGCACGGTCGCCAAACGCGAGTCGTCGCGTCCGCAACAGAACGCGCAGCAAACCGCCAAACGCGCGCCCGACGAAGAAAAGTCGCGCAACAAGGAAGACCTCGAAAAGCGCCGCACCAAAGCGGTCGAGATCGCGGTGCAGACGTTCGACGCGCTGGCCTCCGAACGTGGCGATAGCGGCAAGATCTGGGCGTCGGTACTGAAAAACGCGATCAAGCGCCGCAAGCCGGATTTCAACGAGACGTACTATGGTTTTCGTGCCTTCGGCAATCTGCTGGAAGAGGCCCAGGCGCGCGGGCTGCTCGAGTTCGGCCGCGACGAAAAGTCAGGCGCGTACGTTTATCGGGGCACGGCTGCAAATGTGGTCTCCGAGAATGTGAGCGAGCCGGGTGAATCGGCGGAACAGATAGTTGAGGCGCAGTTTGCCGAAACAGCCGTCGCCGAGTCGGGCGGCAAGCACGACTCGCGCCGCCGCAGCCGTGGCAATCGCAAGCCCGGCCGTGGCCAGCAGGACACGGCGCACGAAGAACGCGCGGCAGTCGAACACGGCAGCCACGCACAAGATCACGCGCAAGCCGAAGCGCTGCATACGCACACGCCATCGGCCGCCGAGCCTGTTTTCGAACAGCCGGAAGTGACCTGGGCAGAACCAGAGGCTCTTGCGGCTGAACCCGTCGCGCAAGCCGGCGACCAAGCGCAGGAAACGAACGGCACGCCCGCCAAGCGCCGCAAGGAACGCGCACCGCGCAAGACCGCCGCGAAGAAAACGAAGAAGGCAACGCCGCGAAAGATCGATGACGTGCCTGAGATCGCAGCGCCGGCCGAAGCACCGGCTGCATCGGTCGCCGAAGAAAAGGCGCCTGCCGCAAAGAAGGCAGCGCGCAAAACAGCTCCGCGCAGCCGCCGCCCACGTAAGACCGCGGCAACGAGCGACGCGGAGTAAGCGTCTCACGTCGCGTGATACGTACTGGTGAAATGTGAGTGCCGCGGCACTTACACCACGGCAAACAGAAAGCCCCTGCTCGCAAGGAACAGGGGCTTTTTCATTGCCGGCCCGCGACGCGTCGATCAATCGAAAACACAAGCGAAGGCAGAAACTGCCACACCACCGCCTATAGCAAACCAAACACCGCCACTCCGTTCGTCGCGCCGACATACACCTTGCCGCGCGCGATCATCGGCGTGATGAACTTGTTGCCCGCGCCCCATTGGTCACGCGTACCCGCCTGATTGCTGTTGTATAGCTCGTTCGCGAGATTGCTTGCGTTGTACGCATGCAAGGCGCCCGTCGTGCCGTTTTCCGCGGCCCAGACGATGCCGTTGCTCGTGCCATTGGCCGACACGGCCGGTGTCGCGCCAGGGTAGGCAAACGCGGTGGGACTCTTCGACGCCGCGGTGGTCGCGAGATATGCCCCCGAGACCGGCAGCGCCTTCAGGTTATCGCTTAAGCCGCCGTAATAGACGACACCGTTGTAGTACGCCGGCGATCCCCAGATGCCGCCCGCAAGCGTGCCGGTCAACTCCTGCCAGATATTGTTCGCGGTGGGACTGAATTCGCCCATCGAGTCGCGATCGACGACATAGATGTTGTTGTCCTTGCCTGCGGCTACCGCCAGATGTTTGACTACGCCGGCCGCGGTCGTCTGGTCCGGCAACAGCATGACGCCGCCCGAGCCGAAGTCGTTGTCGGCGGCGGACTGCGCCACGACGTCGTACATCGCGAAGTAATCGGTAACCTGCAGGTTCCCCAGCGACAGCTTCATCAGCGAGTCGCCGAAGTCGCCGTTGATAGGGAAACCCTGCGCGTTCAGCGTGGTATCGAACGTGCCGTTGCCGTCCACGACGTAGAGCGACGTGCCGTCCGACGCCATGCCCGAGCCGGCCATCCAGATCGAGCCCTGACTGCCGTTCGGCGTGATGTTGAGCACGCTGGTCTGTTGCAGCGTGGCGGCGCTATAGGCCATTAGCCATCCGGTGTACGCGCCGCCCATGCAATGCGAGGTCCAGCCCATATAGATGTTGCCGCCGACCAGCGTGAGCGCCGCGCGCTCGGTATGCAGCGAAGGATTGAAGGTAATCACACCGTTGACGCTGCCCGCGCCGTTGCCCGGATAGCTTGCGGCGATCTCGGTCGGGCCGCCCAGCACGTCCGCGCCGGTCGTCAGATCGAGCGCGTGCAGACGGTGATGGTATGCACCGCTGCTGTCCTTTGTCATCGCCACCGCGTACAGGACACCGTTCGCGCCGCGACTACGGTCGATGACCGGCGTCGACGTAATGCCGATTTCCGGCGTGAAGTCTGGACAACTAAAGTCATCACTGGGCGTTTCGCCGTTGCCGATCAACGAGACCTTCCACAATTGCGCGAAGCTCGTGGCGTCGTAGGCGTACACGCTGTCGTGTTCGGTCGCGACGTAGACCACGTCGTGTGGCGTGCCGCCGATAGAAAGACTGGTGACGAACAGAGGCTGGGCGTCGACCTTGCCGTCCGCTGCGAGAAACGCGACTTTACCGAAGCTCGCCGAATTGACGTTCGCGGGCGTCAGCGTAGTTTCGGCGAGCATCTGGCCCGTGCGGGCGAGATCGTTGTGATGCATCAGCACGTCGGTGGCGTAGGCCGCCGTGCCCATGGACATGCCGCCCGGACTGGCCGAGCCGGTGGAGCCGGTCCCTCCCGTGCCGCCGGAACTCGAGCCGCTGGGGGTGCCGCTGCCGCTCGCCGAGCCCGAGGGCGTACCCGACCCGCCGCCCGAGCCACCGCCGCAAGAAAGGAAGCAGGCGGCCACGAAAGCAATCGCCAGCCACTCGCACACGCGGGACCACACACTCGGGTTGAACGTGCCGGTTTGCGGTCGCTGCATGGTCGCCTCGTTTGCACGGTGTCCGGCCAACTCCGTACGTCGGGCGACTTCGCACAGCGAAGTCAGAAGCGGTGTGCGCGGGCAGGAACAGACTGGCATTCGCGGGCCGTATCACACCGCCAGACAGGTGGCGTGCTGGCCCTCGGTGCAAACGTACGCCCTTTGCCGCGCGGCTAGCCGCCATCCTTTCGCGTCTTTCCGCCAGACATGACAAGCGCTTTACAGCAACAAGCCTGCCTGGTATCTGGCGCGAACGGTGCGGCCTCACGCGGCGAGGCAGCCGATCGGCGTCACGTTCCGTAATTCACGCTCAGTCATTCACGCTCAGTAATAAGGGTAAGGCGCGTACATCACCGGAGGCGGCGCGACGTACCTCGGCGGGGGCGCGTAGTAGTACGGTTGCGGTGCGTAATAGGCCGGCTGAGGTGCGTAATAGGCGGGCTGCGGCGGCTGTGAGATCGTGTTGCCTTTCGAGGTCATGCACTGCGCGTAGGCCGTGTCGTAGCGCGCCTGCAATCCCGCGGCGGAATACTGCGCACCATTCGCGCCGTTCGCGCCGCCGAGCAACAAGCCGCTGCCCGCGCCGATTGCCGCGCCCGCGCCGGCATTGCCCGCCGCCGCGCCGATCAGCGCGCCGACAGCCGCGCCGCCGAGCGTGCCCAGCGCCGCGCTATTCACACTGTTGGTGGTTGCCGCCTGTGCGGCGGTCCCGTTCGGATCCGTCGAGCGATTCGCGTAGTCGCGGCATGCATAGTCGTCCTGCTGGAACTGGCCGAGCGGCTCGCCGCTGCGCGGCAGGGCAACCACGCTCGGACCGCTCGGCGGCATCACCGCGCAACCACCGAGCGCGAGCGCGACGGCCGCAGCAGGTATGGCGATGCTTATCGACTTGGTGCTGGAGATCATGTTGGTACGCTTCAGAGACATTGGAATTCAAACGTTAGGCCAATCCCTACCATCCTTGGTTACGAGATCGTTACAGAAAGTTTTTCGCTTACATTCGGGCCGCGGCGCCCGCACTGTCTTGTGTCGCGCAGAAATAGCGCATATATCGCCGGCCGGGCGGCGTCATATGAAGTAACGCTTGTAAGCGCCACGGCAATCCGATTTCACACCGCGCGGCCTAAACTGGCTGACGCCAACGCCGCGCGATCCAGCCACCAGAACGCGCAGGCCCGGATTGCATGGCGGCGTCATCCGGCTTGCGCGCCCACATTGGTTGGAGCCGCACCAATCAATACCGTAGAGAAAGAGGATCATTCGATGAACCGGCTCGTTTTCGCAGTTGCAGCGGCTTGCGCAGGCTGCATATCGCCCGTCTTTGCACAGTCGGACGCGCCGTTGCAGAGCAGCGTGCTCGTCGCGCCGGCAAGCACGTTTCCCAGCGCCTCGATCGCGCAGAATTTCCAGTACATCAATCATCCGCCGCCGCCCGCGCCGGCGAGCACGGTTGCGTCCACGGGCGGCACTCGCGGCCATCGGCGCCGGCAGATGTCGGCGGATTCCGATTCGACCGGCGCCGCATCCACGCAACCCTGATTGAACGCGCACAAGCTCTGAATCGGCGCCGAACACGGGTCCGCCGACCTCGCCGCAGTTACCATCTGTGACAAAGCTTGCACTCGTCGCCAGCCCGGCAGGCGCTGACCTGACAATTGTTTCCCATCCCGTTACCGGGTAAGCACCGGAAAAACATCCGTAACCCGCCCTCCGAAGGCCTTCCCTAGCATCGTCGTTACTCCCCGCCTGTTGTCGCGCTGACGATCGCTGATGAACCCTTCGCGTCCCTTTATCGACCGCCCCGTCGCCACCACCCTGCTTTCGCTCGGTCTCGCGCTCGCCGGTATGTTCGCGTTCGTCCGCCTGCCGGTCGCACCGCTGCCCCAGGTGGACTTCCCCACCATCTCCGTGCAGGCGAGCCTGCCCGGCGCCAGTCCGGAAACCGTCGCCAACAGCGTGGCGAGTCCGCTGGAACGGCACTTGGGGCAGATTGCCGACGTGACCGAAATGACCTCGCAAAGCTCGGTCGGCGCAGCCCGTGTCACCTTGCAGTTCGACCTCGATCGCGATATCAACGGCGCGGCGCGCGACGTCCAGGCGGCCATCAATGCCGCGCGCGCCGATCTGCCTTCCAGTCTGAAAAGCAATCCTACCTATCACAAGGTCAATCCCGCCGACGCTCCGATCCTGATACTGGCGTTGACCTCGCACACCTTGCCGCGCGCGAAACTCTACGATCTCGCCTCGACCATCCTCTCGCAGGCGCTCTCGCAGTTGCCCGGCATCGGCGAAGTCGACGTGAACGGCTCGGCGAACCCCGCCGTGCGGGTCGAGCTCAATCCCACCGCGCTCTATCACTACGGCATCGGCCTTGAAGACGTGCGTGCCGCGCTGGCTTCCGCCAATGCCAATAGCCCGAAAGGCATCATCGAAAGCGAAGGTGCGCGCTATCAGCTTTACGCCAACGACCAGGCGCGTGTCGCCGATCAGTACAAGGATCTGATCATCGCGTACCGCAACGGTGCGGGCGTCAAACTCTCCGATGTCGCCGAGATCGACGACTCCGTCGAAGACCTGCGCAACCTCGGCCTCTCGCGCGACAATCAGCCGTCCGTACTGGTCATGCTCTACCGGCAGCCGGGCGCCAACATTCTTCGCACCGTGGACAGCGTGCGCGCGCTGATCAGGCAACTGAAGCCCGCGTTGCCGGCCGACGTCGACGTGCTCGAAGCCTCCGACCGCTCGACCACCATCCGGGCCTCCCTGCACGACACCGAAGCCACGCTGCTGATCGCGGTTGCGCTGGTAATTCTGGTGGTCTTCGCGTTTCTCGGCAGCGGCCGCGCAGCGCTGATTCCGAGCGCAGCCGTGCCGGTCTCGATCATCGGCACGTTCAGCTTCATGTACCTGCTCGGTTACTCGATCGACAACCTCTCGCTGATGGCGCTCACGATCGCGACGGGTTTCGTGGTCGACGATGCGATCGTCGTGCTGGAAAACATCTCGCGTCACATGGAAAACGGCATGACGCGCATGCAGGCCGCGTTGGTCGGCGCGCGCGAAGTCGGCTTCACGGTGCTGTCGATTTCGATCTCGCTGATCGCGGTGTTTACGCCGATTCTGTTGATGGGCGGTATTGTCGGACGGCTGTTTCGCGAGTTTGCGATCACGCTGTCGCTGGCGATTCTGGTATCGCTGGTGGTTTCGCTGACCACCACGCCCGTCATGTGTTCGCTTCTGCTGCGCACACGCGAGGACGCAACCGCCGATCGCGGCGAAGCAAACAACGGCGGTCAGCGCGATGGCTGGCTGCGCTTTCTCGGCGGGCCGCTGCGAGCGCTGCACGGCGGCTACGCACGCTCACTAGAATGGTCGTTGCGTCATCCCTTGCTGTTGCTCGCCATCCTCGCGGCCACGATTGGCCTGAACGTCTATCTGTACATCGTGATCCCGAAGGGTTTCTTTCCGCAGGAGGATACCGGCCGCCTGATCGGCGGCATTCAGGCCGATCAGAGCATTTCCTTTCAGGCGATGGAGCCGAAGCTCAGACAAATCATGAAGATCATCGGCGGCGACCCGGCGGTGGACAGCGTAGTCGGCTTTACCGGCGGAAGGCAGACCAATACCGGTTCGGTCTATGTCGCGCTCAAGCCCTTGTCCAAACGTCACGAAACAGCGGACCAGGTGATTGCGCGTCTGCGTCCGCAGCTCAACGCGGTGCCGGGAGGACGGCTCTATCTTCAATCGGTGCAGGATATTCGCGTCGGCGGACGGCAAAGCAATGCGCAATACCAGTTCACCCTGCTCGGCGATTCGAGCAAGGAACTGTACGCGTGGGCGCCGCAGCTGACGCGGGCACTGCAGGGGCTGCCCGAACTGGAAGACGTCAACTCCGACCAGCAGCAAGGCGGACTGGAAGCCGACATCGATATCGACCGGGCGACGGCCGCAAGGCTCGGCGTCACGCCGGCCCAGCTCGACAACACGCTCTACGACGCCTATGGCCAGCGCCTCGTCTCAACCATCTACAACCCCTTGAATCAGTACTACGTCGTGATGGAGGTCGCGCCGCGTTACTGGCAGCAGCCGCAAACCCTCAACGATCTGTACGTGAGCACCTCGGCCGGCAGCCCGAGTGGCACGCAATCCACCAACGCGGTGGCGGGCACCATCACGGTGGCAAGTGCGACGAACCTGAACGCGGGTACAGGCGGTCCGTCGAACCCCGCCATGCCGCCGACCAGCGCGGGGCCGGTGGTGAGCGCCGGCGGAACGGCGATCCCCACGCAACCGCCGGTGTCGACCGTCACGCCGGCCAGTAGCACAGCGAGCGTGCTCGATGCATCGACGGCCGGCAGCGCGGGCACGAGCACGAGCACGACGGCGACAGCAACGGCACCGTCTATCGGCGCAATGCCGTTTGCGACGATCGGGTCGTCCACAGGCAGCACCGGCACCGCTTCAAGCACGGCGGCTGCTACAACCGCGGCCACGGTCGCCGCCGATTCCGCGCGCAATCTCGCGATCAACTCGATCGCGGCCAGCGGCCATTCGAGCGCATCCGCCGGCGCATCGGTCAGTACCTCGATCGAAACGATGATCCCGTTCAGCGCGTTCGCACGCTTTGGCCCAGGACATACGCCGCTCGGCGTCAATCATCAGGGCAACTTCGTTGCCACCACGATCTCGTTCAATCTGCCGCCTGGCGAGCCGCTATCGAGCGCGGTGGCCGCCATCGACCGGACCATGGCCGAAATCGGCATGCCACCCTCGATTCACGGGAGTTTCGAGGGCACGGCACGCACCTATCAGCAATCGCTGCGCGACGAACCCTTGCTGATCCTCGCTGCCTTGATCGCGGTGTATATCGTGCTCGGCGTGCTTTACGAAAGTTACGCGCATCCGCTGACGATCCTGTCGACGCTGCCCTCGGCCGGTGTCGGCGCATTGCTCGCGCTGATGCTTTTCCACGTCGAATTCACGGTCATGGCCCTGATCGGCGTGATCCTGCTGATTGGCATCGTTAAGAAAAACGCGATCATGATGGTGGACTTCGCCATCGTGGCGACGCGTGAAGGCATGTCCTCGCGCGAGGCGATTTACAAGGCGAGCCTGATGCGCTTCCGGCCCATCATGATGACGACCTGCGCGGCACTTCTTGGCGCGCTGCCGCTCGCGCTTGGCAGCGGCGAAGGCGCGGATCTGCGCCGGCCGCTGGGCATTTCGATTGTGGGCGGCTTGCTCGTGAGTCAGTTGCTGACGCTTTACACGACGCCGGTAATTTATCTCTACGTGGACCGTTTGCGCCTGAGACTGGGCGCGGCCGGCGAGCGCTCGCGCATCAGTGCACAGCGATAGCGCTCCCGCTTCTGTCTGGCACTCTACGGTGAGCCTGCTCACACCACGCGAGCCAGACGCTGCGATAAACAGCCTCGACGTGCTGTGCGAAACGCGCGCCGTCCATCAATGGCGAGGCGGCAAGCCGTGCGCGCAGACTCCCGCGCATTTCACGCAGGCGCGGCAGATCGCGCACCAGCTGAACCGCGGTCTCGACGAACCGCGCGTCGCTGTGCGCCGCGAGTTCGCGCAAACCCAGGTTCTCCAGCTGGCTCAGCCCCGCGCGCCCCACCGACGTAGCGCCCACCCGCGTAACGACCGGAACACCCATCCAGTACGAGTCGAGGCTCGTTGTATGGCCGTTGTACGGAAACGTATCGAGCCCAACGTCGATCTGGTGATACGTACGCAGATAGTCCGCGCGCGGGCGGAACGAAGTGAAGGAAACGCGCTCTGCGCCAATCCCATGATGCCCGAGCCGTTCGAGCAGGCTCGCACGGGCCGCGCCCTCCGGGGCCATCAGCAGGAGCCGGGCGTCCGCCACCTCGCGCATCACGCCGCCCCACAGCCGGAACGTCGCATCGCTCAGCTTGCACGGGTTGTTCAGACAGCCGAACGTCGGATAGCCGTTCGATAACGTGGGCAACGCATTGACCTCCGGCGTGTCGGTCAATGGGTCGTAGCACCAGAATGAATCCGGCAGACGGATCGACTGTTCGCTGTACTGCGCATCGGTGCCGGCCGGGTCGAGCCATGGATCGGTCAACCGGTAATCGATCGCGTCGATGCCGGTGGTCCCCGGATAGGCCAGCCACGCAATCTGCACCGGCGCGGGCTTGCGCGCGAACAGCAGCGGCCGGCCGTCCGCCATGTGCATGGTCAGGTCGATCAGAATGTCGATGCGATCCTCACGGATCACGTGCGCGAGCCGCTCGTCGTTGAGTTCGCGCACGTCGCGCCATACGTCGGCATGTCGCGCCACGCGCTGCGTCACATCGTCGGCACGGGTGACGCTCGCATAACAGAACACTTCGAACTGCTCATGGTCGTGATGCGACAGCAGCGGCAGCGTGAAGAGCGACTGGCAGTGCTCGCGAAAGTCCGGCGACACGTAGCCGATACGCAAACGGCGCGACGGTGTCGCATCGTTCGAGTGCGGTTTGCGCGTGTAGCGATAGCGCGCTTCATGTTGTACCGACCAGCGGCGGCATTCGTCCAGCGGCGGCTGGGGTTGCTCGGCCTGAAAGCTCAACGCATAAGCCAGGTTGCTGTGCGCGACGACGTTCGACGGATCGCACGCGAGGGCGTGGCGATAGCAGTCGATGCCATCGTCGAGGCGGCCCTGATCTTTGAGCACGTTGCCCAGATTGTTGTGCGTGACGGCGTGACGTGGGTCGACGGCGAGCGCTTCGCGCAAATACGATTCCGCCTCGGCGAAACGGCCAAGCATGCGCATCAGCGTAGCGGCGTTGTTGAGCGCGGCCACGAAACCGGGGCGCAGGCGGATCGCCGCGTCGAACGCCTGTGCCGCCGCCTCGCGTGCACCCGACTCCTGGAAGACGATACCCAGGTTGTTGTATGCATCGGCGTGGGTGGGCGCCTGCTCGATGGCCCGCTGATAGGCGAGCGCCGCTTCGCGACGCCGGCCTAGCGCGTGCAGCGCATTGGCCAGGTTATAGGCGGCTTCGGGGAACGCGGGGTCGAGTTCGAGTGCGCGCGCCAGCAACGCAGCGCTCGGCTCGAATTCGCCGCGCCGGTGACGCGCAACGCCGAGGTTCACGAGACCGCACGGCGAATCGGGCGCCACGCGCACCGCTGCCTCGAGCAAGCTCACGGCTTCGTCCAGATGGCCGGCCGACTCCAGCAGCGTGCCGAGATTCGTCAGCGCATTGGCGTCGCCGGGTTGCGCCGCAATCGCGCGACGGTAAGTGGCTTCGGCTGCACTCAAGTCGCCCTGTTGCCTGTAGCAATTGCCCAGGTTGTTCAGCGCGTCGACGTGGTTAGGCTCAAGCGCGAGCAGCGATCCGTAGGTCTCGATCGCGGCGGCAGCTTCGCCGACCGATTGCAGCGCTGCGGCCAGTGCGAACAACGCGTCGATGGAATCGGCTTCGAATGACAGCGCTTGCAGATAGGCGTCGATCGCGTCGGCGAAACGCTCAGCAGCGGCGAACACTTGCCCGCGAACGAAGTGATATCGCGCGTTCGCAGGCGAGCGAGTCAGCGCGTTATCGAGCCAGGCAAGCGCCGCGTCGTATGCGCCGCCTTGCATGTCGAGCACGCCGAGACGGAACATCACATTCGCGTCGTCGGGTGCAATCGCCAGCGCATCTTTGTACAGCGTGCGCGCATGACCGAACTCTCCCGCGAGATGATGTGCCGTCGCGCGTTCCAGAATCTGAGTGGTGTCCATCATGCCCCGCGGGTGAACTGCTGATTCGTCGATGTCACGCTGCCCCGGACCGCTTGTCCGCATCATGTGGATGTGATGCCCTCGCGAGGCAGGCTGCAGGCTGCGCGAAGGGGAATGAACGCCAGCGAACGATAGCTAGCCAGTTCTTACCGATGTTTACCGGTACTCACCCGCTGAAACATCTTGCGATGCAGTGATCCCGCGCCCAGCCGGGCGGAGAAACAGCGTGGAAACCGCGGAAGTGCGAGGCTGTAAGCGAGCACGGCAGGCGCGCTGGGCATACCCAGCACGGTGCACGCCATGCTTATACGATGAGAACCGGGAGGACGATTCTTTCGATGCTGAGACCGTAAGCTTTCGACAAGACCCAGTCCTTAATTCGGAATGCCGACGAAGCTTGCCAACTGCAAGAAATATTCAGTAATCCGTCAGTAACAATGCGCGTGAATCGAGAAAGATTTGACGCGCGAAAGCGACACAGTAGAGCCCTGCAAACGCCCGCGCCTGGTCGTGCCTGGGTCCGCGTCTGGCTATCCACCTAGCCGCCGCGCACGAGCTTGTGGCGGCGGCCACGCACTCCATCATCGCGATCCGGACGCGCCTAGAACCTGCCCGTTCACGGTTTGACCGTACATCGAGTACGGCGAGTCGTGGAATTTTGCGCGCGTCGCTGCGACTGAGCCCTTGAAACGCGGATCCTGCGGACGTTCATGGCTATCCATAAACGTTGCCACGTCCCACGCCTGCTGGTCCGTCAGCGTTCCCGCCACGCCGAGCGGCATATTCGCCTTGATGAAACCGGCTGCGTTCTGAATGTCGCCCATGCCCGCGCCCCAATTGAACGACTGAGCGCCCCATAGCGGTGGGAAGACGGTTTGTCCGCCACTCGACTGGCCTCGCCCATCGGCACCGTGACATAAAGCGCAGTGCTGCGCATAAACGGCGCTCCCTCTCGCGTAGTCAGCCTTCTGGGCAGGTGCGGGAAGTTTGGGATAGCCCTGTCCCGGCAGCTTTTCACCGATGGGCGCACCTTTCGCGAGCCAGTACGCGTACGACTCCAATGCCACCAGCACTGGATCGCCCAGCGGTGGCGCCTTACCGTTCATGCTGTACATGAAGCATCCCTGAAGACGCTCAGCGAACGAGTTCACATGACCGTTCTTGCTCCGGTAAGCCGGATACAGGGGATAGGCGCCCCATAGCGGACTCGAATTCGCCTTGCGGCCCGCATCGAGGTGGCAACTGGCGCAGTTCAGCGTATTGCCGACGTACTTCCCGGCGAACGTTTGGGTATGCGTGAATATCTGCTCGCCCAGTTTGGCCGATTCGCCGAAACCGTCCGTCGGCATGCTCGATTCTGCTGGAGGCGTGAACGGCTTGACGGGCTTGACCGGCGACGCTGCCGGAGCTTGCGCCGAAGAAGCGGACAACGCCAGCGTCTCGCCGCTCGCAGCAAGGCACGAACCGGCCATGACACTCAACATGCCAGCGGCCACGCCGCGATACAACCCGATTCGATCGATCATTGCTTGCTCCCGTTCGCGGACGTTGCTTCGGCCGGAGCGCCAGTTCCGCTGTAGTAGGCGGCGACCGCGGTGATATCCGTGCTGGAAAGCTTGCTCGCGACAGCCGGCATCAGTGCCATGGGCCCAGGCGGCCGGGTGCCGCTCTTCCAGCTGTTCAACTGGCTCGCTATATAGGACGCGGGCTGGCCGGCCAGCGGCGGGAACGTGGCACCCACACCGACTCCACCCGGCCCATGGCATTGCACACAGGCAGGCAGACCGACGTCCCAGCGTCCGCGCGTGGCGATCCATGCGCCAACGTCAGAGGGCTTGACCGCCCCGTTCTCGCTCGCCTTTATGCCGGCAGGCGGCGGCAGTCCGGCAAAGTACTGCGCAACCGCGTCACGCTCGCCTGCGGACAGCAATTTCGCCATCGGCTGCATGATCGGGTTCTGGCGGCTCCCGTCGGCAAACGCCGTCAACTGGGCCGACAGATAGGCCGCACTGACGCCAGCGAGACGCGGGAAGCCGGCCGCAGCGTTGCCCTCGCCCTTCGCACCATGACAACTGATGCACGCGGCGACACCGCTCGCCGTGCCATGCATCGCGATGGCTTGCCCGCTACTCGTGTTCCCGGCGTGAGCACCGGACATCGTCAATACCGTGCTCGCCAACGCCAGGTGCATGATCAACCCTCTGCGCCGCGCTCTCATGACCGAATAGTTCACATCGTCTCCTTCAGATTGTCGCCAGTTGCAACCCGCTCCTGGTCTTTTATTGGTCGCCGGCCAGCTAGCGTTCGGCTGTTTTCGTCGAATCGCCACGGCGCTTCACTGCGTGGCCGAACTGGACGCCGGTTCGTACTTGCCGAAGCCGTATCGCTGGAAGATCCGGAATGCGGCAGGCGATTGTATGAAGCTGAGCCACCGGCGCGCCGCCTGCGGGTGCGGTGCGCCGTTGACCTGCGCGCCGGCGTAGATCGCGGTCGTGTTTTCATCGGCGGGAATGTCGACATGAGCAAGAGGATGCCCGATCTGTTCCTGGAACAAGGCTTCGGACTTCCAGAGCACACCCGCGTCAGCGCGATCCTGCATCAGGAACAGCGCCGTTTGCCGGTGATGTATCTGCGTCAGTATGGTCGATCCGTCGCGCACCTTGTCCTCATAGACGGCCTTGGCGAGTGCGTCGCCGCCCGCTTTCACCAGCGACGCCTTGATCTGCCGCGTCACGCCTTCAAATTCCGGGTTGGGCATGGCGAGCCGCAACTCGGGCCTTGCCAGATCCTTGAGCGACGTGACGTGCTGAGGATTGTCCCGACGAACCATGATCGTCAACTGATTCGTTACGTAGGGAACCGCGGGACCCGTTAGCGTGCCGTCCGCTATGAGCTCTTTAACCTTCGCCAAACCGGCGAAATAGGCATCGGGTTTGATCGTCCACGTCATATTGCCGACCGTGATCGTGCCGCCTGCTTTCATCTGCTTGACCAGCAAACCGGGAGGAATTGTTTCCCAGAAAATCCGCCCGCGATAGTCGGGATTGTCTTTCTCGAACTGCGCGACGAGCGGCGCCATCGCAAAGAAATAGTTGCCTCCCACGAACAGCACAAGCTTTGGCGATGACAGGTTGCCGTGAAAATCGGCCAGCACGTCGACCTGCGGGACTGTGAATTCGAGTCCCCGATCGAGCGAATCGTTGTTTTCTCCATGCTGCCACGGCGGGAAAACGTCGGCCTCTGCCGAAGCCGAAGCCGCGGACGCAGATGCAGATGCAGATGCAGATGCGATTCCAACGGTACAGCAGAGCGAGCACAGCGAGGCCGCAAGCGTTAGCCGCAAGAACCGCCGGGCCCCATGCAATGGCTTATGAGCGCGAGTGAATGCCATGGAGGGTCCTTAACTTGCGTAGTAAAAACCGGCTTGCTGGAGTTCGACCAGGGTCGCCACCGCGCCGGGTGTCACGATCGCGCTCGGGATGACATGGTTGGTCAGATCGGCTGCAAGCGCATCCAGCGCCAACTTGTCCGGATTCACGTTGGCGACGAGCAATCGCTCCGCCAGCTCCCAGATGGCGTTATGACACGACAGAAAGACCGCACCTCGTTTCAGCAACGCCGAAATGCTGTTGTCGTGCGATGAAAAGGCGCCTTCGGCGCTTTCATGATCGCCGTTACCCATTGCCTCAGCCGGCTTGCTGTCGAGCAGTGTGTTGGTTGCAAGCTTGTTGCCGCTCATTTTCGCGAGGCCGTACTTGTCCCACGCCGCCTGGTCGAACAGGGACAAATGGGCCGACCCATGCGTGGCCGACACCACGAGAAAATCCGGATGCCTGTACGACCAGATCTGTGCATTGAGGGAATTGCGCATCAGATTCAGCCACGGTCCGCCAAGCTCGGTGTTGTCCCACACCTGTTTTGGCCCGCCTCGATACCCGATAACGGCAGACAGCGCCTCATGATCCCATTGGTCGGGACGCTCGAGAATCATGGGTACCGTTTTGAAGTCACGCCGCCTGGGCGCCGCGGCCAGCCGTTGAGTCAATTCGGTCAGATTGTTGGCCCCGCCGGGCAGCAACGACGCCGCGTCGGCGGCAATTGCCTGCGATTGGCCGGTGGCGCCCAAGAGCGCCGTGCCGGCAGCAAGGCCAAACGTCTTTAACGCATTGCGGCGGGTAGTCTGGTTAGTCATGCCTGTCTCTCCTTGTTGTTGTTCGAACAGTCGATGCCGCGAGAATGCGCGCGCACGAGTGATTCAACCGGCATGGCGGCAATCGTATTAACGTTTGGCAAGTCTAGGGATATCTGAGCGATAAAAGAAATCGTGAATTCAGATTTAATGTATTTGCGTGGCCGATGATTCAACCGGCGGCTGGCCGCGCCAACGCTCCAGACGCCCAAAAAGCAGAAAGCCCTCGCGAAGGAGGGCTTTCCGTTTTACTACCTGTTCCAGACTTCATTGCAGCGAACTATGCGGATTTTCAATTTACCTGGAAATCCGAACTATCCTGTCACGCTGCATCCGGCAATCTCACGCGAAATTCTTCGACGCGAATTCCCAGTTGACGATGTTCCAGTACGCTTCAACGAACTTCGGACGCGCATTGCGGTAGTCGATGTAGTACGCGTGTTCCCACACGTCGATCGTCAGCAGCGCCTTCGCGTCCGTGGTCAGCGGCGTAGCGGCGTTGCTCGTCGACACCAGGTCGAGCGAACCGTCGGCCTTCTTCACCAGCCATGCCCAACCCGAACCGAACGTGCCGACTGCGGTCTTGGCGAATTCTTCCTTGAACTTCTCGAACGAACCCCACTTGGCGTTGATCGCATCAGCCAGCGCGCCGCTCGGCGCACCGCCACCTTGCGGCGACAGGCTGTTCCAGAAGAACGTGTGGTTCCACACTTGCGCAGCGTTATTGAAGACGCCGCCCGATGCCTTCTTGACGATCTCTTCGAGCGACAGGTTCTCGAACTCCGTGCCCTTGATCAGATTGTTCAGGTTGGTCACATAGGTCTGATGGTGCTTGCCGTAGTGATAATCGAGCGTCTCTTCCGACATGTTCGGAACGAGTGCGTTTCTGGCGAACGGCAGCGGCGGGAGCGTATGTTCCATGGTGCTTTCCTTCAGTCTGTATCTGTTGTGGGGGAGTCTGCGGATAACGCTAGTGAGCACTCGATTGTAGGCGAGTTGGAATAACCCCGCAAACCAACGGACTTTATGTCCGGCATCGGCGAACATGCCGCACACATAGCGTAATTAGTGCTTTCGCATGAGTTGTGCCTGCCCTGCGCGGCTGCCGAAAATTCGCCTTCGGGCCGCTACCGGCGACACGTTAGAAACCGTCGGTCAGGCGCGGCTGCACATCGGCGAGGGCAATGTCCGCGGCCCCTTCGGCGAGATGCACCGTCAGGCGCCGGCCCGGCTTCAGCGCCGACGGCGCGCGCACCGCGCGGCCGCTCTGCGCATCGAGCACGGCGGCATAGCCACGCTCCAGCGTGCGCTGCGGACTCAGCACTTCGAGCCGCGCGGCCAGCGTGCCGATACGCGCGGACTGACGTTCATGCTGGCGTAACAATGCAGCGTCCAGACGTTGCGAGAGCGTGCCGAGCTTCGCCTGATGCGCGGCGAGATCGGGGCGCCAGCGCTGCCAGCGCATCTGCAGCAGAGAAAATCGCGCTCGGGCGTCACGCACGGGACGCGCGCCCGCCGATGCGAGGCGCGCGCTCAATTGCTGCAAATGCGTGCGCTGCCGCGCAAGCCGCTCGGCCGGCGACACCAGCCGGCGCGCGAGCCAGTCGAGTTGCTGGGCGCGCCGCTCCATCATGCGGCCGAAACCGCGGGCAAGCGTTGCATGCCGATGATCGAGCTCGCGCAGCAACAGCACGCGCTGCGGGCTGACGAGTTCGGCGGCGCCGGTGGGCGTGGGTGCGCGCACGTCGGCGGCAAAATCGGCGATCGTGAAATCGGTTTCGTGCCCCACGCCGCTCACCACCGGTATTGCGCTCTCAGCGATCGCGCGCGCCAGCACCTCTTCGTTGAACGCCCACAGGTCTTCAATCGAACCGCCGCCGCGGCACACGATCAGCACATCGACTTCGCGCCGCGCGTTGGCGGCGTCGACCATGTCGGCCAGCTTGACGCTCGCGCCCACGCCCTGCACCGGCGCCGGATAGACGATCACCGGAATATGCGGCGCGCGACGCGACAAGGTAGTCAGGACGTCGCGCAATGCAGCCGCCTGGAGCGACGTCACGATGCCGATCGCGCGCGGATGGGCCGGCAAAGCACGTTTGCGTTCGGCGGCAAAGAGACCTTCGGCCTCGAGTTGCGCTTTCAGCTTGAGAAAGGCTTCGTAAAGCCGCCCTTGCCCGGTACGGCGCACAGCCTCCACATTCAGTTGCAACTCGCCGCGCGGCTCATACATCGTCACCAGCGCGCGCACTTCGATGCGGTCGCCTTCGCGCGGCGTGAACTCGGCATGCTGCGCGCGGCCGCGGAACATCACACAGCGCATCTGCGCCTGCGCGTCCTTGATCGAGAAATACCAGTGACCGCTTGCGGCACGCGTGAAGTTCGACACCTCCCCCGCCACCCAGACGAGCGGAAACGAGCGTTCGAGCATCGAGCCGATCGCCCGGTTGAGCGCGGAAACGGGGACGACAACTTCACCGCCGGGCGTAGCCGGCGAAGCAAAAGGGCTTTCGGGATTCATGCGAGGAATGTCTGTGACTGGCCGGACAGACGATAGACCGAGTGGCCATCGGCGTCCAGCCCGGCGGATGAATTGTTAAAAGTGTCCACATGCCGGGACCCGTTAGACAAATGCCGCCCAGATCGCCCGCCAGGCCGCACGAATTGGAAGCATATCGTTGATTTATATGGGATTTACATCTCATTAAAGAGAACGATTACCGATACGGAGCGCTCGCCACGGCCTTTCCAGCCGATCGACGGGGCGGTTCTCCACAAAGTTATCCACAGGCTGTGGGCCTCGCCCGCAGCTGCGGCTTGCCGCGCGACGCCGCGCGCGTGACTTGCCGGGCACGACGCCAGCGCGCTAGAGTGACGGGTTCGACAGCATGCCGAAAGCCCCACGGGGGCTCGCGATTGCTGCAGACTGGCGGCACCCTGCGCGAGTCCATTGGCCGCTGCGGCCGGCTGCCCTCGCCTCATCTTTTTGCTGCACTTTTCGATTGTCCGGAGAACCGCGTTGATGCTTGCCCCGCGTATTGCACCTGGCACACCTGGCGCTTCCATGCCGCCGCCCCGCCCTCTTCGGGCGTGCGGTGCATCGCCCGTCCTTGCGGCTCGCCAATGAGTGGCCTGAACGATCGTTTCGAAGCACGCCTTGCGCGTGAATGGCAGCAGCGTGGCCCCCTCGCGTGGGCCCTGACGCCTTTTGCGTGTGTGTTCGGTGCGATTGCCGCCGCGCGCCGTGCCGCTTTCTCGTTCGGCTGGCTGAAATCCGTGCGCATTGGCGTGCCGGTGGTCGTGGTCGGCAACGTGACGGTCGGCGGCACCGGCAAGACGCCGACCGTCATCGCGCTGGTCGAAGCCTTGCGCGCCGCCGGCTTCAAGCCTGGCGTGGTGTCGCGTGGCTATGGCGCGCGCGTCAAGGCGCCGACGCCGGTTCTCGCCAGCTCGGCGGCGAGCGTCGGCGGCGACGAACCGCTGCTGATCGCGCGCCGCACCGGCGCACCGGTCTGGGTCTGCCCGGATCGCGTCGCGGCCGCGCAGGCGCTGTGCGCCGCGCACCGTGACATCGACGTCATCGTCAGCGACGACGGCCTGCAGCACTATCGCCTCGAGCGCGACGCCGAACTGGTGGTCTTCGATCACCGGCTCGGCGGCAACGGTTTTCTGCTGCCGGCCGGCCCGCTGCGCGAGCCGCTGTCGCGCCGCCGCGATGCGACGCTGGTCAACGATCCTTACGCCCGCACGCTGCCCCCGTGGCCGAACACGTTCGCGCTGCGACTCGCACCCGCCGACGCCTGGCATCTCGACAACCCCGCCTTGCGCCGCCCGCTCGCTCAATTCAGCGGCGATCGCGTGCTGGCCGCGGCCGGCATCGGCGCGCCGGAGCGTTTTTTCGCCACGCTGCGCGCGGCCGGTCTCACGCCCACCACCCGGGCGCTGCCGGATCACTACGCGTTCGAGCGCAATCCCTTTACGGACGTCGACGCCGACACCATCCTGATAACCGAAAAGGATGCGGTAAAATTGGGGTCCTGGCACGACGCGCGCATCTGGGTTGTCCCTGTCGAAGCCGCGCTCGATCATCGCCTCATTGCACTAGTTGTGGAGAAAGTCCGTGGACGCTCGCCTGCTTGAAATTCTCGTCTGCCCGATCTGCAAGGGCCCGCTTAGCTACGATCGCGCTGCGCAGGAACTGATCTGCAACGCGGACAAGCTTGCCTATCCGATCCGCGACGGTATTCCCGTGATGCTGGTCGACGAAGCGCGCCAAACTGTCGAAGGCACGCCGGTCGATCTGAATCCGGGCTCGGTTGCCTGAACGGGCATTGGCCCGGCGCGGGGCATAGGTGCGCGGCAGCGAGATCCGGTGCGTGCCGCCTCCCTGATCCGCGATTGCCTGTCCTGCTTGCCCCGTCCGTCATCTCATTTGCCATTTTTCCCATCAGCGCTCGCAGTGCACTACTTGTAAGCGCTTCCTTCCGGTTTCATCGCCGCTCGCTCTTCCGATGACCAACGCTAACGTCACCGCTCCTCCGTTCGTCGCCGTCGTGCCGGCCCGGCTCGCCTCGACGCGCCTGCCCAACAAACCGCTCGCCGACATCGGCGGCAAGCCCATGGTGGTGCGGGTTGCCGAACGCGCACGCGAATCGGGCGCGCAACAGGTGCTGATCGCCTCCGACGCACAAGCGGTGCTGGATGTGGCCCGCGAACACGGCTTCGAAGCCGTGCTGACGCGCGCCGATCATCCGTCGGGCACCGACCGCCTCGCGGAAGTGGCCGCGCAGTTCGGTTGGAGCGACGAGACGATCGTGGTGAACGTACAGGGCGACGAGCCGCTGATCGATCCGGCGCTTGTGCGCGGCGTGGCGTCGCACCTGGCGTCGAGTCATGGTTGCGCGATCGCCACCGCCGCGCACCCGATCACCGATCCCGCGGAAATTTTCAACCCGAACGTCGTCAAGGTCGTGCTCGACGCGCGCGGCGTCGCGCTGTACTTCTCGCGCGCGCCGATTCCATGGGCACGCGACGCGTATCAGCCGCATTGGCCCGATGTGGCGTCGATGCCCACGCCGCCGGCACCCGCGGTCGTCTACCGGCATATCGGCCTGTACGCGTATCGCGCCCAATTCCTGCGCACGTATCCGGGTCTCGCTATTTCGCCGATCGAACAGGTCGAAGCGCTCGAACAGCTGCGCGCGATGTGGCACGGCGAGCGGATCGCGGTGCTCGTCACTCAGGACGCGCCGCTGCCCGGCGTCGACACGCCCGCCGATCTCGCGCGCGTGCAGGCTTTATTCGGGGCGTGAGCGTAAAAACCCATGGCATAATCGGACGGTTATGCGCGCCTCCCGTTTAATGCGAGAGCCAGGGTTTGCCCCGGTCGCGCCGTTGTCGTCTTGCAGCGCCGTCATTGTCGACGTGCAGCGCGAGACACGAAACGGCAGCCGACGCGGGTCCCTCGGCGAATCGTGGGATGGCTGCAGCGCTACCAAAGAATTCACATAGATCTGGAGATATCACATGCGTTTGATCCTTTTGGGTGCGCCCGGCGCGGGCAAGGGCACTCAGGCAAACTTCATCAAGGAAAAGTTCGGCATTCCGCAAATTTCCACCGGTGACATGCTGCGCGCAGCCGTTAAGGCAGGCACGCCGCTCGGTCTCGAAGCCAAGCGCTTCATGGACGCTGGCGAGCTGGTCACAGACGAGCTGATCATCAATCTGGTCAAGGAACGCCTGCAGCAGCCGGACTGCGCGAACGGTTATCTGTTCGACGGTTTTCCGCGCACCATTCCGCAAGCAGAAGCCATGAAGCAGGCCGGCGTCGCGATCGATTACGTGCTGGAGATCGACGTGCCGTTCGACGAGATCATCGTGCGGATGAGCGGCCGCCGCTCGCATGCGGCGTCGGGCCGTACGTATCACGTCAAGTTCAACCCGCCCAAGGTTGAAGGCGTGGATGACGTGACGGGCGAACCGCTGATCCAGCGCGACGACGACAAGGAAGAAACGGTCAAGAAGCGCCTCGACGTGTACGTTGCGCAAACCAAGCCGTTGATCGAGTACTACAACAACTGGGCGCAGAACGGCGACCCGGCAACCCCATTGACGGCGCCGCAATATCGCCGCATTTCGGGCCTCGGCACGGTCGAAGAAATTCGCAACCGCGCGTTTGATGCGTTGAAGTAATGCCGCATCTGGCGCTGTCGTACGAAAAACCCGCCCATGCCGGCGGGTTTTTTTATTGCTTGCGACAGACGCGGCGTGTAGCCGCAACCAGCTGGTTCGCCATGTCCAGAGTTAATTAGCCCTCCGTACCAGTTTGATGGCACTGCCGGGCCGCCCGCACGGACTCCTGCCGGTTAGTACCCACTTCACTTTCCGCATTGCAGCATAGCCGTTACAATCGATCATCGAAAAAATATTCGATCGAGACATTACTGAACCGAAGCAAAGGAGAAGACATGGAGATTCGTGACAACGTATTCCTGATCACGGGTGGTGCATCAGGTCTGGGCGCGGCCACGGCGCGCCTTTTCGTCGAAAACGGCGGCAAGGTGGTGCTCGCCGATCTGAATGTGGACGCAGGCGAGGCGCTCGCGAAGGAACTCGGCGGCGTGTTCGTCAAATGCGATGTGAGCCGCGAAGACGACGCCACGCAAGCGGTCGAAGCCGCCACCAAACTCGGCACGCTGCGCGGCCTCGTGAATTGCGCGGGCGTTGCGCCCGCCATCAAGACAGTCGGCAAAGACGGCCCGCATCCGCTCGAGTCGTTTTCCCGCACCATCTCCATCAATCTGATCGGCACCTTCAACATGATCCGGCTCGCCGCCGCGGCCATGTCGAAGAACGAACCGAATGCAAATGGCGAGCGTGGCGTGATCATCAACACGGCGTCGGTCGCGGCTTACGACGGTCAGATCGGCCAGGCTGCTTACGCGGCGTCCAAGAGCGGCGTGGTCGGCATGACCTTGCCGATTGCCCGCGACCTGTCGCGCAATGCAATTCGTGTCATGACGATTGCACCGGGCATCTTCGAAACGCCCATGCTGCTCGGCATGCCGCAGGAAGTGCAGGACGCGCTCGGCGCCATGGTGCCGTTCCCGCCGCGTCTCGGCAAACCGGCAGAGTACGCGATGCTGGCCAAGCAGATCTTCGACAATCCGATGCTCAACGGCGAAGTGATTCGTCTGGATGGCGCGATCCGGATGCAGCCAAAGTAACCCGGCTTCCAGCCGGCCGCTTTACGCGGCTGCGGTAATAAAAAACGCCTGCGCTTGAATCAACATGACTCATGCGCAGGCGTTCTGTTTTGAACGATTGAAACGTTTTTAGTCGTGATCGTCGTACTGGGTGCGTTGACGCAGTTCGTGCAACTGCGACTCCACCACGGTTGCGTCTTCCGCGTCCGGCCGGTCGCCCAGATAGCGTTCGAGATCCTCGAGCGCAGGGCGCAGATAATCGAGCCGCGCATAGGCAAAACCGCGATCGCGTACTTCCTCGATACTTTCCGGCAACAGGATCACGAGACGCTGCTGCACCGCCAGCAGACGCTGCCAGCGTTCCGTCTGAAGATAAGTCGACTTCAGATTGCGCAGCATGCGGGCGATGATCTCGCGGCGCGTGGCCGGTTGCAGCAACATACGCAGCGCCCGGCTCACCGACTCGCCCGCCGACGCCACATACGGCTCCAGCATATCCACCATCTGCGATTCGGACAGCGAATGCCCGCTGGTCGGGTCGAGCATCACGTCGCCATCCGGCGTTGTCACGCGCAACAGAAAGTGGCCCGGAAACGACACGCCGCGCGCCGGAATACCCAACTGCTCGGCCATCTCCAGATAGAGCACCGCCAGCGAAATCGGAATGCCGCGGCGGCGTTTCAGCACGACATTCAGATGACTGTTGTCGGGGTCGTAATAATCGTTGAGATTGCTGGCGAAACCCAGCTCGCGGAAGAAGAACCGGTTCAGAATGCCAACCTTTTGCCGGATGTCGGCGTCGTCCGGCATGCGGCGCTGCAAACGCACGACCAGCTCGTCGATCTCGGCCAGCGTGCCTTGCAAATCGAGATCGGGATAAGCGTCCTGCGCGAGCGAGAGCGCCGCCTCGGTCAGCGGCAGGCTGTCATCTTCGGCAACCAGCGTACTGAAATAGTCGAGAACTCGCGTCATCGTGATCACTTCACTCGCCTTTTGAAATACGCGTACTTGAAGCCCATCAGCCAAAGCATACCGAAATATAGCGCGGCGAACAGAACGAGGCACGCCCCCAGCAACACGATTCGATCGACCGGCCGGCTATGCAGACCGATCCAGTCGAAGCTGATCGCGAGCCAATGCATCGCACCGGCCAGCACCAGACAGGCACCGAGCAACTGCACGAAGAACTTCAGCCAGCCTTTGGACGGCGTATAGATGCCGCGCTTGCGCAACCCGAGGAACAGGAACAGCGCGTTGACGCAAGCACCCAGCCCAACGCTCAGCGTCAGGCCCGCATGCGCGAAAATCGGCACGAACAGATAATTGCTTAACTGCGTGACGATCAGCACGCCGACGCCGATCTTCACCGGCGTCTTGATGTCCTGCTTCGCGTAGAAACCGGGCGCGAGAATCTTGATGAGAATCAGGCCGATCAGGCCGATGCCGTACGCAGACAGCGCGCGGCTGACCATCACCACCGAATTGCCGTCAAACTTACCGTAGTGGAACAGCGTTGCGGTGAGCGGCTGCGCAAAGAAGAACAGGGCGACGGCGCTCGGTGCGGCCAGCAGAAAGGTAACGCGCAACCCCCAGTCGAGCAGCGACGAATATTCGTGCGAATCGGCATCCACGTGCGCCTTCGACAGACTCGGCAACAGGATCGTGCCGAGCGCGACGCCGAGCAGCGCGGTCGGAAACTCCATCAACCGGTCAGCGTAATTGATCCAGGAAACGGCGCCCGGACCGATGCGTGATGCAATATTGGTGTTGATGATCAGGCTGATCTGCGCGACCGACACGGCGAACATCGCCGGCACCATCTTCGAGAGGACCCGCTTCACGCCGCGATGCGCGAGCGCTTTCAGCGGATTCAGGCCGATGCGCGGCAGCATGTCGATCTTCTTCAGACCGGGCAGTTGCACGACGAATTGCAGCACGCCGCCGGCGATCACCGCCCACGCGAGCGCATAAACCGGCGTATGCAGGCGCGGCGCGACAACCACCGCCGCGAAGATGAACGCGACGTTCAGCAGGACCGGGGCGAAGGCGGGCAGCGAAAAGTTCTTGTACGTATTCAGCACGCCGGACGCCAGCGACGTCAGCGAGATGAAAATGATGTACGGGAACATGATGCGCGTCATCGTGACCGCGAGCGCATAGGCCTGGCCTTCGTGCGCGAGCCCTGATGCGACGATGAACACGACACCCGAGGCCCCCACCACGCCGATCAGCGAGAGAATCGCGAGCGCCCAGGCAAGCACGGTCGACGTGGCGTCGACGAGCGCCTTGGTGGCATCGTGTCCTTGCTGGTTCTTGAACTCGGCGAGAATCGGCACGAAGGCCTGCGAGAACGCACCCTCAGCGGAGATGCGGCGCAACAGGTTCGGAATGCGGAAGGCGACGTAGAACGCGTCAGTATATTGACTGGCACCGAACGCACGGGCGATCAGCGTTTCGCGGGCCAGTCCGGTCACGCGCGACAGCAGCGTGAAGCCGCTGACCGTCAGCAGGGCTCGGAATAGATTCATGGGGCGCTTATTATACGGGTGCCGCAGGGGCGAACGACGAGCCAGAACGCGAATCGGACCGATTTGCGCCGCAGACGTTCGTTCGGATTGGCGAATTGGACCGGTTTTGTTTGTTTTTCGTTTGTTTTTTGCTGCCCGCTGCGCGCCTTGCGTGGCGAGTCAGCCTTCCGCTTATCCGTTGCAGCACGTTCGCCGGCACGCCCGCAGGCCACCCGCCCCCTGTCAGGGTCGATAGAATCCCGGACCTCGCCCAGCGGCTCGACACACCGGAATTGACGATTCCCCGTTGCCACGTGTCTGATTTTGTTGCTATAATCGCCGGTTTCGAAGCTCGCTCAATTTTCGGCCGGGGTTCAGGTCGGCGCCAAACCGCCTCTCCTATCCTCGAAACACACCGGAACACGGGCCCGCCTTCGCGTAGTCCGATCGATTTTTTCGACACTTTTTGCGCTCTTGGGCAATCGCTTCCAAGAGTTCGATCTAAAAGCAGCACCTCACCACTTGAAGGTCAGGTACTGGAAACAGGAACAGGATAAGGAACCGTCATGGCTAACTCCGCACAAGCACGCAAGCGCGCCCGCCAGGCCGCCAAGGCAAACTCGCATAACTCGGCACTGCGCTCGAAGTTCCGCACGGCTATCAAGGCTGTCCGCAAGGCAATCGAAGCCGGCGACAAGGCCAAGGCCGTCGAGATCTTCCAGGCATCGTCGAAGACCATCGACATCATCGCCGACAAGAAAATCGTTCACAAGAACAAGGCAGCTCGTAACAAGAGCCGTCTGGCTGCAGCCCTGAAGGGTCTGCAAGCGCCTGCAGCGCAGTAAATTCGGTCAGCTCGCTTCGGTGGGCTACCTCCTGTTTCCGCTGCAACGGAAAGGCTCGCTTCGGCGGGCTTTTTTGCTTTGTACCGACTCAACCGGATACTGACTTACGCTCGCTCGCGATTACGTTCGCTCGCGAGCGAGGCGGCATTATGTCGAAGCCGCCGCATTGAGGTCACCCACCTCGAATCCCCTGCTTCAGACGCAAAAAAACCCGCTACGGCGGGTTTTTGCTTTTTTTGCCGATCCGGCAGACACCTGCTAGATCACATGCCTTTTTTCTTGCGGCGCGGGGTGCTCGAGTTGCAACTCGCACGCCTCAGTCACGACGAGATCGTTGTCTTTCGCGAAGTTCAGAACAAAATCGAAGGCCATCGGCTCAATATCGCGCAAGCGCGAATCGAGAATCACGCATTTGAGGTCGCCGATCATGGTGGGCCGCACGTACAGCGAATATTGCAGGTAAGCGTTCGGCCCCTTGCCGCCCGGGCTGGGACCAAAGCATGCCATGACGCCTGCGAGCCGCTCCGACCAGTCGCTCGGCCGAAACTTTTTCCCGGTCGACGTGATGCCCTGAATGAAATATTCGGTTGGAGCTGCTTCGGCCATGTAGGAATACCTGTGTGACTGCCCAGCGGGATGACGGCAAAGCGGCTTTGGGATGCCTGAACACGTGGCCACGCCTGATTGGCGAGCTGCGCCGCCAGACACAACGAAGGACCGGATAAGCCGCCTTGGCGCTCATCATGACGGCGCACCGCGAGGAAACTTTCCGGAGCGCGCGTGCCGTGTCCCGCAAGCTGAATACCGGCCTGCTGGGCTTAGGGATAACCGGTAGATTATAGCGCAGTGGACCTTTTTCCGCAGCGCACACAAGCCCCGTTTGAGGGTTGCAAAAGGCTTTCGGGCAGCTTGCCCGGCCTTTTGGCCGACTCGTCAAACGGGGCGAAATCCTTTATGCTGCATAGAGTTACCACAAACGACGGCGGCGCCGTCCGGCAATCCTGCCGGGTGAGACCGCCGTATTTGTTTCATGACCGCCAAGAAAATTCGCCACTATCTGCAGTTCAAGGATTTCTCGCTGGACGACTACGAGTACGTGCTGGAACGCGCGCGCATTCTGAAACGCAAGTTCAAGAACTACGAGACCTACCACCCGCTGCACGACCGCACGCTGGCGATGATCTTCGAGAAAAATTCGACACGCACGCGCCTGTCGTTCGAAGCCGGCATCTTCCAGCTGGGCGGTCACGCCGTCTTCATGAGCACGCGCGACACGCAACTCGGCCGCGGCGAACCGATCGAAGACGCAGCGCAAGTGATCTCGCGCATGGTCGACATCATCATGATCCGCACGTTCGGCCAGGACATCCTCCAGCGCTTCGCCGAAAATTCGCGCGTGCCGGTGATCAACGGGCTGACCAACGAATATCACCCGTGCCAGGTGCTAGCGGACATCTTCACGTACTTCGAGCATCGCGGTCCGATTCGCAACAAGACGGTCGCGTGGGTCGGTGACGCGAACAACATGCTGTACACGTGGATCGAAGCCGCCCAGATTCTCGGCTTCAAGCTGCGCCTGTCCACCCCGCCGGGCTACAAGCTCGACCCCGCCATGGTCGCCGCTGAAAGCGCCCCGTTCTATCAGGAATTCGACGATCCGAACGAAGCCTGCACCGGCGCCGA
Source organism: Paraburkholderia fungorum (assembly GCF_003610895.1). Classification (GTDB taxonomy): domain Bacteria; phylum Pseudomonadota; class Gammaproteobacteria; order Burkholderiales; family Burkholderiaceae; genus Paraburkholderia; species Paraburkholderia fungorum_B. The sequence continues at coordinate 40,656 of NZ_MCAS01000069.1, forward strand.
TCTGGTTACCACCGACGTGTGGACCAGCATGGGCTTCGAAGCAGAAAACGAAGCGCGCAAGAAAGCCTTCGCAGACTGGTGCGTAGACGCCGACATGATGGCGCGCGCCAATGCCGATGCATTGTTCATGCACTGCCTGCCCGCCCATCGTGGCGAGGAAGTCAGCGCGGAAGTGATCGACGGCCCGCAAAGCGTCGTGTGGGACGAAGCGGAAAATCGTCTGCACGTGCAAAAGGCGTTGATGGAATACCTGCTGCTCGGCAAGCTCAATCACTGAGCGAGCCGCTGTTCAGCACCTTAAGCAGCACCTGCGTGAAGCGCGACGGGGCCTTGAATACGAGGCAAGGCATCCACGTTTAGCGCCACGCATCGTGCCCGCGTCCACGGTTGCAAGCAGACCCGGTTCACCCGCCGCGCTGTTCCGAAAACACGGACAAGCGGCGGTTTAGTGTCAAAATAGTGGTTTTCCGCGCTCCGGAACCGCCGGCGCGCCTTGTTTTCCAGCTTTCTCCAGCTACGAGTTCACCATGAGCGATATCAACAAAGTCGTGCTCGCCTATTCGGGCGGCCTCGACACCTCCGTCATCCTGAAGTGGTTGCAGGACAACTACGACGCCGAAGTCGTCACGTTTACGGCCGACATCGGCCAGGGCGAAGAGCTGGAACCGGCGCGCAAAAAAGCCCTGCAACTCGGCATCAAGCAGGACAACATCTTCATTGAAGACCTGCGTGAAGAATTCGTGCGCGACTACGTGTTCCCGATGTTCCGCGCCAACACGATCTATGAAGGCGAGTACCTGCTGGGCACGTCGATCGCGCGTCCGCTGATCGCCAAGCGTCAGATCGAAATCGCCCGCGCCACCGGCGCACAAGCGGTCTCGCACGGCGCAACCGGCAAGGGCAACGACCAGGTTCGCTTCGAACTCGGTTACTACGCGCTGGAACCGGGCATCAAGGTGATCGCACCGTGGCGCGAATGGGATCTGCTGTCGCGCGAAAAACTGCTCGCATACGCCGAAAAGGCCGGTATTCCGATCGAAATGAAGCATAAGCAAGGCGGCGCGCCGTATTCGATGGACGCGAACCTGCTGCACATTTCGTTCGAAGGCCGTCACCTGGAAGACCCGAAGGCCGAGGCCGAAGCCGAAATGTGGCGTTGGACGGTGTCGCCGGAACAGGCGCCCGACCAGGCTGAGTACCTCGACATCGAATACGAACACGGCGATCCGGTTGCAATCAACGGCAAGCGCCTGTCGCCGGCTGAAATGCTGACCGAGTTGAACCGTTTGGGCGGCAAGCATGGCATCGGCCGTCTGGATCTGGTCGAAAACCGCTACGTCGGCATGAAGTCGCGCGGCTGCTATGAAACGCCGGGCGGCACGATCATGCTGAAGGCGCACCGCGGCATCGAGTCGATTACGCTCGATCGCGAAGTGGCTCACCTGAAAGACGATCTGATGGCCCGTTACGCTTCGCTGATTTACAACGGCTACTGGTGGAGCCCGGAGCGCCGCGCCATCCAGGTGCTGATCGACCACACGCAGGAAAAGGTCAACGGCTGGGTACGTGTGAAGCTGTACAAGGGCAGCGTGTCGGTTGTCGCGCGCGATTCGAAGGAAACGCTGTTCGACAAGACCATCGCCACGTTCGACGACGACGGCGGTGCGTACAATCAGGCTGACGCTGGCGGGTTCATCAAGCTGAACGCGCTGCGTATGCGGATTGCTGAGAACGCGCGCCGTCAGCGCGGTTAAGCGCATGCGTTTCGGCGCAGGCTAAGCTTGCGTAAGCGAAGTTAAACGCCGCGAAACGCAGCTGACACCAAAGCGCAGATGCAAAAAAGGCGCCGGGAGTTTTCTCCCGGCGCCTTTTTCTTTGGGGTAAATCTCTTTGCGGTGAATCCCTTTGCAGCAGGTTCTTTACGCGATCACAAACAAACCGGCTCCGCTTCCAGCTCCACTCCAAACCGTGCCAGCACATCCCGCTGCACCGCCCGTGCGAGCGCCAATACCTCCGCTCCGCTCGCTCCGCCGAGATTCACGAGTACCAGCGCCTGCCGCTGATGCACGGCCGCGGCGCCCATCGCGCGGCCCTTCCAGCCGCACTGATCGATCAACCAGCCCGCCGCGAGCTTCACGCGGCCGTCTGATTGCAGATAAGACACGACATCGGGCTCCTTAAGCTTCAGCGCCTCGAACTGCGCCGCCTCCACGACCGGATTCTTGAAGAAGCTCCCGGCGTTACCAAGCTGAAGCGGATCAGGCAGCTTGGCGCGCCGCACCGCGACTACGGCGTCGAAAATCGCCTGTGCGCTGGGCGCGGCATCGGCATGGCCGCCCGCCGCCAGTTCACGCGCGATATCCGCGTAGCCGGCGCGCGGCTGCCAAACCTTCGGCAAACGGAAAGTGACCGAGGTAATCACGAAACGGTCGCGCCCTTCCCGCTTGAAAAAACTGTCGCGGTAGCCGAATCGGCATGCATCGGCCTCGAGCTCGACCACGGCGCCCGTTTCGAGCTCGACTGCCCGCAGCGACGCAAATCGCTCGCACATCTCCAGCCCATACGCGCCAATGTTCTGAATCGGCGCCGCGCCCACGGTGCCCGGAATCAGCGCGAGGTTCTCGAGCCCTGGCAGCCCTTGCGACAACGTCCATCCGACAAACTCATGCCACGGTTCGCCGGCAGCTGCTTCGACGTACCATGCATCGCTATCCTCGCGCACCACGCGGCGACCTTGCAGTGCGACCAGCAGCACCAATCCGGCGAAGTTGTCGGTCAAGACGACATTGCTGCCGCCGCCCAGCACCAGCCGCGGCAAACCGGCGACGCGCGGATCGCGCACGGCAGCCATCAGTTGCGCTTCGTGCTCGATCCGGCACGCGAACTGCGCGCGAACATCGAAACCGAAGGTGTTGTGCGCCTTCAGCGGGTAGCCGGCAATGAGCGCGGCGGAGTCGGATAGGGACATCGGAATGAGAAGAATCGAACAACGGCCGAAAGGGCATCTGGCCCCCGGCCGCGCGACAATGCGCGGTGGCCTTAGGCAAAAGGGAGTGGCATCGGTAAAATGACGCCAGCTTCGTGATTATAGCGAGTGCCCCGTGAGCAGCCGACCGGCCGCGCCACGCACCGCAGCACTATTGGGAGAACACAATGCCATCGTTTGACGTCGTCTGCGAAGCGGACATGGTCGAAGTCAAGAACGCGATCGAACAGTCCAACAAGGAAATTTCAACCCGCTTCGACTTCAAAGGGTCGGACGCGCGGGTCGAGCACAAGGAAAGTGAAATCACGGCCTACGCCGACGACGATTTCAAGCTCGGCCAGGTAACAGACGTCCTGCTGTCGAAAATGGCCAAGCGCAATGTGGACGCGCGCTTTCTCGACTACGGCAAGATCGAGAAGATCGGCGGCGACAAGGTCAAGCAGGTCATCAAGATCAAGAAGGGCGTGTCCGGCGATCTGTCGAAGAAAATCGTGCGTCTCGTGAAGGACAGCAAGATCAAGGTCCAGGCGAGCATTCAGGGCGACGCGGTGCGTATCACCGGTGGCAAGCGCGACGACCTGCAAAGTGTCATCGCGATGCTGCGCAAGGACGTGACCGATACGCCGCTAGACTTCAACAACTTCCGCGACTGACCACGCCTCACGCCCGGTAGCGGACGCGCTTTGTGTCTCGGCGCTGGGCGCAGGTTGAACGCCCGGCAACGCGCTGCGTTAGGGCTCACCGCGGAGCACCTGGCTGCATTGAGACTCAGCACCCGGCGCGTATCGATCGACCGGCGCACAGGAAGTGCCCCGACCCGCTCCAGTGCACACGCCGTGAGCGAACCAGCACGCGCCGCCGGCTAACGCCCTGCCGGACGGGCCCCGCTCACGCCCACGCTCAAGATTCGTTACCGCCCGCCGCACTACCCGCCGCGTCAGTTTTCTTCTTGTCGCCGATGCGGCTTTCCTGCCCGCGCATCAGCTTGGCGATGTTGCCGCGGTGACGCCATACCAGCAGCGAACTCATCACCACAATCGCCAGCGCGATGACATGCGGCCCGAACAGAAAGCCGTCGAAGAGCGGCGCGAACACCGCCGCGGCCAAGGCCGCCAGCGAAGAGTAGCGCGTAAAGAACGCCACGATCAGCCATGTCAGCAAGGTGGCGATGCCGAGGATCGGGTTGATCGCGAGCAGCACGCCCGCTGCGGTCGCCACACCCTTGCCGCCTTTGAAGCGGAAGAAGACCGGATACAGGTGACCGAGAAACACCGCGACGGACGCAATCGCAACCGACGTATCGTCGAGGCCGTAACGCGCACCGAAATGCACCACGAACCACACCGGCAGCCAGCCTTTGAAGGCGTCGCCGATCAGGGTGAGAATCGCCGCTTTCTTGCTGCCGCTGCGCAGCACATTGGTGGCGCCCGGGTTGCCCGAGCCGTACGAGCGCGGGTCGTCCAGCCCCATCGCGGCGCTCACGATCACGGCAAACGACACCGAGCCGATCAGGTAGGCAACGACAGCAACGATCAGGTTTTGCATCTGGGGACTCTTATAAGGATCGGCGGTCTGAAACTCGATGCTCCAACCGCAACAGGGAACAAGGCGGCGCACATTCTACAGAACCCACCTGCCCGGGAAACATTCAGGCAAACGTCAATCGACGCTCGCGCACTGAACCGGCTTCGCCGCCACCAGGTCGGTCAGAATCCTGGGCTCGATGCTGACCAGAAAACCGCGCCGGCCACCGTTCAGCCAGATCGTGTCCATCTCGAGAATGCTCGACTCGACGTACACCGGCATCTGCTTGCGCGTCCCGAACGGCGACGTGCCGCCGATCAGATAGCCCGAATGCCGGTTCGCCACCTCGGGCTTGCACGGCTCGACGCGCTTCGCGCCGATCTGCCGCGCCAGATTTTTGGTGCTGACCGTGCGGTCGCCGTGCATCAGTACGATCAGCGGCTTGGCGTGCTCGTCTTCCATCACCAGCGTCTTGACGACATGATGTTCGTCCACGCCGAGCTGGCGCGCCGATTCCTCAGTGCCGCCGTGCTCTACGTAATCGTAAGGGTGTTCGCCGAAAGTGACGCCATGGCGGCGCAGAAACTGCGTCGCGGGCGTTTCGGAAACGTGTCTGGATTTGCTCATCGGCGCATTGTAATAGCGAGTTTGCACAACGGCTATTTGCCGAACGGCCAATTGTGCGGGCCCCGCGATTGTGGCACGATCGTTCGCAAATATTCCGGCGCACGGCACGCCGGGTACCGAATTGCTTCTGGAGACAACGTTGAGCCTCGATTCATCCACCCGTTCCACGATTGACATTCCCGCGCTGCTGGCCGGCCTGCCCGCGCGTATCGCTGAAATTCCGGTGCTCGCCGCCGCGCGCGATCCGCAGCACCTCGCCCTGATCGAAGACGCGCGCCGCCTCACCAATGCGCAACTTCTGGCAGCCGTCGATGCTGCCGCCGCGCTGCTGCACCAATGGGGCGTGCGTGGCGGCGATCGCGTGATGATCGTGGCCGAAAACAGCATCGTGCAGATCGTGCTGCTGTTCGCGACCGCAAAGCTCGACGCGTGGGCGCTGGTGTCGAACGCACGCCTGTCGGCGGCCGAACTCGACGCGATCCGTGCTCACGCGCAGCCTCGCGTGGTCGCGTATGCGGTCGAAAGCTCCGTGGATGCCCAACGGCATGCAGAGCGGCATCAAGCCGTCACCGCGCCTGCCGTCACGCCGGATATCGGCGTCTGGTCGTACACGATCGACGCCAACGCAAAGGCCGAACCGGTCGAAGCCCCCAATCACCGTCAATGCGCCGCGCTGATCTACACCACCGGGACCACCGGCACACCGAAAGGCGTGATGCTGTCGCATCGCAACCTGCTCTTCATCGCGGCCGTGTCGAGCCGCTTGCGTAAAGTCGGTCCGGACGACGTGGTGTACGCCGTTCTGCCCATCTCACACGTGTATGGCTTTGCCTCGGTTTGTCTCGGCAGCCTGCACGCCGGCGCGACCTTGCGCCTCGCGCCGCGTTTTGCGCCGGAAGCTGTGCGGCGCGCGCTCGCCGAAGAACGCGTGTCGATCTTCCAGGGTGTGCCGGCCATGCACGCCAAACTGCTCGAACATTTGCAAACGCACGGCCATACGTGGTCCGCGCCGCACCTGCGCTTCGCCTATTCGGGCGGCTCGCCGCTGGACGCCGCGCTCAAGGCGCGCGTCGAAAACGTCTACGGTCTCCCGCTGCACAACGGTTACGGCATGACCGAGAGCAGCCCGACCGTCTCTCACACCATGCTCGATGCGCCGCGCAGCGATTGCTCGGTTGGCGAGGTCATTCCTGGCGTCGATGTGCGGTTCGTCGGACCCGACGGCGTGGATGCCGCACCGGGTGAAATCGGCGAACTGTGGGTGCGCGGCCCGAACGTGATGCTCGGCTACTACCGCAGCCCGGAGCAGACCCGCACCGCCGTGACCGAAGACGGTTGGCTCAAGACCGGCGATCTCGCGCGGCAAGACCCGGACGGTGCGCTGCATATCGTCGGGCGCAGCAAGGAACTGATCATCCGCTCGGGCTTCAACGTGTATCCGTCGGAAGTCGAGCACGTGTTGAACGCGCATCCGCAGGTGGTGCAGTCAGCGGTGATCGGGCGCGCGGTGGAGGGTAACGAGGAGGTGGTCGCGTTCGTCGAATTGATCGCGGGGGCGCAGGTGTCGCCGGCCGAGCTGATCGCGTGGTGCGGCGAGCGTCTCGCACCCTACAAGCGCCCTGCCGAAGTAAAAGTGCTCGCCGCGCTGCCGGCCGCGTCGACCGGCAAGATTCTCAAACACCGCTTGCGCGAGTTCATGTAACGCAGCGCCCGCAACGGCTTCGCCTTGGCCTTGTGGGATAACCAATTATGACGGCGGCAATTTCAATCACGCGCATGAGGACACCGGCAAATGCGAATGTCCGTGCAAGCGCGCGTCACCCGCGCGGATGATGCTGCGCATGCAACGACTTCAGCCGTTCACGGGCCACGTGCGTGTAGATTTGCGTGGTCGAGATATCCGTATGACCGAGCAGCAGTTGCACGACGCGCAGATCGGCGCCATGGTTCAGCAGGTGCGTCGCGAATGCGTGCCGCAACGTGTGCGGCGAGAGCGGCGCGTGCACATCGGCCGCCGCCGCGTGGCGCTTGATGATGTTCCAGAACTGCTGGCGGGTCATGCCCTCCGCGCGGCTGGTGACGAACAGCGCATCCGTCGCGCGCGCGCCCAGCAGTGCAGGACGCGCCTCGCGCAGATAGCGCTCGATCCAGCCGTGCGCCTCTTCGCCGAACGGAATCAGGCGCTCTTTCGAGCCCTTGCCCATCACACGCACCACGCCTTCGTTCAGGCCCACTTCCACCGTCTTCAGCGTGACGAGTTCAGTGACACGCAAACCGCTCGCGTACATCAACTCCAGCATGGTGCGGTCGCGCAGGCCGAGAGGCGTGTCGATGTCCGGCGCACCTAGCAGCGCTTCGACCTGCGCTTCGGTAAGCGTCGACGGGAAACGCGGCGCCTGCTTGGCCGAACGGATGCGTACCGTCGGATCGGCCGTTGCGCGATGCTCGCGCACCGCCCAGCCGTAGTAGCGGCGAAACACTGAAAGCCGACGGTTCGCCGAGGTGGATTTGTCCTTCTGGCGCGCCGCGCTATAGGCGTTGAGATCGGCTTCGCTGGCGGTGTCGAGCGAGGTGTTGCGGGTCTGCGCGAGCCATTCGCAGAAGAGCCGCAGATCGCGCCGGTACGCGTCCAGCGTGTTGCGCGACAAGCCGTGCTCGAGCCACAGCGCGTCGCAGAACGCATCGATCGAGGCCGAGCTCGCCACAAACAAAGGGGACGCGACGAGCGCATCTTCAGTCACGGTGTCGCTCATGCGTAGGGAATGCCTTCATGCGCGAGAAGCCAGCGCTTGACGTTGCGAAAGAAGCCATCGCCGGCATGATGCGCGAATCCGCCGATGCCGCTCGAACTGACCACCCGGTGACACGGGATCACAATCGGAAAGTAATTCGACCCGCACGCCTGACCGACTGCGCGCGGCACGCTGCCGACCTGTTTTGCCAGTTGCCCATAGGTCAATACGACACCTGGCGGGATATCGCAGATCGCTTGCCACACGCGCTGCTGGAACGCGGTGCCAACCTTTGCCAGCGGCAATTCGAACTTCGTGGATGCACGTTCGAAATAAGCCTCGATCTGTCCGGCAGCCCGCCTTGCCAGTGGCGTGTCCGGTGCGACGCTGCGCGTCGACTCCGGCAGGTAGACGATTTCGCGCACAGCCTCACCCTCGATGCGGATGCCGACTTTACCGAAGGGTGCGTCGATTACTGCGTTGAACATGATTGCTTGCCTCATGACTGGACCGATGCTTTTTACTCGTCACGCTAGCGTACCTGCATGGGGTGCAGGCGCCTCGCCCAGGAAAACCGTCCCACCGGATTGCCGCTACTTTACGCCGCTTCCAACGCCCATTCCACATGCTCGCGCACCACGGCCGAGGGATCTTCGGCGCGCAATCTCAGCGCGCCGACAATCGCCTCGCGCGCTTCCGCATTCAGATTTTCCGCAGGGACCCGCAGCGCATTACCCATGCCCACGGCCAGATTGCGCAGCCAGCTTTCATAGCCGATGCGGCGAATCGCACTGCCCTGCATGCGTGTATCGAACTCTTTCGCGCTCCAGGCAAACAACTCGACCAGGGTTGCGCGATCGAGCCCATGGCGCACATCGAAGTCGGCGACCGGCGCGGCCTGCGCGAACTTGTTCCACGGACAGACGAGCTGACAATCGTCGCAGCCATACACACGATTACCGATCAGCGGCCGCATTTCCAGGGGAATCCTGCCCTTCAGTTCGATCGTCAGATACGAAATACAGAGGCGCGCATCGACCTTGTAAGGCGCCACGATCGCCCCCGTCGGGCATGCGCCGATGCAGCGCGTGCAACTGCCGCAATGCGCGCCCGGCGTTTCGGGCGCATTGTCGGGCAATGTCTCGGCATCGGTGGGCAAGGGCACGTCGACGTAAATCTCGCCGAGAAAAAACAGCGAACCCGCATCACGCTGCAGCAGCAATGTGTGCTTGCCGCGCCAGCCGATCCCGGCCTTCTGGGCAAGCTCCACTTCGAGCACCGGCGCCGAATCGGTAAATACGCGGTAGCCGAACGCGCCGATCTCCGCCTCGATTTTCTCGGCCAGATGTTGCAGACGGTTACGCATCACCTTGTGATAATCGCGGCCCCGCGCGTAGATCGAGACCACTGCCGCCGACGGGTCCGCGAGCCGCGCATGCTCTGCCGCGCGCCAGTCTTGCGGTGCCTGCGGCGAGTCCTGCAAAGCGCTTTCGTGCGCCTTTCCACTTAGTGTCTGAGCGGGCAAATAGGCGATGCGCGCGGTAATCACACGTCGCGTGCCGGCCACAAGCTCGGCGGGACGCGCGCGTTTCATGCCGTGTTTCGCCATATAATCCATCTCGCCGTGGCAACCCGCGTCCAGCCATGCAGCAAGCGGCGCTTCGGCAGCGGAGAGATCGGTGTCGCTGATACCGATTGCCCCGAAACCCAGTTCACGGCCCCACGTTTTGATGTTGAGCGCGAGCGCCTTCAGCGCCGCTTCATCGAAATGACGCTCGGCACGCGCATCGTCGTTAGACGCAGGCGTACTGGAAACAGGGGACTCCGGACTTCGGTTCATCACGCCATTTTACGAGAATGCCCGTCAATCCCGATCTCGCGATCCAACCGCTCGCCAATGTCCTGCTCGAACGCTCCTTCGCGCTCGCGGATGAGGCCGCCAGCAACGCATTCGGTGAGCGCTTTGCACGGGCAATCGAAAGCACGCGCGAGTTGCTGCAAGACCCGCAACCGAAAACGCCGCAAGCCACGCCAGGCACCGAAGCTCGTCAGGCATTCCAGGGCCTGCAAGTGCAGCTCGTCGGCGACCTCGGCGCCGGCAAAACCACCCTCGTGCGCGCGACCTTGCGCGGCCTCGGCCACACCGGCCGCGTGCGCAGTCCCACTTACACACTTGTCGAACCCTACGTGCTCGAGCGGCCCGCTGGGGAACTCGCGCTCTATCACTTCGATCTGTATAGATTCACCGACCCGGCCGAATGGGCCGACGCCGGCTTTCGCGAGTACTTCGACAGCGGCGCAATCTGCCTCGTCGAATGGCCACAGCGCGCCGGGCGTCTGCTTGGCGTACCGGATCTCGTCTTCGCGCTCGACCTGGATCACGCGGGCGAAGGCCGGGTACTCGTTGCACGGGCATACAGCGAATCAGGAAAGGCATGTCTCGAAAGATGTTAATCAAACCGTTCCGTTCGATCGAATCGGCGGCCACCGCAACGCATAACTGGCGGCGCCGGCAGATTCTGCGCGCAGGCGCCTCCACGCTGGTGCTCGGGCTGGTCGCTCCGCGTCTCGCATGGGCAAGTTCGGTGTTGGGCGTGCGGGTCTGGCCGGCGCGCGATTACACGCGCGTGACGATCGAGTCGGATCAGCCGCTGCAGAACGCACAGCAGTTGCTGCAGGGTCCGGACCGGCTGGTGGTCGATCTGAGCGGTCTCGATCTGGACCAGGCGCTGAAGGATCTGGTATCGAAGATCACGCCGAACGATCCGCAGATTCAGTCGGTACGCGTCGGCCAATATCAGCCGCACGTCGTGCGCATGGTGTTCGATCTGAAGGGTTCGGTGAAGCCGCAGGTGTTCACGCTGCCGCCGGTCGGCGCGTACAAATACCGGCTGGTGTTCGACCTGTACCCCGCGGTCGCACCCGATCCGCTGATGGATCTGCTCGCGCAAACCGAACGCAAGCAGCAAACGCTGGAGGAAAACAACGCGCCGCCCGCCACGCTCAGCGGACCGGGCACCACGCCGCCCACCGCCGACAACAGCGAAGCCTTCTTCGAGCGTTATGCACAGAACGGCAGCGGCGGGACGGCGTCGGGCGTGCCGCGTCCGCCGGCGCATCTCGCGCCGACGCCCGTTCCGCCCATCCTCGGCAAGCCCGCTGCGCCGACGGCGCCGCTCGCGCCGCCCACTGCCATCGCCCGCAACAAGGGCGGCAATACGGCGGGCAACCTCGGTGCCAATGACAGCGACAGCGACGATAGCTACGCCTTCACCAACCCGAAAACCGGCAAGAGCAACACGGTGCGCCTGCTCACCGTTGCGATCGATCCGGGTCACGGCGGCGAAGATCCGGGCGCGATCGGCGGCTCAGGCACCTACGAGAAGCACGTCGCACTCGACATCGCAAAGAAGCTGCGCGCGAAGATCGACGCACAGCCGAACATGCGCTCCATGATGACGCGCGACGCCGACTTCTTCGTGCCGCTGAACGTGCGTGTGCAGAAGGCGCGCCGCGTCGGCGCGGACCTGTTCGTGTCGATCCATGCGGATGCGTTCACCACGCCCGAGGCGAAAGGCTCGTCGGTGTTCGCCTTGTCGGAGCATGGCGCCTCGAGCGCCGCGGCGCGCTGGATGGCGAACAAGGAGAACTCGTCGGATCAGATCGGCGGGATCAACATCAAGTCAGCCGACGCCACGGTCAATCGCGCGCTGTTCGACATGTCGACCACCGCGCAGATCCGCGATTCGATGCGCTACGGCAACTTCGTGCTGAACGAGATCGGCGGCATCAACAAGCTGCATAAGGGTTCGGTTGAACAAGCCGGGTTTGCCGTGCTCAAGGCGCCGGACATTCCGTCGATTCTTGTGGAAACGGCCTTCATCAGCAATCCGGACGAGGAGCGCCGCCTGAACGACGACGCGTATCGCGACAAGATGGCCGATGCGATCATGACCGGCATCAAGCGCTATTTCGCGGCGAATCCGCCGTTGGCGAAAAACCGCATGACCTGATGAGTTCGTGGCATCACGCGGTTTCATGCAGAAGCGAAAAAAGGGTCCGCATGGACCCTTTTTTCTGCGCCGCGCTTAAGCGGCAATCAACGCGCGGGTGAAAACCGCTGCACGACCCACCCGCCGAACACATTCACCGCCAACCCCGCCATCACCAACAAGGCGCCCAGGATCTGCGCGGTAGACAAGCGCTCGTCGAGAAACAGGGACGCCGACGCCAGCCCGACAATCGGCACCAGCAGCGAGAACGGCGCCACCTGGCTGGCCGGATAGCGCGACAGCAGCCGGCTCCACAGCCCGTAGCCGACCAGGGTTGCGATAAAAGCCAGGTACACGACGGCGAAAATCGACATCGCGCTGATCCCGGACAGCGCCGCGACGATCTTCTGCGGCCCCTCGAATGCGTACGACAGCGCGAAAAACGGCAACGGTGGAATCAGACTGCCCCACACCACCAGCCCGACCAGATCGACCTTGCCGACCTTCTTCGTGACGATGTTGCCGAACGCCCACGAACACGCGGCGCACAGCGTGAGGACGAACCCGGCCAGCGTCATCGCATGACCGCCTTGCATGCCGATAACCGCGAGACCAGCCGCCGCGATCAACAAACCGACGACGTTCGGCACGCGAAAGCGCTCATGCAGGAACAGGGCCGCGAAAATCAGCGTGAAGAACGCCTGTGCCTGCAAAACGAGCGAAGCGAGCCCCGCCGGCATGCCGACATACATCGCCGAGAACAGAAACGCGAATTGCCCGAACGAAATCGTCGCGCCATAAGCGAACAGCCAGCGCCACGGCATCTGCGGCCGTTTGACGAAGAACACCGCCGGCACCGCGGCGAGCGTGAACCGCAGCGCGCCGAGCAGCATCGGCGGCACGCCGTGCAGGCCCACCTTGATCACGACGAAATTGACGCCCCACGCCACCACGACCACCAGCGCGAGCAGTAAGTCCCTGGGCGACATCCCAGTCTCCATGTCATTGTCTGATCTGCCAGTTTAGCGGAGCCGGCCGTGTCAGGGGTGGCGCGCATTACGGAATCCCGACGCGGCCAAGCGGCGCAAAACGTCAGCATTTCGCCCTCCGCAGTAGAATCGTCTATCGAGCAAAAACCCGACTCCCCCTTTTCACCGAGCCTGCCCATGTCTTCCTCGATCAAAGCCGTTCTCAAACCACATTTACGCGACGTCGGCAGCCTCACCGTGCGGCGCGTGCTGCCGGCCATGGCGGCGCGCCTGATCGGCCCGTTCATCTTTTTCGACCACATGGGCCCCGCCACGCTCGATCCCGGCATCGGACTCGACGTGCGGCCGCATCCGCATATCGGCCTTGCAACCGTCACGTATCTGTTCGAAGGCGCGATCATGCATCGCGACAGCCTCGGCTCCGAGCAGAAGATCGTCCCGGGCGACGTCAACTGGATGACCGCGGGCCGCGGCATCGTCCATTCCGAGCGCTCACCGGCCGAAGACCGCGCGAGCGGCCAGACCATGCACGGCATCCAGACCTGGGTCGCGCTGCCGCTCGAAGACGAAGACATCGAGCCGTCCTTCTCGCATCACGCGGCCAGTACGCTGCCGGTGGTCGAGCGCAACGGCGTCACGCTGCGCGTGATCGCGGGCACCGCATTCGGCGAAACCTCGCCGGTCGAGACCTTTTCCGGCACGCTTTATGTGGCCGCGGAGTTTGCCCCGGGCGGCGCCTTCGCACTCGAACCGGAGCACGAGGAACGGGGTGTCTATCTGGTGGACGGCGATCTGGAGATCGATGGCACGCCGCTCGAAGTAGGTCAGATGGCCGTGCTCGCACTCGACGAAACCGTCACGCTTGCCAGTACCCACGGCGCGCGCGCAATGCTGCTCGGTGGCGAGAAACTGGACGGCGAGCGCTTTATCGAATGGAATTTCGTCGCCAGTTCGCGCGAGAAAATCGAAGCCGCGAAGCTGGCGTGGACCCATCAGGAGATGGGCAAGGTGCCGGGGGAAACCGAATGGATTCCGCTGCCGGTCAAAAAGTAAGCGCGTCTGGCTGCAAGTAAAAGTGCGCGCGGCACGCATTGAATTCGTCGCGCCCGGCCCCACCTGAGCAACCACTGTTTTATCGACGAGGACGTAATGGACACCACGCTGGCCACTTTCGAACGGGACGTCATCACGGCGTCGACACTGGCCCCTGTGCTGGTCGATTTCTGGGCGCCATGGTGCGGGCCCTGCAAGACGCTCGGCCCGATGCTGGAAAAGCTCGAAGCCGAAGCCGCCGGCAAATGGAAGCTGGTGAAGGTGAACGTGGATGAGAACCAGGAACTGGCCGCGCACTTCCAGGTGCGCAGCATTCCGCATGTGATGGCGTTTGCCGACGGCCAACCGGTCGATCAGTTCGTCGGCGTGTTGCCGGAAGGCCAGTTGCGCGAGTTCATCGAACGGCTCGTTCCGCAAGGCGCGGATGCGTCACGTCTTGAAGCGCAAGCCGCGTTGGCTGAAGGCCGCCGCGAGGATGCCTACGATGCGCTGCAAGCGGCGCTCGCCTACGACCCGGGCTTCGACGAAGCACGCATGGACCGTATCGAGATGCTGCTCGAAGATCACCGCATCGACGAAGCGCGCAATGAAGTCGACCTGTTGTCGCCGAAAACCACGCAAGGGATCGACGCCCGCTTCAACGCGATCAAGACCCGGCTCGATGCGGTAGACGCGGCGGCCGATCTGCCGCCTACGGATGCGCTCGAAGCCAAAGTCGCGGCGAACCCCGACGATCTCGAAGCTCGCTTCGATCTGGCTAGCGCATTCATTGCACGCCGCAAATACGAAGGCGCACTCGAACATCTGCTGGCCATCGTGCAGCGCGACCGTGCGTTCCGCGAAGACATCGGCCGTAAAACCATGCTGTCGGTGTTCGATCTCGCGGCGCACCAGCCGGAACTGGTGTCGCACTGGCGGCGCAAGCTGAGCGCGCTGTTGTTCTGATCTGTACTGTGTTCAGGCGCGGCGTGCGAGCCGCGTCTGAATGCGTTGCCGCGTACACGACGTACACGGCATACACGGCATAAAGCGCCCTACCGCATCAACCCGCAGCCTGCCTCGCCAGGGCCCGCAACACATGCGCGGCCGCGGCGAAACCGAAGCTCGCGGTCACGCACACGCTCGATCCAAATCCCGCACAGTTCAAACCCACCGGTCCCGTATGCCCCGGCGACGTGGTGACGTGTTCCGCTTCCTCGTCGATATCGCACACGGCGGCTTCCGGGTAGATCAGCGGTTCATCGGAATACACCGCGCTCACCTTGAACTTCGCCTTTGGTCCGCGCGGGAAACCATGCTGTTTGCGCAACTGCCCGCGCACTTTCGATAGCAATGGGTCCTGGATCGTCAATGCGAGATCGTCGATACGGATGCGAGTGGGATCCAGTTGGCCACCCGCGCCGCCCACCGTGATCAACGGCTGCTTCTGCTCGACGCACCAAGCAATCAACGCGGTCTTGGTGCGTACGCTGTCGATCGCATCGATCACGTAGTCAAAACCACCGCCAAGCGTGGCCGCGAAATTGTCCGGCTCGACGAAGTCTTCCACGAGCCGTACGTCGCAGAACGGATTGATTGCCGCGATGCGTTCGGCCATCGCTTCGACTTTCGGTTTTCCGTAGTTGCCATCCAGCGCATGGATCTGGCGGTTAGTGTTGCTCTCGGCGACGTTGTCCAGATCGATCAAGGTCAGCGTGCCGACCGCGCTGCGCGCCAGCGCCTCCGCCACCCATGAACCCACCCCGCCGATGCCGATCACGGCGACGTGTGCCCCTTCGAACGCAGCGAGCGCCGGCGCCCCGTACAGGCGGGCAACACCGCCGAAGCGGCGCGCGCGGTCGGCGGTTTCACTCCCTTCGAGGCTGGTAGTAAGATCGGAAGGCGCGGTGGTGCTGGACATGGTGGCAGGCTCGTTCAAAGCAGGCAAAACACAAAGTGATGAAAACGCCGAGGCACAGCCAAGCGTTTCCAGCCCGTATTTTGCCTGATCGCGGCGCCTCGCATGACCACGCCAACCTGGAGGCACGAATGGCGGCCAACGTTGTAACGTGCATATCCACACAGCGCGGCGGGCCTTGATCTGGTCGCGGGCAAAAAATTCACGCCCTGGCTATACTGATTAGACTGAAGCGTTCGCATAAGAATATGACCTCACTCGCCGAACTTCGAAAAAACTATTCGCTCGGTTCTTTGGACGTGGCCGATATCGACCGCAACCCGTTTCGTCAATTCGACACGTGGTTTCAGCAAGCGGTAGACGCCCAGTTGCCCGAGCCGAATACGATGACGCTGGCCACGGTTGACTCGCGCGGCCGGCCGTCGGCGCGCATCGTGCTGATCAAAGGGGTCGACGAGCGCGGCTTTGTGTTCTTCACCAACTACGAAAGCCGCAAGGGCCGCGAACTGGCCGTTAATCCCTACGCAAGCCTGCTGTTCTACTGGATCGAACTCGAACGCCAGGTGCGCATAGAAGGCCGCATTATCAAAACCAGCGCGGAAGAAAGCGATACGTATTTTGCGTCGCGCCCGCTCGGTTCACGCATTGGTGCGTGGGCATCCAATCAAAGTCAGGTAATTGAAAGCCGTTCGCAGCTCGAAACACGCGAACGCGAAATCAGCCTGCAATACGGCGACCAACCGCCGCGCCCACCGCACTGGGGCGGCTATCGTTTGGTACCCGAAGCAATTGAATTCTGGCAAGGCCGGCCGTCGCGTCTGCACGACCGCTTGCGCTACACACGTTCAAGCGAAAACAGCGACTGGCAAATCTCCCGCCTTTCGCCTTGAATCGGAATACAGCACCGTACGCGCGTTGCCAACGCAGCAGCGCGCGCCGGTAGGACTGCGACTCGCGGCATGGGAGCTGCGCCGCATGGAGCCGCAATCCACACAGGCTTTGCTTTAATTCAACGGACACGGAGAGATCACATGTTCTGGGAGAAAAAGCTGGCGCAGTGGGTGGAAGAAGTAAAAACCAAGGCTAACCTGCCAGCACGCCTTGTGCTGTGGGACGGTCAGCAACATGACTTCGGGCAGTTCGCCGCGCCTCAGGTCACGCTACATGTCAAAAGCGCCACGGCGCTGCCTTATCTGCTCGAACCGAGCCTCGACAATCTGGGCGAGGCGTATGTGAAGGGCAAGATCGATATCGAAGGCAAGCTGTCGGACATCATCAACGTCAGCTATCAGCTGGCGCGCAATACCGTCACCAGCGCGAGCAAGCTGGCGCGCGTACGGCGCTACTTCCATCACTCGAAGTCGTCGGACAAGAAGGCCATTCAGTATCACTACGACGTCTCGAACGAGTTCTACAAGCTGTGGCTCGACGAGAACATGGTGTACTCGTGTGCGTACTTCGAGAATGGCAATGAAGATCTCGCCGCCGCCCAGGTCAAGAAAATCGACCACATTCTCACCAAGATCCAGTTGCAACCCGGGCAGCGCCTGCTCGATATCGGCTGCGGCTGGGGTGCGCTCGTTCTGCGTGCCGCGCAGAAATTCGGCGCCAAATGTGTCGGCGTGACGCTGTCGCAGAACCAGTTCGATCTCGCTACCGCACGAGTGAAAGCCGCGGGCCTCGAAAACCAGATCGAGATTCGTCTGCAGGATTATCGCGACGTCGAAGGCCAGTTCGACCGCATTACCAGCGTCGGCATGTTCGAGCACGTCGGCCGCAAGAATCTGCCGGGCTACTTTCAGAAAGTCCACGACCTGCTGGTCGAAGACGGCATCGCCATGAATCACGGCATTACGTCGAGCGATTCGGACAGCGGCGAAACGGCGTTGGGCGGCGGCGAATTCATCGATCGTTATGTCTTTCCGGACGGTGAACTGCCGCACATCAGCCTTGCGCTCGAATCGATGCAGCGCGGCGGGCTTGAAGCGGTTGACGTCGAAAGCCTGCGCCGTCACTATGCGCACACGCTGAACATCTGGGCGGAAAACTTCGAGACGCATGCGGACGAAGCCCGCAAGCTGGTCGACGACGAAAAATTCCGCATCTGGCGCGTGTACCTCGCCGGTTGCGCGTATGCGTTCGAAAACGACGACGTCTCGATCTACCAGGTGGTATGCCGTAGAGCCGGACGGAGCGCCAAGACCTTACCGTGGTCGCGTCGCTATATGTACGACAAAACGTTGTGATACGGTTGCGCCGCGGCGATTTGCTGTCGCCGCGCGCCGGCGCTACGTGCATGTGCGACCGGGCCGGCGCGGCGCAAACCCTAAACAACAGCAGGTCGAACATAGATGGATCAGAGCGGGACAAGCGAAGTTGAACAGCCGGTGAGCGACGGGGATGACGCACAGGCCGACGCCGTGCAGTTCGATCTGTTCGGATTACCGGTGGAACAGACGCCGGCGCCGAAGGCCGACGCGGGAGCAAAACCGCCGCGCACGACTACAGAAGCCAAAGCAGCGCCAGCCACCGCCGACACGCCGAAGAAACGCCGCTCACGCGACGTTCTCGCCGCCCCGCCCTCACCCGAACTCCTCGCGCTCGCTGCCGAACTGCCACCGCAGGTCCACCTCGGCACATCGACATGGTCGTTTCCGGGTTGGCACGGCATCGTCTACGGCGACGAATACAGCAATAGCAAACTTTCGCGCGAAGGTCTGACGGCTTATGGTGCGCATCCACTCTTAAAGACCGTCAGCATCGACCGGTCGTTTTATCAGGCGCTCACCGTCACTGAATACTTGCGCTACGCACAGCAGGTACCGGAGCACTTCCGCTTCATCGTCAAAGCGCCGATGACCATCACGGACGCCACCGTGCGCGCCGAACGCGGCGAACCGGTCTCGCTGAACCCGTGCTTTCTGAACGCGCAAATGGCGATCGACGAATTCGTCACGCCGTGCCTTGAAGGCCTCGGGGCAAAAGCCGGTGCGCTGGTGTTCCAGCTCTCGCCGCTGCCCGACCAGATGCTCGCGCAGCCCGCGGTATTCATCGAGCGGCTCGCGGAGTTCCTGGCCGCCTTGCCGACGCTGCCTGAAGGCACCTGCTACGCGATAGAAATCCGCGACGCGAGTCTGCTCACGCCGCGCTTCATCCGCACGCTGAAAGCGGCGGGCGTGCGGTATTGCGTGGGGATTCATGCGCGGATGCCGGACCCGCTGCGTCAGGCGGCGGCGCTCGCGCTGCTGGACGGCGAGCCGGCCGGCCCACTGATCGTGCGCTGGAGTTTGCACGGCGGCTTCAAATACGAGCAGGCAAAAGCCAAGTACGAGCCGTTCAACCAACTGGTCGACCAGGACCCGGGCACCCGCGCCGCGCTCGCCGAACTGGCCGCGCGCTACGCGCTGGCCGGCCAGCCGGTGGTGATCGCTGTGAACAACAAGGCGGAAGGGTCGGCGCCGTTAAGCTGCGTGGAACTGGCCCGGGAGATTATCGAGGCGTATGCACGCCTCGCTCATGAGCATGAACATGAGCAAGACGGCACGCAGGCGGAGTCCGAAGCGGACCTGCATGCCGATCAAGCTGAGCGGCGCGAGGACGGCGAGTCCGGCGGCGAACGCTGAGCTACCGCCGCGGGAAAACGAAGCCGTCAACGCGCCACCACCCAAGACTCAGCTCGCCTTGATCCGATGCGCGAACTTCTGACGGAATTTCGCGACCTTCGGCGCCACCACGAACGAGCAGTAGCCCTGATTCGGATGCTGCGCGAAATAGTTCTGGTGATACGCCTCGGCCGGCCAGTAGTTGCCGTCGAGCGGCAGCACCTGGGTGACGATCTGGCTGTCGTAGATACCCTGCTCGCCGATTTCGCGGATCGCCTGCAATGCCGTTTCACGCTGCGCGTCGGAGTGGGTAAAAATCACCGAGCGGTATTGCGTGCCGACGTCGTTGCCTTGCCGGTTCAATTGGGTCGGGTCGTGGATCGCGAAGAAAATATCGAGAATCTCGCGATAGCTGATCTTCGCCGGATCGAAGTCGACGTTCACGACTTCCGCGTGGCCGGTCACGCCGTCGCACACCTGTTCATAGGTCGGCCGCTGGGTCTGGCCGCCCGCATAGCCGGACTCCACCGAGTTCACCCCTTCGACGCCCAGATACACCGCTTCGAGACACCAGAAACACCCGCCACCGAGGGTGGCGACTTCGCCTGTCTGACTCATGCTGCTTGCTCCTTGATACACATAGCCGGCCGATGCCGGTCCCAGTTAGCCGCAACGCTCATGCCACCGCCAAGACTTTCCAGCTTAGCGGTTTTTCCACCAACCGGCAGAGCTCGCGGCCGGTCCACCGCGATTGCAGTTAAAATTGGGATAAATCGACGATTTTCACTATGACTTTTGAATCATTTGTTTCCGGCCGCACACCCGATGGGTCCGGCACGGGTTTCACCCGGCTCGGCACAAGGGCTTCCGCCCGATGAAGCGCGCCAGCCCGCCCAACTTCGACCAGTCCGCCTTTAAACAGGCGCTCGGCCAGTTCGCCACCGGCGTCACGGTCATTACGACACGCGCAGCGTCCGGCCAATTGATCGGTATCACGGCCAGCTCGTTCAATTCGGTTTCGCTCAATCCGCCGCTGGTGCTGTGGAGCCTCGCCACGCGCTCGGCGTCGATGCCGGTGTTCCAGGCGAACAGCCACTACGTGGTCAACGTGCTGGCCGCGTCGCAGCTCGATCTGTGCAAGCGCTTTGCGACGGTGAAGGGCGATCGTTTCGAAGGTGTGTCGCACGCCGAAGGCGACACCGGCATGCCGGTGCTCGACGGCGCGCTCGCCTGGTTCGAATGCCATAACCGCAGCCGCTACGAAGAGGGCGACCACGTGATTTTCGTCGGCGAGGTGGAGCGCTGCGGCGTCCACGAGAATGCGGCGGAGATTGCGCCGCTGGTGTTCCAGAACGGCCAGTTTCACGGACTCAAGTCGCTCTGAATGCGGCGCCGCTTTCGGCCTGGCGGCTGCTGCGAACCCATGCACGCCGGGGCGAGCAGCCCCGCCGCTCGCATTCAGCTATGCGACGCGCTGTGCCCGCTGGTTTTCGTCACGAGCGACACCGGCACGCCGGAATCTTCTTTCAGCGTCTGCAGCACGATATTCGAACGAATATCCATCACGCCCGGCGCCTTGTAGAGGCGTTGCAGAACGAAATCCGAATAGTGCTTGAGATTGTGGGCGAGCACCCGCAACAGATAATGGGTTTCGCCGGTCACGACAAACGCGCCGACCACCTCCGGCCAATCCCGCACCGCCTCCGCAAAACGCTCGTGCCAGTTCTCCTGGTCGTTGCGCATCGACACCTGCACAAACGCTTCCAGTTCGAAACCCAGCACTTCGCGGTTCAGGCACGCGCGGTAATGTTCGATGACGCCCTGCTCTTCCAGCAGGCGCAGGCGTCGTAGACAGGCCGATGGCGACAGCGAAATGCGCTCCGCCAGGTCGAGATTGCTGATCCGTCCTTCCTGCTGAAGCACCGTCAAGATACGGCAATCGGTGGCGTCGAGCGAGATCGCGTTCATATTCGGTCTCCCTTTCCCATTTGTCTCAAATTATGTTCCAAGACAGGGCTCAGAAGGAGATTTTTTCGCAATCACATTTCGCGACAAGCCACCTATCATTCCTGGATAGACACAATCCGCTGATGGAGACATGGACACACTCTGGGACATCACCCCCGCCGTCGATACCGCGACACCCGTCTGGCCCGGCGATACGCCGGTCGGCATCGAACGCGTGTGGCGCATGGAGGCGGGCTCGCCCGTCAACGTTGCGCGCCTGACGCTGTCGCCGCACACCGGCGCCCACACCGACGCCCCGCTTCACTACGACGCCGAAGGCGCGGCGATCGGCGAGGTCGCGCTCGATGCGTACCTTGGACGCTGCCGCGTAATTCATTGCATCGGCGCTTCGCCTGTTGTGACGCCACAACACCTGAGCGGCTCGCTCGACAACCTGCCGCCGCGAGTCTTACTACGCACTTACAAAAACGCGCCGACGGCGGTCTGGGACAGCGCCTTCTGCGCGGTCGCGCCGGAAACGATCGATCTGCTGGCAGCGAGGGGGGTGAAGCTGATCGGCATCGACACGCCGTCGCTCGATCCGCAGGAATCGAAGACGATGGACGCGCACCACCGGATTCGCACGCACCGCATGGCGATCCTCGAAGGCATCGTGCTGGATGCCGTCGCACCCGGCGACTACGAGTTGATCGCGCTGCCGCTCAAGCTGACCACGCTCGACGCGAGCCCCGTGCGCGCCGTGTTGCGGGCGCTGCCCGAATCCGAATCTGCCTGATCGCCCGCGATCTGCAAAACCGAATCACGTACTCCCAAATTTCTTTGACTGGACCATCATGAACAACCGTGACGAAGCACTGGCGCTCGATAGCGCCGACCCGCTCGCGCCGCTGCGCGACCAGTTCGCGCTCTCGCCGAGCACCATCTACCTCGACGGCAACTCGCTCGGTGTGCCGCCGGCCGCCGCCGCCCAGCGCGCGCAGACCGTGATCGGCGCCGAATGGGGCGAAGGTCTGATCCGCAGCTGGAACACCGCGGGTTGGTTCGAGTTGCCGCGCCGCCTCGGCAACAAGCTCGCGCCGCTGATCGGCGCAGCTGACAACGAAGTGGTCGTCACCGATACGATTTCCATCAATCTGTTCAAGCTTTTGTCGGCTGCCGTGCGGTTGGCGAACGCACGCGACCCGAAGCGTCGCGTGATCGTTTCCGAGCGTTCGAATTTCCCGACCGATCTGTACATCGCACAAGGCCTGATCGAACAGCTCGACCGCGGTTATGAATTGCGCCTTGTGGACGACCCCTCCGAGTTGCCCGCCGCGATCGGCGACGACACCGCAATCGCGATGATCACGCACGTGAACTACCGCACCGGCTACATGCACGACATGGCCGCACTCACGAAGCTGATCCATGACAAAGGCGCGCTCGCGCTGTGGGACCTCGCGCACTCGGCGGGCGCGGTGCCCGTCGATCTGAACGGCGTTGGCGCGGATTACGCTGTGGGTTGCACGTATAAGTATCTGAACGGCGGCCCGGGTTCGCCGGCATTCGTGTGGGTGCCGAAGCGGCATCAGAACGACTTCGCGCAGCCGCTGTCCGGCTGGTGGGGCCATCGCGCGCCGTTCAAGATGGACCCGGCGTATCAGCCCGATGACGGCATCGGCCGCTTCTTGTGCGGCACACAGCCGATGGTGTCGATGTCGCTGGTCGAATGTGGACTCGATGTGTTCCTGCAAACGGATATGCAGACCATCCGCGCAAAATCGCTCGCGCTGACCGATCTGTTCATCGAACTGGTCGAAGCGCGTTGCGGCGAGTTTCCCTTGAAGCTCGTGACGCCGCGCGAACATGCACAGCGCGGTTCGCATGCGAGCTTCGAGCATCCGCATGGTTATGAAGTGATGCAGGCGTTGATCGCGCGTGGCGTAATCGGCGACTATCGCGAGCCGCACGTGTTGCGGTTTGGCTTCACGCCGCTGTACACGCGCTTTGTCGATGTGTGGGATGCGGTGGAGACGCTGCGCGATGTGCTCACGCAAGAGTCCTGGCGAGCACCTGAATTTGCCGCTCGCGGCGCAGTGACCTGAGGAGCGCGCGATGACCACCGATCACATGCAAACGCCGGGATTGCCGGAAGAAAAACCGGCGCAAGGGTGTCCGTTTGGACATGGCAGTGGGGTTGCTCAGGCGGCCCGCCCGGCTTCCGCTGCCTCCGTGGATTCCGACTCAGGCGATGGCTGGCATGACGCGCAGCTCGATTTTTCCGAGTCGATGAGTTACGGCGACTATCTCTCCCTGGGGACGGTGCTGGATGCGCAGCATCCGCTGTCGCCAGACCACAACGAAATGCTGTTCATCATTCAGCATCAGACGAGCGAGTTGTGGATGAAGCTCGCGCTGTACGAGTTGCGTGCGGCGTTGAAAGCGGTGCATCGCG
The DNA here is from genome assembly GCF_003610895.1 of Paraburkholderia fungorum. Lineage (GTDB taxonomy): Bacteria > Pseudomonadota > Gammaproteobacteria > Burkholderiales > Burkholderiaceae > Paraburkholderia > Paraburkholderia fungorum_B. Next base: position 64,460 of record NZ_MCAS01000069.1, read on the forward strand.
ATGAACTGCCGCCTGCGTTCAAGATGCTCGCGCGCGTGTCGCGGATCATGGAGCAACTGGTGCAGGCATGGAGTGTTCTCGCGACGATGACGCCGTCCGAATACACGGCGATGCGGCCTTATCTGGGCAGCTCTTCCGGGTTCCAGTCTTATCAGTATCGGCAGATCGAATTTCTGCTTGGCAATAAGAATGAGCAGATGCTGAAGCCTCATGCGCACCGGGCGGATGTGCTTGCCGAGGTGACGGCTTCGCTGGAAGCGCCTTCGTTCTACGATGAAGTAGTTCGACTGCTGGCGCGGCGCGGGTTTGCGATTTCACCTTCCAGGTTGGAGCGCGATTGGACCCAGCCTACTGTGCATGACACTTCGGTCGAGGCGGCCTGGCTGGAGGTCTATCGGAATCCTTCGCAACATTGGGAGTTGTACGAGATGGCGGAGGAGCTTGTCGATCTCGAGGACGCTTTCCGGCAGTGGCGGTTCAGGCATGTGACGACAGTCGAGCGGATTATCGGGTTCAAGCAGGGCACGGGCGGCACGAGTGGTGCGCCTTATCTGCGCAAGATGCTGGATGTGGTTTTGTTTCCCGAGCTTTGGCATGTTAGGACGATGCTTTGAGGGGTTTTGTGTTGTCGGCGATAGGCGATAACGCGTAAAGACTGCCGCGCGTGTGCGGGCGAATGCGACGCAAACGGGAATAGAGCATCCAGATGAAGTAGTGACCACCATGCTGCTGGAAATGAAAAGGCGTGAGCAGCGAACAGCCTCTTAAGCCGGACACCTGTCCATTGCTTCGAGGTGCGGTTCGTTGCTCGCGCCTTGTTGTTATCGCTTAACTTTCTTCCTCGGCGAAGGGCTTATATCCAGCCCTTCCGGAGCCAGACGTGGATGCTCCAACCACAGTTCCCGGAGTACATCCACAAATAGATAACCCATAGCCTTACCGGTTCCAGCGCGGAACGCCTTGAATTCGTCATCGGGGCAGCGCTGTTGAACTAGCGCGATAGATTCGTCCATCAGGCGCGTCACCGTCAGTAGGCGGTCGCTGATCTCTGCAGCGACATCTTTGTCACCAATCAAGATCCCCTCCCTTAACGATCGTTGTCTGCATTATCTGTTTCCAACCTGGGTCAGCCTGCCTGCACATAGAAAAGCGCAATCACTTGCTCCTCGCATGCGCCCTGTCGCTTATTTTTTTCTCGGTGAAATCATGACCAGACCTTCTGGAGCGAGGTCTGGATATGCCCTCCACAATGGTTCGAGAAGCAGATACAAACCCCCAGCAACTCTTCCCGCTTCAGAACGGAACGCCTTGAATTCCTCGTTTGAGCAGCGTTCTTGAACCAACCTTGTCGCATTCTCCAACGAATGGAACGAGGCCAATAACTCCCTACTTAGCTCGCAAGCAACATCCTTGGACACATCCCTATCGATCACCAACTACTCCTTCTCAGTGTTGATACGATTTAAATCCGAGTCGCGCAGATGGAATGGCTCCACCTGACGCTCAACCTCGGAGTTAACCGTCTCCCTTAAGTTGGACACCTCTCCATGCTTCCGGGGCGAGGTTCGTTGATCGAACCTTCTTTATCGCTTGCCCTTCTTCTTCAACGGGGGACTCATATCCAGTCCTTCCGGAGCAAGTTCGGGGCGTGCTTGCCACAGCGGCCTTAAGAGAAGACCAAACAAATGGCCCGCCACATTCACCGCTCCAGCGCGAAACGCTCGAAGTTCGAGCTCTGAGCCATGCTCCTCGACAAGCTTCAAAGCGTCAACAATCGAGCGGTGCGCCGACAGTAATTTCTCATTGACTTCCGCCGCGAGGTCTTTGTCCTCAATCATCACACTGCTCCTCAACATCCGTTGTCTGCCATACATGCATTCTTGCACCTGAAGAATGTAACTCCATAGTCGGGGGTCTGAAACAACACATGACATTTGTCGATACATCGTTCAAGAACCTGGGCGCAGCGCCTCGTTATAGGTTTTCCGTAAGCGCACTTAACGAAGCCCGAATCGGAGTCATCGTTGTTCCGGAACAGTTGAGCATATAGCACGGCACGTTTTGATTGCCCGTTCTGGTCAGGCATCAAAATGGGAAATGGCACCTGTTCCTGAGCCGCTATTTGCAGTTCAGGCACATTACCCTGCACCGGCTGACCTGACTGCGTGACGGTCAGTCCACGGTAGAAGAGCTTCCAGGCTAGCTTCGCCTTTGTGAACACGTAGCACTCAGCGCATACAGGCGCAATCACCGTCGTACCGCTGCCTTTCAGTGCTTTACGTGAGCCCAAGAGATTGGCAGGTGGCCCGACTGGATCAGCACCGGTTTCATAGTTACTAATCCACTTGTCAATTTCATCACTGGCTATCGATTGAGGAGCGCCGCCGTTCCTGGCAACCGTGCCGGTTCGGCTAACAACGCGGCCGTCCGGTGCGTATGAGTAGTCGACGGTCAGAAAACGATGCAGTCCGCCGTTCGACGGCCGTGCCTGTTCGTCATACGTGAATTTGCTTACGCGTCCACGTTTGTCATATGTAAAGCGTGCTTGACGATAATTCCCATTCACTTCCGTAGCACGGTTTGCAGCGTCGCGGTGCACCGTACCAAAGAGCCATCCCGAAACAATGTCCTGAGCGGTGTTTATGTTGCCGGTGGAGTCCGAAAAGTAATACCAGTCTTCGGTTTTTACTCCATTGAGGTATACCGTTGCTTGCGCCAAACGGTTATCAGCATCGTAGCGTGCACCGACGGTCAACTTGTTGCCTGTACCAGTAGCGTCGAAGCCGCTCGCGCCAGTTGTGTCGGACGTGTCGAGCTCACTGTATCCAGTGACGTTGCCACCTCCGTCGTAAACGAACGCACGCATCTTGCCAGGGGTTGCAACAAGCGACGGATGCAGGCTCGCAGAATCGGCATAACGCACCGACGTTATTACCGTGCCACTCGAACTAGTCACCGCAGCTCGAACCGGTCGGCCCGCAGCGTCGTACGAATATGCCGCGCTTCCATCCGGCGCCGTTTTTTGCAACAGGTTCCCGCTCGTGTCCAGCGTCCGGCTCTCGGTGCCATCCGCCGTACTGCCACCGGTCATGCGTAACATGCCCGCAATTGACGCAAAGTTAACCGTGCCCGAACCATCCGCCCAGGACATGGTCGTTGAGCCGTTGTTGTAGGCGAACTGAACGTTCTGCGTCGTATCCGGGTGCGTTACCGAGGTAGCGCGGCCCATTGCATCATATGTCCACGTTGCGATCCGAGAACCGGATTCGTCAATCACACCTGTCAGTGCGTTCTTGAAACGCGAGTCGTCGTAGACGTAACGGCGCACGTAGCCATCGGGCCATGTGACCGATATTAGGTTACTGCTTCCGTCATAACCGTATTGCGTAAGCCCGCCGCCCGGGTCCGTCATGCGGTAGATACGACCTAACGAGTCGTACTCAAGCTTGATTGACAGCAAGTCATATTTGGGAACTGCACCTGCTGCACGCTGGTTGATGGCCGTGAGGCGTCCCGCGCCGTCATAGGTGAGCGTTCGAGTGAATCCTGTATGTGTTGTTTCCGATAGCAGGACGCCTTGCGCGGAATAAGATTCGACGGTATCAGTCGTCAGGTCCGTCAGGGCCCAGCCAGCGTCATTCTGGGTGAGAGCGAGTCCACTGAAGCTGGACGTTCTCCACTGCCCGTTGGTCAGTAGGAACGTGAGCGGTTGACCGCTGGCACGATAGGCGACGACCTTAGGTAAGCCACCGCTCGCTCCAGCGACGTTGAGTTGTCGTTGCCAGTTATTCATCCATACCGGTCCCATGGCGGTGGCCAATTTGAGAAATGGTGAGGATAGGTAGCTTCGAGTAAACGTCAGTGGCATTCCATCGCCGCTACGGAAGTCATTTTCCGAGAGCGTCACCTTGCCGTTCGCCGGATATACCGGATCGGCAACCGGACACGATTCGTCAGGGTCCGTAGGCGTGGCGCACCACTCGTCAATTGCAGCTATGTCGTTTCGACATCCGTAACTACCAGTGCCGCTCGGCGTATTGCTTGCAACGTCCAGCCTGCAACTCGCTGTACCTGGCGTCGCACCGGATTTCGAATAGAGCGTCCAGCAGTCGTCTGCACGCGCGGAGGATGCCACTATTAGCAAGGCACATGCAGTCATTAGTCGGGCCAGCTTTCCTCCAAACCGGCCCGACGGGATTTTTGTTCTCATACATCTCCTTCTTGCAATACGTCGTTAGAAATTCGTAATAATTCGACGTTGCATGAATGAGAACTGAAACCAGAATGGGAACACTCTGAAAATGCCGATCACGTGACAGATTTTCACGAACTAGCTGAAATAGGAGGCGTCGACGCAGGATCAGCCACAAACGGATGTGCCAACAAACCCCACGTGGAGGTGTTCAAGGAAATTGAAAAGCACCAAATTGACTACCCAAGATGGCGGGACCTGCTATGTGCACAGTCATCGACCCGTCATCCAATCGTCCATTGGCGCGAGCGCGACAGTCGGAGTCGATCCACCCGACGGCCCCACCGACCTGCGAGAGCTGGAAATTTCCGCAGTCGGAGTGCAAACGTCATAGCCCATGGCCAATAAAAAAGGCCCGCTCGTATGCGGGCCCTTAAACGTCATTCGTGACCTGGCGGCCGTGCGAGTGTAGTGAAATCCTAGACGCGATTCGCCGTTACACCGTGCGCGCACCGACATTAATCCGTAGCAACCAAGCCCCTCACCTCGCCGTATACCCCCCATCAACCGGCAAGCAAACCCCGCTAATCATCGACGCCGCATCGCTCAACAAAAACATGATCGGTGCGGCAACCTCTGCGGACTCCGCGAAGCGGTGCAACGGAATCGCCTTCAAAGCCGGATCCCGCTTCGCAGGATCACTCCACGCCTGCACCGCCATCGGCGTCAGCGTCACGGTCGGATTGACGCTATTCACCCGAATACCGAACGGCCCCAACTCGACACACAATGCACGCGTAACAGCATCCAGCGCTGCCTTGGAAGCCGAATAACTCAGATGATCATCCAGCGCCACAAGCGCGGCTTGACTGGAAACGTTCACGATACTGCCGGCGCGCTTCGCTTCGATCATCCCACGTGCCACATGCTTCGCAACCAATACCGCGCCACGCGCATTCACTCCCATCACGCGATCGAAACTCGCCCCGGTCGTGTCCACCGCCCGTTCAAGCAGCGCAATCCCCGCACAGTTCACGAGTCCGTCGAACACGTCGAGTGAACCTAGCGCTTCGTCGATAGCGGTTTCATCGCTCACATCCAGCATCAGCGGCTCGCAGCCCGTTTCCTCGGCTAATCGCGCGAGTTCGTTCACATTCCGTGCTGCCGCGACCACATTCGCACCGGACGCGCACAACGCCTCAACCGTCGCGCGACCAATTCCACTCGACGCACCCGTCACAAGAATCGAGCGACCAGAAAAATCAAACGTAGCATTCATGATGATTGCAACCGATGCATGACCGGCTTCAACGCCGGATACAAATCCGTATAAACACCGAACCGCTGCTCGTACATCGCCATCCGCTGCGCGTTCGGCTCCGCACGTTCAATCAGCGTGACCCATCCGCTCTGCGCCTCTTCACGCGACACTATGCCTATACCGACACCGGCCAGCAACGCCGCACCCATCGCCGCCTCCACGTCCTGCTCGATCGTATAGACCGGGTAGCCGGTAATATCCGCGATGATCTGCATCCAGAGATCGGAATGCGCGGCACCGCCCACCACGATCAACTTGTCATCGAGCGACTGCGCACCTTTACGTCCCGCTTCGATGTTGTGCTTCAACGCAAACGACACGCCTTCCAACACCGCGCGATACAGATGCGCTCGTGTATGAAACAGGCTTAGTCCAACAAACGCCCCGCTCGCCTTCGCATCCCACACGGGGCTTCGTTCGCCCATCAAATACGGCAGGAACATCACGCCGTCGGAACCCGCCGGGACCTGTGACGCACTTTCCTCAAGCAACCGGTGCGGATCCCCATCCGGTAGCGCGCGCGCCGCCTCAGTCTCCGCGTGACAAAACTGCTCGCGATACCACGTCACTGAAGCACCCGCCGTAATCGCACCGCCAAACACGTAAATATCGCGCTGACCGTTGAACACATGCGGCATGCTGATCAGTCCATGCCGCGCATCCACGGTCTGATTGATATATCCCCAGCACATACTCGTGCCGATCATGGCAACGTGCTGCCCCGCGCGCGTGACGCCCGCGGCAAACGTCGCCACCGCGGCATCCACACCACCCGCCACGATCGCCGTGCCCGCCTCCAATCCAAGCTGCCCGGTCCACTGCGACAACAATCCTCCGACCACGTCCGACGATTCCACCAAGCGCTCCGGCATCATCGTCGCCGGAATGCCGAGCATGTCGAGCGCCTCATCCGACCAGTCGCGCTTGCCGATGTCGTAAATGCCGCCGATATTCCCCGCCGAACTATGATCGACGGCGACCTCACCGGTCAGCATATAAATCACATAAGCATTCGGCGGCAGGAAGTAACGCGTATGCGCCCACACATCCGGCTCGTGATCGCGCAGCCACAACATCTTCGTGTAGCCGTAATAGCTGTCCACGCCATTGCCCGTGATGGCATATAAGCGCTCGAGATCGATGTTTTCACGCACCCATTCGACCTGATCGGTCGCGCGCCGGTCCATCCAGATCAGACAGGGATAAAGCGGCCGCATTTCGCTGTCGACAGGAATCCCCGAGCCGCCATACAGGCTGCTCACGCATAGCGCCTTGATCGACTTCGCCGCGACGCCGGCCGCCTTCCCTTTGTCTACGCATGCGGCGATGCACTCCACCACCGCCTTCAACCACACAGCCGGCCATTGCTCGGCCCATAGCGGCTTGGGCGTATCCGGCTGATAGCTCGATGCATGCTGCGCGACGATCGCGCCGTGCTGATCGACCAGCAGCGCCTTCGTGCTCTGCGTGCCGATATCGACGCCGATGACGTAGTCCATACAGTCTCCGTTTATGTGCCGCTCGCCCATGACTAGCGTTACGCCCGAGCTTCAGGCTCGCGGCTTCAACAACACCTTGATCGAGTCGAGCGAGTTGGCAACCTTGATTGCTTCGTCCCATTCTTCCAGCGAAAAGCCGTGCGTGACAATACCCTTCGACGTAACAAGCCCGCGCGCCAGCAAATCGATCGCAATCGGATAACAGTATGGGCCGAGATGAGCGCCGCGTACATCGAGCTCCTTACGGTCGCCGATCACCGACCAGTCCAGCGTCGTCTCCGCGCCAAACACCGAAAACTCGACAAAGCGCCCAAGCTTGCGGATCATCTCCATGCCCTGGTTGACACCGACCGGCGCACCGGTCGTTTCAATGTAGACGTCGCAACCGTAGCCGTCCGTCAGCGAATGAATGATCGCCAGCGCGTCGTCCTGTTTCGGATTGATCGTCACGTCCGCTCCGTACTCACGCGCAAGTGCCAGACGCTCCTCAACCAGGTCGATCACGACGAGCTTCTTCGGCGTTTTCAGATGCGCAACTTGCGTCATCATCAAACCCAGCGGACCCGCGCCCGCGATCACGACCACGTCGTCGAGTTGCAGGTCGCCGCGGTTCACCGTGTGGATCGCGCATGCGAGCGGCTCGATGATCGCCGCATCTTCGAGCGAGATGCCGTCGGGAATCTTATGGACGATCGCCGTCGGCGGAATACGCATGTATTCGGCCATGCCGCCGTCCGCAACTTCGCGCTGAAAACCGAAGATGTTGTGCACTTCGCACATCCAGTACTGGCCGGATTTGCAATAGCGGCACTTGCCGCACGGCACGATCTGTTCGGCGATCACGCGATCGCCGAGCTTGACGTCGAAGTGATCGGCCGCGCCCTCGCCGATTTCTTCGACGAAACCGAAGAACTCGTGCCCCGGAATCACCGGCGCTTTGACCCACGGGCTCGGGCCGCCCCAGAACATCTTCGCGCCCGAATGGCATTTGCAGTCGCTCGCGCAAATGCCGCACGCGGCGATGCGAATCACCAGTTCATGCGCGCGCGCCTTTGGTTTGGACACCTGTTCGACGCGATAGTCTTTCGGCGCGTGGCAGACGATCGCGGTCATGTCCTGCTTATCAGATTGCGTGGATTGAGTCATTGCATGGTCCTGCTAAAAATGGATAAGTCAGTGGAAAATTACTTTCTACGGTCGCGGCTGATGTAGATCGCCAGCAAAATAATTCCGCCCTTGATGACGTTCTGCACATACGGATTCACGCCGACCATGTTCAGCCCGTTGTTCAGCACACCCAGCAGCAACGCACCGATCAAAGTGCCGATGATCGAACCACGTCCACCTGAGATCGACGTACCACCCATCACCACGGCGGCAATGGCGTCGAGCTCGAAGCCGACGCCGGCGTTCGGCTGGCCGCTCATCAAGCGCGCAGTCAACACAATGGCGGCGAAAGCGGAGGTCAAACCGGCGAGCGTGTAGACAATCAGTTTCACGCGCGCCACGCGCACGCCCGAAAGACGCGTCGCCTGCTCGTTGCCGCCAATCGCATACACGTAGCGGCCAAACGGCATGCGTTCGAGCAACACCCAGGCAATGGCATAGATCACCACCATGATCACGACAGGCGCCTGGACACCAAGAATCTTGCCGCTGCCGAAGAAGCTGACCCAGTCGGGCAGACCGTCGATCGGATAGCCGCCCGTATAGATCAGCGCAAGGCCGCGCGCGATCCCCATGGTCGCAAGCGTGACGATGATCGGCGGCATGCCGGCGAACGCGACGAAGAAGCCGTTCGCGGCGCCAAAGCCCAAACCGACCGCTATGCCGATCGCCAGCGCGGCCACCGCATTCATACCGGCGACCATCAGACCCGCGGCAAGCGTGCCCGACAAAGCCATCACCGAACCAACCGACAGGTCGATGCCGCCAGTCAGGATCACGCAGGTCATCCCAACGGCGATGATCGCGTTGATCGACACCTGGCGCAGCACGTTCTCGATGTTCGCGGCGGAGAGGAAGCTGTCGCTCGCAAACACCATCACGACGCACACCACCAAGAGGCCGATGAACGGATAGAACAGCGTCGAGCGCTTCAACGCTGCCCATGTAAAGCGCACCGGCGCACCCGGCGTGTCGCCACTAACGGTCGATGTTTTCGGCGATGAAGAGGGATTAGGCGTGTTCATGAGTTGCTCCACGTGTGCCGGCTGTGGCGTAGGTCATCACGGCGTTCGAGTCGATCTGATCGCCTTCGAGCATGGCTTCGATACGGCCCTGCCGGAACACGGCGACGCGGTCGCACATGCCGACAATCTCCGGCAGTTCGGACGAGATCATGATGATCGAGTAGCCGCGCGCGGTGAGTTCGCGCATCAGCAGATAGATTTCGGCTTTAGCGCCGACGTCGATGCCGCGCGTCGGTTCGTCGAAGATGAGAATGTTGGTGTGGTGATTCAGCCAGCGCGCGATCACCACCTTCTGCTGATTGCCGCCGGAGAGCGTTGCGACTTCGGTATGCATCGTCGGGGCTTTCACGCCAACGCGTTTCATGATGTCCGCAGTGGCTCGCGCTTCGCTGCGCTGGTCGATAAAGAAACGCAGCGAGCGGTATTTGCCAAGGTTGTTGATCGAGATGTTCTGCTTGATCGAGAAATCGGTGATCAGACCTTCGGTCTTACGGCTCTCGGGCAAGATTCCGACACCGGCGCGCAACGCATCGGCGGGATCGGACAGTTTCGCCGTCGCGCCGTTGATACGGATCTCTTTCACATAAGCCGGGTCCGCGCCGATCACGGCCAGCGCGGTTTCCGTGCGGCCCGAACCGACCAGTCCTGCGAAACCGAGAATCTCACCTTCGCGCAGCGTGAAGCGCAGCATCGGGCTGTCTTTGAGCAGCTGCAGCTTCTCGACGTCGAGCACGATCTTCGCGTCGGTGCGCAGCGGCGGCTTGGGCGGAAAGCTGTTTTCGATGCGGCGCCCTACCATCATTTCCACCAGGTGGTTCACATCGGACTGCGCAACTTCTGTCATGCCGACGTACTGACCATCGCGCAACACCGTAATTCGGTCGCACACCTCAAAGATCTCTTCCAGATGGTGCGAGATAAAAATCATCGCAACACCCTGCTTCTTCAGATCGCGCATGATCGTGAACAGATGCTCGGCTTCCGCGGGCGTTAGCGTGGCGGTCGGTTCATCCAGAATCAGAATGCGCGCCTCCAGCGACAACGCCTTGCCGATTTCGACAAACTGCTGCTGCGCGACCGACAATTCGCGAATCGGCACCGATAGATCGATCGCCACGCCCAGCCGCTGAAAAATGGCGGTGGCCGCGCGCCGCATCTTGCCGCGTTCGAGCAGACCCAAACCGTTCTTCAATTCACGGCCGAGAAACATGTTCTCCACCGCGTTCAGATACGGAATCAGGCTGAACTCCTGAAACACGATACCGACGCCCGCAGCAACCGCGTCGTGGTAATTCGTGAAGTGGCGCGCCTCACCCGCGATCGTGATCGTGCCTTCATCCGGTTGATAGATGCCGCACAGGATCTTCATCAACGTCGACTTGCCTGCGCCGTTTTCGCCGAGCAAGGCGTGAATCTCACCGCGCGCAATCTCAAGGTGAATGCCTTGCAACGCCTTCACGCCGGGAAAGCTTTTGGTGATGTTGTCGAGCTTGAGTATCGTGTCCATCGGGTCCTCCTCTGCTGCTCGCCGCCACGTTCATCGAAGCAGCACATGCACACGGCGGCGAGCACTTGGCTTACCAGCTGAAACCCTTGGCATTGCTCTTGTCGATCATCTTCACGTCGACCGGAATGGTTTTCGGCACATTGGCGCCCCACTTCTTCGCGAGCGCAATGCCGAGCGCGATCCGCACCTGGTCGGCCGGGAATTGCGCCGACGTTTCGATGAACTTCGAATTCGGTTTCTGGATCGCGGCAATCGCCTCCGGCGCGCCGTCGACGCTGGTCAGCTTGATGTCCTTGCCCGACGATTCGATCGCCGAGAGCGCGCCCATCGAGCCGCCGTCGTTCACGCTGAACACGCCCTTCAGATTCGGATGGGCCTGAATCATGTTCTCGGTCACGGACAACGCCGTCGCGCGCTCCTGCTTGCCGTTCTGCGTGTCCACGAGTTTGATGCCCGGCACTTTCGCAAGCGCCGCCTTGCAGCCGCGCACGCGTTCGAGAATCGGCACCACCGGAATACCGTCGAGAATCGCAACTTCGCCGCTGCCGCCAATTGCCTTGGCAAGATAGTCACAGGCCATCTCACCTGCGTCGAAATTCTTGGAACCGACGAAAGAGTCGACCGGGCCGTTCGCATTCGCATCGACGGCGACCACCACCACGCCCGCTTTCTTCGCCGACGTCACCGCCGATTGAATGCCGGTCGAATCGGTCGGATTCACAAGCAGGATGTCGATCTTCTTTTGCAGCATGTCTTCAACGTCGCTGACCTGTTTGCTGACGTCGTGATGCGCGTCGGTCACGACCACCGTCGCACCGATCGACGCTGCCGCATCGTTGAGCGCCTTTTGCATCGTCACGAAGTACGGGTTGTTGAGTTCCTGAAACGTCATGCCGATCTTCAGCGGCGCGGCCTGGGCTGCCGGGGCGACGATGAACGAAAGACCGAACGCGAGCGTCGCAAGAGCAGCCGTGCTGCGCACGAAGGTTTTCAGCGATGCCTGCTTCGAAATGGATTGGGTCATGGTTGTCTCCGTTATTAAAACTAGTCGATGAAGTGAGCACGTCCCTCACGCTGTCCAGGGACTGCGCGATAGGTGTTGAAACGCGGGGGTGAATTGAAACGCTTCGGGGTGAAGCGTTGCCTGGGACTACGTCGGCGGATAGGCCGCCGCTGCGGCGGTGCGTGGCAAATCTGGCGCGAGCACGATCGCGGGCGCATTGTCGATGCCCGCGCCGCGCGCGGCGGCTTCTTCGGAAGCGTCGCGGCTCGCGTCGTTCAGTTGCTGATAGCGACGGAATTTTGAAGGCGCCATGCCTTTGACCGCGAGAAACTGCCGGTTGAAGTTCGACAGGTTGTTGAAGCCCGCCTTGAAGCAGATATCGGTGACGCTCAGTTCATCGTCCGTCAGCAGTTGGCAGGCGAGATTGATACGCATGCGGTTCACGTACTGCACGAACGGCAGCCCCGTATGACGGCGAAAGTAACGCGAGAACGCACTCACGCTTTGGCCGGCCAGTTGCGCGAGATCCGATTCGCGCAGATCGTTGGACAGGTTCTTGCCGATATACGAGAGCGCGTGATTGATGCGCGTCGACGCGAAACCGGTCGGGTCGGCCTGATAGGCGGGACTCGCGAGCGTCTCGCGATCCTCGGCGTTCATCAGGATCTCGAGCATCGACATGAACAGCACAAGACGGCGCAGTCCGCGCGCCGCCAGCAATTCGAGGAACAACGGCTGGATCGCCGCGCTCGTTTGCGGACCGAACGACACACCGCGGCGCGAATCGGCAAGCAGCGCCTCGACCTGGTGCCACTCCGGAAAACTGCCCATGCAACCCGACACGAACTCCTGGCCGAATTGCACGACCAGATTGCGCTGCGCAATGGTCTCGCCTTGCGGCACGTCGCTGACCCAGTTGTGCGGCAGGTTCGGTCCCATCAACACGAGGTTGCCGGGCACAAAGCTGCTGATATGGTCGCCGACGAACATCTTGCCGGTCGTCGCCACGATCAGATGGATTTCGTATTCCGGATGAAAGTGCCAGCGCACCGTGCGATACGGATAGCCGTGCGACCACACTTTGAAGGATTCATCGCGCCTGACGGCGACGACTTCCAGATCGGGTTGCATTCGCGTCTTCCTCCATGAAGCGGCGTGTTGCACGTGCCGCTGAACTTCATCTTGTATAGCGAAAAGTAGCGCTCAAAAGCCTGATCCACCACTAAAAATCAAACCGCGGACCGATACTTTTTTGCATTCGGGTTAATCCGGACGCCGCGAGAGTCAAATTTGATGCAATGCAATACGCACCGTAAGACACGTCCCGCAACGCGCAGGTACCTCGCGAATCGCGCCGAAAGTCCCGCCGCGCCGCGCTGCGCCACGAAAAGCCGCTGATGCCGCCTTGACATTCGATTCGCCGGGTACGATCATTCGCTCACAGACAGAGCAAATGCTCCAACCCAAGAAAAAACGCAGGCTTCGAGCCGTGCGAGCGAAGACATTCAGGAGACGCACATGAATAGCGGACAAGGCAGCGGCGCGGCCGCACACGTGATCCTGCACATCGGCGCGGGATCGTTTCATCGCGCGCATCAGGCGTGGTATCTCCATCGGTTGAACGAGGCGAAGGTGGCGGGCGAGCCGCACTGGTCGCTGACGGTCGGCAATATCCGCAACGATATGAACGCGGTGCTCGACGCGCTTGCCGCGCAAAACGGCGTCTATACGCTCGAGACCGTCACGCCGCAGGGCGAGCGCGCGTACGAGACGATTCGCTCGATTGACCGCGTCCTGCCGTGGACCGAGAGTCTCGATGCGCTGATCGAAGCGGGCGCCGATCCGGCCTGCAAGATCATTGCGTTCACCGTCACCGAAGGCGGCTACTACCTCGACGAACAGGACGAACTCGACACGGCCAATGCGGATCTCGCGGTCGATCTGAACGGCGGCCACGTCACGATTTACGGCGCGCTCGCGGCCATTCTCGACGCCCGCATGAAGCGTGGCGGCGGCCCTGTCACGCTGCAGACCTGCGATAACCTGCGCAGCAATGGCGAGCGTTTTCATGCGGGGATGAGCGAGTTTCTCGAACGGCGCGGCGCAAACGAACTGGCGCAATGGTTCGACGACAACACCGCGTGCCCGAGTTCGATGGTCGATCGCATTACGCCGCGCCCAACACCCGACGTGCGCGAACGCGTCAAAGCCGCGACCGGTGTCGACGACGCCTGCCCGGTGATGGGTGAGGCCTTCATCCAGTGGGTAATCGAAGACCGTTTCAGCGCCGGACGCCCCGCGTGGGAAAAGGTCGGCGCGGAACTGGTCGACTCGGTGCTGCCGTACGAGGAAGCGAAGATCCGCATTCTCAACGCAACACATAGCTGCATTGCGTGGGCGGGCACGCTGGTCGGACTGAACTACATTCACGAAGGCACGCTCGACCCGGACATCAACAAGTTCGCCTTCGACTACGTGACCGAAGACGTGATTCCGTGTCTCACGCCGAGTCCGCTCGATCTCGAACGCTATCGCGACGTGGTGCTCGACCGCTTCGGCAATCCCTACATCCAGGATACCAACCAGCGTGTCGCGGCCGATGGCTTTTCCAAGCTGCCTGGCTTTATCGCGCCGACGCTCGTCGAATGCTTCGAGCGTGGCGTCACGCCTGCGGCGACGGCGATGTTGCCGGCGCTATTCTTCCGCTTCCTCGAACGGTGGAACGCCGGTACCTTGCCGTATGCGTACCAGGATGGCGTGATGGACGAGCGCGTCGCGCGCGGCTTCTTCAGCGCGCCCGATCCATTGCGGGCATTCGCCGCCGACCGTCTGCTGTGGGGCAGCATGGCGCAGACGCCGGCGCTCGAATCGGCGTTGGCGGGTGCGCTGGCGCGTGTCGACGTATGGCTGGCGAAGCGCGGCGCCGCCTGAGCCGCGCTCTATCGAACGACACGAACCACGCCGGTGCCAGGCTTAATGCGCATGGCACCGCTCGCCCTATGCGGCTAAAGTAGCGCATCCCTAACGACGAAGGTTTCGCGCCCATGTATCTCGGCATCGACCTCGGCACGTCCGAAGTGAAAGTCCTGCTGCTCGCCTCCGACGGACGCGTGATCGGCACCGCAGGCTCACCCTTTACCGTTTCGCGCCCGCATCAGCGCTGGGCCGAACAGAATCCCGCAGACTGGTGGGCCGGCACGCGCGCGGCGCTGGCCGCATTGCGCGCCAGACATCCGGACGAGTTCGCGCAGATTCGCGGCATCGGTCTCTCGGGGCAGATGCACGGGGCCGTGCTGCTGGACGCGGAGAATCGCGTGTTGCGGCCCGCGATTCTGTGGAACGACATGCGCAGCGATAAGGAATGCGCGGAGCTGACCGAGCGCGCGCCGGAATTGCATACCGTGGCCGGCAATCTCGCGATGCCCGGTTTCACCGCGCCCAAGTTGCTGTGGGTAGCGCGCCACGAGCCCGAGATCTTCGCGCAGACGGCCTGCGTGCTGCTGCCGAAGGACTACCTGCGCCTGCAACTGACGGGCGGCAAGGTGTCCGATCCATCGGATGCGGCGGGCACGCTGTGGCTCGACGTCGCGAAACGCGACTGGTCCGATTCACTGCTCGCCGCCTGCAACATGACGCGCGCGCAGATGCCCAGCTTGTGCGAAGGCAGCGCGCCGTCCGGCACCCTGCTGCCTGCGGTGGCGCGCGAGTTCGGCCTGAGCGACGGCGTGATCGTCGCGGCCGGCGGTGGCGACAACGCGACGAGCGCGATCGGCATCGGCGCCACGCAACCGGGCGATGGCTTCGTTTCGCTCGGCACGTCGGGCGTGTTGTGCGTAGTCGGCGACAGCTTCCGTCCGAACCCCGCTTCCGCCGTGCACGCGTTCTGTCATGCGATTCCGGACCGCTGGCATCAGATGAGCGTCGTGCTGTCGGCGGCGAGTTGTTTGCGCTGGGTCTGCAAGCTCACCTCGACCGACGAGCCGACCCTGCTCGCCGAGATCGAAGCACTGCCGGCAGCGGCCTTGACCACCGCGCCGCTCTTTCTGCCCTATCTCTCCGGTGAACGTACGCCGCACAACGACCCGTACGCGCAAGGCGTGTTCTTCGGCATGAATCACGCGACCGACCGCGCATTGCTCGGCTACGCGGTGCTCGAAGGCGTGACGCTCGCCCTCACCGACGGCCTCGACGCATTGCGCGCGGCCGGCACCGAAGCGAAGGCGTTGTCCCTGCTCGGCGGCGGTGCGCGCAGCGACTACTGGGCACAACTGCTCGCGGACGCGCTCGATACCGCCACCCGCAAGCACGGCGGCGGTGAAACGGGCGCGGCGCTCGGCGCCGCACGCCTCGGCTGGCTGGCCGCGGGCGGCGACCCGGCCAAGGTGCTGACCAAGCCGCCGATCGAAAAGGAGTTCACGCCGAACCCGCAGCGCCACGCCGATCTGCGCAACCGGCTCGAAGCGTATCGCGCGCTCTACCGCCACGTGCGGCCGCTGTTCGACTCCGCGCGGCAGCCGCTCGCCTAACCGGCAAACCGCAGCCGGGTCCCGTCGAGACGCAGGCACCGGCTGTTATCATCGGCGCACCTCAAGCGGACCGTCACCGTGCCCAAGTCCACAGAAAAATTAGATCTTGCTACCCGCGCCGCATGGCTTTACTACGTCGCAGGCAACACCCAGAACGAGATCGCCGAGAAACTCCAGGTGTCACGCCCGGTTGCGCAGCGGCTGGTCGCCTTCGCGGTGGAAAAGAACCTGATTCGCGTACGCGTCGATCACAAACTGGCTGATTGCCTCGCGCTCGCCGATCAACTCTCGAAGCGTTACGGTCTGAGCATGTGCGAAGTCGTACCGATCGACAGCGACACCTCGGAAGAAGTCGACCGCAAGCTGGCGGTGGCCGGCGCCCAGGTCATGGAACGCTATCTCGTCGAAGAAAAACCGATGGTGGTCGCTGTAGGTAGCGGCCGTACGCTGAAGGCCGCGGTCGATCAGATCGCGCAGCTGGAGCGTCCGCAGCACCGGCTGGTATCGATGGTCGGGGCGATCGCTTCGGACGGCTCCTCGAACCGCTACGACGTCGCGCTGCACATATCGGAGAAGACCGGCGGCAAGCATTTTCTGCTGCCCGCGCCGTTGCTCGCCGATAGCGAGGCCGAACGCGCACAGTGGTGCAATCACCGGCTTTACCGGATCGTCGAATCGCTATTGGCCAAGGCGGATGTCGCGTTCGTCGGCATCGGCAATATCGGGCCGAAATGTCCGTTGCACGAAGACGGTTTCATCACCTCCGCGGAGGTGAAGGAGTTGATGCAGAACCGTGCGATAGCCGAAATGCTCGGCCTGCCGATCGATGCGGCCGGTGCGCACGTCGAATCGCCGATGGGCCGTCGCGTCACCAGTATCGCGCTCGATTCTCCACCGCGCCGACCCACCATCGGTTTTGCCGGCGGCGAGCGCAAGCGCGAGGCGCTGATCGCCGTGCTCAAAGGCGGCTGGCTGTCGGGACTGGTGACCGACGAGTTGTGCGCGCGAGCGGCGCTCGAAGCATGATCTTCAGTTCGAGGAAAGCGGCACACTGGCCGCCTTCCTCAATTCACTGACTTACTTCACTGACTTATTTCACTGACTCATTTCACTAACTTAAGCAGCCAGCACTTCGACGATCTTCCGCTGGAAGGCTTTCCCTTCGCTGTCGAACAGATGGCAATGCTCAGGCGTAGCGCCGAGCCGTTGCGTTTCGCCCTTGCTATGGCGTTCGAGCGGCGGAATCCGCGCAATCAGACCGTCTGGCGCCACGCTCGATTCGGCATACAGATACGCCGCATCGCCGAGCGATTCGACCGCCATGGTTTTCGCCGACACGCCGTCGTCGGCCATGCCCACGTGCAGATGCTCCGGACGAATGCCGACGGTGACCTTGTCGCCCTGCTTCACCGCGCCCGGCTCCACCGCGACGCGCTGCGTCTCGCCGGTTTCGTAGCGCACCGTGACGCCGTCATGCGTCACCGACTGCACGACTCCTTCCATGAAATTCATCTTCGGCGAACCGATAAAGCCGGCGACGAAGCGATTGGCCGGCGCGTGATACAGCATGGTCGGGCTGCCGACCTGCTCCACATTGCCCGCCGACAACACGACGATCTTGTCGGCCAGCGTCATGGCTTCGACCTGATCGTGCGTCACGTAGATCATCGTGGTCTTCAGTTCGTCGTGCAAACGCGCGAACTCGAGGCGCATCTTCACGCGTAACGCGGCGTCCAGGTTCGACAGCGGTTCGTCGAACAGGAACACTTTCGGCTTACGCGTAATCGCGCGGCCGATTGCAACACGCTGGCGCTGGCCACCCGAAAGCTGCTTCGGCTTGCGATCGAGCAGATGGTCGATGTGCAGAATCTTCGCCGCGTTGCGCACGGCGGCGTCGATCTCCGGCTTCTTGGTGCCGGCCAGTTTCAGGCCGAACGCCATGTTGTCGTACAGCGTCATGTGCGGATACAGCGCGTACGACTGAAACACCATCGCGATGCCGCGCTTGGCGGGCGGCACGTCGTTCACGCGTGCGTTGTCGATGGTCAGATCGCCGTCGGTGATGTCCTCGAGGCCGGCGATCATCCGCATCAGCGTCGATTTACCGCAACCGCTCGGACCCACGAACACAACGAATTCGCCATCCAGAATGTCGAGGTTGATGTCACGCATGACCTCGTTGTCGTCGTAGGCTTTTCTGATGTTGCGCAGAGTTACGCTTGCCATGATGTGTCTCCGTGTATTGCTCTTACTGCGTTAATTCGTTTATCCAGATGCTGTGCCAGGCTCAGTGCCACGCTCGCTGCCAACGCGAGCGCTTACGGCGCCGCTGCTGTCGCGCTCAGCGTCCATTGCGCGACCAGTTCCGGCAACTGCAGCATGTCGTCGAAAACGTGGCGCGCGCCTGCCGCGTGCAAGGCGTCGATCTGCGCGTCACTCGCATGACCGCCGCCGATAAAACCCAGCACCGTCATACCCGCTGCATTGGCCGCCGTCACGCCCGTCACGCTGTCTTCCACCACCAGGCAGGCGGACGGTGCGAGGCCGAGACCACGCGCAGCAGCGAGATAGACATCCGGTGCGGGCTTCGGATTCGGCACCGCATCGGCGCAAAACAGCCGATCGCCGAAGAACTTCACGAGGCCAGTGCGCGCCAGCACGTTCTCCACATAAGGCCGGAAGCTATTGCTCGCGCAGGCCTTGGTGAGCGGCACCTGCGCCAGCGCGGCCTCGATTCCAGGCACAGCCGGCGCCTGCATGGCCGCCGCTTCCACGGCGTGGCGAATCGATTCGACATCCTCAGCGTCAAGGCTCCTGCCCAGTTGCGTGGCCGTGCCTTGCAGCACCGTTTCGATGCGCAAACCGAGCAGCGGCAGCACCACCGGTTTAACATCGGCATCGGGCCAGCGCGCTTCGAGCTCGTGAACCAGCATGCCCGCCGCCACGGCTTCGCTGTCGATCAGCACGCCGTCGCAATCGCAGATCAAGGCAAACTGACCTACATTCGTGCTTTCCGTCATTTGACCGCCCCGAAGGTAAGGCCGCGTACCAGTTGCTTCTGCGACAGCCAGCCGACGATCAGGATCGGTGCGACCGCAAGCAGCGACGCCGCGGAGAGCTTCGCCCAGAACAGACCTTCAGGACTCGAATACGACGCGATGAACACAGTTAGCGGCGCGGCGTTCGAACTCGACAGGTTGATGCTCCAGAACGCTTCGTTCCACGACAGGATCACCAGCAGCAGCGCGGTGGAGGCGAGCCCCGGCAACGACATCGGCATCAGCAGATAGACGATTTCCTGCCACGTGGCCGCGCCGTCGATCCGTCCGGCTTCAAGAATGTCGCGCGGAATCTCAGCGAAGTACGTGAACGACATCCATACCGCTATCGGCAGGTTAATCAGCGTATAGACGATCACCAGGCCCGACACGGTATCGAGCAGTCCGCTGTTCTTCCACAGCAGATAGATCGGTACCAGCACGCCGACCGACGGCATCATCTTGGTCGACAGCATCCACAGCAGAACTTTCTGCGTGCGGCGCGTCGGAAAGAAGGCCATCGCGTACGCGGCCGGCACGGCAAGCAGCAGGCACAGCACCGTGACACCCAGCGAGATCAGAATCGAATTCCACGCGAACGAAAAGTAGTTGCTGCGCGCGAACACCTCACGGAAGCTGTCGAGCGTCGGGATGAAAAACAGCGACGACGAATACGCCTGCTGCTCCGTCTTGAATGCGGTGATCGTCATCCAGAAGATCGGGAAGAACAGCAGCAGCGCGACCAGCCATGCAATCACGCCGGGAATGCCACGGCGAATCGCGTCGAAGGGCGACTTGGCCGACACGTGGGCGGATACTGCGGCCGTCGTGGTGGACGCCGGTGTAGAGGTAACGTGGCTCATTTTTCGTACTCCCCTTTCAGGTTCTTCGCGAGC
This sequence comes from Paraburkholderia fungorum, assembly GCF_003610895.1. GTDB lineage: Bacteria > Pseudomonadota > Gammaproteobacteria > Burkholderiales > Burkholderiaceae > Paraburkholderia > Paraburkholderia fungorum_B. The sequence continues at coordinate 84,634 of NZ_MCAS01000069.1, forward strand.
ATCCGCACGAGGAAGAACGACACGATATTAGCCAGCACCACAGCCAGAATGCCGCCTGCCGAAGCGAGACCGACGTCGAACTGTTGCAGGCCCAGCGAATAGATCAGGTACGACAGATTGGTGGTCGCGGTGCCCGGACCGCCGCCCGTGGTCGTATAGATTTCGGCGAAGATCGACAGCAGGAAAATCGTCTCCATCATCACCACCACCGCGATCGCCCGTTTCAGGTGAGGCAGCGTGATGTAGAAAAACATCGAAAACGGACCCGCACCGTCAATGCGCGCCGCTTCCTTCTGCTCCTGATCGAGCGACTGGATCGCGGTGAACAGAATCAGGAATGCGAACGGCAGCCACTGCCACGCGACGATCATGATCACCGCGGTGAGCGGATAATCGGCGAACCAGTCGATCGGTTGCATGCCGATCGCGCGCATGCCCTGGGCGATCAGGCCGTACACGGGATGCAGGATCATGTTCTTCCAGATCAGCGCGCTGACCGTAGGCATCACGAAGAACGGCGCGATCGCCAGCAGCCGCGCAACGCCCTGGCCGTAGAACTTGCGGTCGAACAGGATCGCCATCAACACACCGCCTACCACCGTGATCACCAGTACCGAGATAATCAGTTCGAGCGTGTGCCCGATCGACGGCCCGAATGATGGATCGGTAGCAAGGTACTTATAGTTGTCGAAGCCGGCAAAGCCTTTGAGATCCGGATTGAGCAGGTTGTAGCGCGAGAACGAAAACCAGATCGTCATCGCGAGCGGAATGGCCATCCACAGCACGAGCACCGCGACCGAGGGCGACACTAGCCAACGGGCGGAATTGGCTTTGCGGGTTTCGCGTTCTTTTTCTGTCTGAGGATGGGCATGCATGAGAGGTAGGCGCAGAGGACGCATGATTGACCACCTGTTCGGTAAAGCGCGGGCTGTCCAGCGAAGACACCGCCTTGGCTGCATCACTCACCGCGACGCCAGGCGATGTCGCGGCGCGTGAGTGGCAAATAGCCGGTAAATAAGCGGCGATAAATGACGAGGACGACCCGCTGTGCTGCGTGAGCCGGCTGACGGGCGTCAGCCGGCGCGTTTCACATTACGTCGCAGTACCTGGCTTCGGTACTGATGTTCCTGCTTACTTCTGATAGCCGGCCTGTTGCACGGCGCGATTCGCCGTTGCCTGCCCGGCTGCCAGTGCCTGATCGACCGTCATCTGACCGGCCACCGCGCCGGAGATGCTCTGACCGACCACCGTGCCGAACGACTGGAACTCAGGGATGCCGACGAACTGCACACCGGTGTACGGCACCGGCTTGAGCGTCGGATGATCCGGATCCGCCGTTTCGATTGCCTTCAGCACGAACTCGCCGAACGGCGCTGCCTGCTTGTACTCAGGACGCGCGTAAGTCGATTGACGCGTTCCCGGCGGCACCGAGGCCCAGCCTTCATCCTTCGCGACCAGTTCGATGTACTGCTTCGACGTGGCCCACGCGATGAATTTCTTCGCCGCTTCAGTCTGCTTCGACGACTTCGGAATCGCCAGCGCCCACGCCCACAGCCAATGCGAGCCCTTCGGCGTAACGGCGATCGGCGCTGCCGCAAAGCCCACCTTGTCGGCGATCTGCGACTGCTGCTTGTTGTAGAGCATGCCGGCGGCCACCGTTGCGTCGATCCACATCGCGCACTTGCCCGAGGACATCAGCGTGAGGTTTTCGTTGAAGCCGTTCGAGCTCGCTCCCGGAGGGCCGTCCTTCTTCAGCAGATCGACGTAGAACGTGATGGCCTTCTTCCATTCCGGCGAGGTCAGTTGCGCTTGCCACTTCTCGTCGAACCAGCGGCCGCCGAAGGTGTTCACCACCGTCGTCGCGTACGCCATGTTTTCGCCCCAACCGGCTTTGCCGCGCAGGCAGATACCGTACATGCCGTTGGCTTTGTCCGTGAGCTTGTCGGCGAATTGCGCAATCTGCTCATAGGTCGGCTGATCGGGCATTTTCAGGCCCTTGGCCGCGAACAGATCCTTGCGGTAATACGTCATCGAGCTTTCGACGTAGAACGGCAGCGCGTACAACTGGCCGCCGCTCGAGAGGCCGTCACGGGCCGTCTTCACCACGTCGTTCAGATCGTAATCGGCAGGCAGGCCGGTGAGCGGCGTGAGCCAGCCGCGCTTGCCCCATTGCGGCGTTTCGTACGCGCCGATTGTCATCACGTCGAACTGGCCGCTGCCGGTCGTGATGTCGGTAGTGGCGCGTTGGCGCAGCACGTTTTCTTCGAGAATCACCCAGTTGAGCTTGATGTCCGGATTGGCCTGCTCGAAAGCGGGCGAGAGCTTTTTCAGCTCAATCATGTCCGGATTGTTCAACGTGGCAATGGTCACCGTCGCCGCCGTGGCGCTCAACGCAAAGCACGCCAGAGCGCCGGCAGTGAGCGCCTTCAGCGCGGATTGAGTAGCTGGTTTCATGTGTTGTCTCCTTTCTCGTACGTTATGTAGTGCTGCGTTTGTTCTACGAAAATGACGAAGGGTGAAGCGGGTCGGTCAAGCCGGTTCGGCTCATCCGCACTACTATCCGCTCAGCTCATCCAGTTCCCACCGTCCACGTTCAGGGTTTGCGCGGTGATGTAGTCGGCATCCGCCGACGCGAGAAACAGGGCAGCGCCGGTCAGATCGTCCGGCACACCCATACGGCCGAGCGGCACCGCTTCACCGACAAGGCGCTTCTTTTCGCCGAGCGGCCGGTTTTCATAGCGGGCGAAGAGCGCGTCGACCTCTTTCCACATCGGCGTGTCGACGACGCCCGGCGCGATGCCGTTCACATTGATCTTATGCGGCGCGAGCGCGAGCGCTGCGGATTGCGTATAGCTGAGTACGGCGGCTTTGGTTGCGCAGTAGTGCGACACCAGCGCCTCGCCGCGACGGCCGGCTTGCGACGACATATTGATGATCTTGCCGCCGCGCCCTTGCTCGACCATTTCCCGCGCGACGGTTTGCATCAGGAAGAACATGCCCTTCACGTTGACCGAGAAGAGGCGGTCGAACACGTCCCAGGATTCGTCGAGAAGCGGGCGCATATCGAAGAGCGCCGCGTTGTTGAACAGAATATCGACACGGCCGAAACGCTCCAGCGTGCTCGCAAGAATGCGCTCGATGTCCTCACGGCGCGTCACGTCTGCGCTAACGGTCAGCACACGGTCGCCGTACCCGGCGACGAGCGCGTCGCCAAAACTGTCCGCCGGTTTCACATCGACCAGCACGCAACGCGCGCCTTCGTCCAGATAGCGCCGGGCCACGGCTTCACCGATTCCGCTTGCCGCGCCCGTCAGAATGGCCACCTTGTCCTGCAATCGTGCCGCCACTGCCTGTCTCCGGTTCGTTTCGCTTCTTGAGGCGCGGTGAGCGAACGCTCATTGCGCGAACAATTGCTCTGTTTGTGATCGAATGATCGGATACGGACCGGGTCATGTCAAGGCGCTCGACCAGATTTCGATGGTGCAGCGCGGCAGGACTCGCTTGCAGCGCTTATGTATGCGTCGCGCACGCGCTTCCCGCCTTAGTCAACACGCTTGCGCCAACGGGAAATCGAACCGGCGGGGCTGCGTTCTGTTCAAGCCGCTGCCAAAAAATCGAGATACGTTATATCATTTCGAACTCGCTCCTCGCGGTGCCGCGTCGTGCTGCGTTGTGCCGTTTGTCCCGGCCGCGGGCCGACGGCATAAGCGCACGAGCAACGGCAAGAACACCGGAGCGTGCCGCTCCCTACGTTTGTCATTCATTCAACTCTCACGCAGCAGGAAACGACAATGAAGAAATTCGGCTCGATGTTGAACGGGGCGCGCCGTGCGCTGACGCTGTCGAAAACCGTGGCCATGGGCGCGACGGCCGCTGCTGCTTTCACGCTCAGCCAAGGCGCGTTTGCCGCGGATGCGAAAATCCCGGTGGTGGCAGCGGAAAATTTTTACGGTGACGTCGTGCAGCAACTCGGCGGCGACCGCGTCGACGTCACGAGCATCCTGAGCAATCCGGATCAGGACCCGCATCTGTTCGAAGCCAGCCCGAAGACGGCGCGCGCCTTGCAGCATGCGAGCCTTGTGGTCTACAACGGCGCCGATTACGATCCGTGGATGGCGAAATTGCTGGCCGCTTCGAAGAGCGCGAAGCGCACCACGATCGTCGCCGCGGATCTGGTCGGCAAGAAAGGCGGCGATAATCCGCATCTCTGGTACGACCCGGCGACCATGCCGAAAGTGGCGCGCGCGGTGAGCGAGGCGCTCGTCGCGGCTGACCCGGCGCACAAGTCGGCGTACGATGCGAACCTCGCGAAGTTTCTCGATTCGCTGAAACCCATCGACGCCAAGGTCGCCGATCTGCATGGCCGCTATGCCGGCGTGCCGGTCACGGCGACTGAGCCGGTGTTCGGCTATATGTCGGACGCAATCGGCCTCTCGATGCGCAATTTGCGCTTCCAGTTGGCGACGATGAACGACACTGAAGCAAGCGCGGCCGATATCGCCGCGTTCGAACGCGATCTGCGCGAAAAGCGCGTACGCGTTCTGATCTATAACAGCCAGGCAACCGAGGCCCTGACCAAACGCATGTTGAAGCTCGCGCAGCAATCGAAGGTGCCGACCATGAGCGTCACCGAAACCGAACCGGCCGGCAAGACCTATCAGACGTGGATGCTGACGCAGCTTGACGCGCTCTCCACGGCACTGGCCGCGGGCGACGCGAGCGCAGCAAATGCGGCGGCCACCCCGCCCAAAGGAAAAACCCAATGACCGAGACTGGCCGCAGCACGCCAGCTAATGCATCAACCAGCGCATCAACCAGCGGACGCAGCACCACGCCCGTGCTCGAACTCGAGCGCGTGACACTCGAACTCGGTGGCCGCACGATTCTGCGCGACACCGGCTTCGTCGTGAATCAGGGCGAATTCATTGGCGTGCTCGGGCCGAACGGCGCGGGCAAAACCACGCTGATGCGCGCCGTGCTCGGTCTCGTGCCGGCCGCGAGCGGCGCGATCCGCGTGCTGGGACAGCCGGTCGAGCGCGGCAACGCGTCGATCGGTTATATGCCGCAAACGCGCAGCGCGCTGGCCGGGCGCCGCGTGCGTGGCCGCGATTTCGTCGCGATGGCGGCCGACGGACACCGCTGGGGCCTGCCCCACGCGGACCGTAAAACCCGCGCGGACGTCGAGCGGGTGCTCGATCTGGTGGGCGGCCGCCAACTGGCGGAACGGCCGTTATCGGAGCTGTCGGGTGGCGAGCGTCAACGCCTGCTGCTCGCGCAGTGCCTGCTCGGCAACCCCAAACTGCTGCTACTCGATGAACCGTTGATCAGTCTCGACCCGCATCATCAGAAGAGCGTGGTCGAACTGGTGCGGCGCGTGCAGCAGGAACTCGGCATCGCTGTGCTGTTTTCGGCGCATGAATTGAATCCGCTTCTGCACGCACTCGATCGCGTGCTGTATCTCGGCAGCGGCGTCGCCGCGCTCGGCACGGTCGATGAAGTCATTACGCGACCAGTGCTGTCGCGTCTCTACGGCTCGCCGATCGACGTGATGCGCGTGAACGGGCGCATCTTCGTGATGTCGGGCGACGTCGAAGTCGAAAAACACGATCACGAGCACGAACACGACGAGAACGGCGGCCATAGCCACTCGCACGGGCATTCTCACGATCACGGCCATTCACACCAGCACGACTCACGCGACGGACACACGCACGATGTTTGAATACGATTTCATGGTGAACGCGTTCGCGGCGTCGGGGATCGTCGCGGTGCTGGCAGGCGTGGTGGGCTATTTTCTGGTGATGCGCGGGCAGACCTTTGCTGGCCACGCGCTCTCGCACGTCGGCTTCACGGGTGCGACCGGCGCGGTGCTGATCGGCATTTCGCCGATCTGGGGAATGATCGGCTTCACGCTTGCCGCGGGTGTCGGCATGGGCGCGCTCGGCGAGCGGCTCGCCGGACGCGATGTCGCGATCGGGGTGATCCTGTCGCTGTCGCTCGGCTTCGGCTTGCTGTTCCTGCACTTCTTCACCGCGTACGCGACGCAGGTCACCGCGCTGCTGTTCGGCAACGTGCTGGGCGTGAATGCGTCGACGCTCGGCGTGCTGGCGGGCCTGGGTGTCGTCAGTCTGCTGGCGCTCGCGGCGATCATGCGGCCGTTGCTGTTTGCTTCGCTGCAACCGGAACTGGCCGAGGCCAAGGGCGTGTCGTTGCGCAAGGTGTCGGTGCTGTTTCTGTCGATTGCCGCGCTGGCGGTGGCGGCGTGCACGCAGATTGTCGGCGTGCTGCTGGTGTTCACGCTGATGGTCGGACCGGCTGCCGCGGCGCAGAACATGACGACGCGGCTTTCAACCGGTCTCGTGCTCGCCGCCGTATTCGCACTGGTGCAAGCGTGGCTGGGTCTGACGCTGGCGTTCTATACCGATTGGCCGACGAGCTTCTGGATCACCGTGCTGTCGGCAGTGGTATATGGCGGGAGTTTGTTGAAGCGGCGTTGAGGCGGTTGGTGCGTTGAGCGGCGGTTTGCTGTTTCGCCGAGTCGCCAGATAGCTGAGCGGCTGAGCGGCTGAGCGGCTGAGCGGCTGAGCGGCTGAGCGGCTGAGCGGCTAACCGAGCGTATCGGCTGGATAGTCACCTTGCAGCATTCGCCGTTGGCAACAACGCAGCAATGGCGGCGACACATCCACATACCGCCGCCATCGCCCCGAGGAATGTCAACCCAGCAGCACCTTCGCGTGATGCGCGATGTGATCTTCGATGAACGTCGAGATGAAGTAGTAGCCGTGGTCGTAGCCCGTATGACGGCGCAGGGTCAGCGGCTGTCCCGCGGCCTTGCAGGCCGCTTCGAACACATCCGGATTCAACTGCTCGGCGAGGAACTGGTCCGCCAGTCCCTGATCGACCAGGATCCCTTCCTTGAACTTGCGCGCTGCACGCGCGACCAGTTCACTCGCGTCATACCTGCGCCACGTTTCACGGTCCTCACCCAGATACCCGCTAAACGCTTTCACGCCCCACGGGCACTGTGAGGGCGCGGCGATCGGCGCGAACGCCGACACCGACCGGTAGATCTCCGGGTTGCGCAGCGCCAGCATCAGCGCGCCGTGCCCGCCCATCGAATGCCCGAAGATGCCCAGACGCGCCCCGTCCAACGGCAGATTCGCGAGCACCGTTTCGCGCAGTTCGTCGCGCACGTACGAGTACATCCGGTAATGCTGCGCCCACGGCTGCTGGGTCGCGTCGACGTAGAAGCCCGCACCCACGCCAAAGTCCCACGCCGCGCTTTCGCCCGGCACACCCGCACCGCGCGGACTGGTGTCCGGCGCGATCAGCGCAATGCCATGCTGCGCCGCGAAGCGCTGCGCGCCCGCCTTGACCGGAAAGGTTTCTTCCGTGCAGGTCAGGCCCGCGAGATAGAACAATGCGGGCACGTTCGCATTGGCCTGCAGGGCCTGCGGCGGCAGATAGACCGAGAAGCGCATCGGCAGACCGACCGTCTGCGAGTCGTGACGGTAGATGCGCTGCTCGCCACCATGGCAGGCATGCGACGACAGGAGTTCAAGCATCGACATGCTCCCGCGTTAGTACAGCACGACCGAGCGGATCGACTCGCCCTTCTTCATCAGGTCGAAGCCTTCGTTGATGCGTTCGAGCGGCAGACGGTGTGTGATCAGGTCGTCGATATTGATCTTGCCTTCCATGTACCAGTCGACGATCTTCGGCACGTCGGTGCGCCCACGCGCGCCGCCGAACGCCGAGCCCTTCCACTCGCGGCCCGTCACCAGCTGGAACGGCCGCGTGCTGATCTCTTCGCCCGCTGCCGCCACGCCGATGATGAACGACTGCCCCCAGCCCTTGTGCGTGCACTCCAGCGCCTGACGCATCACCTTCGTGTTGCCGATGCATTCGAACGAATAGTCCGCGCCGCCATCGGTCAGTTGCACGATGTGATCGACCACGTTCTCGACTTCGTTCGGGTTGATGAAGTGCGTCATGCCGAACTTCTTCGCCAGTTCAATACGGCCCGGATTGATATCGACGCCGATAATCTTGTCCGCCCCAACCATCTTCGCGCCCTGGATCACATTCAGCCCGATGCCGCCGAGACCGAACACCACCACATTCGCGCCCGCTTCGACCTTCGCCGAATACACGACCGCGCCCACGCCCGTTGTCACACCGCAGCCGATGTAGCAGATCTTGTCGAACGGCGCATCTTCGCGCACCTTCGCCACCGCGATTTCCGGCACGACGATGTAGTTCGAGAACGTGGACGTGCCCATGTAGTGAAACAGCGGCTTGCCGTCGAGCGAGAAGCGCGATGTGGCGTCGGGCATCAGGCCCTTGCCTTGCGTCGAGCGGATGGCCTGGCAAAGATTGGTCTTGCGCGACAGGCAGAATTTGCACTGGCGGCATTCCGGCGTGTAGAGCGGAATCACGTGGTCGCCCTTCTTCAGGGTGCCGACGCCCGGACCCACGTCGACGATCACGCCCGCGCCTTCATGGCCGAGAATCGCCGGGAAGATGCCTTCCGGATCGGCGCCCGAGAGCGTGTAGTAATCGGTGTGGCAGATTCCGGTGGCCTTCACTTCGATCAGGACTTCGCCGGCGCGCGGGCCTTCCAGATCCACTTCCTCGATCGTCAACGGGGCGCCGGCTTTCCATGCGATTGCTGCTTTGGTCTTCATCGTGAATGCTCCTGTGAGTCTGTGAATGCGTGGCGCGTCGCGGTGGGATATCGCGCGGCGTGCCGGAGTCGCGGTTCGCCTGCCGCAGGTTCGCCTGCCGCAGGTTCGCCTGCCGCAGGTTCGCCTGCCGCAGTTAATTCATGTGCCGGCCTGCGGACGGACCATGCTGCTCCCGTCCGGCATCATGGGCCAGCCTATACCTTAGCGCGAGAAAGCCGTAATGGTATTGCAAAGTACGTCGCGGCATTGTCTGTAGCTGACATCGTGCCGTTTAGCGAAGCGACGGCCCGTCGAACCATGATTCGACGCGGCCATACAGATCGAGAAAACGTGCGTAGCGTTCGGCGAGCGCCGCATCGCCTTGCGGCACGGCAACCCGCGTCGCGCCCGGGGCCAACGCGGCGAGATCGCTCGCGTGCCAATGCCCGCTCGCGAGGCCGCCGAGAATCGCCGCGCCGCGCGGCGCCGCATTGGGGCAATCCACGGCATCGAGTTCGACGTCCAGCGCGTCGGCAAGCAACTGCCGCCAACGTGCATCGACGGAACCGCCGCCCGCGAGCTTCAGCGCCGTCACCGTCGCCCCGCTCGCGCGGATCGCGTCGAGCCCCGCGCGCAACGAGAACGCAACGCCTTCGAACGCCGCGCGCATCATCGCGCCGCGCGTGTGATCGAGCGCGAGGCCGAGCCAGCCGCCACGCGCCGCGGGGTTGAGCCAAGGGGTGCGCTCGCCGGTGAGGTACGGCAGGAAGGTAAGGCCGGCAGCCGTTGCGGCGCTCACAGTCGCGCCGGACGCATCGCCGAACGCGTCTCGATAGGCATCGGCCCATTCATACGACAGCCAGCCCCGCACGCGTTCGAGTGCGACCCCGACGTTTTGCATCGCCGCCATCCGGTACCAGTGATCGCTCGCGGCCCGATAGCGATGCAAGCCCCTCACGGCCTGCGGTGCGTGCTCGGCGAGCACGACGATTTGTCCGCCGGTGCCGGTGGTCAGCAACGCATCGCCGTCGTTCGCGAGACCGCTGCCGAGCGCGGCGCACGGTGTATCGGCCGCGCCGATCGCGAGCACGATGCCGGCGCGCAGGCCCAGTTCCTGCGCGGCCTCTCGCGACAGAACGCCACCCGCCGCATAGGAGGGCGCAAGCGGCGCAAACCATTCATGCGGCAACGCGAGCCGCTCGAGCAGCGCCAGATCCCACACACCCGCAGGATCGGCAAGCGCGGTCGCGCAGGCGTCCGATGGATCGGTTGCGACCACGCCGCCCAGCGCGACGCGCAGCCAGTCTTTCGGTTGCAGCGCCCAGCGCGTCTTGCGCGCGGTTTGCGGTTCGTTCTGCACGATCCAGCGCAGCAAAGGACCGGCCATGCCGGGCGCAACCGGATTCGGCTGTGGCTCGGGCCACTGCTCGAGCAAACTCAACGCGCGTGTGTCGGGCCAGAGCATCGCGGGGCGCACGGCCGCGCCATCGGCGTCGATCAGAACGACCCCATGCATTTGCCCGGAAAAGCCAATTGCCTGCACCTCACGGCGCAAATCCGCAGGCAAGCGCGCCGCCGCTTCGCAAAGCGCGCGCCACCAGGTTTGTACCGAGATTTCAGCCCATCCGGGATGCGGCGTTTCGAGCGCATACGCGACACTTGCCGCGGCCAGCTCGCGGCCGCTTACGTCGACGATTGCTACTTTGAGCGAGCCGGTGCCGAGGTCAATGCCAAGAAAACTCATGGGCGATAGAACGTCAATTTGAGCGTGGAGATCAGCACACGAGAGGTGCCTGGAGCGGGGTATTTTCCGTCACCGCAGCGCGGCTTCGGAAGCGTGCCCGAACACATAGTGAAAACCCGTAAATCGCGGGTTAACCCCGTCACGCCGCGCGCTGCGCCAAAACAGCACTATGCGTCGAGCGAGATACACCTCATTGATTCTCACACATATCACGTTGAGGCGGGCGCGCGCGGCGCTTGAGCGCCCATCGCCACTGCAGGGGGCTGACGGCCGATTTGTGCGGTGCGGGTATTTCTTTTGGCTTACAAACGAGTCTCATGCATATCGTCACCGGGAATGCCGGAATAGGCCCCAGTGGTCTTGTTGCACTTTTTCGTTCCGCATACCTTGGAGCCATCCCAAAACGAGATGGTGGAGAGAGACAAAATGCAATCGAACACGGTTCACCCGTGCGACGAGCGACTGCCCGCGGGCCAGTTGCTGACGCTCGGCATTCAGCACGTTTTGGTGATGTACGCAGGCGCAGTTGCGGTGCCGCTCATCATTGGCGCCGCGTTGAAATTGCCGAAAGACCAGATCGCGTTCCTGATCAGCGCCGATCTGTTTTCCTGTGGCATCGCTACGCTGATTCAGACGCTCGGTCTGTGGATCTTCGGCATTCGTCTGCCGGTCATCATGGGTTGCACTTTCGCAGCTGTCGGTCCGATGGTCGCGATCGGCACGAATCCATCGCTTGGTATCCTCGACATCTTCGGCTCGACGATCGCGGCCGGCGTCATCGGCATCCTTCTCGCGCCGATGGTCGGCAAGCTGCTGCGCTTCTTCCCACCGGTGGTGATCGGCGTGGTGATCTCGGTGATCGGCCTCTCGCTGATGGAAGTGGGCATCAACTGGGCGGCCGGCGGCGTAGGCAATCCTGATTACGGCAACCCGGTCTACCTCGGCCTGTCGCTGCTCGTACTGATGCTGATTCTGCTGATCAACAAGTTCGCCAAGGGCTTCATGGCGAATATCTCGGTGCTGCTCGGCATCATCGCGGGCTTCGTGATCGCGCTGGCGCTCGGCCGCGTCAACATGGACGGCGTCACGCACGCTCCGTGGGTCGGTTTCGTCATGCCGTTCCACTTCGGCCTGCCGCATTTCGATCCGCTCGCAATCGCGACGATGGTCACCGTGATGTTCGTCACCTTCATCGAATCGACCGGCATGTTCCTCGCGGTCGGCGACATGGTGGATCGTCCGGTGGATCAGAAGACGCTGGTGCGCGGTCTGCGTGTCGACGGTCTGGGCACGCTGATCGGCGGCATCTTCAATTCGTTTCCGCATACCTCGTTCTCGCAGAACGTCGGCCTGATCGGCGTGACTGGCGTGAAGAGCCGCTTCGTCTGCGCGATGGGCGGCGTGATCCTGGTGCTGCTGGGTCTGTTCCCGAAGATGGCACAAGTGGTGGCTTCAGTGCCGGCCTTCGTGCTGGGCGGCGCGGGCATCGTGATGTTCGGCATGGTGGCGGCAAACGGCATCAAGGTGCTGGCCAAGGTCGACTTCGTGAAGAACCATCACAACCTGTTCATCGTCGCGGTCAGTATCGGCATGGGTCTGGTGCCGGTGGTGTCGCCGCAATTCTTCTCGAAGCTGCCGCCGGCGCTCTCGCCGCTGCTGCATAGCGGGATCTTGCTGGCATCGGTATCGGCGGTGGTGCTGAACCTGATCTTCAACGGTGTGAAGAGCGAGAAGAAGGCACAGTGCGAAATTCGCCGGGCCGGCCATGATTTCGACGGACGCGGTGGTAATGAGCCGCCGGCAGGCGACGAGCTGTTGCGTGCTGCGGATGCGCACTAAGCATCTGACTGGAACCGGCGCCGCGCGGCAAAGATCGCGCTAAGCGCCGGGTCGAATTCGATTCGAACCAGGCATCAATAAAAAAGCCACGGCATGCCGTGGCTTTTTTATTGCCGGCTGCGCAAGACGGCTTTCCCGATACAACCGAAAACCGCCCAGCGCACCCGCTACTGCAAAACGATAGACCTCAACCCGCGGTCGCCGCCGAAGCCGCCACCGGCGCGCTCGCCGCACCGTAATCGACCGGTGCGTCGGCCGGACGCGGCTGATCGCCGGCCCGTTCGATCCAGCCGCCGCCGAGTGCCTGATACAGCGTGACCAGGTTCTGCAGGCGCTGCATGCGCGCGGTCACCAGCAACTGCTGCGCCGAATACAGATCGGTCTGCGCGGTCAGCACCGACAGGTAGCTGTCCACACCGTTCTTATAACGCAGGTCCGACAGATCCAGCCGGCGCTGTTCAGCAAAGGTATTGCGCTCCAGCGCCTGGATCTGCTGATCGTACGTGCCGCGTGCCGCCAGTGCGTCCGCCACTTCGCGGAAGGCCGTCTGGATCGCCTTTTCATACGTCGCGATCTGGATGTTCTTCTGCACGGTGGCGAGATCGAGATTGGCCTTGTTCTGGCCGCCTTCGAAAATCGGCAGCGTGATCGACGGCGCGAAACTCCATGCCGCCGAACCCGGCTTGAACAGACCACCGAGCGACGGGCTCAGCGTGCCGAAACTGCCGGTCAGCGAAACCTTCGGGAAGAAGGCTGCGCGCGCCGCGCCGATGTTCGCGTTGGCCGCGAGCAGATTCTCCTCGGCCTCCATGATGTCCGGACGACGCGTCAGCAGATCGGAGGGCAAGCCCGCCGGAATATCCGTCAGGAGATTCTGGTTATCCAGCGTCATGCCCGGCGGCAAATCATCCGGCAACGGCTCGCCGACCAGCAGCACGAGCGCGTTGTCCGCCTGTGCCCGCAAACGCGCCTGCGACTGCAGGTTGGCGTTCGCCTGCTCGACCACCGTTTCCGACTGACGCAGATCCAGTTCCGAACCCGTGCCGTTGTCGAACTGCAGCTTGGTGATCCGGTACGACTCCTGGGCGGTCTTCAGCGTGTTCTGCGTGACCTTCAGCAGATCGTCCAGTTCGAGCACCGTCATGTACTGATTGGCCACTTGCGAGACCAACGCGATTTCCGCTGCCTTACGCGCCTGAGCGGTGGCCAGGTACTGCGCCAACGCCTGATCCTTCAGGCTTTGAATCCGCCCGAAGAAGTCGATTTCCCACGAAGCATTCAAGCCGACCGAATACGTGTTCGTGATCGTCGACGGGGTGGACGACAAGTCCTTCGGCGTGCGCTGCTTGCTTTGCGACGCCGCCGCGTTCAACGTCGGGAACAGCGCCGCGCGAGCGATCTGGTACTGCGCCTGCGATGCCTGGATATTCAGCACCGACACGCGCAGATCGCGGTTGTTCTTCAGCGCGATGTCGATCAGCCGCTGCAAACGCGCGTCGGCGAAGAAATCACGCCAGCCGATATCGGCCGCCGCCTGACCATTCGCGGTGCGCGCGGCAGTCGAGTTACCCGCTTGCGACGCGCCCGGTTGGGTCGCGCCCGGCTGCGTGTCGTACACGCCACCGGTCGGGAAAGTTGCCGTCACGGGTTCGGCGGGGCGATGGTACTTCGGCGCCATCGTGCAACCCGCGGCGAACAGCGCAACCGCCACTGCAATCAAAGAGTGTTTTTGCATCTCAATGTCCGTCCTTGCCCGAGCCGTTACCGCCCGACGCACCACCTTGCGGATCGTGCGGATGGAGCTGGTTGGAATGTTCGAACGCTGCATCCGGGTCTTCCGTCTCACCACCGAACTTCGCGCGGATCACGACGAAGAACATCGGGATCATGAAAATCGCGAGGAAGGTCGCCGTCAACATCCCGCCGATCACGCCGGTACCGATTGCGTGCTGGCTGGCCGAACCCGCGCCGTTACTGATCGCGAGCGGCATCACGCCGAGAATGAACGCGAGCGAGGTCATCAGAATCGGGCGCAACCGCAGACGCGCTGCTTCGAGCGCGGCCTCGACCGGCCCCATCCCCTGCCCCTGCTGCAACTCTCGGGCGAATTCCACGATCAGAATCGCGTTCTTCGCCGACAGCCCCACCGTGGTCAACAGACCCACCTGGAAGAACACGTCGTTCTCGAGCCCACGCAGCGTAGCGGCTAGCAGTGCGCCGATCACGCCGAGCGGCACCACCATGATCACCGAGAACGGGATCGACCAGCTTTCATACAGCGCCGCGAGACAGAGGAACACCACCAGGATCGAGATGCCGTACAGAATCGGCGCCTGCGAACCGGACTGGCGTTCCTGCAGCGACAAGCCCGTCCATTCGTAGCCGATACCCGCCGGCAGCTTCGCCACGAGTGCTTCCATGGCCGTCATGGCCTGGCCGGTCGACTTGCCCGGTGCAGCCGCGCCCTGGATTTCCACCGCGGAGATGCCGTTGTAGCGCTCGAGCTTCGGCGACCCGTAGGTCCACGAACCGCTCGCGAACGACGAGAACGGCACCATGGTGCCCGCCGAATTGCGCACGTACCAGGCGTTCAGGTCTTCCGGGTTCATCCGGAACGGTGCGTCGCCTTGCAGATACACCTTCTTGATCCGGCCGTCGATGTCGAGGAAGTTGTTCACGTACTGCGACGCCCATGCGATCGAGAACGTCTGGTCGATCGCCGACAGCGACACGCCGAGCGCGGAAGCCTTCTCGTGGTCGATATCCACCTTGAACTGCGGCGTATCGTTCAGGCCGTTCGGACGCACCTGCGCCAGCGTCGGATCTTTCGAGGCCATGCCAAGCAGCATGTTGCGCGCTTGCATGAGCTTCTCGTGACCGACACCCGCACGATCCTGCAACTCGAAGTCGAAGCCCGCGGCCGTGCCGAGCTCAGGAATCGACGGCGGATTCACCGGATACACCAGCGCGGTCTTGTAGCTCGAGAAATGCATGAAGAGGCGGCCAACCAGCGCCTGCACCTTCTGATCCGAGTGCTGACGTTCCGCGTAGTCCTTCATCCGCACGAACACGAGACCCGCGTTCTGACCGCGACCGGCGAAGCTGAAGCCGTTCACGGTGAAGGTCGATTCGACGATACTCTTTTCAGTGTTGAGCAGGTAGTCGGAGACATCCTTCAGCGCGCGCGCCGTGGTTTCCTGCGTCGAGCCAGACGGCGTTTGCACCAGAACGAACATCGTGCCCTGATCTTCATCGGGCAGGAACGATTTCGGCAACTTCACGAACAGCAAACCGACCGCGAAGATCACCACCATGTAGATGATCAGCCAACGGCCCGAGCGCTTGATCACGTGGTGAACGCCCGAGTGGTACTTGTCGCGGCTCGTTTCGAAGGTCCGGTTGAACCAGCCGAAGAAACCCTTCTTGACTTCGTGATGACCCTTCGGAATCGGCTTGAGAATCGTCGCGCACAGCGCCGGCGTCAGAATCAACGCGACCAGCACGGACAGCACCATCGCCGCCACGATCGTCAGCGAGAACTGCCGGTAAATCGCCCCGACCGAACCGCCCGAGAACGCCACCGGCACGAACACCGCCGACAGCACGAGCGCCACGCCGATCAGCGCGCCGGTAATCTGGTCCATTGCCTTGCGGGTGGCTTCCCGAGGCGACAAGCCCTCCTCGGCCATCACCCGCTCGACGTTTTCCACCACCACGATCGCATCGTCTACCAGCAAGCCGATCGCCAGCACGAGCCCGAACATGGACAGCGTGTTGATCGAGAAGCCCACCAGACCCATGATCGCGAACGTGCCCAGCAGCACCACCGGCACGGCGATCGTCGGGATCAGCGTGGCGCGCAGGTTCTGCAGGAACAGGTACATGACCAGGAACACCAGCACGATACCTTCGAGCAGCGTCTTGACCACTTCTTCGATCGACAGGCGCACGAACGGCGTGGTGTCGTACGGATACTTCACGACGAGACCGTGCGGGAAGTACTTCGACAGCTCGTCGATCTTCGCGCGTACTGCCTTGGCGGTAGCCAATGCGTTAGCACCCGTGGCGAGCTGAATACCGAAACCGGCCGTAGGCTGACCGTTGTACTTGGTGTCGAAGTTATAGTTTTCGCCACCGAGCTCGACGCGCCCCACGTCCTTGATACGGACCCGCGAACCATCCGGGTTCACCTTCAGCAGCACGTTGCCGAACTGTTCAGGCGTATTCAGCAGCGTGGCTTCCGTGATGGTGGCCTGCAGCACCTGGCCCGGCACCGACGGCGTGCCGCCGAGCGAGCCGCCCGCGACCTGCACGTTCTGCGCCTGCAAGGCGGTCTGCACATCCACCGGCGTGAGGCCGAAGTTGGTCAGCTTGTTGGCGTCCAGCCAGATCCGCATTGCGTACTGCGAGCCGAACAGCGTCACCGTACCCACGCCGTCGATCCGGCTGATGGGGTCTTCGACGTTCGACGCGACATAGTTCGCCAGGTCGTACTTGCTCATGCTGCCATCTTCGGAATTGAAGGCCATCACGAGCAGGAAGCTGCTGCTCGATTTGGTGACCTTCGTCCCGAGTTGCTGCACGGCTTGCGGCAACAGCGGCGTGGCGAGCTGCAGCTTGTTCTGCACCTGCACCTGCGCGATGTCAGGATTGGTGCCGGCTGCGAACGTCAGCGTGATGGTTGCCGTACCCGAGTCGTCCGAGGTGGACGACAGATACAGCAAGTGGTCGAGACCACTCATCTGCTGCTCGATCACCTGCGTGACGGTGTTTTCCACCGTCTTCGCCGAGGCGCCCGGGTACGTTGCGCTGATCTGCACGGCCGGCGGCGCGATGGTCGGATATTGCGCGATCGGCAGCGTGAACACCGACGCGATACCCGCGAGCATCAGAATAATGGCGATCACCCACGCAAAAATTGGGCGATCAATAAAGAACTTTGCCATGTGGCGGGCTCCCTGTTATTACGCGCCCGATGCAGCAGAAGCGGGTTGAGCCGTCTGCGTAGCACCGCTGGCGGCCGGCGCACCCTGAGCGGATGCGTCGGAAGCGGGTGTGGCGGGAAGTTGCGCGGCAACGGCCTTCACGTCCTGTCCCGGATGCGCCTTGTCGGTGCCCTGAACAATCACGCGGTCGCCGGCCTTCAGGCCGCTTTCCACCACCCAGTTCGAACCGTACGTGCCCGACGTAACGAGCTGGCGCAATTCGACCTTGTTCGCGCTATTGACCACGAGCGCCGTAGGCGTGCCCTTCTGGTCATGCGTGATGCCGACTTGCGGCACGACGAGCGCGTTCTCGTTGACGCCTTCTTCGATCTTCGCGCGCACAAACATGCCCGGCAGCAGCACCTTGTCGGTGTTCTTGAAGATCGCGCGGACCGTCACCGAGCCGGTGCTCTGGTCGACCGTCACGTCGGTGAACTGCAGCTTGCCCTGCTCCGAATAGGTGCGGCCGTCTTCGAGAATCAGCGAGACCTTGGCAGCGCCCGGGCCGCTCGTCTTCAAGCGGCCTTCCTGCACTTCACGGCGCAGCTTCAGACCGTCGAGGCTCGATTGCGTCAGGTCCACGTAGACCGGGTCGAGTTGCTGGACGGTTGCCATCAGCGTGGCGGCGCTCGCCTGCACATAGGCGCCCGGCGTGACTTGCGACACGCCGACCTGGCCGGTCACCGGCGAGACTACGTCGGTGTAGCCGAGGTTGATCTGCGCCGTGTCGACCGCGGCCTTGCCGGCCGCCACGTCAGCCGCGGCCTGGCCTTCAGCGGCCACCGCGTTGTCGTAGTCCTGCTTGCTGACCGCGTTGGCGGCAACCAGCACCTTGTAGCGATTGGCTTGCGCGGTGGTCGACACGAGGTTGGCCTGGGCCTTCGCCAGCGTTGCCTTCGCGTTGTTCAACGCCGCGATGTAAGGCGCCGGGTCGATCTTGTACAGCCGCTGACCCGCCTTGACCTCGCCGCCTTCCGTGAATTCACGGCGCAGCACGATGCCGTCGACCCGTGCGCGCACTTGCGCGACGAGGAAGGCACTGGTGCGGCCGGGCAATTCGGTGACGACGGGCACAGCCGTCGGCTGGATGGTGACCACACCCACTTCGGGCGTTTGTTGCGGCGGGGCAGATTGTTTTGGTCCGCACGCTGCCAGCAATACGGCAGCCGTCGCGGCACTGATTAAGCGGAATGGAACCCGTTCGACGCGCATGGAGCGACCTCTGTCAATGACTGAGAATGAAAAAGTGCGCGCATCCCTACCCCGGGGACGACAGCGCACACATGCGTCTTGCGACGCCTGACCGGAAGCCCGAGGATGCAAACACACCTGCAAGGGCATCCTGAGCGAAATGCGCCATACCGGGGAAATGCCGCACGGCGCCGCCCATCCGGGCACGACGCAAGAGCGTTTTGAAAGGCAACAGTGACGGATATTAACCGGTCGTCACAGCTTGGGCTATCCGATCGTGGGGTGCTATTATATATACATCCACGAATGGATGTAAAAGTGCGTTTTCATCTTTGCAGGCGGGAGGCTTGCAAAGATCGATTCGCAAATCGCTTAACCCCAGACAGATTGTCATCGAGCGTGCTTAAAAGCGCCCGGGAAAACCCCACAATCAGGGCAGGTCACACCTATATGGTCAGAAGAACGAAAGAAGAGGCGCAGGAGACACGTAATAGCATTCTCGACGCGGCCGAACGGGTTTTCTTCGAGAAAGGCGTGTCGCGCACCTCGCTCGCCGACATCGCACAGGCCGCCGGCGTCACGCGTGGCGCGATCTACTGGCATTTCGCGCATAAAAGCGATCTCTTTACCGAGATGTTCGACCGCGTGCTGCTGCCGCTGGACGAGCTCAAGGCTGCTTCGCAAGACCCCAATGAGCCCGATCCGCTTGGCCGTCTTACGGAAATCTGTACGGTCTGCCTGCGCGACACGGCTAACGACCCGCGCCGCCGCCGGGTATTCGACATCCTCTTTCTGAAGTGCGAACTGGTCGAAGAGATGGGACCGGTGATGATCCGCTATCAGACGAACATGCGGGAAGGGCTGCAGAAGATCGAAGGCGGTCTGCGCAATGCGATCTCCAAAGGGCAACTGCCGGCCGATCTCGACACCGGGATCGCGGCGGCGATGGTGCATGCGTTTGTCAGCGGCTCGCTGCGCGACATGCTGTTCCTACCGGACGCGACCGATTTCGGCAAACATGCCGAGCAGATGGTCGCCGGCATGTTCGATGCGCTGCTGCTGAGTCCGGCCTTGCGCCAAGGGAATCGGGCGGCGCCGGCCACCCGGTGACCTGGTCAGACTAGCCAGATGGCGATCTAGGCGGCAATCCGGCGGGCGCGCGCTTTCTGGTTGGAGGTGTAGATGTTGCCGCGCTCGAGCTTCGCCCCGCCCTGCACCGCCTCGATCCACTGCTGCGTGCTCGCCACCGCCGCGAAGTTCGACTGCAGGACCACGCTGAAAACCTGGTGGATCTCCTGCGCGCTCGCAAAGCCCGCGCTGTTCTCATACGGCAACGAGCCGGTTGCGTCGTGCAGAAACTCGACCGCGAAGCCCGCGTGCGTGGCGTGATTGATCGTCGATGCGTCGCAGTTGTGTGTCATGTAGCCGACGATCGTCAGGGTATCGATCTGCCGCGCAGCCAGCCAGTCGGCCAGATCCGTGCCGGTAAAGGCGCTCGCCATCGACTTCTCAATATAGTGATCGCGCGCCCGCGTACCCACCACCGGATGCAGCTCGGCGCCTTCGCTGCCGCGCGCGAACACCGGCGAGCCGGCCGACGAGAAATGTTGCACCACCACCACCGGCACGCCGGCGGCATGCGCCGCGTCGATCGCCCGGCCAATGTTGGCGAGCGAGGTTTGCACCTCCGGATACTCGATCGGCAGATCGCCGGTGACGTATTCGTTCTGCACATCGATGACGATCAGCGCGCGGCGGGATGCGGTCATGGCAAGACTCCTTATTGGTTGAACAGTTAGGATTCGCGCCGCGCGGCCCGGGATGGGTGTTAGGCAGGCAGCGGCGATGACTGCATTGTTCGCCCGGCGCCATTTTCCCGACAGCGACCCGAATGACAATATTCGCTAGAATCGGGCCATCGTTGAATTTCTCAGGGCGCGGCAACCCATGACTACCTCCTCACCCATCGTGGCGCGCGGCGACACGCCCCGCCACGTCGTCGCGGTGATCGCGTTCGATCGCATCAGCCCGTTCCATCTTTCGGTGCCGTGTGTGGTGTTCGGAGAGGATCGTGCGGGCCCAGGCCTGCCCGAGTTCGACTTTCGTGTCTGCGCCGCCGAAACCGGCCCGCTGAGCACCACCGCCGGTTTCTCGATCGCCGTCACGCATGGACTCGAAGCACTCGCCGACGCGGATACGATCATCGTGCCGAGCTGGCGCGACCCGGACGAGACGCCGTCCGACGCGCTGCTCGATGCGCTGCGCGCCGCCCACGCACGTGGCGCGCAACTGGTCGGGTTGTGTCTGGGCGCATTCGTGCTGGCCGCCGCCGGCATTCTCGACGGCCGGCCGGCTTCCACCCATTGGGCGTGCGCGGACGACTTCGCGCGCCGCTATCCGCGCGTGCGGCTCGATCCCGACGTGCTGTACGTGGACGACGGCAACGTACTGACCTCGGCCGGCACTGCCGCCGGCCTCGACTGCTGTCTGCACGTGCTGCGCAAGATGTGCGGCGCGCAGGCGGCGAACTATGTCGCGCGCCGGCTGGTCGTGTCGCCGCACCGCCAGGGCGGCCAGGCGCAATTCATCGACCAGCCTGTGCCGCCGAATGTGCGCGGCGACCGCTTGTCCGGTCTGCTCGACTGGGTAGGCGGAAATCTCGATGCCCCGCATACGCTCGACACGCTCGCCGAGCGCGCCTTGATGAGCCGCCGCACCTTCACGCGACGCTTCCGGCTCGCCACCGGCACGACCGTCGGCGCATGGCTGCTGGCGCAACGGCTCGCCCGCGCGCAGCAACTGCTGGAAAGCACAGATGAGTCCGTGGAAACGATCGCGGGAATAGCCGGTTTCGGCTCGACCGCCTCGCTGCGGCAACATTTCGCGGAGGCGTTCCGCACTTCGCCTTCCGCATGGCGGAGGGAGTTTCGCGGTGTGTGAGGGTCTATGAGCGCCTATGAGGGCCGCGCAGCCAAAGCCGCGAACGGGGGCGACTTCGCCCCGGCGCTGCCCAGCCTGCGCGCGCCGTCAGCGTTCGCTGAACCAGCGCGCCACATACAGCAGCAGCGCGACCAGAAAAATCATCGCCGCCCATGCCCAGTTCGGCAGCGCGTGCGGACTGGAATCATGATGCGAAACCCCATGCGTGACCCCGTGGGATCCCCCATGTGACGCGCTCGCCGCCCGTCCGGTCAGCGTGTGGCCATGATCCATGCGGGCCCGCCGCGCGATGCCGCTGAGTGCGATGGGCCGCAGAAACACATGCTGCCGCCGCGCCGCGGAACCCCGCGCGCGGTTGGGCCCTTGCCCGTGCTTGGCGCGAACCACCGCGCCGAACTCGTCGAAGAAATCGTCGGCCAGTTGATGCAGCGCGTGTTCAAGCTGGCGCGTGGGCAGTTCGGCGAGCGGCCCGGACGAGGTTGCCCAGATCGTGTAATCGATCCGTGTGCCCCGCTCCCTGCCGATGCCATGCGAGGTGTCGTCGGCGCGCAATTTCACTTCGATCTGTCCGCGCAACGCGCCGATGCCCTCGGCACGTGCCTTGAAATTGATGGTGCGGCGCTGTGCCTCCGCCGGCCCGAAATCCTGACCGGCCACGTGGGCCCGCGCTTCGTAGCGTGCGCGCAACGGCCCGAGCGGCACGGTCATGGTAAGTGCGAATTCGCCGTGACCAAGCCGCGTGAACGACTCGCAATTGTCGAGGCTGGCACGCAACAAGGCGAGGTCCTGCAACGCGTCCCAAACGTCGGACGGCGCAAGCGGAATCCGTAACGCGTCGTTCAGTTCCATGGCAGCCTCCCCGATGAACGCGCGACAGCCGGTCAGGACGTCTGATCGATGCGGTCGACGCGCGATGCGTAAAACGCGAGATACCCTTTTATCTGCGCCGCTTTTTCGAGCGGCGTTTCATAGCTCCACACGGCGTTTTCGATCAACCCGTCTTCGGTGCGCAGATGGAAGTAGGACGCCTCGCCCTTGAACGGGCAGTGCGAAGTATGCGTCGAGCGCTCGAGGCGCGCCATATTCACGTCGCCGCGCGGAAAATAGAACACGTCCGGCAGACCGGTTTCCTTGAGCGTCAGGCCCGCCTGGGTGTCGGCCATCGTCACGCCGCCATGAATCACCCGCACCCGGTGGCCATTGGCGCTGATCGCAATGGCGTGCGCGCCCGTGTTTGCACCGGGACTTCCGTGGGGTGTCAAGGCATCGCTCATGTCCCGGCTCCGGGGTGGTATCAGGCTCGCTGTGCGGCCGCACGAAAAGAAAAGCCACGGGGTATGCCCGTGGCTTCATTATCGGCCAAACTTCTGCCGAATGCGCGGCCTTCATGCATGCCGCTGGGCGTCTCGCCCGGCGCGGCTCAGGAAGGCGAGGCGCGTCTTATTGCGTCTTCCAGTAGAACGCCGCCTTGGCCGTGCCCTTGGCCGGAACCGTCACCGCCTGGGTCTGCTCGTGGCTTTCGTACTGCGCATGCACGGTGTAGCGGCCGGGACGCAGCTTGACCAGCATGTACGGTCCGCGCGAGGTGGCGCTCAGCACATCGCCGTCGTGGGCGTCGACGATTCGCACGCGAACGTCGGCGAGAAAATCGGAGCCGGGGCCCGTGAAGCGCAGCGACAGCGGCCACTGGCTTTCTGCGTGCCGCAACGCGGTGGATTCGTCGAGCCCGACGCCGCCCGACACGAACGAGATACCGCCCTTATGCTGGATTTGCGGCATGCCGCCGCCATTGGCGTTGCCCGCGCTGCCGTTGTCCGTGGTCGTGCCGCCCGCTACGTCACTCGCCTGTGCATAAGCGCCGCCCGCCAGACCGAGCGTGAGCGCCGCGCACACCGCGGCGGCTACGATCCTTCGCTGATTGCGTTGGGTTTTCATCGGTTCGCTCCTTTTTTAAGGCCTTGTCGTCCGGGGTCCCCCGTGGGTCCGGATCAAGGTAGACGCAACCTGCATGCCAGGCATCGGTTTGCGTCGTCGGAAAACTGCTGCTGCGCCACGCCATGCGGCGCAGAGCACCCTTCTTCACGGCTGCGGCATGACGGATTGGGTAAAAAAATGCCGGTCCGTCGGCAGTAAGTGCAAAAGGACCGGCACACGTTACCTCAATCCCCGCTTAGCCGAGATCGACCGGCACGAAGATCTGCGCGTTATCGCGCTGGATCAGCAACGCGATGCTGTTGCCCGCGCTGGCGATCATCTGCTTCAACTGATCGACGCTCGCAACCGGCCGGCCGTTGACCGCGAGAATCACGTCGCCCGGCTGGATACCTGCATTTTCAGCCGCGCCGCCCGATTGCTGCACCAGCAAACCGTGCGATACCGACGCGCTGCTCTTCTCTTCCGGCGTCAGCGGCCGCACCGCCACGCCGAGGCGGCCTTGCAACTGGGTCGGCTGATCGGCCTTGTCCGAGGCCACCTTCGCATCCGAGAGCGAACCGATCGTCACCGTCAGGTCCTTGGTGGCCTTGTCGCGCCACACCTGCACGGTCGCCTTGCTGCCCGGCGCCAGACTCGCGACCTGCGACGGCAGATCCGACGAGTCGCTGACCGGCTCACCGTTCACCGACAGAATCACGTCACCCGGCTGCAAACCGCCCTTGGCGGCCGGACCGCCCGGATCGACCGAGCTGACGAGCGCGCCTTGCGGCTTCTGCATGCCGAACGAATCGGCCAGCGTCTGGTTCATGCCCTGCACCGCGACGCCGAGGCGTCCGCGGCTCACGTGGCCGGTCTTGACGAGGTCGTCCTTGACCTTGATCGCCTCGTTGATCGGGATCGCGAACGAAAGGCCCTGGAAGCCGCCCGTCTGCGAATAGATCATCGAGTTGATGCCGATCACTTCCCCTTGCAGATTGAACAGCGGGCCACCCGAATTACCCGGGTTCACCGGCACGTCGGTCTGGATGAACGGCGTGTAGTTTTCGTTCGGCAGCGAGCGCGACTTCGCGCTGATGATGCCCGAGGTCACCGTGTTGTCGAAACCGTAGGGCGAGCCGATCGCGACCACCCATTGGCCGACCTTGCTCTGACGCGGATCGCCGATCTTCACGGTCGGCAGATTGCTCGCGTCGATCTTCAGCACGGCGACGTCCGACTGCTTGTCGGCGCCGACCACTTTCGCCTTGAATTCACGCTTGTCGGTGAGCTTGACCGTGACGACGTTCGCGCCATCCACCACGTGCGCATTGGTCAGGATGTAGCCGTCGCTGCTGACGATGAATCCCGAGCCGAGGCTCGCGCTCGGCTGATCGGGTGCATCGCCGCCGTCGCCGCCTTGCATGCCCGGCATGCCGCCGAAGAAGTGCTTGTAGAACTGATAGAAGGGATCGCTCGGATCGATCGGCAACTGGTTGCCGCTACTGCCGGCCATGCCGCCGTTGCCGCGCAATGCCGCCTGCTTGACCACATGCTTCGCGCTGATGTTGACGACGGCCGGGCCGTAGGTTTCAACGAGGCCCGAGAAATCGGGGATGCCGGTTTTCGCGGCCGCTTCAGCAGGCATCATCGCGGCCTGCGCCGGCGAGATCACCTGCGGCGCGGGCACGTCGCGATGCCCCGCCACATAGCCGGCGGAGAGCGCCACGGCGACAGCCACTGCAACAGCGCTGCGGGACAAGGTTTTCGCGTTCATCGTGTACTCCTGACTGGAGAAAGAGGCTCTGGAATGAGATGAAGCGTACGTGGCATCGCTTAAAAGAGTCTTAAGCAGCGCCAGATCGCGTCGAGCCCGTTTTTAAGCCTCGCTTAAGACCCGTTCGAATCACTTTACGAACAGAAAGCCTCTCCTTCAGAAGCGCACCTCGACCTGCAGACCACCCGCACCGGACTCGTCGAGCGTTACCGCCGCGTGGTGCTGCGTCGCGATGCGGCGCACGATCGCGAGGCCCAGACCGCTGCCCGCCACATCGGTGCGCGCGCGGTTCGCGCCGGCGCCGGCGCGGTAGAAGCGATCGAACACGCGCTCGCGCTCGGCAGGCTCGATGCCTGGCCCGCTGTCGGCAATCCGCACCACCGGACGCCCTTCTTCGACAGACAGACTGACGTCGACGCGGCCGCCTCGCGGCGTGTATTTGGTTGCGTTATCAACGAGATTGTTGAACATGACGCGCAACGCGTCGGCGTCGCCCGTCACCGTCGCGGGTTCGCTTGCCTCGATACCGAGATCGACGCCGCGATTCTGCGCAAGCGGCGCGTAGGCCACCACGCAGTCCTGCAGCAGCGCGCGCAAATCGATTGCATTGGTGGCGGCGAGGCCGTCCGGTTCCGACCGGGCGAGCGCCAGCAGTTGCTCGGCAAGACGCGTGGCGCGCGTGACGCCCGCCTGCAGATCGGCCAGCGCCTCGCTGCGCGCGGCGTCGTCTTTCGCGCGAGCCACCAGTTGCGTCTGAATCTGCACGGCGGCGAGCGGCGTGCGCAATTCGTGCGCGGCGTCGGCGACAAATGCCTTCTGGATATCGAGCGCGGTGGCGAGGCGTTCGAGCAGGCCGTTCAACGCGCGCACGAGCGGCTGCACTTCGAGCGGCAGACGCTGATCGGGCAGCGGGTCGAGCGCCTCGGGGTGACGCGCGTCGAGCGCGCTGGTCACCCGCCGCAGAGGCCGCAGTCCGCGTCCGACGGTCACCCACACCGCCAGCCCCAACAGCGGCAACAGCACGATCAACGGCCACAGGGTTCGCAACGCGACGTTCGCCGCGAGCCGGTTGCGCACTGAAACGGGCTGCGCCAGCTGCACGACGTTATCGCCGACGATCGCGCCGTACACCCGCCAGTCGCCGCGTTCCGTACGCTCAGTCGAGAAGCCGAGCTCGGCGCGCGGCGCGAGCGGCGCGCGCGGGCGCGAGTAGTACATCAACACGCCGTTGCGATTCCAGATCTGCAGCACGATGCCTTCGTCGCCGGTATCGCGCGAACCGAGCACCTGCGAGAACGGTTCCGACGGCAGCGCCGCGGCAATCTGCTCCAACTGGTAATCGAACAGTTCGTTGGCTTCGGCAAGCGCTTGCCGGTAGATCAGCCAACCCGCAATGCCCACGCCGAGCAACACCAGCGCCAGCAGCCAGAACAACAATTGACGGCGGATCGAACGCATCGGCTCAGGCGTCCTTGGCGATCATGTAGCCAAGACCGCGCACGTTGCGGATCAGCTCCGCGCCGAGCTTTTTGCGCAGCGCATGAATGTAGACCTCGACGGTATTGCTGCCGATCTCCTCGCCCCATCCGTACATTTTTTCTTCGAGCTGGCTCTTGGAGAGCACCGCACCGGGCCGCGCGATCAACGCTTCGAGCAGCGCGAATTCGCGTGCCGACAGGGCCACTGGCGCGCCGTCGAGCGTGACCTGATGCGAGGCGGGATCGAGCGTGAGGTTGCCGTGGCGAATCGTCGAATCGCTGCGGCCCGATTGACGGCGGATCAGCGCGCGCATGCGGGCGCCGAGCTCGTCGAGATCGAAAGGTTTGACAAGGTAATCGTCGGCGCCGGCGTCGAGGCCTTTGACGCGATCGGCGACCGCGTCGCGCGCGGTGAGGATCAGCACCGGCGTGGCGTGGCCCTTCGCGCGCAAGGTGCGCAGCACGTCGAGCCCGTCGCGTTTTGGCAGGCCGAGATCGAGCAGCACCAGATCGTAAGGTTGGCCGGTCGCCGCGCTGAGCGCCGCGTCGCCGTCTTCCACCCAGTCGACTGCGAAGCCTTCACCGCGTAGCGCCTTGCGCACGCCTTCGGCGATCATCCGGTCGTCTTCGACTAGCAATATGCGCATGGTTAGGTCGGTCCCGAAACATTTGATGATGCCGCATTCTAGCGCCCGGCCCCGGCGTGCGCGCCACGCAACGCTTTTTCACCGCAGCTTCGCGGCATGTCTCTACAATGAGCGCTTTGCGTGGCGCCGCGGTTTTCCGCACGTTACGCGACGCTTCGACACACTCTGGCTTGCCGCGCGCCGCCGCGCCCCGAAATCCTGCTTCTTCGCCTGTCCATGACGCACGCTTTTTTCTCTGCTTTTTTGCCCGCCCTTTTACCTTCCGCCGCACGCCGTATGGCGCTGCGTTCTCGCTCTTCTGCTTCTGCCGTTGCTTCTGCCGCCTCCCCGTCACGCCGCTTCGCGCCGCGCACAGCGGCGTGGCTGCTCGCCTGCGCCGCGCTCGGCAGCGGCGCGGCGCTGCCGCTTGCCGCGCAGGCGCGCATCAAGGCCGCCCATCCGAGCGTCAACGTCACCACAGTGCTGCCGCAAGCAGTCATGGTCGGACTGCAGCGCGCGCACGTGCCGTTATCGTCGATCAGCGTGGTGGTCGAAAAAGTCGGTGACCGCACGCCGATCGTCGCGCTGAATGCCGGCAAGCCGATGATGCCCGCCTCGACGATGAAGCTGGTCACCACCTACTCCGGCCTGTCGATCCTCGGTCCCGACTATCGCTGGCGCACGAGCGCCTATGCAGACGGCACGCTCGACGCCAACGGCGTGCTGCACGGCAATCTGTACATTCAGGGCACGGGCGATCCGAAACTCGTGCCCGAAGAACTGATCGATCTCGTGCAGAAGATCCACAAGGCGGGCATCACCGGCGTCGACGGCGCGCTGGTGCTCGACAAACGTTACTTCGACACCTCCACGCGCGATCTGCCGCCGTTCGACGACGACGCCACCGCGCCATACAACGTCGGCCCCGACCCGCTGCTGTACGCCTTCAAATCGCTGTCGTTCACGTTGACGCCCTCCCCGGACGGCAGCGTCGCAATCGACGTGCTGCCCGCGCTCTCGCAGTTGCAGATCGACAATCAGATGCACGCCGTCAACGGCCCGTGCCGCGGCGACACCGCCTCTGTCTCGCCCACCGTGACGCCCCAGCCCAACGGCACCGTAGTGGCGTCGTTCGATGGCGAATACTCGGTACGATGCGGTCCGCGCACGATCAATGTCGCAGTGCTCGACCACACCGCGTTCTTCGCGGGCGGCTTCCTCGCGCTGTGGCAGCAAACCGGCGGCACCTTCAACGGCGCGACCCGCGAGGGCGCCGTGCCGGTCGGTGCGCGCCTCGTCGCTACGCATCAGGGGCCGGTGCTGTCCGACATCGTTCGCGACATCAACAAGTTCAGCAACAACACGATGGCGCGCAACCTGTTCCTGACGATCGGCGCGGCCGAAGAAAAGCCGCCCGCCACGCCCGCCAAATCGGCGCGCGCGATCGAGGCGTTTCTACGCCGCGACAGCGTCGACATGCAATACCTGACGCTCGACAACGGCTCGGGCCTGTCGCGCGACGAGCACGTGACCGCGCTCTCGCTCGCCGATCTGCTGCAGCGGGCCAATGCGAGCCCGGTTGCCCAGGTGTTCGTGGAGTCCCTGCCGATTGCCGGCGTCGACGGTACGATGCGCAACCGACTGACCAACCAGGGCGCGGGCGGCAATGCGCATATCAAGACCGGCACCCTGCGCGACGTGCGGGCGATCGCCGGCTACGTGGCCTCCGCGGACGGCAATAGCTACGTGGTGGTGAGCCTGATCAACGACCCGCATTCGGAGGCCGCGCGCGCTGCGCACGACGCCTTGCTCGAATGGGTCTATCAGGGTCCGTCCCAGGGATTCACCAAGGTCTCCGACACCGTCGCCGAGCCGCGCGGCAGCAAGCCCAGGAAAAACCCGCACAAGCGCGCGGCCCATTGAGGATTCCTTCTATAGAACCCGCGCGCCGCAACGCGCCCAAGCGTGTACGCTGTCGGGCAGTGTTTGAGGCGCGCGTGAAACGCAACGCGTCGCGCACGAGCCGCGCAACCGTTACGGTGACGTGGCCCGATCAAACGAAAACGACAACGTCCGCTGCGGCAAACGCAGCGGCCAGGGACCACGGAGGAAGACACCATGCAATTCGATGCCGAATTGCTGCTGCTCGCCATGGCGCCAGTCTTTCTCGCATGCATTGGCTGGGAGGCGTGGCACCTGCGGCGTACGCGCCCCGGCGCGCAGCTCTATAGCTGGCGCGACACGCTCTGCAACGCCGCGCTCGCGTTGATGCAGCAAGCCGCCGACAAGCTCGCGTGGCTCGCTATCATCCCCGTCTACGCGTTCTTCTACGATCACTATCGCGTCACCACGTGGCCCGCGACCTGGGTGTCGTTCGTCGTGCTGTTCGTCGCTCAGGATCTGCTTTATTACGTGTTCCACCGCTGCAGCCATCGGGTGCGCTGGCTGTGGGCCGCGCATGTCGTGCATCACTCGTCGGAGCGGATGAATTTCTCGACCGCATTCCGCCAGAGCCTGATGTATCCGATCGCCGGTATGTGGCTGTTCTGGATTCCGCTCGCCGTGCTTGGCTTTCCGCCGAAGCAGATCGTCGCCATCGTGCTGATCAACCTCGGCTTCCAGTTCTTCGTGCATACCCAGGCGATCGGCAAGCTCGGCTGGCTCGAATACGTGTTCAACACGCCGTCGATTCACCGCGTGCATCACGCGCGCAACGACCGCTACATCGACCGCAACTATGCGGGCGTACTGGTGATCTGGGATCGCCTGTTCGGCAGCTATGTCGAGGAAGATCCGCACGAGGCGCCGGTCTACGGCATCGTCGAGCCGCTTCACACGTATAACCCGCTGAAGGCGACGTTTCACGAATGGGCCTCGATGGCCGCCGATTTCGTGAGCGTGCGCGGCTGGCGCAACAAGTTGCGCGCGCTGTTCGCACCGCCTGCATGGGCCGCGGATTATCACGCAGGCCGCACGGCCGGTGCGGGTACCCACGTCGCGTCGTCAGGCGGCGGCAGTTCGAATATCGAAGACAAGCATACGGCCGCGCTGCAAACCCCGCGCAGGCCGTAGAAGATTCTGTAAGCTGTCGTCACGCCGCCGACGCGGTGGGCGCTGCCTGCAACACATGGCATCAGGGCCACACATACGAGGAGATGTAGTCAACATGAAACAAACAGCATCGAAGCAACGCAAATTCGTCCGCGTCACGCAGATCGCCATCGCCAGTGCTGCGTTTGCGCTACTCGCGGCTTGCGGGGGCGGCAGCGATAACAACAATTCGAACAGCGGCAGCACGCCGGCGGGCGGCGTGAAATTGCAGGTCGTGTCGTTCGGCGACAGCCTGTCGGATGTCGGCACGTATGCGCCGGTGATTCAGTCGAGCTTCGGCGGCGGCCGCTTCACGACCAACCCGGGCGAAGTGTGGACCCAGAAGGTCGCCGAGTACTACGGCGGCACGTTGACTGCCGCCTACGTGGGCGGCTTCGGCCAACCGCTGGTCGCGACGGGCGGGCTTGGCTACGCGCAAGGCGGCTCGGACGTCGTCAACCCGCAAGGTGAAGGTTGGGCGCCGAACAACATGGCGGCGACGACGGTGCCGGTGGTGACTCAGGTGGCAAACTACCTGAGCGCGCATACGAGCTTCAACGGGAACCAGCTCGTGCTGGTGAACGGCGGCGCGAACGACATCTTCCAGTTCTCGACCGCTGCCAATCTGACGGCGCTCGGTACCGCGCTGCAGACAGCCTTGTTGAAGGGCCAGGTGCCCAACACGCAAGCGGGCCAGGTCGGGTTCATCGTCGCCTACCTGCAGCAGCAGCCGAACCCGCAGATCGCTCAGGCCGCCGCCCAGTTGGCCGCGCAGGTCCAGACCATGGTCAGTTCGGGGGCGACCCACGTGGTGGTGTCGACGGTGCCTGACATCGGCAACACGCCGCAGGGCGTCCAGGCCAACGTGGCCTCGCCGGGCGCGGCTGCGCTGCTGACGGGGATTACCGCGGCGTATAACTACATGCTGGTTCAGCAGATGACCACGCTCGGCCTGCTGGGTACGGGCAAGGTCATTGTGGCCGATGCGTTCACGTGGCTCGATCAGCAATTGCCGAACTACCAGGCGCTGGGTTTCACGGTGTCCAACACTGGCACGGCGTGTAATCTGACGTCGATGGTGGCTAACGCAACCGCGTACGCTACGGCCAATCCGAGCGCTACGAACGGGTTGACTCCTGCCCAGTATGGCGCCCAGTTCGGCTCGTCGTTGTTCTGCTCGCCGCAGACTTATACGGCGGCTGGCGCCGATCAGACGTATATGTTCGCGGACCTGGTGCACCCGAGTACGCATACGCACGCGTTGTTCGCGCAATTTGTGCAGCAGCAGATTGCGGCGACGGGTTTGGGGAAATGAGTTGAGGCGGGGCCACTGTGTGGGCGGGGTTTTTTTGCCTGCGGCGGTGGCCTTTTCTTGATCTGGCTTCTTTGGCTTTTTCTTGATCTGTTTGTCTGCGGTGTTGGCCTTTCCTTGCTTTGTTATTGGATTATTAGCGTTGCCCCTGTGCGGGGCGGCACCTACTTTTCTTTGCCTGCCGCAAAGAAAAGATAGGCAAAAGAAAGCGGCTCAAACCGCCAGCTCTTAAGCGGGTCCCCCGCACAGCCACGGTAGTGGTGCATCTGGAATCTGTGCTCTCGCACATTCCGCCCTGGTGACAAGGCACTCATTCTTCCGGCGGCGCTGCGCGCGCCGAACCGTACTTCATAAAACCACCCGCTGAACTCTCCCTCCCGCGGTTCACCCAGTTCCCCGATTTGTCGGCGCGTCACTGCTCCATCGCTCCGTTGTGTCGGTGTCGGTGTCGGTGTCGCGGGCATAAATGCAGCCGCCGCAGCGAATGCAACGCGTCGACATTTCATTTGAGGTGGGGTTTGCCAATAGCGGCGAGAGCGCTTCGCCGAGGCGAAGCCGATGGCCCCCGCTACGCGAAACGAAGCCTCTGGTTTCCCATGCAGACCCGTCCGCGACGCACGCAGTGCGGAGTGGGAGCGAATGAATGCTTTGTCACTTGCGCGGAGTGTGCGAGGACACAGATTCCAGATGCACCACTACCGTGGCTGTGCGGGGGACCCGCTTAAGAGCTGGCGGTTTGAGCCGCTTTCTTTTGCCTATCTTTTCTTTGCGGCAGGCAAAGAAAAGTAGGTGCCGCCCCGCACAGGGGCAACACTAATAAACCACTAACACAACAAGGAAAGGCCAAAGCCGCAGACACACAACCAAGCGCCGCGCAGGCAAAAAAAAACCATCACTCTTGCGCCTCAAAAGCAGCCGCAGCCCGCCCTAACCGATCATTAACAGCAATCCACTCAATCGTATCCGGCAACTTCTCAATAAGAATCCGCGACACATTCGCGCGATCCAGCGCCCTTAACAAGCCATACAACTCACGCGCATACACGTGCGGATCCTCAGGCGCAGCGATGAAATGCACCCCCTCCGCATCCGCCCAATGCCCGGCACGTGACGCACGCGCGACCAGGGCGACACGCTCGCCCGCTTCACGCGCAGCAAGCAAAGGCTCGAGCGCGCCAAACGGCAACAAAGCCAACGGCGTACGCGGCGCATAGTGCGCCTTCAACGTACCGGACGCGCGCGGAGCCGTCGCATCCGACCCATCGGCCAGACGCGGTGCCTCGCCGAGCACATCGGCGATATCCTGCGGCGTTACGCGGCCCGGCCTCAACAACGCCGGAAACCCCCGCGACAGATCCAGAATCGTCGATTCGATCCCGACATCCGATGCACCCCCGTCCAGCACATGAATCGCGCCGCCAAACTCGTCGCGCACATGCTGCGCCGTGGTCGGACTCACATGACCAAAACGGTTCGCCGACGGCGCAGCTACCCCGCCATGCCCGCCGCGCAACGCACTGAATGCCTCCAGCAAAGCCTGGGCGACCGGATGTGACGGGCAGCGCAAACCCACCGAATCCTGCCCACCGCTCACCGCCGCATCAATTCGTGCCGCGCGCTTCAGGATCAAGGTAAGCGGGCCCGGCCAGAACGCGTCGATCAAACGCTGCGCCTCCGCAGGTAAATGCTCGACCCAATAGTTCGGATCGCCCTGCGGCGCCAGATGCACGATCACCGGATGATTCAACGGCCTGCCCTTTGCCGCATAAATGCGCGCGACCGCATCCGGATTTTCAGCGTCGCCGCCGAGTCCGTAGACCGTCTCCGTCGGGAACGCAACGAGGCCGCCCGCGTCAAGTAACGCGGCGGCGTGCTCGATCTGCGCGGCGCTCACCGGCAAGACGCTCGCGGCGCCGCCTTCGGCAGGTTTGCTTTGATCCGGCATGGCGTTCGCGTCAGCTCGTGATGATGTGCAGGAGCCGCGCGCAATCGCGCGCCGCCGTGCGGGCTTCTTCAAGCGTCGCGGCCGTGAAGTTCACGTGACCCATCTTGCGGCCGCAACGTGCCTCTTCCTTGCCGTACAGATGCAGGCGCGCCGCCGGCATCGCGGCGACTTCGTGCCATGGCGGCGTGACCGCCGCGCCCTTAGGACCGCCCGGAAACCAGACATCGCCGAGAATGTTCAGCATCACTGCCGGCGAGTGCTGGCGCGTGTCGCCAAGCGGCATGCCGGTCATCGCCCGAACCTGCTGTTCGAACTGGCTGGTCGCGCAGGCGTCGACGGTGTAATGGCCGGAATTGTGCGGACGCGGCGCCATTTCGTTGGCGACAAGCGTGCCGTCTTCGAGAATGAAGAACTCGACGCACAGCACGCCGACATAGCCGAGCTTGTCCGCGATCTGCAGCGCGGCCTGCTGCGCTTGCTCGACCAGCGTCGAGCTTGCATCCGGTGCGGGCACGATCGTGTGCGACAGCACGCCGTCGCGATGCGTGTTCTGCGCCAGCGGATACACCACCGACGCGCCGCTCGCCGCACGCGCGATCAGCGCGGACACTTCGAACTTCAACGGCAAGCGCTTTTCCAGCACACACGGAACACCCGCCAGCGACGCATGCGCCTCACGCACTTCCTCGGCGTTGCGCACGCGAATCTGGCCTTTGCCGTCGTAGCCCATGCGCGCGGTCTTGAGAATGCCGGGCAGGACCGCTTCGAGCTTCGCATCGTCTAGTGCGGCGAGCGCGTCCGATGATTCGATCACCACGTGCGGCGCCACCGTCACGCCCGACGACGCGATAAAACGCTTCTCGGCGATCCGGTCCTGCGCCACGGCAACGCAACGGCCGGCCGGGCTCACAAACGTGGTTTTCGCGAGAAAGTCGAGGCTCGCCGCCGGCACATTCTCGAACTCGGTCGACACCGCCGCGCACAACCGCGCGAGTTCGGTGAGCGACGCTTCGTCGTCGTAAGGCGCGCGGATATGGCGGTCGGCCACCGCGCCCGCGGGACTGTTTTCGTCCGGGTCGAGCACGGCAACACGATAGCCCATCGCCTGGGCGGCAAAGCAGAACATGCGGCCGAGCTGGCCGCCACCAACCATGCCAAGCCATGCGCCGGGCAGAATCGGTGAAACCGGTGTGTTGTCTGGGTTCATCTTAGTGGTCGGTCACGGCCGGATGCGCATGCAAAACGTGCAATAGCGGCACCCGGCCGGGGGTAGACATGGGGACGTCTAAAAGCAATCAGCCTTGGCGCTTACAGCGCCGGCAGCACCATAGCGTGGGCCGCTTCGTTCTGGCGCACGCGGAACGCAGCCAGTTTCTCCGCATAATCGGCACTCGTACCGCTCAGAATCGACACCGCGAACAGCGCCGCATTCGCCGCGCCCGCCTCGCCGATTGCAAACGTGGCGACCGGCACGCCCTTGGGCATCTGCACGATGGAGTGCAATGAATCGACACCCTTCAGATACTTGCTTGCCACCGGCACGCCAAGCACCGGCACCGTGGTCTTGGCAGCCAGCATGCCCGGCAGATGCGCCGCGCCGCCCGCACCCGCGATGATCGCGCGAATGCCGCGCTCACGCGCGCGCTCGGCGTATTCGAACATCTCGTCGGGCATCCGATGCGCGGATACAACCTTGGCTTCATACGGTACGCCGAATTCCTGCAGAATCGCGACGGCGTTCTTCATTACTTCCCAGTCGGAGCTGGAGCCCATCAGCACGCCAACAACGGGCGCGTCATGCGTATGGGCAGTCTGGACTTCACTCATCTTACGACTTCCTTGTTTCTTGAGAGCGCCCCCAGCCCTGTCGCTTCGCGTCAGGCCCCCGAGGGGTGATTCCCCAAGGGGACTTCCTTCGGGGCGGACTATTTGGGGCGGCCCGGCGTGGTCACACGCTGCGCGGATTCAACGAGCTGCGCGTAATCAGGCGAGCTTGTGCCCAGTCAGGCGTTCGAGCGCTTCCTGATACTTCTCGCCCGTCTTCGTGACCACGTCGTCCGGCAGCTTCGGCGCGGGCGGCTCTTTCTTCCACGGTTGGGTTTCGAGCCAATCGCGCACGAACTGCTTGTCGAACGACGGCGGGTTGGTGCCGACCTGATACTGGTCAGCCGGCCAGAAGCGTGACGAATCGGCGGTCAGTGCCTCGTCCATCAGGTACAGCTGGCCGTGGTTGTCCAGACCGAATTCGAACTTCGTATCCGCGATGATGATGCCGCGCGTGGCGGCGTAGTCAGCGGCTTCCTTGTACAGCTTGATCGAGATGTCGCGGATCGTGGCCGACAGTTCGGTGCCGATGCGGCGTTCCATCTCGTTGTACGTGATGTTTTCGTCGTGATGGCCCATTTCGGCCTTGGCGGCGGGCGTGAAAATCGGCTCAGGCAGCTTTTGCGCGTTTTGCAGGCCCGGCGGCAGTTCGACGCCGCACACGGAGCCGGTTGCCTGGTAGTCTTTCCAGCCGCTGCCGGCCAGATAGCCGCGCACCACCGCTTCGACGAGGATCGGCTCGAGGCGCTTCACCACCACCGCGCGGCCCTTGACCTGTTCGACTTCGTCAGCCGCCACCACGGATTCGGGCGCCACGCCCGTAAGGTGATTCGGCACCACATGCTTGAGCTTCTCGAACCAGAAGTTCGCCATTTCGTTGAGCACACGGCCCTTATTCGGAATCGGCTCGCCCATGATGACGTCGAACGCCGACAGACGGTCGGTCGTGACGATCAGCAACTGGTCGTTGCCCACCGCATAGTTGTCGCGGACTTTACCGCGGCCGAGTAGCGGCAGCGAGTGGAGCGTGGATTCGTAAAGGGTAGACATCGTCGTGGTTCGCTAAAAGTGGGGCAAAAAGTGTGACCGGAACAAAAGGGAAACGCCGTTCCCCGGATGATGCGGGAACGGCGATCGAACGACAACCTGGCCAATCAGCCAGGTGCAGAGCCTGGTTATAGCTTAGCGGACGACTTGCGCGAGGTCGCCAGATTTGTACTTCTCCGCGATTTTATCAAGCGAAACCGGCTTGATCTTGCCAGCCTGGCCTTCGCAGCCGAATTGCGTGAAGCGTTCGAGACAGATCTTCATCGCGGCTTCGCGCGCCGGCTTCAGGTAATCGCGCGGATCGAACTTGCCCGGATTGGTCGCCATGTAGCGGCGGATCGCGCCGGTAATCGCCAGACGCAGGTCGGTATCGATGTTGACCTTGCGCACGCCGTGCTTGATGCCTTCCTGAATTTCCTCGACCGGCACGCCGTAGGTTTCCTTCATGTCGCCGCCGAATTCGCGGATTTCCGCGAGCAGTTCCTGCGGCACCGACGACGAACCGTGCATCACCAGGTGCGTATTCGGAATGCGCTGGTGAATTTCCTTGATGCGCTGGATCGACAGGATGTCGCCCGTGGGCTTCTTGCTGAACTTGTACGCACCGTGCGAAGTGCCGATCGCGATCGCCAGCGCGTCGCACTGCGTCTGCTTGACGAAGTCGGCCGCCTGTTCCGGGTCGGTCAGCAGTTGCTCGCGGGTCATCGTGCCTTCCGCGCCGTGGCCGTCTTCCTTGTCGCCCTTCATGGTTTCCAGCGAACCGAGCACGCCCAGTTCCGCTTCCACCGTGATGCCGATCGAGTGCGCCGCTTCGACCACCTTGCGCGACACTTCGACATTGTATTCGTACGATGCGACCGTCTTGCCGTCGGCTTCGAGCGAACCGTCCATCATCACGCTGGTGAAACCGCTGCGGATCGCCGCCATGCAAACCGCCGGCGATTGGCCGTGATCCTGGTGCATCACGACCGGAATATGCGGATACGATTCGACCGCGGCTTCGATCAGGTGGCGCAGGAACGGTTCGCCCGCATACTTACGCGCGCCGGCCGACGCCTGCATGATGACGGGAGCATTGACCTTGTCGGCCGCGGCCATGATGGCCTGCACCTGCTCCAGATTGTTCACGTTGAATGCCGGAATGCCATAACCGTTTTCGGCGGCATGGTCGAGCAATTGACGCATTGATACGAGAGGCATGCTTAACTCCTTAGATTGAAACGAATTCTTGTGCCGTCGGCATCTTTTATGGCGATTTTATCGCGAAGCAAGCTGCATACCCGTTCACACATTCCCTAAAGCGCATCACTTGCGGACCTTTACCGCACGCGCGATTGGAGTCTGTGCGCCGCCTCTCGCGGGGCATGACAGCCTGCTTCGCTCAATCAAGCCTTGTCGCGGCCAGAGTTAGCGCCAAAGCCCTTACTCCGGCCCCATGCAACGCGTGCCGATCGAGCAGTCAGCCGATCAATACGGCTCGCCGACGCGCACGATCTTCAGCGTGTTCGTGCCGCCTGCCTGACCCATCGGCTCGCCGACGGTCAGCACCACCATGTCGCCGCGCGACGCGTAACCCTTGCTGACCACGGTTTCCAGCGCCTGCTGCAACGCCGTGTCGCGGTCGCTGCTGGTGTCCAGATGCAGCGACGTGACATTGCGGTAGATCGCCATTGCCCGTTCGCTGCCGACACGCGGCGTGAGCGCGAAAATCGGCACATGCGTCCAGTGACGCGACATCCACAGCGCGGTCGACCCAGACTCGGTCAACGCAACGATCGCCTTCGCACCCAGGTGGAACGCCGTGAACAGCGCGCCCATGGCGATGGACTGGTCGATCCGCGTGAACGTGCGGTCGAGGAAATCCTTGTCCAGTTCCGACTGTTCCGACTTCTCGGCTTCCACGCAGATCGCCGCCATCGTCTCGATGGTCTGAACCGGATACTTGCCCGCTGCGGATTCGGCCGACAGCATCACCGCGTCGGTGCCGTCGAGCACCGCGTTGGCGACGTCCGACACTTCGGCGCGGGTCGGCACCGGTGCGTAGATCATCGATTCCATCATCTGGGTCGCGGTGATCACGAACTTGTTCGATTCACGCGCCATACGAATCATGCGCTTTTGCAGCGCCGGAACTGCGGCATTCCCCACTTCCACGGCCAAGTCGCCGCGCGCGACCATGATGCCGTCCGATGCGTCGAGGATGCCCTGCAGCGCCGGAATCGCTTCCGCCCGCTCGATCTTCGCGATCATCTTCGGCTTGATGCCGTAGGGCGCGCCCGCGATGTTCGCGAGCTGGCGGGCCATTTCCATGTCGGTGGCGTTCTTGGGGAACGATACCGCGACGTAATCCACGCCGAGCGACATCGCCGTGCGGATGTCTTCCATGTCTTTGGCCGTGAGGGCCGGCGCCGTCAGGCCGCCGCCCTGGCGGTTGATGCCCTTGTTGTTCGACAGATCGCCGCCCACCTTCACGGTGGTGTGGATCTCGCTGCCGAGCACGCGCACGACGTCGAGCACGATCAGGCCGTCGTTGAGCAACAGCACGTCGCCCGGCTTCAGGTCGCGCGGCAGATCCTTGTAGTCGAGACCGACACGGTCGTCGTTGCCGAGTTCGCACTGGGCGTCGAGGATGAACGGATGGCCGGGAACGAGCGTGGTCTTGCCGTTTTCGAACTTGCCGACCCGAATCTTCGGGCCTTGCAGGTCAGCCATGATGGCAACTTCACGGCCGGCCTGGCGGGCCGCCTCGCGCACGAATTCGGCGCGCTGGCGGTGGTCGTCGGCAGTGCCGTGCGAGAAATTGAGCCGCACCACGTCGGCGCCTGCCTGAATCATTTGCAGCAGGATTTCCGGCGTGCTGGAAGCCGGTCCGATGGTAGCGACAATCTTGGTAGCGCGATGCATGAGTCTCCTCGTCTGGATGGGATCGCTGGAATGAGCGCTGCGAGTCGGATGCGGAGGCTGCGCACCGAAGGGTGCTGCTGGGGGCTGCGCGCCGGTTGAAACCAGCGTCGCTTTATGGGGTGAAGCGGTATTCGACACCAGCGCGGGGGACGCTGGCGGGGGTGCGGGCGCGACTTCTACGTCCGGGAGTTCTGCCGGCGAGTGGGCGGTTTGTCCGCTGGACAATTCCGCTGCCTCGCTGACAGTGGTCAACTCCGCGAGCGCGAGGGGCGACCCGGATTCTTCCTGCCCGGCCATGACAGCCGGTACCGCTTGTGACACAGCGGTGGAGCGCGCTTCGCGCTCCCCTGCCGTTGCTGCTGCGGTATTGCGCGGCTTGCCGCCGCGCGCTTTTGCAGACTTCGCTGAGGGGGAGCGCGTCGCCACGTTAAGCCCGCGATTCCAGAACAGCGACCGCCGGCAGCGTCTTGCCCTCGAGGAACTCAAGGAAGGCGCCACCGCCTGTTGAAATGTAGCTGACCTTGTCGTGGATGCCGTACTTGGCAATGGCCGCCAGCGTATCGCCACCGCCGGCAATCGAGAACGCCGACGATTTGGCGATCGCTTCAGCCAGGGTTTTGGTGCCGTTGCCGAACTGATCGAACTCGAACACGCCGACCGGCCCATTCCACACGATCGTGCCGGCTTTTTCCAGTTGTGTGGCGAGCACCCTGGCGGTTTCCGGTCCGATGTCGAGGATCAGATCGTCGTCCTGCACGTCCGCGACGGCCTTCACCTCAGCCTTGGCGGTCGGCGAGAATTCTTTCGCCGTCACCACGTCGGTCGGGATCGGCACCGAGGCGCCACGGGCTTTCGCAGCGTCGATGATGGTTTTGGCTTCGGCGACCAGATCGGCTTCGGCAAGCGACTTGCCGATCTTCAGGCCGGCCGCCAGCATGAACGTATTGGCGATGCCGCCGCCGACGATCAGCTGATCGACCTTGTCGGCGAGCGATTTCAGAATGGTGAGCTTGGTGGACACCTTCGAGCCGGCGACGATCGCCACCAGCGGGCGCTTCGGCGCGCCCAGCGCCTTGCCGAGCGCTTCGAGCTCAGCCGCGAGCAGCGGGCCCGCGCAGGCGACCGGCGCGTACTTCGCGATGCCGTGCGTGGTGGCTTCCGCACGGTGCGCGGTGCCGAACGCGTCGTTCACGTAGATGTCGCAGAGCTTCGCCATTTTCTGCGCGAGCTCGTCGGAATCCTTCTTCTCGCCCTTGTTGACGCGGCAGTTTTCCAGCAGCACCACCTGACCCGGCGCGACATTCACGCCGTTTTCGACCCAGTTGGCAACGAGCGGCACGTCGCGGCCGAGCAATTCGGCGAGGCGCTTCGCGACCGGCGCAAGCGAGTCTTCCGGCTTGAATTCGCCTTCGGTCGGGCGGCCCAAATGCGACGTGACCATGACGGCGGCGCCTGCGTCCAGCGCGGCCCTGATCGCCGGCACGGAGGCGCGCACGCGGGTGTCTTCGGTGATGTTGCCTTGATCGTCCTGCGGCACGTTCAGATCGGCGCGGATGAACACGCGTTTGCCGGATAGTTTGCCTTCGGCGATCAGATCGGAGAGACGCAATACCTTGTTCATGGGCGTGTATGTGCGAGTTGATGGGAAGGCGGTAGCGGACGACGCGCCAGGAACCTGGCGCGGCAAACTCCAGCGCTTCGGCACGGCAGCGGCTCCACCAGATCGGGCGCCGGCGGCCTGGCCGCGGCTGTCGCGCCATGCAGCGGCGCGCTTATCCCGGAAACGA
The DNA here is from genome assembly GCF_003610895.1 of Paraburkholderia fungorum. GTDB lineage: Bacteria > Pseudomonadota > Gammaproteobacteria > Burkholderiales > Burkholderiaceae > Paraburkholderia > Paraburkholderia fungorum_B. The sequence continues at coordinate 125,700 of NZ_MCAS01000069.1, forward strand.
GCATTTTAACTGATCCCCACAGCCTTCTGACCCGCGACCAGGCGAATGTCCCGTATTTGGAGAATGCGCCCCGCATGCCGCAACGCAACATTTCCATCCCGATCAATTACATGAAGAGGCGCAAGAGCGTGAACACGACCATTCCCACCACAATGGTACCGAGCATGGTGCGCCGCCACATAAACCACGCCAGACCCGACAGCGTCGCGTAAAACTCATGGTTCGACGGCGCGAAGGAGAGCCCCTCCGGCGTGGCCAGCACATCGGGCAGCACGACGGCGGCCAGCGCCGCGGCCGGCGCATAGCGCAGCATCCGCTGCACGCGCTCCGGCAAAACCGTACGCTCGCCGCCGATTAGAAACATGGCGCGTGTCACCGCGGTGACGAAGGTCATACCGATAATGGCCAGCCAGATCTGCGTGGATGTCATTGGGAATCTCCGGCGCTGTTGCGGATGCGGCGCAAGTCGGCGCGCTCGACCATCAGGTCGGCGGCACTGCCCGCGACAATCGCCGCGATCACCGCCAGCGGCAACGCGAGCCGGTAAGGCAGGTCGAACGCCAGCAGCGACACCACGCCGGCAATGCTGACGGCGACCAGCGTGGAACGCGTGGCGATCGCCGAGACCATGATGGGCAGCAGCGCCAGCGTGCCCGCGAGCGCGAGGCCCCAGTTGTCCGGAATCAGGCTCGCCAGCAGGATGCCGACAATCGACGAAACCTGCCACGACAGCCAGCTGCATACCGCCATGCCCCAGAAATATGCCTCCTTGCCCGGCACGTAACCGGTCTGGAAGCTCTTCTTCTGGAACAGCAGATAGATCACGTCGCCGTTGAAGTAGCCCAGCACGATGCGCCGCCACATCGGCAGATAGGAAAAATGCGGCGCAAGACCGGCGCTGAAGATCACAAAACGCGTATTGACCATGGCGGCGGTGAGCAGCACGGTCCAGATCGGCAGCTTGGCGGCCAGCAGGGGCAGCACCGCCAGTTGCGACGAACCGGCGTAGCACAGCAGCGACATGGCGAGCGCTTGCGGCACCGTGAGCACGGACTTGCTCATTGCAATGCCGGTGACGAGACCCCAGGAGAAAATCGCCATCAGCGTGGGCGAATAGGCGCGCACGCCCTCACGGAAGGCGCGGCGATCGGTATCTGACAGGCAAGCGAGCATGAGGCGAAACGCGGACGCGAGGCGGCGCCACAACGAAGGGAAGTCGGCGCCAGGTCGTCAAGCACCCGCTGGCGCATCCGGATTTGAATTATGCGTGCGCCGAATTATAGCGCCCGGCATGCGGCCAAATGCCCGTTTCGTGTGCAAAAGACGCTAAAATGACGCTCTTTCACCGCACCCGCTGGAGAATCTTATGTCAATGGCCGACCGCGACGGCAAGATCTGGATGGATGGCAAGCTCATCGACTGGCGCGACGCCAAGATCCACGTGCTTACCCACACGCTGCATTACGGCATGGGCGTTTTCGAAGGCGTACGCGCCTACAAGACGGCGGACGGCGGCACGGCGATTTTTCGCCTCCAGGAGCACACCAAGCGCCTGCTGAACTCGGCCAAGATCTTCCAGATGGACGTGCCGTTCGACCACGAAACACTGGCCGCCGCGCAGCGCGAAGTGGTCCGCGAAAACAAGCTGGAATCCTGCTATCTGCGCCCGATCATCTGGGTCGGCTCGGAAAAGCTCGGCGTGTCGGCCAAAGGCAACACGATCCATGTGGCGATCGCCGCGTGGCCGTGGGGCGCCTACCTCGGTGAAGACGGCATTGCCAAGGGCATTCGCGTCAAGACGTCGTCGTTCACGCGCCATCACGTGAACGTGTCGATGGTCCGCGCCAAGGCGTCGGGCTGGTACGTGAACTCGATCCTCGCCAATCAGGAAGCGATTGCCGACGGTTACGACGAAGCACTGCTGCTGGACGTGGACGGCTATGTGTCGGAAGGCTCCGGCGAGAACTTCTTCCTCGTGAACAACGGCAAGCTGTACACGCCGGATCTGTCGTCGTGCCTCGACGGCATCACGCGCGACACGGTCATCACGCTGGCGCGCGACGCGGGCATCCAGGTCATCGAGAAACGCATCACGCGCGACGAAGTCTATACCTGCGACGAAGCGTTCTTCACCGGCACTGCCGCGGAAGTCACGCCGATCCGCGAACTCGACAACCGCACGATCGGCTCGGGTGCACGCGGCCCGATCACGGAGAAACTGCAGTCGGGCTTCTTCGACATCGTGAACGGCAAGAGCGAAAAGTACGCGCACTGGCTCACCAAGATCTAACGCGCGCTGCGCCGGCCCTCGGCTTTTTTGCCGGCGCAACGCACGCACCCTGCATACAACGAGAAAGTCCCTATGAGCGAAATCAAGGAAATGCCGCTGGTCGAACTGTCGGCAAAAGACCTGCCGGCGTATTGCCCGAATCCTGCAATGCCGCGCTGGAGCGCGCACCCGCGCGTCTTTATCGACGTTACGCACGGCGAAGCCAAATGCCCGTACTGCAGCACGCGCTACAAGCTGCGTGACGGCGAAGTGGTCAGGGGTCACTGAACCTGGCCACTGAGCCCGAACACTGAGCGCCAAACGCTTGCCGCCGCTGCGGCGCGTCCGGCTTTGCCGGGCTCGCGCCTCGCAGCGCGCGGCCTTTTCCCTTTGACACAATCGAACGCCACGCGCCTGACGCGCGCGGCGCTTCGTTTCGACACCGGACACCCACTCTGATGCGTCGCGCGTTGGTTATCGCACCGAACTGGATCGGTGACGCATTGATGGCGCAGCCGCTGTTTGCGCGCCTCGTGAAATTGCATCCGCGCATCGTGATCGACGCAGTCGCGCCCTCGTGGGTCGCGCCCGTGCTCGAACGGATGCCCGAGATCCGCGACGTCTACGCAACCGACCTGGCGCACGGCAAGCTGCAGATGCTGCGCCGCTGGCAACTGGCGAGCGACTTGCGCGATGTCGGCTACGACGCGGCCTATGTCCTGCCGAACTCGCTTAAATCGGCACTGATTCCGTGGATGGCGGGCATTGGGCTGCGCATCGGCTACACCGGCGAAAGCCGCTACGGCCTGCTGAACGTGCGCCACGCGAATCCGCGCAAGGACGAGCGTCCGCCCATGGTCGGCCACTACGCTGCCCTCGCCTACGCGCCGGGCGCCAAAATCCCCGACGACCTGCCCATGCCGCGGCTCGACGCGGACCTGAACGAGGCGTCGCGAGTCTCGGCGCGCTTCAATCTGGATACGCGCGTGCCGCTGCTGGTGTTCTGCCCGGGCGCCGAGTACGGCCCGGCCAAGCGCTGGCCACCCGAGCATTTCGCCGCGCTTGCGCAGATCGTCGGCCAGTCGTTCCCGTACACGCAGATCATCGCGCTCGGCTCGCCCAAAGACGCCCCGCTTGCCCAGGCGATTGCGGATAAAGCGCCGAACGTCCGCAACCTGTGCGGCCAGACCGCGCTGGGCGAGGCTTGCGCGCTGATCTCGCGGGCCAGCGCCGTCGTCACCAACGATTCCGGGCTGATGCACGTGGCCGCCGCGCTGCGCCGACCGCTGGTGGCCGTGTACGGTTCGACCGATCCGCGCCACACGCCGCCCTTGTCCGAGCTTGCGAAGGTACAATGGCTTCATCTCGAATGCAGCCCCTGTTTCCAGCGCGAGTGTCCGCTCGGGCATCTGAACTGCCTCAAACAGTTGAGCGCCGAGCAGGTATTCGGCGATTTGCGCGGCATGTTGCTTGCGCAACGTTGAAAGCAGACTGATTCGGCTGATACTTGCACGCAACACCGCACGCCCCAGAGCGCGTCGCGTCATGTTCGCGCCTTGAGGCGCGGGCATTCTCGCGCTTGGGTGCGATTGTCCGGTGCTCCGGACTGTCCCGCTGACCGCTGCCCCGCAACCGCGCGCCGCGCACAAGAGACTGACGAGCCATGCCACGTTTTGCCCATATCTTCGAAGCCGCCGCCGATACGCTGAACGCCTATTACCAGGCCGTCGCGGAGATGAATATCGACAGTCTGATGGGCCTGTGGATCGATGAGGAGTTCGTGAGTTGCATCTGCGCCGACGGCTCCCACCTGCACGGCCTCGACAGCATTCGCGCCGGCTTGCAGATCCAGCTCGAAACCGCGCCCGTTGCGATCGAACCGCTCGATATTCGCGTCTACGACAGCCTCGGCACCGTCGTCTACGCCATTGCCGAGGCGCATCGCCCGGCTGATCCGAAAGCGGCGCCGGCCATGGTATTCACCACCTATGTGATGGTCCACGAACGCGGCGAGTGGCGAATCGCGCACATTCACGCGAGCCCGATGCCGAATGAGGCCGCCAGCCAGTTCGCCACCAAGATGCGGCATGGCCAGGGGTCGCTGCACTGACGCCTGGCAGGTGTTTTTTCGCCTGTTTCACCGGTTTTACCTTTTGGCTTCGACGCTGGCATGAGCACGCCTCGCAGAAAGTCCCCCTGGGGGACGACGCACGATCAATCCGTTTCTTCCGGCGCCACACGCGTCGCGGGCGCAGTTGAGCGCACCGCCGGGCACACCGTCGATCTGCTCTACCGCGCGCCGCTCTGGCTGCCGAACCGGCATGTGCAAACCATTGTCCCGTCGCTGTTTGGACGGCGTCCGGCCATCACGTTCCGGCGCGAGCGCTGGGATACGCCGGACGGTGATTTCATCGATCTCGATTGGGTCGTGCATGACGGCCAGGCAGTTTCGGCACTTACGCCGTCGCTCCCCTCGCTGCCGCCCTCCCCACCGCACGTTCCGGCACAGGACGCGCCGTTGCTCGTCCTGTTTCACGGCCTCGAAGGCAGTTCCACCTCGCACTATGCGGCCACGCTGATGGCGGCCGCGCGCGAGTACGGCTGGCATGGCGTCGTGCCGCACTTTCGCAGTTGCAGCGGCGCGCTGAACCTCCTGCCGCGCTTCTATCATCTCGCCGACAGCAACGAAGTCGACTGGATCCTGCGCCGCCTGCGCGCCGCGCATCGCGGGCCGATCGTCGCGGCGGGCGTGTCGCTCGGCGGCAATGTGCTGCTGCGCTGGCTCGGCGAACGGCGCGAAGACGCGTCACCGGTACTCTCGGCCGCCGCGGCGATTTCGACGCCGATCGACGTGCATGCCGGCGGCCGGGCGTTGTCGCAAGGCTTCAACATGGTCTACACGCGCAGTTTCCTGAAGACACTGAAGCAGAAAGCCGAACAGAAACTAGCCCAATTTCCGGGGCTGTTCGACCGCGACACGATGCTGGCGAGCCGCACGATGTACGACTTCGACAACGTGGTGACAGCGCCGCTGCATGGCTTTCGCGATACCAACCACTATTGGAGCAGCGCGACCACGCGCCCGCTGCTGCCAGGCATCGCTGTGCCGACCCTCGTGCTGAACGCGCGCAACGACCCGTTCTTGCCGGCCGAAGCGTTACCGGCGCAGCACGAGGTGTCGGCTTCGGTAGAACTCGATCAACCCCGGCATGGCGGCCACGCCGGCTTTATGACCGGACCGTTCCCGGGCCGTATCGACTGGTTATCGCGGCGCGTGCTCGGCTATCTGGAGCGGTACGTCGATCATGGATGACATCGTCAGGCAGGCTCTCGCCAAATGGCCGAACGTGCCGAGTTGCACCGGCTGGTTGATGCTCGACCGGCGCGGTAACTGGCGCATGCGCGATGAGGCCGCTCAGGCCAGCGGCGCGCCTGGTACGCCGATTCGGCATGAGGCGCTGCTCGGATTCATCAACCGGAACTACGACGTCGACGAACACGGGCAGTGGTTTTTCCAGAATGGGCCGCAGCGGGTGTACATCGAGCTGGGTTACACGCCTTGGGTGGTGAGGTTGTCGGCCGATGCCGCCGGATTGCTTTCCTTGACCGACCAGGCTGGTGGGACTTTCGAGCCTGCTGCTGTGTTTGTCGACGATGAAGGTGGAATTCTGTTTGTCGATGGCTCCACGCCAACGCGGGTCGCTGCTCTGCACGATCACGACCTCGAGGTTTTCTCCGATCACGCAACGTTGGGCGATGACTCGATGAGCGGCGTGTTTCGCTGGAACAACGGGGTGGCGTTGCCCTTGCAGGGTGTGCAGCGACATGAGGTGGCCGCGCGGTTCGGGTTCGTCGAGAGTCCGGCTGCGAGTGCCTAGATCTTTTGCACGCCTGCCGCAGGGTCACATTGCGTTGCGTAGGGCATTTTCTGACCCGATAGCGAAGGCCCGTTACCGCTAGCTCTTCTCGTCAAGCCGTTCCTCTTTGTAACGGCTCTCCATTTCATGCAGGCGGGCATCGACGGTTGCGAGATCGTAGTAGCCGATTTCCTTCATGTCCCGCGCTTCCTTCAATTGCCGGATGGCCGACGGCCAGGCCCCTTCGAGGGCGAATTTCTCGGCCAGTGCCCGATGCCGCGTCAACGTATCGCCACTGCCGGCACTGGCCTGCGCGAGATACATCCACCACGCAGGCTGATCGGGTTGCACGCGCGTTTCCTGCAAAGCCAGCGCCTGCGCGTCGGCAAATCGCTTCAAGGTCAGCAAGGTCTGGATATGCATGTCGATCGCGGCGTTCGACTGCGGCCAGCGCTTCTGCGCGAATTCGGCAAGACGCACCGCATCGTCATTACGCCCCGCGCGGCGCGCGATGTCGGCCGCCAGCACATCGAGACTCGGCGAGCTGCGCATGAGTTCGCCCATGCCACCTTCACCGCCCTCACCGCGCTCCCCGGCTGCAAACGCCGTGCGCGACGCAGCCAGCGACGCCACCGCATCGTCGTAACGTTCGAGCAGCATCTGCCCATAGGCAATCCCGTACCAGTTGGCGGCCACGTTCACCGCCGTGCGGTCCTCGATTTCGGAGCGCAGACGCGAAATCTCATCGGCGTATTCGCTGCGCGAGCGGTCCTGCAGCAAGCGCGCCCGTGCGCGCACAAAACCATATTCGGACGTCTGATGCGGTTGCCGGTAAGGCGCGCGGCGCGCACGGTCCTCCATGTCCGCAATCCGTTCGCCAGTCAGCGGATGCGTGCGAGCGTAGGCCGGGATACCCGTGTCGCTCATGGCCGCGCGATCGAGACGGCCGAAAAACGTCGTCATCGCGTAGGGGTCGTAGCCGGCGCCCGCCAGCAGCAAAAAGCCGACGCGATCCGCTTCATGCTCGGCGGAGCGTGAGAAGCGCAACTGGTTGTCGACCGCATAAGCCTGCCCGCCAATCGCGATCGCGCTGCCGAGGTCGCCGCTGTGCGCGAGCACGCCCGCCAGGATGCCGAACAGCAAGCCGGCGAGCGCAGCATAGGAGCTGCGCTCGCCGGTGGTGATCATCCGCGAAATGTGCCGCTGCAGGACGTGCCCCATCTCGTGACCGAGCACGGAGGCGAGTTCGGACTCGGTTTGCGTCGTCACGATCAAACCCGTGTTCACGCCAATAAAACCACCCGGCAACGAGAACGCGTTGATCTGCGCGTCGCGGACCGCGAACAGCTCGAAGGCCGGACGATAGCCGCCGATGTATAGCGCGCTCGCGGCCGCCGAAAGTTTTGCCGCGACCGAGTTCAGGTAGTCGCGCACCAGCCAGTCGTCGAGATAGTCGGGGTCGCGGCGCAGCTCGCGCATCACGCGCTCGCCGAGCTTGCGCTCGGCTTGTGGCGTCAATGAGCCGGAACCGCCGTTGCCGAGGTCGGGCAGTTGCTGCGTGACGATCGGCGCGCGCCAGCCGGTGGCCGCGCCGCTATTGCCGGAGAAGCGGCTCTGCGCGCCGCCATACACGCCGAATACGCCTTGGGCGATGTCGGGCGGCACGATAGGATCGGCGAAAGTCTCGACCGGACCGCTCACCAACGGCGGTTCTGCCGACTGCGTGTTGAGCGCGAGGTTCGTGTCGGACGTAGTGCGCGATTGCGCAAACGCGCCCGACGGAACCGCGAGCGTGACGGACAACAGCACCACAAGAAACGGTTTCGAACGCATTGCGAGGTCGATATGACGAAGTCGAAAAGCGACGCCCGCCACTCGGACTAAGATAGCAGGCACAGGGTAATTGTAATCATCCCGGCCCGCCCGACCACACTGCTATGATAGGCGCCCTCTGAAGGAGCCCAACCATGCCTGAACTCACTCACTTCGACGCCGCCGGCCAGGCGCATATGGTGGACGTCGGCGGCAAGCAGGAGACCAAACGCATTGCGGTTGCGCGTGGCTCGATTCGCATGCTGCCGGAAACCTTCGCGCTGATCCGTGACGGCAACGCCAAGAAGGGCGACGTGATCGGCATCGCACGCATCGCCGCGATTCAAGGTTCGAAGCGCACCGCCGACCTGATTCCGCTGTGTCATCCGCTCGCGCTCACACGCGTCAAAGTGGACTTCGATCTCGACGAAAAACTACCCGGCGTGCATTGCACGGTGCAAGTGGAGACGTTGGGGCGTACAGGCGTGGAAATGGAAGCGCTAACCGCCGTGCAGGTCGGACTGCTGACGGTGTACGACATGTGCAAGGCGGTGGATCGCGGGATGACGATCACCGATGTGCGCGTGCTGGAGAAGCACGGCGGGAAATCGGGGGATTGGGTGGCGGGTTGACGACGGCTAAGGTCATCGCCCCGCTTCACCTCTGAAGTTCAAGTTACGGGTATGGCCGCGACCACGGCTACGGCTACGGCACGGCTACAAAACGGCAGCGCGGCTCAATCGTCGTCGCTGTCATCGTCCTGATTGATGTCGGCAGGCGGCATCCCGTAGCGCTTCATCAGTTCCGCCTTGAAACCGGTCAGCGTCTTCTGCTCGTCGCACAGCTCGTACACATAGGCCAACTGCGACGGCCAGTCCTTCAATTCCTGAGCAAAGATCTTCAGGCGCTCGACAGTGTCGAATGCGCCCGCCGTATCACCGCTCAGTGCCTGCAGCACGGCATACCGGCGCAATACGGTTTCACCCGGCAATAGCGCGATCGCCTGCTTATGTGCGGCGAGCTTGTATTGCAGATTCATCGAATTCATCGGCTCCAACGTCGCCATGCCGTACTCGCCCCACGCCCGGAACAGGAACGACGGATCCGCGCGGTACTGTTCAGCCGGACGCGAACCGTAATACAGCACCTCGGCGCGTGCGTAGTCGCGATACACCGGATACAACGCGGCCAGCCCGCCGAACACGACCACGACAAACGCACCGAAGGACAGGCGCCCAGGCACGAGGCGCAACGGCCGTGTCTCGAGCAAGCCGAACACGAACATGGCCGGCAGCAGGAAGAACATGTACTGCTGCGGATACTCGACCAGCGCATGCATGACCAGCACGCCGATCAACGCGATACCGAACACGCGCGCGGCACTCTGCGGCGCGCGAACCACGCGCACGAGCCATGTAATCAGGCCGAACAGCACGATCCCAAGACCGATCAGACCGGTTTTCGCGAGCAGGTCGATGAAGATGTCGTGCGAATTATTGGCAATCTCGACCCCGCCCAACGACCTCACATACTCGAACTGATAGCTCGGAAACTCGCCCCAGCCGACACCCAGCAGCGGATGCGTCTTGAACATCGTCCAGCCGTATTTCCAGAGTGCGAGACGTGGCGCGATCTGGCCAGCGTCCTTGAAGCGCTCGGCCGCCGACTGCGCAAGCTCCAGGTGATAGTGCAAATTGGCCCAGCGGATCAGCGCATTGACGACGAAGAACAGCACTGCCAGCGCGATCGGAATCAGCCATTCGCGATTACTGCGACGCAGAAGCGGCTGGCTGCGCGTCTGCGCGAGAGCCATCCAGAAACCGGCCACCACGATCACGCCCATTTGCAGCCAGGGGCCGCGCGACACGGTCAGCGCGAGACCAACGGCAAAAATCGTCGACACAAGCAGCCAGATACTGATGGCAATGCGGCGTGTCTGCACGAGGAACAGCGCACTCGCCATCGCGAACGCGATATAGGTGGCGAGGTGATTCGCCTGCGCCATGTTGCCGAACGGCCGGCGATCGATGGTCACGTTATAGGCGACGACCAGCGGCGACACGCGCGTTTCGAGGTGAAACAGCTGGATCACCTGACAGAACACTGCAAACAGGCCGCCGACAATCAACGCTCCGGCAGCCCAGCGCAGTACTGTCTCATTCAGCTTGATGCGCGTGAAACCGTAGCCGGCGTGCGTGGCCATCAACGCCGCAAGCAGGTAAGCGCCGCCCAGCCAGTTCATCGACGGCTGCGAGACCGGCAGCAGCACCGACTGCGCCACCAGCACCAGGCCGAACAGTAACGGCACCAGTGCGACAACCGGCGACGCGAAGCTCACGCCTGGCCTCGCCGTCCACACCAGCAGTACGACACCGGCGCCCGTCAGCAGATACAGTGCGAGCGCCGTGAATTCAGCGTAGAAGGTCGGAATCGGATAGGTATGGCCGACGACTGCATAAGGCAGCACCAACGCAAGAGCCAACAGGATGAGAGACAGGTAGCGCGCAAATGGGGTGGGCATCGAGTAACCGGTGGGCGTCAGCAACCGGCGCACTATACAAAAAAATTCTCGTGCTGTGCGCCGGCCGGGCTGAAATATCCCGAAAATCAGTGTTTTACGTTCGGATAACAACTCCCCGATCGCCCACCCAATTGCTTAGGAGCGGCACTCCGGCGGTGCAAGATTGGACGGCAAGGACGGCGCATCGACAGGTGTGGGCCCAGCGCCTGGCGCCGGCAACGAGGAGGCCGTTTTACCGCCGGTGAAACACTCCCAGGTCACCGCCCCCGCCTGCACCACGCCCTTGCTCAACGCGATCCGGGCAGTCGGCGCGTCGGCGTTGTCCGGCACCGAGGGCACGAGCGTCAGCGTGTTCGAACCGGCGGGCGCGACGCGTGCCGTGAAGGCGACGGTGATCTGACCGGTGTCGTCGTCGACATGAACGGATTCGACGTTGCGTGTGGCAGGCGGCGACGCGTAACCGCCGCCGAACGCATTGCCACTGGCCGCGTTTTCGGACACCGCGAGGCGCGCGGATGAGGCGAGCGAGAGTCCCTCCCCCACGCGGCTGCGGGCCAGATAGTCCTGATACGCAGGAATCGCATAGGCCGCGATGACGCCAACAATCGCGAGCACGATCATCAGTTCGATCAGCGTGAAGCCAGAACGGAAGCAGCGGCACGCGCGTGCGAGCGGCGCGCTCCAGCGCGCTCGTTCGAACGCGCGCCGCGGGGACAGCGTGGACTGTGAATAAGGGGAGTACGGCAAAGTAACGATCATCGGCAGGCTCCTGAAACGAAAAACGCCTGCCCCTCGAATCGGGGACAGGCGTTTCAATCGTAGCCAGCAGCGCTCGTTCCACACAGTCAGCCAGATGGCTAACGTTGCGCTAGCGTCGTGCCATGGTTCGGTGATCAGGCGGCCGCACGCTTCGCGTTGCGGCGCTTGAGCAGATAACCGAGGATCACGACGAACAGCGCGCCGGCAATGCTCATGCCGTACTCAGCCACCGGCGTATCGAGGATCGGCCAACGGTCGCCGGCCGGATCGTTGATGATCAGGCCACCGGCGATCCAGCCGAGCAGCGCGGCGCCGAGCGTGATGACGATCGGAAAACGGTCGAGCAGTTTCAGCACCAGCTGGCTGCCCCACACGATCAGCGGAATACTCACCAGCAGCCCGAAAATCACCAGCGCGAGACGGTGCTCAGGGTCTGCCGCCTCAGCCGCGCCCGCGATCGCGATCACGTTGTCGAGACTCATCACCGCATCCGCGATGATGATGGTCTTGATTGCCGAGATGAGCTTGTCGGCCGGCTTCACGTTCTCGTGGGCATCATGCGCGGGCGCCATCAGGCGTACACCGATCCACAGCAGCAGCAGGCCACCCGCGAATTTCAGCAACGGCACGTCGAGCAGCGCAACCGCGAACGCGATCAGCGCCACGCGCAGCACAATCGCGCCGGCGGTGCCCCACAGCACGCCCTTGGTACGCTGCGCCGGCGGCAGATTGCGGCAGGCAAGCGCGATCACAACGGCGTTATCGCCACCCAGCAGGATGTCGATGACGATGATCTGGATGACTGCGCCCCAATGGAGGGTGGCGAAGAACTCGAGCATGAGAGGAAGAATAAGAAGGAATCGGACGCGCAGCCAACAAAAAAGCGGGGGAGTTGAAAACTCCCCCGCTTTTTAGGACTGCACGCTTACGAAAGGGTTTCGTAAGCGTATCAAAAAATGCGCTGTACGAGCCGCAAATTTCGTTTTTACAGCATCGCCTTCAGAAGACGCGCCATTTCCGACGGGTTCTTCGTGACCTTGATGCCGCAAGCGTCCATGATTTCCAGCTTGGCTTCAGCCGTGTCCGCACCGCCCGAGATCAGCGCGCCGGCGTGGCCCATGCGCTTGCCCGGAGGCGCCGTGACACCGGCGATAAAGCCAACCACCGGCTTCTTCATGTTGTCCTTGATCCACTCAGCAGCATTCGCCTCGTCCGGACCACCGATTTCGCCGATCATGATGACGGCGTCCGTTTCCGGATCGTCGTTGAACATCTTCATCACGTCGATGTGCTTCAGACCGTTGATCGGGTCGCCGCCGATACCGACTGCCGACGATTGGCCGAGACCGATCGCCGTCAATTGACCGACTGCTTCATACGTCAGCGTGCCCGAACGCGACACGACGCCGATACGGCCCTTGCGGTGGATGTGACCCGGCATGATGCCGATCTTCAGTTCGTCCGGCGTGATCGTGCCCGGGCAGTTCGGTCCGAGCAGCAGCGTCTTGCTGTTCTTTGCGCGCATGCGTGCCTTGAGCTCAATCATGTCACGGACAGGAATGCCTTCCGTGATACAGATTGCGAGATCCAGGTCAGCTTCGACGGCTTCCCAGATCGCAGCAGCAGCGCCTGCCGGCGGAACGTAAATCACCGACACGGTCGCGCCCGTTTCAGCCTTGGCTTCAGCGACGCTAGCGTAGATAGGAATGCCTTCGAAATCTTCGCCGGCCTTCTTCGGGTTCACGCCTGCAACGTACGCTTCGCGGCCGTTTGCATATTCACGGCAAGCACGCGTATGGAACTGACCGGTCTTGCCGGTAATGCCCTGCGTGATGACCTTGGTGTCTTTGTTAATCAGAATCGACATGTATTGACCTCTGTTCGTTTGGCGTCATGCGGTGGCGCCGCGAGGCGGAATGTTCTCGCCCGCGTCGCTTGCACGGCGCCATTCGTAATCCTGGTAAACGCGCTTGGGGTTTTGGCTTACGCCTTGCCCGCAGCGGCCGCGACGACCTTCTGAGCCGCTTCTTCCATGCTGTCTGCCGCAATGATCGGCAGGCCGGATTCAGCGAGCATCTTCTTGCCCAGGTCTTCGTTCGTGCCCTTCATGCGCACCACGAGCGGCACCTTCAGCGACACGGCCTTCGACGCAGCGATCACGCCTTCCGCGATCACGTCGCAGCGCATGATGCCGCCGAAGATGTTCACGAGAATCGCGGTCAGGTTCGGGTTCTTCAGCATGATCTTGAACGCTTCCGTGACCTTCTCGGTCGTGGCGCCACCGCCCACGTCCAGGAAGTTCGCCGGTTCGCCGCCGAACAGCTTGATGGTGTCCATCGTTGCCATTGCGAGGCCAGCGCCGTTCACGAGGCAGCCGATGTTGCCGTCGAGCGAGATGTAGGCGAGGTCGAACTTCGATGCTTCGACTTCAGCCGGATCTTCTTCGTCCAGATCGCGATACGCGACGATTTCCGGGTGACGGAACAGTGCGTTCGAATCGAAGTTGAACTTGGCGTCCAGCGCGATGACCTTGCCGTCGCCGGTCAGGATCAGCGGGTTGATTTCGGCCAGCGATGCGTCGGTTTCCCAGAATGCCTTGTACAGGCCTTGCAGGATCGCGCGTGCTTGCGGCAGCGAAGCGGCGGGTACGCCGATCTTCGTTGCGAGCTCGTCGGCTTCGGCGTCTTTCAGACCGGTCGACGGGTCGACAGCGATCTTGTGGATCAGCTCAGGCGTCTTTTCCGCGACTTCTTCGACGTCCATGCCGCCTTCGCTCGATGCCATCACGACGATCTTCTGCGAAACGCGATCGATCACGAGACCGACATACAGTTCCTTCTTGATGTCAGCGCCTTCTTCGATCAGCAGGCGATTCACCTTCTGGCCTTCCGGACCGGTCTGGTGCGTGACGAGCTGCATGCCGAGGATCTGGTTCGAGTATTCACGAACCTGTTCCAGCGACTTGGCGACCTTCACGCCGCCGCCCTTGCCACGGCCACCCGCGTGGATCTGAGCCTTCACGACCCATACCGGGCCGCCGAGCTCTTCCGCGGCCTTGACCGCATCATCCACCGAGAAGACCGGCTTGCCGCGCGGTACCGCGACGCCGAATTTCCGCAGGATTTCCTTACCCTGGTACTCGTGAATCTTCATGCGTGATTCCCTTCAGTCTGAGAGTTGGATTGAACATCGTTTCCGCTGCCGTTCATGCCGGACGCGTTGCCGCCCTCACCTGTCTGGCGGGCTGCCGCGTTGCCTGACGATGCCGTGCGATCCGCTGTATACGGAGCGCGGCCATACCAGCGCGGATAAAACTGCTGCACCGCCTCGCCGTCGAAACGCAGCGCGTGGCAGCGTCCCAGCTGGAATGGCGGTTTGTCGTTGGAATGCTCGTCTGTACTTTGTGACGAGTCGTTCCCTGAACTCGTCGCCGCGCCCGGCGTGCCGCCATTGGTGTTCCACACGTCGCCGGCGAACGCCTGGATTGCGGCGGTCGGCAAAAGCGCGCACAACTCGGTGAGATGCGTGCAGCCAGCCGTGCCGGCCAGCAAACGGGCAGCATCGCGACGGAAGTTGTTGAACAGATTGAGCCCGATGAGGGCACGGTAGGCGGGATTGCTGGCCTGGCACAACCCTGGATAGGGCACCCAGTCGGACGACGCTTCGGCGTCGACGACATTGAGCTTGCGATCGATGGTGATGCGAAGCCAGAGTTCATGGATCGGCTGACCATTGGGCCGGACGCCCGACGCAAGCACCACATCGCGCGGCTTTTCGTCGGTCAAGCACGCTTCCACATCCCACAGGCCATCGGCTCGCTCATAGGCTTCCGCCCTGATTGCGCGGCGATGGCGCAACTGACGGGACACTGGTGGAGAGAGCGGCATGCGGAAAGGAAAGGCTGGATTGGAAAACCCCCGAATTTTAGCATACTGGGTATTTGAGACAGTCCGGAATGCGCAGGGCCGCCCGGCGGGCCGGGGCGCGCGGCAGACGCTATCTCAAAGTGGGGGCGCGGGGGAGAAGCGCAGGGGGTTTTCGCGCCGGGACCGGTGCGGCGCCGGGCTAATCGCCGCTCTATTCCTCGTCGAATCCTTTGAGGATCTTGCCGATGGTGGCGCCCGAGAAACCACGCGAGGCCAGGAAACGCGCCTGCTTGGCCCGCTCGGCGGCCGTTTCGGGAAGCCGATCGAATTTTTTGCGCCAAACGGCTTGAGCGCGCGCGAGCTCTGTTTCGCGCAGTTGCGCACTGGCTTCTTCGACCAGCGTTTGATCCACCGCGTGCTGCTTCAATTCGCCGACAATCCGGCTCGCGCCCAGGCGCGACGAGCGCCGGTGGATCAGACTCTCAGCAAAGCGCGAATCGGACAGCCAGTTTTCGGCTTCCAGCGAATCGAGCAAGGTATCGAGCGAATCGGTTTCTTCGACGAACGGCTTGAGCTTGCGCGCCAGTTCGGCCCGGCTGTATTCACGCCGGGACAAATAGCCAAGCGCGCGTCCTTTTAGCGAACGGGCTGGGCGTTGGGATTTTTTTGCGTCGTCCTCACCTGGCTTCGCCTCGCCGGGTGTGCGGCGCGAGCGGGTGTAGGTGGTTTCGGACGGGTCCGCTGCAGCTTGAGCGGAAGAGTCGGACTGCGACTGGCGGCCTTCGGCGCGATCGTGCGCGTCGAACGACTCGAAGGGATCGAACGAATCATCCTCACCGATACGCGGGCCGTCCGCGTTGCGTCCAGCGTTAATAGCCTTCGACAGCGGCCGGCCCTTGCGTATCACGTGCGGGTTACTCTTCTTCGTCTGCGACTTCAGCGCCTGCGCCGGTCACCGCTTCCGCCATGGCATTCACGCCCAGCGATTCACGGATGCGGTTTTCGATCTCACGGGCGATGTCTGGATTTTCGCGCAGGAATTCGCGCGCGTTGTCCTTGCCCTGACCGATGCGTTCGCCGTTGTAGCTGTACCAGGCGCCAGCCTTGTCGACGATCTTCGCTTGCACGCCGAGGTCGATGACTTCGCCCTGACGGGAAATGCCCTCGCCGTACAGGATGTCGAAAATTGCTTCACGGAACGGCGGCGCAACCTTGTTCTTCACCACCTTCACGCGCGTTTCGTTACCGATCACTTCGTCGTTCTTCTTGATCGAACCGATCCGGCGAATGTCCAGACGCACCGACGCGTAGAACTTCAGCGCGTTACCACCCGTGGTGGTTTCCGGGTTGCCGAACATCACACCGATCTTCATGCGGATCTGGTTGATGAAGATCACGAGGCAGTTCGTGCGCTTGATCGTGCCGGTGAGCTTGCGCAGCGCTTGCGACATCAGACGCGCTTGCAGACCCGGCAGCGAGTCGCCCATTTCGCCTTCGATTTCGGCCTTCGGCACGAGTGCCGCGACCGAGTCGATCACGATCATGTCGATCGAGCCCGAGCGCACCAGTGCGTCGGCGATTTCGAGCGCCTGTTCGCCGGTATCCGGCTGCGAAACCAGCAGCTCATTTACATTGACGCCGAGCTTGCCCGCGTACTGGATGTCCAGCGCGTGTTCCGCGTCGATAAACGCTGCCGTGCCGCCGAGCTTCTGCATTTCGGCGACGACTTGCAACGTCAGCGTGGTTTTACCGGACGATTCCGGACCATAAATTTCGACCACACGACCACGCGGCAAACCACCAACGCCCAGCGCGATGTCGAGGCCAAGCGATCCGGTTGAGACCACCTGGATATCTTCGACCGCCTCACCTGCGCCGAGCCGCATGACCGACCCCTTGCCAAACTGTTTTTCGATCTGCGCGAGTGCGGCAGCAAGTGCCTTGCTCTTTTCAGCAGTCAGTCCAGCCGAGCCTTTCTTGCTTTCTTCCATGAATCGTCCTTTGCTATGATGAACGGCGTCTGAGGCACATGTGCGGCCCCGAGTTTCAACCCGAGTTTGGTTTGTCCGCAAAGGACAGCACACGAAACCCAGACACTGTATAAAAAAACAGTAGTTTTGGCAAGCGCGATTCTCATGCGAACGCGCATTTTTACCGTCGCGCCGCCCAACTACCCACAATAATTTTCGGAGACCGCTGTGCGCCGGGGAGACACCCCACGGTGCCGGCAAGGCCAGGTTGGCGCACCATGCGAATTCTGATTGCCGAAGACGACAGCATACTCGCGGACGGTCTGGTTCGATCACTCCGCCAATCGGCCTATGCCGTCGATCACGTGAAGAACGGCGTCGAGGCCGACACCGCCCTGTCGATGCAAACTTTCGACCTGCTGATCCTCGATCTCGGCTTGCCGCGCATGTCCGGGCTCGAGGTGCTGCGCCGCCTGCGCGCCCGCAATTCGAACCTGCCGGTGCTCATCCTCACCGCCGCTGACAGCGTCGACGAACGCGTCAAAGGCCTCGATCTCGGCGCCGACGACTACATGGCCAAACCCTTCGCCCTGAACGAGCTCGAAGCACGCGTGCGCGCGCTGACCCGGCGCGGCGCGGGCGGCGGCCCGACGGTGGTGCGGCATGGTTCGCTCTCGTTCGATCAGGTGGGCCGGATCGCCTACATCAACGAACTGGTGATCGAGCTCTCGGCACGCGAACTCGGCCTGCTCGAAGTGCTGCTGCAGCGGATCGGGCGGCTCGTATCGAAGGAACAGCTGGTCGACCATCTGTGCGAATGGGGCGAAGAAGTCAGCAATAACGCGATCGAAGTCTACGTGCACCGGCTGCGCAAGAAGATCGAGCCAAGCGGGGTGCGCATCATCACCGTGCGGGGCCTTGGGTATTGCCTCGAGAAAGCCGCCCAGCCCGCCAGCACCAGCGCGCTCGCGCCGCCCGGCTCCGCCGCGCCCGAATCGACGACCCCGGCAACGCCGCCGTCGGCCGCGATGCCGGCGAGCCATCACTACAAATAGAGAACGCCCATGTCCGCACGCGCAGATCGCGCTACGGCGCACGCGGCGGACCTCGACGAGGCGCGCGACGAGCGCTACGCCAATCCGTTCGCCCCGCCCGACGAGACCGAAGCCGCCGCGGAAGCACGCCCGCGCTCGCTGTTCGGCGAAATTCTCGACTGGATGCTGGCGCCGCTCCTGCTGCTGTGGCCGATGAGCCTCGCAGTCACGTACCTGGTCGCCAAATCGATCGCCAACGGCCCGTTCGACCGCGCGCTCGAAACCGACGCCTACGTGCTCGCCCGCCAGATTCATCCGATCAACGGCGTGGCGGAGCTTTCGCTGCCCGACTCAACCCGTGATTTTCTGCGCGCCGACAATGTCGACAGCGTGTTCTATCAGGTGCTCGGCACGCGCGGCGAACTGGTGGGCGGCGAGCGCGACATGCCGCTGCCACACGAGGAAGACCGCCCGCAGCCGGGTCTCGTCGAATTCCGCGACGACGTGCTGCGCGGCAACGATATCCGCGTCGCCTATACGACCGTTGAGTTTCCGCAAACTCCCGGCGCCCAGCCGGTGCTGGTGCAGGTCGCCGAAACGCTCGACAAGCGCAGCCAGCTCGCCAACGACATCATCAAAGGCGTGATCCTGCCGCAGTTCGTGATCCTGCCGCTGGCGATCGTGCTGGTGTGGTTTGGCCTGTCGCGCGGGCTCGCGCCGCTGCATGCGCTGCAGGCGCACATCCGCGCGCGCCGCCCGGACGATCTGTCGCCGCTCGAAGCGCGCCGCGCGCCGCCGGAAATCGAGCCGTTGGTGACGTCGTTCAACGATCTGCTGACGCGTCTCGAACAAAACATGGAGTTGCAAAAGCGCTTTATCGCCGACGCCGCGCATCAGATGAAAACGCCGCTGGCCGGCCTGCGCACCCAGGCTGAGCTTGCGCTGCGTCAGGACGCCTCCGCGGAAGTCCATCGTTCGCTCGAACAGATCGCCACCAGCTCGGAGCATGCGGCGCGTCTCGTCACCCAGTTGCTGGCACTGGCGCGCGCGGAAAACCGTATGTCCGGCCAGATTTTCACGCCCGTCGAGGTAACGGAAGTCGCCCGTAGCGCGGTGCGCGACTGGGTACAGGCCGCGCTCGCCAAGCAGATGGACCTCGGCTACGAAGCGCCCGAGGACCCGGTCGAAGTCGACGGCAATCCGGTCATGCTGCGCGAAATGCTGTCGAATCTGATCGACAACGCGATCCGCTATACGCCGGCCGGCGGGCGGATCACCGTGCGGGTGCGGCACGACGTGGCGGCGCGGCGCGTGCATCTGGAGGTGGAAGATACCGGGCTCGGCATTCCGGTGGCTGAGCGTGCGCGGGTGGTCGAGCGGTTTTACCGGATTCTCGGCCGCGAGGGCGACGGCAGCGGCCTCGGCCTTGCGATCGTGCGCGAGATCACGACCATGCACGGCGGGGACATGACGATCGACGACAACGTCTATCAAACCTCCCCCCGGCTTGCCGGAACGCTCGTGCGTGTCAGCTTGCACGTGCGCAAACGGGCACAGGACTTACCCTAGGGACGCCTGAACACCGGCAACGAGCGCCGCCATATTGAGATGCTGTTATTGAATTTTGCGCGAACTTAGCTCGTAGTTACCGAGTTTTGACAGGATTTTCCCACATATACCCAACGCCGGCATTTGACCCTTCCACGTCAGTACACCGTAAGTTTCCACTCCAATAATCGGTTCCACGGGAACGCCTTTGCCGGCGGACCACGTGTACATATCAATATTGGAGACGACATATGGCTACCGTTGGCGGGCAACTCTCCCAGGCGCCGATGACGCACGAAGAGAAGCGGGTGATCTTCGCATCGTCGCTGGGTACGGTTTTCGAGTGGTACGACTTCTATCTGGCCGGCTCACTTGCGCTCTACATCAGCAAGAGCTTCTTCTCCGGCGTCAATCCGACTGCCGCCTTCATCTTCACGCTCCTCAGCTTTGCTGCCGGCTTCGCCGTGCGGCCGTTCGGCGCAATCGTGTTCGGGCGGCTCGGCGATCTGGTCGGGCGCAAATACACGTTCCTCGTCACGATCGTGATCATGGGGCTGTCGACCTTCCTGGTCGGCTTCCTGCCCGGCTATGCATCGCTCGGCATCGCGTCGCCGGTGATCTTCATCGTCATGCGCATGCTGCAAGGTCTTGCGCTCGGCGGCGAATACGGCGGTGCGGCAACCTACGTCGCGGAACATGCGCCGCCGGGACGCCGCGGTTTCTACACCGCGTGGATCCAGACCACCGCCACACTTGGCCTGTTCCTCTCGCTGCTGGTGATTCTCGGCGTGCGCACGGCCATGGGCGAAGACGCGTTCGGCGCCTGGGGCTGGCGTATTCCGTTCCTCGCGTCGATCATCCTGCTCGGCGTGTCGGTGTGGATTCGCCTGCAACTGAACGAATCGCCGGTGTTCGCGCGCATCAAGGCTGAAGGCAAGACCTCGAAGGCGCCGCTGACCGAAGCATTCGGCCAGTGGAAGAACCTGAAGATCGTGATCCTCGCGCTGATCGGCCTGACCGCCGGCCAGGCCGTGGTCTGGTACACGGGTCAGTTCTACACGCTGTTCTTCCTGACGCAGACGTTGAAGGTGGATGGCGCAACGGCCAACATCCTGATCGCGATCGCGCTCCTGATCGGCACGCCGTTCTTCCTGTTCTTCGGCTCGCTGTCGGACCGCATCGGCCGCAAGCCGATCATCATGGCCGGCCTGCTGATTGCCGCCTGCACGTACTTCCCGCTGTTCAAGGCGTTGACTCACTACACCAACCCGGCACTCGAAGCGGCTACCGCGAAGTCGCCGATCGTCGTGATCGCGAACCCGGACGAGTGCTCGTTCCAGTTCAATCCGGTCGGTACGGCAAAGTTCACGAGTTCCTGCGACATCGCCAAGAGCGCGCTCTCGAAAGCCGGCTTGAACTACGAGAACGTCGCAGCGCCGGCGGGGACGCTCGCGGAGATCAAGGTTGGCGATACGGTCATCAACACGTATGACGGCAAGGCCGCCGACGCCAAGGATCAAGGCAAGGCGTTCGACAAGACGCTCGCGACCACGCTGAAGACCGCAGGCTATCCGCCGAAGGCCGATCCGTCGCAGATCAACTGGCCGATGAGCGTGGTGATCTTGACGATCATGATGATCTACGTGACGATGGTCTACGGGCCGATTGCGGCGATGCTGGTGGAGATGTTCCCAACGCGCATCCGCTATACCTCGATGTCGCTGCCGTATCACATCGGCAATGGCTGGTTCGGCGGCTTCCTGCCGGCGACCGCCTTCGCGATCGTGGCGGCCAAGGGCAACATCTACTCGGGGCTGTGGTATCCGATTGTGGTGGCGCTCATCACGCTTGTGATCGGCTTGCTGTTCGTCAAGGAAACCAAGGACTCGGATATCTACGCGAAGGACTGAAACGCCTGACGGAAGGGGCGATTTAAAAAAGTTGCACGATGGGGGTTGACAGCCCCCGGCCCTATCCTCATAATCTCGCTTCTTTCGGCGAATTAGCTCAGTTGGTTAGAGCGACGGAATCATAATCCGCAGGTCCGGGGTTCGAGTCCCTGATTCGCCACCAGTTGCAAGAAAAAGCCGCTGATCCACAAGATCAGCGGCTTTTTTGTTTTGGTCTTCCGTCCGGTCTTCCAAACAGCAACTTCAAGGAGGTTTCTTGATGACGTTCCGCACCGCCGTGCTTGCCACAAGCGTCGCGCTTCTCGCCGCCGCACCGCTCACCGCCAACGCCCAAACGCCGCCCGGCAATCAGTGGCGCGCCAGTCCAATCACGCTGTCGGCGTTGCTGCAGGATGGCTACAAAATCGCCGCCGTGGTGAACGGCGCCTATGTCAACGGCGGCTCGGCCGATACGATTTTCGTTCAGCGCGATCAGAGCGCCTTCAAATGCATCGACCCGCAGCAACCAGACGCGAAAACGAAGGCACCGGCCTGCTTCGAACTGGTCCAGCCATCCGGTACAACTGCGGCCTCCGAAACCAGACAGCCATAAAAAAAGGAGTCAGCCGAAGCCGACTCCCTCCAAGGCCACTCCTCGCGCATTCAGCGCGACACTGCTATTGCCCTAACTCGACACACCCATCGCGGGATCGCTGACGCTGTCCTTGCCGGTTTCGACGCGGCCCGCAAAACGCCGCGTGAAACCGCCCGCAGCGGCCAGCGTGAAGTCGTACCAGCCGCCCACAGCGTTCACTGCCCAGTACGGCTCGACCTGCATTCCCGCGGGCACCGCGTAGGTCCACGGGCCATCGCTGCGATACGCGTTCGAGGTCACGGTCACGTTGGCCGTCGCGTTACCCGTGTTCATGATCGTCAGATAGACCGCGTTGTTGACGACGTCGTAACAGACCCGTACCTCCGGATTCGGCCCGCTCGCGACCGTCGCGACGCTGCCCTGGAACGATCGATGAAAGCCGTTCGGCCCGAGCACCCACAGGCTGTAGTTACCCTGATCGTCGGCGAGCGCGGCCCACGAATCCGATAGCTCCTTGCCGGCTTCCACGGTATAGCGGCGCGGCGGCCGGTCGAGATGCAACTGGTCGTACACATGGAACACCGCCCCCGCCGTGCCGGTGTTGCTGAAAATCAGCCAGATCAGGCCGTCCTGCACGTCGGCGTTGGCGCTCACATGCAGCAGGTACGGCAACGCGCGCGAGGGCCGCGACATCAGCGCCTGTTGCGGCATCTGCTGACTCGCCGCCGGCGGGACCGGCACCGCGCCCAAGGCGCTCTGCTGCGTGTGCTGCGCATCGGCCTGGGCCTTGGTCGGCGCGGGCAGCGCCGCCACCGGCGCATCGTTCGGATTGCGAAAGTTGAATGCCGACGTGAGATCGCCACACACCGCGCGCCGCCACGCGCTGATGTTGGTTTCGATCACGCCGAAACGCTGCTCCAGAAAACGCAGCACCGAGGTATGGTCGAACACCTGCGAATTCACCCAGCCACCGGTGCTCCACGGCGACACGACGAACATCGGCACACGCGGGCCCGGTCCGAAGCAATTTCCGTCCGGCACGATCGGCGACGAATCGCCGGGCGGGTTGGCCTTCGTAAAATATTCGTACTGCGCATTGACAGTCGATTTGCCAGCGAAGGTCCCGTCGGCATTCTTGCTCGGCGCATCAGGCGGCGGCATGTGATCGAAGAAGCAATCGTTCTCGTCGTAATTGACGAACAGCACGGTCTTGCTCCACACGTCCGGGTTGGCCGTCAGCGTATCGAGCAGCAGTTGCAGGTAGTAGCCGCCCTGCCCCGGCGTCGACGCGCCCGGGTGCTCGCAGTAGGCCTGCGGCGACACGATCCAGCTCACCTGCGGCATCTGCCCGGCCGCGATGTCATCTTTCAACGCCTGCAGGAAGCCGCCGTCGGGCATCGTATTGCCGATGCCCTTGTACAACGGCGCGACGGCTTCCAGCGACTGCGTGTACGGCAACAACGGCGAACCCGGCAGCGTCTCGTTGACCTTGCGGTAGGTCGCAAAGCCGGCGAGCGAGTTGTCCGTGTAGTTGTCCGGCATGTTCTGGTAGACCTTCCAGCTCACGCCCGCGGCCTGCAGACGCTCCGGATAGGTCGTCCATGTGAGACCGGTCGCCGACGCGCCAAGACCGTCCCAGCCGTCGTTGTTGACGACCGGGTTAGAGCCCGCGCTCGCGCCGTTGGTGCCGGTCCACAGGAAGATGCGGTTCGAGTTGGTGCCGCCATGCAGCGAGCAGTGATAGGCGTCGCAGATCGTGAAGGCGTTCGCCAGCGCGACATGAAACGGCAGATCGGCCTGCTTCAGATAGCCCATCGACACGTCGCCCTTCGCCTTCGGCCACTGCGTCATGCGGCCGTTGTCCCACGCCTGATGCGCGTCGCTCCACGAATGCGGGCCACCGGCCAGCAGCGCGTTGCCCTTGGTGCTGTCGAGGTAAAACGGCAGCACGGTGCGCGTGCCGTCGTTTTGCTGGAACACCGTCGTGCCGCCCGGCTGCGGAATCGTGAAGCGGTCGCTAAAGCCGCGCACACCCGGCAGCGTGCCGAAGTAGTGATCGAACGAGCGGTTCTCCTGCATGAAGATGACGACGTGCTGGACGTCGTTGATGGTGCCGGTCGTGTTGTTCGCGGGAATCGCAAGCGCGCGGCGGATCGCGGGCGGAAACAGGCCGAGCGCGGCAGCGCCCGCGGCGCTGCGCAAGAAGGTACGGCGGTCCAATGAGGTCATGTTGGGCGTGTTGGGGTCGTCAGAATCTGTGCGCTTGCCGGGCCGCCGCAACCAATGGCTCGGCGGTCAGACGGCAAAGCGCACGCGGCAAACAGCACGTCAGGGCGCGCAGACGAGTTGCGTGTTCTGCAAGGGCTGCGCGGCGCTAGCGCCCGATGCGGCGCACGCACCGGAAGCCGGCGCCGCGACGATCGGCACCGGCGCGCTTGCGCCGCCCGCGCCGGCCGCAGCGTTGTTCGCGGCGCTGCTGGAGCCGCCGTTGCTCGCGTTGCTGCTCGAACCGTCGCCGCAGCCGGCCATCGATGCGCACAGCGCACAGAGGGCGGCAGCCGTCAGCAGGACGCGCACCGGTCCCCGGCGGTTGCTGGGTTGCGTTTGATGCGCCTCGCGCGCGTCAAACGCCGCATTCGTCCCGAGCGTTTTCGAAAAGGAAGCCGTTGGATTCATCGCTGGACTCCGGTCAGTGGGTAAGCGTGGACAGCGGCTGGCCCGAACCGAAGATCGACTGCAATTCGGTTTCGGTGACGACACGGGTCCACAGCGCGAGGTCGCTGAACGCCTGCACGTCCGGCGGCGTCGCGGCGCACTTGCCGACGGTGTACGGCGGCGTGTAGTTACAGGCGTTCATGTAGTAGCGGCCGGTGCCGTCTTCGTTCAGACCGAACACGCCGAGTCCCGGCAGCTTGGCGATGTTGACGCTCAACGATTGGCCCAGCACTTTCTGCTCGCCAAGCACCGGATCGAAGACGTAAGCGTTGATCTTCTTCGCGGCGGTATCGATCGTCAGCGCAAGATAGGTCCACTTGTTGGCGCTGACGTTCAGGCTGTTGACGTCGTTGCGCGTGCTGCCGTCGCCGAGATTGAAGCGGATGTTGCAGCTCGCGCTCGACCCGGGAAACAGGCCGATGGCGATGCCGGGATTGCCGCCCGAGTAATAGTTTTTGTTGGAGAACACCGGCGTGCCGTTGCCCGTGAGATTCGCGCACGAGGTGTAGAACCAGAAACCGATGGTGAATTGCGCGTGGGTCGTGACGTCGTTGGTCTGCGTGAGCTTGTAGCCATCGAAACCATTGCTGTCGACCGTATGCGTGTCGATCTGCAAGCCCTTGCCGCCGAACGGATCGGCGACCAGCGAGCCGCCGTCGGCGTCCGCGGCCCACGGTCCCATCGTGCTGGCGCTCAGGCGATCGACTGGCGGCAGCGCGCCGAACGGGTAGTAGCTGGAGAGGCCGTTGGTCAGCGTGGTTGCGAGCGGCGGCGGCGGGGGCGGAGGCGGCGGCGGTTGCACGTACACGACCTGGGTGATCGTCGCGAGCGGCGCGCTGCCGGCCACCACCGTGTAGTTGAACGGATAGACGCCGGTCGCCGTCAGGCCGAGCTGGCTGTCGGTATAGGTCGCGGTGCCCGCGGGCAGACTCGCGATCAAGGTGCCGTTGCGCAGCACGCTGATCGCACCGGTAGCAGGCGCGCTCCACGTGAGGACGAGGCTGGCGTTGTCGCTGCCGGTGGTGCCGAGCAGTTGCGATACGGGCGTGGCGCCGACGAACTGGCCGCCGTCGAGCGCATAGGTGGTGGGATCGGGCAGCAGGCCCTTGTAGGCGAGCAGCGTCGGCGTGATGTCCGCGATGCTCGCGCGCGTGTAAAGCGCGGCCATCGTGGTCGGCGCCGTGGTGTTGCCGAGGCGCGCATTCGGCGCCTGGTTCAGCGCGATGAAGCTGGTCGATTCAGGCGGCAACGGCAAGCCGTCGGTGCCGCCGGCCGCGTTCAGACCGTGACTGCTGGTCACGACGACGAGCCAGTTCTCGTTGCTGCGTTTCGCGGTTTCGGCAACGAGCGTGCCGAGCGCGGCATCCAGTTGCCCCAGCGTGCTTGCATAGTTCGCTGACGACAAGCCGTCGTTCAGCGCGGCGTCCTGCGCGGAGTGATACTGCGCGAACACCAGCGAGTAGCCGTTGTCGATCAGGTTCACGCTGTTCTGCGTGACGCAAGCGTCGACCGATGCGCAGTTCACCAGCGTATCGAGATTGCCAGCATTCTGATCCGGCGTCAGCAAGGCCGCGAGACCGCTCGAATCGACGGCTGCGCCCACCGTGCCGGCGCCCGCGGTCTTGAGCATCTGGAATACGGTGCTGCTGTGCGAGGCCTGGTTGGGCGCGTCGGAATTGATCTGGTGACGGTCGGCCCAGGTGCCGGTCAGAACAGTCGCCCAGCCCGGGGTATCGAGATTCGGTTGCTGCGACAGCGTGCCGTTCACGCCGCCGCTATATGCGGGCGCCACGGTCAGCTTCGCCAGATTGGGCAGTTTGCCGCCGGCGATACCCGCGCTCAGCGCGCTATACGTCACGCCGTCGAGTTCAACGAGCAGCATCTTTTTCGCTGCCGGCGCGCCAGGCGTAGCCGGCGTACCCGCGCTGGCTTGCGTGTTGCCCGCGCCGTTGCCGGAACTGCTGGCGCCGGTTTGCGATGTGCCGCCGCAGCCACTCAGCGCAGCCGTTGCGCCCAGCGCGCCGAGCAGCGCCAGGCCGCATGCGAATTGCACGACGGTGTGCCGTCTCATGTATGTCCCCTCTCGATGCCGATATGCGCCGGACCATCCGGCGAGTCGTTGCAACGATAGGGAACGCGGGCGACGCGGCTATGTCGTTTTGCGCAAGCTGGCCGATACCGGCATCAGCATTTTTTAGAGGCCGTTATTTGGAGGCCGTCGTTTAGAGACCGTTATGCGGGCATGCCGACGTTCGCCATGAAGGCGGTGATGAGACGCGAACCGGCCCGCGCTTCGAGGTAATACAGATATTCCTGCAGGACCGGTGCGTCGGCATCCAACGGCAGTTGTCGCAGATCGGGGTGCGCCGGCGCTTCGCCAAGCGGCATCAGCGTGCAGCCCATGTTGTGGCGAATCGCTTCGTAGATCGCCTCGCGACTGCCGATTTCGATCAGCTTGGCCGGCACCACACCAAGACGTTTGAGCGCGGTTTCGGTGGCCTCGCGGGTCCGCGAACCGGGTTCGCGCAGCAGCAGCGTATGCGCGGCGACGTCGGCGAGTTTGAC
The DNA here is from genome assembly GCF_003610895.1 of Paraburkholderia fungorum. Lineage (GTDB taxonomy): Bacteria > Pseudomonadota > Gammaproteobacteria > Burkholderiales > Burkholderiaceae > Paraburkholderia > Paraburkholderia fungorum_B. The sequence goes on from NZ_MCAS01000069.1 coordinate 153,100, forward strand.
CACTTTCTGCGCGGCCAGCGGATGCCGGCAATGTGCGACGACGACGAGCGGGTCGTCGGCAATCGTACGGCGTGCGAAACGTGGATCGTCGACCCGTTGCGACGACACCGCCAAATCGACGCGAAAATCGAGCAACGCATCGAGAATCTGCTGCGAGTTGCCGATCTCGACACAGATCTTGACCGCCGGATACTGCCGATGAAACGCCGCGATGGCCGGCAGAATGTAGTACGGCCCGGTCGCGCCGACCCGCAAGTTGCCGGCGGCCAGTTCGCGCTCGTTGCGCAGCGTGAAATCGATATCGCTCTCGGTTTGCTGCATGCGATCGATCAGCGGCATCAACGCAGCACCGGCGTCGGTCAGGTCGAAACGGCTGCCGCGCCGGTGAAATAGCTCGACGCCGTATTGCTTTTCCAGTTGCTGGATGCGTGCCGTGATGGTCGGTTGACTGACTTCGAGCCGCTTTGCGGCGGCGGTGACACTGCCCTGCCGGACGGTTTCATAAAAGGCAACCAGTAGCGGAGCAAGCATGGAAGGCCAAAGGCAAAGCTTCCAACGTATTACCGCGATGTGACAATGGCGTTACGAACAGCTTTTGATTTTGTAATGAATTGCAAGCGCCACCGCGCCGGCGCGGCAGCCTACGCGTGAGGTCAGCGGTCCACGAGGCTGCTGAGGTTGCCGCGCACTCGCTGCAGCAGCGCGATGAGCTGCTTCGCTTCTTCGTCGCTAAAACCGTTCAGTGCTTCGAGCGCGACTTTGTCGCCCACCTTGCGGGCCTTGCCGAGCGTGCGCTCGGCCTTCGGTGTCATCCGCACCTGACGCTCGCGGCGATCCTGGGGATTGGCGGTGCGCTCGATCCAGCCGCCCTCTTCCATACGGTCCAGCAGGCGTCCCGCCGAAATCGGCGCGACTTCGAGCAGGTCGGCGAGCCGCGCCTGGTTGACGTCGCCATAGTGGGCGAGGTTGGCCAGCACGCGGCACTGCGCGCGTGTCAGATCGACCGATGACTTCGCGAGGTCGTCGAAACGCTTGCCTGTCAGGCGTCCGACGTCGGAAATCAGAAAGCCGAAGCGTTCTTCGAGTTGGATGGTCATGGGCGGATTATACGAAGGCTTTCGTTTGTCATCATCGAAATGCGTGCCGAATGCGTACGCAAGGGGAACGCAACGGGCGCAATTCAGGCTCCGCATAATTCCTGGTGGGCGCCCGGGTTCGCGGCCGATATACTAAGCATGCTTACTATATCGAAGACCTCCCTCCCCCATGCCCTCCGATTCCACGCCGACGAGCGCCGCCGCACCGCTCAACCGGCCGATGATCACGGTCTCGATCATGCTCGCGACGCTGATCCAGACGCTCGACAGCACGATCGCCAACGTCGCGCTGCCGCACATGCAGGGCACGCTGTCCGCGTCGCAGGATGAGATCACATGGGTGCTGACTTCGTATATCGTCGCGGCGGCGATCGCCACGCCGTTGACGGGCTGGCTGTCCGACCGGCTGAGCGTCAAGCGGTTGCTGCTGTTCGCAATCGGCGGCTTCACGGTGGCCTCGGCGCTGTGCGGGTTATCGGAATCGCTGACGCAGATCGTCGCGGCGCGCTTGCTGCAGGGGATTTTCGGGGCCTCGCTGGTGCCGCTGTCGCAGTCGATTCTGCTCGACATCAATCCACGCGAAAAGCAGGGCCAGGCGATGGCGGTGTGGGGCATGGGCGTGATGGTCGGACCGATTCTCGGGCCCACGCTCGGCGGCTGGCTCACCGATAGCTACAACTGGCGCTGGGTGTTTTTCATCAACGTGCCGATTGGCGCGTTCGCGCTGTTCGGCGTGGCCACTTTCCTGCCCGCGCGTGAACCGAAGCACGACGCGAAGTTCGACGCGTTCGGCTTTGCCACCCTGGGTCTGGCCATCGGCGGGCTGCAGGCAATGCTCGACCGCGGCGAGCAGCTCGACTGGTTCGGCTCGCACGAGATCGTCATCGAGGCGCTGGTCGCGGCGATCAGCTTCGCCTTCTTCCTCGTGCATACGGCGACGGTGGGCAAGAAATCCTTCTTCAAGTACGAGCTATTGAAGGACCCGAACTTCGCGACCGGCACGTTCTTTATCTTCGTGATCGGCGCGGTGATGTACGCGACGCGCGCGTTGCTGCCGCCGATGCTGCAGAACCTCATGAACTACCCGGTCGCGACCACGGGTCTCGTCACAGCGCCGAGCGGCGCGGGCACCATGGTCGCCATGCTGTTCGCCGGGCGGCTGCTGAAACGGATCGATGCGCGGCTGTTGCTGCTCGCGGGCTTCCTGATCTCCGCGTTCGCGCTCTGGCAGATGATGCATTACACGATCGTGCTATCGGCCTCGGACATCGTCTGGCCTGGCGTGATCCAGGGTTTTGGCCTCGGTCTCGTGTTCGTGCCGCTGAGCGCGCTGACCTTCTCGACGCTGACACCCGAACTGCGCGCGGACGGCACCGCGACGTACAGCCTGATGCGCAATATCGGCAGCAGTATCGGTATTTCGATTGTGCAGACGCTGATGACGCGCAACACACAGGTCTCGCACGCGGACCTCGCCGCGAATATCACGCCGTTCAATCCGGCGATCCAGCCGATGCTCAACAGCGGTTCGAACTACGACCTGGCGGTGTTGAATGCGTCGATTACGCAGCAAGCGTCGATGATCGCCTATCTGAACGACTTCAAACTGATGTTCATGGCCACGCTGCTGGTCATTCCGCTACTGCTGTTGATCCGGCCGGCGCGCCAGGCGCCGGATGCTTCAGTTGCGCATGCGGCGATGGATTGAGCGCGGGCCTCGCAGCAGGCCTAAGCAATGCCGAAGCAGCGCACTCACCCTTCGATTCTTCCGCGCGTCACGCCCAGCAATCCCGCCATCGCCGCTCGCGCGGCCGTCGCATCACGGTCGCGAATCGCTTCGAACACCGCCGTGTGTTCGGCCAGCGACGCGTTGAACACGTCCGCGCGTTTTGCATTCAGACGTAGCTGCGCTTCGAGCGTGCGCTCGATCAGCGTGCCGAGCGGAATCAGTAATTCGTTGCTGCATGCGCTCAACACGCTCAGATGAAACTGCAGATCGGCACGGACCCATTCGTCGACGTTACGCGCCGCGACCATCGACGCATGCGCGGCGGTCAGCGCGCCAAAGGTGTCACCCGTATGCGAAGCCGCCGCGAGACTCGCCGCGTACGGCTCGATCATCTCGCGCATTTCCTGCAGCTTGAGCGCGAAGGCCATCGGCTCGGCGACGCGCGAATACCAGTCGAGCACATCGGCATCGAGCAGATTCCACGCGTGTTTCGGCCGCACCCGCGTGCCCACCCGCGGACGCGACTCGATCAGCCCTTTCGACGTCAGCGTGCGCAGCGCCTCGCGCAACACCGTCCGGCTCACGCCGAAGGTGTCCATTAACTCGGCCTCGCGCGGCAGGATCGAGTCGGGCGCATAGTCGCCACGCAATATCGCGGTCGCCAGCAGATGGGCGACACGCCCATGCAGATCGTGCTGAATAGCTTTCTCCCCGCAGCCTTTCGGCGCTATTGATATCGGGCCTGAGCCCAGAACGACCGCGATTATCCGGCATCCCGGCCAGCCAGCCTCTCCTTCGGTATATTGCCAATATTTGGCCAATAGTACTATTAATAGTACTTAAACATGCTTTTGTTGTAGCATGTGAATCCTCGAAATTGTCCGCATACGCAGACGCCCAGGCCGCAAGGAGACGCACACCATGAAAATCACCAAGCTCGAAACCTTCATCGTTCCGCCGCGCTGGTGCTTCCTGAAGATCGAGACGGACGAAGGCATCGTCGGCTGGGGCGAACCCGTGGTCGAAGGCCGCGCGCATACGGTGGCGGCTGCCGTCGAGGAGCTGTCCGACTATCTGATCGGCAAAGACCCGCTCCTGATCGAAGACCACTGGCAGGTGATGTATCGCGCGGGCTTCTACCGCGGCGGTCCGATCACGATGAGCGCGATCGCCGGCGTCGACCAGGCGCTGTGGGACATCAAGGGCAAGCATCATGGCGTGCCGATTCACGCGCTGCTGGGCGGCCAGGTGCGCGACAAGATCAAGGTCTATTCGTGGATCGGCGGCGACCGTCCGAGCGACGTCGCGAACAACGCGCGCGCCGTGGTCGAACGCGGCTTCAAGGCGGTGAAGATGAACGGCTCGGAAGAGTTGCAGATCATCGACACCTTCGACAAGGTGCAAGGCGTCATCAACAACGTCGCCGCCGTGCGCGAAGCGGTTGGGCCGAACATCGGCATCGGCGTGGACTTCCACGGCCGCGTGCATAAGCCCATGGCGAAGGTGCTGGCCAAGGAACTCGACCCGTACAAGCTGCTCTTCATCGAAGAGCCGGTACTGTCGGAAAACGCGGAAGCCTTGCGCGACATCGTCAATCAGACCAACACGCCGATCGCTTTGGGCGAGCGCCTGTATTCGCGCTGGGACTTCAAGCACATCCTGTCGGGCGGCTACGTCGACATCATTCAGCCGGACGCGTCGCACGCGGGCGGGATTACCGAGTGCCGCAAGATCGCGTCGATGGCCGAGGCGTACGACGTCGCGCTCGCGCTGCACTGCCCGCTCGGTCCGATCGCTTTGGCTACCTGTCTGCAGATCGACGCGGTGAGCTACAACGCGTTCATCCAGGAACAGAGCCTGGGCATTCACTACAACCAGGGCAACGACCTGCTCGACTACATCAAGAACCCCGAAGTCTTCAAATACGAAGACGGCTTCGTGTCGATTCCGCAAGGCCCGGGCCTCGGTATCGAAGTGAACGAAGAGAAAGTGCGCGAGATGGCGAAGGTTGGCCACCGCTGGCGCAATCCGGTATGGCGCCACGAGGATGGCAGCGTCGCGGAATGGTGATGGCGTAGTTGAACGCCGCCTGCGGGCGGCGTTTTCTTTGGCTCGCCCGCCGCACCTGCAGAAAAACCAGCAAGAGGACCCCCTCAGTGGAGACAACTCACCTTCGAACGCAAGCCACCGGCAAGCGCCACCGTTTGCTTGCAATGCTGTTCGTCACCGTCGTCATCACCTATCTCGATCGCAGCAATCTGTCGATCGCGGCAACCGCGATCGCCCGCGACCTGCAACTCGATCCGGCCCATATGGGTCTGGTGTTTTCCGCATTCGGCTGGTCGTACGCCTTGCTGCAGATTCCCGGCGGCATCCTGGTCGACCGCACGCGGCCGCGGCTGCTGCTGGCGCTCGTCATCGGGCTGTGGTCGCTGGCGACGATTCTGCAAGGCTTCGCCGGCACCTTCGCGATCCTGCTGTCGCTGCGCGTGCTGCTCGGCGCGCTGGAGGCGCCGGCCTATCCGACGTTGAATCGCGTCGTCACCACCTGGTTTCCCGACAGCGAACGAGCTCGCGCGATTGCCACGTACACGTCCGGTCAATATGTCGGGCTCGCGTTTCTCACACCCGCGCTCGTTCTCACGCAGGCGCATTTCGGCTGGCAGGGCGTATTTTTTCTGACCGGCGCGCTCGGGGTCGTGTGGGGTGGCGTCTGGTATGCCCTGTATCGCGAGCCGGCCGAAGCCTCGGACGTGAATGAAGCCGAACTCGAAGCGATCCGCGCCGGCGGCGGCCTTGTCGAACTGGGCGACGCGCGCCGCGCCCGCGCACGCTACACGGCCGCCGACTGGCGCGCGGTTCTCGGCAACCGCAAGCTGTGGGGCGTGTATATCGGCCAGATCGCGGTGACCTCGACGCTGTGGTTTTTCCTGACGTGGTTTCCCACCTACCTCGTCAAATACCGGCACATGGATTTCCTGAAGGCCGGCTTCATGGCGGCCGTGCCGTTTCTCGCCGCGTTCGTCGGCATTCTGAGTTCGGGGCTGCTGTCGGACTGGATGGTCAAGCGTGGCGTGTCGGTCACCGTCGCGCGCAAGGTGCCGATCGTGACCGGCTTGCTGTTGTCAACGGCGATCGTCGGCGCAAACTATGTCGAGACGCCTGCCATGGTGATCCTCTTCATGGCGATCGCCTTCTTCGGCAGCGGCTTTTCGTCGATTACGTGGGTGCTGGTGTCGTCGATGGCGAAGAAGGAGTTGCTCGGCCTCACCGGCGGCGTGTTCAACCTGATGGGCAATCTGTCGTCGATCTGCGTGCCGATCGTGATCGGCCTCATCGTCCGAAACGACGACTTCAAACCCGCGCTGGTGTTCATGAGCGCCGTCGGCCTGCTCGGCGCGCTGTCTTATCTGTTCCTCGTTGGGCGAATCGAACGGATCCGCTAGCCCGCCTTTCAAAGCGCTTTCCCGGCGCCTCGCCCGCGCGTTACGGCGGCGTGACGCGCGGGCCGTCGCAGTTACGTAACATCACGGACCGCAACGGCTTGAAACCGCACTTCCCAGCCTCTCCGGGCCGTTTCCCCGCATTGCGCAAAGCCTTATCCAGAAAGGCTTTGCCGCCATATGTCCGGCACCGGACATACACATGGCCCGCTCCTTGCTCAAATGTGTTCAAACAACACATGCAGCGGGGAACATCATGGGCGAATTCCTTCCAGACTATCTGATCCGAGAACAGGCCGCCGTCGGCGCGCTGGTGGTGTTCGGCGTGCTTCGCATCATCGGCGCGATGCTCGCCTACGAACGCGGCTGGCGCATTTCCGTGGTCGAAAAATGCTTTATCGCCGCCGCGGTGCTGTACTGCCTGCCGCAGCTCTTCGATCTGCTGACGCATATGTACGGCTCGCGTGCCGCAGGCGCTGAACTGGAAGGCAAGGCCGCGGGCTGCGCGATCGCACTCTTCTGCGCGCCAATTGTTGGACATCGGCTCGGCCTCGAATAATCGTGCTGATCGAACGGATGCTCACCATGCGACTGGGAAAGCGATCTGCAAGGTCCACGAAACCCGCGAGCCCCCTCTACCGCACTGGTGACGTCCTGACGCTCAAGTCCGGTGGACGCCCAATGACGGCCACCTGGACCGGGCCGGTGCTGTTCGCGCCGGGCAACTGGCTGATCTGCCAGTGGTTCGGCGACGACGGCGAACTGCAGCAGGAGATGTTTCCGGAAGAGACGCTGGAACGGGCGGACAACGCGCTCACTGCCTGAAAGGGCGGTAGGACAGCACCAGGGCAGTAACGGATCAGCCGGCCACCGCCGGGCGACCGTGTGTATTGCGCCGCACACAGTTTCCGTGCGGCGCTTTTTTTTGCTCTCAGCCCAACGCGGCGAATGCCGGCACGCTGTGCGACAACGCGGCCGCGGCGACGAACACGCCGATCATCGCCAGCGCTTCCAGATACAGCACATTGACGAAGGTATGCGCGTCCATCGTCGAGGCCGTGCGGCGCAAGCGCGGCAGCGCGAGAAAGCGGTTGAGTCCGCCGAGCACCAGCGCGAGCGCGACCAGCGTCAGCTTCAGCGTCAGCACGTGGCCCCACGTGCTCATCTGGATCGCTTCGAACGAGCCGCCCGAACCGCGCACGGCATTGAAGATGCCGGTGAGCAGCACCAGTCCGACCGCCACCACCGAGACGCTCGACACCTGCGTCGCCGTGCGGATCAGCATCCCACGGGCGGTCGACGTGCCGAGCGCGGGCAATACCGAAAGCCCCGCCGCCATTGCCAGCCCGCCCCACACGCTGGTGACCAGCACATGCAGCGTCTGCATGGCGATCGCCGCCGAGAGCGGCCCGGCATCGGCTGCATGCCCGAGCGACGCCTTGCCCGCCGCGATCGCGATCACCGCGAGCCACAACAGCGCATTGCGCAGCATGCCCGTATGACCGGCCATGGCCGTGCCCAGCAACACCAGCGCGCCGGCGAACGCCACGCTCCAGCCATAGCCGACATGGGTTTGCGTCAACACGGTCGGCACCACGCCGATGGCTGACGGCAACGCGACGCCGCTCATCGACGCCGCCTGATACAACAGCCAGCCGAGATCCGCGAGCACCAGCACGACGGTGGCCGTCAGCATCGACCGTTGCGCGCGCAACCAGGCGGGCCGCGCCGGCGCGATCTTGACCTGCGCGTCTTTCGCGAGCCACGCGCCGAGCAACGCCGAACCGACGGCAAATGCAAACGCGACATTCATGAGCGCGGCCATGGCGACCTGCCCGATCCACAATCCGTCCATACTCATTTGACGATGAAAGCGAAGTTGCCTTGCGTACGGTGGCCGTCCGTGGCAACCGCGGTCCATTGCACTGCGTAGCGGCCGGCCGTCAGTTGCGGCAGCGCCAGGTGCATCACCTTTGCATCACTTTTGTCGACTTGCGAGGCAGCCGGCGCGGCGGGCTTGCCGCTCGCGTCGCTCAGTTCGATTTTGCTGAAAGCCGGCTCGAGCGGCTCCGTGAAATGGATCGTCACTTCAGTGGGCGCGTCCACCTGGGCGTTCGCGGCCGGCTCGCTCGACATCAGATGGGCATGCGCGAAAGCCGTCGACGTCACGACCAGCGCGGCGGCGCCTGACATCAACGCACGCAGCGCCGGGCGGGAAAAATTGAATAGCTTCATGTAAGGCCGATAGCTTCTGGAAAGTAAAACGGTGGAGGTTGAGCCGCAGGCGTGGGTGTCGGACGGACGCCGGCGCCCGGAAGTGTACGCTTCGATGGCCGGCGCGCGCGTCGGTTCAACCTGTTTTGCCATCCAGATCGAGATGAGCGGCGCCCGCACCCGCAGCCGTTCGGACAAAATCGAGACGGCTGGCCCACTTGCCGCGCAGTGGCACGGCCGCGCGGCAAACTGTCGCATAGCTGTGACACCAGGAACCTTCTCTAATGTGGCAAATAGTCACCATCACCCTTCGATGATAGAATGCTGCGTCGCCGCAGCGCCGGCTGCCCTTCACACCGAGCCGCTCGAAGTTCGGTCAGGTCCCCGATTTTGATGGAGTTACGCGTGTCTTCAAGACGCATTTTCCGCCCGTTGCTTGCCCTTCTGCTGATCGGCTCCGCGGGTGTCTATAGCGCTGCGAAAGCGCAGACTCAACCGAAGGCCCCCGATACGATGGAAGCGCGCGTGCAGGGTTGCACGGCCTGTCACGGCTCGCATGGCCAAGGTACCGACAACGACTACTTCCCGCGTCTGGCGGGCAAGCCGGCCGAATATCTGTACAACCAGCTGCAGAACTTCCGTGAAGGGCGCCGCAAGTACCCGCCCATGAACTACCTCGTCACGTATCTCTCGGACGACTACCTTCATCAGATCGCCACCTACTTCTCGCAGCAGCGTCCGCCGTACCCGGCGCCGGCCAAGCCGACCGTGTCGGCGGCTATCGTCGCGCGCGGCCAGCAGATCGTGCTGCACGGCGACGCATCCAAACAGATTCCGGCCTGCGCGGCCTGCCACGGCAAGGCGCTGACCGGTATGGAACCCGCTATTCCGGGTCTGGTCGGCCTGCATTCGGACTACATCAGCGCGCAGCTGGGCGCATGGCGTTCGGGCTCGCGTCATGCCATCGCACCTGATTGCATGCACACCATCGCCACCCGTCTGACCGATGACGACGTGAACGCCGTCGCAGCTTGGCTTTCCACGCAAACGGCCCCACAAAACCCCGTGCCGGCTCCGGCCCGCTCGATGAAGACTCCGCTTGCCTGCGGCAGCGAACCGCAATAAGGCACCGGGAGAGACACTCAAATGAAACGCAAGTCTTTGTTCGCCCTCTCGGCAGTCGTCGTCGTTGCGGCTGCCGCACTCGTTCCCGTCCTGTGGTCGGGCGGCGACAACCTGCATAACGGCTCGGCTATGGCGGCAACGCCCGCAGACCAGGCCGCGCTGATCAAGAAGGGCGAGTATCTCGCCCGCGCCGGCGACTGTATCGCCTGCCACACGGTGCGCGGCGGCAAGCAGTTCGCCGGCGGCCTGCCGATGGCTACGCCGTTCGGCACGATGTTCACGCCGAACATCACGCCTGACGACCAGTACGGTATCGGCAAGTGGACGCAGGACGACTTCTACCGCGCCATGCACACCGGCCGTTCGAAAGACGGCAGCCTGCTGTACCCGGGCTTCCCGTTCACGAGCTACACGAAGGTCACGCGCGCCGACTCGGACGCGATCTACGCGTACCTGCGCTCGGTTACGCCGGTCAACGTGCCGAGCCGTCCGCACGAACTGAAATTCCCGTTCAACCAGCGCAACATGCTGATCGGCTGGCGCACGCTGTTCTTCCGCGAAGGCGAGTACAAAGCTGATCCGACCAAGTCGGTCGAATGGAACCGCGGCGCGTACCTGATCGAAGGTCTCGGTCACTGCGGCATGTGCCACACGTCGATCAACGCCATGGGTGGCCCGGTCAGCTCGGCGGCATTCGCCGGCGGCCTGATCCCGCTGCAGAACTGGTATGCACCGTCGTTGACGTCGAACAAGGAAGCCGGCCTCGGCGACTGGGACCAGAAAGACATCGCCGATCTGCTGAAGACCGGTGTGTCGAACCGCGGCGCGGTGTTTGGTCCGATGGCTGAAGTGGTTCACAACAGCCTGCAGTACATGTCGGACGAAGACATCAACGCGATGGCCACGTACCTGAAGACGATTCCGCAGAAGAGCGAGGCGCCGGAACCGCTGCAGCTCGAAACGTCGGAAAAGTTCGGTGGCGAACTGTTGAAGCAAGGTCAGAAGATCTACGCTGACAACTGCGCGAAGTGCCACGCGGACAACGGCCTCGGCATGCCGCCGAACTTCCCGCCGCTCGCGAACAACCAGTCGATCCAGATGCCGTCGGCGGTCAATCCGATCCGTATGGTGCTGAACGGCGGTTACCCCCCGAGCACGGCAGGCAACCCGCATCCGTATGGCATGCCGCCGTTCGCACAGGCACTGTCGAACACGGAAGTGGCCGCCGTCGTGACGTACATTCGTATGTCGTGGGGCAACCACGGTACGGCTGTGTCGCCGCAGCAAGTGTCTGATCTGCGTTCGGCGCCGCTCGACTAAGCAGCGTGTGACGCACCTGGGGCGCGGCCTGCGAATCACGCGGCCGCGCCCTTCGTTTTTTCAGGACCGGTATCATGTAGGGCTAAACCCTGATGAAACCGTGCGGGAGGAAAGAGTCGTGCATGTCGGTGAGCGTTTCAACAGCATTACCCATCTCGTCGGCGCCGTGCTGTCGGTGGCGGGGCTGGCTACGCTCGTGACAATGGGCGCGCTCGACGGCGACGCGTACAAGGTGGTGAGTTTCAGTGTCTACGGTGCAATGCTGTTCGTGCTGTATGCTATCTCGACGCTTTACCACAGCGTGCGCAACCCGCGTGTCAAAGCGGTTCTGCAGAAATGCGACCATTCGGCGATCTACCTGTTGATCGCCGGCAGTTACACCCCGTTCACACTTGTTACCTTGCGTGGACCATGGGGCTGGTCGCTATTCGGCGTAAGCTGGGGGCTTGCCGCTCTCGGCATCGTGCAGGAACTGACGCTCGGGCGACGCACCCGCAGCGTTTCGATGGTGCTGTATGTCTTGATGGGATGGCTCGCGCTCGTTGCCGTCCGCCCGCTGGTTCAAGCTTTACCGGCAGCGGGTACCGCCTGGCTCGTGGCCGGCGGGGTCATCTATAGCGCCGGCATCTACTTCTTCATCAACGACGAGCGCATCCGGCATGGACATGGTATCTGGCACCTGTTCGTACTGGCGGGCAGTCTGTGTCAATTCGTCAGTGTCGCGCGCTACGTCGCGTGACATCCCACGGCGGCGAAATGCAACTTAAGGCCAGTCAACGTGTCTGCATAGCGCGTTGAAGCATTCGGCACGCATTTGAGCGTGCCGCCGATTTCTCTGCGACCGGAACCGGGCTTCGGCCTCGAATGCGCCATACGGGCGTGTTCATGCCGTGCTTGTACCAGCTTGTACCTGCCTCGTGCCCATTTGGTGCCACCTGGTGCCGTTCGCGAAACTGCATTGCAAAGAGCATTTATGTCTTTTGATTCCCTCGGCTTGTCCGAACCGCTGGTCCGCGCTGTCCACGAACTCGGCTATACCACCCCGACTCCTATCCAGACGCAAGCGATCCCCGCCGTGCTCAACGGCGGCGACCTGCTGGCCGGCGCGCAGACCGGCACTGGCAAGACCGCCGGCTTCACGCTGCCGATCCTGCAGCGCCTGAACACCATGCCGGCCGTCACCACGGCGTCGGGCAAGCGCGCCGTCCGCGCGCTGATCCTCACGCCGACGCGCGAGCTGGCCGCACAGGTCGAAGAAAGCGTGCGCGCCTACGGCAAATATCTGAAGCTGAAGTCGACCGTGATGTTCGGCGGCGTCGGCATCAATCCGCAAATCGGCGCGCTGCGTAGCGGCGTGGACATCGTCGTCGCGACGCCGGGCCGCTTGCTCGACCACATGCAGCAAAAGACCATCGATCTGTCGCATCTCGAGATTCTCGTGCTGGACGAAGCCGACCGCATGCTCGACATGGGCTTCATCCACGACATCAAGCGCGTGCTCGCGAAGTTGCCGCCGAAGCGTCAGAACCTGCTGTTCTCGGCCACTTTCTCCGACGAGATCAAGACACTCGCCGACAACCTGCTCGACTCCCCGGCGCTGATCGAAGTCGCCCGCCGCAACACAACAGCGGAGACGGTCGCGCAGAAGATTCACCCGGTCGACCGCGACAAGAAGCGCGAGTTGCTCACGCACCTCATCAAGCAACACAACTGGTTCCAGGTGCTGGTGTTCACACGCACCAAGCACGGCGCGAACCGCCTCGCCGAACAGCTGACCAAAGACAGCATCAGCGCGCTGGCGATTCACGGCAACAAGAGCCAGTCGGCCCGTACTCGCGCGCTCGCCGAGTTCAAGGACGGCACGCTGCAAGTGCTGGTCGCAACCGACATCGCGGCGCGCGGCATCGATATCGATCAACTGCCGCACGTGGTCAATTACGATCTGCCGAACGTGCCCGAAGACTACGTGCACCGTATCGGCCGCACGGGCCGTGCAGGCGCGACGGGCGAAGCGATCTCGCTGGTGTGCGTGGACGAACTGCAACTGCTGAAGGACATTGAGAAGCTGATCAAGCGTCCGGTGCCGCAGGAAGTGATCGCCGGTTTCGAACCGGACCCGACTGCCAAGCCGGAGCCGATTCTGCGTCGTGGCCAGGGTGGTGGCGGCGGCGGTGGCCGTTCGCCGCGTCAGGGTCAAGGTGCGCCGAAACGCGACGGCGCCTCGTCTGCCAAACCGGCGCAGCGTTCGGGCCAGCGTCCGGCAAATGGGCAGCAGCAGCCGAAGCCGCACGGTGCGAAGCCGGCCGGCAACGGTGGCCAACCGCGCCGCGACGGCCAGCGTCACGACGGTCAACCGCGTGCAGCGGCGCACGAAGGCAGTGCCGCCCAACATGCGCCGCGCAAGCCGCAGGGCGCAAAGCCGCAAGGCGGCAATCCGGGTGCGTTGCTGGGTGGCGCCAAGCCGCGCAACGACGCGCCGCGTGGCGGCCAGCCGACGCGCAGCGGCCAACGCGGCCGTTAAGTTCCCCGCACTGCCTGCATGCTAGCCGTGGGTCCCACAGACTAACGGCTGGCCGCAGCGGCAGCTTGCTTCAGGTGCTCGATCTGCCGTTCCCATCGATCGAGCACCGCCTCCCCTTGCCCTTCCAGCTCAAACGTAATGCCGCTTGTCAGGCGCGCATAACGCACGCTCTGTGCCTCTGCCGTGTCGATCGAGCCGCTGAGGTACACGAGGCCACTGCTGTCGGCTGTCACGGCCGCTAACGGCGCCAAACGCAACTGCACCTGATAGAACGCCTCGTTGCAGACAAAGGTCAGCGCGGCCTGTCCGCTTTGCGCGATCACACCCGCCGCCCGAGCCTGTGGCCACAAAGCGATGCATAGCGAGCGCGAATCAGGCGCATACAACTCGCCGACGCCGAGCAACGACGTGCGCACATGGCCATTCGCATCGACGGTGAGCAGCGACGCGGTGAACCCCGCCTTGCTCGCCAGCGACGAACCGTCGAATAACGTGCGGACCGCGTCAGGCCATTCGTCGAACACGTTCTGTTCGAGCGGACGTTCGGGTGAAGGAAAATCGCTCATCGTATCGATCCGGTCAGAAACAGGTTGCGGGGGTTGCGTGCGTTGTCAGCATCGCCAGCGTTATCACGATCAATCATGCCTCGAAAAACGAATGGCCCGCTCGCGCGGGCCATTCATCTTCTTCCGTACGCCGTGCGTTCAGCAAAAAAACATCAGCGAAAGAACACGTGTTGCGTGATCTTGGCGAGCGGGTAATGCACCCCCGGCTGAATCCTGGCCGGAATATCGAGCGGCTTGAGCAGCATCTTCACACACATGTCCGCCGACAGATTACGCCGCACCAGTGCATTGATGCGCGCCGCGCGTTCGCGGTTATAGACCGAATCGTGCACGCGCTCCGGATAACGAATCGCAAAGACATGGCGCAACGCGATCTCCGAGTCTTCGTTCTTGATTTCCATCACGCGACGCATCAACGCGCCCAGAACCGCAAGACGCCCATTGCCCTCGATCTTGTTGTACTTCTTGAAGAACTTGAAAAAGTGCTTGTAGTGACGGACTTCGTCAGTGCGAATGTTGTCGGTGATCTGTTTGAGCACCGGCTCGTCCGAACATTCGCCGATCGCGCGATAGAGCGTGGCCGTGCCCGTTTCCACCACACAACGCGCGACCATTTCGAGCGCACGGGTCTTTTCGAAGTCTTCGACCGAGCAGGTCAGCGAATACTCTTCCATGAAATGGCTGAACGCGGTGTCCCAATCGAACTCCGGCCAGACGTAGGCGATATACGTCTTGAGGGCCCGGCCGTGCTGCATTTCTTCCGGCTCCCATTCCTGGTTGAGCCAGGCCGAAACTTCCGGGTCGCCGTCGAAAAAGGTACTCAGATTACTGGTGTAAAGATCGGTACCGCTTTCAATAAACGAAGCGGCGCACAGCAGAAGCAGCAGATCTTCGTTAGCCACTGCCTTCTGTCGATCTATGCGGGTGAGGTCGATATCCTCGATCCGCCAGGGCATCACATGGTTCAGCTCAGTGTGCATTGTGTTTTTGCTCCGAAAGCTGTATCGACTCGTGGAGCGCGCCCGGAACCGCCCGCTATTGCAAGGACGGTCCGCCGTGCCAGATACAGCGCCTTGATTAGAGTTAACCCCTTGTATCTTGCATCTTAGCCGGTGTTTAGCAACTCTGCAGATAACCCAGCACAGACCATGCCGTGCCGCCGCAGTTCCAATTTCACGGTAGTCGAATGCTTCGGTTGATTACAGACGAGGCAGGCAAGGCAAAAAAAAGCCAGCTTCGAGGAGCTGGCTTTGAGTTTGAATCAGGTGCACTTCAAGCGCGGCAAGGCCTCTTGCGAAGCACAACGGGCGCCGGCCGAGCCGTCACGCGAGCTGAACGCTTTCGAGGTGCCGGACACGCCGCATGCGCCACGCAACCACGACAAGCGACAAACCCGACAGCACTGCGGCAATCAGGACGTAGTAACTTGGCGCAAGCTTGTCGCCGGTCAAGTGAATGAAGGTCTCCACGATCGTCGGTGCGAAGCCGCCAAAAATCGTCACGCCAATGCTGTAACCGATTGAAAGACCGGTGGAGCGCACCTGGGTCGGGAAAATCTCGGACATCAATGCGGGCATCGGTCCGGAGTACGCCGCCTTGAAAATACCGGCCGTGCCTTGCAGAAGAAGCAGCCAGCCGATCGTCGGGTGCGATTGCAGCAAGGCAAACATCGGATAGATCAACACCCCCATCAGAATCGACGTCGTCAGCATGATGCGGATCCGGCCGATGCGGTCGGACAATGCGCCCATCACCGGCGAGAGCAGGAACTGCAAGCCGCCGTTGAGCACCACGACGCCGAACGACGCCGCAGCCGGCATGTGCAGCTGCTTGACCGCGTACATCGGCATGTAGAGCTGCAGCACGTACACACCGACCGTCGACTGCGCGACGATGCCCACCGCGAGCAGCAGGTTCACCCATTGATTGCTGAACGACGCGCTCTTTTCCTGAGGCAACGCCTGACGCTTGCCCGCGGTTTCCTGCGCCGCTTCACGTACTTCACGCGCTTGACGCAGCGCGAGAAACTCCGGCGTCTCGTCGAGATGCGAACGGATGTAATAGCCCACCGGTCCCACCAGCAAGCCGAAGATGAACGGCAGGCGCCAGCCCCAGCTATTGAGCTGCTCGGGCGGCATCCACGCGGTCAGAAGCGAACCGAAGGCCGCCGCGGTGATGGCCGCGAGGCCCTGGCTCGCGAACTGCCAACTCGCGTAATAGCCACGCCGCGAGGCGCTATGCTCGACCATGAACGCCGTCGCGCTGCCAAACTCACCGCCCACCGCGAAACCTTGCACGAGCCGCGCAAGCAGAATCAGGACAGGCGCCGCGATACCGATCGACGCATACGGCGGCATCACCGCCATCGTGACCGTGCCGACCATCATCAGCGCGATGGCAAGCGTAAGCGCCGCTTTGCGGCCCTTGCGGTCACCATAGACACCCAGCACGATCGCGCCCAACGGCCGCATCAGGAATGAAATGCCGAAGGTGGCAATGGCGAGCAATGTGGAGAGCCACTCGTCCTGCATCGGGAAAAACTGTTTCGCGATGATCGTCGCGAAGTAGCCATAGACCAGAAAGTCGAACCACTCGAGCGCATTGCCGACCGACGACGAAAACACGATACGCCGCACCATCGCTTTGGAAAGCGGCGCGGACGTGGAATGGGAAGAAGCTGTCGCGGTTTGCGACGTGGGGATGTTCATGATGTCTCCTGCCCTGCCTGATATTTGACACGCTGCAAGCGCCTGAGGCGCTCGATGCCCGGCTGCCGCGCGCCGTCCATTACGGTTTGCGCGTGACGCGTTGCTTTAATAGCTGGACGAGTTTGCTGCTCGACAATGCGTCATGCATCGTCAACGGATGCAGCGAGGCGCGGCGCTGCACATGCAACGCCGCGCTCCACTCGAAAACGTTCAGAACCCGGCTGCCAACCCGTCGCGACGACTGTCGCTCGCCGCCACGTAGCCACGGTCCGGATCGTTACGGTCGAGCTTCCAGATGTACTGGCCGGAACCGAAGTCCATGTAGGGATCGTCGACCGACTTGATCGTGTGACCCAGCTTCTGCAATGCCTCGGCGGTCTTCGTATCGAGCGTCGATTCGATGTCGATGGTGAAGTCGCGATTGACCTTCCAGCGCGGCGCGTCGCACGCGGCCTGCGGCTGCTGACCGTAGTCGAGCATCCGCACGATCGACTGCAAGTGGCCTTGTGGCTGCATATCGCCGCCCATCACGCCGAAGCTCATCACCGCCTCCTGCTTGCCGTCCACCTGCTGCGTGAGGAACGACGGAATGATGGTATGGAACGGCCGCTTGCCGCCCTCCACCACGTTCGGCGACTTCGGGTCCATCGAGAAGCCGCAGCCGCGGTTCTGCATGGCGATGCCGCTGTCCGGCACCACGATGCCCGACCCGAAGCCCATGTAGTTCGACTGGATGAAGCTGACCATCATGCCGCGCTCGTCAGCCACCGACATATAGATGGTGCCGCCGGCCTTCGGCATGCCGAAGTCGAACTGCGTGGCGCGCTTGTGATCGATCAGCTTCGCGCGCGACGTGAGGTATGCGTCGTCGAGCATCTGCTCAGGCGTAACGTCCATCGACCGCGGATCGGCGACGTAGCGGTAGACGTCGGCGAACGCCAGCTTCATGGCTTCGATCTGCAGATGCTGCGACTCGACGTTGTCGACAGCGAGTCCCTTCACGTCGAACTTTTCGAGGATACCCAGCGCGATCAGCGCCGCGATGCCCTGGCCGTTCGGCGGAATTTCATGCACGGTGTAGCCGCGATAGTCCTTGCCGATCGGCTCGACCCAATCCGCGCGGTAGTTGCGCAAATCGTCGAGCGTCAACGCGCCGCCGCCTTCGCGCGCAAACGCCGCGATCTGTTCGGCGATCTCGCCTTCGTAGTACGCACGCGGACCTTGTTCAGCCAGCTTGCGCAGCGTCTTCGCGTGACCGGGAAAGCGCACCAGTTCGCTCACTTCCGGCGCGCGGCCGCGCGGCATGAAGGTCTGCGCGAAGCCCGGCAGGTCCTTCAGTTCCGGCACGGCCGCCGCCCATTTGTAGGCGACGATGCTCGCCACCGCATGACCGCGCTCGGCGATTTCGATTGCCGGTTCCATCAGATCGGCGAACGGCAGCGAGCCGAACTTCTGATGCAGCGCTTCCCAGCCGGCGATCACGCCCGGCACCGTGACCGCGTCCCAGCCGCGCTTGGGTTGCTTCGCGAGACCATTTTCCTCACCGTACTTGCGCTTGAAATAGTCGACATTCCAGGCCGCCGGCGAGACACCCGACGCATTCAGGCCATGCAGTTTGCTGCCGTCCCACACCAGTGCGAAAGCGTCACCGCCAAGCCCGCACGACACCGGCTCGACCACCGTGATCGCGGCGGCCGCTGCGATTGCCGCGTCGACGGCATTACCGCCTTTCCACAACATCCGCAGGCCGGCTTGCGCGGCGAGCGGATGCGAAGTCGAAACGATGTTGCGCGCGAATACAGGCAGACGCGGCGTCGGGTAGGGGTTTTGCCAGTTGAAGCCAGTCATGTCGAACACTCTCGAAAGCGCGGCCCGGCGCGTTCTTGAACGCCGGAAACCAAGGGAAACGGGTGAAACTCGGGTAAGGCTCAGGTAACACGCGGGGTCATACGCGGAACCATGGATTGCAGCGCGATCCGGCACAAAAAACAAATTCATTTATCAAATGAATAAATGCACAAATGATCTGAATAGGCCGCACCGATGTCGCCCGGAGTCCGAACGCTGACGCACGAGTTGGCAGACAAGACGCACGATGGTCTTACAATACGCTCACCCTCGTTCACGCATCACCCGTTTTCCGGCCAGGCTTTTCGCGCCGGCGGCGGGCAGCGCCGATAAAAACCCACGACCCGAGACACATGACCCGAGACCCCCGCCTGACTCTCAACGCCCGGCAACAGGAACTGCTGGAGTGGGTGCAACGCGACGGCTTCGTGACCGTGGACGACCTCGCGGCCCACTTCGACGTGACGCCGCAGACGATCCGCCGCGACGTCAACTGGCTCGCCGACATGAACCTGCTGCGCCGCTATCACGGCGGCGCCAGTCTGCCGACCAGCTCGGAGAACGTCTCGTACACGGCGCGTCAGCGGATGTTCCATGAAGAGAAGCGGCGAATTGCGGCGCTAGTGGCCACTCACATTCCCGATCAGGCCTCCCTCTTCATCAACCTCGGCACTACCACTGAGGAAGTCGCACGGGCGCTCAACCGGCATCGCGGTTTGCGCGTAATCACCAATAATCTGAACGTCGCCAGCATGATGAGCGGCTATCCGGATTGCGAAGTACTGGTGACGGGCGGCATCGTGCGGCCGTGGGACAAGGGCATCGTCGGCGAACTGGCGATCGACTTTATCCGGCAGTTCAAGGTGGACTTCGCGATCATCGGTACGTCGAGCATTGAAACTGACGGCACGCTGCGCGATTTCGACACCCGCGAAGTGCGGGTGGCCGAGGCGATCATCCAGCATGCGCGCACCGTGTTTCTCGCCGCCGACAACTCCAAGTTCGGTCGCCCGGCGCTCGTGCGCCAAGGTCATCTCGACCAGATCGACGCGCTTTTCACCGACGCCGCGCCGCCCGTCGAGATGAACGAAACGCTCACTGCCGCCAACTGCCAGGTGTATATCGCCGAGTAGTCCAGGTGTCTTCGGCCATGTTGCAGTGCACGCAATACTTCGAGTGAAATCAAGGATTTGGCCGCCGCCCCAAACCGCCTCTGAACGAGCCAATTGTCAAAGGGAAAATTTACTGGAACCCCTTTGGTGTTTATCTGGCGGTTGACTACACTCCAGTTCCCCAGCGTCCGTTCCGCGCTACGCGGCGCGCTGGCAGTGTGAACCTGTGTGTATGAGCCGTACCTCCCGCCTGATCCTCTAGCGGACTTCACTGGCATCGTGCCAGTCGCCGGCAAGGCCGTCCGCGTTAGCTTGACATGGAGAGAACGATGCTGAGTCCGCATGAATTCGCCACGTTGTTGCTCGTCAAGGACGCCCCCAATCAAGTCGACATGGAGCGAGAAGAACTCGATGCCCTGCTGGAACGCCAGTTGGTGCAACTCGAGCGGCTCGCGTCGGGCAACGAACAATGGCGCGTGACCGAAACCGGCGACAGCGCACTTCGTGCCATCAAGCGTTTCTCGTAGTACGTTGGACTTTGAAGCGGCCGCCTGAACGGCCGCTTTGTTGTGTCCAATTCATTTACACTGTAAATTTACGCGACGGACTTCCTGCCCTCGCGCATGCCCAAAACACTCTCCTCCGACGACATCCAGCAGTTTCGCGAAGCCATGCGGCGCGTGGCCGAAAATGCGTTCGCCACCCGCGGCGCGCAAGGCGTGACGATGCGCGAACTGGCGAAGGAACTGGGTTGCAGCGCGATGACGCCCTACCGCTATTTCCGCGACAAGGACGAGATTCTGGCGATGGTCCGCACGGCGGCGTTCAATCGCTTTGCGGCGCGGCTCGAAGCCGTGGCGAAGCAGGCCTCCTCGACCGACCGCTACGCCCTCAGTGACGCCTATGTGGCGTTCGCGCTCGACGAGCCGCACGCCTACCGCCTGATGTTCGACCTGGCCCAGCGGGACGATGCCTACCCGGAACTCGCCGCCGCCTCGCAACGCGCCTGGCAGATGCTTGGGACGCACTTCGAGAAGCTGGTCGCCGCCGGCATTCTGGAGGGCGATCCACACTTGATCGGCTATGCATACTGGGCGAGTCTGCACGGGTTCACCATGCTGGCGCTGGCCAATCAGTTGCCGTTGCCACAAGCGCAGCAAGCCGCTGCGAGCAGCGCGCTGACGCGTGAAGCCGTGTTCGCGCAGATTCGCCGGATGCTGTGGCGCGGCGCGCAGCCGCAACGCGGCTAGCCCTATGTGGGCCTCGAACCAGCCCCGCACACAGTGAACGCCGGTATCCCGATGACAAGAACGGGACAAAGAGAACCAGAGGCGGCGCTCAGCCCGCGCGCAAGGTCGGATCGGCCGCCGCACGCCAGCTCAACGCCCTGGCTCGCTGGTCGGTGAAGAACGTCACCCACTGATTTCGCACCTGCGGATCGGTACTCGCCCCTTGGCTCGCATAGCGCTGCGCAAGCGACGTCTGGAATGCGCAGTAATCGTCCTTCGATAATTTGCCGCGCCGGTTCGCTACATACGCATCGAACAGCGTCGCGTAGACGTTTTGCGCGTCGTTGCCGTAGTCGACCGTCTGGGCGCTGCACATCTGTTGCAACGATGCGAACGAGGGTGCGCCCATCGTCCCGTTCAGGCTCGGCGAGCTGATGCAGCCTGTCAGGAGTGCAACGCCGCCGATCATCCAAAGTCCACGCATGAATTCACCTCGAAATGGCTACTTTCGAGAGTATCGTCCGTGGCCGCGCGTTGCGCCACCACCTTGGCCCTGGCACTAGAGGAACACCTAAGAAAACCGAACTTTACTTTTTCGAATATGTTCATTAAAGTTCGCAAACGAACACTATCGGTTCGATAGTTTTTCTAAACCAGTTCCGGATACGACGCAGAGGACACAGCAGGTGACGCAAGGCTCGAGATACGATTTGCTCGTCGTGGGCGGCGGGATCAACGGCGCAGGCATCGCACGCGATGCGGCGGGCCGCGGCCTGTCGGTGCTGCTCTGCGAACAGGACGATCTGGCGGCCCATACGTCGTCGGCCAGCACCAAGCTGATCCACGGCGGCCTGCGCTACCTCGAATACCGCGAGTTCGGACTGGTGCGCAAAGCGCTGCAGGAGCGCGAAACGCTGCTGCGCGCCGCACCGCACATCATGTGGCCGCTGCGCTTCGTGATGCCGCACATGCCCGATCTGCGTCCGGCCTGGCTGATCCGCGCCGGCCTGTTCCTTTACGATCACCTCGCGAAGCGCGAACTGCTGCCCGGTTCGCGCGGCATCGTCATGCGCAATCACCCTGCCGGCGCACCGCTGGTCGATTCGATCAAACGCGGATTCGTGTATTCGGATGGCTGGGTGAATGACGCGCGTCTCGTCGTGTTGAACGCGCTGGATGCACAGGAACGGGGTGCCAAGGTGCTCACGCGTACCAAACTGCTGAGCGCGGTGCGCGCCGGTGGCGAATGGCGCGCGCAACTCAAACGCGCGGACGGCACGATCCTCGACGTGCGCGCCGGCTCGATTGCGAATGCGGCCGGACCGTGGGTGGGTGAATTGCTGCACGGCGCGCTCGGCCGGGAAGCGACGCACAGCGTGCGCCTCGTGAAAGGCAGCCATATCGTCACGCGCCGCCTGTTCGAACACGATCACGCGTACATTTTCCAGAATCCCGACAAGCGAATCATCTTCGCGATTCCGTACGAACACGATTACACGCTGATCGGCACGACCGACCTCGAGTATCGCGGCGACCCGTCGCAAGTCGCGATCAACGCCGAAGAAACGCAGTACCTGTGCGACTCGATCAACCGCTACTTCAAGCAGAAGATCTCGCCGCAAGACGTGCGTTGGACTTACTCGGGCGTGCGCCCGCTGCTCGAGGAAGAAGGTGCGGACAATCCGTCGGCGGTCACGCGCGATTACTCGCTCGAACTCGACGCGCCCGCGGGCGAAGCGCCGCTTCTGTCCGTGTTCGGCGGCAAGATCACGACGTTCCGCAAGCTGGCGGAAGAAGCCGTCGACAAACTCGCGCACGCGCTGCAAAACGGCACGCCTTCGTGGACGGCCGGTGTGCCGTTGCCCGGCGGCGATATCCCGCAAGCCAACTTCGAGCGCTTCCTCACCGGTTTCAAGCAGCAGAATCCGTGGCTGCCTGCCGATCTGGCGCACCGTCTCGCGCGTGCGTACGGCACGCGCGTTAAGCATGTCCTCGGCAATGCGCGCTCGGTGGCGGACCTCGGCCGCGCCTTCGCGCCTGGCCTCTACGAAGCCGAACTCACTTATTTGCGCGACACCGAATGGGCACGTAGCGCACAAGACGTACTGTGGCGCCGCTCGAAACTCGGCCTGCACGTCGAACCCGGCACACTCGATTCGATCACACGCGACATCGACGCCTGGTTCGCCCTCGAGCCGGCCCGGCAGAGCGCCTGATCTGGCGATCCAGGACATTTATTACTGAGTTGGGCTACCGGGTCAAACCACCTGGCGAGGCGATGGAATCACCGCCTGGCGATGTGAACGACCTCATTTGAACCGAATCGATTTTCACCCCTCGGCTACTGACCAAACCGGGACGCACAAGCTCAAACTGTTGCAACCCGCTTAAAACAACAAGCCGTTCCCGTCGCCGGTCAGCAGTCCGGCGATTCATAAAACGCATGGAGAAGAGACAATGCAGGATCAGTACGTCCTCGCGCTTGACCAAGGCACCACCAGCTCGCGCGCGATGCTGTTCGACCGGCTCGGCAATGTCGTGTCGACCGCTCAGAAAGAATTCCAGCAAATCTATCCGCGTCCGGGCTGGGTCGAGCACGACCCGCAGGAAATCTGGTCGACCCAGGCCGGCGTCGCCGCCGAAGCGGTCACGCGCGCCGGCATGAACGGCACGTCGATCGCCGCAATCGGCATAACCAATCAACGTGAGACCACCATTGTGTGGGACCGCGAAACCGGCCATCCGATCTACAACGCGATCGTCTGGCAAGACCGCCGCACTGCCGACTTCTGCGATCAGCTCAAAGAGCAAGGGCTTGAAGAAAAAGTCCGCGCGAAAACTGGCCTGCCGATCGATTCGTACTTCTCAGCAACCAAGATCCGCTGGATTCTCGACAACGTCGAAGGCGCACGCGAAAAGGCCAAACAGGGCCGCCTCGCCTTCGGCACAGTGGATAGCTGGCTGGTGTGGAATTTCACCAAGGGTGGCCTGCACGTCACCGACGTGACCAACGCATCGCGCACGATGCTGTTCAACATCCACACGCTGAAGTGGGACGACGAACTGCTCGAAGCGCTCGACATTCCGCGCAACATGCTGCCGGAAGTACGTGCGTCGTCGGAAGTGTACGGGCCGACCAAGACCACCGTGTTCGCCTCCAAGATTCCGCTCGCGGGCATCGCCGGCGACCAGCACGCGGCGCTGTTCGGCCAGATGTGCACGCAGTCGGGCATGGTGAAGAACACCTACGGCACGGGCTGCTTCCTCGTGATGAACACCGGCGACAAGCCGATCGAATCGAAGAACAATCTCGTCACCACGATTGCCTGGCAAATCGGCGATCAGATCAACTATGCGCTTGAAGGCAGCATCTTCATCGGCGGCGCGGTGGTGCAATGGCTGCGCGACGGTCTGGGCATCATCAAGAACGCCGCCGAAATCGAAACGATGGCGCGCAGCGTGCCGCATAGTGACGGCGTGTATCTGGTACCCGCGTTTGCCGGCCTCGGCGCCCCGCACTGGAATGCCCGTGCGCGCGGCACGCTGTTCGGCGTGACGCGCGGCACGAGTTCGGCGCATATCGCCCGCGCCGCGCTCGACTCGATCGCCTATCAATCGCTCGACGTGCTAAAGGCGATGGAAGCCGACTCCGGCATTCGCATCGGCGAATTGCGCGTGGACGGCGGCGCTTGTGCGAACAATCTGCTGATGCAATTCCAGGCGGACATTCTCGGCGTCGACGCCGTACGGCCGAAGGTATCGGAAACCACCGCATTGGGCGCGGCGTATCTGGCCGGTCTCGCGGTTGGCTACTGGAAAGACGTGAACGAGCTGCAAAGCCAATGGGCGCTCGATCGCCGCTTCACGCCTGCCCTGCCGCACGCCGACGTCAAGGAATGCCTCGACGGCTGGCAACGCGCGATTCGCGCCGCGAAAGCCTGGGCCGACACGCCCTGATCCCGGTTTTCACACACACGTTCTCGACATAACGAAGCCGCTTATCCCGCGGCTTCCCTAACAACTATATTTCGGATAACCAACGATGTCTCCTTACATTGCGGAATTCATTGGCACCGCGCTGCTGGTGCTGCTCGGTAACGGCGCGGTCGCCAACGTGCTGCTTGCCCGCACCAAAGGCAAAGGCGCGGATCTGATCGTGATCGTGATGGGCTGGGCGATGGCCGTGTTCATCGCCGTATATGTCACGGCGTCGTATAGCGGTGCGCATCTGAACCCTGTCGTGACAGTCAGCCTCGCGCTGGCCGGCAAATTCGCCTGGGCCAAGGTACCTGGCTACGTCGCCGCACAGATGCTCGGCGGCATGGCCGGCGCCCTGCTCGTGTGGATCGCGTATCGTCAGCACTTTGCGAAAGAAGGCGATGCCGACGTGAAACTCGGCGTGTTCTGCACGTCGCCCGCCATTCGCAGCGTGCCGCATAACCTGCTCACCGAAATGATCGCGACTTTCGTGCTGATTCTCGGCGTGCTGTATCTGGCTTCGCCGCA
Organism: Paraburkholderia fungorum; assembly: GCF_003610895.1. Taxonomy (GTDB): domain Bacteria; phylum Pseudomonadota; class Gammaproteobacteria; order Burkholderiales; family Burkholderiaceae; genus Paraburkholderia; species Paraburkholderia fungorum_B. The sequence continues at coordinate 178,518 of NZ_MCAS01000069.1, forward strand.
AGTTGGTCTCGGCGCGCTCGACGCACTGCCGGTCGGCCTGCTCGTGCTCGGCATCGGCATTTCGCTCGGTGGCCCGACCGGCTATGCGATGAGCCCGGCTCGCGACCTGTCGCCGCGTTTGATGCACGCGCTGCTGCCGATTCCGGGCAAGCGCGACAGCGACTGGCGTTACTCGTGGATTCCAGTGTGCGGTCCGCTGCTGGGCGGCGCGCTGGCAACCGGGCTGTATCTGTACCTGCACGCGCATTGATCCGGCGGCGTCCGATCCTGTGCCGTCCATAAGGCTCGCATAGGTGCAGACAGGGCGGCGCAGCAAGCGCCCTGAACGCACGCTCAAGACGCAATCAAACACGGACGGAAAGCGATGGCGCCGCGCACGCGGCGCCAAAGCACGTATCATGATGCTTTCAATCTCCGCGCATGAGCTTGCAAGTGCCTCGCTCGCGCGCCTCTCGCTTCCCGTCTTAAAGCATGATCGACCACCTCATCTGTGACTGCGACGGCGTCCTCGTCGACAGCGAAATCATCGCTGACCACGTAATGCTCGAAACGCTGTCCGCCACCTTCCCTGGCCTCGATTTCGAGCCCATCGTCAAAACGGCGTTCGGCCAGCAGACCTCGCGCTTTCTCGAAAGCATCGAGAAGTCGTTCGACATCACGCTGCCGCCCGATTTCTTCAATACGATCGAACACAACGTCGAGCTCGCCCTCGCCGCGTCGCTCAGCCCGATCAATGGCGTACGCGACGCGTTGCAGCGCGTGACGTTGCCGGCCGCGGTGGTGTCGAACAGCCGCCTCGCTCGCGTCAATGCGTCCGTGCGGCGCGCCGGCTTGCAGCAAATTTTCGGCGAACGGATTTACAGCGCCGAGCAGGTCGCGCGGCCGAAGCCGTTTCCGGATGTCTATCTGTTCGCGGCGAAAGCGCTTGGCGTGGAGCCTTCGCGGTGCGTGGTCGTCGAAGACAGCGTGGCAGGGTTGAATGCGGCGCGTGCGGCGGGTATGAAAACAATTGCCTTCGTGGGCGCGAGCCATATTCCCGACGGCTATGCGGATGCGCTGCGCAAGATGGGCATGACGCGCATCATGAAGCATATGGACGAGCTGCCCGCACTGGTCGAAGCCGGCGTGCGCGGCGAGTTTGGCGACGTGCAGTCTTAACGCGCGCGCGGCTAAGGCTAAGGCCATAAAAAAGCCGGCTGCAATGGCCGGCTTCGAGCCTCAAACTACCGACTCACCCCACGTCGTTCCGGGCGTGGGGTTATTTTCTCAGCCATCAAGCCTCGTCGGCCACGCATTCGCGCGCGGTCGCGAGTGCCTGGCGGAACTCCACCAATTCGGCAATCGTCAACATCGGCAGATTGTGTTGCGCTGCAAAGCGCTCCACGTCCGCGCCGCGCGTCATGGTGCCGTCCGCGTTCATCAGCTCGCAAAGCACGCCGGCCGGCTTCAGACCGGCGAGGATCGCCAGGTCGACCGTGCCTTCCGTGTGGCCGCGACGCGCGAGCACGCCGCCCGGTTGCGCACGCAGCGGGAACACGTGGCCCGGGCGCACGATATCGGCGGGCTTCGCCGTATCGTTGATCGCCGCGCGGATCGTCGTCACGCGATCGAGTGCGGAGACGCCGGTGGTCACGCCATCGCGTGCTTCGATCGAGACCGTGAAGGCCGTGCCATGACGGCTTTCGTTATTGACGGCCATCGGCGGCAGTTCGAGCGCGCGGATTTTTTCGTCGGGCAGGCACAGGCAGACGATGCCGCTGCATTCGCGGATCAGCAAGGCCATGGTTTCGACGGAAAGACGTTCGGCGGAGACGATCAGATCAGCTTCGTTCTCACGGTCGTGATCGTCTTGCAAAACGACGGCACGGCCATCGCGCATAGCTTGCAAGGCGGCGGCGATACGCGGGGGAACGGGTTCGGTGGCGAGCAGCGGGAGATCAAGTGACGCGTTATCCGCAATCACCGAGGGAGCAGGAAAAGTAGTAAAGGACATAGTTGAAACGCTCATCGCAAAAGTTGGGCGAAAAACGTTTCAGGGCATTGCAAACAGACAAAGACGCGCCGTTGAACGCCGCGCAAAGCGGCGCTCGCGCTCCGCTCCAACTGCTAGCGGCGCCACGGAAACGAACATGACTATCTGCACATCTTCTTCCATCCGGACTCTAACCGTCGGCTCTGGCTTCTCACCAGATCTGCTGACCCCGCTGCGCTTTCGATACGCTGAAAGCTGAACGACACGGGCGCTCGCGGGCTCACCGGCTCACGCTTTCGCGCTGCCGGCATACCGCCGGTGGGGAATTTCGCCCCGCCCTGAAGACGCACTGATTACCGGATCAACCGGCTGGCAAAGGATACAACAGTCGCGCCAGACCTGCAGCGCAACCCCTACTGATTAGACGGACATCTCTGCTTTACAGCCGAGCTTCACGGCCGACCCTCGCAGACCATCCGCCTGAAAACGGTGTTCGTCAGACCGGCGCGGCCTGCCGCGGCAAATCGTGCGATGCCGGCACATCCCAGCGCGGCGGCGTCTCCGCCTTTAGCGTCACGCGAAACGCGCGCGCTTCGGTGTCGCCGGGATTGCGCAGGCTGTGCGGCTGGTCGGCGTCGAACACAATCGCGTCGCCCGTTGCCAGCAATTGGCGCTGGTCATGCACGCTGACTTCCAGCGTGCCTTCGCTCACCACCAGATTCACGGTGGTGCCCGGCGCGCGGCGCGTGCCGGCCTCGGTATGCAAGGGCGCGATACGCAACTCGTGAAACTCGGCGGCGGTCGGCTCGGCGTCGGGATAGAGCGGCCGGGCCGAGTAGCGCCCATTCGAACTGACGAGACGCGACGAGCGCTCCGCCGGCAAATGCTCGAAGCCGTTGGTCGCATGGCGCCGCAAAAACGCCGCCACGGATACCTTCAAAGCCGATGCCACCTTGCATAGCACCTTGATCGACGGCACGCTGCGCGCCGACTCGATCTGCGCGAGCATCGCTCGCGAGACGCCGGAAGCGCGGGCGAGCGCGTCAAGCGAAAGCTGGCGCTCGGCGCGCAAACGGGCGAGGTTTACGCCGACCAGATGTTCAAGAGCATCGAAAGGTTCAGCGGTACGCGGCGACGCATCGGTGTCAGCCGTGGGATCGCGAACCAGCGCAAGCGGGGAATGCATGATTGCCTCCAGAAGCGCCGCCGGACGGCGGGCAAGCGGTTAGTGGAAGCAAGATAGCATCGCGACCGGCCGCGCCCAACGAAGTTATCTTCACACTGTTATCAGCATTGCGGAGGACGATTCTCGCAAAGCTTGTGCGAATTTTTCATATGGGCGCGGCCGGGCCCGGATGCGCTCGAGCGCACTCAAACCCATCTGAAGACATCAAGCGCACCCCGCAGATTCACGCCCGCTGCGCAACGGCCGCCGTCGGCGCGTCCATCCGCGCCGCGAACCACGTGAGCAGCAACGCCACCACGCTGACCGCCGCCGCGACCCAAGGCAGCGTATCGAGCGCATAACCGTGATTGATCACCAGACCGCCTAACCACGCGCCGCCCGCATTGCCCACGTTGAACGCACCGATGTTCAGCGTCGAAGCCAGATTCGGTGCCGCGGCGGCCTTCTCGACCACACGCATCTGCAAAGGCGGCACGGTGGCGAACGCAGCAATGCCCCACACGAAAATGGTAATCGCCGCGGCCACCTGCGAATGACTGGTGCGCGCGAAGATCGCCATCACGATCGCGAGCGCCACCAGAATGCCCATCAGCGAAGGCATCAGCGCGCGGTCCGCGAGTTTGCCGCCCACCGTATTGCCGATGGTCAGGCCAATGCCGAACAGCACCAGAATCAGCGTCACGCCACGCGGCGAGAAACCGCTGACCTGCTCCAGAATCGGCGCGATATAGGTGAACACGACGAACACGCCGCCGAAGCCGAGCACCGTCATGGCGAGCGCGGTCCAGACTTGCGGGTCTTTCAGCACACGCACTTCATGACCCAATCCGACCGGACCTGAATCGTGACGATTCGGCACCAGCAGCGACACACCCGCCAGCGACAATACCCCAAACGCGCTGACGATCCAGAACGCCGCGCGCCAACCGAATTGCTGACCGATAAAGGTGCCAAACGGCACGCCGAGCACATTCGCGAGCGTCAAGCCGGTGAACATCAGCGCAATCGCGCTCGCCCGCTTTTCAGCCGGCACCAGCGAAGCCGCCACCACCGCGCCGATCCCAAAGAACGACCCATGCGCGAACGACGTCACCACGCGCGCGATCATCAGCACGGAATAGCTCGACGCGATCGCGCACAGCGTATTGCCGACGATGAACACGCCCATCAGCAACTGCAACGCCAGCTTGCGCGGCATCTTGCTGGTGACCACCGCGAGCAGCGGCGCGCCGACCGCGACGCCGAGCGCATAGCCGCTCACCAGCAAACCGGCCGACGGAATCGATACCGCCAGATCGCGCGCGACCTCGGGCAGCAGACCCATGATCACGAACTCGGTCGTACCGATCGCAAAAGCGCTAATTGCTAGCGCCAGTAATGGAATGGGCATTTTTCTACTCCAGGTTCTCAAGTTAAGCGTATTAGCTACGGCGAGCGCGCCGTTGCGCGGTCACAAATTCGATGACCACGCCCGGCGCGAGCGCGACGAACAGTTGCACTTCGGCTTGCTGCGGACCGATCTGCGGTACATCGGCGAGCTGATAAGGCGTGTCTGCCGCATGCAGGCGTTGCAATAGCGCCTGCCATTCGTCGGCGCTCTCCAGCCGGAAGGCGATATGGTCGATGCGCGGCGCGGCCCTTCCCGCCTGAGCGGGCACCGTCGCACCGATCAGGTGAATCAGCGGCCGGCCGTTGGCGTACAGCCAGTAGCCATCGACCGAAAACGGCGGACGCGCCCCCTGTACCAGTCCGGCGACGTCGACGAAGAACCGTCGGGCCGTGTCGAGATCAGCAGTGACGATCGTTGCGTGATCGAGTTGCATGGCGTGGGCTGCGCGGAGCACAAAGGGTTTACGAGGAGTGAATTCTGAGCGCGCCACGGCAATTTGATAATTGGCGTAGCATTTGAAGCATTTTCAAATTCTGCTGAAAGATCGCAATGGATAACCTTGGCGACATCCGACTGTTCGTCGAAGCAGCACAGCAGGGCAGCCTCTCTGCCGCAGGTCGCAAGATGGGTCTGACGCCGGCTGCCGCCAGCGCGCGCCTCGCCAAGCTCGAAGCCGGCCTGAAAGCACGCCTGTTCGAGCGCACCACCCGCCAGCTCAGGCTCACGGACGAGGGCCGGCTGTACCTGAACTGCTGCCGCCAGGCACTGCAATCGCTCGACGACGCCGAGGCCGCGCTGCAAGCCGGCCAGGGCGTGGTGCGCGGCAAAGTCCGCATCTCGGCCACTTCAGACTTCGGCCGCAATCTGTTGATGCACTGGCTCGACGAGTTCAACGCGCTCTACCCGGAAGTCACGTTCGCGCTGACGCTGTCGGACTCCCTGTCGAATCTGGTGCAGGAAGACATCGATCTGGCCATCCGCTTCGGCGTGCCGCCCGACAGCTCGCTGGTAGCCCGCAGGCTGGCGCCGAACCGGCGTGTGCTGTGCGCGTCGCCGGATTACATTGCGCGCAAGGGCGAGCCGAAAGACCCGCAGGATCTGGCGAATTTCGATTGCATCGTGCTCGGCACCGCGTCAGGCCCCGTCAACGAATGGCGCTTTACGCGCGGCGACGAAGTACAGACCTACACCGTGCCGTTCGAGACCTCCCGGGAAACCAACGACGGCGCCGTGGCCCGTGAATGGGCGCGGCGCGGCTACGGGATCGTCATCAAGTCGATGTGGGACGTGGAAGCGGACTTGCGGGGCGACTGCCTGAAAATCCTGCTGCCCGAATGGCGCTATCCGGACGCGCCGCTGCACGCGCTCTACCACCGCAACCGTTTCATGGCGCCGCGCGTGCGGGTGCTGCTCGATTTCCTGAGCGAGCGCTTCGCGCAGGTGTCGCACGAACTGGAAGCCCTGCTGGGCTTGCCGCCGGAGCAGCCGCAGGGCATGGCCGCGGCAGAAATCGCAGCCGATGAAGGGCTATAATATTGAGCTACGTTGCGAACGTGCATCATTGAACGTGGATCGAAACTGGCCCCCAGCGGGTTCCAGGCAGGCTTAAACGGGTTCAGGCGGACTCAAGCGGGCTCAAGCACCGCCCCGTGGCCCGTCCCGCACACTACCCGCACGTTCGACCCCTCTACACCTTTTAAACGACGCCCCCAGGTTAACCACTGCGACCGGCGAAAATCGATGACCAAGAAAGTTTATGTAAAGACCTACGGCTGCCAGATGAACGAGTACGACTCCGACAAGATGGTCGACGTACTCGGCGCGGCCGAAGGCCTCGTCAAAACCGACACCCCGGAAGACGCGGACGTCATTCTCTTCAATACCTGCTCAGTGCGCGAAAAGGCGCAGGAGAAAGTCTTCTCCGAACTCGGCCGTGTGCGCGAGCTGAAAGAAGCGAACCCGAATCTGATCATCGGCGTGGGCGGCTGCGTGGCGAGTCAGGAAGGCGCGTCGATCGTGGCGCGCGCGCCGTATGTGGATCTGGTGTTCGGACCGCAAACGCTGCACCGTCTGCCGCAAATGATCGACAAGCGCCGCGAAAGCGGCCGCGCTCAGGTCGACATCTCGTTCCCTGAAATCGAAAAGTTCGATCACCTGCCACCGGCGCGCGTCGAAGGCGCGAGCGCGTTCGTGTCGATCATGGAAGGTTGCAGCAAGTACTGCAGCTACTGCGTCGTACCGTACACGCGCGGCGAAGAAGTGTCGCGTCCGCTGGACGACGTGCTGACCGAAATCGCCGGCCTCGCCGACCAGGGCGTGCGCGAAGTCACGCTGCTAGGCCAGAACGTGAATGCTTACCGTGCCGGCATCACGCTCGGCTCGTCGGAAATCGCCGACTTCGCCCAGTTGATCGAATATGTCGCGGATATTCCGGGCATCGAACGGATTCGCTATACCACGTCGCATCCGAAGGAATTCACGCAACGCCTGATCGACACCTACGCCAAGGTACCGAAGCTCGTCAGCCACTTGCATCTGCCGGTGCAGCACGGCTCCGACCGCATCCTGATGGCGATGAAGCGCGGCTACACGGTGCTCGAGTACAAGTCGGTGATCCGCAAACTGCGCGCGATCCGCCCGGACCTGTCGTTGTCGACCGACATGATCGTCGGCTTCCCAGGCGAGACGGAAGAAGACTTCGACAAGATGATGGCGTTGATCCACGAGATGAAGTACGACACCAGCTTCTCGTTCATCTACAGCCCGCGTCCCGGCACGCCGGCCGCGAATCTGCACGATGACACGCCGCACGAAGTTAAGCTCAAGCGTCTGTACCATCTGCAGGCTACGATCGAAGAAAACGTGCAACGCATCAGCGACTCGATGGTCGGCAAGGTCGAGCGGATTCTGGTCGAGCGCCCGGCGCGCAAGGACCCGAACGAGCTCGCGGGCCGCACCGAGAACAACCGCGTGGTGAATTTCCCGGCGCCGATCGCCTCGCACGCGCGCCTGATCGGCCAGATGGTGGACGTGAAAATCGTTCATGCGTACCCCCATTCGCTGCGTGGCGAACTCGTGCTGGTGCACGACGAAGCACCTGCAACCACTCACTGAGCGACGCCACCCCGCGTCACGAACCCGACAGGATCGATCCTCCGCCTTGAAGACCACTCAGCAGCATCTGGAATTCACCGCACCGCGCGACGACAACGCGCGGCTCGCCAACCTCTGCGGACCGCTCGACGAAAATCTGCGGCAGATCGAGCAGGCGCTCGACGTCACACTGCAACGCCGCGGCCACCGCATCACGATTCGCGGGCGCGGCGCGAAACTCGCGCTCACCGCGCTCGAAAACTTCTACAACAACGCGCGCGAGCCGCTGTCGGTCGACGACATCCAGCTCGCGCTCGTCGAAGTGCGGCACCCGGCGCGTCATCGAGCGAACGGCAACGGTCATGGCGCGGAATCGGCCGACGGGCGCTTTCCTGGCAACCCGGATCATCCGTTCGACCAGCCGGCCGACAGCGGCGATGAAGACCTCGAAGAACTCGGCCCGAAGCTGTACACGCGGCGCGCCGATCTGCGCGGCCGCACGCCGATGCAACGCGAGTATCTGAAGCAGATCATTTCGCACGACGTAACCTTCGGTGTCGGTCCGGCGGGTACCGGCAAGACTTATCTCGCGGTGGCCTGCGCGGTGGACGCGCTGGAGCGCGATCAGGTCAAACGCATTGTGCTGACGCGTCCGGCCGTCGAAGCGGGCGAACGTCTCGGCTTCCTGCCGGGCGATCTGGCGCAGAAGGTCGATCCGTATCTGCGTCCGCTGTACGACGCGCTGTACGACCTGCTCGGCTTCGACAAAACCGCCAAGATGTTCGAACGGCAGATGATCGAAATCGCACCGCTCGCCTACATGCGCGGCCGCACGCTGAATCACGCGTTCATCATTCTCGACGAGGCGCAGAACACCACACCCGAACAGATGAAGATGTTCCTCACGCGGATCGGCTTCGGCTCGAAGGCGGTGGTCACCGGCGACACGACTCAGGTCGACCTGCCGCGCGGCGCGAAGAGCGGGCTGATCGAAGCGCAGCAGGTGCTGTCGGACGTGCGCGGTATTGCGCTCACGCGCTTCACGAGTGCGGACGTGGTGCGCCATCCGCTGGTCGCGCGAATTGTGGAGGCGTACGATGCGCATTCGCAGAAAGCCGCCGATCCGGTGGTTTCACGCTGATTTGCGGCGCTGATTTGCGGCGCTGCTTTGGCGCCGCTGATTTGCGCCGAATACAAATACCTGGCGCCGAATTTCACTGAATACGCCACAGCAATCCAGGCAACACATAGTCAATACTGCATGAGCCGCGCACCGAAACTGACGTTGAATCTGCAATTCCCCGCCGCCAAGGCCTGGCCGGAACACAAGGCGCTGCTGCCGCGCGCCACCGTGGCCGGCTGGATCAAGGCGGCGCTCTTCGCGGACGGGGAGCTGACCGTGCGTTTCGTCGACGCCGAAGAAGGCCGCACGCTCAACCGCACCTATCGCGGCAAAGACTATTCGACCAACGTGCTGACCTTCGCGTACGCCGAATCGGAAGACGATCCGGTAACCGGCGACCTGATCCTGTGCTGCCCCGTGGTGGAGAAGGAAGCCGCCGAACAGGGCAAACCGCTGATCGCTCATTACGCGCATCTGCTGGTGCACGGCACCCTCCACGCGCAAGGCTACGACCACGAGGTCGAGGAAGAGGCCGAGGAGATGGAAGCGATCGAGACTGAAATCCTCGGCAAGCTCGGTTTCCCGGATCCTTATCAATAGCCTTTGCCATTACCGCTAAAAATTACCGTGAGCACGTCCTCCCCTGAAGCCGATCTGCGCAACACGCCCTGCCCGGACTATCCGCCCGCGCTAGGTGAATCGCGGCTGCTGACGGACGAGGAATTGCGCGCGTCGCTCGAATGCACGTTGCGCGACTGGGATCGCAAGCGCGATCTGTGGCTGTTCGGCTATGGTTCGCTGATCTGGAACCCCGGTCTGCCTACCGTCGAAGCGGCCCGTTCGAAAGTGCATGGCTATCATCGCGGACTGTATCTGTGGTCGCGCGTGAATCGCGGTACGCCCGAACAGCCGGGCCTCGTGCTCGCGCTCGATCGCGGCGGCTCGTGCTCCGGCATCGCCTTCCGCCTTGCCGCCGAGGGGGCGATGCCGCATCTGGAAGCCTTGTGGCGCCGCGAAATGCCGATGGGTTCGTACCGCCCGGCGTGGCTGCCCTGCGTGCTCGCCGACGGCCGGCGCGTCGACGCGCTCGCTTTCGTGATGCGCCGTGACGTGCCGACCTATACCGGCAAGCTGCGCGACGAGATCGTCAAAACCGTGTTCGGCTGCGCGAGCGGCCGCTACGGCACAACGCTCGACTATGTCAGCCGCACGGTCCACGCACTGCGCGAAAGCGGCATGCCCGACCGCGCGCTCGAAGCGCTGCTCGAGCGCTGCCGTGCAGAAAGCCGCGAAGCCGGGCAGGAATGACGCAAACGTGGTCAACCACGCTTTTTTGCTCGAAAACGCTTTTTCCCGTGTAATCAGTTAGGATTGACCCACGCCCGGCCGCACGCGGCCAGGCGGTTTCATCGCCGCTTCACTCGCCCAGCCAGGCGGGACACGGTCCTGCCATGTGCCTGGTGTATCCTTAATGCTCTGCAACAGCGCGCCCAGACTCGCCGGGCGCACTACCATGAACGACACGTATCCCAGTCGACGACAAACCGACAAAACGCAAGAAAAACGCTCACTCCTTGAGCGTCTGACCGACTTCATCTCGCCTGAGCCCGACTCTCGCGCGGAACTTCTGGAAATCCTGCAGGACGCCCACGAGCGCAACCTGATCGACGCCGACTCGCTGTCGATGATCGAGGGTGTATTCCAGGTATCCGAGCTCAGCGCGCGCGACATCATGGTGCCGCGTGCACAAATGGACGCGATCAACATCGCGGACAATCCCGCCGAATTCATCCCTTACGTGCTGGAAAAAGCGCACTCGCGCTATCCGGTCTTCGAGGGCAATCGCGACAACATCATCGGCGTGCTGCTCGCCAAAGACCTGCTGCGCTATTACGCCGAAGAGGAATTCGACGTGCGCGGCATGCTGCGCCCCGCCGTTTTCATCCCTGAGTCCAAGCGCCTGAACGTGCTGCTGCACGACTTCCGCGTGAACCGCAATCACCTCGCGGTGGTGGTCGACGAATACGGCGGCGTGGCCGGCCTGATCACGATCGAGGACGTGCTGGAACAGATCGTCGGCGATATCGAGGACGAGTACGATTTCGACGAGGAAAGCGGCAACATCATCGCCTCGCCAGACGGACGCTTCCGCGTGCGCGCCCTCACCGAAATCGAGCAGTTCAACGAGGCCTTCGGCACGCATTACTCAGACGACGAAGTCGATACGATCGGCGGACTCGTCACGCATCATTTCGGACGGGTGCCGCATCGCGGCGAGAAAGTCCGGCTCGACGATCTGATCTTCGAGATTCTGCGCGGCGATGCCCGCCAGATTCACATGCTGCTGGTGCGCCGCGACCCGCTGGCCGGCCAGCGTGAGCGCGAAGCGCAGCACGTGCAGACCTGATCCGCCGCTAACCTGCGTACCTCTTCGCTTCCTCAACTCCTCACGCCGACCGCGCAACAATGGCCGACCCGATTACATCCCGTTCGCGCCCCGGCGTGAGTGCCCCTGCCGCCCCCGCCACCCGGGAAGCGCGCGGCCGGGCACTGCCCCGCTGGCATTACCTCGTCGCGTTGGCCGCCGGTGCGGCGAATACGCTGTCGTTCGCCCCGACGCCGCACGGCGGCTGGCTCGAACTCGTGATCTTCGTCTTCTTTTTTGCGTGGCTGACGCGTACCACCAGCTGGAGGAGCGCCGCGCTGACGGGCGGCGCTTTCGGCTTCGGTAACTACGTGACCGGTGTGTGGTGGCTATACGTCAGCATGCACGACTACGGCGGCATGGCCGCGCCGCTCGCGGGCGCTGCCGTCGCGCTGTTCTCTCTGTATCTGGCCGTGTATCCGGCGCTCGCTGCCGGCATCTGGTCGTTTTGCGCGGGGCACGCGCGCAACGGCGCGGCCGGCGACCAGCCATTCTTGCCGACCTGGCACGGCGCGCTGGCTTTTGCGAGCGCGTGGGCAATCGGTGAATGGTTGCGCGGCACGGTGTTCACCGGCTTTCCGTGGCTTGCGAGCGGTTATGCGCAAGTAGATGGGCCGTTCGCCGGGTTTGCGCCGGTAGCGGGCGTGTATGGCGTCGGCTGGATGCTGGCACTGGTGGCGGCGTTGATCGTACAGGCGCTGTTGGCACTGCTGTCCTCGCGCGGACGACGTGATGCCGAAACCGGCGCAAACGCCGGCGCGGCGAAGCGTGGCGTCGCGCGCGTGGCGGTACCCGCGGGAATCGCAATCGCGCTGATCGCGGCCGGCCTGCTGTTGCCGCTCGTGCAATGGACCCTGCCTGCCAACGCGCCGCTAAAGGTGCGCCTGCTGCAAGGCAACGTCAAACAGGAAATGAAGTTCGAAGAATCCGGCATGCGCGCCGCGATCGACATGTATCAGCAGATGATCACGTCGAAGGCGGCCGACCTGGTCGTCACGCCGGAAACCGCCATTCCGGTGCTCGCGCAGCAATTGCCGCCGCAGTTCGCCTCGGCGGTGCGCAACTTCGCCGATACGACGGGCACCGCGATCGTGTTCGGTGCGATTGGCGGCACGATCACGCCGGAAGGCCAGGTAATCGACTATACGAACAGCCTGTTCGGCGTCACGCCGGGCACGCGCGAGGTGTATCGCTACGACAAACACCACCTCGTGCCGTTTGGCGAATTCGTGCCATGGGGCTTCCGCTGGTTCGTAAATCTGATGCGCATTCCGCTTGGCGATTTCGCGCGTGGCGCGCCGGTGCAAAAACCATTCATCGTGCATAACCAGCCGGTCTCGGTCGACATCTGCTACGAGGATATTTTCGGCGAGGAGATTGCGCGGAACATTCGTGAAAGCGCCACACCGGCGGGCGTGCTGGTCAACTCGACCAACCTCGCCTGGTTCGGCGACACCATCGCGCTGGACCAGCACCTGCAGATCGCGCGCATGCGTTCTCTCGAAACCGGCCGGCCGATGCTGCGCGCCACCAACACCGGCATGACCGCCGCGATCGACGCCAACGGCCGGGTCATCGGGCGCCTGATGCCCTACACGATCGGCTCGCTTGACGTGACGGTGCAAGGGACCTCGGGCAGCACGCCTTATGTGACGAGCGGCAATAACACCGTGCTGGCGATTTCGCTATTGCTGCTGGCGTTCGGGTTTGCGTTCGGACCGGCAATTACGCGGCGCCGCAACGGCAAGCAGTAAGCCTCAACCGGACGGCTGGGCAGAAAGTAACCCGGCCGCATGTCCCCATGCGGCCGCTGGGTCCCGGCGACCAACTCCATCCCATGAAAAAACGCGCGCTCCGGAATGCCCGGCGCGCGCGTTTTGCAAGGAAAGTCCTGTGTTACCGAGCCAGACTCAGTCCGCCGGCACCGTATCGATAAACGACTGACGCAGCGAGAGCTTCTGGAAGTGCTTATCCAGATTCGGATAGCCTTCGCGCCAGTTCAGCTCAGGCATGCGGAAATCGAGGTAACCCAGCGCGCAACCCACCGCGATGTCCGCGAGCGTGTAGTGATTGCCCGTGCACCACGGCTTGCTGCCAAGGCCTTGCGACATGGCGATCAGGCCTTCGTCGATCTTGCGTTGCTGGCGGGCAACCCAAGCATCCACGCGCTGCTCGGGCGTGCGCTGCGTGCTTTCGAGGCGAATCAGCACTGCCGCGTCCTGAATCCCGTCGGCGAGCGCCTCCCAGCACCGCACCTCGACGCGCTCGCGACCTGACGGCGGAATCAGCTTGCCGACCGGCGAGAGCGTATCCACGTATTCGCAGATCACCCGCGAATCGAACACCGCTTCGCCGTCTTCCATCACGAGGCACGGCACCTTGCCGAGCGGATTGAAGGTGTGAATCGTGGTCTGCGGCGCCCAGACGTTCTCGGGCACGAGTTCGTAGTCGATCTTCTTGTCGGCCAGAACGATCCGCGCTTTGCGCACGAACGGGCTGGCGAGCGAACCGATGAGTTTCATCATGACCATCTGCCTTTTCTTGAATTCGGCGAAAGTATAAGTGGTCGGCGGCCTTCACGAGCATGGCGAGGTTGCTTCACAAGCCGCGCGGGTGCTCGCTGTGGATGGATTGCAACATTGCCGCAAGGCTCGCGCGCCGTCTACCCGGCCAAACGGCTAACGCGGCCGGGACGACCGCCCTCTCGCCGTCAGTATCCGCGCAAAATAAGTCTGCGCATTGGGCGCTACAATCGCGACATGAACCAGCCGACCGAACTCACCATCGCCGTCGACGTCTACCGCGCGCGCCGCGAGCGCGTACTCGCTGCGCTGCGCGCAGCGGGCGGGGGCGTCGCCATCGTCCCCACCGCGCCGGAAAAGCTGCGCAACCGGGACGCCGACTACCCCTACCGGCACGATAGCTACTTCTACTATCTGACCGGTTTCACCGAGCCCGAGGCCTGGCTGGTGCTCGATGCGAGCGCCGCACCCGGCGAGCCGGCGTCGATCCTGTTCTGCCGCGAGAAGAATATCGAGCGCGAGACGTGGGAAGGCTTCCGTTTCGGGCCGGATGGCGCGCGCGAGGCGTTCGGCTTCGACGCCGCGTTCGCCGTGAGCGAACTCGATACGCAACTGCCGCGTCTTCTCGCTGACAAGCCGTCGCTGCACTACGCGCTCGGCACCTCGGCGGAACTGGACGGGCAGGTGCGCGGCTGGCTCGACAGCGTGCGTGCGCAAGGCCGCAGCGGTGTGGCCGCGCCCACCGTGGCGGGCGATCTGATCCCCTTGCTCGACGACATGCGGCTCGTCAAGGATCATCACGAACTTGCCATCATGCGCCGCGCCGGACAGATTTCGGCGCAGGCACATCGCCGCGCGATGGCCGTCTGCCATCCCGGCGTGCGCGAGTACGAACTCGAAGCCGAATTGCTCTACACATTCCGCAAGTTCGGTGCGCAGGCGCCGGCTTACACGTCGATCGTCGCGGCGGGCGCCAACGCCTGCGTACTGCACTACCCCGCCGGCAACGCAATCGCACAGGACGGCGACCTGATCCTGATCGACGCCGCCTGCGAACTCGACGGCTATGCATCCGACATCACCCGCACCTTCCCGGCGAGCGGCCGCTTCACGCCGGCGCAACGCGAGCTGTATGACATCGTGCTGGCCGCGCAGCAGGCTGCCGTCGACGCTACGCGCATCGGCGCCACGTTCGACGATCCGCACCAGGCCGCCGTGCGCGTGCTGTCGCAAGGCCTGCTCGACACCGGCATCCTCGAGCGTACGAAGTTCGCCTCGCTCGACGACGTGATCGCCGAGCGCGCCTACGCGCCGTTCTATATGCACCGTACCGGCCACTGGCTCGGCATGGACGTGCATGATGTCGGCGACTACCGCGAACGCGGCGCACCGCGCGACGAAGCGGGCGCGCTGCCGTGGCGCACGCTGCAGGCGGGGATGACGCTGACCATCGAGCCCGGCCTGTACATTCGCCCGACCGAAGGCGTGCCCGAGCACTACTGGAACATCGGCATCCGCATCGAGGACGACGCGATCGTCACCACAGCCGGTTGCGAGCTGATCACGCGCGACGTGCCGGTGGCCGCCGACGAGATCGAGGCGCTGATGCAGGAAGCCCGCGCGGCCCAGCCAACCGGGCAGTCATTCAGGTAGTAAGCGAAGGAAGCAACCCGCAATGAACGACGTTTCCCAGTCGACGGTGATTCTGAAACCCGCCGCGGCCGACCGCGCCTTCGATTTTGACGTGACGATAGTCGGCGCCGGGCCGGTCGGACTCGCGCTGGCCGGCTGGCTGGCACGCCGCAGCGCGACTCACGCGTTGAAAATCGCGCTGATCGACGCGCGCGAGCCGGAAGATTCGATTGCCGATCCGCGCGCAATTGCCGTATCGCAGGGCAGCCGGATGATTCTCGAACCGCTGCGCTGGCCCGCCGACGCCACCGCGATCCACCGCATCCACGTATCGCAGCGCGGCCATTTCGGCCGCACCTTGATCGACCACAGCGAGCACGGCTTGCCGGCGCTCGGCTACGTGCTGCGTTACGGTGCAATCGTGCATGGTCTCGCCGAAGCGGTTCACTCGAGTCCCGTGCACTGGTTCCGCTCCACCTCGGCCGCGGCGCCGACCCAGGAACTGGACGGCGTCACGCTGCCGATCGAAACCGCGGGCGTCACACGCAATCTGCGCACACGGATTCTGGTCAATGCCGAGGGGGGGCTGTTCGGCGACCAGAAGACCGCCGCAGGCACGGGCAACAACGCGGGTGGCGGTACGCGCGATTACGGCCAAACCGCGCTGGTCGGCACGGTCACCGTATCGGCGCCACAGCCGCATGTGGCGTGGGAGCGCTTCACCTCGCAAGGGCCGATCGCGCTGCTGCCGATGGGCGGCGTGCGCGGCGCCAATTACGCGCTGGTCTGGTGCTGCGCGCCCGAAGAAGCCGCGCGGCGCGCGCAGCTGCCGGACGACGAATTCCTGCGCGAACTCGGCGCCGCCTTCGGCAGCCGCATGGGTAGCTTTACGCACATCAAGGGGCGTGCGTCGTTTCCGCTCGGGCTGAACGCGGTCGACACGCTCGTAAAGGGCCATGTCGTCGCCATTGGCAATGCGGCGCAGACGCTGCATCCGGTGGCAGGCCAGGGGCTGAATCTGGGCTTGCGCGACGCGCACGCGCTGGCCGATGCCTTGTCGGCGGAAGGTCCTACGCCACTCGCTCTTGCGACGTTCGCGCAGCGCCGCGCGCTCGACCGGCGCCTGACGATCGGCGCGACCGACACGCTCGCCCGGCTTTTTACCGTCGACTTTCCGCCGCTCGCCGCCTTGCGCGGCCTCGCCCTTACCGCGCTCGAATTCGTCCCGCCGGTAAAAACCGCGCTGGCGCGGCAAATGATGTTCGGCCAGCGCCGCTAGGCACGCCGCCCGCTCGCGCCCCACAGCCGTTGCAGCCTTTTCAGGCAGCTCGCACGGCACGGCGCGAGCGCTGCCGATTCTATGAACCGGACCACTTTCATAGAAGATTTAATGAGTTACGGCGGACTCAAGTCGGGTGCCGGCTATCCGTTAACGCTAAAATGGTGGTTTTCCCTCGCATTTCGCGAACGCTCCGATTGACAGATTCTGAAAAGAAACTGAAGCAATCGGCCGCAGGCGCGTCCAAGTCATGCCCATTCTCGGCTCCCACAATCTGCGTAATAACCTGTTCGTCGCCCCCATGGCCGGCGTGACGGACCGTCCGTTCCGGCAATTGTGCAAACGGCTGGGCGCGGGCTATGCGGTGTCGGAAATGGTCGCGTCGAATGCGCAGCTGTGGAAAAGCGAAAAGACCATGCGCCGTGCCAACCACAGGGGCGAGGTCGAGCCGATTGCCGTGCAGATCGCCGGCGCCGATCCGGCCATGATGGCCGAAGCCGCGCGCTATAACGTGGCGAACGGCGCGCAGATCATCGACATCAACATGGGCTGCCCGGCCAAGAAGGTGTGCAACGTGGCCGCGGGTTCTGCGTTGTTGCAGAACGAACCGCTGGTACAGCGCATCGTCGAGGCGGTGGTGGGCGCAGTGGGCGTCGGGCCTGACGCGGTGCCCGTCACGCTGAAGATCCGCACCGGCTGGGATCGCCAGAATAAAAACGCTTTGACGGTCGCGCGTCTGGCCGAAGCCGCCGGCATTTCCATGCTGACCGTGCACGGCCGTACGCGCGCCGACCTGTATCACGGCGACGCCGAATACGAGACCATCGCTGCCGTCAAAGCGGCGGTGCGCATTCCGGTGGTTGCCAACGGCGACATTACGTCGCCGCAAAAAGCCCGCGAGGTGCTGGCCGCCACCGGCGCCGACGCCATCATGATCGGCCGCGCCGCACAGGGGCGGCCGTGGCTGTTCCGCGAGATCGAACATTTCCTGCAAACGGGCGAGTTGATGCTGCCGCCGCGCATCGACGAAATCCAGCAGGTGATGAACGAGCATCTCGAAGATCACTACGCGTTCTACGGAGAGTTTACCGGCGTGCGCACTGCGCGTAAGCATATCGGCTGGTACACTCGCGGCCTTTCTGGCGCCAACGTGTTCCGGCACCGCATGAATACGCTGGACACCACGCGCGAACAACTCCTCGCCGTCAACGAATTCTTCGACGCCCAAAAGGCGATCTCCGAGCGCCTCGTCTACGTCGACGAGACGCTCAGCAAGAACGACGGCGAGCCGGACCATACCGACCGACTAGCAGCATGAGCAAGAACAATATCGAACAATCTGTCCGCGACAGCCTGGGCATCTATTTCCAGGATCTCGACGGCTCCAATCCGCACGACGTCTACGACATGGTTATTTCATGCGTGGAAAAACCCTTGCTCGAAGTGGTGCTCGAGCAGGCCGGCGGCAATCAGTCGCTGGCCGCCGAGTATCTCGGCATCAACCGCAATACGTTGCGCAAGAAACTGCAACAGCACGGTCTCCTGTAGCTCGTTGTAGCTGGTTTTAGTTTCTTTCGCGCCCTGCCACGTTTCCCTTCGGCTTTTCGTCTTCATCATGATCAAGCAAGCGCTCATCTCCGTTTCCGACAAGTCCGGCATCGTCGACTTCGCCAAGTCGCTGTCGGACCTCGGCGTCAAGATCCTGTCGACCGGCGGCACCGCGAAACTGCTCGCGGACGCTGGCCTTCCCGTCACCGAGGTCGCCGACTACACGGGCTTCCCGGAAATGCTGGACGGGCGCGTGAAAACGCTGCATCCGAAGGTGCACGGCGGCATCCTGGCGCGCCGCGACCTGCCGGAACACATGGCAGCGCTTGAAAAGCACGACATCCCGACCATCGACCTGCTGGTCGTGAATCTGTATCCGTTCGTGCAGACCGTATCGAAAGAAGAGTGCTCGCTGGAAGACGCGATCGAGAACATCGACATCGGCGGCCCGACCATGCTGCGCTCGGCCGCGAAGAATCATCGCGACGTGACGGTGGTGGTCGATCCGGCGGATTACGTGACCGTGCTCGACGAAATGCGCGCGAACAGCAACGCTGTCTCGTACAAGACAAACTTCCGTCTGGCCACCAAGGTATTCGCGCACACCGCCCAGTACGACGGCGCAATCACGAACTACCTGACGAGCCTGACCGACGAGCTGCAACATTCGTCGCGCAACGCTTACCCGGCTACGTTCAACCTGGCGTTCAACAAGGTGCAGGACCTGCGTTACGGCGAAAACCCGCATCAGAGCGCTGCGTTCTATCGCGACCTGGCGGTGCAGCCGGGGGCGCTCGCGAACTACAACCAGTTGCAGGGCAAGGAACTGTCGTACAACAACATCGCCGATTCCGACGCCGCGTGGGAATGCGTGAAGACGTTCGACGTGCCCGCTTGCGTGATCGTCAAGCACGCGAATCCGTGCGGCGTGGCCGTGGGTGCCGACGCGAACGAAGCGTATGCAAAGGCGTTCCAGACCGATCCGACCTCGGCGTTTGGCGGCATCATCGCGTTCAACCGTGAAGTCGACGAAACGGCTGCCCAGGCGGTGGCCAAGCAGTTCGTCGAAGTGCTGATTGCTCCGTCGTTCAGCGCGGCGGCTCGCCAGGTGTTTGCGGCAAAACAGAACGTGCGTCTGCTGGAAATCGCCTTGGGCGAAGGCCATAACGCGTTCGATCTGAAGCGCGTCGGCGGCGGCCTGCTGGTGCAGTCGCTCGATTCGAAGAATGTGCAGCCGCGCGAATTGCGCGTCGTCACGAAGCGTCACCCCACGCCGAAGGAAATGGACGACCTGCTGTTCGCATGGCGTGTTGCGAAGTACGTGAAGTCGAACGCCATCGTGTTCTGCGGCAACGGCATGACGCTCGGCGTCGGCGCCGGTCAGATGAGCCGCGTGGACTCGGCGCGTATCGCCAGCATCAAGGCGCAAAACGCCGGTCTGACGCTGACGGGTTCGGCCGTGGCGTCGGATGCGTTCTTCCCGTTCCGTGACGGTCTGGATGTGGTGGTTGCGGCAGGCGCGACCTGCGTGATTCAACCGGGCGGCTCGATGCGCGACGACGAAGTGGTCGGCGCGGCAGACGAGCACAACATCGCGATGGTGTTGACCGGCGTGCGTCACTTCCGGCATTGATTCCGGCTTCGCGTACACCGCCTGATTCTTTGTGAGGCGGTAGTCGCAAACGTAGCTTCAGCGAAACGGCCCAGCGGAGATTTCCGCCGGGCCGTTTTTTTGTGCGTCTGGGTGCACTGCCCTTACAACGCATGCGACAGCAGTTTTTATTCCGCCAGCGTCGCCGCACGCCGACCGCCTTACCACGCGTTCGTTGTAGTATCGCAAGCACTTGGTTTTTACCGCATCTGCGGCACCTCATGAGAATTCTCGGCATCGACCCCGGCTTGCGCGTCACCGGCTTTGGCGTCATCGATCAAACCGGACACACGCTCAGCTACGTCGCAAGCGGCGTGATCAAAACCGCCGACGCCGATCTGCCGTCGCGTCTCGGCACCATTTTCGAAGGCATTTCGACGCTGATCCGTCAGCACTCGCCGGATCAGTCGGCGATCGAAAAGGTGTTCGTCAACGTCAATCCGCAATCCACCCTGCTGCTCGGTCAGGCGCGTGGCGCGGCAATCTGTGGACTGGTGGCGGGCGGTGTGCCGGTCGCCGAATACACGGCCTTGCAGTTGAAGCAGGCGGTGGTCGGCTACGGCCGCGCGACCAAAGAGCAGATGCAGCAGATGGTGGTGCGGCTGCTCAACCTCTCGGGCGTGCCCAGCACGGACGCCGCCGACGCCCTGGGCATGGCGATTTGCCACGCGCATGGCGGCTCGACGCTGAGCACCCTTGGTGGAATTGCTCCGTCCTTGGCCAAGAAAGGCTTGCGTGTGCGGCGCGGGCGGTTGGTGGGGTAAGAGAATGCACGACGTCGACGCTAGCGGCACAGCCCCGTAATCGCTAGCGCTTGCAGGCAACCGCCGCTCAAACGCGGACGCATGCGCCGCTCTCCCGCAGCGCTCGGTTCCATTCAGTTCCGCTCAGTTGCGGCTGGCCAGCGCCAGCCGGCAAGCCAGCCCGGCGAACACCGTGCCCAGCAGATACTGCGGCACGCGCGACGGCCGGCGCCCCGCCGACAGCTTACGGCTCAGCTTGCTCGCCATCAGAATCACCGCGCCGTTCACACAGAAGCCGATCACATTCAGCACGGTCGCGAGCACCATGATCTGCAACGCCACCGAGCCGGCCTCGGGCCGCACGAATTGCGGAAATAGCGCGAGCACGAACAACGCGACTTTGGGATTCAGCAAATTGGTGAAGAGACCCTGGCGGAAAATGCGGCCAACCGGATAACGGCTCATCGAAGCATTCGGCGAGAGCACCGTGCCTTGCGTGCGGAACGTTTTCCAGGCGAGGTACAGCAGGTAGGCAGCGCCGGCGAAACGCACGACGTCGTAGGCCATCGGCACAGCCAGAAACAGCTGCGACAAACCGAATGCGGCAGCCAGCGCATGACAGTAAGTGCCGACCAGAATGCCCGCCAGCGAGGCGAACCCGGCGGGACGCCCCTGGCTCACGCTGCGCGAAGCAATCAGCAACATGTCGGGGCCGGGCGTGGCGGTCAATGCGAGACACGCGCCGGCAAACAGCGCGAGAGTGGTGAGGCTCAGCATGGAAGCTCCTTCTGGTTGTGCCGGGCAAGAACCCGCCAAAAGGGATCTCAGTCTAGGGGGCTTGAACACGCCGGTCAACCGCGATTGCCCGTAACCCGCCCCTCCCGTCGCGCACTCGCTGCGCTACACTCGCCCTTTCTCTCGAGATTGAATCCGCCATGATCGGTCGCATTGCCGGCGTTCTGCTGGAAAAAAACCCGCCGCATCTGCTCGTCGACTGCAACGGCGTCGGTTACGAAGTCGATGTGCCGATGAGCACCTTCTACAACCTGCCCTCGAACGGCGAGCGCGTTGTGCTGCTCACGCAAATGATCGTGCGTGAAGATGCGCATCTGCTCTACGGCTTCGGCACCGCCGAGGAACGCTCGACCTTCCGCGAGTTGCTGAAGATCACCGGCATCGGTGCGCGTATGGCGCTTGCCGTCCTCTCCGGCATGAGCGTGCATGAACTGGCGCAGACCGTCACCATGCAGGACGCAGCGCGCCTGACGCGCGTGCCTGGCATCGGCAAGAAAACAGCGGAACGGCTGCTCCTCGAACTGAAGGGCAAGATCGGCGCCGACCTGGGTGCGCTGGCCGGCGCGGCTTCGGCATCCGACCACGCCTCCGACATCCTGAACGCGCTGATCGCCTTGGGCTACTCCGAAAAAGAAGCGTTGGCAGCCATCAAGAACGTGCCGGCGGGCACCGGCGTTTCCGAAGGGATCAAGCTCGCGCTGAAGGCGTTGTCCAAGGGCTGATCGCTCACGCGGTGACAGCGACGCCACGTGCGACAAGTAGAGCTTCGCATACGGCGGCGCGATGCACACCCTGGCCGTTCGGCCGAGTTTCGCAACGGGCGGCGCGCGGTACAATGACCGCATGATCGAAACCGACAAACTCGCCGCCGAACGCATTATCGCGGCCACGCCCGTCTCGCCGAACGAAGAAGCGTTCGAGCGCGCGTTGCGCCCGCGCCAGCTCGACGAATATGTCGGCCAGGAAAAAGTACGCGGTCAGTTGGAAATTTTCATCGAGGCCGCCAAGCGCCGCAAGGAATCGCTCGACCACGTGCTGCTGTTCGGCCCGCCGGGTCTCGGCAAAACCACGCTCGCGCACATCATCGCGCGGGAAATGGGTGTCAATCTGCGGCAAACCTCCGGCCCGGTGCTCGAACGCGCCGGCGACCTCGCCGCGCTGCTCACCAACCTCGAAGCCAACGACGTCCTGTTCATCGACGAAATCCACCGGCTCTCGCCGGTTGTCGAAGAAATTCTGTATCCGGCGTTGGAGGATTATCAGATCGACATCATGATCGGCGAAGGCCCGGCCGCGCGCAGCGTGAAGCTGGATCTGCAGCCTTTCACGCTGGTCGGCGCCACTACGCGTGCGGGCATGCTGACCAATCCGCTGCGCGATCGCTTCGGGATCGTCGCGCGGCTCGAGTTTTATAACGCTGAAGAACTGGCGCGCATCGTGACCCGTTCGGCGTCGCTGCTGAATGCGCAGATCCACCCGGACGGCGCGTTTGAAATCGCCAAGCGCGCACGCGGCACACCGCGGATCGCGAACCGGCTGCTACGCCGTGTGCGCGATTTCGCCGAGGTGAAAGCCGACGGCAACATTACCGCGCAGGTGGCCGACGCGGCGCTCAAAATGCTCGACGTGGACGCGGTCGGCTTCGATCTGATGGACCGCAAGCTACTCGAAGCGATCCTGCACAAGTTCGACGGCGGCCCGGTCGGCGTCGACAATCTGGCGGCCGCAATCGGCGAGGAACGCGACACGATCGAAGACGTGCTCGAACCGTATCTGATCCAGCAAGGCTTCCTGCAGCGCACGCCACGCGGCCGCGTCGCCACGCTGCTCACCTACCGGCATTTCGGCCTCGCCGCACCGGACGCTTCGAGCCCCATACCCGGCCTGTGGGATTCGGCCGCGAGCTGAGCGTCACGTATCCGACAACCGGCGGCAGCGAGCCCACGCGGTAGCGTCGTCGAGCGCCCTAACGGCCCGGTTCCGGCACCCGCTTGAAGCTATCGTCCGCGCTGGGCGCATCGAGATGCGCCACATCCGCCCACGAGGCGATCGTTGCCTTGCTGCCGTCGTCGGCATAATCCACCACGTTGACGCTCGTGTTCAGCAACGCATAATCACGCGGCGCTTCGAGCGACAAACCACACGCAAAACGACGCACGCAGTCGAGCACGCCCCCATGTGCGACGACAGCGATCCGCGCGCCCGGATGTGCTGCCACCAGAGGTTCGATCGCATGCAGCACGCGATGGTAAAACACGCGCTGCGATTCGCCCTCGGGCGGCGCAAAACCCGGATCGCGGGTTTGCCAGTGCGCGTATTCGTCGGGGAAACGAACGGCGATCTCGTCGCTGTCATGCCCCTGGAATGCACCGTATGAGCGCTCGCGCAAGCCTTCACGCAGTTGCAGCGGCAGGCCGAGCGCGTCGGCGATCGGCTGCGCGGTCTGCTGCGCGCGTTGCAGATCGCTCGAATAAATCGCATCGAGCCGCGCGCCCTCTTTCACTTCATTCGCGATGCGGCGCGCAAGGCGTTGTGCCTGCGCGAGACCGGTCGTCGCGAGCGGGATATCGATGTGGCCTTGAATGCGCTTGATCTGGTTCCAGTCGGTCTCGCCGTGGCGAATGAACAGAATCTGCGTGGTCATGGGATAAGTGGGCGCCAGTAGCCGGTTATGCCGAGCCGCTATTGTCGCAAAAAGCGGCTGGAGAAGTGGATGCGCGCCACCGCATGTGGGAAGCGCCGCCCGTTGAAGCTCAGGCGTTCGTCTGCAGCCAGAACGTCACCGGCCCGTCATTGACGAGCGACACCTGCATATCGGCGCCGAATTCACCGGTCTCGACGATTGGGTGCCTGGTGCGGGCGGCCGAGACGAAGTAGTCGAATAGCCGCTTGCCCTCGTCGGGCGGTGCGGCGGGCGTGAAGCTAGGGCGCAGGCCGCTGTTGGTATCCGCGGCCAGTGTGAACTGCGAAACGAGCAGCAGGCCGCCTGCACGCCCGGCGCCGTCGAGATTCTGCACGGAAAGATTCATCTTGCCGGCCGCGTCGCTAAAGACGCGGTAGCCGAGCACCTTGGCCAGCAAACGGTCGGCGGCCGCCTCCGTATCGCCGCGTTCGGCGCAGACAAGCGCAAGCAGGCCCGCCTCGATCGCGCCAGTCACGCGCTCGCCCACGCGCACTTCCGCGCGCCGCACGCGCTGGATGAGCGCGATCATGGGCGCGAATCCGGGTGCATGCTCCGAATCATCATCGCTTCATCGCTGCGCTAGCTGGCCGTCAAGCCGTCAGCGTGACGCGCGCAAAACGGCGCTTGCCGACCTGCACGACGTACTCGCCGGCCTCGACCTTCAAGCCCTTGTCGGACACGGTCACGCCATCGATCTTCACGCCGCCCTGCTCGATGTTGCGCAGCGCCTCGCTGGTCGACGGCACGAGGTTGGCCTGCTTGAGCAACTGGCCGATGGCAAGCGGTGCGCCCGCGAGCGTCACGGCAGGGATATCGTCCGGCACACCGCCTTTCGCGCGATGATTGAAGTCTTCGAGCGCGCGCTCGGCGTCGGCTTGCGAGTGGAAACGCGCGACGATTTCCTGACCGAGCATCACCTTGAAATCGCGCGGATTGCGGCCCGCTTCAATCTCTTGTTTGAAGCCGGCGATCTCGTCCATCGGGCGGAACGACAGCAGCTCGAAATAACGCCACATCAGGACGTCGGAGATGCTCATCAGCTTGCCGAACATGTCCGTCGGCTTTTCGCTGATGCCGATGTAGTTGTTCTTCGACTTCGACATCTTCTCGACGCCGTCCAGACCTTCCAGCAAGGGCATCGTCAAGATGCACTGCTGCTCCTGACCATACTGCTTCTGCAGTTCGCGGCCCACCAGCAGGTTGAACTTCTGGTCCGTGCCGCCGAGCTCGAGGTCGGCATTGAGCGCGACCGAGTCGTAGCCTTGCATCAGCGGGTACAGGAATTCGTGGATCGAGATCGGCACGCCGCCCTGGAAGCGTTTGGTGAAATCTTCGCGCTCGAGAATCCGCGCCACCGTGTAGCGCGATGCGAGCTTGATCATGCCGTCGGCGCCGAGCGGCATCGACCATTCGCTGTTGTAGCGGATTTCGGTCTTTTCGCGATCGAGCACCAGCGCTGCCTGCTCGAAATACGTCTTCGCGTTTGATTCGATCTGCTCGCGCGTGAGCGGCGGGCGCGTGGCGTTGCGGCCCGACGGATCGCCAATCAGCGAGGTGAAGTCGCCGATCAGGAAAATCACCGTGTGCCCCAGATCCTGCAACTGGCGCATCTTGTTCAGCACGACCGTGTGGCCGATATGGATGTCAGGCGCCGTCGGATCGAGGCCGAGCTTGATACGCAGCGGCGTGCCTGTCGCGGCGCTTTTCGCGAGCTTTTGCGCGAATTCGTCTTCGATCAGCAGTTCGTCGACGCCGCGCTTGGTGACTGCGAGCGCGTGACGGACTTCGTCGGTGATCGGGAAGGCGGGGCTGGGCTTGGTGGACTCGGTGCTCATGCTGGAAACGTGAAGTCGCGAAAAAAGGAGATTGTCCCATAGATGCGCGCCGCCGCGCCCACTGACTCGGCCATACGCACCCTGCCGACGCACGATTTCGGCGTGCCGGGCCGCGCAATTGGCTTCACGGGACTTCATATTCGACCGCGCTTGCGCGGATAATCTGCTAAAACAGATCGCAACGAATCATTGAGAGGAGCAGCAACGTGGCGCAAGACCCCGCAGACGGCGTCTACTTTGGACTCATGTCCGGCACGAGCATGGACGGTGTCGATGGCGTGGCCGTCCGATTTGCCCATGGGAAGCCGCCAGTGGTGCTGGCCGAAGCGTTTGTCGGCTTCGCGGCAGGTTTGCGCGAGGCGCTGTTCGCGCTTCAACAACCGGGCGAGAACGAAATCGAGCGCGAGGCGCTAGCCGCCAATGCGCTCGCCACGCGCTACACGGTGTGCTGCCACGAATTGCTGCAAGCCAGCCGCGTGCCGGCTTCGGAGGTGCGTGCGATCGGCGTCCACGGCCAGACGGTGCGGCATAGACCGGAAAAGGGTTACACGCGGCAGATCAACAACCCCGCGCTGCTCGCGGAAATGTTGAATATCGACGTGGTTGCCGACTTCCGCAGCCGCGACGTCGCGGCCGGCGGCCAGGGCGCGCCGCTCGTACCGGCGTTTCACGCCACAGTGTTCGGCGCAAAAGACGCAACGCGGGTGGTCTGCAATCTCGGCGGCATCAGCAATATCACGATATTGAACGCGACGGGCGGCGTGCGCGGCTTCGACTGCGGGCCGGCGAACGCGCTGCTCGACGAATGGGCGCAGCGCCATCTCGGCAAGCCTTTCGACGAAAACGGCCATTTCGCCGCGAGCGGGCAGGTAGACCGCACGTTGCTGAATGCGCTGCTCGACGAGCCCTTCTTCTCGCAACAACCGCCCAAAAGCACCGGCCGCGACTTGTTCAATGCGCAGTGGCTGGATGCAAAGCTTCAGCCGTTCGCCACGCTCGCCCCCGCCGACGTACAGGCCACGCTGGTCGCGCTGACCGCGATAACGGTTGCTCGCGAAATCGAACGGCATGCGTCGGACGCCAAGGCGGTCTACGTGTGCGGCGGCGGTGCGCGCAATCCTGAGATCATGAAGGCCCTGCAACAGGCCCTGGAGGACAGCGGCGTAAGCGGCGTGCCCGTGATGACGACCGATGCGCTAGGCGTACCGCCGAGCCAGGTCGAGCCGCTGGCGTTCGCCTGGCTGGCCATGCGCTGCGTGGCGCGCCTGCCGGGCAATTTGCCGGCAGTCACTGGCGCGGCGGCTGAGCGCGTGCTGGGGGCGATCTACCCGCGCTGAACGAAGCGGCCAGGTTTTTTGGCTCAGCTCAGGCAATAAAAAACGGGGCCGAAGCCCCGTTTCCTTTTACAACCTGCCGCCCAACCGGCCAGCCATCAAACCGAGAACGACGAGCCGCAACCACATGTGGTCGTGGCATTCGGGTTCTTGATGACGAACTGCGCGCCGTTGATGTCGTCTTTGTAGTCGATCTCAGCGCCGACCAGATACTGGTAGCTCATCGAATCGATCAGCAGCTGGACGCCGCTCTTGTTCATGACGGTGTCGTCTTCGTTGACGGCTTCGTCGAACGTAAAACCATACTGAAAGCCCGAGCAGCCGCCGCCCTGCACGAAAACGCGCAGTTTGAGGTCCGCATTGCCTTCTTCTTCGATCAGTTGCTTGACCTTGTCAGCCGCTGCGTCGGTAAAAACGAAGGGGGCGGGCATCTCGGTCACGGGTGTATCGGTGACTGCGTTCATTCGAACTCTCCAAAAAGCTTCTAACCGCTATTGTAGGGCTGATCTCAATATCGTGCTGAAGCCCACAAAATCAATGGGTTCTTCCAGGAAATGCTATCGACCGGCACGTTAGCCGCCGTCAGCCTGCCTGAACGGACCAAATCGCCGCCGTGGCGAGTAAACCGCTGCCGCCAGCCTACACGGATAAACCATAAAAAAAGCCGCCTTCGCGAAAGCGTTGGCGGCTTTTGCAGCGTTCCAGCCCGAAAGCTGGATCGCACACGAAGCGATTAACGCTTCGAGAATTGCTTCCGGCGACGTGCCTTGTGGAAGCCGACCTTCTTACGTTCGACTTCACGAGCGTCACGCGTAACGAAGCCTGCCTTCGACAGTTCCGGCTTCAGCGTTGCGTCGTAGTCCATCAGCGCGCGGGTGATGCCGTGGCGAACCGCACCGGCTTGACCCGTTTCACCGCCACCGTTCACGTTGACTTTGATGTCGAACGTAACGCCGTGGTTCGTGAGTTCCAGCGGCTGACGCACGATCATCAGCGACGTTTCGCGCGAGAAGTAATCGGCGATAGGCTTGCCGTTTACAATGATCTCACCCTTGCCAGCCTTGATGAAGACGCGTGCGACGGCGCTCTTGCGGCGGCCCGTGCCGTAATTCCAGTTACCGATCATGTGGGCTCCCCTTAGATCTCGAGCGCTTTCGGCTGTTGTGCCGAATGCGGATGCGTTGCTTCAGCGTAGACCTTCAGCTTCTTGATCATCGCGTAGCCGAGCGGGCCCTTCGGCAGCATGCCCTTGACCGCTTTCTCGAGCGCACGGCCCGGGAAGCGTTCTTGCATCTTGCCGAACGTCGTTTCATAGATACCGCCCGGGTAACCCGAGTGACGGTAGTACTTCTTGTCAGTAGCCTTGTTACCCGTGACGCGCAACTTGCCGGCGTTGATAACGATGATGAAATCACCGGTGTCGACGTGCGGAGTGAATTCAGGCTTGTGCTTGCCGCGAAGACGGTGTGCCACTTCGCTGGCGACACGCCCGAGAACCTTATCCGTCGCGTCAATCACGTACCATTCACGCGTAACCTCATGGGCTTTTGCGGAAAACGTCTTCATGATCGATCCAAAAAAAATGCTGCGCCCAATGTGTTTTTTTCCTGCTTGTAGTGTGCGCATCGAGGCGCGTGCAGGCTCTCCCTGGTTCTTCCTCCGCGGGCGCGGATGCGGAAAAGCTCTGAATTATAAAGGAATTTGTCGCGCCAAGTCAAAGCTTGCGGGCTTTTGGACGGCAAGACGTGTGCGGCGACGGCCAAATCACACCGTTTGCCGTTTCGCGTGACCCGCCGAACGGCATCGGTACGGGCCCTATGCGCGGGCGAAAAAAAACCCGAACGAGCGGTTCGGGTTTAATCCACCAAAGGAGGAGGTGGAGGAGACAGCGGAGGTTGCAGAACTGTTGCAACCGATGGGACTGATTATATGAGGCACCCTTGTGCGACGCAAGAACATTTGCATTGTGAAATCGAATTTCACAATGCAGTAGCACATCCTTCAGATCAAAAATCTGAAAATTCCCTTTAAAATCAAAAGCAAAGCCTTTTACAAACCACCCCGGAAGTGGACATCGGCTAGAGTAAAACCCCTAAAGCAGTCAGGACATTCCCGAATCGGCGAAACATGCCGCACCGCAACACGCAAGCAGCCATCGCGCATAAGTTCCAGCGAAAGTCCCTCCGGGCGGACACTCAAACACCGGGCTACAATGCCGTTTCGATACAAGCACAGCGCGGTGGAGCACAGCATGGAATGCAAAGTTAGCTGGATGGGGCAAGACGGAATGGCGTTCGCCGCAGAAACTGGCAGCGGCCATCTGGTCATGATGGACGGCGCGCCGGAAGGCGGCGGCCGCAATCTGGCGCCGCGTCCGATGGAAATGGTTCTGCTCGGCACGGGCGGCTGCACGGCCTACGACGTCGTGATGATCCTGAAGAAAAGCCGCCAGGAAGTGGCCGGCTGCTCGGTGACGCTGAAGGCCGAGCGCGCCAGCGAAGATCCCAAGGTATTCACCAAGATCCACTTCCACTTCACCGTGACCGGCAAGAATCTGAATCCGGCGACCGTGGAGCGTGCGATCAATCTGTCGCACGACAAATACTGCTCGGCGTCGATCATGATCGCGAAAACCGCCGAACTGTCGCACTCGTTCGATATCGTCGCGGGCTGAGCGTGGCACCGCGGCTGCGGCGCAGGTAGCCGAGGCGCGCACAAAAACAAAATGCCGGCGTCCGTATGAACGCCGGCATTTTTTTATCGGGTGGCAAAGCAGGCCGATAAGCCGGATTCTGTGCACGCGCCGCGTCCGAAAACGCGACGCGCGTAGCAGTCATTCCTCTAGGCACGCCATTACTGACGAGCTCAAGCTTCCTACCCGCAGACGTGACGGGGGCCCCGTCCTGCATCTCGAAGATGCTAGCCTGCCTACTTGGAATTGCTCCGGGTGGAGGTTACCGTGCCGGTCTGCCTTGCAGCAGCCGCGGTGCGCTCTTACCGCACCGTTTCACCCTTACCTGATCCCGGCTTGCGCCGGGCCATCGGCGGTTTGCTTTCTGTTGCCCTGTTCCGCGTGTCGCCACGGATGGCCGTTAGCCATCACCCTGCCCTATGGAGTCCGGACTTTCCTCGCCCTCTTTAGCCGAAGCCGCAGAGGCCGCGACTGCCTGGCCTGCTTTGCTGGGGCGCATTTTAACACTGCAACTGCGCGAGAACGGCTTTAACGCGAACGCCGGCCGGCACGGAAGACGGACGTGTCGTCGTAAAACGCCGGGGATTCGTTCTCCGCGCACCAGCCCGGAATGCCCAGCACGGGCAGCGGCGCAAACATGCGGCTCGTCAAAGCATCGGTGCCGAGCAGCGCCGCGCTGACGGATTCGTCGAGCCATGCATCGCGCGCCGCCGCACTCCAGCCAAAGTATTCGGGTGGCACGTCGACAATCCACGCGTGGCCCGTGCAGGCCTTGAACGGCACGATCAGTTTTTCCAGCAGTGCGTGACCGAAAGAGCGCACTTCGCAGCGCGTGCCCCAGGCATCGCGCTGAGCAAGCAGCAGTGTCTGCCAATCGAACCCACGCAATGCCGCGCTCAATGCCGGGTCGGCGCAGGCGAACAGCAGCGCGTTTTCGTCGAATAAGGTCAAGGTGTCACGCACGCCGCCACGGGTCGGCCCGACGCCCAACACCTCGATCGCCGCCGACTGCCGCGCGTTCAGCGCCGCCTTGATGCGCGGAAACGCGAACCACATCGACCCGTTGAAGAAGTCATGCAGGTTATGACGCGTCGGCACGCAGCCGGTCGACGCGATGTGCGCCTCGTAAGCCGCGCCAGGCGGCAGATCGTCCTGCGCGATGAACGCGAGACGCCGGCCGCGGCCAGTACGCTGCTGCATCGCACCCGCATCCGCATTCATCTCGGCGAGCAAGGGCGCATAGCCTTGAAGCGCGGCCTGCTGCCAGCGCTCGCCGCGTGCCGCGAACTGCGCGAACCACGGCTTCGACCAATCGATATCGGCAAAGCCAGGGCTCACGCGCGCCGCCTCCTGCGCCTGCATCTGGCGCTACCTCAGATGAGGCGCCAACCAATCGACTCACCGCCACGCAGCGGCACAACAGGCGTGTCGCCGACCGGCAATTCCGCCGGCAGCGTCCATTCCTCGCGACGCAGCGTGACTTTCTCTTCGCTGCGCGGCAGGCCATAGAAGTCCGCGCCGAAGAAGCTGGCGAAGCCTTCGAGCTTGTCCAGCGCGCCGGCTTTGTCGAATGCTTCCGTATAGAGTTCGAGCGCATGCAGCGCCGTGTAGCACCCTGCGCAGCCGCAGGCGTGTTCTTTCAAACCCTTCGGATGCGGCGCGCTATCGGTGCCGAGGAAGAAACGCGGATTGCCCGAAGTCGCCGCCTCGACCAGCGCCACGCGATGCGTCTCACGCTTCAGTACCGGCAGGCAGTAGTAATGCGGACGAATGCCGCCCTGGAAGATGGCATTGCGGTTGTACAGCAGATGGTGCGCGGTAATCGTCGCGCCCAGCAGCCCCGGCGCCACACCGGCCTCGCGGATGTAGTCGACCGCGTCTTTCGTGGTGATGTGCTCGAACACCACCTTCAGCGCCGGAAATGCACGGCGCAGCGGCGTCATCACGCGGTCGATGAACACCTTCTCGCGGTCGAACAGGTCGATCGACGAATCCGTCACTTCGCCGTGCACCAGCAGCGGCATACCGGTTTCCTGCATCACCTCGAGCGTTTTGGCGCACTTCATGATGTCGGTGACGCCCGCGTCCGAGTTGGTCGTCGCGCCCGCCGGGTACAGCTTCACGCCATGTACGAAGCCGCTTTCACGCGCGCGGCGGATTTCGTCGGGCGGCGTGTTGTCGGTCAGGTACAGCGTCATCAGCGGTTCGAACTTCGCGCCGGCCGGGATCGCGGCGACGATGCGCTCGCGGTACGCCTGCGCCATGGCGGTCGTGGTGACCGGCGGCTTCAGGTTAGGCATGATGATCGCGCGGCCAAACTGGCGCGCGGTATCCGGCAGCACGGCGGCGAGCATCTCGCCGTCGCGAACGTGCAGGTGCCAGTCGTCCGGGCGGGCGAGCGTGACGGAGTCGATGGAGGCGACGGAATCGGGGGAGGCGTTGGAGGCGGTCATGGCGAGAGGGGAACGAGATTCGGCGGCAATAAATCGGATCGGCGTGGTGAAAGCGGTACAAATCACAGCAAATCGCAACGCTAGAGCCTAAACACACGTCAATTTTGCTATTTGGCGCTTCTGGCTCGGTGATATGCTTGGAAAATCATCATTGTAACGGCTCGCCCCGTTCACAGGCTTACCTGCAACATGTGCCAACTTCTCGGAATGAACTGCGCCGCGCCAACGGACGTCACGTTCTCGTTCACCGGCTTTGCGGCGCGCGGCGGCGTCACCGATCACCACGCGGACGGTTGGGGCATCGCCTTCTTCGAAGACAAAGCCTGCCGCCTGTTCATCGACCATCAATCGTCGGCCACCTCGCCGATCGCCGAGATGGTCAAGCGCTACCCGATCAAATCGAAGAACACGATCGCGCATATTCGCAAGGCGACGCAAGGGCACATCCTGCTCGAAAACTGCCATCCGTTCATGCGCGAATTATGGGGACGCCACTGGATCTTCGCGCACAACGGCGACCTGAAAGACTATTCACCGGCGCTGACCGGCGTCTATCAGCCGGTCGGCACGACCGATAGCGAACTCGCGTTCTGCGCGTTGCTGCAAGGTTTGCGCAAGGCTTTCCCGGGCACGCAGCCGCCGCTCGACGAACTGTTCGCGGCACTCGAAACGCTCACGCGCGAAATCACGCAGTTCGGCGTATTCAATTTTCTGATGTCGAACGGTCAGGCGCTGTTCGCGCATTGCTCGACGCATCTGCATTACATCGTGCGGCGCTGGCCGTTCTCGACTGCCCATCTGGTCGACGCGGATGTATCGATCGATTTCGCCAAGTACACGACGCCTGAAGACCGCGTCGCCGTGATCGCAACCAAGCCGCTCACCGATAACGAGGTGTGGTCCGCCTTCAAACCCGGCGATCTGCTGATGTTCCAGCACGGCGAAGTGATCGGCCGGGTCAACGTGCCGGTGCCGGCTTCGGTGCTGGAGAAGCTGCGCAATCCGGCGTTGGACGCATCGGCTTCGGCAACCACGATCGCGGCTTCGGTTGAGGCAATGGCCACGGCCGAGGTCGACCTTGAGGCCGCGGACGACACTGCGGCCTTCGAATCCTGATCCGCTCCGCGCGGCTTGCGCGAAAACCTGAAACGTCATCAGATACAAAAAAGCCGCTTCTTTCGAAGCGGCTTTTTTTCTGCCCGAGCCACAGCCACTAACCCGTGCGGCCCGGCAACAAGCTCAATGCAGGATTTTCGCCAGAAAGTCCTTCGCGCGATCCGACTTCGGATTCGCGAAGAAATCTTCCTTCCTGTCGTCTTCAACGATCAGGCCCTTGTCCATGAAAATCACGCGGTGCGCGACCTTCTTGGCAAAGCCCATTTCGTGCGTGACGCACATCATCGTCATGCCTTCCTGCGCGAGTTCGACCATGACGTCGAGCACTTCATTGATCATTTCCGGATCGAGCGCGGAAGTCGGCTCGTCGAACAGCATCGCGATCGGGTCCATCGACAGCGCGCGCGCAATCGCCACACGCTGCTGCTGGCCGCCCGACAATTGCCCCGGAAACTTATCCGCATGTGCGCGCAGACCGACGCGATCGAGCAGCTTGTAGCCCTTGGTGGTGGCTTCGTCCTTCGAGCGGCCAAGCACCTTGATCTGCGCGAGCGTCAGGTTCTGCACGATCGACAGATGCGGGAACAGTTCGAAGTGCTGGAACACCATGCCGACCTTCGCACGCAGCTTCGACAGATTGGTTTTCTTGTCGGTCAGCGACTGGCCGTTGATAACGATCTCACCCTTCTGGAACGGCTCGAGGCCGTTGACGGTTTTGATCAGCGTGGACTTGCCCGAACCCGACGGCCCGCACACCACCACCACTTCACCTTTTTTGACTTCCGTCGTGCAGTCGGTCAGCACTTGAAACTGACCGTACCACTTCGAAACATTCTTGATAGAGATCATCTTGCGACCTTTTTCTGAAGACCTTTGACGAGGCTCGACGCGATCACGCAGACCACGAAATAACACGCGCCCGCGAACAGTACCATTTCGACATTCGTGCCGTCACGGTCGCCAATATTCGTGGCGGTGCGGAAGAAGTCGGCGAGGCTGATCACGTAGACGAGCGACGTATCCTGAAACAGCACGATACCTTGGGTAAGCAACAGCGGCACCATCGCGCGGAACGCCTGCGGCAGCACGATGAGACGCATTGCCTGCGGGTAGCTCATACCGAGCGCGAACGCTGCATTGACCTGCCCGCGCGGCACCGCCTGAATGCCGGCGCGGATGATTTCCGAATAATACGCGGCCTCGAACAGCGAGAAAGCGACCATCGCCGAAGCCAGCCGAATGTCGATATCCGGCGACAGGCCCAGCACGTTTTGCAGCACCTGCGGCACGATCAGGAAGAACCACAGCAGCACCATCACGAGCGGGATCGAACGGAAGATCGTGACATAACCCTTCGCGAACCATTCGAACGGCTTGAACGGCGAAAGCCGCATGATCGCGAGAATGGTGCCCCAGATAATGCCGATCACGATCGCGATCAGTGTGATCTTGATGGTGACGATAGCGCCGGTCCATAGCGTAGGCAGTGCGCCCGGAATACCGCTCCAGTCGAAATGATGCATCACTTACCTCCGATATAGCCGGGCAACCGGGTTTTGTGTTCGACCCAGCGCATCAATTGCATCACGACCAGGTTGATCAGCACATACGCCAGCGTGACCGCGATGAACGACTCATACGTCTGCGACGTATAGTCGACGAGCTGCCGCGCCTGAGCCGACAGGTCCAGCAGACCAATGGTCGACGCGACCGCCGAGTTCTTGAAGATGTTCAGAAACTC
Organism: Paraburkholderia fungorum; assembly: GCF_003610895.1. Taxonomy (GTDB): domain Bacteria; phylum Pseudomonadota; class Gammaproteobacteria; order Burkholderiales; family Burkholderiaceae; genus Paraburkholderia; species Paraburkholderia fungorum_B. The sequence continues at coordinate 213,731 of NZ_MCAS01000069.1, forward strand.
GGACGTCAGCGGCGGCACGATGATCCGGTACGCCACCGGCAGCAGCACGTAGCGATACGTCTGCCATTGCGTGAAACCCATGGCCAGACCCGCGGCGCGCTGACCCTTCGGCAACGCGTTGATGCCCGAGCGCACCTGCTCGCACACGCGCGCGGCAGTGAAGAGCCCGAGACAGAGGATCGACGACGAGAAGAACTGCGCGCCCGGCGGCAGTTGCTTGAACCAGTTGCCGATCGACGCCGGCAGCAACTCCGGTATCACCAGATACCAGATGAAGAACTGCACGATCAGTGGAATATTGCGGAAAATCGCGACGTACAACGTGCCGATGCCCGACGCCCATTTGTTCGGCACCGTGCGCAGCACGCCGAAAAACGAACCGACGATCAGCGCGATCACCCATGCCGACAGCGACACGGTAATCGTCACCCAGAAGCCCGACAGCAGCCAGCCCAGGTAGGTGGTCGGCTCGCCGGTGGAGACCGGACTCAGCAGAATGCCCCAGTTCCAGTGATATGACATGACCAAGACTCCAGCAAAAAGAAACGGAAGAAGCGCGTGGCCCCTTCCGTTTCGTTCAGCGTTTCAAAAAAACGGCTAAGGTTTAATCGATTGCCTTGTCATTCGGGCTCTTGAAGAGCGCCTTCATGTCATCGCTTTCCGGGAAGTTCAGGTTCAGGCCCTTCGGCGGAATCGGCGATTCGAACCACTTCTTGTAGATCGCATCGGCTTCGCCCGAGGTTTCGACCTTCGCAATCGCGTCGTCCACGACCTTCTTGAATTCCGGATCGTTCTTGCGAATCATGCAGCCGTACGCTTCATGCGATTGCGGCGTGCCGACGATCACGAAATCGCCCGGGTTGTTCGACTTGGCGCGCTCGCCTGCCAGCAGTGCGTCGTCCATCATGAACGCGGCAGCGCGGCCGGTGGAGAGCGTCAGGAACGACTCGCCGTGGTCTTTCGCGCTGATGATGTTCATGCCCATGCTCTTGTCCTGATTCATCTTGCGAAGCAGGCGCTCGGACGTCGTGCCGGCCGTTGTGACGACCGTCTTGCCCTTCAGGTCGGCCCAATCCTTGATGCCGGAGTCTTTCTTGGTCATCAGGCGCGTGCCGATCACGAAGATCGTGTTCGAGAAGGCAGCCTGTTGCTGACGCTCGGCGTTATTCGTGGTCGAGCCGCATTCCATGTCGACGGTGCCGTTCTGCACCAGCGGAATCCGGTTTTGCGACGTGACCGGCGTGAGCTTGACCTTCAGGTTCGGCATGTTCAGCTTCTGCTTGACCGCCTCAACCACCTTCAGCGCGAATTCTTGCGAGTAGCCGATGACATTCTGCTTGTCGTCGTAATACGAGAACGGGATCGACGATTCCCGGTGACCCAGCGAAATGACGCCTGTGTCCTTGATCTTTTTCAGCGTACCAGCGTCTTGCGCGTGCGCGCCGACCGTGAACAGTCCGAGAGTCGCGAGCAGCAGCGCAGCTTTTTTAACCTTCATGTGTGATCTCCTTGGCAAGAACCGGCGCCAGTTTAGCAAAGTAATTATTCTGAAAGTATCGCTATAAACCATGTTTGTCGTATGTGCCCGAAGGTGGCCTCCCCGGCGGCCTCGCCACGCGGGTTGTCGCTGCAGGCGGCGCTTGCGGGACGGCCGGTCGGCTTTCCGGACATACGAAGGCGGGCGGCATCGATACGATGCCGCCCGCCGGGTCAGACACGCGGTCTTTTGAACCGCGTCGAAGCAAGGATCGGCGAGGTCCGCGAGGTAGCGGACCCGCCGTTTCACGCAATCAGATCAGGGATACAGGCCGCGCAGTTCGCGCGCTTCCAGGATCCGCTTACACGCGACGATAAACGCCGCGGTCCGCACGGACACTTTCTGCTCGCTCGACACTTGCCACACAGCGGCAAATGCTTCGCGCATCACGCGTTCGAGGCGTTGATTGATTTCGTCTTCAGTCCAGAAGAAGCTCGAGAAGTCCTGCACCCACTCGAAGTACGAGACCGTCACGCCGCCGGCGTTAGCCACCACGTCCGGAATCACGAGAATGCCGCGGTCGTGCAGAATGTCGTCCGCCGCCGTGGTGGTCGGGCCGTTGGCGCCTTCCACGACGATCTTCGTCTTGATGCTGCCCGCGTTCTTTTCGGTGATCTGGTTTTCCAGCGCAGCCGGGATCAGGATGTCCGATTCGACCTTCCAGAATTCGTCGTTGGCGATTGTATCGGCTTCCGGGAAGCCGCCCACGCCGCCGTTCTTCGCCACGTAATCCGCCAATGCAACCGCGTCGATACCGGTCGACTTGTACAGCGAGCCGGTGTGATCCTGCACCGCGACCAGCTTCGAACCCGCTTCCTGGAACAGGCGTGCTGCAATGCCGCCCACGTTGCCGAAGCCCTGCACGGCGATGCGCGCGCCTTCGATGTCGACGCCGATGCGGCGTGCGGCTTCCGAGGCAACCACGAACACGCCGCGGCCGGTTGCTTCACGGCGGCCCAGCGAACCGCCCAGCGCGATCGGCTTGCCGGTCACCACGCCCGTTGCCGTTTGGCCCTGGTTCATGGAGTACGTGTCCATCATCCACGCCATGATCTGCTCGTTCGTGTTCACGTCCGGCGCGGGGATGTCGGTATTCGGTCCGATGATGATGCCGATTTCGCTGGTATAGCGGCGCGTCACGCGCTCCAGCTCGCCACGCGACAAGGTGCGCGGGTCGACACGGATACCGCCCTTCGCGCCGCCGTACGGCACGTTCACAGCCGCGTTCTTCACCGACATCCACGCCGACAACGCCATCACTTCCGAGAGCGTCACGTCCTGGTGATAGCGCACACCGCCCTTACCCGGACCGCGCGACACGTTGTGCTGCACGCGATAGCCTTCGAAGTGCGCGACCGTGCCGTTATCGAGTTCGATAGGCACATCGACGATCAGAATGCGCTTCGGGCGCTTCAGGGTTTCGAGCCAGCGGGACAGGGAGCCGAGGTACGGTGCGACACGGTCGACCTGGCGCAGGTAGTTGCCCCACGGGCCGAGATCGTCTTTATTGAGGTAGGAAGGAACGGACTGCAACGTTGATGCGGATTGTGCGGCTTGTTGCTGGGATGACATGAACGCTCCGGCGTTGATCGAATGACAGCATTGTCGAAAAACGCCGTTTTGAAATCCAATGCCGTTTCCTTATCCGATTATGTTTTTTTTGCATAACCATCAAGAAGCCGCAAATTTGCGTCGTGGGGGCGCAGGTTTTCAGGCAGCGCCCGTGCCTTGCGCCAACTCCTCCGCCACCACATCCCACAACTGCCGCACGAGTATCTGCCGCGCGTCGTCGCCTTTTGCGGCGAGCTTGTCGCGATAGAGGCGAATTTCCATGGTCAGCGTGAGCTGCCCCTCGGGCGTGCCACGCGTGGCGCGATCGAGGCGGATCAGCTTGCCGTCGGCAACCGCGTCCTCCACCGCGCTGTAGGGCAGGAAGGCGATGCCGTGGCCGGCCAGCGCCATCGCCTTGAGCCCTTCGGCCATGTCGGTTTCGTACAGCCGGTCGAGGTAGAGGCGCTCCGGCGCGTTGGCGAGAATCACCTCGGTCATCCGGCCCAGGTACGCGTTGGGCGTGTAGGTCAGATAAGGCGTGGTGGTCTGCGCCGTGCCCGGCAGCGTGTGCCGCGGCCGACCGGCACGGCCCGGCGCCGAAAACGGACTGATTGGCTCATTGCCGAGCGTGAGCATGTCGTAGCGCGCCGGATCGAGCGCGATGGGATGGCTCGGATGGTGATAGGCCATCATCAGATCGCAGCCGCCTTCCACCAGCGCCAGCGCCGCGTCGTGCACGTTCAACGCGCGCAGCCGGGTGTGGATCGGGCCCATTTGCGCTTCGATGCGCTGCAACCAGCGCGGGAAGTACGTGAGCGACAGCGTGTGCGGCACCGCGAATTCGATGGTCGCCTGCGGTGTCGCCGTGTGTCCGCGCAGCAGGGCACGCGCCTCGTGGAACTGCGACAGCATGGCGAGCGCCTGCTCGTAAAACACCTGGCCTGCCGCCGTCAGACGCGTCGGGTAAACCGAACGATCGATCAATTCCGTGCCGAGCCACGCTTCCAGTGCCTGAATCCGCCGCGAAAACGCCGGTTGCGTGACGTGGCGCGATTCGGCCGAACGGCTGAAACTACGCGTCTCCGCGAGCGAAACGAAGTCTTCGAGCCATTTCAGTTCCATGCGAAAGCCTGCCGCCGGCGGGAGGGAAAGAGTCAGCATTCTAGCGGCGCGGCTCGCGCACGGGGTTGAGTGGTAAAATTCGCGGTTCCCTCCGTTCCCGATCCGCCCCCGAGCGCTCACGCCCCCATCATGTCCGACACCCGCCCCGACACCCTGTTCGCGCTGAACGCGCTCTCCCCGCTCGACGGCCGTTACGCCTCGAAAACCGAAGCCCTGCGCGACTGGCTCTCGGAAGCCGCTTTCATGCGCAATCGCGTGACCGTTGAAATCCATTGGCTGATCGCCTTGTCGCGCGCCGGTTTCGCCGAAGTGCCGCGCTTTTCCGACGCGGCCGAGCAGTTCCTGCTGCAACTGGCCGAGCGCTTCACCGCGCACGACGCCGCGCGCATCAAGGACATCGAACGTGTGACGAATCACGACGTGAAAGCGGTCGAGTACTGGCTGAAAGAATCGGTGAAGGGTCAGGAAGAACTGGAACGCGCGAGCGAGTTCATCCACTTTGCGTGCACCTCGGAAGACATCAACAACACGTCGCACGGTCTGATGCTCGCCGGCGCACGTGAACACGTGATTCTGCCGGCGCTGCGCTCGGTGCATCAGCGTCTCGTCGCGCTAGCTCATGCCCACGCCGCACAGCCGATGCTGTCGCGCACGCACGGCCAGCCGGCCAGCCCCACCACGCTCGGCAAGGAAATCGCCAACGTCGCCGCGCGTCTGGAACGCGCGATCGACCGTATCGCGAAGGTCGAACTGCTGGGCAAGATGAACGGCGCGGTCGGCAACTTCAATGCGCACCTGTCCGCGTATCCGGAATTCGACTGGGAAGCGTTTTCGCGCGAAGTGGTCGAACAGCGCCTGAAACTCACCTTCAACCCGTACACGATCCAGATCGAGCCGCACGACTACATGGCCGAACTGTTCGACGCCATCTCGCGCGCCAACACGATCCTGCTGGATCTGGACCGCGACGTGTGGGGCTACATCTCGGTCGGCTACTTCAAGCAGCGCACGAAGGCCGGCGAAATCGGTTCGTCCACGATGCCGCACAAGGTCAATCCGATCGATTTCGAAAACTCGGAAGGCAATCTCGGTCTCGCCAACGCCACGCTGCGCCACCTCGCCGACAAGCTGCCGGTTTCGCGCTGGCAGCGCGACCTGACCGACTCGACGGTGCTGCGCAACATGGGCGTTGCGTTCGGCTATTCGCTGCTCGCGTACGACTCGCTGATCCGCGGTCTGGACAAGCTCGAAGTGAATGCGCAACGTCTGAACGAAGACCTCGACAACTGCTGGGAAGTGCTGGCCGAGCCGGTGCAAACGGTGATGCGCCGTTACGGCATCGAGAACCCGTACGAGCAGTTGAAGGAACTCACGCGCGGCAAGGGCATCACGCGTGAAGCACTGCAAACGTTCGTGAGCGGCCTCGCGATTCCGCAAGATGCGAAGGATCGTTTGCTCGCCATGACGCCGGGCTCGTATATCGGCCTCGCGGTAGAGTTGGCCAAGCGGATTGCTTGACGTTCGCTGATTGCCTGGCTGGCTTCAGGCATGAAAAAGGCGCTCACGTGGAGCGCCTTTTTTTTCGTCTTTAGGTTGCGGCCTTCGGTTTCGTCACTATTTTCGTCACTATGTTTCGTCACCAAGGCGTGAGCCAGGAATTCACCGCAGCTTCATCTGCTTCAACACCTCATCCACGATTTCTTCCGGCGACAGTTCGATACTCACCGTGATCGCCTCGTCTGGACCCGGTTCTTCGAGCGTATCGAGCTGGCTTTGCAGCAGCGACGGGTCGAAGAAGTGACCGGTGCGCGTGGTCAGCCGCTCGCGCAGCACCTCGAACGAACCCTTCAGATAGACAAAGCACACGTCCTTGTCACCGTTGCTACCGCCGCGCAGAACGTCGCGGTACGAGCGTTTCAGCGAAGAACACGTGAACACCGCCTTCTCGCCCGCCCTCTGCTTTTCTTCGATCGCCACACGGATGGTTTGCAGCCACGGCCAACGGTCTTCGTCGGTGAGCGGAATGCCGTGGTGCATTTTTTCCTTGTTGGCGGCGCTGTGAAACGCGTCGCCGTCGGTGAACGCGCAGTGCAGGCGTTCCGCCAGCATCTCGCCAATCCTCGTTTTGCCGGCGCCCGACACGCCCATTGCGATCAGAATCATCAAAAACTCCTTACACGACCGTCGCGAGCGCGAAAGTCAAACCCAAGCCCATCAGTGAAATGATGGTTTCGAGGAGCGACCATGTCTTGAAGGTCTGCCCCACCGTCATACCGAAGTATTCCTTCACCAGCCAGAAACCACCGTCGTTCACATGCGAAAAAATCAGTGAACCCGAACCGGTGGCAAGCACCAGCAATTCCGGCGTGACCTGCACCCCGCTCGCCGAGGCAATCGGCGCGACGATACCGCAGGCGGTGGTCATCGCCACTGTCGCCGATCCCGTAGCCAGACGAATCAGCGCGGCCACCAGCCAGCCGAACAGCAGCGGCGACAGATGCATCGCCGTTGCCACCCCGACGATTTCCTTCGAGATGCCGCTATCCATCAGCACCCGTCCGAAACCGCCGCCCGCGCCCACGATCAGCGTGATGCCCGCGATCGGCGCCAGACAGTCGCCGCAGAACTTCTGGATCTGCTCACGACTGAAGCCGCGGCTCGCGCCGAAGGTCCAGAAACTGACCAGCACGGCGATCAACAGCGCAACGTCGGAATTGCCGACGAAACGCAGCAGATCGTTCGCGAGCGTCTTCGGCGTAAACACGAGGTCGGCCCAACTGCCGATCAGCATCAGGATCACCGGCAGCAGAATCGTGAACAGCGTGATGCCGAAGCCCGGCAGTTCGCGTTGTTCCTTTTTCTCTTCAGCTGCGCCGAGAAACTGCGCAGCGAGCGGATTGTTCTCCGGCAGCTTGATGTAGCGGCTGATCAACAGCGCGAACAGCGGACCGGCAACGATTGCTGTCGGCACACCCACGATCAGCCCATATGCAATCGTCTTGCCGATGTCGGCGTGATACGCCTGCACCGCGAGCATCGCGGCCGGATGCGGCGGAATCAAACCGTGCACGACGGACAGACCCGCGATCATCGGCAAGCCGATCAGCAGCAGCGACTTGTTGGTGCGCTTGGCAACGTTGAACGCGATCGGAATCAGCAACACGAAGCCGACTTCAAAAAACACCGGCAAACCGACGATGATCGCCACCACCATCATCGCCCAGTGAATGTGCTTCTCGCCGAACTTGTCGATCAACGTAGTCGCGATGCGCTCCGCGCCGCCCGATTCGGCCATCATCTTGCCGAGCATCGTGCCGAGGCCGACCACGATCGCAATGTGGCCGAGCGTATTGCCGTTACCGGTTTCGAACGATTTGACGATCGTGCCGATCGGCATGCCGGATACGAGACCCAGCAGCAGCGAGACGATAATCAGGACGAGGAACGGATAGACCTTGTAGCGGGTGATCAGCAGGATCAGAAGTGCGATGGCGATCACCGCGAAGACCAGCAGCGTACTGCCGTGGACAGCTTCCATGAAGCTCCTCCTTTGCGTTATTGATTCTAGGTGCGGAAGGCGGCTGGCACCCTGTCTCCAGGCGGCCTGCGGCGACCTGAAAACCCGGCCAACCGCACGGACGTTGAATTCTACTGTTTGTCGTCATTCAAGGCGCGCGAAACCGGCGCGCCTGCCGAAAAAAGAGCCCCGTCGTGACAGCCGGGAAGACTGTGTCGACGGGGCTCCTGATGTCGGACCCTGCTGGCCGGTTAAAAAGCGTGCCGTTTCAACTTAATGAGCAGGCGCGGCCAGTTCGCTGGCGGCACGTGCGAGGCGCGTAACTTCGTCCCAGTTTTGCGCGGCGAGCGCGGCTTTCGGCGTAAGCCACGAACCGCCGACGCACACGACGTTCGGTTGCGCGAGGAAATTGATGGCGCTTTCGGCCGTGATGCCGCCGGTCGGGCAGAATTTCAGCGTCGGGAACGGGCCGTAAAACGCCTGTAGCATCGGAATACCGCCGGCTTGCTGCGCCGGGAAGAACTTGACGATCTCGTAGCCGAGTTCCAGCGCCGTGATGATGTCGCTCGGCGTCATCACACCCGGCAGCAGCGGCAGACCGGCGTCCTGTGCGGCCTTGTGCATGTCCTTCGTGAGACCCGGCGAAACGCCGAACTGCGCACCCGCCTTCTTAGCCTGCGCGCAGTGTTCCGGCTTCGTGATGGTGCCGACGCCGACGACGATGTCTTCCGCCAGATGACTCGCGCGCTCAATCGCTTCGAGACCTGCTGCGGTGCGCAACGTGATTTCGAGCACCTTCACGCCGCCGGCATGCAACGCGCGCGAGACATTCTCGCCCTGCTCCGCCGAGTCGAACGCCAACACCGGAATCACCGGGCCGAGGCGCACGATGTCGCTTACTTTCTTTGCCGTCATAGTCAGACTCCTTAATTCTGCAGCGCGTGGCTTGCGTGAACTTCACCCACCATCGGGCCAAATACCGAAGCGCCCAGTTCCGCGGGCGCAGCCGCCGCACGGAAGACGCCAAACAGTTCCCGGCCGAAACCGACCTCGTTTTCCGCCTGATGCTGCGGCACGGCTTCCGGCCGCGCCGCCCATTCGGCCGCATCGATTTCGACGTCGAGCACGCCGGCTTCAGCATCGATCACCAGCATGTCGCCTGTGACCACCTTGCCAATCGGCCCTTGCAGCAGCGCTTCAGGCGAGACGTGGATCACCGCCGGCACCTTGCCGGAGGCGCCCGACATGCGCCCGTCGGTAACGAGCGCAACGTGGAAACCTTGATCCTGCAACACGCCGAGCAACGGCGTCAAACGGTGAAGCTCAGGCATGCCGTTTGCGCGGGCGCCCTGGAAGCGCACCACCGCGACAAAATCGCGCTTCAGCTCGCCCTTGTCGAAGGCTTCCTGCACCGCTTCCTGCGAATCGAACACGATGGCCGGCGCCTTCACCTTGCGATGTTGCGCCGCAACCGCCGAAATCTTGATGACCCCGCGTCCCAGCTTGCCCTGCATCAACCGCAAGCCGCCGTCCGGCTGGAACGGTTCCTTGATGCCGCGCAGCACGGCCGTTTCATGGCTCTCGGTGGCGCCCGGCACCCAGGTCAGCTTACCGTCGAGCAGCTTGGGTTCTTCGGTGTAGTGGTGCAGGCCCTTACCCGCCACCGTGTTGACGTCTTCGTGCAGCAAGCCGCCTTCCAGCAGATTGCGGACCAGGAATGCAACGCCGCCCGCGGCGTGGAAGTGGTTCACGTCGGCCTTGCCATTCGGATAGATCTTCGCGAGCAGCGGCACGCTTTGCGACAACTGGTCGAAGTCGTCCCAGTCGATCACGATGCCCGCGGCACGCGCAATCGCCACGAGGTGGAGCGTGTGATTGGTCGAGCCGCCCGTCGCCAGCAGCGCGACGATGCCGTTGATGATCGCCTTCTCGTCGACCACATGGCCGATCGGCGTGTAGTTGCCGCGCTCCACCGTCAGATCGAGCACGCGGCGCGCGGCTTGCGCGGTGAGCGCGTCGCGCAACTGCGTGTGCGGATGCACGAAGGCCGAGCCTGGCAGATGCAGGCCCATCACTTCCATCAGCATCTGGTTGCTGTTCGCGGTGCCGTAGAAGGTGCAGGTGCCCTGGCTGTGGTACGCCGCGGCTTCCGCTTCGAGCAGCGCGTCGCGGCCGCATTGGCCGGTGGCGAAGAGCTGACGCGTCTTGGCTTTGTCGTCGTTCGAGAGACCACTGCCCATCGGCCCAGCCGGGACGAAAATAGTCGGGATGTGGCCGAATTGCAGCGCGCCAATCAGGAGACCCGGCACGATCTTGTCGCAGATACCGAGGCACAACGCCGCGTCGAACATGTTGTGGGTGAGCGCGACCGCCGTGCTCATGGCGATGGTTTCGCGCGAAAACAGCGACAGTTCCATGCCCGCATTGCCTTGCGTGACACCGTCGCACATGGCCGGCACGCCGCCGGCGAACTGCGCCACGCCGCCGTTTTCGCGGGCGGCCTGCTTGATGATGTCGGGGTAATTCTTGAACGGCGCGTGCGCGGACAGCATCTCGTTGTACGAGGACACGATGCCGATATTCGGCTCGCGGATCTGCTTGATCACCAGCTTGTCGTTGCCTTCGAGGCCGGCGAAGCCGTGGGCGAGGTTCGCGCACGACAGCGCGCCGCGCACCGGAAACTTGCCTTGAGCCTTATCGATGCGGGCCAGATAGGCGGCGCGAGTGGGCTTGCTGCGCTCGATCACGCGTTGCGTGACTTTAAGCAATTGCGAATGCGGGGAAACCATCGAAGCTCCTTCGTCGCTGGCGGAGGCGAACAGGCGCGCAGGGCCAGGTGGGGGTCGCGGGGAAGTCGGACTCAAGCCGACCACGAGAGTTTAGTAGAAAAACTACACGATCGCAACGCAGATAATTTCAGCACCCGCACCATTCATCATTCGTCGCAGCGCACCACCTGGCGTCGTCTCAACCGAAAACTGGCCGCACCTAGGGAATACACCTACTGCACGATATGTAGTTTTTGTACATCTCCAGCAATCAGCTATAGTCCACGCATTCTTCAGCATAGTGCGAGTTTTCCGATGATGCTGTCCCAGGTCGAAGAGATGCGCGACCAGTTGCGCCCCTCCGAGCGCAAGCTGGCCGACTACGTGATCGAGGCGCCGCGCGAGGTGCTCGATCTGTCGATGAACGAGATGGCCGCGCGCGCAGGGGTGAGCCAGCCGACCATCGCGCGCTTTTGCCATGCTTTGGGGTTTTCCGGTTTCCGCGAGTTCAAGATCCGGCTCGCGCAGGGGATCGCCGCCGAAGTGCCGGCCGTCTATCGTGACGTGCGGCCGGACGAACCGACGCCAGGCGTCGCCGCCAAGGTGCTCGACCGGACGATCGGCGCGCTGATCCAGGTGCGCAACAACCTGTCATCGGACAGTGTGGCGGCAGCCATCACACTGCTTACGCAGGCAAAGCGGATTGAGTTCTACGGCGCGGGCGGGTCCGGCATCGCCGCGCTCGATGTGCAGCACAAGTTCTTTCGCCTCGGCATGCCGAGTGTTGCGTATTCCGACCCGCATACGTTTCTGATGTCGGCAGCGCTGCTGGGCGAAGGCGACGTCGTGGTGGCGATATCGAACACGGGGCGCACCCGCGACATCGTCGATGCGGTGAAGTCGGCGCTTGCCGCGGGCGCCAGCGTGATCGCGATTACGCACGGCAATTCGCCGCTCGCGCGCCTCGCGACGGTAGGGCTGTTTGCAAACGTGGATGAGGATACGGACATCTTTTCGCCGATGACCTCGCGCGTATCGCATCTGGCGATTGGCGACATTCTGGCGGTAGGCGTGGCGCTGAGCCGCGGGCCGGAACTGGTTGAGAAGCTGGCGCAGGCGAAAGATATCCTCAACCGACGAAGGATCGATCCGCGCGGGTGATGCTAGTGGTGCGGCAACCAGCAAGGGGGATGCGGCCTGGTCAGCGCCGCGCGGCTTGCCGCGTGCCCTGGCGAAACGTCGAAGCTCGGCTCGCCGAATCTGAAACGGTGCGCATCAGGCGCGACTGTATTCCTAAAGATCCAGGCGTAAAGGCACAAACGAAACGGGCTCCCTTCAGTTCACCGAAGGGAGCCCGTTCCACTTGCACTGCTAACTGCCTAGACCCAGCTCACAGAAAGCGGCCAAACTGCGCCGCCTGTCACCACATCAAACACTTACCACTGATACGACGCACCGGCACCGACAGTCGTTTCGCTGCCGCTGATACCCGCCCCGATCTTGACCTTCAGGTTCTGCGTGATACGAGCGGATGCGCCCACCGCGGCGGCTTGGTAGCCCTTGTAGCTGCCACCGGCCACGCCGATTGCCAGCGTCTTGCCCGGATCGACTTCCGGAATCATCGTCAGCGCGGTGGCGGCTGCGACACCGCTGTAAGCAGCACGCGCGGTCTCGCCAATGGCCGACTGCATCTGCCTGACGTTCACCGCATCTGTCGGCGCCGTGCCGTTCGCGACGTTGGTGATCCGGCGCTCGTTGCCTTGCGAGCCGACCGACACGGTATTCGCCTGATCCGCCACCGAACCCGAACCGATCGCCACCGAGTTATCGCCGCTCGCCTGCGAGCCGCCACCCATTGCGACCGCGTTGTTGCCCGTCGCTGCTGCCGCCGGCTGACCGCCCGTGTTGATCGACATTGAGGCGTTGCCGGTCTGCTGCTGGTTCTGCACCGACTGTGTGAGATCGGACAGTTGCTGGTTGGTATTCCACAACTGCGCGCCGGTCACTGCATCGGTGCTGGTTGCCGACAGTTCGCCATCCTGAAGGTTGGTCAGCTTGACAGCCGGTGCACCCGTCGAGCCTCCGAGGGTTACCTGATTGTGCGCCGACGAGTCATACGACACCGCATTGGCCACCGAACCGCTCATGGTGCCGACCGTGCTCTGCAAGCTGGCGATGTCCGAGGTGTTCTGCGTGACCCGGCCGTCGATATTGGTGATGGCCGCGCCGACGTTGTTTACGGTCGTACCGCCCACACTGTAGCTAGGCGCCGAGACCGTGCCGTCCGCGTTGACGCTCGAACCGCCGCCGAGCGCTGCCGCCGTGCTGGCTGCGTTCGCGTACAACTGCGAACCGTTCACCGCGTCGACGCTCGCTGCACCAACCGCACCCGCCGCGACACCCGTCACGACACGATTGCCCGCCGTGCCTGCCATGTTGACCCGCACCCCGTCCGTCGCACCGCCGACCAGCAGGTCGCGCGAAGTCGCATCCTGCGTGACGATCCCGATAGAGCCGTTGCTGATCTGCGTCTGCAGCGACGTCAGACCGGTGTCGAGCGTATCGAGCGCACCGCCGACCGTATTCTGCGTGCCGCCCTGCACGTGGTAGGTCGGACCGGTGACCGAGCCGTCGGCGTTGACCTGCGCGCCGCCGCCAAGCGACGACACGACCGGGCTCAACTGGCCAAGGTTGACCGCCGAGGTGTTCGTCGTGCCTGCCGCCACACCGAGCAGTTCACGCGCACCCGCGGTACCCGTGAAGTCGACGCTCAAGCCGCCCGTGTTGCTGGCGACCGTTACGGCACCCGTTGTCTGATCCTGCTGCACCAGACCCACGACGCCCGAGTTGATCTGGTTCGTCAGATCGGTTACGGAGCCTTCGACATTCGTGACACGCGTGTCGAGGTTCGTAATGTTGGTCGTGTTTTGGGCGATGTCGCTGGTGTTTTGCGCGATGTCGCTGGTGTTTTGCGCGATGTCGCTCGTGTTCTGGGCGATGTCACTCGTGTTCTTCGCAATGTCGCCAGCGTTCGTCGCGATGTCGCTCGCGTTCTTCGCAATATCGCCGGTGTTCTGTGCGATGTCGCTCGTGTTCTGCGCGATATTGCCGGCGTTCGTTGCGATGTCGCTGGTGTTCTGCGCCACGCTCTGGTTCGTTGCATACAGTTGTGAGCCGTTCACCGCGTCGACGCTCGATGCGCTCACCGCACCCGCTGCCACACCCGTCACCACGCGGTTGCCCGCCGTGCCCGCCATGCTGATCTGCACGCCGTCCGTCGCCGCACCAACCGTCAGGTTGCGCGAGCTTTGGTCCTGCTGCACCAGGCCCAGTTCGCCGTTGTTGATCTGGTTCGTGATATTGCTCACCGAGCCTTCAACGTTCGTCACACGTGAATCGATATCCGTGATGTCGCCTGCGTTCTTTGCAATATCGCTCGTGTTCTGGGCGATGTCACCCGCGCTCTTCGCGATGTCGCTCGTGTTCTGCGCAATATCGCTGGTGTTCTGGGCGATGTTGCCGGCGTTCGTTGCAATGTCACTGGTGTTCTGCGCCACGTTCTGGTTCGTCGCATACAACTGTGAACCATTCACCGCGTCGACGCTCGATGCGCTCACCGCACCCGCTGCCACACCCGTCACCACGCGGTTGCCCGCCGTGCCCGCCATGCTGATCTGCACGCCGTCCGTCGCCGCGCCAACCGTCAGGTTGCGTGAGACCTGGTCCTGTTGCACCAGGCCCAGTTCGCCGCTGTTGATCTGGTTCGTGATAGTGCTCACCGAGCCCTCAACGTTCGTCACTCGCGAATCGATATTCGTGATGTCGCCTGCGTTCTTCGCAATATCGCTCATGTTCTGGGCGATGTTGCCGGCGTTCGTTGCGATGTCACTGGTGTTCTGGGCGATGTCGCTCGCGCTCTTCGCAATGTCGCTAGTGTTCTGCGCCACGCTCTGGTTCGTCGCATACAGTTGTGAACCGTTCACCGCGTCCGCGCTTGATGCGGATACATCACCCGCCGCCACGTTGGTCAGCGTCGTGCCCGAAATGCCGGCCAACGTCACCTTGTCGTGCGCAGACGAGTCATATGCCACGGCACCTGACACACCACCGCCCAGGCTCGCGATCTGCGAGTTGATTGTGCTGATGTCGCTGGTGTTCTTCGCGATATCGCTCGTGTTGTGAGCGATGTCACCTGCGTTCTTCGCGATGTCGCTCGTGTTCTGGGCGATATTGCCGGTGTTCGTTGCGATGTCGCTGGTGTTCTGCGCCACGCTCTGGTTCGTTGCATACAGTTGTGAGCCGTTCACCGCATCGACGCTCGACGCGTTCACTGCACCCGCTGCCACACCCGTCACCACGCGGTTGCCCGCCGTGCCCGCCATGCTGATCTGCACGCCGTCCGTCGCCGCGCCAACCGTCAGGTTGCGTGAGACCTGGTCCTGTTGCACCAGGCCCAGTTCGCCGCTGTTGATCTGGTTCGTGATAGTGCTCACCGAGCCTTCAACGTCCGTCACGCGCGAATCGATATTCGTGATGTCGCCAGCGTTCTTTGCAATATCGCTTGTGTTCTGGGCGATATTGCCAGCGTTCGTTGCAATGTCACTGGTGTTCTGGGCGATGTCGCTCGCGCTCTTCGCAATGTCGCTAGTGTTCTGCGTCACGCTCTGGTTCGTCGCGTACAGTTGTGAACCGTTCACCGCATCCATGCTTGATACGGATACGTCGCCGGCCGCCACGTTGGTCAGCGTGGTGCCCGAAGTACCGGCCAACGTCACCTTGTCGTGCGCGGACGAGTCATATGCCACCGCACCTGACACACCACCGCCCAGGCCCGCGATCTGCGAGTTAATCGTGCTGATGTCGCTGGTATTCTTCGCGATATCGCTCGTGTTCTGGGTGATATTGCCGGCGTTCGTTGCGATGTCGCTGGTGTTCTGCGCCACGCTCTGGTTCGTTGCATACAGTTGTGAGCCGTTCACCGCGTCGACGCTCGATGCGCTCACCGCACCCGCTGCCACACCCGTCACCACGCGGTTGCCCGCCGTGCCCGCCATGCTGATCTGCACGCCGTCCGTCGCCGCGCCAACCGTCAGATTGCGTGAGCCCTGATCCTGTTGCACCAGACCCAGTTCGCCGTTGCTGATCTGGCTCGTGATAGTGCTCACCGAGCCCTCAACGTCCGTCACGCGCGAATCGATATTCGTGATGTCGCCTGCGTTCTTCGCAATATCGCTCGTGTTCTGGGCGATGTTGCCGGCGTTCGTTGCAATGTCACTGGTGTTCTGGGCGATGTCGCTCGCGCTCTTCGCAATGTCACCGGTGTTCTGCGCCACATTCTGGTTCGTCGTGTAGAGCTGCGAACCGTTCACCGCGTCCATGCTTGATGCGGATACGTCACCGGCCGCTACGTTGGTCAGCGTCGTGCCCGAAATGCCGGCGAACGTCACCTTGTCGTGCGCGGACGAGTCATACGCCACCGCACCTGACACGCCACCGCCCAGGCCCGCGATCTGCGAGTTGATCGAGCTGATGTCGCTGGTGTTCTGCACCACGCTCTGGTTCGTCGCATACAACTGTGAACCATTCACCGCATCGACACTCGACGCGTTCACCGCACCCGCTGCCACACCCGTCACCACGCGGTTGCCCGCCGTGCCCGCCATGCTGATCTGCACGCCGTCCGTCGCCGCACCAACCGTCAGGTTGCGTGAGACCTGGTCCTGTTGCACCAGACCCAGTTCGCCGCTGTTGATCTGGTTCGTAATAGTGCTCACCGAGCCTTCAACGTCCGTCATGCGCGAATCGATATTCGTGATGTCGCCTGCGTTCTTTGCGATATCGCTCGTGTTCTGGGCGATGTCGCTTGCGTTCGTCGTAATGTCGCCTGTGTTCTTCGCGATGTCACTCGTGTTCTGGGCAATATCACTGGTGTTTTGGGCGATATTGCCCGCATTCGTTGCGATGTCACTGGTGTTCTGCGCCACGCTCTGGTTCGTCGCGTACAACTGCGAACCGTTCACCGCGTCAGTGCTCAAGGCGGACAGCGTGCCTGCCCCCACATTCTTCAGCGTCGTGCCCGACGCACCGCCCAAGGTCGCCGTGGCTTTGGTCGTGTCGTCGTAGGCGACGAACGCATTCGTTGCGATACCGCTTGAATCGACCTTCAAACCCGCTGCTTGCAACTGACCATAGTTGACCGCATCGGTCGATTGCGTACCCGCCGTTACGTTGACAACTTGCCGTTCCGAGCCAACCGCACCCACGGAGACGGTGTTGGCGCGGGTCGCCACCGAATTGGCACCTAGCGCGACTGCGTTCGATACATTGACGCTCGCTCCGTAGCCCAATGCGGTTGAACTGACGCCATTGCTCCCAACGTTCGCGCGAACGCCAATGCCGACCGAAGACGCTCCCGCGGCGGTAACGGAATAGCCCATGCCTATGGCGTTAACCCCGTTGGCTGTTGACATATAACCGATCGAGGTAGAGTTACCCCCCGAAGCCAACGCATTCGCACCTACGGCTGTCGCAGAACCCGCGCTCGCTGTCGCACTGGCGCCGAAGGCGTTGGCGTAGTTGCCGCCCGCAACAGCGCTCGGACCCACGGCAAGCGCATTGCTCCCCGACCACACGGATGCGGCACTGCCCGAACCATACAGGGTAGCGACGAATTTGCTGGTTCCAGCAATACCGTTGATGGAGTCTTGCAGACCTCCCAGCGCACTGCCGACGTCGTGATAGGACATCCCACTAATGGTGTAAGTCGGCGTGGTCACACGACCGCTCGCATCCACGCTTGCACCGCCGCCTAACGCAGCCGCAATGCTTTGCGCCGTAGCCGTCAACTGACCAAAATTGGCCGCATCAGTCGCCGCCGTACCCGCTGCCAGGTTGCTGATTTTATTGCTGCCCATGTCGAGAGCGTTTAACACGAACAACCCATTGTTCGTAATCAGCAACTGGTCGGCGCCGCCCGCTCCCACGTGAGCAGTGTTGGAATCGGTCACCGTGAAATACGCACCCGCGTTGCCATTCGCGTCGTAGGAAACAACCCCTGCCTGCTGCGCGTCGCTGCTGGAGGCGCAATCCACACCCGTGCTGACCTGCGCGCCGTCCGCAGAGGAAATGCACGCCGAGTTGCTCGAGTCGGTGCCCAAAACGCCCGCAGCAAAAGAGTTGGGCGTCGCAGCCGCCTCAGACTTCACCGCTGTGCCGAATCCCACCCCAGCCGCCAGAAGCGCAGCGACCAGAACCTTCTGGTTGCGGCTCGACTTACCGCGGCTCCTGGCCGTTTCAGACGCGGCCACGTAGGTCCCGGTGGTTTCGTTCCATACGCTCTTGTATGACTTGTTCATGATTTCATCCTTCTGGATATCGGGTAGCTGGTTCTGTGCGGCGCGAGGTGTTTCAAGAGACTTGCGCGCGTCAGTCGGTAGCAGAAGGATGGAAATCAGGGCCGGCCAATTCGATATTTTCGGACCATCCCATTAATCCTTCTGGGATGAAGTCACTATAAATTTACGAATTTTTATACTTAATAGGACGATTCTTAAATGAAATCATCCATCATGAGTTTTCTCACGCGAGGCGAGATTTAATACGACATCAACTACGACAAAACACATACAGGCGAGCGCAATGGATGACATTGCCCGTACAATGGATGTCGGGCGAAGCTGCTGAATCGATGTTCAGATTGGGAAGACTACCAAGACACCGTTCGGTGCTGGTGAAAGTCGGATCGGCAAGAAAGCGACCCGAAGAGATCGAAATGAGACAAACGGCTATTTAACAGCCAAAACTTAAAAAAATTCGCTTATATAAATGAATATCGCGCACCAAACCCAATGGCGCGCGAATAATTATTATCAAAATAAAACAGTAAATAGGAAAATTCCTATTCATTAAAACGGCTTGATCACCACCAATGCCACTGCGGCCAGCATCCCCAGCACCGGCAATTCATTGAACATGCGGTACCACTTGTCCGTGCGACGGTTCTCGCCGCGCTCGAAAGTCCGCAGCAATACACCGCAATACGCGTGATAGATGATCAGCAGCACTACCACGCCCACCTTCGCGTGAATCCAGCCCTGTCCGCGTCCGATGCCCACCGCGAGCCACAACCACAGTCCACACGCCAGCGCCGGCACCGCGATAAACGTCATGAAGCGGAACAGCTTGCGCGCCATCGTCAACAATCGCGCGGTGGCCGCGGGTTCCGTCTCCATTGCCAGATTGACGAAGATGCGCGGCAGATAGAACAAACCGGCAAACCAGGAAGCAACCAGAACGATGTGAAACGTCTTTACCCAAAGCATCAATGGTCCTTGCGACTTGTATCGTGGAAATCAGCGCCCGTGGCGGCGCATTCGTAATGAAAAGACGTAGCCGGCCACATTTCCCAGCGGTGTTCGCGATTAAACGCGCAGACCACGGCGCTTATTCCAGCAACCGCGACCACGCACGCGGCCAACTGCGCTTTATTGCCGGCCTTCACCATGTCCGAGCACGACGTACTTCAGCGACGTCAATCCTTCCAGCCCAACCGGTCCTCGCGCATGCAACTTGTCGTTGGAGATGCCGATCTCCGCGCCCAGGCCGAATTCGAAGCCATCTGCGAAACGCGTCGATGCGTTGACCATCACGCTCGCAGAATCCACTTCGCGCAGGAAGCGCATCGCCCGGTCATGGTCTTCGGTGACGATCGCGTCGGTGTGCTTCGAGCTATATGTGTTGATGTGGTCGATCGCGGCGTCGAGATCGTCGACCACCTTGATCGCCAGCACCGGCGCGAGATACTCGGTGCGCCAGTCTTCTTCGGTGGCATCGACGAGCGGGGCGACGCCGGCGTCAGCCAACACGGCGCGCGCATCTGCATCCACGCGCAATTCGACTTGCTTGTCGCGATACAGCTTGCCCAAAGGCGGCAGCACTTCGTTGGCAATGCCGCGTGCCACCAGCAATGTTTCCATCGTGTTGCAGGTGCCGTAGCGGTGCGTCTTCGCGTTGTCGCAAACAGTCAGCGCCTTGCTCAGGTCCGCACGGTCGTCGACATATACGTGGCAGATGCCGTCGAGGTGCTTGATCATCGGCACGCGCGCTTCTTCCATCAGACGCGCGATCAGGCTCTTGCCGCCGCGCGGCACAATCACGTCGACGTATTCCGTCATGGTGATCAGCACACCCACGGCCGCTCGGTCGGCGGTACCGACCACCTGCACCGCGTCCTGCGGCAAGCCGGCGGTTTCCAGACCCTCGCCGATCAGCTTTGCCAAAGCCGTATTGCATTCGAGCGCTTCCGAGCCGCCCCGCAGAATCGTCGCGTTGCCGGATTTGAGGCACAGCGCGGCGGCGTCGATCGTTACATTCGGACGCGATTCGTAGATGATGCCGATCACGCCGAGCGGCACGCGCATCTGGCCGACCTGAATGCCGCTAGGCCGGTACTTGAGATTGCTGATCTCGCCAATCGGATCCGCCAGCGCGGCGACCTGGCGCAAGCCTTCGACCATCGTCTTCAGCGCCTTGTCGGACAGCGTCAAGCGGTCGATGAAAGCGGCGTCGAGGCCTTTCTCACGCGCACGGGCGACGTCACGCGCATTGGCTTCCTTCAGCAACGCAGCGTCGCGTTCGATCGCGTGAGCGACTGCGACAAGCGCGGCGTTCTTCGCCGCCGTCGACGCCCGCGCCATCGCACGCGAAGCGTGACGGGCGCGGCGGCCGAGGTCGGTCATGTACTGGTCGATATCCATAGTGATTCTCGTGGTGCCGCGCACATCGAGGTGTTGCGGACAGGCAGAATTAGCGAAAGATGAAACGATTGTAAGTCGGGTGACGGCGCTTTGCTTGGCCCGGCGCCCTCGGCAAGTCCAGGGTTTTCTGGCTCCGCCCAGTGACGTCGCTCGAAAATGCGGCCGTGGGCCGGTCTATCGGATCGGCACTGGACGCAGGATCCACACGGTACGCGTTGATGCGCAAAGTGACCGTCGCGAACGCGAAACCTGCTGGCGATACTCGCGGAGAGACTTACATCCCGGCGTCCCCATCTATTCCGCCGCGCGAAGCCGCCACCGCAAGCTATGCTCCTCAGCCCGGCCTTCGAATCGGCGCGCCGGACCCTACCCGAGGTCGTGGCGGCGGCACGGGCGCTGCTTTCGGCGAAGCCACCGTCATCGCCAGTTCGAACAGACCATCCCACGGATTGGGCGGCGGGTCGTTGCGATGATTGCCCGGCGTGCCGCCCGACAACCCCTTCACCTGCCGATCCAGGCGCGCCGCCAAGGCGAGCGCCTTCTCAAGCGTGCCTTCGGTGACACGCGACAGCGCCGGTCCGATCAGCCGCTCACGCGGCCCCCACACACGGTTCTCGCGCACCAGCATCGCGAGGGGTTTGCCGGCCGCAACGCCGCGCTTGATCCGCAACAGCGTCCGCACTTCTTCGACAACCGCCCACAGCACCAGCACCGCGGCCTCGCCTTCTCCGCGCAGGCCGTCGAGCATGCGTGATAAACGGCCGACATCGCCCGCCAACATCGCCTCGTTCAGCTTGAAAACGTCATAACGGGCGACGTTCAGCACAGCGTCCTGAATCTGTTCGAAGCTCAACGAGCCGGCCGGATACAGCAGCCCGAGCTTCTGAATTTCCTGATGCGCCGCGAGCAGGTTGCCTTCGACACGCTCGGCGATGAACGCCAGCGCGCGCCGCCCTTCCTCGCCTGCGGCCACCCGCTGGCCCTGAGCCGCGAGCCGTTGCCCGACCCAATTCGGCAACTGCGCGCGCTCCACCGGATCGATTTTCAGCGCCACGCCGGCATCGGACAGCGCGGTGAACCACGCCGACTTTTGCGTGGCGGCATCGAGCCGCGGCAGGGTGATCATCGTCAGCACGTCGTCATTCACGGCAGCGGCGAGCGCTTTTAACGCATCCGCGCCTTCCTTGCCGGGCTTGCCCGATGGAATGCGCAATTCGACCAGTTGACGATCGCCGAACAGCGACATCGATTGACTCGCGCCCAGCAGCGAACTCCAGTCGAAACCACGCTCGACGGTGAACACCGAGCGATCGGTGAAACCAGCCGCGCGCGCCGCGCCACGAATCCGGTCGCACGCTTCCTGCGCAAGCAGATGCTCGTCGCCGTACACGACGTACAGTCCGGCGAGTCCCTTGGCGAGATGCGCTTCGAGCGCGTCAAGTCGCAGTTGCATGGCTACCGATCGGCGAGGTTAAGCGAGTACATGCGCGAACACATGCGCGCGTGCCCAAACACGTGCAGCAAGCTGAACGAAGACACAGCGCGCTGCTCACAGCGGCGGCGGCGGCAACGGTGCGCGCGGCGCAACCGACGGCACTTGCTGACCCGGCGCCGGATGCAGCGAGCGCACCAGCGACAGACGGCGCGTCAACTGGTCGATCGCGTCGCTTTCCATATCTGCGAAGAGAATGTCGGCTTCAGCTGCCTTGGCCTGTGAGTACTGGTCGCTATAGGTCATCGCGCGGTTCAGCGCAATCACGCTCGGCGGGATCAGCACCGTGCCGTCCTTGCCGACCAGCGTGTAGGTCATCGAGAGATTCATTGCATATTCTTCGACGACACCCAGCGAGTTCAGCGTGAGCGTATTGACGCCGCGGCCTTCGGTAATCTGCAAGGTTGCGTCGGCATTCGCGACGGACGTGACCACCACCGTGTCGCTGCCACCTTGCACAAGGCGGGTCAGCCGCGCGCCGGCCGCTGCCGAACCGCCGGAGATATAGAGTCGTTTGAATGCGTAGTCCTGCTGGCCGCGCAGCTGGAAGCCGCAGGCGGACAACATCAGCACGCTGCACGCCAGCGTCAATAACGATCTGCGAGTCACATTGGCTCCTGGTTCGCAGTAGATTCCGCGACGCAAGCAAGCGCCGCCTCGTACGGCGACGTCCTGCCTGCTGTCATGTTCCGGTGGGCTGTCAAACGACCACGTTCACGAGACGGCCCGGCACCACGACGATCTTCTTCGGCGCCTTGCCTTCGCTGAACTTCTCGACCGCCTCATGAGCGGCGGCGAGCTTTTCGATCGCTTCACGTGTCGCATCTTTCGCCACCGTGAGCGCGCCACGCACCTTGCCATTCACTTGCAGCACGAGTTCGATTTCGGCCTGTTCCAGCGCCTGTTCATCGACCTTCGGCCAAGCGGCGTCGAGCAGCGAGCCGAATTCGTCGGCGTAACCGAGTTCCTGCCACAACTGGAACGTTTGATGCGGCACCACCGGGTACAGCACGCGCAGCATCACGCTGTACGTCTCGCGCAGCACCGCCGGTTGTGCGCCCTTCGCGCTGTCGAGCGCGTTGAGCATCTTCATCGCCGCCGACACGACCGTGTTGTATTGCAAGCGCTGGTAGTCGAAATCGGCCTGCTTCAGCACGCTGTAGATTTCGCGGCGCAGCACCTTGTCGACTTCGCCGAGTTGCGCGGCGTCGAATTTGCCGCCGGCGCGCAGCGCAGCTTCATTCGCATGACCGAAGCTCCACACGCGGCGCAGGAAGCGGCTCGCGCCTTCCACGCCCGAACCGGACCATTCGAGCTGCTGCTCGGGCGGTGCGGCGAACATCACGAACAGACGCGCGGTGTCCGCGCCGTGCTGATCGATCAGCAATTGCGGATCGACGCCGTTGTTCTTCGACTTCGACATCTTCTCGACGCCGCCGAGCACCACCGGCTGGCCGTCCGCGTTCAACACGGCGCCGACCGGGCGGCCCTTGTCGTCGAACGAGACAGTGACGTCGGCCGGGTTGTACCAAGTCTTCTTACCCGCTTCGCTTTCGCGGTAGTAGGTTTCGTTGAGCACCATGCCCTGCGTGAGCAGATTCCTGGCCGGCTCGCCGAAGTTGATCAGGCCCATGTCGCGCATCACCTTCGCCCAGAAGCGCGAATACAAGAGGTGCAGGATCGCGTGCTCGATGCCGCCGATATACTGATCCATCGGCGCCCAGTAGTCGGTGCGCTCGTCGACCATGGTCTTCGCGTCCGGCGCCGCATAGCGATAGAAGTACCAGGACGAATCGACGAAGGTGTCCATCGTGTCGGTTTCGCGTTTGGCCGCACCGCCGCAGGTTGGGCACGTGCAGTTCACAAACGCTTCGGATTTCGCGAGCGGATTGCCCGTGCCGTCCGGCACGAGGTCTTCCGGCAGCACAACCGGCAGATCCTTTTCCGGCACCGGCACGTCGCCGCAGGTCGGGCAGTGGATGATCGGAATCGGCGTGCCCCAATAACGCTGGCGCGACACGCCCCAATCACGCAGACGCCACGTGATCTGTTTATCGCCGAGGCCGAGTTCTTTCAGATCGGCGGCGATCTGGTCGACTGCCTGCTCGTAGGTGAGACCGTCGTACTTGCCGCTGTTGATCAGCGTGCCGGTCTTGTCGCCGTACCATTCTTGCCAGGCATCGGTTGAGTATTCCTTGCCTTCAACCGCCACCACCTGTTTGATCGGCAGGTTGTATTTCTTCACGAACGCGAAGTCGCGCTCGTCGTGCGCCGGCACGCCCATCACCGCGCCTTCGCCGTAGCTCATCAGCACGTAGTTGCCGATCCACACTTCGACCTGTTCCTGCGTCAGCGGATGCGTGACGTAGAAGCCGGTGGCCATGCCCTTCTTTTCCATCGTCGCGACGTCGGCTTCAGCCACACCGCCGCGCTTGCATTCTTCGATGAAGGCTTGCAATTCCGGCTTGTCTTTGGCGAGGCGCGTGGCGAGCGGATGCTCGGCGGCGACCGCGCAGAAGGTCACGCCCATGATCGTGTCGGCGCGCGTGGTGAACACACGCAGCAGCTTCTGTTCACCGTCGATCTCGTACGGGAAACCGAAGTTCACGCCGAAGCTCTTGCCGATCCAGTTCTGCTGCATGATCTTGACGCGCTCGGGCCAGCCGAGGCCTTCGAGGTCGTTCAGCAGTTCATCCGCGTATTGCGTGATACGCATGTAGTACATCGGGATTTCGCGCTTTTCGATCAGCGCGCCCGAGCGCCAGCCGCGGCCGTCGATCACCTGCTCGTTGGCGAGCACAGTCTGATCGACCGGGTCCCAATTGACGGTGCCGGTTTTCTTGTACGCGATGCCCTTTTCGAGCATCTTCAGGAACAGCCACTGGTTCCACTTGTAGTAATCGGGGCTGCAGGTTGCGACTTCGCGCGACCAGTCGATCGCGAGACCCATCGACTGCATCTGCTTCTTCATGTAAGCGATGTTGTCGTAGGTCCACTGCGCGGGCGGCACGTTGTTGGCCATCGCGGCGTTTTCCGCAGGCATGCCGAACGCGTCCCAGCCCATCGGCATCAGCACGTTGTAGCCGTTCATCCGCAGATAGCGGTACATCACGTCGTTGATCGTGTAGTTCCGAACGTGCCCCATGTGCAGCTTGCCCGACGGGTACGGCAGCATCGAGACGCAATAGAACTTGGGCTTGTCGGTGGTTTCCGACGTCTTGTACGCGTCGATGGCGCGCCATTGCCCTTGCGCGGCGGCTTCGACGTCGGAGGGAACGTATTTTTCGTGCATGGTGTGATGGAATCGCTGGGTTCGGTGCTTTCGCACCGGCCGTCCTGGTGCTCTGCTGGATGAAATGGCGTCGTTTCCCCTTCTGCGGGGGAAAGGGCTGATTATACCGTCCGCGGACGGGTGCGCCGCGTGGCGTGGTGCGCGGGCGCGACGGGGCTCGGCCGGATTGTGGCCGATGCGGCCTTACGCGGCTGGCTACCCTGGCGCTCATTCCCGGCGAGGGCGTGACTAACGACCCGACTAACGAGCCCGCTGGCTCACACCCGGCAGCAACGGCAATGATGCTACTGGTTCGCGCCCGGCGGCGGCGGATCGGTTACGAAGCCGATCCGCTCGAGTCCGGCCTGCTGCGCCGCGCCCATGACCTGCGCGATCACCTCATAACGCGTGGAGCGCTCGGCGCGCAATTGAATCTCAGGCTGATCAGTCTGTTTGCCCGCCTCCACGAAGCGCGCGCGCATCTGCTGCAACGTGATGACGGTGCCGTTCCAGTACAGCTTGCCGGCGGCATCGATTGAAAGCGAAACGGTTTGCGGTGTTTGCCGCGCGGGCGCTGCCGCGACTTTGGGTAAGTCGAGCCGGATCGCGTGCGTGAATAAAGGCGCGGTAATGATAAAAATCACCAGCAGCACGAGCATCACGTCGATCAACGGCGTCATGTTGATCTCGGCCATCGGCGCGGCCGTCTGCTTTTTCTCGAGTCCGCCGAATGCCATGTCGCCTCCTTCTCTCGCCGCGGCGCCGCGCTTAGTAGATCCGTGCCTGTGCTGGCTGGGGCTGAGGCTTTGGCTGATCCGTCGGCGCGCACACATAGGCGTGCAGATCGTGCGCGAAGCCGTCGAGGTCTTCGGTCAACTGGCGCACGAGGCGCCCGAAGACGTTATAGGCGAGCACCGCCGGAATCGCGACCACGAGGCCGAAGGCCGTCATGATCAGCGCCTCGCCGACCGGGCCCGCCACGTTTTCGATCTGCGCCTGACCGCTCGCCGCAATGCTGCCGAGCGCGTGATAGATGCCCCAAACCGTGCCGAGCAAGCCGACGAACGGCGCCGTGCTGCCCACTGAGGCCAGCAGCACCTGGCCGAACTCGAGCCGCCGTTGCGACGCATTGAGCGCCTGACGCAGCGCGCGCAACACGCGCTCGCTGCGCTCGACACGAGCAAGCAGCGCACCGGGAATATCGACTTCAGCCGCGTGCAGGGCAGCTTCAGCGAGCGGCGTAAACACGCGCTCGCGGTCCACCCGCTTCATTGCCGCGACGCCGTCCGACAACGTCGACGCCTGCCAGAACTGCGCAATCGCCGGCGTGGCCTGGCGCCTGGCACGCGAGAGAACCCAGCTTTTGACGATCAGAAAGCACCAGCTTGCAATCGACATAGCCAGCAGCACATACGCGACGCCATGCGTGATCGCGTCACCGGTTTCCAGGTAGTGGATGATGCCGCTGCTGCCTGCCATCTGACCTCGCCATTGGAAAGTGATTACAGGGCGCTACACAAGAGCAAAACGGGGCCGCAACCGCCCCCGTGACACGCTCAACGCAGGCCGAGCACGTCCTGCATGTCGAAGAAACCGTTCTTGTGGCCTTCGAGGAAACGGACAGCACGAAGCGCGCCTTGCGCATACGACAGGCGGCTCGCCGACTTGTGCGTAATCTCGATACGTTCGCCGATGCCGGCAAACAGCACCGTATGGTCGCCCACGATGTCGCCGCCGCGAATCGCCGAAAAACCGATCGTGGACGGATCGCGTTCGCCGGTCACGCCTTCGCGGCTGTACACCGCGCAATCGTCGAGATTGCGGCCGAGCGCATTGGCAATCACTTCACCCATGGTCAGCGCGGTGCCGGACGGCGCATCGACCTTATGACGGTGATGCGCCTCGATGATTTCGATGTCGTAGCCGGTCGCGAAATGCTTCGCGGCGTACTCGAGCAGCTTGAGCGTAACGTTGACGCCCACGCTCATGTTCGAGGAAAACATGATGGCGATCTTGTCCGCCGCAGCGCGCAGTTGTGCTTTCTGCTCGTTGTCGAAACCGGTCGTGCCGATCACCATTTTGACGTTGTGACGCTGCGCGGCTTCCAGATGCACCAACGTGCCTTCGGGACGCGTGAAGTCGATCAGGTAGTCCGACTCGGCGAACACGCGCTCGATATCGTCCGTCAGCAGCACGCCGGTCTGTTTGCCGAGAAACGCGCCGGCGTCCTGACCGAGTTGCGGGGAGCCTGCACGATCGAGTGCGCCGGACAGCGTGGCGCCGGAATCGTTGAGGACGGTTTCGATGAGCATCCGGCCCATACGGCCCGATGCGCCAGCAATGGCAATTTTCATGGCTACGAGGGTTCGAAAGGGGTAAAACGCGGAAAAAACCCGTCAAATGCGGGCAAAAACGGCGGCGGGCAGCACGCCTCGGCGCCGCACTGACTGAACCAGCAGAATACCTGACGGCCGCCACGCACGGCATGTTGTTGCCCGCACGTGGCGCCTGAACGCCGTTTTCGCCGTGCCTTATCAAGACACGGACAGCCTGATTAGTTGCCTGTTCCCGAAGATGCGGGAGAAGCAGGCGAAGCAGTCAGCGGTGCGTTCAACGTCGGGCCGCCACTGCCGCTTTGCGAGCCCGTCGGTCCCACCGGGTTTTCCTGTGAGCCGGAAACTTGCGGCGGCGGCGGACGGTGGAACTGGAACTGCGGCTGCCCGGCGGCCGTTGGGCCTTGCGACGGGATACCGCCACCGTTGGCGGTCGGCACGGCCGCGCGCGCGGAAGATTGCGCATTCGACGGCGTCTGCACCGCATTGGTCAACCGGTTGGCGGCCTGCGCGGCTTCCGCGTTGGCGTCCGTTGACGGCAGGGCCGCTGCTGCGGCGGCTGCGTCGGCGGATGGCGAACGCGTGGTGTCCACCGTAGCCGGCGCCGCAGCCACCGGCGCGCTGGCGCCAGTTGCTGCGCTAGCCACGTTCGGCACCGGCGCCTTCTTCTTGCCGAGCTTGTCGCCGTCGATTTCAGCCAGCAACTCGAGGTTGGAAGGCAGATCTTCGCCACCCGACCAGCTGGCGACGCGGTCACCCGCGAACAGGATCACGAAATCGCGCTGCTGCACGACGTTCGTCGAGCCGCGTTTGAAATAGAACACGTAGTCCCAGCGGTCTGCGTGGAACATGTCGGTCAGGAGCGGCGTGCCAAGCAACTGCTTGACCTGCGCGCGCGACATGCCGACCTGCATCTGCGCAGCCGCTTCCTTCGAGACGAAATTGCCTTGCACCACCGTAATACGATACGGCGTGATGCTCTGGGCAACGCGCTGCGTCAAACTGTCGTAGGTGGAACATCCGGCAAGAACCGCGACAGTCGCAACAGCGATCAAGGTACCCCGCATGCGGCTCCCCCGGTAGATCAATTGAGATTTTGAAATCATTTCACTCACCGTGCGGGCCCGCTGACGAGCCGCGCGAGTTTCATTCCATCGAAGATGACCAGAACGGCAAAAACACATTACTATGAGAGCCCAGCATTGTACTCTAGGGATCCCTTGTCATGACCAATCCAACCGATCTCAAGAATATCGGGCTCAAGGCGACCCTTCCGCGCCTCAAAATCCTTGAGATTTTCCAGCATAGCCCGGTGCGCCACCTGACCGCAGAAGACGTCTACCGTAACCTTCTGCACGAAGAACTCGATATCGGTCTCGCAACCGTGTATCGCGTGCTGACGCAGTTCGAGCAGGCCGGCCTGCTCTCGCGCAGCAATTTCGAGTCGGGCAAGGCCGTGTTCGAATTGAACGAAGGGTCACACCACGACCACCTCGTTTGCCTCGATTGCGGGCTCGTCGAAGAGTTTTTCGACTCCGAGATCGAGAGCCGCCAGCAGTCCATCGCAAAGGAACGCGGCTTCAAGCTGCAGGAGCATGCGCTGGCGCTGTACGGCGCGTGCACCAAGGAAAATTGCCCGCATCGCAAGCACTGAAGCGGGATTGGTGCAATGTCGGCCGCGTCGGGGTGCGCGGTACGGCAGGTAACGAAAAAACCCGGCCGATGAAAATCAGCCGGGTTTTTTGCGTGTGCGGCGCGACGGCCGTGCCGTCTGGCCTATCCGGCATGGCCGCCGGGCGGTGACGCCAGCCGGGTCCGCCAGCTCAGTCCACCAATTCGGCGCTCGCTTCAAACAGCAACCGCCACGGCTCAGCTAAAGGCATCTCATCGCAGTTGGGCTGCTCGCCGCCACGATCCACGACCACAAAATCGCTCACCTGGTCGAGTGCGAGGAGCGGATGATGCCAAACGCCTTTGGCATAGTTCACACCTTGCCAGCCCTCGCTCCAGAACGCCCGCATCCGCGCCGGATTCAATTCGCCGGCCGGCGCGACGACCACCAGATAGCGGTGCGCCGTTAAGGGAATGAAAGCCTGACTGCCCAGCGGATGCCGTTCCATCATGGCGATTTCGACCGGCAGCGCGCGCGGCTGCGCCCGAAACAGATTGATCAGCGGCCGGCCGCCGTTCTCCGTGACGTCGACGTTCGCGAGGTCGTGATAGCGCTCGGTCGTGCCGCCGTTGATCGGAAAATGGCGCGCACCGTCCAGTTCGATGACGTCGCCGAACGGCGCAAAAGCCGTCCGCGTCAGGCGTTCCACATGCAAGGTCTTCATCGACGCGACTCCGTTACGCGATCTCGCCCCACAAGCGCAGGCGCGATACGCCTCCGTCCGGGAAGACGTTGAAGCGCACGTGCGTCACCGGCCCAAGGGACGCGATACCGTCCGTGAACGTGTGCACGTGATCCATCTGCAATTTCTGCTCGCCGATCAGCACCGGCCAGAACATCGCCTGCGTGATGAGCGAATCGTCGGTGCCGCCCGTCACCGAGGCCGCCTGCAGCGAGCAGCGATCCGGGTAATTGCCCTTGAAATGCGCCGTATCCACTTCGATCTTGCGAATCACGCCCGGCCGCGCCAGCGCGACGATCGCCCAGTCATTGCCCGGCTCGCGACGGCGCCGGGTTTCCCAGCCATCGCCCATATTGACGCCACGGCCCGGCATCAGCATCTGCGAAGCCGGCCCGAAATGCTGATTGTTCGCGGCGACGAGGTACGCGCCGTTTTCGATCGCGGCGAGATCCAGCAGCGTGCCGCGCTCGACGCGATCCCAGTCGCGCTTCGGCTGGCCATACACCCGCAGACGCGCGAGACCGCCGTCCGGATACAGATTCACGCGCAGATGCGTGAAGGCGCGGGCGTCGGTCACTTCGACGTAATGGTGCTGGTTGCCCTGCAGCGTGGTGGCCGGCACGAGCGTCTGCCAGTCGGCATTGTCGGGCGGCAGTTCGCCGTCCACGTAGCACGCGTCGATCGATGCGGCTGGCGGGAAATTGCCGGTGAAGTGACTCGTGTCCAGATCGACGCCGTATACGACGCCCGGCCGCGCGAGCCGGATCACGCAATAGTCGTGGCCGGTGGTGCGCTTGCGGCGGGTTTCCCAGCCGTCCATCCATTTGCCGTGATCGTCGTATTTGCCGGGGATGAACACCGCCGGCTGCGGCTCGAGCATGCGCTCTTTCGGCGCGAAGAATTCGTCGCTCGCATAGAGCGCCTTCGCGCCCAGACGCGGGTCGGCGAGGTTCATGTAGCGACGGGTGAAAGCGGGGGCGTTGGGGTCGAGGATCGGATTAGCCATAGTCTCAGTCAGGCGACGAAAAGTGAGAGGAGCCGGCGGAGTCAGACCATCCGCCGGAGCAGAACGCGCGCTGCGTTGGCGCGCTGTTGAATAGCGGTGAATCTGGCCGCGGTGCGACGCGGCCGAACCTTGTCAAACGGCCGGCACATGTTCACCGGAGGTGGTCTCGGCACCTTCGCCGGCGGGCACGTAGCGCAGCGCTTCGTCACGGTTGAGCACGCGATGAGCGCGCGCCCGGTCGATATCGTTTTCCCACACGGCCACCACCACGGTTGCCACGCAGTTGCCGATCAGGTTAGTCAGCGCGCGGGCAATGCCGACGAACCAGTCGACCGGCAGAATCAACACGAGACCGAGCACGGGAATCGCCGGAATCGCGGACAGCGTCGCGGCCAGAATCACGATGGCCGAGCCGGGAATGCCGTGCGCGCCCTTCGACGTCACCAGCGACACCAGCACCACCACGATCAGATCATGCACGGACAGCGGCGTATTGGTCGCTTGTGCGATGAAAATCACCGCAAGTGTCAAATAGATGGAGAAGCCGTCGAGATTGAAGGAGTAGCCGGTAGGAATGACCAGCCCGACGGTCGAATCCTTAACGCCCATCCATTCGAGCTTGCGCATGATCTGCGGCAGCACGGCGTCCGAAGAAGCGGTGCCGAGCACGATCGAGAGCTCTTCGCGCAGATAGCGGATCAGCTTGAAGATGCTGAAGCCGGCGAGGCGCATCACCACGCCCAGCACGACCACCACGAACACGATACAGCTAGCGTAGAACACCACCACGAGCATGCCGAGTTGCTTGAGCGATTCGACGCCGTAGGTGCCCGTCGTGAACGCGATCGCACCAAGCACGCCGAGCGGCGCGAGCTTGATGATGAAACCCATCACGCGGAAGAACACCTGCGAAAGCTCGTCGATCAGGCTGCTCACGCGTTGCGCCTTATTGCCGAGCAGCGACAACGCCGAACCGAACAGCACCGAAAACACGAGGATTTGCAGGATGTCGCCGGTCGCGAATGCGTTGATCGCCGTGTCGGGGATGATCTTCAGAAGAAAGCCGGCCGTGTCCTTGAGGCTCTTCGCGTTCTCGGTGTAGGTCGCGAGCGATGCGGGATCGAGCGAGTGCAGGTTGATATTCATACCGACGCCAGGCCGCGTTGCGTAAGCCAGCACCGCGCCGATCACGAGCGCAATCGTCGTCATGACCTCGAAATAGACCACCGCCTTCAGGCCCACGCGGCCGACTTTGCGCAGATCGCCGGCATGCGCCATGCCGCTCACCACCACGCAGAAGACGATCGGACCGATCACCATCTTGATCAGCTTGAGAAAACCGTCGCCGAGCGGGCGCAGCGATTGGGCGAAATGCGGAAACACGGCGCCGATCACGATGCCCGCCACCAGCGCTATGACGACCCGGCCAAACAGTGAATTGAAGAACTTCAACACGGCTTCCTCCTGGTTAGGATTCACATCTGTTCAGACTGGTCCGACCAGTACTGTTATGGCAGATAGTAGGAAGCCGATATACTGGCGTCAAGAAATCATTAAATAGCGTTTACCCGCTGTTTTTTAATCGTTTTAGGGCGGGATTGCGCATGTTTGACGACTCATCGCACGAGCGTTCAGAACGCGCATACAATGCTGGTCAGACCGCGCACTTAAAGTGAGCCACGATGAAAAATGTTCCGCATACCGTCACCGATGCCGCTATCGCGATCATCCGCGAACGGATCGAAGCGGGCGTCTATCCCGTGGGCAGTTTGCTGCCGGCGCAGCGTCAGCTCTCCGAGGAACTCGCGATCAGCCGCGCGTCGCTGCGCGAGGCGCTCTCCACGCTCGAAGCACTCGGTCTGCTGACAATCCGCCCCGGCAAGGGCGTCTACGTGGAAAGCGCGCAGGCGGTGGCCGCCCAGTCGTGGCGTTTCGCGGAACAGTCTTCGCTGCCTGATACGTACCAGATGCGTTTTGCGCTGGAAGGCTTCATTGCGCGCATGGCAGCGCTGGCCGTCAGCGAGTCCGATCTCGCCTGGTTCGAAAACAACATCGCGGCCATGCAAACGGCGCTCGCCTGCGACGAACTCGATGAAGCCGCCCGCCTCGACTACGGCTTTCACATGCGCATCGTGAGCATTGCCGGCAATGCGGCAATCGAATCGATCCTCGGCAGCGCCGCGGAAATCATGAAGGAAAGCCAGCGGATGCCGTTTTACCGGCGCGAGTTGGTGCTCTCCACCTACACCGAGCATCGGGCGATTCTCGACGCGCTCAAGGCGCGCGATTCCGCCGCGGCCGGCAAGGCGATCGAAACCCATATCTCGAACGCCGCACAGCGCGCCGGCGTCTATTTCCCGACGCCGCAGGCGTAAAAAAGCCGCTCCGAGGAGCGGCTTTTGTCTTTCTGCCCTGCTGGCCCGCGGGCCACAGGACATAGAAAGCAAACAGCTTACTTCGCGTTGGCCAGTGCCACGGCCGTGTCCAGCATGCGGTTCGAGAAGCCCCACTCGTTGTCGTACCAGCTCGACACCTTCACCAGACGGCCCGACACCTTGGTCAGCGTGGAGTCGAACGTCGACGAAGCCGGGTTGTGGTTGAAGTCGATCGAAACCAGCGGCGCCGTGTTGTAGCCGAGGATGCCCTTGAGCGAGCCTTCCGATGCTTCCTTCATGATCGCGTTGACTTCCTCGACCGTCGTATCGCGCGCTGCGATGAACGACAGGTCGACGATCGACACGTTGATCGTCGGGACGCGAATTGCATAGCCGTCCAGCTTGCCGTTCAGTTCCGGCATCACCAGACCGACTGCCGACGCAGCGCCGGTCTTGGCCGGGATCTGGCTGTGCGTGGCCGAGCGCGCGCGGCGCAGGTCTTCGTGGTACACGTCCGTCAGCACCTGGTCGTTCGTGTATGCGTGGATCGTGGTCATCAGACCGTTCACCAGGCCGATCTTGTCGTTCAGCGGCTTGACGAGCGGTGCCAGGCAGTTGGTCGTGCACGATGCGTTCGAGATCACCGTGTCCGATGCCTTCAGGACATGGTGGTTCACACCGTAGACGATCGTCGCGTCGACGTCTTTACCGCCCGGCGCCGAGATGATGACCTTCTTTGCGCCGCCCTTGATGTGCGCGCTCGCTTTTTCCTTGGTCGTGAAAAAGCCCGTGCATTCCAGCACGATGTCGACGTTCAGTTCGCCCCACGGCAGTTCTGCCGGGTTGCGGTTGGCCAGCACGCGGATCTTGTCGCCATTGACAACCAGGTAGTCGCCGTCCACCGACACTTCGCCCGGGAACTTGCCGTGTGCCGTGTCGTATTGCGTCAGGTGAGCGTTGGTCTTGGCATCGCCAAGATCGTTGATGGCGACGATTTCGATATCGTGCTTCTTGCCGTTTTCATAGAAGGCGCGCAGCGTGTTGCGGCCGATCCGGCCGTAGCCGTTGATTGCGACGCGAATCGTCATGGTCTATCTCCTGATGGCTGAAAAAAAATCGTCCATGTTGGTCTGATCTGCCGGGATTGCCGCGCGTGGGGAGCGCGCGGCAACCTCGAATGCGAATCAGCCCAGTGCGGCTTTGGCCGTCTCTACGACGTGCTCGACGGTGAAGCCGAAATGCTTGAACAGCACGCCAGCCGGGGCCGATTCGCCGAACGTGTCAATCCCGACCACGCCGCCTTCCAGACCCACGTACTTGCGCCAGAAATCCGAGACGCCCGCTTCGATCGCGACGCGGCGCACGCCGTGCGGCAGCACACGTTCGCGGTACTCGGCGTCCTGCTTGTCGAACACGGTGGTCGACGGCATCGACACGACGCGTGCCGCGATGCCTTCACGCGCCAGCGGCTCGACCGCGTTCAACGCCAGTTCCACTTCCGAACCGGTGGCGATCAGGATGACCTTGCGCGCGACGATCTCGTCGTTCCAGTCGCGCAGCACGTAACCGCCCTTCTCGATGTTGGCGATCTGCGCATCGGTACGCTCCGAGAACAGCAGATTCTGGCGGCTGAAGATCAGGCACGAGGGGCCATGATGCTCGACCGCGTGGGTCCAGGCCACCGCCGTTTCGACCGTATCGGCCGGGCGCCACACTTGCAGATTCGGAATCAGACGCAGGCTCGCGACGTGCTCGATCGACTGGTGAGTCGGGCCGTCTTCGCCGAGACCGATCGAGTCGTGCGTGAACACGAAGATCGACGGCGCTTTCATCAGCGCGGCGACGCGCAGCGCGTTGCGGCTGTAGTCCGAGAACGTCAGGAACGTGCCGCCGAACGCCTTGAAGCCGCCATGCAGCGCGATGCCGTTGATCGCCGCGCTCATGCCGAATTCGCGCACGCCGTAGTTCACGTAGTTGCCGGCTGCCTTGCCTTCAGCGTTCACCCGCACCGGCTTGGCGGCCTTCCAGTTGGTCAGGTTCGAACCGGTCAGGTCGGCGGAGCCGCCGAGCAGTTCCGGCAACACAGCCGACAGACCTTCGATTGCCTGTTGCGATGCCTTGCGCGTCGCGACGGTTTCCTTGCGTTCGTTCGCGCCGGCGATGATGGCTTGCGCCTTTTCCTTCCAGTCCGCGGGCAATTGCTTCGCGTCGCGGCGCTTGAATTCAGCCGCTTCCTGCGGGTATTTGGCTGCGTACGCCGCAAACGCCTTGTCCCACTCGGATTCGTTGCGAGCGCCGGCTTCCGTTGCGTCCCATGCTGCATAGACTTCTTGCGGAATCACGAATGGCTCCCACTTCCAGCCGATCGCTTCGCGGGTGGCCGCGATTTCCTTGTCGCCGAGCGGCGAGCCATGCGAATCGTGGCTGCCGGCCTTGGTCGGCGCGCCTTCGCCGATCACGGTCTTGCAGCAGATCAGCGTCGGCTTGTCCGACAGCTTGGCTTGTTTGATCGCCGCGTCCACAGCGTCGACGTCGTGGCCGACCACGTTCGGGATCACGTTCCAGCCGTACGCTTCGAAGCGCTTGGGCGTGTCGTCGTGGAACCAGTGCACCACTTCGCCGTCGATCGAGATGCCGTTGTCGTCGTAGAACGCGATCAGCTTGTTCAGCTTCAGCACGCCCGCGAGCGAGCAGGCTTCGTGCGAGATGCCTTCCATCAGGCAGCCGTCGCCAACGAACACGTACGTGTGGTGGTCGACGATCTTCGCGTCAGACTTGTTGAATTCGGTGGCAAGCAGCGATTCGGCGAGCGCCATGCCGACCGCGTTCGCCAGACCCTGGCCGAGCGGGCCGGTGGTGGTTTCGACGCCCGGCGTGATGCCGTATTCCGGGTGGCCCGGCGTCTTCGAGTGCATTTGACGGAAGTTCTTCAGCTCTTCCATCGGCAGGTCGTAGCCGGTGAGGTGCAGCAGCGAGTACAGCAGCATCGAGCCGTGGCCGTTCGACAGAACGAAACGGTCGCGATCGGCCCATTGCGGGTTCTTCGGGTTGTGACGCAGATGGCGCGACCACAAAGCCACACCGATTTCGGCCATGCCCATCGGCATGCCGGGGTGGCCGGAATTCGCTTTTTGAACAGCGTCCATGGACAACGCGCGGATCGCGTTGGCCATCAGGGAGGTGGGTGCGGGAGACGGGGTCGTCATGTCGAGTCCGGAGACAGAGTCAGAAAGCGGTACGCGCTTGAGGCCCGGCTGCTCGAATGCCAGTCCACTTCGGCGCACGGTGCGGCGCCAGGAGACGCGAAACGGGCAGAGCAAACGGACAAGGCTGAAAGCGTGACATTCTAACAGAACGTTGCCCCCCTCCCCGCTCGGGAAGCCGCCCGCTTGTGAGGCGAGGCGCACCCAGCGGGGCCGTGCGGCGCTTCCGCCCTTTACAATTGGGCAACCTGAACCCGCCATGCTCCGAACGGAGCCCGCTATCCGTGAGCGCTCCCCTGCTGTTCCACCCGACCGCCGACGCAGTCTACGGATTTCCGAACGCGCGGCGGCTTGCGCGCGTCGATTCGCCCTACCAGCGCATCGAGGTATGGGACACGCCGCAGCTCGGCAGGCTGTTCACGCTCGACGGCCGCCCGATGACTTCGACCGGCGACGAATTCATCTACCACGAATGCATGGTGCATCCGGCCGCGTTGACGCATCCTGCGCCGAAAGCGGCGCTGGTGCTGGGCGGTGGCGACGGCGGCGCCGCACGGCAATTGCTCAGGCACCCCGGCATCGAGCGAATCGTGGTGGCAGAGCTCGATGCCGAAGTCGTACGCCTGACCCGCGAGTATCTGGCCGACGTGCAAGGCAGCGCGTTCGACAACCCGCGCGTCGAGCTTGTGATCGGCGATGCCGCGCATTATGTTGCAGGCGCTACAGCGCAGTTCGATCTGATCGTCTTCGATCTGACGCCGCCGGACTCGCCCGCCGCAGGCCTGTACACACCGGACTTCTACAGGCAGCTCAAGCGCGTCATGAGCCCGAACGCCGTCCTCTCGCTGCATCTCGGCTCGCCGTACTTCCATGCCGAACGCGTCGCCGGCCTGCTCGGCGATCTGCGCGACACATTCGCCATGGTGCGCACGATGCATACCTTCGTTCCGCTCTACGGCTCGCTCTGGATGATGGCGACCGCCAGCGACACGCTCGACCCCGCCGCCCTCACCGCCGAAACCCTCACCCAGCGTCTCGCCGCACGCCAGATCGACTCACTGAGGCACTACGACCCGGCCTTTAACGCCGGACTGTTCTCGGCTTCCCGCTCCGTGCGCGATAAACTAAGTCAATTCTTAAAGCCATCGAGCTAACGCGTGGGCAAAATGCACGGTTCGGTCGGCGCGCGCTGTCGGTAATCCGATACGCAAGCGCCCGCCTGGCCCCGCAGCATGCATCCCGCAACCCCAATGATCTGGAGAACTCCATGACCGCCTCCCGCCCAGCCGGTGTGCCCTGGTTGACCCCCTATCTGACGGTGCGCGACGCACGTGCCGCGACCGCGTTCTTCGAAGCGGCATTCGGCTTCGAGGTACGCGATAGCGTCCAGGACGACGGCGTCGTCATGCATGTCGAGATGACCTATCAAGGCCAGCTGATCGTGATGTTCGCGCCGGAAGGCGCGTTCGGCTCGGCGGCGAAAACACCCAAAAGCGCGGGCGCGATTGCGCCGCAATCGTTTTATGTCTATGTCGACGATGTCGACGCGGTTTACACGCGGGCGCTGGCCGCCGGCGCAAAATCGCTGAGCGAGCCACAGGATCAGTTCTGGGGCGACCGGTTTGCCCAGGTCGAAGATCTGGACGGCTACCGTTGGGCGCTCGCTCGCCACCTTTCCTGAACTAATGAGTATTTTTCTGATGCCTCGCTTCTTCGTCGGTACGCCTCTCAAGCCCGACGACATCATGCAGTTGCCCGATGACGTCACGCGCCACATCCTCGTGCTGCGCTTGCAGCCCGGCGATTCGATCGTGCTTTTCAACGGCGAAGGCGGCGAATACAGCGCCGAACTCGTCGAAGTCGAACGCCGCTCGGCCAAGGTGAGAATTCACGAATTCCGCAATATCGAAGTGGAAGCGCCGTATCACCTCACGCTCGCGCAGGGCATTGCCGGCGGCGACAAAATGGACTGGCTCATCGAGAAGGCGGTCGAACTCGGGGCGTCGTGTTTCGTGCCGCTGACCACCACGCGCAGCGTCGTGCGCCTTGCCGGCGAGCGCGCACAGCGCCGGCACGTGCACTGGCAGGGTATCGTGCGGGCCTCGTGTGAACAGTGCGGGCGCAATCGCCTGCCGGAAGTGATGCCGGTGCGTGAGATCGCCACGTGGCTCGGCGCGCTCCCTCGCACACTTGAAGAAGGCGAACTGCGCATTCTGCTGTCGCCGCGCGCCAGCATCAGCTTTGCCGCGCTGCCCGCCAATCCGCCGCTCGGGCGCGTGACCGTGCTGGTCGGCCCCGAAGGCGGTTTTTCGGCGGCGGAGGAAGCCGCCGCGACCGATCACGGATTTACCGCGGTCGGCCTTGGTCCGCGTGTGCTGCGCACGGAAACCGCGGGCATCGCGGTACTCTCCGCGTTGGCAGCCCGCTGGGGCGGCTGGTAAGCCAACCCTCTGATTCAAAACGCAAAAGGGAAAGGCCCGCCATTTGGCGGGCCTTTCCCTTTGTCTTTCAGCCGCGCAAGCAGCGCGCGAGCCGCGCCTTAAGCAAACGAATAAAACACCCGGAACGCGACCTTGCGCTCGGCCCAGAACTCGGCTGCTTCGCGGAACACGTCCAGTAGCGTCTCGCGCCCTTCCTTGTCGAACTTTTGCGCGACGGGCAACTGCTCGAGCACGATCACGAACCCGGGTTGCGCGCCTGCCTTATGGACCAGGTCGGTCAGACAATCGTAGAGCGCGTCGTAATTCTTGCCGAAATGCTTCGGAAACAGGAACGACGTAGCAATGGTCTCCAGCACCTCCTGCTTGGACTGGGCATTCGCGCAGTAAGCGTACAGAAAATGCTGGCCGAGTTGATTGGCCTCGTCAGCGAGATCCTGCACGCGAAACGCGCGGATCGACTGTACGATGTTCGGTCGTACGGTCTTGAAAAGACTCATGGGCTCCTCGTTCGATGAAAGCACAGTGCCAGCTTCGCTCTGGTTATCCCGGCCCTGGTCGCCGGCGCGCATCCGCATGACGCGCTGGAACAAATTGCCGTCGCCGGCCGCGAAAAGATCCGTCGCGACTCCGGAGTCGTGCGCGTAGACGTTGTCGCTCATGCCGTTCATCCCGATGTCATTCAACAATACGATTAAAACTGGTGTAATGGTCGTCCGAGTAGTAACAGTTGTCGATCCGCTGTAGCGGACCTCCGCAGACGATGCGACGCGCCCCGCGGTTTCTCGAGCGAGGCGTGGGAACGGTGTATTCGTGGTAATAGCCGCGCCGATGCGGCGGCAGCAACCGTTCGCGATTGCCGAATACGATGCCGTCCTTCTCATACGGGTAAGGCCCGCCCGCGGCAATCAAGTTCAATGTATTGACCGCTTCGCGTGGCAACTGCGCCGCCGCGATAGTGCCAGGACCCTGTGCATCGGCGGGTGCCGTGTAGTCGCGCGCAAACGCGCCAGGCACGGAGCCGGATAAAGCGCAGAGCGTCAAAGCACCGATCAGCACGCCTTTAATGCGCTGCCACTTGCGTGCCATGAATCAAGGTTCCCCGCTGTTAGATCACGAGTTTTACGACCATGAAAGTCGTAAGGGTATCGCTAAAACCCCACAGAATCAACGTTCGCCGGACCGGCAAAAGCACCCAAATGCGCGGGAAAGAGCCACGGAACAGGCTTTGACGACTTTTGACAGAATATTTACCCTGTAAAAGCTAAAATTAGCCCAATCAAGTAAATGCAAGGTGAATCCAAACGCGCACAGTGCTCGTTGCGTGTTTCATTCCCTGGAGTGAAAGCCTTGTAGTTGCTGCAGTCTCTCAGAGGCTGAATGGGCTCATTCAGCCTTTTTTTAGGGTGGCTATCCCCTGTTCACCCGCAGGCGTGCCCATTGCGGGCACGCCTTTTTTTTGCGTGACGCCCAAAGTCAGGCGACGCCACGCTTCAGTCCCGGATCGAGAATCAGCGGGCTGCGATTACGTCCGCCACCAGCAGCGCGGTCATGTTGACAATGCGGCGAACCGTTGCCGAGGCCGTCAGCACGTGCACCGGCTTGGCCGCGCCGAGCAGCATCGGACCAATCGCGATGTTGTTGCCCGCGGCCGTCTTCAGCAGGTTGTACGAGATGTTGGCCGCGTCGATGTTCGGCAGCACCAGCAGGTTCGCGTCGCCTTCGAGCGTCGAATCGGGCAGGACTTCGCGGCGCAGATTCGCGTCGAGCGCGAGGTCGCCATGCATTTCACCGTCCACTTGCAGTTCCGGCGCACGCTCGCGCAGGATTGCCAGCGTGTCGCGCATTTTCTGCGCGGTCGGCGCATTGCTCGAGCCGAAGTTCGAATGTGACAGCAGCGCGACCTTCGGTTCGATACCGAAGCGGCGCACTTCCTCGGCCGCCATGATCGTGATCTCAGCCAGTTGCTCCGGCGTCGGATCGACGTTCACGTGCGTGTCGACCAGGAAAATCTGGCGGTTCGGCAGCACCAGCGCGTTCATTGCCGCGTAGACCTTCGCGCCTTCCTTCTTGCCGATCACCTGATCGATGAAGTGCAGGTGACGGTGCGTGGTGGACACCGTGCCGCAGATCATGCCGTCCGCTTCGCCCTTTTCCACCATCATCGCGCCGATCAGCGTGGTGCGGCGGCGCATTTCGAGCTTCGCCATCTGCTCGGTGATGCCCTTGCGGGACATCATCTTGTGATATTCCTGCCAGAAATCGCGGTAACGCTCGTCGTGGTCGGTGTTCACGACCATGTAGTCCTGACCCGCGACCAGACGCAGACCATAACGCGCGATGCGCTGCTCGATCACCGCCGGACGGCCGATCAGGATCGGTTTCGCGAGCTTTTCGTCGACGATGATCTGCATGGCGCGCAGCACACGCTCTTCTTCGCCTTCCGCGAACACAATGCGCTTCTTCTCCGGCTCGACGCTGCGCGCCAACTGGAAAATCGGCTTCATGGTGGTGCCGCTGTGATACACGAACTGTTGCAGATGCTGTTCGTACGCTTCCATGTCCTCGATCGGACGCTCGGCAACGCCCGAATCCATCGCGGCCTTGGCCACCGCCGGCGCGACCTTGACGATCAGACGCGGGTCGAACGGCTTCGGAATCAGGTATGCCGGACCAAACGACAGGTCCTGAATGCCGTAAGCCGTCGCGACGATATCGCTCTGCTCCTGGCGCGCCAGTTCGGCGATCGCATTGACCGCGGCGATTTCCATTTCACGCGTGACGGTCGTCGCGCCTGCATCCAGCGCGCCGCGGAACAGGAACGGGAACACCAGCACGTTGTTCACCTGGTTCGGGTAGTCCGTGCGGCCCGTGCAGAGCACGGCGTCCGGACGTACTTCGAGCGCCAGTTCCGGCAGGATTTCCGGGGTCGGGTTGGCCAGCGCGAGGATCAGCGGCTTGTCCGCCATCTGCTTGACCATGTCCTGTTTCAGCACGCCGCCAGCCGAGAGGCCGAGGAAAATGTCCGCGCCGCCGATCGCTTCAGCGAGCGTGCGAGCGTCGGTTTCGCGTGCGAAACGTTCCTTGTCCGGGTCCATCAACTCGACGCGGCCCTTGTAGACCACGCCGGCCAGGTCGGTGACGGTGATGTTTTCGAGCGGCAGGCCAATGTCGACCAGCAGATCCAGACAGGCCAGCGCAGCCGCGCCCGCGCCTGACGACACCAGCTTGACCTGCTTGATGTCCTTGCCGACCACCTTCAGACCGTTGGTGATGGCCGCCGCGACAACGATGGCCGTGCCGTGCTGGTCGTCGTGGAAGACCGGAATCTTCATGCGCTTGCGGCATTCGCGTTCGACGATAAAGCAGTCCGGCGCCTTGATGTCTTCGAGATTGATACCGCCGAAAGTCGGCTCCAGCGCGGCGATCACCTCGACCAGCTTGTGCGGATCGGACTCGTTCAGCTCGATATCGAACACGTCGATGCCGGCGAACTTCTTGAACAGGACGGCCTTGCCTTCCATGACCGGCTTGGAGGCGAGCGGCCCGATGTTGCCCAGACCCAGCACCGCGGTGCCGTTCGTGACGACGCCGACCAGGTTGCTGCGCGCGGTGAAACGCGCGGCGTTAAGCGGATTCTCGACGATTTCCTCGCACGCGAACGCGACGCCCGGCGAATACGCCAGCGCGAGGTCGCGCTGGTTGATCATCTGCTTGGTCGGGGCGATCGCGATCTTCCCGGGGGTCGGGAACTCGTGATAATCGAGGGCGGCTTCGCGGAGTTTGCTATTGGCGGGAGTCGTCATGAGGCGGGCTTCGAAGTGCGGATTAGAATAGACGTTCGACGGCATTGTAGCCCCAATTGCCGGCTCAATTCCTTCAATACGGGTACAACTGCCGCGACTTAAACACAGTGAAAGGCAAACGTGGCGCGCTTTCCGCCAATTGCCCGCCGAAACGGCATTGAGTACGAATGGCGTGTTTACCCGCGAGCATCTTCGTACAATGCGTACCGTTAGCCGTTTGCTGTTAGACGTTTCCTGTTAACCGCTTCTGTTCGCCGCTCCTCATTGCAGTTGCCCGCTCATCCATTGCCGCCATGCTCTCCGAGTTTTCGCTGATCGATCGCTTCTTCGCCCGCCGCGCCGCCGCGGCAGCGTCCCGTGCCGATGACGGCACGCTCGGCATCGGCGACGACTGCGCCCTGCTGGCGCCGCGCCGGGGCGAGATGCTGGCGATATCGACGGACATGCTGGTGGAAGGCCGTCACTTCTTTCCCGATGTCGATCCCGAGGCCCTTGGCCACAAGGCGCTCGCGGTGAACCTGTCGGATCTCGCCGCAATGGGCGCAAGGCCCCAGGCGTTCACCCTGGCGTTTTCCTTGCCGAAGGCCGACGAAGCCTGGCTCGCCGCCTTTAGCAATGGCCTCTTCACCCTGGCTGAGCGGTACGGCTGCGAACTGATCGGCGGCGACACGACCGGCGGTCCGTTGAATCTGTGCATTACCGTGTTCGGCAGCGTGCCGCCGCAAGCCGCGCTGCGCCGCGACGCCGCGCAGCCGGGCGACGACATCTGGATCTCCGGCACGCTCGGCGACGCACGAGCCGGGCTCGGCGTGCAGCGCGGCGAGTGGGCCGTGGATGCCAGCGACGCTGCGACATTTCGTCGCGCCCTCGAGCGCCCGGAGCCGCGCATCTCGCTGGGGATTGCATTGCGTGGCATCGCGCATGCTGCGCTCGATCTGTCGGACGGGCTGGCCGGCGATCTGCTGCACATCCTGGAACGCTCGAACGTGCACGCCACCGTCGACGTCGACGCCGTGCCGCGTTCAGACGCGCTGCGGCGCCTGCCGCCCGAGATCCAGCAACGTTGCACGCTGGCCGGCGGCGACGATTACGAACTGTGCTTCACCGCACCGGCTGCCGCGCGCGCGGCGGTCGAATCGGCCGGCCGCGAGGTGGCGATACCGGTCACCCGCATCGGTACAATAAGCGCTCTTCAATCGGCGGCCGACCGCCCGGCGATCGGCTGGCGCAATGCCGCCGGCGCGCCGCTCACTCTGACGTTGCAAGGCTTCGACCACTTCCATGCAGACTGATCCCCCGCTGGTGCCCGCTGACAACGTCATCGGCAATCCGCCGCCCAACGCGTCCGGCCCGCGCGCGCCGCGCCCTCAGCCGCGCCGCGCCACCGCGCGCTTCATGCTGTCGCATCCGCTGCACATTCTGTCGCTGGGTTTTGGCAGCGGCTTGTCGCCGGTTGCGCCGGGCACGGTCGGCACACTGTTCGCCTGGGCATCGTTCGCCGTCCTGAGCCGTTACCTGACCGTGATCGAGTGGGGCGTGCTGATCGTCGCCGGTTTTCTCGGCGGCATTGCGATTTGCGGCTTTACCGCGAAGAAGCTCGGCACCGACGACCCGTCGCCGGTCGTGTGGGACGAAATCGTCGCGTTCTGGCTGGTGCTGCTGATGGTCACGCCGGTCACGCTGACCGGGCAGTTCGTCGCGTTCATCGTGTTCCGTTTTTTCGACATGGTGAAACCGCCGCCCATCGGCTATTTCGACCGCCGACTGAAAGGTGGCTTTGGCATCATGTTCGATGACCTGGTCGCCGCGTTTTTCACGCTGCTCGTGATTGCGCTCTGGCGCATGTCGGTTTAACCGTTGCCGATTGGCCGGTGCCGGCCGGCGGCAGCCCGCCGGCCACCCCTCGCAGCAGTTCCTCGTTTTCCGGATTGACGCCATGCCTACCGATTCCGTGGTTCACCAGCTCGCGATTCGCGTGAGCAACCGTCTGCGTGACGAG
Organism: Paraburkholderia fungorum; assembly: GCF_003610895.1. Taxonomy (GTDB): domain Bacteria; phylum Pseudomonadota; class Gammaproteobacteria; order Burkholderiales; family Burkholderiaceae; genus Paraburkholderia; species Paraburkholderia fungorum_B. The sequence continues at coordinate 258,258 of NZ_MCAS01000069.1, forward strand.
CGCCTGATGCTCGTCACCGCCGAGTCCTGCACGGGCGGCATGGTGGCAACCGCAATCACCGATATTTCCGGCAGCAGCGGCTGGTTCGAGCGCGGTTTCGTGACGTATTCGAATCAGGCGAAGTCCGAAATGATCGGCGTACCGGCCGAGCTGATCGAAAAGCACGGCGCGGTCAGCGAGCAGGTGGCGCGTGCCATGGCCGAGGGCGCGCTGCGCAACAGCCGCGCGCAGGTGTCGCTATCGATTACCGGCGTCGCCGGCCCGGGCGGCGGCACCGAGACCAAACCGGTGGGCATGGTGTCGTTCGGCTGGAGCAATCGGCTGCATACGTCGGTGGAAACCAAGGTCTTCAAGGGCGACCGCGAGAAAATCCGCGTGCAGGCCGCCGCGCACGCGCTACGCGGCGTGCTGGCCCTGCTCGACGAGCGCGAACATTAAACGCGAACGTTAACATCCGGTTCACAACCCGAGGCGCCGCCTACGATGCCTGACACACCTGTTTCATCTGCAGCCAAAGAGGCGTTGATCCGACGCTTCGATCTGAAACCGCATCCCGAAGGCGGTTTTTTCAGCGAGACGTATCGGTCCACGGAATCTGTCCGCCGCGATGACGGTTCAACGCAAACGCGCTCGGCGTCCACCGCGATCTACTACCTGCTTTGTGACGGCGCGCATTCGGCATGGCACCGGATCAAGTCCGACGAGGTTTGGCATTTTTATGCCGGCGAGCCATTGAACGTCTACGTACTCGACGAAGCGGGCTCGCTGACGACGCACAAGCTGGGCAATACGCTAACGCATCCGGATGCCGTATTTCAGGCGGTGGTGCCCGCGGGTCTGTGGTTTGCCGCGCAGTGCTCGGACCCGGCGACGTTCGCGCTGGTGGGCTGCACGGTTGCGCCGGGGTTTGAATTCAGCGAATTCGAGCTGGCGGATGTTGACGCGCTGAAGGCGCAACATCCGCAGCATGCGGCGTTTATCGAGCGGCTGGGGCCAGCCGCTCAGGCTGTCTGAGGAGAAGCAAAAACCGCTTCACGGACAGATTCACCGGAACGCGTTGATCCGGTCACGCGTTTCCATCGCGGCTTTCGCTGCGGCTTCGGCGAAATCGTCGTCCTTGCCGGCGTAAATAATCGCCCGCGACGAGTTGATCAGCATGCCCGTGCCGTTTGCTGTGCGGCCGGCGTTGACCGTCGCCTGAACATCGCCGCCTTGCGCGCCGATACCCGGAATCAGCAGCGGCATATCGCCGACGATTCCGCGCACCACCTCGATCTCTTTCGGAAAAGTCGCGCCGACCACGAGGCCCAGCTGGCCGCTCGCGTTCCACTTGTCCGCCGCCAGCTGCGCGACGACCTGATACAGCGGACGCCCGCCCGTCTCCAGAAACTGCAGGTCCGAACCGCCCGCATTCGAGGTCCGGCACAACACGATCACGCCCTTGCCCGCGTGCTCCAGGTACGGCTCGATCGAGTCGAACCCCATGTACGGATTGACCGTCACGGCATCCGCCTGATAGCGCTCGAATGCCTCGCGCGCGTACTGTTCGGCGGTGCTGCCGATATCGCCGCGCTTCGCGTCCAGAATCACCGGCAAGCCCGGGTGGTTCGCATGAATGTGCTCGATCAGCTGCTCGAGCTGGTCTTCCGCGCGATGCGCGGCGAAGTACGCGATCTGCGGCTTGAACGACGACGCATACGGCGCGGTTGCATCGACGATGGTGCGGCAGAAGTCGAAAATCGCCTCGGGACGGCCCGCGAGCGCGCCGGGGAATTTGCTGGGCTCAGGATCGAGGCCGACGCACAGCAGCGAGTTCGTGCGCTGCCAGGCGTCGTTGAGTGTCTGGATGAAATTGGACATAGTGGTTCTCGCGGCGAGCCGATGACGGAAGTGGCGCGTATTTTACCCGTCCTGCGCGGCAGGCCGCGGCCACACGTCACACCGGGCTGGGCCAAGGCCGTGTCGCTGCGCCCCGCTCCCCGGCTACTGCCGCCGCGACCCACGCGCACCCGGCATCGAGCGCAAACCCGTGCGTTCGACGCTGAAGCGGAACGTGCGCGTCAGGCGCTCGCCGCGTTTTAGCATCGTCATGCCGTTTTCGCACGCGCCGCCCGCCAGATTCATCGCGTTGATCGGATGGTCGACCGGCTCGAAGCAGAAGAACGCTTCGCCCGGAGGCGTGTAGAGCACGTAGTAGTCGGTGTCGGCGGAAATATTCAGCGACAGACGCCGCTTCGGCCACACCACCGCCGCCTGCCCGCTCCAACCCGTGAAGGCGTGATTGACGATGGCTTCCGGCAACGGATACGCCACCCCGAATTGCCACGCGGGCGGCGCCGGCACGTGACGCACCGGCAGCCAGTCGCCGCCGGAGAGCCACAGGCCGCCGGCCGCCGCCGAGAGTTCAGTGTCCGCGTCGCGGACGAAAAACGGATGCACGCCCAACCCGAACGGCAACGCGTCGCGACCGGCGTTCTCGATTTCCAGCGTGATGACGAGCGTGGGACCGTCCAGCGAATAGGTTTGCGTGGCGCGAAATGCGTACGGCTTGCCGTCAGGGCGATCGAGCGTCAGACGGACATTCTCACGGTCCGATTCCGCGACCTGCCAGGCGGAGAGCCAACCGTCGCCATGAATCGGCAAGGGTTCGTCGGTGCGATTTTGCGGCACGTCGATACGCCGCCCCGCCACATTGAAATGACCGCCGCCGATCCGGTTCGAATAGGGCAGCAGCGGATAGCAGGCCAGCTCGTTCGGCGGGGTATCGGCCGCGACATGGCGGCAGCGCCGGAAAATCGGCGTGAGCGCGCCGTCGTTGCGCCAATCGAAACGGGTGACGCCGCCGCCGAGCGTCGGCGCGACGTCGAGGCGCAAATGCGCGTTGGCAAGCGTGATGCAGGCGAGCTCGCCGCCGCTCGTCTCACCAACCGCCACCGCCGACGTGCTGGGACCCGGATGCACCGGATTGGCCGCCGCGTTGAGTCGCGCGCGCCGGCTCTGGGAAGAGGCGGAAACAGGATTCGCAACAGTCATATCTGGCTCCATCGAGAGGCGTGGGACATTGCCGTCATTGCTGACGGGTGCTGTTGGGCGATTTTTTGAACCGGTCGCCTCTGGGTCCGAACGGCGTGCTGCCGATTTGCTGCCACTGGTTTTGCGACATCGACTCCTGACACACTTTCTCAATCATGGCTCGACTCCCGTCCGCCGCAGCCTCGACACCAGGGCTGCGTCAATTCGCGCTAGGCGGGCGAGCCCTGGAACAGCGGTTCCGGCAAACCCAGTCGCCCGGGCGTTGCGATAAATACGCCGCCCGCGTGCGGATCGCTCGCGAGCGCGGCCGCGTCGAGACCGATGCGGGCACTTGTGATGTACAGCGTGTCCAGTTGCGCGATCCCGGCAGGAAGTCCGTTCGGGGAACCGCCGAGCGCGACGCAGCTCGGCTGCGCGGTGGGCACATCGACGCGCCCGGTTTCCACTCCGTCGGGACCATATCGCACCACTCGGCCGCCGCCCCATTGCGCGTTCCACAAACCGCCGTCGCGATCGATGGTCGAGCCGTCGGGCTCGCCAGTCGCATCAGTCAGTTTTGTGAACACGCGGTCGTTGCCGATGCTACCGTCCGCGCGATAGTCGCAGACGCGGATTTCACGGGTCGGCGAATCGCAGTAGTACATCGTCGCGCCGTCAGGGCTGAACGCGATGCTGTTCGAGATTGCCGGTGCGGGCAGCGGCAAACGCTCCAGCGACAGATCATGATTCAACCGATAAAACCCGCCGACTGCCTGCAGCGGCGAGCCTTCGTCTTTCGTGCCGAATACGAAACGGCCCTGACGGTCGCAGCGGCCGTCGTTCACGCGCGTGTTCAGGCCCGGTTCGACGTCGACGATGCGCTGCGTCTCACCGGTTGCCAGATCGAAGAACGCCAGATGCGTCGCCAATCCGAGCAGCAGGTAGCGCGGGTCGGCGCACAACGCGAACGTGGCGAGACGCTCGGGCATGCGCCAGAACATGCTTTGGCCGTCGCTCGGGTCATAGCGCCACAGTTGCGCGCCTTCGATATCGGTCCAGTAAAAGCGGCCTGTTTTCGCGCACCACGTCGCGCCTTCGCCGAGCGTGCATTGCGTGTCGAGCAGCAGCGCCGCGCCAGACCCTGACTGAGCGGCATTCACGCCCAGCCTCCATCGACGATCAGATCCTGCGCGGTGATCATCCTGCTGTCGTCGGCGGCGAGGAACAGCGCCATGCGGGCGAGATCGGCAGGTTGCAGTTCAGCGTCGATGCACTGGCCTTCCTTGATCGAGCGGCGGCCCGCGTCATCGAGCCACAAACGCTTCTGCTTTTCCGTCATCACCCAGCCCGGCACCAGCGTATTGACGCGGATGTTGAAGTGACCGAGGTCGCGCGCGAGGCCGCGCGTCAAACCCTGCACCGCCGATTTCGACATGACGTACACCGGATAGCCGCCGTTCTTCAACATCCAGCTGATCGAGCCGAGGTTGATGATCGAGCCGCTGTTGGCGGCTTTCATGTCGTCCATCACCGCTTGCGCGGCGAAAAACTGATGCCGGATATTTACCGCGATGCCGGCGTCGAAAGATTCGCGCGTCACGTCGCCGATGCTGTGGCGTTTGTCGTTTGCCGCGTTGTTCACCAGCACCTGAATCGGACCGAGTGCGGCGCGCACGTCGGCGATGGCTTTTTGCAGCGCGTCGACGTCGGTCAGATCGCACGGCAAAAACAGCGGTTTGTGTTTCGAATCGCCGAGTTCATCGGCGAGCGCTTCACCCGCGCCCGCATCGATATCGAAAAACGCGACGCGTGCGCCCTGCGCCGCGAAATGCTCGACGAACGATGCGCCGATACCGGTCGCGCCGCCCGTAATCAACACGGTTCGGTCGACGAGACTCGGATAGCGGGCAAACGCGTTGTCCGCGAGGCGGTCGTTTGCATTGGCCGGAGACGACATCGTTCGATTCCTTTTAGAACAAAGTAAGTGAGTCGCGGGTTAAGTGCGGGTTAAGTGCGGGTTGAGTGTGGGTTGAACCCCGCCTCAGTCGCGCGAGCCGCGGTTCTTCAACTGGTCGAGCAGCACGGCGGCAAGCAGAATCGCGCCGCGCACGAGGTACTGATAGAACGCGTCGATGTTCATCAGGTTCATCACGTTCTCGACCGTGCCCATGATCAGCACGCCGATCACGACGCCGGAGATCGTCGCGCGGCCGCCGAGCAGCGATACGCCACCCAGCACGCAAGCCGAAATCACGTTCAACTCGAAACCTTCCGCCGCATTCGGCTGACCCGACGTAATCCGCGAAGCCAGAATCACACCGGCCAGCGCGGTGACGGCGCCCTGAATCAGGAAGATATAAACGCGCGTGCGTTCAACGTTGATACCGGCCAGACGCGAGGCTTCCGGGTTGCCGCCGATGGCGAGCGTATTGCGGCCGTACACGGTCTGATTGAGCATCACGCCGAACACGATGAAGCACAGCAGCGTGACCCAGATCGGCAGCGACACGCCGAAAAAGCTCAGGCCGCCCAGCGCGATGAAGGTATCCGAGGACACGCCCACGGCTTGCCCGTGCGAGACGATAAAGCCGAGACCGCGGACGATTTCCATCGTCGCGAGCGTCGTGATCAGCGCGTTGATGCGCAGATACGCGATCACCGCGCCGTTGACGAAACCGATCACAGCACCTGCCGCCACCGCGGCGATGATCGCGATAAACGTGTTACCGGTCGCGTTCAGGACCATCGCGCACAGCACCCCCGCGAATGCGACCGTCGAGCCTACCGACAAGTCGAAATCGCGCGAGGCGAGGCAGAACATCATCGTGCACGCGACCATCCCGATCTGCGAGATCGACAGCGCGAGACCGAGCATGTTCTCGATCGAGAAGAAGTGATCGACCGTCAGCGACATCGTGATGAACATCACGACGAAGATCAGGATCAGGCTGTACTCGGTGATCTGCTGCCACCATTTCGCCTTGTCGTTCGACTGCGGAATCAGCGCCTCGGCCGCGCCTTTGGCGGCCTGTTGCGCGAGGTTTTCTCTGGCTTGCATTTTGAAGACTCCTCCCGTTCCCCACGGGTTGCCGGACTTTCGTCCAAATGATGTTCAGGCCGCTTGCTCGTTGGCTGCGGTTCCGGGCAGGGCGGTCGAGCTTTGCGGCAACGCGAGGCCCAATACCGTTTGTTCCGTTGCTTCCTTGCGCGACAGTTCGCCGGAAATCCGGCCCTGGCGCATCACGACGATCCGGTCGGACACGCCGAGCACTTCCGGTAGTTCAGACGAAATCATCACGATCGCGCAGCCGCGTTCGGCAAGCTGATAAATCACGTTATAGATCTCATGCTTCGCGCCGACGTCAATTCCGCGCGTCGGTTCGTCGAGAATCACCACTTTCAGATCGGGCTCGGCCAGCCAGCGCGACAGAATCGCCTTCTGCTGGTTGCCGCCCGACAGGAAGCGAATCTTCTGCCGGCGGCTCGGCGTCTTGATCTTCAGCAGCTTGATAAAACGGTCGGCGGTTTCCGCTTCCTTCTTGCGGTCGAGGAAGATCCCCGCACGCAGGTAGTGACGGCGGCAACTGATATTGATGTTCTCCGACACAGTCGCCATCGCGACGATGCCCTCTTCCTTACGGTCTTCCGGGCACAGCACGATGCCGTGCTGGATCGCCTCACCCGCGCTGCGCACCTTGATCGGCTTGCCGTCGAGTACGATTTCGCCGCCCTTCTTGTGATCGGCGCCGTACACCAGATGCATCAACTCGCTGCGGCCCGCACCCACCAGGCCGAAGAAGCCGACAATCTCGCCGCGCCGCACTTCGAAGCTGGCCGGTTGCGCAAGCGCGTGGCCTTCGATCGCTTTCGCCGCGAAGCGCACCTCGCCTAACGGACGTGCCGAATAGTTATAGATGTCGGCGATTTCACGTCCAACCATTTCGCTCACGATAGTGTCGCGCGACACGCCTTCAAGCGTCGGATGCGAGGCGATCTTGCGGCCGTCGCGGAAAATCGTGCAGGCGTCGCAAAGCTCGTAAATCTCGTCCATGCGGTGCGAGATGTAGATCATCGCGCGGTTGTCGGCGCGCAGATCTCGTACCAGCTTGAACAGCACTTCGGTCTCGCGATGCGACAGCGAGCTGGTCGGTTCATCCAGTGCGATCACCCGCGCGTTGCGCAGCAGCGCCTTGCAGATTTCGACCATTTGCCGTTGCGCGATCGAGAGCTTTCTCAGCTTCGCGTTCGGATCGAGCGCCACGCCCATTGCTTCAAGGCGTTCGCGCACGAAGCGCTTGGCTTCGCGCTTGTTGACCCAGCCGAGCGAGTTCGGCAGCTGCCCCAGCAGCAGGTTTTCCGCGACCGTCAGATCGGGCACGTATTGCAGTTCCTGGTGAATCACCGCGATCCCCGACGCGATCGACGCCGCTGCGCTCGTAAAGCGCACCTCATTGCCGTCGATCATCACGCGGCCGGAGTCGGGCTGATACTCACCGCCGAGAATCTTCAGCAGGGTCGACTTCCCTGCGCCGTTTTCGCCCATCAGGCCGTGCACCTGGCCGACGTTGACGTCGAAGGACACACCGTCGAGCGCGCGCACGCCTGGAAAGACTTTGCCGATATTGTCAAAACGTAGCGTCGCTGACACTTCGCCTCCTATGTCGACGGGAGTTGGCGCTTCAGGGCTCACTCCCGTCCCAAACAAAGTTGTCGACCAGAGTTAGCGCCTTAACGGTTGCTCTGGTCCCATGCAAGTTAGTTGCTGCTTCGTGTGAACCACGCTTCTTTGGGCGCCGCGCGGGCACCAGGCGTGGTTTGTCTCAACTACTCATCTTTTATTACTGTCGGTGATGGCTGCCGATGCGCCCAATCCTTGGAGAAACGACGCACCGGCAGTTCACTTCATGTCATCGCGTGCTGAATCAAGCCGCTTAATTTGCCGCGAGGCCCATCTTCTGACGCACATCCGCGACGTTGTCACGCGTGGCCAGCATGCCGGTCGTCAGCGTGAGCATCGGCGGTTCCTTGCCTTGCGTGATCCAGTCGTACATCAGCGTCGAGGTTTCTTCGCCGTGACGCTTCGGGCTGATGATGACCGTGCCGTAGAAGCCGGTCGGCGACGGCTTCTTGAACTCGTTCAATGCCGAGTCCGAACCGCCGATGCCGATGCCGATCATGTTGTCCGCCTTGAAACCGCGGCCTTCCGCAGCGCGCACCGCGCCGAGCACGCCTTCGTCGTTCAGCGCGTAAGCCACCCAGTGCTTGAACTGCGGGTTCTTCGTCAGCGCGATGTTGGCAGCGTTGAACGCGTTTTCCGTGTCCGTCTTCGCTTGCGGCGCGGCAATGACGTTGGCCTTCGGGAAGCCGGCGGCGACGAGCGCGTCGGTTGCGCCGGTGGTGCGGTCAACCGCGGTGGGCAACTGGTTGTAGGTCACGTCGATCGCGCCCACGTCTTTCATGTCCCAGCCGCGCTTCTTGATTTCCGCAGCGAGGCCATCGCCCACCTGCTTGCCGATGTTGTACGCTGAGATGCCCATATGCGGCACCGCTGCGATCGGCTTGCCCGCGCCGTCGACGAGGCGGTCGTCGACCGTCATCATCTTCAGGCCATCAGCCTTCGCCTTCGCGACGATGCCCGGTCCGAGCTTGACGTCAGGCGTGCAGATCACAAAGCCTTGCGCTTTCTGAGCCGCCAGGTTGTCGATGGCGCTCATCACCTTCTCGCCCGACGGCGCACCGATCTTCACCAGCGTGAAGCCCTTTTCCTTGGCGGCGATTTCGGCGAACTTCCATTCGTCCTGGAACCACGGTTCTTCCGGCTGCTTCACGAGGAAGCCGATCTTGACCGGATCGGCGGCCTGCGCGACCGGCGCGTTGAAGAGCACACCCGTCGCCGCTGCTGCCAGCGTGAGGAAAATTCTTCGTTTCATAATGCGTGTCTCCTGACTAATTGATAACGAGAAGGTATCGGCCGCGTCTTCTTGTACCGGTTGTGACACACGCGGCCAGCGCGTCGTCCGGTGAAACGTTGCTGCTTGGTTCTTCGCTGTTCTTGCCTGTTCTTGCTGCTTTGTTTGCTGCTGGTTTGCTGCTTTCCCCTGCCTCTTTTCCTGCTGCGCTTCCTGCTTACTGCCGCGTACTGTTCCGCTGCGTTCAGTCGTTTCAGTCGTGATAGAGCACCGAGCGGCCGCCATCCACGGTGATGCAGGTGGCGTTGATGAACGGCGCTTCGTCCGAGGCGAGAAACACCGCTGTCATCGCCACCTCTTCCGGGCGGCCGATGCGCTTCATCGGCTGCAGATCCAGCGTCGCCTGTCTGGCGGCGACCGGATCGGCTTGTTCGTTCCACCAGTCGTGCGTCAATTGCGTCTCGATGTACCCCGGCGCAATCGCGTTGACTCTTACATTGCGCGGCGCGTACTCAATGCCGAGCGCGCGCGTCAAACCGATTACGCCGTGCTTCGCGACCGGGTACGGAAAGCATCCCGGAATGATCTTGAACGCATGCGTCGACGCGATATTCACGATGCTGCCCGCGCCACGTTCGACCATGCCCGGCAACACCGCGCGACACCCATTCCATACGCCGTCGAGATCGACCGCGAAGCAGCGGCGCCAGTCGTCATCGGTCATCGTCAGCGGATCGCAGAACACGTTGATGCCGGCGTTGTTGACCAGCACGTCGAGCGCGCCGAACGCGCGTTCGGCCTCGCTTGCCGCGTGCTGAACCGAGGCTGATTGCGTCACGTCGGTCTGCACTGCGAGCACTTTTGCTTCGTTCGCGCTGTTCGCTGCGCCGGTGTCACTTGCACTGATCGCGGCACGGATTTCGCGCGCTGTCCGCTCGGCCATTTCGATGTCCAACTCCGCCAGCACGACCGCCGCGCCCTCGCGTGCAAACGCGAGCGCGATCGCGGCACCGATGCCGCGGCCGGCGCCGGTGATCAACGCGACTTTGTTGGCGAGCCGCTTCATTTCTTCGCGCCTGCCCGGGCAATGCGCAACCCGTTGATGAACGCCTTCGCGTGCGAGGCGGTCACGGCTACGCTCTGACCGGGCTTGTACAGCGCCGAGCCGAGGCCAAAGCCATTCGCGCCGACGCTCAGGAACGGGCCCATGTTGTCCGGCGTGATCCCACCAACCGGCACCAGCGGCACCTCCGCCGCGATCACCGCGCGCCACGCCTTCACGACCTGGCAGCCGAGTTGTTCTGCGGGGAACATCTTCAACACGTCCGCGCCGTTCTTCAGCGCGATGAAAGCTTCGTTTGGCGTCGCCACGCCCGGCGCACATGCCATGCCTTGCGCTTTCGCGGCGCCGACGACCTCCGGATCGCTATGCGGCATCACGATCAATTCGCCGCCGGCGGACTTCACGTCGTTGACGAAACTCGGATGCAGCACGGTGCCGGCACCGACGATCGCATCGGCCGGCAACGCCTTGCGGATCGCCGCGATGCTGTCGAACGGTTGCGGCGAATTCAACGGCACTTCGACGATGCGAAAACCGGCTTCGTACAGGGCCTGACCGTGTTCGGCGGCATCCGCGGGCGTCACGCCACGCATGATCGCGATCAGCGGACAGACCTCGAACGCCGCGATCAGACCCGCGTGCGGCATGTACGGAGCGGGCAGATTGATGTGAGGTTGCATGTCGGTTCCTTGTTTCGTGAGCGGCGGCGCCACCGGTTAGCCGGCGTACGCCGCTTGAGGCGTGGGATTGACGAGCCCCGCCTGGGTGGCGACGCGCCACAAGCCGCGCTCGGTGGCATGTTTCACCAGCTCCGCGTGAGTGCAGCCGAATTGCGCAAGGGCTGCGCGATAGCGCTCACATAGCGCTTCGTTGCCGATCAGGCGCAAGTGCTGCCCTGCAAGCGAGTTTTGCTGCTGCATAAGCACGGCTTCGAGGCCGGCCAGTTCGTGCCCGATCAGCAGGCCCGACAGATAGTCCGGCTGCTGCTCGCGCGAAAGTTGTCCGGTGAGCCCAAGCGTGCGAGCGCTGAATACGGTAGCCAGCAGACCCGCCTGACCTTTGTCGCGGGCGATCTTCACGCCACGCAGGAATGCTTCGTTATCCGGACGATCCGGCGTGTCCATCGTGCGGCCGAGGATAGTGTGCTCGCGCAACGCGGCGAACACCTCACCGGTCATGAAGGTATGAAAACGTTCGATGCGGCCTGCCTGCACGACGACCCATTTCGCGTGGGTGCCAGGCAAACCGATCAGCGCGCGCTTGCTGCTGTCCACGGCGGCCGTGTCCTGACCGAGTGCCCCGAAAATCTGGGTCTCTTCGCCGCGCATCACATTCGGCAGATCGCCGCGCTGCAGGACGCCCGGCACGATGTGCAGCGTCACACCGCCCGCGGCTTTGACGCGCACGATGCCGGCCACCAGCGCATCGGCATTGGCCGGCGCGTCGACATACGGTGCTTCGACCCAGCCTTGCGCGCTGCCGACCATGCCCGCCGCGATCACCGGCACGCCAGGTGCCTGCTTGAGCCACGCGCCGCATGCGGCGTCGAAGGCGGCGTCGAAGCCGCCTTGTTCGGCGCTGTGCGGCAGATTCATGATGCCGGCCGTGGAGGCCCGCGTCGCCAGCACCTCGCCGGCCGCGTCGTACAGATACGCGCGCAGCGACGTCGTACCCCAGTCGAGCGCGATGAGCGCTGCGTGCTGAAGTCTGGCGTCGGTGGCCGCAGCGTCGGCGTTGCTTGCCGGAATGACCGCCTGCGTTTGAGAACCCGCTTGCTTCATCGTTTGATCCTGCGGGTTGCCGGTTGCGGGGCACGCCAGCCGAGTTCTTCCGAGATTGCGCGCGCTTCGCGCTGCACGACCGGAATCAACTCATCCATGCGTTCGAGCGACATATACGGAATCGTGCTCGCCACCGACAGCGCCGCCACCACGGCGCCCGACGCATCGCGCACCGGTGCTGCTACGCAACGGATCGACGCTTCGTTTTCTTCGAGGTCGAACGTGTAACCGCCGGCGGCGTAGTTGGTCATGCGCTGCATAAAGGTCTGCGCGTCGGGACGGTTATCCGGCTTGAAGCTGACGCCGGCGAGCGCGCGCCGCGAGGCCTCGAAAAGCGATTGCCAGACTTCCGGCGTGAGGTCGAGCATCATGGCTTTGCCGATCCCCGTCGACGCCAGCGGCATCCGGTGGCCGACGCGCGAGCGCATTTCCAGGCCGCGGGTGCCGGGAATCTTGTCGATGTACAGCACGTCGTCGCCGTCGCGCACGCCGAGGTGGATCGTGTCGAGTGTCTGTTCAGCGAGCGATTCGAGATGCGGACGTGCGACTGCGGTGAGCGGCATCTGTTCGAGCGCGATGGTGCCGAGTTCGATCAGCTTCGGGCCGAGCAGATAGCCGCCTTGCACTTGCCGCAGATAGCGCGCCTGCACGAGGCTGCTCACCAGCCGGTGCGTGGTACTGCGCGTCGTGCCGAGCGCCGCGCCGAAGGTGCGCAGGTCGCGCACACCGGCGGCGGCGGCTTCCAGAATCGCCAGGCCGCGCAACAGCGTTTGCGTGCCGGCTTGTTGCGGCGTGATGTCGAGCAGCGTGCTCGGCAACGCGATTTCGTCGGTCGCGGTGGGCTGCGCGCTAACGCGCGGGGCTTTGGCGGCATGCGCTTGCTGCGGCGCGGCGCTGGTCGCGCGAGCGGCTGACGGTGCCAGTTCGGCTTCGGACGCGTTCGCGGCGTGAGTGGGCATCGCTTTGTTCATGGCGATTGGCTTTTCGATGGTTTTTTGCGCTTACAGCGCGGGGCCGGAGCGCTGGCCTGCTTTGCACACAGTTTTGCTCGCGGCGCAGGGCATGTTGCCGGTGGCGCGGGCGTGTGGGTGCTGCCTTTGGGGCTTTGGCATGGTTTGGCTTGTCTCCGGTTTTTTCTTGCTGTCGCTCGTTGAGGCCGGTTTTTTCTGGCTCAAGGTGCGTGTTGGCTGGATTGTAGGGCGGTTTTTGAGAAAGCTCCAATATGTGAGTGTTGGATTCATATAATGGGATTTTTGCTTGCCGAGGGCTTTGGGTTGGGGTGCTTGCCTGCGGCGATGGGGTTTGGTGGTTTTTTGCCTTTGTGGCGCTTTTTTCTGTGTGCTTGTGGGGGTGGTATTTCGTTGTTCTTACTGCTTCTGCATTTTTCTTTCTGTGGCTTCTTTGGCTTTTTCTCTAATTGTTAGCTATCCGTATTGTTTGTGGTTTTGTGGTGTTGGCCTTTCCTTGATCTGGCTTTTTGGCCTTTCCTTGCTTTGTTAGTGGTTTATTAGTGTTGCCCCTGTGCGGGGCGGCACCTACTTTTCTTTGCCTGCCGCAAAGAAAAGATAGGCAAAAGAAAGCGGCTCAAACCGCTAATTCTTAAGCGGGTCCCCCGCGCAGCCACGGTAGTGGTGCATCTGGAATCCGTGCCCCCGCACACTCCGCGCGAGTGACAAATGGAATGGACGCCTCCCCCCTGAGGGCTGCTGATCACTGGCCGTTGGGTGCGGGTAAAGGTGGGGTGGGTTCTCGCAACCGACGGCATCAGATGTGCCAGAGTGGAAGTTGGACAACGAACCACTTGAGGAAGGAGAACCCAAATGAACTTTACTCCGGTCGGTGTGGATATTGCAAAGCAGGTTTTCCAGGTGCATTGGGTTGAGCCGGAAACTGGTGAGGTCATCAGCCGGCAGATCCGGCGCGCCGCGTTTCTGGAGCATTTCGCAAATCGCGCGCCCTGCCTCATCGGCATGGAAGCGTGCGGCGGAGCCCAGCACTGGGCGCGTCGTCTGGGCGAGATGGGACATCAGGTCAGGTTGATGCCCGGCAAGGCGGTCAAGGCATTCGTGAGCGGCAACAAGAACGACGTGGCCGATGCCCGGGCGATCTGGACTGCGGTACAGCAACCGGCCGTGAGGTCGGTGGCGGTCAAGACCGAAACGCAGCAGGCAGTGCTGGCCCTGCACAGGATGCGCGAGCAGTTGATCAAGTTCCGCACGATGCAGATCAACGGTCTGCGCGGACTGCTGACGGAATACGGTGAAGTGATGGCGGTGGGCCGCGCCGCACTGAACCGGGCGATGGACGGTGTGCTGGCGCGCCTGAGCGAGCGTTTGCCGGCGATGTTGGTGGATACGCTGCGTGAACAGTGGCAGCGGCTTAACGTGCTCGATGAGCAGATTGCGCAGATCGAGCGCCGGCTCTCGGAGTGGATGAAGGCCGAGCGCGCCTGCATGCAGATCGCGCAGATTCCAGGCGTCGGGTTGCTGACGGCGACCGCCGCGGTGGCGACGATGGGAGACCCGAAGACATTCAGTTCGGGCCGTGAGTTTGCGGCCTGGCTGGGGTTGGTGCCCCGACAGAGCGGCACCGGTGGCAAGCTCCGGTTACATGGGATCAGCAAACGTGGGGATGTGTATCTGCGCACGCTGCTGATACACGGTGCCCGATCGGTGCTTGCGCGCACCAAAGAGCCGGGGCCATGGATCGAGCAGTTGCGCAGGCGCCGCCCGAACAACGTGGTGACCGTCGCACTGGCTAACAAGCTGGCGCGAACGATCTGGGCATTGCTGGCACATGACCTGAAGTACGAGAAAGCTCATGTCAGTGTTCGGCCGGTGTGAACGCAGCGAAGTCTGAACAGAACGATTTTGCAAAGAGGAGTACGTCAAAGGTTGCGCAAGGTAATTGAGTGTGATGGCATACAGGTCAGACCGGGACTCACCAAACCTGAAGCCCTTTGCGGGCTAACAGCCCGTGTGACAAATGAGGCGTGAGCCAGCGGATTCCATCGAGGCCAGCGGGTTCATCCTGCAACAAGGCCGGATATAGTGGAATGGCCTCGTCCCACCTCTGCTGGAGGAGCACATAAAAGGGTGTCCATCGGAGGGCGTGGCAGTATTGAGGAACTGTGATCCGTAAATGAACGGAGGCCGTCATGAGTGTCACGTTGCTGAGTATCGATCTTGCAAAAAACATCTTCCAACTGCACGGCGTTGACGAGCGTGGTCGGCCGGTGCTGAGTCGACGGGTCAGCCGCACCAGGCTGTTACAAGCAGTTCTCGATATACCTTGCTGCCGCATTGTGATGGAGGCTTGCGGTGGAGCGCACTACTGGGCCCGCAAGTTCGCTGCAATGGGACATCACGTACAGATCATTGCTCCGCGGTTCGTCAAACCCTTCGTCAAATCCCAAAAGAACGATCGCAACGATGCAGAGGCGATCACCGAGGCGGCGTCACGTCCGACGATGCGCTATGTCGCTATCAATAGCGTTGAACAGCAGGATATTCAGTCCATGCATCGCATCCGCAGCCTGCTGATGCGGGACCGTATCGCGCAGATCAACCAGATACGAGGCCTGCTGGCTGAATACGGCGTGGTGATAGCGCAGACGCCGCTGAAAGTACGGCAACAGTTGCCGGCAATTCTCGATGATCCAGATAACGAGCTCACCGCGCTTACCCGGTCGATGATGCACGACATGTATGAGCGACTCACGCTTCTGGATACACAGATCGCGCGCTACGACGACCTCATCCGTCAAGCACACAAGGCATCCGCACTCAGCCAGCGGCTTGAGAAGATCCGCGGCGTCGGGCCGATGATCGCAACCGCCGTCATCGCCGCGGCAGGCAGCGCGACTGAGTTCGCAAACGGGCGACAGTTTGCAGCGTGGCTCGGTCTGACGCCACGGCAACACTCGTCAGGCGGCAAGCAACGTCTGTTCGGAATCACGAAGCGGGGAAACGGATACCTGCGAATGCTTCTGGTTCACGGCGCCAGGTCAGTTGTTCAGCAGGCAGTGAAACGAAGCGATGCGCTCTCGCGATGGATACTCGCGGTCCAAGCGAGACGGGGAACGAACGTCGCCGTTGTGGCGCTCGCCAACAAGATAGCCCGCACAATCTGGGTGTTGCTGGCGCGAGGGCGTGAATACGAGCCCCCAGTATGATCAGGACGATGACAGCACGGCTGCAATAACCTTACCCCTCCATCGATTGCACAAATGATCTGATTCAATGGCAAACAGGTTGGACCGTCGGCGACAAAACCTGCGCGGTCTTAGGGCTCACGAAGCCGAGGATATATGAAGGAGTCGCCGGGCGAAATCCATTGGGGCCAGGCACATGTGTGCCACAAACAGGCCGAACGTATATATGCAATCCAGCACCTGCCTGCAGTAGATCAGACCATTTGGCAAACGGGACGAGGCCATGTATAAAACCGCAGCCTTCCTGTCCACCAACACACACGATTCCTTGGCAAATGGGAGGCGTCCATATAAAAGGGCTCATCCGCTCCCACTCCGCACTACGTGCGTCGCGGATGGGTCTGC